>NZ_KL647118.1:0-536 GCF_000725445.1 Pseudomonas sp. AAC | reverse complement strand
CTTGCCAATCCGGTGTGTGGCGTTCTAATGGAGGAGACGTGCCGAGTGGAACCATCTGCGGCTACGCCACAAACGGCGGCAGTCTCGGTTCTTGGTGCCAAGGGTATAACCCGTATATCGGCTGTCCTCCAGGGTTTACCCAGAGCATCTGGAAGGCAGCTATCGGCACCGATCAACGAATCGCATTCTGCGCGCGCAACTGACAGCCTTGCCAATCCGCAGTATGGCAATCAGCAGGCACGCAGGGCTGTTACTTCATGACGGTGAATGGCAGTGGGGTGCTGTTTCGTGGCACTGGAATGCTCGACGGTGGCCGTTTCTCCGGGACTATGTTGACGACTACCTCACCCAATCCTTCTTATTTCGGATATGGCTTTGACTGTGGGAGCGACACCTCATGTGTGGCAGCTAGAGGTTCGTTCGCCACTTCAATTGGTGGAAGTGGAAGTTTCCATTCTGTTCTGTACGTTGCGGCGCTGCCATTGACTAGTGCATCACCATGTTATTAGACGCCACCTTGCCAATCCGGTGTGTGG
>NZ_KL647117.1:0-568 GCF_000725445.1 Pseudomonas sp. AAC | reverse complement strand
CTTGCCAATCCGGTGTGTGGCGAGCTGAGTCTGCAGGAGTCGTTACCTCTTACACTGACTCCTGCACCATCTGTGATAGGACTACAAATATTGGTGCTCATAAGTTTTGCACGCTAGGTCAAGTAGGCGGCCCTGGCGGGACGGATAACGACTGCAATATTTATTCATTCGGGGGGAGCTGGTTTATGCACTTGAGAGATGGGAATCAATCTTCGCAAACTCAAGTGTGCGGAGCGGTCTGCCTGGACTAAAGGCATAGATTCTATATATAGAAAAAGGGGGCGAAGCCCCTTCTAGTTTGAGCAAATAGCGTAGCCAGTAACGCTGAAGTTATACCAGCCACTCCCATAGTCCTCGCTTGCCAAACAGTACCAGCCATTACTGCCGCTCGGTTGCGAGGAATTTATTTCCCAGTTGATATTTGGAGCTGTACAGCCCCCGGAGATTAACTTTGATGGTGCAGGGCATGTCGCGGCGCAGTCCGATTGAAAGCGTCCCACAGGTCCTGTACAACTCACGCTAAAGGTATTGATGCTTCCCCCTGCTGCCCACACACCGGATTGGCAAG
>NZ_KL647116.1:0-746 GCF_000725445.1 Pseudomonas sp. AAC | reverse complement strand
GCCGCCGCCGACGAGCGCATCGCGGATATCGCCCGCCGTCGCGAACAACGCCTGGCGCCGCTGCGCGCCTTCATCCCCGCCGAGTTGCAGCAGCAGGTACAGGACATCGTGCGCGACTACCGCCAGGACAAGGCCAGCCAGCTCGCCGGCGGCCGGGCCAGCGCCAAGGTCGCCGAATACATCGACCTGGAACGCATGGATCGCTGGCTGGACGAGCAGGCCCCGGCGCATTTCCGCCAGGTCGAGGCCCGCCATGCCAGCCTCTATGCCGACCGCCAGGCCTTCCTGCCGCGCCACGACCTGGGCAGTTGGTTCGTCGAGCACGACAACCCGCAGCACCAGTGCTGGCTGGACGAACTGGCCGACGCCTGCCTCAGCGCCCAGTGCCATCGCCGCCAGGGCGTCGAGCAGTTCGGCGACTTCCTGCGCGCCAAGGACGGCGGCGTCTTCCGCTTGCTGTTCCTGGGCTGGAGCCCATCGCTGGAAGCGGCGGTGAACAACACCGCGCGCCTGGGCGAGCTGCAGGCGGCGCTCGCCCAGGACAACCTGAGCGCCACCCACGAGGCCCTGACCCACCTGCTCGGCGCCGCGACCGTGCAGGCGCTGCAGCGCCTGGCCAGCGACATCGACGGCTACTGGAGCCTCACCGTGGCCCGCCTGGGCGCCGTGCTGCTGGCGCTGCAGCAGAAGGGCGTCCTGCCGGGGCAATGGCTGGGCACCCTGCTGGTCACCCGCCTGAGCGCCGG
>NZ_KL647115.1:0-931 GCF_000725445.1 Pseudomonas sp. AAC | reverse complement strand
GCCTACAACCTTAAACTTGGACAACCAACGCCAAGCTGGCCTAGCCTTCTCCGTCCCTCCATCGCAGTAACTAGAAGTACAGGAATATTAACCTGTTTCCCATCGACTACGCATTTCTGCCTCGCCTTAGGGGCCGACTAACCCTGCGTCGATTAACGTTGCGCAGGAACCCTTGGTCTTTCGGCGTGGGAGTTTTTCACTCCCATTGTCGTTACTCATGTCAGCATTCGCACTTCTGATACCTCCAGCAAGCTTCTCAACTCACCTTCACAGGCTTACAGAACGCTCCTCTACCGCGCATCTTGCGATGCACCCGTAGCTTCGGTGTGTGGTTTGAGCCCCGTTACATCTTCCGCGCAGGCCGACTCGACTAGTGAGCTATTACGCTTTCTTTAAAGGGTGGCTGCTTCTAAGCCAACCTCCTAGCTGTCTAAGCCTTCCCACATCGTTTACCACTTAACCACAACTTTGGGACCTTAGCTGACGGTCTGGGTTGTTTCCCTTTTCACGACGGACGTTAGCACCCGCCGTGTGTCTCCCACGCTGACACTTCCAGGTATTCGGAGTTTGCATCGGTTTGGTAAGTCGGGATGACCCCCTAGCCGAAACAGTGCTCTACCCCCTGGAGTGATACGTGAGGCGCTACCTAAATAGCTTTCGAGGAGAACCAGCTATCTCCGAGCTTGATTAGCCTTTCACTCCGATCCACAAGTCATCCCCTACCTTTTCAACGGGAGTGGGTTCGGTCCTCCAGTCAGTGTTACCTAACCTTCAACCTGCTCATGGATAGATCGCCCGGTTTCGGGTCTATACCCAGCGACTAAACGCCCTATTAAGACTCGCTTTCGCTACGCCTCCCCTATTCGGTTAAGCTCGCCACTGAATATAAGTCGCTGACCCATTATACAAAAGGTACGCAGTCACCCAACAA
>NZ_KL647114.1:0-1127 GCF_000725445.1 Pseudomonas sp. AAC | reverse complement strand
GACCACGGTAAGACCACTCTGACCGCTGCTCTGACCAAGGTCTGCTCCGAGACCTGGGGTGGCTCCGCTCGCGCCTTCGACCAGATCGACAACGCGCCGGAAGAGAAAGCCCGTGGTATCACCATCAACACTTCGCACGTCGAATACGACTCGCCGGTACGCCACTACGCTCACGTAGACTGCCCGGGCCACGCCGACTACGTGAAGAACATGATCACCGGTGCTGCCCAGATGGACGGCGCGATCCTGGTTTGCTCGGCTGCCGACGGCCCCATGCCGCAGACCCGCGAGCACATCCTGCTGTCCCGTCAGGTAGGCGTTCCCTACATCGTCGTGTTCCTGAACAAGGCCGACATGGTTGACGACGCCGAGCTGCTGGAACTGGTCGAGATGGAAGTTCGCGACCTGCTGAACACCTACGACTTCCCGGGCGACGACACTCCGATCGTGATCGGTTCCGCGCTGATGGCCCTGAACGGCCAGGATGACAACGAGATGGGCGTTTCCGCCGTGCGCAAGCTGGTGGAAACCCTGGACTCCTACATCCCCGAGCCGGTTCGTGCCATCGACCAGCCGTTCCTGATGCCGATCGAAGACGTGTTCTCGATCTCCGGCCGCGGCACCGTGGTAACCGGTCGTGTCGAGCGCGGTATCGTCAAGGTCCAGGAAGAAGTGGAAATCGTCGGCATCCGTCCGACCACCAAGACCACCTGCACCGGCGTTGAAATGTTCCGCAAGCTGCTCGACGAAGGTCGTGCTGGCGAGAACGTCGGCGTCCTGCTGCGCGGCACCAAGCGTGAAGACGTAGAGCGTGGCCAGGTTCTGGCCAAGCCGGGCACCATCAAGCCGCACACCAAGTTCGAGTGCGAAGTGTACGTGCTGTCCAAGGAAGAAGGCGGTCGTCACACCCCGTTCTTCAAGGGCTACCGTCCGCAGTTCTACTTCCGTACCACCGACGTGACCGGCAACTGCGAGCTGCCGGAAGGCGTCGAGATGGTAATGCCGGGTGACAACGTCAAGATGACCGTCACCCTGATCGCCCCGATCGCCATGGAAGACGGCCTGCGCTTCGCTATCCGCGAAGGCGGCCGTACCGTTGGCGCCGGCGTGGTTGCCAAGATCATCGA
>NZ_KL647112.1:0-1428 GCF_000725445.1 Pseudomonas sp. AAC | reverse complement strand
TAATGCCAGTCAGTTAAGCTGACTGGCATTTTCATTTTCGTGTCGAATATTTTGCTGGTCGCTGCTTCACCGTTCTCGGGAACCAGCGATCAGGTCGCCGATGAGGTAGGACATACTGCGCCGCTGAGGCCTGCAAATCTGCCAGAAATCCTGGCAAGTTACCGGGATGGTTCAGCGACGTGCCATGCAGCAAGCCCAGGATTGCCCAACTGCAGGCGGTAAAACTCATTTCGCATGGGTATACCCCCGGGCACTGCCTCGACATCTGTACCATCTGATAACGTAACAGGTTGTAGCCCAGCAGCACGCCCCACAGTTCTTGCGCAATCATCTCCGGAGTCTTGCTTCTCAGGGTGTATTCGCCGCCCAAAAGTCCTTGCTTGATCTCCCGATAGCCCAGTTCGATTTCCCAGCGCTGACTGTAAAGATCGACGATCTCATCGCCAGGGAAACGCAGCGGATCGGTCATTGAGGTCAAGACGCTCACCACCTTTCCTTTGATCGTTTTGCTCAGCAACCTCGCTCGAATTTCCAACGGCAAGTCTGGCCATTGTTTGCGAGCCTGAGGCGATGTACGCAGAACGACCTGGGCATCATTGCGCCCAAGCTTGTGCTCTACCTCATACTGAGTGCCCTTTTTCAAAGGGATCAGCCAGTGTCGATGCTCGCCGTGCGATTGCCAGTGATGCAGCAAGCCCAACGAGTAGAAACCTTTGTCGAACAGGGTCAACGAATGATTCGGCGTGGTGGCGATCAGCTGTTCTGCCAGCTTCATTTCGCTACTGTGATAGCCCTCGAAAGTGCTGCTTATCAGTAGATGGCTGGTCAGCTCCATCTGACAGACCATCCGAACTTGAGGAAAGCTGCCGTCACCATGCTGGTTGGTCGCGCTGCCGTAGCACGCACGATTTTCTGCGGTATCAGGCGTATTCCAGACAACGCCGTCCACGCCAAGCAGCGTCAATCCCAACCACTGCGGATGTTTGGTTTCTTCGTGCCATCGCTGCTGGGTCAGCGTAAAGACTTCGCGTACAGCTTCGCTACCCAGCCGCTGCCGCCCTTGCACAACAGCGCTGGGCGCCACCAGCGGCCGCTTGCCCGGTAGCATGATGTCCATGTGGTTCACGACATCCCAAGCCGACATCCGGCGGAACAACGCCATGCCGATGATGCACCACACCAGGCTTTCAAGCGGAAGACGACGCTTGCGAATGGTCGAGACACCTGCAGTCTCGAAAGCCTGTTTCACGATGTCTGGATCGAGCAAAGCTCCCAGCCCCTCCAGCGCATGAGGCCGCGATGCCATTTCGTGAGTGAGGGACAGGGCTTGTGACAGGCGCATAAAAAATCCGATGCTCGTTTCCAAGCATCGGATTTTGCGGCCTGCAGACTAAAGGTCAATGTGTCAGCCTTAACTGACTGGCATTA
>NZ_KL647111.1:0-1491 GCF_000725445.1 Pseudomonas sp. AAC | reverse complement strand
CACTTAGGCAAATCCGGGTGTTCAAGGCCGAGAGCTGATGACGAGCTTTCTTTTAGAGAGCGAAGTGGTTGATGCCATGCTTCCAGGAAAAGCTTCTAAGCTTCAGGTAACTAGGAACCGTACCCGAAACCGACACAGGTGGTCGGGTAGAGAATACCAAGGCGCTTGAGAGAACTCGGGTGAAGGAACTAGGCAAAATGGCACCGTAACTTCGGGAGAAGGTGCGCCGGTGAGGGTGAAGTATTTACTGCGTAAGCCCACGCCGGTCGAAGATACCAGGCCGCTGCGACTGTTTATTAAAAACACAGCACTCTGCAAACACGAAAGTGGACGTATAGGGTGTGACGCCTGCCCGGTGCCGGAAGGTTAATTGATGGGGTTAGCGAAAGCGAAGCTCTTGATCGAAGCCCCGGTAAACGGCGGCCGTAACTATAACGGTCCTAAGGTAGCGAAATTCCTTGTCGGGTAAGTTCCGACCTGCACGAATGGCGTAACGATGGCGGCGCTGTCTCCACCCGAGACTCAGTGAAATTGAAATCGCTGTGAAGATGCAGTGTATCCGCGGCTAGACGGAAAGACCCCGTGAACCTTTACTGTAGCTTTGCACTGGACTTTGAGCCTGCTTGTGTAGGATAGGTGGGAGGCTTTGAAGCGTGGACGCCAGTTCGCGTGGAGCCAACCTTGAAATACCACCCTGGCATGCTTGAGGTTCTAACTCTGATCCGTTATCCGGATCGAGGACAGTGTATGGTGGGCAGTTTGACTGGGGCGGTCTCCTCCTAAAGAGTAACGGAGGAGTACGAAGGTGCGCTCAGACCGGTCGGAAATCGGTCGCAGAGTATAAAGGCAAAAGCGCGCTTGACTGCGAGACAGACACGTCGAGCAGGTACGAAAGTAGGTCTTAGTGATCCGGTGGTTCTGTATGGAAGGGCCATCGCTCAACGGATAAAAGGTACTCCGGGGATAACAGGCTGATACCGCCCAAGAGTTCATATCGACGGCGGTGTTTGGCACCTCGATGTCGGCTCATCACATCCTGGGGCTGAAGCCGGTCCCAAGGGTATGGCTGTTCGCCATTTAAAGTGGTACGCGAGCTGGGTTTAGAACGTCGTGAGACAGTTCGGTCCCTATCTGCCGTGGACGTTTGAGATTTGAGAGGGGCTGCTCCTAGTACGAGAGGACCGGAGTGGACGAACCTCTGGTGTTCCGGTTGTCACGCCAGTGGCACTGCCGGGTAGCTATGTTCGGAATAGATAACCGCTGAAAGCATCTAAGCGGGAAACTAGCCTCAAGATGAGATCTCACTGGGAACTTGATTCCCCTGAAGGGCCGTCGAAGACTACGACGTTGATAGGTCGGGTGTGTAAGCGCTGTGAGGCGTTGAGCTAACCGATACTAATTGCCCGTGAGGCTTGACCATATAACACCCAAACAATTTGTGTGTTAGACGGTGAAGTCGACGAACCGAAAGTTCGTGTGAACCGCAAAGAA
>NZ_KL647110.1:0-1504 GCF_000725445.1 Pseudomonas sp. AAC | reverse complement strand
GAATGGCACTTACTTAACCCTTTTCGGATGACCGTGTTTCTTGATCGCTGCCCGAGCAGATTGACGTGTGCAGGTCAGTAATGGGTAGGGCTTTGGCCTTCGCTTGAGGGCTCTGGGTTCAACTCGCCCGGAGCGATTGCCGACACGCTGTTGCGCGACCAGAACCAGCAGGCCGCGAAGAGTCGTACCTCCGTCAGGATCATCGTCGAATTGCCGCCACGCCAGCCATAGCTGGAGGCTGTGCTTGAAGCTCAATTGACGGGGTAGGCAGTCAGCCATCGAGGCCGATTGCGCCATGATCAGGCGAATCAGGTTGTGTGCCAGCAGGTAAATCCAGAGTTCCTTGATAGCCATCGCGGGAGCTTTACAGCTCAGCATTTCGAGCCCCATCGTGGTTTTGAGATTGCGCAGATCCAACTCTACGTGCCAGCGGCTTTTGAACAGCGCTTTCAAGGCAGCCTTGGGTGTTTGACTCGTGCAGCGCAGCGTCGTGACCAGAATCTTGTCGCCCGCTTTCAACTCCCGAACCTCCAACCTGTCAGGCACTTGCTCGTAGTAAGCCTGACTCATCCAGGATGGGCGTTTCCGGGGCTTTTCCAGACCGATCAGATGATCGCGCGTCCCCAGGCGCTTACCTCGCCGAAAGTCGGTACTACGCCGACGCGCGCCATATTGCTCAAACACACCATCGATGCCCCTGCGTTGCAATTCGCACAGCAGGAAATAGGTCGCATAGTAGGCATCTCCCAGCAAAACATCGCCAGCGTTCAACGTATCGAGCATCGACCGCAACAGGGTTTGCTCATCGCCACCCTTGCCGCGAAAACGACCCAATGCCGCATTCAGCACTGCACCGCTGGAGAGGCAGACGATGCCAACCAGCCGACAAATCGGAAAGCCCAATCCCGGCTTTTGCCTGCGCGACTGCGGATAGGCGGCCTGATTAGCCGTTGTATCCGGCATCGACACCGTCGTGCCATCCACCAGCCGAACCGGCCTACCCATCCACTGCCCTGTCTTGGCTGAAGAGTGACTGATCAGGCTGCCAGTGTTGCGCACCAGCGTGGAAACCATCTCCACCGGCAACCGCTGACGAGCACGGCAGTAGCCGCCGGTGTGCGTGCTGCACGGCTTCAAACCCGCTAACAGTTGTTTGACGGCCATCTCATTGACCGCCTTCTGGCAGGAACGGTCGGCACTCAAGGCCTGGGCCATGAACATGGACAACGTCTCTGTCGGCGGGAACAAGCGCTCCCGATGAACCGGCAGCAACGACTCGACATGCTCGAATAATTCAGGGCCGGTTAGCAGGTTGAAGAAGGCGTAAGCGTCCGTATTCGATGTATGCCGACGGGCGCGCTGCTGTTGATGAATGACGGCTTGGCGCCTAGGATTCATCTGGGCTGCTCCTTGGGCTCGGTGTGTGTTCGCAACTATCACCGTAGACCAAGAGCAGCCTTTCTTTTCTGAATCAATCGCTTAGCGCTTAAGTAAGTGCCATTCG
>NZ_KL647109.1:0-1922 GCF_000725445.1 Pseudomonas sp. AAC | reverse complement strand
CACCATCGCCGGGGTCGACCAGGCGGCGGCCGAAGCAATCGTTGCCGAGGCGCACAAGGTCTGCCCGTATTCCAATGCGACCCGTGACAACATCGACGTGGCCCTGTTGGTGAAAACGCGATGACGCCATCGGCGCGCGGGCCGGGGCCCGTGCGACACCCAGCCCACCCCAAACGTCAAGGAGTTTCTTGATCATGAGCCTGCTTAAAACTGCGTTGTTCGTTCGTCTGGAGGCTCGGCCCGGAAAAGAGCAGGAGGTCGAGGCGTTCCTGGAGGCGGGCTTGACGCTCGTGCTCGATGAGCCAGCCACCGCCGCATGGTTCGGCCTGCGCCTCGGTCCCAGCACCTTCGCCATTTTCGACGCCTTCCCCGATGAGGCCGGGCGTGAAGCGCATCTGGCGGGCAAGGTCGCCGCCGCCCTGCTCGCCAGGGCCGGAGAATTGCTGTCTGAGCCACCCAGCATCGAGAAGGCGCAGGTGCTTGCCAGCAAGTTGTCCGGGTGAGGCTGTGTTTGCGGAATTCTGTCCCGTCGGATTCTCTGGCACCGGGCTTCACCTTCGAAAAGGGCGAAAGAACCCAATGACCAATTTCTTTAGTCGACTGCATCTTCCGGCTGAGCGGCGGCGAAATCCCGCCATTGATTCTGCAATTGCAAAGCTGATCGTCAAGACGGCATCCAGCAAACCACAATGGAGTACAAAGGTATGAAAGCACTCGTCTACAAGGGGCCTGGTCAGAAGGCGTGGGAAGAAAAGGAAAAACCCGCTATAGAGAAGCCGACCGACGCCATCGTGCGGATCACCAACACCACGATCTGCGGCACCGACCTGCATATTCTCAAGGGTGACGTACCCGCCGTCACGCCGGGCCGGACGCTCGGCCACGAGGGCGTCGGCATTGTCGAGGAGACCGGCAGCGCCCTGCGCAACTTCAAGAAGGGCGACCGGGTGCTGATCTCCTGCGTCACCTCCTGCGGCTCGTGTCCGAACTGCAAGCGCCAGCTCTACTCCCATTGCGCAGATGGCGGCTGGATACTCGGCCATCTGATAGACGGCACCCAAGCCGAATATGTGCGCATTCCGCACGCCGACAACAGCCTTTACCCGGTGCCGGACGGCACGGACGAAGAGGCGCTTGTCATGCTGTCCGACATCCTGCCGACCGGCTTCGAGATCGGCGTCCTCGCGGGCCAGGTGAAGCCGGGCGATGTCGTCGCCATCGTTGGCGCCGGGCCTGTCGGCATGGCCACACTGCTGACGGCGCAGTTCTATTCGCCGGGGCGGCTTGTGATGCTGGACACCGATGCCAACCGGCTTGAAGTCGCAAGGAAATTCGGTGCCACTGACACGATCAACGTTGCCGATGGCAAGGCGGTCGAAACGCTCATGGAAATGACGGGCGGTGTCGGTGTCGACGTGGCGATCGAGGCGGTCGGCATTCCCACAACGTTCGATATCTGCCAGCAGACCATAGCCCCCGGCGGGCGCATCGCCAATGTCGGCGTTCATGGCAAGCCCGTCGAGCTGCACGTGGAGAAGCTCTGGCTTCAGAACATCACCATCGCCATGGGCCTTGTGAACACCAATACCACGCCCATGCTGCTGAAGACGCTTCAGGCCGGGGGCATCTCACCGGCCCAGCTCATCACCCATCGCTTCGCGCTGGACGACATTCTGAAGGCGTACGAGGTCTTCGGCGCAGCGGCGAAGGAGAAAGCCATGAAGGTGATCCTCAAGGCCGCGAAGTAAGGCACTGACAAGACGGAGCCTTGCCTGCCGGCAAGCGCTTCCAGGATATATGGCCAGCCACAACCTGGCTGGCAGTTAATGAATTTGATCAGGAGAAACACATGAGCACACTCTACAGCACGACAGTCAACGCCATAGGCGGCCGCAGCGGCACCGTCAAGAGCACCGACGGCC
>NZ_KL647108.1:0-3289 GCF_000725445.1 Pseudomonas sp. AAC | reverse complement strand
AGCGTCTGCCCAACGGTCCCCTCTCCCTTCAGGGAGAGGGTTAGGGAGAGGGCGTTCTTTGGAATCCTGCCAACTCCTTCCGGCAGAACACCATTCGCGAGCAAGCTCGCTCCTACGAGGAGCCCAGCTGGGAAATCGGGAATGGTCCGTGTAGCACGAAGCCTCCCTCAAAGATGCGCTATCAACTCCTCCAGCGCCTTCGCCTGGTCGTCCGCCAGGTCGATGATGTGGAAGCCTGCCCAGCCCAGCTGACCCTCGCCGCCACTGCGGCTCCACAGGCAGTCGGCGCCCAGGGTGATCTCGCCCACCTCGTGCAGCGGCGGCAGGGGCACCAGGCGGCATTCCAGCACCGAATCCGCCGCCGGCACGTCGACGCCGCAGAGCATGAAGCCTTCGACGGACAGGTCGGCCAGGCGGCCGAGGCTGCGTCCGGTGTGGCGGTCGAAGACCTCGACCTTCAGGTCCGTGCTGTGCCGGTTGTGCTGGCGGCGTTCGTCCATCGCTTACTCCTCGGATGGGCTGTTGGGGCGCCCGGCAAAGCGCTGCAGCATGCGGTAGATGGCGCCGAGCGCGCGGTCGACCAGGGGCTGAGCCCCGGCTCCGGCCAGGCGCACCTTGCCCTGTTCCATCTCCAGCGCCAACTGGCCGATGGGTTTGACGGCGACGCGCTGCCCCAGGTGATCGACGAACATATAGTTGCGCGTGGTGGGGCTGAACCAGGACAGCTTCAGGCGCCGTGGCGGCGTGCTGTCGGTGAACTCGAACCAGGTGCCGAATTCGATGCGGCGCAGTTCCTCCATGATCGCCCGGGCGCGGATGGACAGGCTTTCCTCGGTCTGCCGCTCGGCCACGCTTTCGCCGTCGAGCATCGCCCCCAGCGGGCTTTCCGGCAGTTCGGGGTGCAGCCTGGCGGCGATTTCCGGCTGCTGCGCCTGGATCGCGTGCTGGCAGGCGACCAGGTCCTGCAGCAGGCGGCGGATGCCTTCCTCGTGGTAGCCGCCGAGCACTTCCAGGCCCTTGCGCAGGTCTTCCAGCAGCGTCGGGCGCATGGCTTGCAGGCGCGCGCGGCCGGCGCTGTCCTGCGGCGTGACGCTCCAGGCCAGTTGCTCGGCGATCTCGCAGGCGCGGCGCCATTCGTCGCTGTCCTCGCCGTTGCGCAGGAGGATGAAGGTCAGGGCGTCGGCCCAGCTGAGGTCGAGGAAGTTGCGCACCAGCTGCGGCAGTTCGCGTTCGGCGCAGGCCTTGCGGATGACCTCGATCGCCTGTTCGCGCGCGCCCAGCAGGCGGTCGCGGCCGCGGGCCGCCTCGGTGGCGCGGCGTTCGCGCAGTTCGGCCTTCTGGCGGATGTTGCCGATGTATTCGTTGAAGTCGCCGAGCAGCTCGTCGAACAGGCGCAGGTCGCCGGCGAAGTCCTGGATCACCCGCTCGACCACCCAGTGCATCTTCGCCAGCAGCCCGCGCTCCTCGCCGTCGCCGCCGTACAGCGAACCGGCCTGGGCCATGGCGTTGAGCAGGCGGCGGGCCGGGTGGTGGTGCTGGGTGAACAGCGCCTTGTCCAGCAGGGCTACCTTGAGGAAGGGTGTGTGCAGGTGGGAGAGGGTGGTCTTGCAGCTGTCCGGCAGGCTTTCGTCGTCGAGGATGAAGTCGAAGACCATGCCGACCAGGTCGATGACGTCGGCTTCCTGGTCGGTCAGCTTGTTCTGCCCGGGGCGGTCGCTGCCGGCTTCCAGTTGCTGATGCAGGTCCTCCTTGAACTGCTGGACCGCCTGGGGCTGGCGGATGCGCCGGGCGAGGTCCTGGGCGGAGATGCGCTGCAGGCGGTTGAGCGCGTCGAGCAGCTCCCCGGCGCTGTAGGTGCGGGTAGCGCCGCGTGGCGTCAGGCGGGCGATGCTGTCGCTATGGCCGAAGTTCTCCAGGCCGCGCCGCCGGTGTTCGGCGAGCAGGGCGTTGAGGCCGCCGTAGAGCGCCTGCTGGTCGCTGGGCGGGTAGGGCGGCAGCTCGCTGAAGTCCAGCGGCGGCGCTTCGGTACTGGCGGATGCGCCCGGGGCGCCGGGAGGCATCGCGGCGTTGCTGCCTCCGCCGCTGGTCTCTGCCGGCGTCGCTGGCGTGGCTTGTCCGGGGGCCGCTGCGCTCGGGCGGGGTGCCGGGCGAGAGCCCTGCTGGGCGCGGTAGCGCAGGTTGGGCAGGATGCCGGCCTCGGTCAGGCGCCGGTTCAGCTGTTCATATAGAGGCGGCAGGTTGCGCATCACCTGCTGGTCGAACAAGACATAGAGCACGGTCTTGATGCGCAGGGCGAAGCGGCTTTCCGCGAGCATCTCGCGGAAGCACTGGGCGATCGCCTGGGGGCCGAAGGGGTTGCTGTCCTCGGCCAGCTTGCTGCCGTTGTTGAGCAGGGCCAGGCGCTGGTCCAGGGCGAACAGGGATTGCGCGCACTGCGCCTTGACCTGGTTCACCATGTTGGTGATGAGCAGGGTTTCCTCGTATTCCTCGTTGCCGACCAGGGACAGCTGCTCGACGTCCAGCTCCTCCAGGTGCGCCCGGGAGGGCAGGGTGCCCTGCATGAAGTCGCCAAGGCCCTTGGCGAAGCGCTGGTGATAAAGGCGCTCGAGGGTGGGGCGCTGGCGGCGGATCTCGCGCATGCTGTCGAAGAACAGCGCCTGCACCTGGTTGTTCTCGGCCTTCTCGGCGCATTCGAAGAGGGTGTCGTCGACCTGGGCGAAAACCGCCGCCAGGAGTTCCGCCAGGTGGTTCATCGCCAACTGCCGGCAGCCCTGTACCAGCTCGCCGAAGCGTGGCTGGATGGCCCGGCTGGCGACGTTGGAAGACGGCGGGGTGTCCTTCGAACTCATGGGCGATCCTGTCCGTGATCTCAGCGCCTGCAGGCGAGGGCAACTTGTTTTATGCAGATATAGCAATCTGCCTGCCGGCCTGCAAAGAAAAAGAAGAAAAACTTTTTGGATCAGAGGGTTGACAGTCCGTTCGAGACCCGTAAAATGGCGCGCCTCTGATACGGGAAACGGCAATGCCGAAACGTAGAAGGGATTGGAAGGCTCGTCGTTCCGCGATAGCTCAGTCGGTAGAGCAAGTGACTGTTAATCACTGGGTCCCTGGTTCGAGTCCAGGTCGCGGAGCCAACTTCCAAGCGGGGTATAGCGCAGTCCGGTAGCGCGCCTGCTTTGGGAGCAGGATGTCGGGAGTTCGAATCTCTCTACCCCGACCATATCGAGGGTCGTTAGCTCAGTCGGTAGAGCAGTTGGCTTTTAACCAATTGGTCGTAGGTTCGAATCCT
>NZ_KL647107.1:1315-3435 GCF_000725445.1 Pseudomonas sp. AAC | reverse complement strand
ACCGATGACCAGGGGGCTACCAGTGGCAGTACCCTGACCATCACGGTAACCGGCACCAATGACATCCCCGTCGCTCAGGCTGCCAGCGCGGCGGCCGACGAAGACCAGGTGAGTACCGGGCAACTGGTGGCCACTGACGCCGATGAAGGCGCGGTCCTGACCTTCAGCATCGATGGCAATGCCCCGGCCGGGTTCACCCTGAAAACCGATGGCAGCTGGACCCTCGACGGCAAGGACCCGGCCTACCAGCATCTGGCGGATGGCGAGACCCAAGTCATCAGCATCCCGGTGATCGTCACCGACGACCAGGGAGCCACCAACACCAGCACTCTGACGCTGACCATTACCGGCACCAACGACGCACCGGTGGCCCTGGCTGGCAACGCGACTACCGCCGAGAACGATGTGCTGAATGGCCAGGTTCCGGCTGCTAGCGATGTCGACGGCAGCATTGCCGGTTACCAGTTGGCCAGCGATGTCGGCACCGGCAACGGCACGCTGACCTTCAATCCCAATGGCGGCTATAGCTTCGATCCGGGCCACGACTTCGACAGCCTGCCGGCTGGTGTCAGCCGTGACGTCACCTTTACCTACCAGGCCAAGGATGACAGCGGCGCACTGAGCGATCCGCAGACCATCACTATCACCGTGACCGGCACCAACGATGCGCCGGTGGCCCAGGCCGCCAGTGCCGCGGTCAACGAAGACAGTCAGATCGATGGTCAACTGCAGGCCACTGATGCGGACCAAGGCGCCCAGCTGCAGTTTGGCTCCGACAGCCCTCTCCCCGCCGGCTTCACCCTGGACCAGGACGGCAAATGGACCTTCGATGCCAGCAATGCCGCCTACCAACACCTGGCGGCCGGTCAGACGCAGGTCATCAGCATCCCGGTAGTCGTCACCGATGACCAGGGCGCTACCAGTGGCAGCACTCTGACTATTACCGTCACTGGCACCAATGACGTACCAGTGGCCCAGGCTGGCAGCGCCACGACCGAAGAAAACACCATCCTCAATGGCCAAGTCCCGGCCGCCAGCGACGTCGACGGCACCATTGCCGGTTACCAGTTGGCCAGTGGTGTCGGCACCGGCAACGGCACACTGACCTTCAACCCCAATGGCAGCTATACCTTCGATCCGGGCCACGACTTCGACAGCCTGCCGGCTGGTGTCAGCCGTGACGTCACCTTTACCTACCAGGCCAAGGATGACAGCGGCGCACTGAGCGATCCGCAGACCATCACTATTACCGTGACCGGCACCAACGATGCGCCGGTGGCCCAGGCCGCCAATGCCGCCGTCAACGAAGACAGCCAGATCAATGGCCAGTTGCAGGCCACCGACGCAGACCAAGGCGCCCAACTGCAGTTCAGCTCGGACAGCCCCTTGCCCGCAGGCTTCACGCTGGATCAGGACGGCAAATGGACCTTCGACGCCAGCAACGCTGCCTACCAGCACCTGGCCGAGGGCGAAACCCAGATCATCAGCATTCCGGTGGTCGTCACCGATGACCAAGGCGCTACCAGTGGCAGCACCCTGACCATTACCATCACCGGTACCAACGACGCGCCAGTGGCCCAGACCGCCAGTGCCGCGGTCAACGAAGACAGTCAGATCGATGGCCAACTGCAGGCCACTGATGCGGACCAAGGCGCCCAGTTGCAGTTCGGCTCCGACAGCCCTCTCCCCGCCGGCTTCACCCTGGATCAGGACGGCAAATGGACCTTCGATGCCAGCAATGCCGCCTACCAACACCTGGCGGCCGGTCAGACGCAGGTCATCAGCATCCCGGTAGTCGTCACCGATGACCAGGGCGCTACCAGTGGCAGCACTCTGACTATTACCGTCACTGGCACCAATGACGCGCCGGTAGCTCAGGCTGGCAGCGCTGCGACTGAAGAGAACACCATCCTCAATGGCCAAGTCCCGGCGGCCAGCGATGTCGACGGCATCATTGCCGGTTACCAGTTGGCCAGTGGTGTCGGCACCGGCAACGGCACGCTGACCTTCAACTCCAATGGCGGCTACACCTTCGATCCGGGCCAGGATTTCGACGGCCTGCCGGCCGGTGTCAGCCGCGACGTCACCTTCACCTACCAGGCCAAGGATGACAGCGGCGC
>NZ_KL647107.1:0-1103 GCF_000725445.1 Pseudomonas sp. AAC | reverse complement strand
GCTCCGACAGCCCTCTCCCCGCCGGCTTCACCCTGGATCAGGACGGCAAATGGACCTTCGATGCCAGCAATGCCGCCTACCAACACCTGGCGGCCGGTCAGACGCAGGTCATCAGCATCCCGGTAGTCGTCACCGATGACCAGGGCGCTACCAGTGGCAGCACTCTGACTATTACCGTCACTGGCACCAATGACGCGCCGGTAGCTCAGGCTGGCAGCGCTGCGACTGAAGAGAACACCATCCTCAATGGCCAAGTCCCGGCGGCCAGCGATGTCGACGGCATCATTGCCGGTTACCAGTTGGCCAGTGGTGTCGGCACCGGCAACGGCACGCTGACCTTCAACTCCAATGGCGGCTACACCTTCGATCCGGGCCAGGATTTCGACGGCCTGCCGGCCGGTGTCAGCCGCGACGTCACCTTCACCTACCAGGCCAAGGATGACAGCGGCGCGCTAAGCGCCCCGCAGACCATCACCATCACGGTCACCGGCACCAACGACGCACCGATTGCTCAGGCTGGCAGCGCGACGACCGAAGAGAACACCGTTCTCAATGGACAAGTCCCGGCCGCCAGCGATGTCGACGGCACCATTGCCGGTTACCAACTGACTACCGATGTCGGCACCGGCAACGGCACACTGACCTTCAACTCCAATGGCGGCTATACCTTCGATCCGGGCCACGACTTCGACAGCCTGCCGGCCGGTGTCAGCCGCGACGTCACCTTCACCTACCAGGCCAAGGATGACAACGGTGCGCTGAGCGCCCCGCAGGCCATCACCATTACCGTCACCGGCACCAATGACGCGCCGGTAGCTCAGGCGGCCACTGCGGCGGTCAACGAGGACAGCCAGATCGATGGCCAACTGCAGGCCACTGATGCCGACCAGGGGGCCCAGTTGCAATTCGGCTCGGACAGCCCCCTACCCGCCGGCTTCACCCTGGGCCAGGATGGCAAGTGGAGCTTCGACGCCAGCGATGCCGCCTATCAGCACCTGGCTGCGGGACAAACCCAGGTCATCAGCATCCCGGTGGTCGTCACCGATGACCAGGGGGCTACCAGTGGCAGTACCCTGACCATCACGGTAACCGGCACCAATGAC
>NZ_KL647106.1:0-4815 GCF_000725445.1 Pseudomonas sp. AAC | reverse complement strand
TTGAGCTTGCGAAACCCATGCGGTCGTGGCGATGGGTATCGCTTCGCTCAACCCATCCTACGATGGCGTTTCTCCTGCCCTACCCGGCCCCATGAAAAATCGCAGGCAAAAAAACGGGCGACCGAAGTCGCCCCAAGTGCCTTGCGTGCTCTGTGATCGGGAAGGAGATCAGCCCTTCTTGTGGCTGTCCTTCCAGATGAAATATCCGACTCCACCGCAAAACAGGATCATCAGACCAACGGTGACAATGCCGGCGAGAACCACTTCGTCGATGAACATGATGCTGGCCTCCTGATTCCCTGTGCGTTTTGAAGATGGGCTCAGGTTAGCGTCGGCCGGGGACGCGATATTGACCTGGATCAATGGCCGCAAAGCCCCGGTTCACGGGGCTTCGGATAACTGATCCAGATCAAGTTCGGGGCGGGTTGGGATGCGGTGCATGGCCGCGCGGGGCGACTTCTGGCGGGACGTTCGGAACGGGCGGAGCGGATTCAGCGCTTCTTCGGCTTGCCCTTGCCCTTCTTGCGTGCCTTGCCCAGCGGCAGGGCCTGCTCGAAGGCCTTGCGCACTTCCTGCAGGCGCTTTTCGTGGACGTCGTGGATGCGCTTGTCGCGCTCGGCGTTGAAGTCGATCAGCTTGTCGTCGTTGCTCATGATCAGGCATGCACCAGGCGGAAAGTCAGGTTCAGGCGGGGGGCGACCGGGCGCCGCGTCTTGGCCACCTGATGCTGCCAATAATGCTGCGTTGCGCCGGACATGACCAGCAGGCTGCCGGAATCCAGTTGCAGGGAATGCTCGATGGCCGCGCCGCCCTTGCGGCGCAGGTCGAAGCGCCGCGTGCCGCCGAGGTTCAGCGAGGCCACCAGCGGGTTGCGGCCCAGCTCCGGCTCGTCGTCGCTGTGCCAGCCCATGGAATCCTGGCCGTCGCGGTAATAGTTGAGCAGCACGCCGTTCAGGCGCTGGCCGACCTCGGCCTGCACGCGCTCGCGGATTTCCGCCAGCAGCGGCGTCCACGGCAGCGGCCGGTGGACCAGGCCGGAATAGCGGTAGCTGGCCTCGGCGTCGCCGTACCAGGCCAGCAGGCGCGGCACCGGGTAGTCGCGGCCGTGCAGGTGCACGCTGGGCCGCTCCCAGGGAGTGTTCTCGACCAGCTCGGCGAACCAGGCCGTGGCGCAGGCTTCATCGCACCAATGCGGGATCAGGCGCAGCTCGGCGTGTTCGAGGTGGATGGGCGCGTCGGCGAAGAGCATGGCGGTGACGGGAGGCAGGTCGGAAAGAACAGCTTACTACGCGGTGCGCTCAGACCTCGATATCGATCCACACGCCCTTGCGCGGCGCCTCGCCCAGGCCGTCGTCGGCGGGCTCCTCCGGCGCCTCGGGCTCAGCCTCCTCGCCCTGCGCCTGCTGCCGGCGCCGCTGATGCTGCGGGTACTCTTCCTCCGGCGTCATTTCCGCCGGGCGGCGCTCCAGGCCCACGGCGGCATCGCCCGTGGCAGGAACCACCGGCGCCACCGGGACGACGTCCGGGCGCGAGCGCGCCGGGTCCTGCTGCGCGGTGACCGGCAGTACGTCGCTGGGGATCGGCGGGATCATGGCTGTCGCTGGCTCCTCGCGGGCTTCAGGTTGTCGGCTGGCGGCGGCAGGCGCCGGGGCCGTCGCTACACTTCACGGAACAATCCGCATCCATCCCGGTCCTGGCCGGCGGCGCGGAGCCGGCGCAGGCCCATCGCCCCCCGAGACGGCGATGCCACCCGGCCGCTGCGTGCGAACGGGCGTCGCTGAAAGCCGCGTGTTCCGTTACCATAGCCGGCTTTTTGCGGGAGGTGTCCATGGCGCAGTATCAACCGGGTCAACGCTGGATCAGCGACAGTGAAGCAGAATTGGGGCTGGGCACCATCCTGGCGCTCGACGGACGGCTGCTCACCGTGCTCTATCCGGCCACCGGGGATACCCGCCAGTACGCCGAACGCAACGCCCCGCTGACCCGCGTGCGCTTCGCCCCGGGCGACGAGGTGACGCACTTCGAAGGCTGGAAGATGACCGTCCGCGAGGTCGAGGAAGTCGACGGCCTGCTGGTCTACCACGGCATCAACTCGCACAACGATGCCAAGATACTCCCGGAAACCCAGCTGTCCAACTTCATCCAGTTCCGCCTGGCCAGCGACCGCCTGTTCGCCGGGCAGATCGACCCCATGCCCTGGTTCGCCCTGCGCTACCACACCCTGGAACACCGCACCCGCCTGCTGCAATCCTCCCTCTGGGGCCTGGGCGGCGCCCGCGCCCAGCCCATCGCGCACCAGCTGCACATCGCCCGCGAGGTCGCCGACCGCATCGCCCCGCGCGTGCTACTGGCCGACGAAGTGGGCCTGGGCAAGACCATCGAGGCGGGCCTGGTGATCCATCGCCAGCTGCTTTCCGGGCGCGCCAGCCGCGTGCTCATCCTGGTGCCGGAGAACCTGCAGCACCAGTGGCTGGTGGAGATGCGCCGGCGCTTCAACCTGGAAGTGGCGCTGTTCGACCGCGAGCGCTTCGCCGAAAGCGACGCCAGCAACCCCTTCGAGGACAGCCAGCTGGCCCTGGTGGCGCTGGAGTGGATCCGCGCCGACGAGCGCGCCCAGGACGCCCTGTGCGCCGCCGGCTGGGACCTGCTGGTGGTCGACGAGGCCCACCACCTGGTCTGGCATCCGGAGCAGGCCAGCCGCGAGTACCAGTTGGTGGAAACCCTGGCGCAGATCATCCCCGGCGTGCTGCTGCTCACCGCCACCCCGGAACAGCTGGGCCTGGACAGCCACTTCGCGCGCCTGCGCCTGCTCGACCCGGACCGCTTCCATGACCTGGAGGCCTTCCGCCGCGAGAGCAGCCAGTACCGCCCGGTCGCCGAGGCGGTGCAGGAACTGATCGACCACGGCCGCCTGTCCCCCGCCGCGCGCGAGGCCATCCATGGCTTCCTCGGCGCAGCCGGCGACGAGCTGCTGGCCGCCGTCGAGAGTGGCGACGACGATGCCCGCGCGCGCCTGATCCGCGAACTGCTGGACCGCCACGGCACCGGCCGCGTGCTGTTCCGCAACACCCGCGCCGCGGTGCAGGGCTTCCCCGAGCGCCAGCTGCACAGCTACCCGCTGCCCAACCCGGTGGAGTACATGGAACTGCCGGTCGGCGAACACCCGGACCTGTACCCGGAAGTGAGCTTCCAGGCGCAAGTCGACGACAACACCGACGAGAACGCCCGCTGGTGGCGCTTCGACCCCCGCGTGGAATGGCTGATCGACACCCTGAAGATGCTCAAGCAGTTCAAGGTGCTGGTGATCTGCGCCCACGCCGAGACCGCCCTGGACCTGGAAGACGCCCTGCGCCTGCGCTCGGGCATCCCGGCCACGGTGTTCCACGAGGGCATGAGCATCCTCGAGCGCGACCGCGCCGCGGCCTACTTCGCCGACGAGGAATTCGGCGCCCAGGTGCTGATCTGCTCGGAAATCGGCAGCGAAGGCCGCAACTTCCAGTTCGCCCACCACCTGGTGCTGTTCGACCTGCCGGCCCACCCGGACCAGCTGGAACAGCGCATCGGCCGCCTGGACCGCATCGGCCAGCGGCACACCATCCAGATCCACGTTCCGCACCTGGAGAACAGCCCGCAGGAACGCCTGTTCCAGTGGTACCACCAGGCGCTCAACGCCTTCCTCGCCACCTGCCCCACCGGCAACGCCCTGCAGCACCGCTTCGGCCCACGCCTGGTGGAACTGCTCGAAGGCGGCGGCGACGACGCTTTCGCCGCCCTGCTCGAAGAAGGCCAGGCCGCGCGCCTGGCCCTGGAAGCGGAAATGCACAGCGGCCGCGACCGCCTGCTGGAGCTGAACTCCGGCGGCGCCGGCGAGGGCGAGGCGCTGGTGGAAGCGATCGAGGAGCAGGACGACCAGTTCGCCCTGCCGATCTACATGGAGAAGCTGTTCGACACCTACGGCATCGACAGCGAGGACCACTCCGAGAACGCGCTGATCCTCAAGCCCAGCGAGAAGATGCTCGACGCCAGCTTCCCCCTGGGCGACGACGAGGGCGTGACCGTCACCTACGACCGCGCCCAGGCCCTGGCCCGCGAGGACATGCAGTTCCTCACCTGGGAGCACCCCATGGTGCAGGGCGGCATGGACCTGGTGCTGTCCGGCTCGCTGGGCAACACCTCGGTGGCGATCATCAAGAACAAGGCGCTCAAGCCCGGCACCGTGCTGCTGGAGATGCTCTTCGTCAGCGAGGCGGTGGCCCCGCGCAAGCTGCAGCTGGGGCGCTTCCTGCCGCCGGTGGCGCTGCGCTGCCTGCTCGACGCCAACGGCAACGACCTGGCCGCCCGGGTGGCCTTCGAGACACTGCACGAGCAGCTGGAAAGCGTGCCGCGCGCCAGCGCCAACAAGTTCGTCCAGGCCCAGCGCGACGTGCTGGCCAAGCAGTTCGCCATCGGCGAGGCCAAGATCGCCCCGCGCCACGCCGAGCGCGTGGAGAAGGCCCGCCAGCAACTGGTGGCGAGCCTGGACGAGGAACTGGCGCGCCTGACCGCGCTCAAGCAGGTCAACCCCAGCGTGCGCGACAGCGAGCTGGAAGCCCTGCGCACCCAGCGCGACGAGAGCGTCGCCCTGCTGGACAAGGCCTCGCTGCGCCTGGAGGCGATCCGCGTGCTGGTCGCCGGCTGATCCGCGCCACGCCAAAGAGGCCGCCCCGGGAAACCGCGGCGGCCTTTTTCATGCCTGCCCAATTGGCGTCACCCCGTAGGAGCAACTGTCTTGCCGGCTGCGCCGAGGTGCTCTTCGTAGGATGGGTTGAGCTTGCG
>NZ_KL647105.1:0-10263 GCF_000725445.1 Pseudomonas sp. AAC | reverse complement strand
CGGGGGCCGCGCGAGCCGATCGATTCCGCCCGGGTCGCGCGTCCAGCTGCGGCTTGCGCATGGGCGAGACCGCCAATTGAAAAGACCGCCCGGGGCAACCCGGCGGTCTTTTCTGTCCGGGGCTCGGCGGAAGGGAGGGCTGGGCGGGGTGGTTTCCAGTAGTTTTCGCTGGAACGAAAAAAGGGCCTTTCGGCCCTTTTTTCAGTGACTTGCAAATGCCAGTGGACATTGGCGGCGATGACTTCGGTGAGCACTTTTCCCCGCAGACCAAGGTCTTCGCGCACATCCTCGCCAGCGAGGACGATCTCGAGTTGTCGGCCTCCGCAACACACCTGAGCCTCAAGTGCCGCCCAACGACCGCGCCCCCGTCTCCAGATCGAAGCGCCCTCCCTCGCCGGCCGATGCCGGCCCGCGCAGGAGACTTTCCGCGCGGCCCGTTCATGATCGATCACTCTAGTGGGAATTACAGCTTTCTGATTGGCCCGGGATACTGCGCGATGGCGGAATCGTGCGTCACCAGGAGCATGCCTTCGGCGATAGCTTGGGCTACCAGGAGCCGGTCGAACGGGTCGCTGTGGTGATGTGGAAGCACACCGACACCGATCGTATGGGCGTTGAGAATTGGCAGTTCCTGATAACCGGCGCCCATCAGCGCTGCGTACAGAAGGCTTGGGTCGACCTGGAAGTCAGGCTTGCCTAGCGAGTTTTTGATCGAGATTTCCCAAATGCTTGCGGCGCTGAAGAACAGTTGGCTTGACGGAGTGTCGATCATGTTGCGGGCAGTTGCCGGGAGGGAGGGCGAGTTGGCAGCTGTCCACAGCAGTATGTGCGTGTCGAGAAGAATCCGCATTGATCAGCTCTTGCCGTAGAACATCGCCTCGATGTCGGCAGCGAACGGCGAATCAATGTCATCGGGGACGACGATCTGCCCCTCCAGCATACCGATGCGCTTTACAGGCTCATCGGAGATCGCAGTTACCTTCACCAGCGGCTTGCCGGCTCTGGCGATGACGAATGCAGCACCTTTGCTTGCCTGATCGACGAGCTTGGACAAGTTCGTCTTGGCATCGTGGATATTCACGATCTCTAAGTGGTTGATGTTCATCATGGCCCTCTCCGATCCGACGGGCTTTGGGGTTTTACGGGTTATACCTACCGGATCGACTAAGTTAGTCCATCCAACTCAACCAACTGGACCAGATTGGTTAGCCCTCGTTGGTTTTGCAAGCGATCTTCATATCAGCCGGCCGATCACCAGACCAATGTCTATCGCTGCACCTCGCCTCAGATCATCGGCTTGTCGTCGATTCGGTCCCGCGCGGCGCTTGCGGCCAGGGCGTCGAAGGTTTCCGCGCTCAGCGCCTCCTCGCCCTGCTCGTCGAGCAGCCGGCGGAACACCAGGTGCTCCGGGAAGCTGCGGCCGATCAGCGTCAGCAGGCGCACGCCACGCTCGGTCAGCTCGAAATTGTTGCCGGTGCCGCCATGGTCTCGCGGCCGGTCCTGGATGAAGCCGCCGTCGAACAGCACGCCCTCCAGGTCGCCGGCCACGCGCTTGATGTGGTCGACGCTGCCGCCCAGCGGCTCGCCCTGGGCCAGGCGTTCCTCGGCCACCTCCTCGCCGTACTCGCGGGCCTTGTAGGGTTCGTCGGCGCATTGCTGGGCGTGCAGCAGCAGTTGTTCGATCAGGTCCCAGTCGTAGCTCATGGCATGTCTCCCGCGCTGTTCTTTTCGTTGGCTTGCCGGTGTTTCGCGCCGGCCCTGCCTGTTGCGACTGCCCGGCCCGCCATGGGTTCGAACGCACCGAGCAGCGGCGCGCTGTTCCGTTGGGCAATTCTTTCGAACTCGCCGCCGCCACGGCTTCCAAAGCCTGGTGAGTGCCGCGCCGCGAGGCGTGGCCGGCCACTGCGCCCGCGTGGCGCTTCAGCGAAGGAGCCCGATCATGAGTGCGAACCTGCAAGGCAAGAAAGTCCTGATCATCACCGCCAACGCCGGCATCGAGCGCGACGAACTGCTGCGCCCGCTGCAGGCCCTGAAGGATCAGGGCGCCAGCGTCAGCCATGCCAGCATCCAGGGCGGCGAAGCCCAGACCTGGCTCAAGGACAGCGAGAAGGACGTGACGGTGAATTCCGATGCCCGGCTCCAGGGCCTGAGCGCCGCGGACTACGACGCCCTGGTGATACCCGGCGGCACGGTCAATGCCGACACCCTGCGCCAGGATGCCGATGCGCAGCGCCTGGTCCGCGAGTTCGCCGAGGCCGGCAAGACGGTCGCGGCGATCTGCCATGGCCCCTGGCTGCTGATCGATGCCGGCGTGGTCTCCGGCAAGACGCTGACCTCCTATTCCAGCGTGCGCACCGACCTGGCCAATGCCGGGGCCGAGTGGGTGGACGCGCAGGTCAAGGTCTGCCCGGCCCAGGGCTGGACGCTGATCACCTCGCGCAACCCCAACGACCTGCCGGCCTTCAACGAGGCCATCGGCCAGGCCCTGGCGGCCTGAGGTCCATCCAGACAGACAGAGGGACAACAGATGAGTGCACAGAATCTGGGCCGCTGGGAGCGGCTGTTCTCGGTGGCCCTGGGCCTGGCCGGGATGCGCAACGGTTTTCGTCGCGGCGGCCTGCAGGGCTGGCTGGAAGTGGGCGCCTCGGCGCTGATGGTCAAGCGCGGCCTGACCGGCCATTGTCGGGTCAAGGCGGCGCTGCTCGGCCACGGGTACGGGCATGCCGAGGCTGCGCCTGGCGTCATCCCTGGGCCGGCTCGCGAAAGCCAGGAAAAGCGCGTGGACAACGCCCTGGAGGAAACCTTTCCGGCCAGCGACCCCATCTCGCCCTGAAGGGGCGCGCAAATGAGCGGCGTCCCGGCGCGGTCGAACGGCTGCGCCGGGTGCAATCAGAGTGGGGAAAAAGAAGCTTCATCCCTGAAGCGAGGCATCTGAACAAAGGAACCGAAGTGATTCTAGGTACAAGCCCAGGGCGCTTCCACATTCATTGAAAATACTGTTGAAACCCTTCACAAGCTCCTGATAAGGCGTGCATTTTGCCACGTAATCCGTGTAATTCGCCTGATATCCACTGGCTATCGCGGCGCTGCCATCGGCAACCTTCCTGCTTATAACCGGCAACTTTAAAAAACCTCACCAAGGTTATATTCAAAATTTCTTCACGTCGGTTTTCCGCCTTGAAACAGCCCGGGGCTTACCTTAGTTTTCCCTTCCGCAACCTGTCGGCGTCTTGCAGAAATCCAACCCCATATCGTGAAGTCGCCCGATGGAAAGATTGCTCTCCCCGCAACAGCAACAAGAGGCGGTCAACGTCTTTCTGCGCCTGGTGCCCACCCTGGCCAGAGAGATAGAACTTTCACAACTCGCAAGCGACGAGGATCTGGACTCCTATCGACTCAGGAAGGGCTGGGGCGAACTTTGCGCGCAAGCCAAGCATTCGGGGCTGGAGCCCTGGTTGTTCGCCCATATGTTGCTCGGCACGCCGAGCGAAGAATTGGAAAGACTCAAGGCGTTGCGCAGACATATGACCTTCCGCTGAAGCCGCTTCTCCGGTCCCGAAGAAGCCTGTTCAACCTGCTGCTGGTAATCGCTGCCCAAGGAGGTCACCGCCTGCTGGCCGACGATGGCCAGCACCGGCTGGTGCTCCTGCGCGCGTCGTACAGTCCGTTGAGCAGGTGGATGGCGCTGGCCAGGCAGACACCGACCTCAGCAATGCGCCGAAATGCATCGGCAAGGGCGTGAATGGATGCTTGAAAAAAGCACCCCGTCCCTGGGGCGTGCATATCAAGGGGAGTTCGCAATAACTATTCAGGCAGAGCCTGGCAGGTGGCGCAATCGACATTGAAAAATCGAACCGATAAAGCCGATTCCCGCATATTGCATGAACGATTGCCGGCCGATGACCGCATCATGCTGATATCCAAATGATGCTATCGCTTCTTCGCGCCCAGTGAATCCGCGGCATACAGCGAATTGCTCGAAATTTGCGCGCAACGTCGTATCCATAATTTCAACTGATGGCCTTTTTCGCTTGAGCCACCGCACTTACAGGCGTACTTTTTCAGGTCTTCTGCTACATATTTCCCTGGATGTTCTCGGGGGCCTTTCCCTTCACCAGGCTTTTCCTCCCCTCCTCATGCAAATCCTATTGAACTCCGCGCAGCGGCAGGCTGCCGTGGCGGAGTTTCTTCGCCGCGTTCCTGCCCTGGCCCGGGAGATCGAACTGTCCCGCCTCGAGGAAAACGAAGACGCACAGGCCTACCGCCTGCGCAAAGGCTGGGCCGAGCTGTGCATCCACGCCCGCGCCATGGGCATCGAGCCCTGGCTGTTCGCCCACCTGCTGATCGGCACCCCGGCCGAACAGGTCGAGCGGTTGAAGAACACGCGCAACCCGCTGCTGCCCGACTGAACCTGCCCTGCCCGGCCGCTCACTCGCCGTGCTCCGCCGAGCCCGGCGGCTGCGCCATGCCGCGCGGCCCGGCGATGCCCCAGATGGCCAGGCCAACCACCGGGAAGATGGCGATCAGCAGCGCCCACAGGGCCTTGGCGTTCACGCCCTTGTCGCTGCGGAACACGCTGACGATGGCCCACAGGTCCAGCAGCACGATGATCACCGCCACGGCGATCAGCATCAGGGAGACGAACGGGGTCATGGCGCACCTCCTCGGCACAGTCGATGTCTGCGGTGGGCCGGCCCGCGCGGCCAAGGTTCCATCGCCTGGACCGGCGCCGCGGCGGCGTACCGTTCGTCCCGGTGGCTGAACATGGCCGCCGCCCTCCAGTCCTCCGAGAGACCGCCGGGGTCATGCCGGCGGCCAGCCATCGACCTACAGGAGGACCGGCACATGGGTTGGAACGACCATCGGGACGCCGCATTCACCGCCGCGCTGCGGCAGTTGTTCGCCCAGGGCAGCCTGGAACCGGACAGCCGCGAGGAGATCCTCGCCCGCTACATCCTCGAGCACGGTTTCGCCGCGCTGTCCGAGGAGCAGCAGCAACGCTTCCGCGACGAACTGCTGCCGCGGCTCAGGGAGGTCTCCGGCGCCGCCGTCCTGCCGATGGACATCCCCCTGCAGGAAACCACCCCGCCGCCCAACGGCGGCATCAGCGATCCGGGCATCAACGACCCGGGCAACGAAGACCCCGGCTCGCTGCTGGAAAGCGAACTGCCGGACGCCGACACCAAGCATTCCCGCTGACGGCCCGGCGCAACGGAAGGAGGCTCATCGATGATCCCGTTCACGACCCTGCTGACCCAACCGAAACACGCCTGGGGCGACCTCAGCGCCAGCGTCGACCGTCACCCGCGGGCCTTCGTGCCGCTGTGGCTGGCCCTGCCGCTGATCCCGGCGATCTGCCTGTTCATCGGCACCACCCAGGTGGGCTGGCGACTGCCGGGCAACGACCAGACGCAATACCTGAGCGCCAGCAGCGGCGCGTTGCTGGCGCTGTGGTGCTACCTGGGCTTTCTCTGCGGGGTGGTGATCATGGCCTACCTGGTGCGCTGGGTGCTGTTCCGCACCGAGAGCCGGCCGGACATCGGCCGCAGCATGGCCTTCACCACCACCATCGCCGTGCCGCTGATGCTGGCCGGGGTGGTGGCGCTGGTGCCCTCGCGCTGGCTGATGCTGCTCGCCGCCGCGCTGGCCACGGCCTGCTCGGCCTTCCTGCTGTTTTCAGCGGGCTGCCGGTGTTCATGCACCTGCGCCAGCGCAAGGCGGTGTTCTATGCCGGCTGCATCCTTGGCTTCGGCTTCCTGGCGCTACTGACCACGGCCTTCGCCTTCCTCGAACTCTGGGGGCAGAGCATGGCCGGCAGCGGCGAATACCTGGAGCAGTGAGCCCGGAGGCGGCAGCGGCTCCTCCGGGGGCTGCTGCATGGGCACCTCCTCGGGGAAGTCCTCGGGCACCTGGCTTTCCCGCTCGGGCAGCGTCGGCGGCTGCTCGGGCTGGGGCCGCTGGAGTTCGGTGAACGGGGCCATGGCGTACCTCCTGGGCAAGGGTGGCTGTCACCCTTGCTTTGGACGCGGCGCCTCAGTTTGGTTCGGTTTTTCCGGCCTCGGCCTGCACCTCCACCAGCAGCGCCAGCAACTGCTCGCGGTCGAAGGGCTTGGCCAGGCGCCGCAGCGACGCGGGGCAGCCCTCCAGGCGCGCCGAATAGCCGCTCATCAACACGCAGCACAGCGCCGGGTGCGTCTGCCGGGCGCGCTGGATCAACTGCATGCCGTCCAGGTCGGGCATGGCGTAGTCGGTCAGCAGCAGGTCGAACGCATCGCCTTCCTTCTCCAGCAGCTCCAGGGCGTGCTGCGAGGAGTCGGCGCGGCGCACTTCGCAGCCCAGCTCCAGCAGCATGGCCGCGGTGCCGGTCAGCACCAGCGGGTCGTCGTCGACGATGAGCACACGCAGTTCCACCGTTTCCGGCAGCGCCGCCTGGGCCGCCGTGTCCTCGGCGTCGTCCGCTTCGCCGTCCGTCGCCGGAAGCACCGCCGGCAGCCAGATTTCCGCGGTGGTGCCCTGCCCCGGCGCGCTGTGCAATATCAGTGCGCCGCCCTGCTGCTGGGCAAGGCCGTGGACGATGGACAACCCCAGGCCGGTGCCCTTGCCGGTGGCCTTGGTGGTGTAGAAAGGCTCCGCCGCCCGGCGCAGGGTCTCGGCGTCCATGCCCTGGCCGGTGTCGGAGACCGCCAGGCACACGTAGTCGCCGCCGGCCAGGTTGGTGCGCTGGCCGTCCAGCAGCGTCTCGTTGCGCGCCGAGATGGTGATGGCGCCGCCCTGGGGCATGGCGTCGCGGGCGTTGGTCGCCAGGTTGATGATCGACAGTTCCAGCTGGTTCTGGTCGCTCATCACCCGGTTCAGGTGCAGCGGGAAGCGCGTTTCGATAGTGATGGTCGGCCCCAGCGAGCTGAGCAGCAGCTCGCTCATGTCCTGCAGCAGCGTCGGCAGCTCGATCGGCTGCGGGAACAGCCGCTGCTTGCGGGCGAAGGCGAGCATCCGCTGGGTCAGCTGGGCGCCGCGGCGGGTGGCCTCCAGGGCGTTGCGCCAGATGTCCTGGACGCGCTCGGCGTCGGCCGGCAGGTGCCGGTGCAGCAACTGCAGGCCACCGATGATCACCGTGAGCAGGTTGTTGAAGTCGTGGGCGACGCCGCCGGTGAGCTGGCCCAGGGACTCCATCTTCTGCGACTGGACCAGCTCGTTGCGGGCCCGCTCCAGTTCCTCCTGGGCGTAGCGCTTGTCGGTGATGTCGCGGGTGATCTTGGCGAAGCCCAGCAGGGTGCCGGCCTCGTCGTGGACCGGGTCGATCACCAGGTTGGCCCAGAAGCGGCTGCCGTCCTTGCGCACCTGCAGCCTCTCCTCCTCGTAGCGCCCCTCGGCCAGGGCGATGTTCAGGCTGCGTTCGGGCACGCCGTCGTTGCAATCCTCGACGGTGTAGAAGCAGGAGAAGTGCCGGCCGACGATCTCCTCCGGGCGGTAGCCCTTGATCCGCTGCGCCCCGGAGTTCCAGCTGGCCACCCGGCCGTCGGGTTCGAGCATGTACAGCGCGTAGTCGGACACGCCGTTGACCAGCAGGCGGAACTGCTCCTCGCTGCGCCGCAGCGCCTGCTCGGTCTCGTGCTGGGCGGTGCGGTCGCGGGTGATCTTCACGTAGCCCAGCAGCTCGCCGCTGTCGTCGCGCACCGCGTCCATCACCACGTGGGCCCAGAAGGTCGAGCCGTCGCGGTGCAGCCGCCAGCCCTCGCTTTCATAGCGGCCCTCGCGCGCCGCGGTGGCCAGCGCCCGCTCGGGCAGCCCGGCCTCGCGGTCGGCGGGCAGGTAGAAACAGGAGAAATGCCGGCCGATGATCTCGCGCGCCTCGTAGCCCTTGAGCCGCTGCGCCCCGGAACTCCAGCTGCCGACCAGGCCGTTGGGGTCGAGCATGTAGATGGCGTAGTCCGTCACTGCCTCCATCAGCAACCGATAGCGGGCGTCCTCCACCAGTTGCGCATTGCTGGCGATCGTTCCTGACATGGCGTTCCTCCACCGAATCGCTTCAGCAAAGCACAGCTTCGCCGGGCGCACCTCCCTGGCCGCCCAAAGGAGCACCCCGGCGTGCGTCAGCCCAGCACCAGGCGGTTGGCGCGCTCGCCCACCACCATCTCGGTGATCCAGCGCACCAGGATGTCGGTATAGGCGTCCTGGGCCAGCTCGGTGCTCAGGGCGTGATCGGCCTCGTCGATCATCCGGTGCGTCAGCGAATGGGTCTGCTGGAAGGCGGCGCGGTAGCTGAGGATGGTGGCGCGGGGGATGAAGTCGTCGTGCTCCGACTGCACCAGCAGCACGTCGCCGGTGAAGGCGGCGCAGGCGCGCAGGGCGCGGTTGCTCGCCGCCGGCACGCGGCTGGAGCGGTACGCCATCAGGTCGTCGCGGGGCAGCTCGCGCTTGGGCCGGTCCCAGTCCTCGTCGCGGTACAGCGCCGGCACCCGCAGGGCCAGCCAGCGGATGCGGCGCAGCTCGGTGAGGATGCAGGCGAGGTAGCCGCCATAGCTGGTGCCGACCACGGCAATGGCCTCGGGGTCGATCTGCGGGTGCGCGGCCAGGCGGTCGTAGGCGGCCAGCAGGTCGCGCAGGTTGTGCTCGCGGCTGATCCACTCGCGCTGGCGCTCCTCGGCGCCGTGCCCGCGCAGGTCGAAGGTCAGGCACACGCAGCCCAGGCCGGCGATGCCGCGGGCGCGCTTGAGGTCGCGCTGCTGGCTGCCGCCCCAGCCGTGCACGAAGAGCACGCCGGGCACGTGGGTGCGCGGGCTGAGGAAGTTGCCCTGCAGGCGCAGGGAGTCGACATCGATGTCGACGCGCTCGTCATAAGGCGTCATAGGTCCTCCACCATGGCGTATTTCAACAGGAAGTCGCCACGCCGGTCGGGGCCGCGGTAGATCACCCGGGCATTGGCCGGCAGCGCCTTGTCCTCGAATATCTCGAAGGACGAAGCACGCACCGCCTGCAACGCCGGATCGGCTACGAAGGCCTGCAACGCGGCCAGTTCCGCGCCGCTGGCGCCGCCGACGCGCCAGGACTGCTCCAGCACGCCGCTGCGCGCGCGGCCGGCGGCATCGATGCCCTGGGCGACGTCGTAGTTGCGCCGCGAGGCGAAGAAATGCGGCAGGCACTGGCTGGCGGCCCGGTCGAAGGCCCGGCCCTGCTGGATGGCCAGGCGCACCTCGGCGGCCAGGTCCAGCCCCAGCAGGGCGTCGAAGCCGCCGCGCACCACCAGCAGGTCGGAGCCGCCGTAGACCAGCTCGCCGCGGGCGTTGCGGTTCTGCTGCTGGAAGCCGTGGTAGGACAGCAGCACGCCGCTGACCTGGGCCTGGCCGACGCTGTGGGTGCGCACCTCGCCGAGGTCGTCCTCGATGGCCAGGCCGGCCAGGTAGTCCGCCTCGTCGTAGCCCGCCAGCGCGGCCTCCAGTTCATCCGCATCGGCCACCACCCGCTGCCCCAGGCCGCCGCGCGCGCCGGCCGGCTTGAGCCGCTGCGGCCCCCGCGGCAGGCGCGCGCTGGCGCAGCGCCAGGCGTCCTGGCGGCAGAACGCGCTGTGGCCGTCCAGCACCACCGGCGCCACCCGCTCGGCGAAACCGGCCGCCCAGCCCTTGGGCGTCAACGCGGCCTGCTCGATCAGCGGGTGGACGATGGCCTTGCCGGCCTGGTGGGCCTGCTCGACGTAGCCGCCGAACAGGTCCAGCGGCCCCTGCACGCCCAACTGGCGGGCCTGCTCGCGGCCCACCAGGGTCTCGCTGGGCACCCAGTAGTAGTGGCGCTGCGGGTCGCGTTCCGCGGGCGGGCCGTCGAAGAACTCCAGCCCCTGGATTTCCGCCAGCCAGCGAGCCAGTTCGCGGTTGCTGCAGGCATCCTCGGGCGCCGGTTCGGCCTGCGGCGAGGTGGCGATGACGATACGGCGGTTCTCGGCGTGGATCATGCGGCCGCTCCCTTCGTGCGTGGCACATGAACACTCGACTGTGCCCGCAGTCAGTGGTTCTACACGCCCGATGAAGCGAGGACAGGACGATGGACCAGGACCGCGAAGCGCAGATACGCCAGATGTCTTGCAGGCCGCGCCGAGGCGCTTTTCGTAGGATGGGTTGAGCCTGCGAAACCCATGCGGTCATGGTGATGGGTATCGCTTCGCTCAACCCATCCTACGGGTGTGTTTGCCGCGGAGATAGGTGCCGGGGATCAAGAGCACCCTCACCCCAGCCCTCTCCCGCAAGCGGGAGAGGGGGCCGTCCGTGCCGAGAG
>NZ_KL647104.1:93799-125886 GCF_000725445.1 Pseudomonas sp. AAC | reverse complement strand
TGGTGGGTCGTGTAGGATTCGAACCTACGACCAATTGGTTAAAAGACAATTGGACTAGGAGCGTCTAGGAAGGGGTTCTCCGGCCCCGTGAATGCCCAGAGCTCTAGGCACGCAGCCTCTAATGCAACCCACATTAGAGGCATTTGTAATGAAAAAAGCAGGTATTATTTCCACCAAAGGCGGTACCGGCAAAACCACCAGTTCGACCAACCTGGGCGCTTTTGTCGCAGATGCTGGACTGCGTACCCTCCTGATCGATCTCGATCCGGTCCAACCTTCCGGATCTTCCTACTACCCTCTCGCCCATGAAGCTCCTGGCGGTCTTTACGACCTCCTAGCCTTCAATAACACCGATCCGGAACGGATTGTTTCTCGCACCAACATCCCCAATCTGGATGTGATTGTCTCCAACGACATCAACAACCAGCTGAACAACCTCCTACTCCAGGCTCCCGACGGACGGTTGCGACTCGCCAATCTGATGCCAGCTTTCGCTGACCAGTACGACCTAGTGCTCTTTGACACCCAGGGCGCACGCTCGGCCATGCTGGAAATGGTCGTGCTTGCCTCCGACGTCGCCCTCTCCCCCCTGCCACCGAACATGCTGGCGGCCCGAGAATTCAATCGCGGCACCATGCACATGATGGCGGGGCTTCATACCTACAGCCGCCTGGGGCTGAACATCCCCCACATAAACATCATCATCAACGGGCTCGACCAAACGGCAGACGCCCGCCAGATCCACGAGACTGTCCGCGAAGTATTCGATGGCAACCCAGACGTCTCCGTGCTGGATACCATCGTCCCCCAGGCGGTCGTCTTCAGAAAGGCCGCCTCCCAGGGCGTTCCTGCCCACCGACTGGAATACAGCCAGCCCTCCAATCGCCAGGCGCCGTCAGCACTGAGCATCATCCGCAGCCTCGCCATCGAGGTTTTCCCCGAGTGGCGCGACCGCTTCGAGGCGATGACCGAGGAGAAGGTCGCCCAGATCGTCAAGGGAGGCCGCTGAAATGGCCAAGAAACCTGTCGATATCACCCATGCCAGCGGGATCACCCCTGAAGTGGTGCTGAAGCTAGGCGAGCTGTACAGCGCCAAGGACCTTCGCAGCGTCCAGACAAAGCTGACCTCTGTTTCTGGTGAGCTTCGCAAGATCGGCCAACGCTGGACTACGAGATCCGGCCTATTGGGGCGACTCGGGGAGCACCTGACAGCAGACCAACGGCAGCTCCTGCTCGATGCCGCGCATCTGATCGACTCGGTCGGCAACAACGTCGTGCATGCCAAAGAAAAGCGCCAACGTACCGAGAAGGAAGCGCAACGGCGCCGAGAGGCTCGCGATAAGCGCGCCAAGCAACTGGTTGCTGCTCAATATCCCCTTCCAGCAGCTCCGAATGCCAATGAGGACCTGCTGGAAATCGTGAAAACCGCGCTGATTTACAACCGGGCGCGCGTTCTCCATACCTTCTACTCCCCCATTCAGTTCTGCCAAAAACACGGGCCAGACCTGGGCACTTCTGGGGTGCACTTCGGCACCAAGCGCGAACGAAATTACTCCGACCTTTTCTTCCAGATCACCTATCTACGGTCCGAACTGATCACCGCAATTCAGGAGGAGCTCAGCTACGACGACGGTTCCGAAGTCGAAGAGCGCCTGGCTGCGATGAAACAGCGGGTGGCTGACCAGGTCAGCCAAGCTGCTTTGACCAACCAGGAGAAGGAAGTAATCGAGCTTTGGCGCAAAGCGCTGAACAGCTTCACTCCGCCGCCTTCCTCGACGGGTTCGCAGGAGGGGCAGGCATGAACGGTGATGCCAAGAAGCCAGTCACGCTGGCAATGCTGCAGGGACGCCTAGCGACTATCCAGCGCCAAGATGCGACTGCAGCCGATCTCCCCCTGAACGTCTCCATCAACGGAGTCGGCTTTTCACTTCACAGCAGCAACTTCCAGGTCTCCGAGAAGGGGTGCCTGGAGCTTTCTCTTTCCACCAAAGAAGTGCACTCGCCGGCGCTGGCTGGCAGCCAGAGCGCCCTGGGCGCGGTCCTCAAGACCATGGACCATGCTCGCGCCGAGCACTCCCTCCAGTTCGGCCCACTGCTCAGCTGCCCGTGCTGCGGATGCTTGGCGGAGCAAACTGACAGTGAATGTGGCCACCGCGTGGAATGCACCTGGTGCGGTCTGGCTACCGAGGTAGAGGTCGACGCTGCAGAAGCTCGTCGCACCTGGAACACCCGGGTGGAGCGCAGCAACGTTCCCTCTCAGGCAGACCGCCCTGCAGCTCAGTGCGAAGCGGACCTGATCGCGTGTGAGGGCCGTCAGGGACAGGCTTATTCGAGGGGCTTGGAACATATCGGAAGCCTGATAACCAAATTCCGCTACGCAATGCAGGAGTTTGCGGAGAAGGGCGGGAGCGAAAACCGCAGTAACGCAATTCACGCCGAGCAGGAGTTGCGTGAAGGCGTAATTGAGAGCTTCCGCGCGCTGACCAACGCCGCAGTGCTGGCTTCGGGAGGTGTGTGATGGCCGGGCAAATGGAAAGAACTCGTAAGTGGTACGGCGTTCCGGCCAAGCGCGGGATGCGAGTGCTCTACACCGGGTGCGGGAAGAAGGAGTTCGGCACCATCCGCAGCGCCAAGGATTGCCGACTGAACGTGCAGTTGGATGGCCTCAAGCACACCATGCCGTTCCATCCGACGTGGGAGCTGCAATACGAGCCTCGCAAGCCTCTCAGCACCTTGAGCGAGGGCCAGGCCTGATGGATAAGCAGAAAGTCCTGGACAAGGTGGCCAAGCTGATGGCTCTGGCCAATTCCAACGGTGCCACGCCGAATGAAGTCGAAACTGCGCTCCGTCAGGCACGCGCGCTCATGTCCCAGTACAACTTGGAGCATGAGGATATCCGCGCAAGCCTGGTTGACGAAGCCAGCGTCCCGACCCATACCCGCCGTTCTCCTGCAGACTGGCATCACTCGCTTGCCCTTGCCTGCGCTGAGGCCTTCGACTGCAGTTACCTCTCTTACTACCGCCACGGTCACGGCTATTGCTTCAAGTTTCTGGGCAAGGGTGTGGGCCCTGACCTGGCTGCGTATACCTACAGCAGCCTGCTCAACCAGCTGCAGAAAGCTCGCCGCGAGCACGTCGCCCAGCTATCGCGTTGCCAGCTGAAGACCAAGCGGCGCCGCGGACAGCTGTTCGCGGAAGGCTGGATACGTGCCGTTGCGCAGAAGGTCGACCAATTCGCCACGGGCATGAGCTCCGACACTCGCTCTGAAATCAGCGCCTATCTCAGCCTGCACCACCCGAACCTCCAGCACACCAACATAAGCTCGACGCCTGCCAAGGGCCATGATCGCAGCTCGTTGCACGCTGGATGGGAGGCAGGCAAGAAGGCCCAGTTGCGTCGTGGTGTCGGCCGGGATCCCCTGGCAGCGCTTGCGCACGGGGGTGCCAGATGAACCACCTGGACCTCTCCCCTCCTCATTCGATTGAAGCTGAGCAGGGTGTCCTTGGCGGGCTGATGCTCGACAACGAGGCATGGGACCTGGTCGGCGATCAGTTGCAGGAGGAGGACTTCTACCGTCGTGAGCACAAACTGATTTTCAAAGCGATCAGTGACCTTGCTTCGAAGAACAGCCCCTTCGACATCGTCACTATCGGTGAAGCGCTGGAGGCTCATGAGGAAGTAGGCGGCCTGGCCTATTTGGCTGAGCTGGCCATGAACACTCCGTCGGTTGCGAATATCCAGCACTACGCTGCGATCGTGGGCAACCGGTCGCACCTTCGTCAGCTGATGACCCTGGGCTACCAGTGCTCGCGCGCCGCTACTGACCAACAGGCTGATGCCAACGAGGTCCAGGAGTCGATCGAGCAGCAGCTGTTCGCACTGGGTGAAGGCCGGTCGACCTCCGAGTTCGTGAACGTCCGCGACACAATGATCAAGGTCGTCGACCAGATCGATCAGAACTTCAACGGCAACGTCACGGTGACCGGGGTTTCAACTGGCCTGGACGATCTCGATGAGCTGACCTCGGGACTCCAGCCTGCCGACCTGGTCATAGTCGGCGCCCGTCCCTCGATGGGCAAAACCTCGTTCTGCTTGAGCATCGTCGACGCTGCGCTGAAGTCGCGCCCGGATCAGACGGTCCAGGTGTACAGCATGGAGATGCCAGCCCAGGCCCTAGTGTATCGGCTGCTAGCCATTCTTGGACGTATTGATCTCTCAAGGCTGCTGAAGGGCAGACTCGAGGAAGAGGACTGGCAAAAACTGACCGGCGCCGTGGCACGCATGGACGGGTATGGAACACGGCTGGTCATGGACGATACCGGCAACCTCACGCCGATGCAGCTTCGAGCCAAGGCGCGCCGAGCTGCTCGTCGCTACGGAAAACCGTCATTGATCATGGCCGACTACCTGCAGCTCATGCGCAGCCCCGGCCAAGAGAACAGAGCCAACGAGATCAGCGAGATCTCGCGCTCGCTGAAGGCCTTGGCGAAGGAGATGGATTGCCCGGTTATAGCCCTTTCCCAGCTGAACCGAGATCTCGAACGCCGTCCGAACAAACGCCCCATCTGCGCGGACCTCAGGGACAGCGGCGCCATCGAGCAGGACGCCGACCTGATCCTCTTCGTGTATCGGGACGAGGTGTACAACCCCGATACCGAGGCCAAAGGCATCGCAGAGCTGATCGTCGGAAAGAACCGTAACGGTCCGACCGGAACCGTCCGCACCGCCTTCATCCCCCAGCAGACGCGATTCGCCAATCTCAGTGCGCATGAGCTGCAAGGAGCATTCGCATGACGTCCAGTCAGCACTCCCCCATCACCCATTGGTGCCGCAACTGCGGGACTCACCATCCGCTGCAGAACGTACGCCAGTTCGTTCCGGCCGAAACCAGCCCTGAAGGCGAGATCGAGGTCCTCACCTGCCCCGTTTGCGGTAGCTACGACATCGATGAACTGCAGGAGGTGGACCATGCGCGCTGATGGAGCTTTCCCTGCTATCGCCGCCGGCGTTCCGTTCGAAGCCTCTGCTCTGGCTCACGCTCATCGCGCCGGTCTGAACGCCATCGAGCTCGACGCCCTCAGCCAAGTCATTACGCGGCTCGGTCGTGACCACAGCACTGTCGCCCCTGCTGCGCTCCACGCTGAGCTCAGGGAGTTCGAGAAGCTGCAGTACATCGAGATCCTCGAAACCGACGCAGGCACGCTAGAGCTCAGCCTGAAGGCACCTGGCGCGCTGCTCTCCAACTACTTCTGGGCGGTCTGGGTTCCAAAGTATCTGTTCAGTTGTTCGCTCAAGGTCGGAGTGATCCCCTCTCTTTCCGGCCAGGCCGAAGCGCATCACTGCACTGTGGTGTTTCGCATTCCCGGTGCCCGGGAGGCTGCACGCGAGTTCCTCACTGAACTGGCAACCCGCTATCCCGGCGATTCCCCTGAGATCGTGGCTGTCCAGGCCGGCGATGCTCTCAACCAGGAGGTCGCACCATGAGCGCAACCTCCCGCGAGTGCGTAGTGAAATTCGACGGAGCTGGGTTCTTCACCAACACCGTGAAAGGCAAGCGCGCAAGCTGCACCTGGAGCGATCAGATCGCTGCACAGCGCCTGGCCGACCGCCTCTTCGGCGAAGGCCAAGGTGTGATCGCCAAGCTGCCGGCGCAGCCTGGTGACAAAGCGAACTACATCGAGAGCCGCTGGAGTCTGAGCGGAGGTCGTGATGTCTGAGATCACCACCTTCCGCCCACTGCACCGTATCCACAACAACGAGCTACGCCTTGAGCTGCTGCTGCGTGCTGGTCCCACGTGGATCTGCATGCACTGCGGTTATCACCTGGACGGTGGCGGCGAGATGCCTTGCCCGGACTGCGGAAAATGCCGCACGTGGACCAGCGGCTGGAACGTGGAGCGCGGCCACCGGTTCTGGCCTTGCCGCCAGGACTGGGAGGCACGCTTGTTCACCCAGTTCCGAGCGACTGCAGCTGAAGTCTGCCCTGCAGGCGCCGGCGGTGCTCTGGTCCTCGAGCAGCTGCAGGAAGAAGTGCAACTGCTCCGCTCATCGCATGACGAGATTGCCTGCCAACGGCACCAACTGGATAAGCACCTGAAGCGCTTGGTAGAGCGCCTCCTCGAGGCAGCTCGCACCGGAACCCTTCCAGCAGGCCTGCAGGACATGGAGACCTGGCTTCAGCAGCAGGAGGAAACCGCTAATGCGTAATTTCCTCCGCGGCGCCCAAGAAGGCTTGAAACGCCTGGTCATCACTGCTGAACAACTCGGATGGAGCGCAAGCCGCACCGCCGGCGGCCACGTCAAATTCAGCAAGCCTGGCCGGCTGCCCATCTTCACCTCTTTCACCGCCAGCGACTGCCATTCGGCCCTCAACGCTCTCGCGCGCCTCCGCCGCGCCGACGTTCAGGCGGCCCAGTCGTCCTGTCAGGAGATCATCTAATGCCCATTCGTCACGCCATCGTCCACCTGATCGACAAGAAGCCCGACGGCAACCCATCTGCACTGCATATCAGTGGTGTCGAGCTGGTCGATTCCCAGGCTATGGAAAACCTCATGGCCGACCTCAACGAGAGCTACAACGCCAAGCCGAACAAGGCCTGGGGCCTTTTCCATGGCGAATCCGGCGCCTACCCGCTAAGCGGTTGGCTGAACGAGTTCCTGGTTGGCAGCATGGACTTTGTCGAGTTCAGCCGCCATGCAGTGGAACAGCTCGCGCATTTGATGGAGGAGTCCAATCTCTCCACTGGCGGCCACGTGCTGTTCTGCCATTACCAGCAAGGCATGACCGACTACCTGTCCATCGCCCTCCTCCACCACAGCGAAGGAGTGGCGGTGACCGAGGCGCTAGAAGTAACTCCCTCGCGCCATCTTGACCTCAGCAAGCTGCACATGGCCGCGCGGATCAACATCTCCGAGTGGCAGAACAACAAGACGTCCAAACAGTACATCTCGTTCATCAGGGGCAAAAGCGGAAAGAAGGTCTCGGACTACTTCTGCGACTTCATCGGCTGCACCGAGGGCGTCGACGGCCCGAGCGAGACCCGCACCCTGCTCAAGGCCTTCAGCGACTTCGTGGAAAGCGAAGACCTGCCCGAAGAACAGGCCCGCGAGAGGACCGATGTGCTAGTGGATTACGCCACCAGCCAGGCCAAGATCGGCGAGCCGATGGCCCTGGACGCACTCTCCGAACTGATGGACGACCAGGCGCCGCGCGCCTTCTACGACTACATCCGCAACAAGGATTACGGCCTGTCGCCAGAGTTCCCGGCGGACAAACGCACCCTCAACCAGTTCCGCCGCTTCACTGGCCGCGCGGAAGGCCTGTCGATCAGCTTTGAGGCCCACCTGCTGGGCAGCAAGGTCGAGTACGACGGAGAGCGCGACGTGCTGACCATTCGTGGCCTCCCGACCCAGCTGCACGACCAGCTGAAGCGTCGCTGAGAAACCTGCCGCCAGAATTCCGGAGAAATGACATGAGCGCTGATCGCCAAACCGCCACCAAAGAGCCCGAAGACAAATTCGTAGTCCGCATGCCCTGTGGGATGAAAAGCCGCATTGCCGAGCTGGCCAAGGACAACGACCGATCCTTGAATCGCGAGATCCTCCATCGCCTGGAGCGCGTTGACGAACTGGAGTCGCAGATCCAGCGAGCCAACCAGGTCATCGACCGGCTGCTGTCCCAGCAGCCTACTGGTGCCGACTCCGCCAACGACGCGCGGGGACTGTAATCATGGCCGAGCCGATCTCCCTGAAAGACGCCATGCTCAAGCCTGGCTTCCAGCCGCAGGCCGCTCCCGTGGCGCAACTCAGCGATCCCGTCGTTGACACCCCGATGGTGCTGACGCTGGATGACGTCCTTCCGTATGACGACAACCCTCGGACGACTCGCAACCCGAAGTACGAGGAAATTAAAGCCTCCATCAAGGCCCGCGGCCTTGATACGCCCCCGCCAGTCACTCGCCGACCAGGCGAACAAAAGCATCGCATCCGCAACGGGGGCAACACTCGCCTGGCCATCCTGAAAGAGCTTTACCAGGAGACCGGCGACGAGCGCTTTTATCGGTTCCACTGCCTGTTCCGCCCTTGGGATCAAGCCCGGGGCGAGATTCTTTCCTTGGTAGGGCACTTGGCCGAGAACGACCTGAAAGGCGATCTCAAGTTCATTGAGCGCGCTGTGGGCATCGATAAGGCCAAAACTCACTATGAGGCAGAGACTGGCCAAGCAGTATCGCAAAGAGAACTGTCGCGACGCCTAGCCGCAGATGGCTATCCCGTTTCGCAATCCCACATCAGCCGCATGCTCGACGCCATTCGATACCTACTACCTGCTATTCCGGGAATGCTCTACAGCGGTCTGGGCGTGGACAGAGTCAGCAAAATTCTATCTCTGCGTAAAACAGCCAGCACCTGCTGGGAAAAGCACTACAAAGGTGCCGGCATCGACTTCGAGATGCTCTTTCAGGACGTGCTGGCTCAGTTTGAAGGTGATTCCGAAGAGTTTCTGTTCCAGCGCTTCCAGGATGAGCTGATCGGTCAAATGAAAGGGCCGCTCGGCATCGGCTACGAGGACGTGCTGCTCGAGATCACCCAGCAGCAGGACCAACTGCGCCGTAGCACTCCGGTTGTCGAAGTTCCATCCCCTCCGCCGCCGCCACCTCAAGTTGCCGAAACCGGCGGGACTGAAACCCAGGTGCCCGCTCTACCGCCCCAGCCGACCAGCAAGAACACACCAGCGACCATCCCGCCGTCCCTGCCAGCACGGCAGGGGACGCGGATCACCACTACTCCTGACATCAACCAGATGACTGCCGAAGACCGTCAGGCTCGAATCGATGGTCATGTCGCCGCCCCTGCGAACATCAGCTCTCGTGTAGTGGAAATGAAGCAGAAGATGGCCGCGCTGGATGGCGAGCAACTGCCTGACTTCAATGCCAATGCACTCATCGCCATCCCGGTCCAGGCCGGTGGACTGCACCCCATCAGCGACCTCTGGTATATCGAGCGCGAGATCGATGCGGCCGACCAACTGCGTAAGCACATCGCCAACCTGGCTGTGGAAATACTTCAGGCTGTTGGCGCCCCCGGTGACATCTTCGAGGTAGATGGCGGCATCGGGTTCTCCTACCGGCAGCCCCAGGAAGAAATTGAAATCACCGCGACTGCCCATCACACAGTGACGCTCCTCCAGTCACTCAGCGGTGCAACGGCAATCGCTCTGAAACTACTGGAGGATCAGCCCGAAGCCCGCGATGGCCTCATGGAGTTCGAATTTGCTGCGGGTCTCGGCCAACTGCTCCTCGGGCAGCCGATGGCAAAAGACCAGGTCCCGGACGACCGAGGTCGACTGAGCGACGGCGCACTGGTCAAGTTGTTCCGGATCGTGCGCCTCGCCCGTCGCCTCATCGACCTGGAGATCCAAGAGCACGCTCAGCACACACCAGCCCTCGACAGCTGATCGCGGACGATTACGGGAGGGAATCGCAATGTCCAAGTCGCCAATAAACGAAGCTGTGCTGTCGCAGATACTGAACCTGATGCGCAACGGTCAGCTGAATCGCTGTATCGAGATGGGGCTTGCCCCCGAGGTACTGGGCCAAATCCAGCACCCTACCATTATGAGCCTGCTGCTCAATACCCCAGTCACCTGGGCCAAGGTCAGCATCGACGAGTCCATCGTCATGAAGCTGATCTCCGGCGCTGCGCGTTCTGAAGAAGAAATGCGGCTGATCGAGCGCGCAATTCGCCTGGGAGCAACCACGAATCTGCTCAACAAGTTCTTCGGACTGTCGCCTCAAGAAATTGCTCTGCAGCGTGCGGTCATCGGGGTGAAGACGCCTAGAGGTCGCTGGCCTGAGCTTTCAGAGGACCAAGACCACCTGGTCTGGCACAGATGGGTCCACCTCATGGAAGAGAACCAGGTAGACCTGAAGGACAGCCTGGCCATGCTCGACGTTGCCATGCTGGTCGCCGAAGAGCTGATTACCGATGGGCTGACGCTGGCTCAAATCTGGCATCGCATCACGAGCTGGATCAGCCAGGGAGTCTATCCGCCCAACAAAGAAAACCCGTGGCGCCATAGTGCCCAGATGCTGCTGCTCCACGAACAACAACAGGTGGTGGCTGTCACCTCCGAGGAAGGCGACGAAGCAAGATGAAGCTCGCCCGGTTCCCCATTTCAACGCTCCTAGATTCGGCCTCGGGACACCTCGAGGCCCATTTGCAAAAGAAGAGAGCACAGGAGACCGCTACCCAGTCCGCCCCCCCTTCGCAGTACGCAGGGATCATCTTTAGCGGGAACCCCCATGAGACGGTTCCACGAAAATTGCTGCTCGACAACCGCCTGACGCCACTCGAAAGAAACTGCTGGCAGGTCTTCCGCTTGCTCGTCAATGAAGACGGCGTTACCGCATTCCCGACTTACGACCAGCTCCGCCCCTATCTGGGGATGAACCCCGGGAAACACGCTTCCAGGGAAACAGTATCGAAAGCATTGACCGTGCTCCGGCTCACACGCTGGCTGAGCCTTGGACGCAGAGTACGCAATGAGGTAAGCGGCCAGGTGCAGGGCAACGTTTACCTCCTACATGATGAACCTGTAACCCCAGCTGAAGCCATCGAGTTCGACAAGGACTACATGCAGCTGCTGCTCCAATCTATGGAGCATCAAAACAAGGCCATCAAGGAAGTGGCGGAGATTTCCTGGCGCGAGTTTACCGGTGACCCGGACGTAGGACGCCGCCTTCCGACGCACGTCGATACGATTGCTGAGCGTCTGAATGGTCAGGCCTGGGCAGTCGAGAGCAAGCTGCACGCTTTTCCAGCCCCTGAGTTCGGAATCCGAACTCAGTACGAAATCAGCGAGGCGTCACTGAGTTCGGATGCCGAACTCAGTGCGAACCCTGCGAAACAAGGCGCTCTACCCCTCAGTTCGGAATCCGAACTCAGTGGAAATTCACCGAGTACACCCTCAGTTCGGAATCCGAACTCATATAGTACGTATACAGATACACACAAAGATGTTTGTAAAAGCTCTGTACTTCCCGCGGGTAATCCAAGGAATGCCGCGGCGAACTGGCTGATTGCCTTGGAAATGCTCAGCGCAGAGAACCGGAGCAGGGCCCGATCGATCATGCAAACGGTCCCGGATGACCTTAGGGAACCCGTGATGGGTCAGTGGGCACATCGCTGCATCGAGGGCGAAGTCAGCAAGCCCATGGCTTACCTGTCATCGCTTGCAACGCGTGCTATTCGCGGAGACTTCAACGCTGACTGGCAGCCTAGCCCGCAACTTCAACCCAAGGTCGCTCAAGCGCAACCAGCCCCCCCTACGCCGCCAGTTACCCGCCCTCAGTCCCCACCATCTCAGGCTGGGATGCAGACGGCCAAATCGGCCCTAAGCACGATCTGGCAACAACTGAAACCGAGGCAGGGGGGATCACCGACGGATTGATCAGCCAGTGTCATGATCGCCACCCGACCAAGACATGATCGTCGGCGCCGACGGCATACTGGGTGTTGCGGGCCGCAACACTCGGCCAGGGCCAGGTCCTCGGCGCCAACGGCGAACTGGGTGATGCGGCCCGCATCACTCGGTCAGGACCCGGCCATCGGCGCCGTGGGCGAGTTGGGTGGTGTGGCCCACACCACTCGACCAGGACCAGGTCCTCGGCGCCAACGGCGAACTGGGTGATGCGGCCCGCATCACTCGGTCAGGACCCGGCCATCGGCGCCGTGGGCGAGTTGGGTGTTGCGGCCCACACCACTCGACCAGGACCAGGTCCTCGGTGCCGACGGCGAGCTAGGTGTTGCCACTGGCAACACGGGACCAGGACCTGACCGCCGGCGCCGACAGCGAGTTGGGTGTTTCGGGCCGAAACACTCAGGCAGGAACTGGACCTTGGCGCCGAGGTCGACCTGGACGGAGCCACATAGAGATGAGTCGAAACAGCTCCGTTTTTCGGTCGGAATGTGGTTGTAAAAAGCCACCACCAGCGCTGCCCACCTTGAACACTGGAAGCTCTATCAATCAACCGGAGCTTCCCATGCAACAAAGGCAACTTCTCATCGACCTGGCACTATTCGCGCTGCTCGCACTCTGGCCTTACCTTCGCAGTTGGAAAACATGGCTTGTTCTACTCGCCGGCGGTGTGTTGCTGGCTTGGATCTGGGCGCCATTAGGGACGTTTTGGCAGGGGTAGTAATGGCAACAACAAAATCGAGTTTGGCGGACTGAGCATTTCCTGCTGCGGCAGCTCCCGCTGATTAGCAGCATGGGCACGTTCCTCAACCTTAATAAGGAAACCGTGCCCATGGCTGACAACTACCAGCTCAACATTGGCTCCTTGCGGAGTGCTGTTGAGCTCACCCTCCACACGCACCACGCAGCGCGAATCTGGATGGGCCGCCCTCAGACTGAAGGCAAGCCCAGCATCCTCGGACTGGCAGGCTTCTGCTCGAAGATGAATCAGATGTCGCGTGGTGCCTCTCAGGACGATCCCTACTCCGACTGGTGGATGATCCGGCTCGAGGAGAAGATCAACGAGTCGGACGAAGCCTTGAAGGTCATCGACAAGCGCCTGGACGATGTCATGGCCCAGTTGCCTTCGATGATCACCATCGGCAATAACCTCTCGATCCAGCCCGTCAAGCTGCCTCTCTTCATCTCCAACCCATTGGGCTTCAAGGCGGTCTACCTGCTGACCTCCTACGACGAGATCGTTCGACGCATCCTCCTGGCTCAGCACGTTGGTCTCATCGGCCGGCGCGACATGGAGCTGTGGATCGACGAAGGCGCCCGCGTTCTTCGTAGCCTCTTCGGCCTGGCCCAGCTCTATCGCTTTTCCGGTGCATGCCGCGACGACTTTGCCGCCAACAACGCCAAGGCCGAGCAGGCGCGGAAAATGTACGAGCGTCATGGCGAGATTCCCCAGGACATCCTGGAGGGCACCCGACGTTCTTCCTTCGCCCCACCGATCACTCGCGGTCAACCACAACCACGCGAGCCCTTCTCCGATGACCACGAAGATCTCGGCGAGGACTGATCACCATGCTGCCGCACAGCCGTCCGGAGCATGAGCTGCAACAGACTCTCTTCCGACCACTGCAACAGACTGCCTATCAGGGGCTGCAACAGAGTGCCTCACTAAAAGGCCTTTTAAGACCCTTTAAAGGTAAGGGGGAGATGACCCAGTTAGCTGAGCAATGCCAGGCGCTGGAGGTCGGTCTGAAGGAGCTCGCCCAGGAAGTGCTGGCCCAGGTCCGCCGTCATCCTTTCAGCTTGCTGCCCGTCCGCCTGATAGAGCAGAACACCCAGGCCGGCACCACCTTCCTTCGCTGGCAGCACATCCAGTCCCGAAAGATGGGGGTGGGCATCTGGGCGGAAATGCTGCGGCAGCCCAAGACTCCATCCCACCTGCTGCAGGACCTGCTCGCGCTCGAGCAGCAACGAATCATCCTCAACATGCAGATGAGCCTCATCCACTCCATCGCCAAACAGGCCGCCGAGTGCGCGGAGAAGATGGGCCAGGCCGAGGCCGAGTACCTGGTTCGCCTGCAGCAGAACACGAACCCATCGCAACACAACTGACCGGAGATCCACCATGAGTACACCCGTAGTATGGGAAGGCAACATCGGCTCCCTGCCCGAGTACAAGAGCTTCCCCAACGGCAACAATGGCCCGCGGCAACTTCTGCGTCTCAACATCATGTTCGACAACTCGATCCCGGACGGCCAAGGTGGCTATAAGGACCGTGGAGGGTTCTGGTGCAACGTCGAGTGGTGGCACCAGGATGCCGAGCGCTTCGCCTCTGTGTTCCAGAAAGGCATGCGGGTCATGGTCCAGGGACGCGCCATCATGGACAGCTGGAAGGACAAACAGACTGGCGAGGAGGTCCAGGCACTGAAGGTCGAGGCGAGCCGAGTTGCGATCCTCCCCCATCGGGTTGCCCAGGTATCGCTCCTGGCCTCCGGGGCCGGCCAACAGCAACAGCAGAATCCTCAGACTGATCGTCAGCCGCCGGCGCCGCAGCACCCTACCCAGGACATGCGCGACTACGACGGATTTGACGACGACATTCCCCTGTAACCCCCTCCTTAATTCAGCGCGCCCCTTCGCGAGGCTTCCGGGGACAAGGACGTCCCATCGCGAGGCTTCTGCACCACCCAATCAGCCCTCTTCTGGCGAGCCATTTTGTGAGGCCGCCCTTCGCGAAGCTGCAGGTGGCAAGAACTTTGCTCCGTCATTCCTGTCTTCAGTCCAATCTTTTGCAGCAACCGCCATGGCCCAATTGTTGAACAAGCCCATCACCCCCTCGGAGCTCGAGCTCGTCGAGCTCTACCGCAAGCTGAGCAAAGAACAGCAGGCGCTACTCCTCCCCATACTTCAGGACCGTGTAGACGGTAAGCTCTCGAACACCGAGTTCCTGGGCCAACTGCGTCAGATTCCCTCTCAGGCTGACCCACGCTAAATCGCGTCCCTTCGTGTAGCTCCCTCGCCAAGAGCAGCTGAGTCGTGGCGTTTCACCTCATATCCACTCCACAACTGTTTCCCGTAACACTTCGCCCTTGCTTGACGTGGTGGTGTTGCGGCCCGCAACACTCAGCCAAGCCTTGATCTCATGGCGGGCGGTTGAACAACTGGCTCCACTGGAACCACTCAACCAGGAGCACAGTGGCAGTGTTGGTGCCAATGGCAGCCTCGGTGCTTCAGCCCGAAACAGCTGGGCCGAAAGGGGGCGCTGCACGCAGCGCCTGCCCAGGTCTCTTGTGGAACGATCCTGCGGAGTGGGGAAATCCACTTCCTCACAATGCGCATTTCCGGGTGTTTTCTGCCCTGGACAGGCCGAGTCTTGCATCTGAAAGAGCTTTGCCGAGCCATGCCCAGCATCAACGCGCCTCATCGTGAAACCGCTGGATGCGAGGCATCGCACGTCGCCCCTCATAACTCGGTGATACACCATGAAACAGCTCCAGACCGCCATCTGCTTTGCACTCATCCTCCTTGCTCACTCGCCCTGTTGGGCCTCGGAGAAGTCGGACAAAGCAGACACTAATGCTACGGCTGCAAAGAGCACGAAGGCTCTGAAATACATGCTCTCGGTATCGGGAGCTCTCTACCGGGACCACTACCTGGTTATGTCATTCGCCGACAACGTCGAGGATGGCCACCCCCTAGAAGCGCAGGCTCAGGTCACAAGCTCCTATGTGTCGAAGGTGACGCCCGATGGCGAGCAGCTGCGCCTAACTCCAGCCACTTACGTCCACGGCTACGACCTGAACATCACCCCTGTCGTCATGTCTGAGGACCGCGTTCAACTCAGTTACCGGCTACATGGCGTCGAAGTCTTGGGTTTTGTAAACCCGGCAGCCGGTGTGACCGCAACCGGAGCTCCGCAGACCAGCCTGCTCGACGTGGAGTCCACACAGCCCAAGCAGGCACTCCTCGGCAATGAGCAGAGCATCGACTTCGGCTGCGATTTAAGGTGGGCCCGGGAGGACAAGCAGGATATCCAAGCGGTCAACTGCCGCTATCATCTCGTCGTGACAGTCAACAAGGCTTCCAACTAGTAAAGAGCCCTACAGCGCCAACCTCATTCGCGGGAGGTCCACTGTGTCAGGTCAGTCCACACCAGAGCAAAAGGTCGACAGGAGGCACTTCAACAATCCTCACCTGACCATTGCAGCCGCTGGTGCAGAAGCTGCGCAGAAAGGGCTTCCCGTGCATGCCTGCCCCTACAAGCACCCCGCCATGTTGGCCAGCTGGCTGAAAGGGTACCGGCAGGCCCAGCAGCTGACGCTGGACCTCTAGTCCACAACGACCCTCCCGCCGAATTCATCCCGCCTCTAATGCCCATTTCGCGTTGAACCAGACCAGGCCGGCAGCAACAGTGCGGCCTGGATCAACGGATAGGGGCACCCCATGAAACTCATGATCATCGAGGCACCGGGCAAGCTGAAGAAGCTCGGTCCCATGATGAAGAAGCTGCGCCCTGGCGAGGACTGGATGGTAGTCGCCAGCGGCGGCCACATCCGCGACCTGCCGGAGAAGGGCCAGGACAGCACCATGATCACCACCGGCGTGCTCAAGAACCTGCGCCCCGTGTACGAGGTGCTGCCCAAGAGCCAGCGCAACGTGAAAAGCATGCGCGATGCTCTGAAGAGAGCCACTGAAATCTACATCGCCACTGACCCGGATCGTGAGGGTGAGTCCATCGCCTGGCACATCCAGCAAACGCTGGGGATTCGTGACTATCAGCGCATCACCTTCAACCAGATCACCCAGTCCGCCGTACGAGAGGCCCTGGCGAGCCCGCGAAAGATCGATCTTCCCCTGGTAGCGTCCCAGGAATGCCGGCGCGTTCTGGACCGTCTGGTGGGCTACCTCGTAACGCAGGAGCTTCGACGCACTCTCGGTGAACCCACGTCTGCAGGACGCGTTCAATCTGTCGCCGTCTACATCGTGCTCCTGCGTGAACGCGAGATTCGCAACTTCAAGGTCGTTCACCACTTCGGCGTGGACCTGACCTTTCTGGATGAGGCAACGGAGCAGAAGTGGAAGGCAGAGTGGGTGACCGTTCCTGACTTTGCGACTGAGGAGCACCCTTACGTCCAGGACGGCACACTGGCCAGCCAGGTCGCTGGGACGCGCGCCGTAATCGTCGAGTCCTGTACCGACAGCAAGAAACGCCGCGGGCCACCCGCGCCCTTCATCTCATCGACGATGCAGCAGGCAGCCAGCGTGGCCTTGGGGTGGGATCCGGACAAGACCATGATGATTGCCCAAAAGCTCTACGAGCAGGGCGTCATCAGCTATCACCGTACTGATAACCCCAACCTGGATGACGATGCGATGGCGCATCTGAAGGCTGTTGCACGCCAGATGGGGCTGGAGGCAGTCGAGGAGCGCCGGGTATTCCAAGCCGGCGATGCGGCCCAGCAAGGCCACCCAGCCATCGCGCCGACCAGTTGGGCTGACGAGACAGCGGGCGAGACGCCCGATGAGCAGTCGCTCTACAAAATCATCCGAATTCGCGCGCTGGCCAGTCAGCTTACGGACGCAATCTACGACGTGCGCACCGTAAAGCTCTTGGCCAAGGGGCCGGATAGTCGCCCACTGCGATTCGCCGCAACTGGTAGCACCATTTCCTACCTCGGCTGGAAGAAGCTGCTCAAGGGCGATGACGCTGAAGAAGACAGGGCCGAGCCTGCGAAGAATCCGGTCCCGAAACTGCAGCCAAGGCAGATCCTCCCGGTTCACCAGGGCGAAGTGCTCAGCCAGAAGACGAAGGCGCCGCCGCGCTTCACCAAGGCCAGCCTTGTCAAGGAGTTGGAGCGATTGGGGATTGGCCGCCCAAGTACCTTCGCCGCAATCGTCAAGAACATCACTGGCAAGGGCCTGGTCGTCGAGGAAAAGCGCAAGTTGGTCCCAGGTCCGCTGGGGGAGAAAACTATCGCCAAGCTGGAAGGCAACTTCACCTTCCTGCAGCTGGAGTTCACCAGCAGCATGGAGAAGGACCTGGACAAGATCGCCCAGGGCCAAGAGACGTACAGCTCCGTCGTGGCCCGGTTCTATGAGCACCTCGGGGCGGAACTCCAGAAGCTGCAGACGCAACCGTCCGCCACCATGCAACGAAGCGCTACCGCACCGGATTCACGGCCTACCAGCAGCGAGTACAAGTGCGGCAAATGCGGGGAACCACTCGTCCACAAGCAGAAACCTGGGCAATACGATTTCTGGGGCTGCACGGGATACAGGTCTTCCGGATGCAAGGTGGCTTATCCCTCGGTCAAGGGCAAACCTGATATGAACAATCCGCGTGGAATGTAGGTGCTGGGGAACAGCCGTACCCGCGAATTCCGCCTTCTCCAGGTCTCTATTTCCCCTGTCCCCGCCAGAACCCACCTGACAGCCTGCATGCTCCTCGAGGAGCATGCACATGTCAGCGGTCATAGATACCCCGGTCGACCCCATCCTTCGTCGCTTCACAGAGAGGCAGCGCGCAGTAGCCACTACCTGGGCAACGCATTTCGGCCTGGCAGGTCGGCAGCGCACTGACTTCATCCGGACCTATCTGCAGCGAACCTCCACTGCTCGAGCCTGGTTCGTCAATGGCACGCATGGCCCGGACCAAACTCCATTTGGCATAGCGCGTTTTGGCAATACCCTTCAGTGGTATGACGGCCAAATCATCAGGGCACTGACGATTTCCACACGTGATCGTGTTTCTCTGAGGAAACCCACACGCAACGGCGCCATCGCACTCATCAGCCGGCTGGAATCTGAACTGAGATGGCACCAGGCCGGCGGAGTGTTTGCCGACACAGCCTTCCTCACGTCCTACTGTAAAAAAGCTCATCAGCTCGCCGGCAGCATGGCGACGGACGACCTCGGGAAGTTCGCCCGTAACGTTCCGAGCCCTGCGCAACGAGGAAGCCACCACCGGTACTTTGGGCCACGAACCCGGTTTTATCTGAAACAGATAGGGGCAGTCCTCAAGGGATTCTGTAGCCAGCTCGACCCTGAAATCCTGTTTGCCATTCGCTCCGTGCGCTGTCCTTCTCCAGCCCTCTACAACTGGTTGGCCTCCGGTTGCAAAGAGCGACGCCAGCAGGCGCTCAAGGCCCAACCGATTTTGCTGCCGCTGCTTGTGCTTCCCGACCAAATCTCTTGGCCGTGCTCCGCTACCGGCACCTTTTTGCAAGTACCTTGGCTCGACCTGGCCCCCTACGAGCTCACCGACTTGCACAAGGAATATCTCGCTCCTGTCGCCTTCGATCAGATGCTGGGACATACCGTCGACGCAGGGTTATCGCTGACGGACTTTCTGGCGTGGTACTTCCAGGTACAACCTTCGTCGATTCGCTTCATCGGCTCTTGCCGGCCGTCAATCGCAGGCGGCGCGCTTGCGCACGTTTTACGCGAGGGCAAGAACTCGGGCTGGCATGCCCTCCTCGCAGGCGCCTCCCTCGGAAATCGCCGTCCGAAAACTCATGGTGACTGGACGGTCTTCTTCCAGTTGTTCAACCACATTCCCTGGGAAGTTCGTCCCGACTACTCTCTCCCAAAAGACCAGCAGCGTTGGGACCTGAATCGATTGCTTTCTGGATGCCCCAGCAGCTGGAATGACCCGGCTTGGCCAAGAATCATGGCGTCCCTGCAGGACTTCGGCGAAGTCTTCCGGCAGTTGGGACTAGCTTTCGCGAACCATGCTCAGTACGACGTTATTCAACAGGCCAAGCTCAACGCATCGGCGTTTTTCCAGCGCAGCAGCTACCGGCAACTCGCCAACAAGGTGTCGGCCTTCCACAAGGCACTCGCCGAGATTCGCGAAGAAATCGACGCTGAAAAGCCAGAACTGAAAGCGTCTGACGAGTCGGCCAGGTGGACGCCCTTGCTGGTCGATGGCCCCGTGCTATGCCCGAACGGTATCGAGGCGGTTGAGCTGCTCTCTCCGTCCGATCTCTGGAGCGAACACGTATCCCTCGATCACTGCATCGATTCCTATGACTTCTCAGCCTACTGCGGTGATTGCAGGTTGATTTCTCTGCGTCGCGATGGGCGCTCACTTGCATCCGCCGAACTGGTCCTCAATCGAAAGAGTCATGAACACCAGGGCGCGCGGACCGTCCACCACCTGGAGTGCGCACAGCTGCGCTCGTATGGCAACGACCCCGTGCCGAAGGACTCAGCCGAAGGCAGAGCCTTTGCCTGGCTGATGCAGCAGATCAAAGCTGGATCGGTTCAGGTCAACTTGGACTGGCCGGACCACACCCAGCACATGACCAGATTTGCCGACTCTCATTGGCAATCTCGGCTGGCCGGCGCGGTTGCCCACTGGGTGAGCACCCATCTGGAGGCAGCATGAAGCGGCCACGGATGATGAATCGCTCCCCGGAGCTGCTCGGCAAGGTCGTGTTCGACGGCTACGACTTCGGCCTCCAGCTGCCGTTCCTGGAAGGTGCCAACAAGGTGTTGCTTGCCCGCGGGGGATTCTTCATCCGTCGAGGCGACCACCCCTACCACCGGTACTGGAGGCTACCCAAGAACAAGCTTTTCCACGAACTGGACCTTCTGTTCCACCGCCTGCAGGAGCTCGCCGAGGACCGCTACAGCGAAACCTGGCAGCGCTTCCAGCAGAAGTTGGAGCAGGCCCAGGCCTCGCCCATCCGGGATGCGTTCACCTGGGGACTGATGCTCCGTATCGCCCCGCTGGCAGACGGCGGTGTGCTGCTCTCGGGCGACTACCACCCCGGCGTCGTTGCGGTAGCGCGGCGCATGCATGGCGTCTTCCTCGGTCACTCCAGCTCGTGGCGCATCGACGCTTCTGCAGAGCTAGTGCGCAGCAACGTGATCCTGGAGCTCGGACTAGCTGAGGACCAGTTCGAGATCCTCGATGTCGTCCAGGAGCTGCTGAGCGATGGCACTGTTGCGCCGGCGAAGGACGTGCCCGGGATCAGCCTCGGTGGCCCTCCCCAGGAACCCACAACCTCGGCTGGAGACGAAGACGTCTCCACCGATATCTACCTGGCGGCTGTCTCGCCGATCGAGCGTACCGAGTACACCGAAAGCGCGATCACGGAGGCCTTGCGCGGCTATTCACTCCTGGACCACCAACCTGTGGGGATCGCTCACCTTCTGCAGCGGACCAGCGCGCTGCTGGCCGACGACATGGGGCTGGGCAAGACACGCCAGGCGGTGATTGCGGCGCAGATCCGCGCTGCAGGCGTGCCGATCCTGGTGATCACGCTGTCGTCCCTGTTGATCAACTGGGAGCGCGAGATTCATGCGGTCTACCCCGAAGCCCGGGTTGCACTGCAGCACGACGATCCGACTGCAGAGTGGATGGTCATCAACTACGAGCGGTTGGGCGACTTCGTGGTGCAGGCCGAACGCTTCAGCGTCATGATCATCGACGAAGCCCACAGGTTGAAGGAACCCACGGCCGAGTGGACACGCCATGGATTCGACATTGCTGCGAAGGTGCCCAATCGCTACCTGCTCACCGGCACGCCTGTGCTCAACCGCGAGACCGAGCTCCACACTCTGCTCCGGCTCTCGGGGCACTCTGTTGGCCAGCTGTCGCTCAAGGACTTCTGTGAACGCTTCGCCGGCAACCCTGAGTTCCGCCAGAACCTGCGCGCCGAGCTCGGCGACTGGATGCTGCGCCGACGCAAAGACGTCCTGCCCAACCTGAAGGGCAAGCAGCGGCAGCTGCTACCCGTGGAGCTGGCTGCAGACGAGCGTCGCATGTACGACACGCTGCGCCTTGAGGACAGGCCCATCTTCGCTCGCCTTGGAGCTCTCAGGCGCTACCTGGAGCAGGTCAAGGTCCGCGTGGCCATGGACCTGGTCAGCGAGCTGGATCCGGCTGACAAGGTAATCCTCTTCTGCGAGTTCAAACCAACGGTGGTGATGCTCAAAGAGCTCTGCGAGCAGGCCGGCATCGGCAACGTCACCTTGGTCGGCACCGATACGTTGAAGAAGCGCCAGAAGGCCATCGACAAATTCCAGGAAGACCCCGACTGCCGCGTGTTCATCTGCACGACGTCGGCCGCCGGCACCGGCAACAACCTCACCGCAGCGAACTACGTGTTTTTCCTCGGCCTGCCCTGGACGCCTGGCCAGCAAGACCAGGCCGAAGACCGCGCCTATCGCAACGGCCAGTTGCGCATGGTCATCGTGAAGATCCCGTTGGTGGAAAACACCATCGACCAGCAGCTGTGGCAGATGCTGTTGGCAAAACGCCAGGTCAGCATGGAGCTCATCGAGCCTGAGGCAGATCAGGAGGCGCTGGCGAAGTCTCTACTGGCAGCCACCATCGCGGCATAGGCCCGGAATAAATACCCCTACGCCGCGTTATCTATTTCCTACTGCGTACTGGCACTGCGCCTGCGAACGTGACCCCCATCATCAAAGGGGGCCTTTCGGTACATGACCAGGCAGTTGACCACTCTCTCGTTGCTCGCGCTTCTCACCGGCTGCACTACCCAGCCGGTCGAGACGCCCAAGCCCGCATTCGATAGCAGCCGCAATCCGGAAATGCTATCGCCCGACCTTTATCCCAGTGGGGGTGTGCCAGAGAAGGAGCCCGTCGTCCGGTATGGGCGCTACACCCTGGTCACGACACAACCGGACGCTGGTCAGCGCGATCTGATGGCCCAGATCATCGACGTCACCATTCCCTCGAACATGAGCCCCAGTGTTCGGGATGCGATGCAGTACGTCGTTGAGCGCTCCGGCTACGCGCTGTGTCCCGCCAGCTCCGGGCACGTCAATATCCTCTACACCCGGCCGTTGCCAGCTGCACAGTACAAGCTGGGGCCTATGACCCTGCGCAACACTCTGCAGGTGCTGGCCGGTCCGGCTTGGCAGGTCAAGGTCGACGAGGTGAACCGCCAGGTTTGCTTCGTGCTTCGCCCTGGCTACCAGTTGCCAGAGCCTCCGCGGCCGGCGACTACCATGTACGCCCAGCAACCTGCCAGTACCAAGACCGCCACTCCGGCACCGGACTCTGCCACCGGCGCTGTCGTAGTTGCCGCGGTGCCCTCCAGCCCCGCCATCACCACTTCAGCTGCTGCCGCTCCGGCGGCCGCAGCCAAACCCGCAGTGCTCCCCCCAGTGGCACCCGCCAAGGATGGCCCTATCACTGCAGCCTCGACCTCGAGCGCTGCCCCCAAGCCTGCCAGCACGCTCCCTGTACCAGCGAGTTTGAAATCTCCAGTGCCTGCTGCAGCTGCTGTCGCTCAACCTGCGCCGGTCACGTTCCCCGCGCCGATCCCACGGCCGCTGCCCCAGGTATGGGCGGCCGAAACTGGATCAACCTTGCGCCAGAGCGTCGAGGCCTGGGCCAAGAACGCCAATTGGACGCTGATCTGGAGCCAGGACGACCTGGACTACCCGATCCAGGCCCCGCTTCGTTTCGAAGGCTCCTTCGAAGAGGCGATCAAGCAACTGTTCCCGTTATACGACACCGCTCCGCGCTCCTTCGTGGTTGATGGCAGCGACTCTCAGCGTGTGTTGCACGTCGACGAGAGGAAGAAGAAATGACCGCACGCCCCTGGGTACGCTGGGCCATCTTGCCGCTGGCCCTTTTCATGAGCAGCTGCTCGCTGCAGCGCGTGAACGATTCTGTTGCTCGCGCTGAGCTCGAGGGTAAATCCGCAGGGCAGTACACCAAATACCTGCAGAACCTGCAGCCCGAGCAAGCTCGCGATACCGTCGTCTTCAGCAACAAGCCATGGGTATCGACCCAGCCGCTGGTGACCAAGCGCGGGCTTCCCTTCGGCAAGGACCACGACATTGCCTACCGGCCCGTGTCGGCCGTGTCGATCACCGAAGTGGCCCAGTACATCACCCAGCAGACCGGCCTGCCGGTACTGGTGGCACCTGATGCGCTCAACCCCGGCATCCTGACGTCCTCCAAGCAGTCGGGCAGCAACAACAGCGCGCCGGCGCCGATCAGCTCCGCTGGCCCAGACAGCCTGGCCGGCCTGATGCCGGCCAACGTTATCGGCTCCGCCCCCAGCGGCGCGCGTAGCTTCGACATCGGGCTGTCCAGCGCCGGCCTGATTGCGGGCATCAAATATTCCGGCCCTGTGTCCGGGCTGCTCAACCAGGCAACTTCTCGCCTTGGCCTGTCCTGGAACTACGATCCAGACCTGCAGGGCGTTCGAATCACCTACTTCGAGACCCGCACATTCGACGTCTGGGCCTTTGGTGATGACCAGGTCATCGAAAGCACCGTGAAGTCTGGACTGGTGACGTCAACTGGCTCCGGCTCGGGCGACAGCGGTACGTCGACGAGCTCTGGTGCTACGGGCGAATCCGGAAGCAACCAGAGCACCACCTCCATCATCAAGACCTCACTGCTGGCCGACATCGAGAAGAACGTCCAGGCCATGCTCAGCGTCCAACCGGAAGGGCGCATGTTCTTATCTCGCTCGACAGGCGCGATGACCGTCAGCGACAGGCCCGAGGTCCTGAACAGAGTTGCGGCCTACCTCCGAGATACGAACCGGACCATCACCCGCCAGGTGCTGTTCAATGTGAAGGTTGCCGAGGTGAACTTTACCGACACGGACCAGAACGCCGTGAACTGGGACGCCGTGTACAAGTCGGTCTCCGGGAAGTGGGGCTTCTCGCTGTCCAACACCGTGTCTGGCATCAGCAGCGACGCTATTTCTGCCACCGGGAGCATCCTAGATACCTCCAGCTCGCCCTGGGCCGGCACCAAAGCAATCCTGCAGGCGCTGTCCGAGCAAGGCCGCGTTACCGAAGTGCGGTCCCCCTCGGTAACCACGCTCAACCTGCAGCCCGCTCCCATCCAGATCGGCAACGTGAAGAGCTATGTCGCTGCCAGCTCAACTACGACTACTGCATCGGTGGGCTCCAGCACTTCCTTGACGCCTGCGACGATCACCAGTGGCTTCAACATGATGTTGCTGCCCAAGCTCCTGGATCGCGAAAACATGCTGCTGATGATCACGCTCAGCATGAGCAGCAAACCCACCTTCCAGGAGTTCGAAAGTAACGGCTCGAAGGTGCAGAACGCCGACTACGACACCAAGAACGCAGCACCCAAGGTTCTACTGCGCAGCGGCGAGACTCTGGTGCTGACCGGATTCGACGAGAACAGCGAGAACGCCTCCAAGTCCGGGGTAGGCAGTCCGAGCTTCTTTGGCCTGGGAGGCGGCAGCAGCCGCACCTCGACTCACAGCTCCCTGGTCGTCCTGGTAACTCCGATCGTCCTGCCGGACAACCTCAACGGCAGCATCCAGTTCGTCCCCAACATCCTGCAGGCAGCCGCCAACCTGGCTGCCAACGATGACGGGCAGCACACCCAGGTATCGTGCAGCTCCAAGCAGCGCACCTGCTGGACCTTCTGAAAGGGCGATGATGAGCATTGACGCTCCCAAGGTAACGGGCTCGCGAGTCCAGATCCTTCAGTACCGTGGCAGGGACTTCGTGACCGGCCTGCGCTGGCACCCGCTGGGCAGTCTCACCGGTTACATGAAAGAAGCGCGCAAGTTCGGGGAAGACAACGACCTGGACATCGTCGCCATACGGCGCACCCCGCGCATCATCCAGGCAGGCTTCGTATCGCGCACCGAGGGCGTGACCAAGGGCATGTACAGCCTGGCCGCGACCCTTGCCGGTCAGCTCGGCAACTCTTGGATCGCAGCTTGGCAGGTTGAAACTGATGAGGATCGCTACGCGGTCGTAGCCGTACATGACGGCGGGATCATCCCTGGTTGCGATCTCATCGGCACCGCCGCGGAAGTGCGCCGGCGCGTTGCACAACAGCGCAGCCGTGGCATCAACTTCGAGCACGAGTACCTCCCGCCAGAATTCGAGATGGGCGGTGAGCCCCTGGACATCCAGGAGCTGCTTCAGCCGTCCAAACTCAAACGCGAGTATCGCCTCCGACCGCTCGTATTCGGGCTGTCGAAAGCGGAGCTGGCTCAGTTGATCGTCATCGCGGTGATCGTCATCGGCGCCTTTGTGGCGTGGACACAGTGGCGTGCGCACCAGGAGCAGATCGCGCGCGAAGCGCGCCTGGAGGCAGAACGGAAGCGCCTCGAGGAGCAAGCCCGGCTGGAGCAAGAAACAGGCACCAAACAGCCCCTGCAGGCGCTGGAACACCCTTGGGCGAAACGGCCCTCTGTCCCAGCCTTCGTCGAAGGTTGCAGCCGAGTAATGTACCAGCTACCCACGAGCATCCATGGCTGGACCTTCGCAAACGCCCAATGCGACGGCACGCAAGTCCTGGCTGCCTACAAGCGCGGTGGAAACAGCACCGCTGCGGAGCTCATTTCGGCCAGCGCTGGGCACTTCTCCGACCGACCGGCATTCTTCGACGAAGGAAACTCCGCAACGCTGAAGTTCGATCTTGCCCTGCCAGCAGCTGGTGACGAGCCGCTCGCGGAAGCGATCGACGCTCTGGCGGCCCTGTCGTCCTGGCTGCATGCCTTCTCCCAGGAGCCGACGCTCAAGGAGGTTCCTGTCGTGGTGCCTCAGGAGCCCGCGCTCCCGGGACAACCCGCTCCGCCGCCCCCTCCGCCTCCCCAATGGAAGCAGTTCGACCTGAACTACGTCAGCGGCGTCCTTCCCTACGACTCACTCAACGGCGCCCCGCTTCAAGGGCTGCGGCTGCGCGAGATCAAGTCCGAGTACCAGGCCGGCCACCTGATGTGGTCGGTATCAGGAGACCTGTATGCGAAATAAGCAATTCTGGCTGGCAGCAACCGCCTGCTTTGTCCTGAGCCATGCCTGGGCGGAGGACGCATCTCTCTCCGGCATCAGCGTGGGTGAGCTCGGGAAGGTGCAGAGCGAAACCATCCTCTTTAAAGCCAAGGCGGAGCGGTTGAAGGCTGAGCGCGAGAGCAATGGCGAGGATACGTCCAGCAGTCCCCAGCAAGCACCGAACGGATTCCCCGGCGCTTTCATTCAGCAGCCAACTCAGTCTGCAGCGCCGGCGCCGAGCCGTGCCAGCGGTGAACCGGACCTCCCGGTGGTGCGCGCAATCACCGGCTCCAGCCGTCGCCTGCAGGCCACCCTGCTTTTCAGCAGCGGCTACGAGCTGGATGCCAGCGTGGGCAAGGAGCTGCCCGGAGGATATCGCGTCAGTCAGATCACACTCGATAGCGTGTTCCTGGAGCGCGCAGGCAAACGCTACCCGCTCGGCTTCTCCGACAGGGCACCTACGCCTGCTTTGCAATCGCTGCAGCAGACCTCCGCGGCACCACCGTCAGTGCTGGCCCTGCCTGGTCTTCTTCCGGTTCAACGCTAAGGAGCACCGCGATGACCGATCTTTCTTCTGCCCCCATCGGCCAGGAAGGCGAGCAGGTCGAGGTGGACACGCCAACGTCGCCTCCTACAGCTTTACCCGTGAGCGTATTGACTGCCCCCGGTGGTGTTTTCGAGGTCAAGGAGGAGCTCCGCCAGGTACTGGCCCTGACCGCCGATGGCAAGCTGCATGTCTCCCAGCAGCATCGAACCGATCACTACGTCATGGCCTTCATGGACCAGCTCGAGCGCCAGGATCACGACTTTGAAGTCGTCCAGTCGACACTGTCTGACATCAAGGCGCTGTACCAGACCTCCATTCAAGGTGGCTTCAACGCTCAGGTGGAAACTGACCGCCAGGCGCAGGCACTCGCGATGCTGGGGGACGCCCACCGCCGCGCTGCGAGCGACATCCATGTTGTAGTTGGCCATGACATCACCAAGATCAAATACCGGATCCATGGGCTCCTCTGGGAGGCCGCGCAGGAGAAGAGCCAGGTAGGGCGTGAGCTGTGCTCCGCGCTCTACAACAGCATGTGCGACGTCTCCAAGGACCACTACCAGCCGCAGATCCCGCAGGATGGGCGCGTCAGCCGCGAGTTCGTGAAACAGCTGGGCCTGTTTGGCGCCCGGATCGCCACTCGCCCCTTGGTCGAGGGGCCGCTGATGATCATGCGTTTGCTCTACGACGACGAGTCCAAGAAGTCGCTCAAGGAGCTGGGCTTCTTGCCGTCGCAGATTGAGCAGTTCGCCCGTCTTCGCAGCCTGCCCTATGGCATCAACCTGATCACCGGTCCCACCGGTTCCGGTAAGTCGAAGAGTCTGCAGGTCAACCTGAACCTGCTCCATGATGAGACCGAAGGTACGCGCCACATCCTCACTCTGGAGGATCCGCCCGAATATCCACTGAAGGCGAACCAATCCCCCCTGGGCGCCGGGGAGACTTGGAAGGACGGCATCAAGAACACCGTCCGCCTGGACCCGGACATTCTGATGTTTGGTGAGCTGCGTGACCTGGAGTCGGCGCAGGCCGCATACAGCGGTGGTATGACCGGCCACCTGGTGTGGTCGACGCTGCACACTAACAACGCAGTTGCATCGATCCAGCGACTGATGGATATGGGCGTTCCCAGCTACCTGGTCACCGATCCGGCGCTCACCACGGGGATCATCAACCAGTCACTCCTGCCGGTTCTGTGCCCCTCCTGCAGAATCCCTCTGCGCGATAACCTTGACACGATCGATCATAACCTGAGGCTGCGCCTGGAGCAGCTGGGCATCGTCGACCAGGTCAACCTGCACGGCGAAGGCTGTTCCCATTGCAAGCACCTGGGTGTGGTTGATCGAACCGTCGTAGCCGAAGTGCTGTTGTCCGACTTGCTGTTCATGAAGACCTTCGTCGAGAAGGGAGCCAGCGCGGCGCGCCGTCATTGGGTGAAGGAAATGGGCGGTATCACCAAAATCACCCATGCCACCCAGAAGATCGCAAGTGGCCTCATTGATCCTCGGCACGCCGAAACCATCGTCGGCCCCTTGGATTTCGACCGCCAGTTGGTGGAGCTGACGCATGCGTGATCTGCTCCTTGATCTGTGGGCAGGCTTACGCGAGGCCGCGCATGGCTGGGTGGAAACCTTCTACATCAAGCAGTTCGGCAAGAACGAGCGGATCCAGTTCTACGAGAGCCTGATGGGCGTCCTCGAGGACGGCATCCCGATTGAAGAAGCACTGGAGACCGTCGAGAAAGCCTTCAGCAACGACGGGAAGGAGCTCCATCCCGTCTCGATTGTGTGCGGCCAGGTCGCAATGCTGGTGCGTGGCGGCAAGCCTGTGGCGGAGGCCTGTCGCAGCTACATCCCATTCGACGAGTCCTCGCTGATCGAATCGGGGGAGGAAACCGGCAACCTCATCCAGGCCTTCCGCGACTGCGTGCGGATCATCGAAGCCAGGCAGCGCATCGCCAGCCTGGTGAAGTCGGTCGTTGCACTTCCGTCCCTCACCTGGAGCTTGATGGGCGCGCTCATGTATGTGATCGCCGGCTGGATGGTTCCTTCCATGTCGCAGCGTCAGGATCCTGAAAACTGGACCGGCGTGCCGGCAGTCCTCTATGCCCTGTCCAACCTGGTCACCCACTACGGTTTGGCGATCGTCATCGTAACCCTGACGCTTGTCGTGCTGTCGATCACGACCTTGCCCTACTTCTGCGGGCTGCAGATCAGCAGTAACAGCCCAGTCATGAAAGTGAAGTTCAGCGCGTTCCTGCAGAAGGCTCGAATTCGACTGGAGTCGATACCGCCCTGGTCAATCTACAAGGTCCTGCAGGGCTCGATCTTCCTTCTCAACATGTCGGTGATGCTCCGCGCCGGCATCAGCCAGCTCAACGCACTGACCATCCTGAAGCGCAGCGCAGCCCCCTGGCTTCGCGAGCGCATCGACGCGATCCACTACGGCGTCAGCTCCGGCAAAGACTTCGGCACTGCGCTGCGTCTTGCCGGCCACCAGTTCCCCGATGCAATGGCCATCCACTTCCTCCAGGTACTTGCCACCCGCAAGGGCTTTGCCAAGTCGATGGAACGGTTCGCCAACCGCTGGTTGGAACAGATGCTCAAGCGCGTAGAGGCGATCTCCGGCGCCCTGGTAACCGTCTCGGCCATCCTCATGGGCTTGCTCATGATCCTGGTCGTGGTGGGCATCTTCCAGTTGGCCTTGGGGCTCATGGATTCAATCCAACACTGATCAACCATAACGAGGTACAACCAATGGCAATCTCTCGCCACAACAAGCAGCGCGGCTTCCTCTCCATCGACGGCGTCATGTGGCTGATGCTGATCGCGATCGCCCTGGGCTTCATCGCCTACCTGGGCTTCAAGATGCTCTCCGGCTCCGACGTCGCGATCGAGCAAAGCAACATCACCACCATCATCGGCAATACCAAGAAGCTTAAGGGTTCGACTGGCTACGGCACCTCCGGCACCAACCTCGTGCCCTCCCTGATCGCCATCGACGGTACTGGCTCGATGGGGGTCTCGGGCTCGACGCTGACCAACCAGTGGAACGGATCCGTCACCAACGTGAGCAATGGCATGACCTTCACGCTCACCGAGACGAACGTGCCGAAGAGCGCCTGCATCACCCTGGTGACGAAAATCGCCAAGGACAAGCAGACCAGCACGGCGATCAACGGCGGGACTTCTACGGCCGGTGAGATCCTGGGCGCCGCGGCTACCACCAGCTGCTCCTCCGACTCCAACACCATCGCCTGGACGACCTACTAAGGGGGAGCGTGTGGGATTCATCTCCGAAGCACAGTTCGTCGACCTGTACCTCGGCGACGGCTTCTCGGACGTGAAGGGGCTGCCTGGGCAGCCCCGTCGCGTTCAGGCACCAGCCGAATGGGAGGTCGAGATCCAGCAGCTGCGGGAGCGCTGCCAGGAGCACCACAATGCCACTCAGGAGCCTGAGTTCTCCCTGCTGGTAGACGACGTGGTCCTTCGCGTCACCCAGCTGCAGGACGTGAACGCCAAACCGTTGTTCGTGCTGAACAAGTCGGCCGTCAAGATTCTCCCGCTCGACGACCTGGGACTTCCTGATCAGCTGCACGAGAGCCTATTGGACGAGTTCACTCGCGGCCTGGTCTTTTTCTGCGGCGAGATGGGTTCCGGCAAAACCTCCAGCGCTGCATCCTTGGTGAAGGCCCGGCTTGAGGTTCACGGCGGCGTAGCCCTCACCGTCGAGGACCCTCCCGAACCCCTACTGCATGGCGTCCACGGCCCTGGGCGTTGCGTGCAGGTGCCAGTCTCACGCAAGCAAGGCGGCTATGAGGAAGCGCTCATCCGAGCGCTGCGCACGCGGGCGGAGATCATCCTAGTGGGCGAGGTCCGTGACTCCAAAACAGCGATGCTGGTGATCCAGGCTTCGATCAACGGGCACTTCATCATCTGCACCGGGCACTCGGGCAACGCGGCCCTGGGCATCGAAAGGCTCGCGGTTCTTGCACAGCCCTTGCTCTCGAACGCGCTCCAGGTCCTCTCCCAGGGCCTGGTCGCCGTCATCCACCAAACCCTCCAGACCGATTCGAAGGGTGCCAGACGCCTGAAGCTCCAGTGCCTATCACTGACTGGCGCAGATGCACCTTCCATTCGCGAAAAAATCCGGCAGGGGGACATCCAACTGCTGGAGCAAGACATTGCCCAGCAATCCTCGAGGAGTCTCTGGAATGATCAATAAGCGCCGGCAGGCAGGCCTACTCAGCGTCGACGCGGCGATGGGGCTCATCGTCCTCGCCGTACTCGTCACTGTGGCAATGCTCTGGATGGTCAACATGTCCAACCAGCAGAGCTACCGCATCGCTGCCGACAAGCAGCAGACGTTCGCGGAAGCATTCTCGAAGTATCTGAAGGACAACTTCGCCGTCGTGCTCGCGAACGCGACTGCAACCGCGCCTGTCCAGGTCACCGTGACCATGCTGCAGAACACCAACTACCTGCCGGCCGGGTTCACCGACACCAACGCCTTCGGCCAGACGATCATCGGCCTGGCCAGAAAGCCGAATGCGAACCAGCTGGAAGCAATCGTCGTGACCACTGGCGGCCAGACGATCCCTGAGACCGGGATCCGCACCATCGCGGAGAACCTTGGGGGACCTGGCGGGTTCATCTCGACGCTCAGCCCCAACGTCATCCAGGGTATCCGCGGCGGATGGCAAGTGGCCCTGAGCAACTACTCGATCAACCCGGGAGCAGGCCATACCGCCAGCGCACTGTTCCTCATGGATGGCGAGCTGGCCAACGACTACCTGTATCGGAATGCTGTGCCAGGCCACCCGGAATTCAACACGATGAACACCGACTTCAACGTCGGGGGGCACAACATCAACAACGCCGCAGCGATAACCGCGACGGGGAACGTCACTACTGGCGCCGACGTCAGCGCGCGAAACGTCACTGCTACAGGCACGGTAACTGCCGCCACCGCCAACGTGACCGGAGAGACGTACACGGGGGGGTGGTTCAGAACCCGAGGCGATACAGGCTGGTACAGCGAAAAGTGGGGAGGCGGCATCTACCAGTCCGACGCGGACTGGGTGCGGATCTACAACAACAAGGGCCTGGCCACCGGCGGCACATTGGTCGGCGGTCAGGTAGTCGCCTTCGGCAACATGACAGCCACAGGCCGCATTTCCACCAATGAGTACATCTCGATTGGTGGTGTCGCGACTGCTGGCACCGCCTGTGGGGATAGCAAACTACTCGCCAAAAGCGCCGACGGCTCAGGGGTCACACTATCTTGCCAATCCGGTGTGTGG
>NZ_KL647104.1:0-93065 GCF_000725445.1 Pseudomonas sp. AAC | reverse complement strand
CCACACACCGGATTGGCAAGGAGGCTTGTCAATTGAAAACTAAGATGTTCGCGCAGTTGTGATGGAACGACCCATCGTAACGCTGTTGCCAAACACTTCCAGTCCAGACAGTGGTTACCTGCGTCCCCCGGATAGACCACCAGTTACCTGTCCCGGCTTCTTGGCATGAAATAACCTGGCTTAGGTCCATGTAGCTGTTTCCAGGAACAACGCGCGCAAAGTTCTTATCCCCTTGTGCCCACACACCGGATTGGCAAGGCTGTCGCAAAGTCGTCAGTTTTTTGCCAACAAACTATCCTCCATGCCTTACACGACGGCCCCTCGACCTTTGATTAGGCTCACGCCTCACCTATAAAAAAGTGTGAGGCTGGGCGAGCGAGATTGCTCGACTGGCCAGTGGATCCAGCATGAAGATTCTGCTCTCGTCGACAGTGTCCAAGTATTGGTCAGGCGGTGGAACCGTGACCTTATCTCGTATCGACACCATCAGCTTGCGTAGGAGCTCGTCCTGAGCTCGCTGAAGTGCCTCAGCTTCACTTGGTGCCGTGACGCTCAGCCCATCAAAGTCCAGCACGCGAATGGTTATGCCATCAGTCGAGGTGTCGGCGATGGCGGGGTATGGGATCAGGTGGTCCAGCACGACTTGTTGTCCCCTACCGCGGTTGCCTTCCAACTTTTTCACAAGCCTGGCAGCCTGCAAATGGGTGTAGCGCTTCAGCATTGCGAGCGATTTGTGACCGGTGATGGACGCGATCTCCATGACGTCCATCGTGTTGAGCTCGAACAGTCGAGTTGTCGCTTCATGCCGAAGGTCATGGAAGTGAAGGTCCAGGATGGCCAATCTCTGCAACATGATTCGCCAGGCGGACTTCAGGCCATTCGAGGTGTAGCAGAACACTCGACCTTTGGTTTTGACTCCCAACCTGGTCAGTGCATCCCTCGCCTTTAGGCTCAACGGCACGTCACGCTTCGAGCCATTCTTGGTTTCTGGCAGGTGAGCGACGCGACGCTGCAGGTTGATGTGCTCCCATTCTAGCTTGAGTAGCTCGCCTTGCCGCATTGCGGTTTCCAAAGCCAAGACGACCAGGGAGAACAACTCCTCGGTAGGGTGGGCGTGGCAGTACCGCAGAATCCGCCGCTCCTCGCGCGGCAGAAGCCGGCGATCACGACCAGGTGGCGCTTTCGGCTTACGTACGTTGGTGACGGGGTTGGTATCGCAGGCGCCCCACTCGATTCTCGCCACATCGAAGACATGCGAGAGCAAAGACATTTCCAGTCGCACCGTCGCCGGGGAAATCGTTTTCCCTGTCCTCTGGCTGACCTGTGCCAAACGATCATCACGGTACTTGGCGATGTCGGGGCTTTGAATTTCGCGCATTTGCCGCCCAGCTAGTTCTGAGCGCAGCAGGCTCGCAAGTCGGTAGCTTTCCTGGGCGTAGCCCTTCTTCAGGATTGAGACTTTCGAGCGGTAGAGCTCAAGCCCTTCGCGGAGGGTTAGATCGTTACTCATGGACCTCTTCCAGCTTGGCCTGCGTCATGATGGCCAGCTGGCTAAACGGAATGTCCAATGCACCACAGAGGGTGAAAACGGTATCTAGCGTGGGAGACTTCTGGCCGCGCTCGAGCAGACTGATGTATGTCCGGTCGAGACCAGCCTCGAACCCCAGAACCTCTTGGGATAGACCACGCGCCTTACGCAGCTCTGCCAAAGCAGCACCGAAGGCTTTATTGTGATCCCCAGTTGGAACAGGTTGGCGTGCCAAGAACTCGACCTAAGCGCAAAGGTCGAATTCTGGAATCGCCCTCCTTCATCGTCTGCGGACTATAGTCTACAGACCGATTGCCTCCCCGATTTCCGGCCGTTACGATCGAGCGACCCTCGATATACTCGACCCAAAGGCACCGCATGTACTTCTACTGGATAGCTCTTACCATCTTGATCGTTGCCGGCGGGATCATGAGCCAGGTTCAGCACCAGGACGAAGTCACCGCTGATGCAGCGACGGTCGATACGCTGAGCCGAAGCATGTTGGTCTATCGATCAGCGGCTGCTGAATATGCACGCAACAATCCTGCGTTTGCGGGAGTTCCTGCAGACACAGCGCTCAGCCTCCCCAGCTGGTACTCGAAGCCCGCAGGAGTAACGTCGTATCTCTCAGGTGGATCAGCGTACACCTACTACACAGGCAACACGCCTGCTGGCCTGCCTGCCGCTCTGGTCGACAGAACCCAGGCTACGACTGTAGGCGTGAAGCGCTCCGGCACACTGTTTTCACCTACCGCAGGCAATACCGGAATCAGCATTCCGGCCGCCGTGCCCGATGGTGCTGTTGTGGCCGTCAACTGACGCCCGGCTGGCTTGAGAGTCGCGCCGCGCCTTGCATCAGCGCCGACGTACCAACATAATGACATCAAACAGGTTTCACCCCGCTGGCTACTGACGGTCATCATGTAGCGCCCAGGTGTCGGAGGTTCGCCTCGATACCAAACCAAAAGCACGCTTAGCTCCGGGAAGGGCGTGCGGATCTGGTTGGAACTCTCCCTGTGTCTCCCTGCTCTCTCTAGTCGCGCAGCCGTCTAACTCGTGATGACCGAGTTCAAAGGCATATAGGGTTTCAAGAGGTTCGGCGCATCGTAATCTGAGGGCCACACCGGTGTTGTGGCCCATCCTTTTTCCCCTCCCCTTGGGTAACCTGATGGCCTTGAACTTCAGGGGCATGAGGCTACCCAAAGGGTTTCGTTTTCGTGGCCGGTGGCCCGCCGGCGAAAAGCAGGGTTCCTTTTGTGCGCGGATGCGTGCCAATTGTTTGCTGGCCATAGCCACTAAAACCGGCCAGGTGATGAGAATCGTCGTTCAATGCCCAGGGATCGACGTCTGTCACGGTGGCATCTTCTTCCTGACTTCGTTCCTTCGAACTCAGCCGGGGGCGGCTACTAGACATGGTTGCCCTCGGCTCGCTGTTCCCCATCGCCCTCTGCTGTCCCCCCTCCTTGCCCGCTCCAGTTCCTCCCTCCGCTTGACACCCTCTCGACATTCCCCCAATGATATTTGCGTGATCTGCTGACGTCGTCAGCGACATGCCCATGCAACTTGGACCCGAAGAGTTGCGACACCTCTTGGTGTTGGTCCATCCCAAGACCGCTTAGCTTCTGGTAGCGCGGTCGATCGATTTCGGTCGATAGAAGCACCTTCCGCCAACCCAGCGGGGAATTCACTTCCCCGACGGGGCCAGTGTTTCTCCGCATTTTCAACCTGCAGGAGAAACACCATGTCCACGCCGTCCCTCAGCTACCGCTTCGGTGAAGCTCTCGGAACCGTCACTCGGGAATTCCTGCGTGCGGTACAACAACCCCGGCCCAAAGCCATCCCTCGCCCGCACCTACGGCATCATGAGCCTGCAGCACCGCACCCCTCGGGTGACGTGCTCGAGTACATGTGCCAAGTCCCTGCGATCGCTCGCCTGAGAAAGGTGAACCTCGCCGACTGGTACGAGCAAAACACCCGTGAGTGTGCCCCGGAAAAACCCAAGCGCACCCGCAAACGCAAAGCCGTTGTTAAGGCCTTGCCCAGCAGTTCTTCCATCCCAGTCCTGAAAATGGGCCCCCTCAACGACCTGATTGCGCCGGTTGATTCCTTGACCTGCTAATCGATATCCGCCACTCACCCGGCTGGGAAACCTCCCTGCCGGGCGGTTTTCCAGCTGATTCAAAGGAAAACCATGAGCCCTGCAAAACTGTCTGCAATCGCAGAAGACCTGCGAAAGATTGGTACTACAGCCGTAGCCGCAGGTTTGATTGGCATCTTTCTCGGAGAGCACCGCATCCTGACTGCCCTTGCGCTGTCTGTTGGTGTGGTAATCTGGTCAACAGGTATCTACCTGACTCAGGAGGAATCTTGAGATGAGCCAAACGACTTTCGGCGTGATCATGCTGACCGCCCTACTCGTAGTGTGCTTGTCGATGGCAGCTTGGGCTGACTGGCCCAATCTCAAACGTAAGCTGACAAAGCTTAATCATCGCCACCGCCCACATTGACACCGCGCCCCTCCTTCCGAGGGGCTTTTTCATTCTGGGGGCTTGACAAGTGCAACTGGCATTTCCATTCTTGGCACCGTGAGCTGCTGATGTTGTCAGCAACCCCGCCCCAGCAGTCATGATCTGCAAGACTGCGACACCACAGGTGTTGATCCCCCCAAGATCGCCTAGCTTCCGGAAGCGCGATCAACCTGGTCCAACCAGGTGGAAGCTCCCTCACCCAGCTCCAAGCATACCCACTAAGCTCTAACCCTCGCGGGGAATACTTTCCCCCCATGGGCGAAGTGTTTCTCCGCTTTCACTTTTGAAACTGGAGAAACCCCATGAGCAACCAAACCCAAGACACCAAGTTCTTCGATCTGCATACCTCCGGTATCGGTTACCTCAACCGCATCCGCGAAGTGCCCATCCGTAAGGGCACCCCCCTTCTCGCCGTTACCGTCGCAGCCCTTCGTGGCTCCTCGGACGACGTCGAATACTCCTACATCGACTGCAACGTCGTCGGCGCCGAAGCTGAAAAGCTCGTTCGCCGCTGCCAGCAGGCCGTAGACGCCGGCAAGAAGGTCCTCGTGGCTTTCCGCATTGGCGACATTCGGACGGAAGCGTTCACCTACGAAAAAGGCGAGAAGAAAGGTCAGGCCGGCGCAAGCCTCAAAGGCCGGCTGCTCTTCCTCAACTGGATCAAGGTGGATGGCGAAACCGTCTACGAAGCTAAGCCCAAGGACAGCGTGGATCAGGCCCCCCAACAGGCTGGTCCTGCTTCCGATGCTCCTGCAGCTGAGCAACAGCAGCAAGGCGATCAGTTCGCCGCTTGATCGAATCCAAGGCGCCCCCAAGGGCGCCTTTTACAACCTACGCACTGCGCTGATTGTCATCGCGAACCCATCCGGGGGGCACCATTTCCCCCCAGGGGCATGGTGTTCTCCAAATTAATTTGGAGATCATCATGAATTACGCCCAAGCCGTTGAAATGCCCGCTCTGCCCGAAGTTGAAGAAGTAAGCCTGACCGACATCGAGGATGAACTGCTCAACAGCAGCCACTTCTGCGACATGGCCTGGTTGATCTTCTCCAGCCCGAGCACTGATGCAGCCGTTCTGACCGCTTAATACCACGGGCACCGCAAGGTGCCCTCCCCCTTCCCCAGGGCCAATGCCTTGGGCATGCGGCTCCGGATCACCAGGAGAACATCATGTCCTTCGGAAAATTGGCTCTCGAATTCTGTGACGAACAACTGCCGCTTCAGGTCCTCGAAAGCGGTGCCGGCTACTACATCGGCACCTGTACGGCACCTGGACGCAGAGAGCACATACCTAGCTCGATGTGCCTCGCACTTTTCCCCTGACGGGTTCATCACCCGCCCGGGCTGGTGAACCTCCCCATGGAGCTTCACCAATGAACAGAACCTACCCTGAGCGTCTGCCGGCGTTGCTTGCTATTGCAGAGCATGCAGCTCGTTCCGATTTCCACTACTGGCTAGACGGAGGTGTCGTTGATGAGTTTGGCGACGCCGGACTCAGCATCTTGCTTTATGACATTCAACCGGCGATCGAGGCCCTTGCTCAAGCTGATTTCGAGCATGGCTGCGACTCATCGGACTCCCCAATTCTTCAGCAATATGCCCTGGTGAAGTGCTATCAGACGGCAAGAAGCGTTGAAGTGAAACTGCACGCCCGCGCGACCGGCTAACTGCGCCACACCTTACAAACCCATCAAGGGAGCTCCCTTGATGGGGGCTGCTCCTTCTCACCTAGGACCCGCCATGAGCACACCGAACCCTTTCCTCGACAACCTGTGCCGGTACCGCGTCGAGCGTCTGCTTCAAGTCAAATACTCGAACAGCGAAGTGCCGTGCAATCGAGCGATCCATAGCAGCCAAGCACATTTGAAGGACCGAGAGGTTCAGTGCAAACCCTGCATATTCAGCGACGACCTCTGCCTCATCGTAGGGGCTGGGAACATAGATCCGGAGCTCGCCGAGCGCTGCGGAAGTGAAGGCACGGTAATCGACGTCACCTACGCCGTTCTGGATGCAGATACCGGCCGCTTCATAGGGGACACCTACACCCTTGATGGCGCTCATGACCTTGTTGACCGTCTAACGCGCCGCTATGAGCCATGGAGTCGCTCCTGGGAGATTAGCAAAGCCCACCTTCCGTTGAAGGCTCTGCATGCCCTCCTGGAGAGTTTCGGCACGAAGATGCCGATCCGACTCGCTGGAGTCCTTATTGGAGTCTTCTGGATAGACGAACTGGGCACTGTTGGCTTCCGCCTGGTGCATACGCCCTGGACCGACGAGAGCCTGGAGGTGATGGATTTGACCGCCTCAGCCTTGCGAGAGGAACAGATCGCCGCTGGCTATCCGGTCGAACTGGTCGACCTACTTCATCTTGCAGCTCAAGCTGACGTTCGCTACCTGGTACTCGATCCATTCGCGCCCGCGCTCAAGGGCCTAAAAATTTTCGATCATTGAGCATTCTGGCCTGCGGGATTCCCCTCAGGCCCCTAATTCCGGATTGGCTCGCTGTCGTTGACAGTGCCTCCAAGGGAGCCAGGGTTTAAGGCTCCGGCGCGCAAGCGCTAACCCCCCCCAAGACCGCCAAGCACTCGGTAGCGCGGTCGCATCACTTGTTGATGGAGTGCATCTTCCACCACCCACGCGGGGACCCTTCCCCGCGGATGAGGCCTCCCCGCACCTGTAGGAGACCTCGAATGCCTGTCCCGGCAAACCCCAAGACGCAGGAAACTGCTGCGTACCTGAAGTACCCGGTCGTGCTGAGCAACAGCGCCTGGCTCAGCGCGGTTTATCTTGAAAACCCGAACCGGGTTGGGGAGATGAGCCTGCGCCTGGCCAGTGTGGTGCAAGCGGCATGGTACGAGCTGAAGCTCGCACCGGATGCGGAAAAGTTCGTCTTCGCCGTCGTACACAAACAGCCTGTCGGTCGTGAACGAGTGTGGATCTCACTCTCGCTCACTGTCGTCCGGCCCCAGTCTGAACCTCCCTACCTCCACGTCGAGCTCCTGGACGAAACCTCCCCCGAGGTCGACCAGGACTAGCTTCACAACCACCTACAGTCCCGCCGCCGGCGGGACTTCCTTTTCCATAGGCAGACAACATGATCAGCATCGCTGGCCAGTTGGCCATCCGCACCATCACAGGTCGCAACGGCCCATTCAACGTGGGGCGGCTGGTGACCTCCATTGGCGAATTCGTCATCAAGGACCCCGGCCTGGACCAGTACACGGAGGGTAAGTACCAGGGCGATTTTGCAATCACGCAAATCCGCCCGTCCTACTACACCCACGGTGGACGACTGGTTGTCGAGATCAGGGCCGAGCTCGGCGGCATGAGCCTGGACGATGTAACCAATCTCAGCGCCGAAGACGAAGAGCAGCTGTCGACGACCGTGCTCGATCCCCTTGAGGAGGAGAGCTCGCCGCCGGCGGTGAAGCCGTCGAAGGCTCAGCAGCCAGTTGCCCGCACGTCCACATTGATTGCGGCACCAGCCGACTCCGATGAACCGTTCGGCATGAAGCCCGCTGCACCGGCCGCACCGAACAGTGATGAATCACCAGACGAAGAACTCTTCGGCACGGTCTGGCCCCTGGCCGATACCGTGAAACTAGACCCCACCGTTGACCGACAACGCTTGCGCGCGCAGTGCGCACGTTTGGGCGAGCTCGGGTACTCCCTGGACTTCAAACTCCAGGTCTGGAACAGGAGAACGCCATGAACCAGCTTTACGCCTTAACTGAGTTTTCCAACCTGCTGCTGCAGGCATCCAGCTCGTTACGCGAAGTGGGTGCGGAAGACCTCGCGGATCTCTTCGTGATCGCGCTTTACGATCGGTCGATGGTCGACCTGGCCATCGCCCAGCTGCGTATCCGCGCAGCGCAGGGCGAGCAGCCAGCAGACCCGGGCGGAGATACTCCCTGGAGTGTCTCCGGTGCGCAGGCACAGGAATATACCCTGCGGCTCACCCAGCGGCTGGATCGATGCATCCGCTTCAACCGCGTCAGCCTCTGATCTGACGCCACCACCCAGCCGGGTACTCCCGGCAAGGGAGTCTCGGCCTAACAGAGGAGAGCACCCATGGGCTGGCTATTTTCACATCGATCCAAGGAGCAGCTTCTACGCGAGCTGCTTGCAGCATCGTCCACCTTCTCGCGTGACAGGGAGATCCTTGCTCACTCCGTTGTCGGCAATGAGCTCTGGACCGTAGTGAAGCTAACTCTTCACGTCGCGGGCCTAATCAATGGCAACCTGGAAGGCGACAGCTTCACCTTCATCAACCTCGACCTCCTCGATGTCAGCAACGGCTATTGGGGAAGCCAGTCCATCAGCGAGTCGATGGGACCCTACTACTACGGCTGCCCCCTCGACTTTCTCGACATGGCCACCTTCGGAGTGAACCTGGTCTGGCGAGAGCAGCTTCGGCAGCATCACCAAGCCTGAACACCAACCGACCACCCTGAGGGGCTCCCTCAGGGAGCTCCTTGCAACCACAACAGGAGCTCACCATGAATGCCATTTTCGCCAGCCTGACCCCGGAAATCCTCAGCAACGTCGAGGACCAGCTGTCCAACAACGAAGTGTCCTGCGACGAGGAGATGGTCGACTTCTTCATCGAAGAACTCGGCCTCTCCCTGGAGCAGGCTGAAGCTGCAGTCGCACTTCGCTCGCAGTATCTGCAGATGATTTTCCTCGCAGGCCAAGGCCCTCTCCATGAGGCCAACGGCCTGGTCTTCTGCCCCGCTACCAAGAGCGTCCGCTGACGCTAACCAACACCACCTGGACCTACCCCAAGGGGCTTCACCGCCCCTCTGGGGCGGGCAGCCCTCCTTCGGAGGATCGCTATGCCCAGTCCAACCAAGCTCTTCCAGATCGAGGAGCTCCCTGACCTGTTCGTCGACGCCTGCGTGTGCGATGAGCAGCGCAACCTGGTGTTCCTTTCCGCCTGGGGACGCGACACCGTACTGCAGGAGTTTCTGGCCAGGCTGACGCTTGGTCGGGAGGAGAGCGGGATCGACCAGTTCCACGTCATCGTGGACGGTCGGCGCCTACCTGTCTTCCCCAACCAGGAGCTGCTCGAAAAACGCACCACAAGGCAGTTCCGCGGCACTCTGTTCGGCAGCCTCTTGCATCTCTGGCTGTTTGATCGTCGCGCCTCGACGCCCGACCAGGCCAATCACTTCGCCTTCGCGCTCCTGGAGCGCGAGGAGGATCCACACCACCGGCTCTGGCCGCTGGTAATGGAAACCTGTCCGCTGCCCCTCCTCCCACACTGGCGCGAGCCGGTGATGGGAGTCCTCATCCAGCACCAGATGTTGACCGCCCTGCCCGGGGCGATCGGCAACGTCTGCGCTTGGCGCCTCACTCTCCAGCTCGACGTGCTCGAGCCCTCCCTCGGAGAGCTGATCCGCCGCGGCGAACTCACCACCGATGCTCAGGCCCAGGCCTGAGCTCCAACTATCGACTCAAGGAAGCCCCATGGCACTCATGTTTCCGCGCCTGGCGCGCAACTTCGCCCGCAATGGCTATTACCCCACTGACGAAGTCACACTCGAACGCGCCCTGCAGGCGCTCATTCCCGCCCCTTCGGGCAGGATGAGGATCTGCGATCCGTGCGCTGGAGAGGGCGTTGCCCTGGCTGAGGCAGCCCATGTTCTGGGCCGCGACCAGGTCCAAGCGTTCGCCGTCGAATATGACCGCGAACGCGCCGACCATGCCCGTGGCATTCTCGACCGGGTGTTGCACAGCGACCTCTTCGACACCCTGATCAGCCGGCAGTCGTTCGGTTTGCTCTGGCTCAACCCACCCTATGGTGACCTGGTGGCGGACCACTCAGGTGCATCCCAGTACCAAGGAAGCGGCCGCCGGCGGCTGGAGAAGGCCTTTTACCAGCGCTGTCTCCCGCTACTGCAGTACGGCGGCGTGATGGTGCTCATCGTTCCTCACTATGTGCTGGACGACGAGCTGACTGGATGGCTGAGCAACCACTTCACCGCCCTGCGCGTTTACGGCGCCGCGGATCCCACCTTCAAGCAGGTGGTGATCTTCGGCATCCGGGTACGTCGGCAGGACCTGGCCAGGGCTGACGTCAGCCAGGTTAGATCTCACCTGCAGGCGATCGGCGCCGGCCTGGACCAGGCTGAGGAGATTCCAGCCAGCTGGCCATGGGAGCCCTATGCGGTCCTACCGGCAACAAACGAGCTGGAGCACTTCTACCGAGTAACACTGGAGCCAGAGCAGTTCGCCGGCGAGATTCAACGCTTAAGGGGCCTGTGGCCTGACTTCAGCCTCCACTTCGGCCAGACAGGCCTGCAGCCTCGCCCGCCTGTCAGGGAGCTCTCCCGCTGGCACTTGGCTCTAGCCCTAGCTGCCGGGGCGATCTCCGGCGTTGTGCGCTCGAGGTCGGGCCGGACCCTAGTCGTCAAGGGTGACACCTATAAGGACAAGGTCCGCAAGACCGAATTCACCGAAGACGAAGACGGCAACGTCACCGAGGTGCGGATCCTCACCGACCGCTTCATACCGATCATCAGGGCTTGGGAAATGACGCCCTCCTCCGCGAATCATGGCTGCGTGCTGACCATCAGCTCATCCGCCGCGACCACAGAGGTGGCCGACACTCCCCGGCCTGAGCCTGAACCTGGACCGCTGTTCTTCCCGGGGCAGATTGTGATGACCGCTGCCATCAGCCACTTGGTGGAGATCGGCCAACTCAACCCCACCACCTACCTCAAACGCCACCTGGTAGGCGACTGGGGGAATCTCTGCGACGAGGACTGGAACACCAACCAGCAAGCCTTGAAGCACGGTGACAGGTTGTTCTCCAGCTACGATGTCGACGCCGGCGATGAGTCCAGGATCTGGATCATCACCGAGGCCGACCGCAGCTCCACCACCTTGCTGCTCCCCAGCGATTACTAACCCACCACCTACGCGGCCCCCAACTCCACACCACCCTGCAGGGTATGCCGATACCCGAAGGGGGACACGCATGCCCTGCATTTCATCACCTGCAGGAGATGCACATGAACACGCTGACCCAACCGGCCGCTTCGGCCGCTTCCCCACTGAATATCAACCTGACTGACTTCATCGACGAGTTCGGCGATGAGCTCCTGGCGTCACTCAACCGCTCCAACCCTCCGGTCTACGCCGGCGCCAACAACATGCAACGCCAGTTGGTGATGGATAACCTCAAGCGCAAGCCCTTCGCGGCCCAGGCTGAGGTGGTTCAAGCCATAGCGGCGCTGCTTCTAGACCGCAACGAGCAGGCTGGCGTCATCAACGCAGAGATGGGTACCGGGAAGACGATGATGGCCATCGCTGTATCAGCTGTAATGCACGCGGCAGGTTACCGTCGAACAATGGTCATCTCTCCACCTCACCTGGTCTACAAGTGGCGCCGGGAGATCCTGGAAACTATCCCTAACGCCCGCGTCTGGGTGCTCAACGGTCCGGACACTCTGGTTAAGTTGCTCAAGTTACGAGACCAGATGGGCGAGGCCTACGATGGTCGCCAGGAGTTCTTCATCCTCGGCCGCGTCCGGATGCGGATGGGATTCCACTGGCGGCTTGCCTGTTGGAAGAAACGCTCAGCCGGCGGCTTGCTGCTCGCTTCGTGTCCAGATTGCGGCCAGGTCCTCGAGGACCTGGAGGGCAACCTGGTCACCGTCGAGGAGTTCGAACGCAGTGATCGCCGACGCACCTGTCTTGCCTGCAAGGGTGCCCTCTGGACACTCATGCGGCCTGGCAAGGTCGATGGTGGTGACCGGCGTGCAACGATTCTCAAGTCAATGTGCCGCATCCCCACCATAGGACCGGTCAGGGCCGAGCGCTTGCTCAACGACTTCGGCGAGGACTTCCTGGCCTCCATGCTGGTGGACAACGTCTCGGAGTTCATCAACCTGATGGACGCCAAGGGCAACTTCGTCTTCAGCGACCGCCAGGCCAAACGCATGGAACGGTCGATGGCCAACATCGAGTTCGGGTTCGGCGAGGGGGGTTACCAACCGACCGAATTCATCAAGCGCTACCTACCCGATGGATACTTCGACCTGCTGGTGGTGGACGAGGGACATGAGTACAAGAACAGTGGTTCGGCCCAGGGCCAGGCCATGGGCGTTCTGGCAGCCAAAGCACGGAAATCCGTGTTGCTGACCGGAACACTCATGGGCGGTTATGCCGACGACCTGTTCTACCTATTGTTCCGCATCCTCACCCGGCGCATGATCGAGGACGGCTACCGACCCAACGCGCGCGGCAGCATGGCTCCTGCAGCTATGTCGTTCATGCGCGATCACGGAGTGCTGAAGGACATCTACACCGAGCGCGACGGGGACTCGCACAAGACCGCCAAGGGCAAGAAGCTCTCGGTACGAACGGTGAAAGCCCCTGGCTTCGGCCCTAAAGGCATTCACCGGTTCGTGCTGCCGTTCACCGTGTTCCTGAAGCTCAAGGACATCGGTGGCAACGTGCTGCCCGACTACCAGGAGGAGTTCGTCGACGTGCCCATGGCGCCGGAGCAGGCCTCGGCCTACCAGCGCTTGGCTGCCACGTTGACCACTGAACTCCGCCAGGCCTTGGCACGGCGAGACACCACCCTACTGGGTGTGGTGCTCAATGTGCTGCTGGCCTGGCCGGACTGCTGCTTCCGATCGGAGATGGTCAAACATCCTCGAACCCGGGAAACGCTAGCTTTCGTTCCTGCGATCTTCGGTGACGAGCAACTGATGCCCAAGGAGCAGGCGCTCTTGGACCTCTGCCTCGAGGAAAAAGCGAACGGCCGCAAGGTCCTCGCATACACCGTCTACAGTGGGACGCGCGACACTACGTCCAGGCTGAAGAAGGTTCTCAAGCAGGCGGGGCTGAAGGTAGCTGTGCTGAGGGCCACGGTAGATACCGCACGACGCGAGGATTGGATCCTCGACCAGGTCGACCGCGGCATCGACGTGCTGATCACCAATCCAGAGCTGGTCAAGACTGGACTGGACCTCCTGGACTTCCCGACCATTGCGTTCCTGCAGACGGGCTACAACGTCTACACGCTGCAACAAGCGGCGCGGCGGTCGTGGAGAATCGGGCAGAAACACCCGGTGCGCGTCATCTTCTTCGGCTACGCCGGCAGCTCGCAGATCACCTGCCTGCAGCTGATGGCCAAGAAGATCGCCGTGGCACAGAGCACGTCGGGAGACGTTCCGGAGTCAGGCCTCGACTCGCTGAACCAGGACGGTGACTCGGTTGAGATGGCACTGGCGCGGCAATTGATTGCTGCATAAATTAAAGGCCACCTCAGGGTGGCCTTTCTTTTCAGAGCCTGAACCAGGCGACTGTTTGTCATTACGCAGGAGCGAGCTGTATGTCTGAGCAAAACTTGATACCGGACATCATCGATATCCGAAAAATGACCACTGCCACATGCGCAATGGCATTCGAGGAACTAAACGAAGCTGTTCGGACGATCGAATTAACCACTTCCGAGATGAACAAAAGACAGCTTGAACTCTGGACCAGACTAAAAGTGTCTCTGGTGGACTTTTCGAGAGATATGTTGCTAGCAGAAGCTCATCATGAGGAGATTGATCGCCGCCTTGGTTTGAAGCTCTGACTCAACTATGTAACTCTCAGAGCGCCCAGACATGCTTAGGGCGCTCTGCTGTAGCGACTATCCTTTATCTGCGTTCTCCACTGCGCGCTTCAAATCTCCGATGCATTTTTGCAGCTCTGCTGTGAGGCTTGGCTGCTCTGTTTTATGACCCGCCATCGCGTCGGTTGCAGCGACTACACCCTGGGCAGCGTTGGCCGCGGCCGACTCTGCAGGCAATCTGGTTTGTATATCGCGCAGGAACGTTTTCGCTTTTTCAGTAGACCCGGGCATATTGAGCGAGAGGCGCGCGCATTCGTTGAGATCCTTGATGGCGGAATAACCTCCAGCGGTAGTCCCTGCTCCAGCCGCCAGATAAACCCCATAGCCAACAACGCATGCTACGAATACCACACTTCCCACTACTGACTTCTTCAAGATAAACTTCCCATGTGATTAGAGCAGCTATATTACTCAACATATCGACGGAATTTCATCCCATCGTGAAACATAGCCTGGAGACTTCAATTCTTGTTTCATCCTCCATCCAGGAATCGGCGGTACTCGCCCTGGGCGAAGAGTGCCCCGTCCGAACTCCGCATTGATCCGATCCATCACTGCCATCAGCCGTTCGCCGCCAGGCCGCGGTGCCGGTGCAAACATGTCGACCTGGGCGAGGCCTGGGGCGACCAGGTCCATGAGCACCACCCCAGCCTTCATGTAGCGGAAGCCCGGCCGGAATATGCGATCCAGGCCAGCCAGAGCGGCAGCGACCAAGTCGCGGGTATCTGAACAGGGTGTCAGCAGCGGCACCGTAGCCGCATTGGCATAACGCCGCTCCCGATCGTTGAACTGCCCTGTCTGGATGAACACCTGCAGCGCACAGGCATAGTCGCCCTGGGCACGCAGCTTTTCCGCAGCCCGGGCAGCATAACTGGCTATTGCCTCGCGCAGCGCCGCCTGCTCGGTCACCCGATCGCTGAAGCTGCGGCTGCAGGCAATCATCTTCTTCGGCGCCGGCCCCTCCTCGAGGGCATAACAGACTTCCCCGCGCAGCTCTCGCAACGTCTTCTCCAACGAAACGCTGAACTGTCGTCGCAGCACTTTCGGATCCTGCTCGGCGAGCTGTGCGGCAGTGATGATGCCCATGGCGCCCAGCTGCTCGAACAGTCGCCGCCCAACTCCCCAAATCTCATTGATAGGGGCGTGCAGCAGCAATGCGCCGATCTGTTCCGGGCGTGTCATCACTGCAACGCCACCGCGCGTGTGCTTTTTCGCCGCCCAGTTGGCCAGCTTCGCCAACGTCTTCGTCGGCGCAATGCCTACCCCTACAGGGATACCTACCAGACGCTGAACTTCGGCCCGGATCCTGCGGCCTTGGGCAGCCAAGGAGCCGGGCACGCCGGTCAGGTCAAGGAAACACTCGTCGACCGAGTAGATCTCCTGGCGCGGCGCGAAATCTCTAAGGACGGCCATCACACGCGACGACAGGTTGCCGTTTATGTGGAATAGAAAATCAAGCCAGTCGAATTGGTCTGCTGATGACCAAAGAAGCGTCTCTCGTGTGGCCACGGCGCTGCTAATTATTTCCGGCCGTACCTACGACTAGCGCGCTTTGTAACCGTGATGGGCAGAGATCGGCTGTGGATTCAACCCGCAATTTCCAGGAACAGCCGAGGCTCGTCAGGCAGATTGCTCTGCGTAGCAAGCTCACGGCGCCAGTAACCCACGTCATGCCATTGCCCCAGCTTGAAGCCGACCTGAGGGAAAGTGCCGATGTGCCGGAATCCGAGCCGCTCATGCAGGCCAACGCTACCGGCGTTGGGCAGCGCAATGCCAGCATAGGCCGCGTTGAATCCCTGCTTGGCCAGGATTGGAAGCAGCTCGGCATAGAGGCTGCGACCCACTCCAGCGCGACGCTCACCCTCCGCGATGTAGACGGTCACATCCACTGCCCAGCGGTATGCGGCACGTTCTCTGTGCTGGCTGGCGTAGGCGTAGCCAACCAGGCGTCCATCACGCATCGCGACGAGGTAAGGGTACTTCTGCAAGGTCGTGGCGATGCGCTGCCGCATCTCCTCGATGGTCGGCGGCACCTCCTCGAAGGAGATTGCCGTGCCAGCCACTATGGGGGCGTAGATGAGCTGGATTGCCGGCGCATCTTCAGGGCGTGCTTGTCTGATTTCGATGGGCATGGCGACCTCAGATCGAGCGCTGATTCACGCGGGCGGAAAGCTGCTCGGCGCTTTCCTTGCGCTCCGAATAACGATCCACTAGGAAGTCCTGGCGATCACGCAGCAGCAAGGTGAACTTCACCAGCTCCTCCATCACGTCCACTACACGGTCGTAGTACGCCGATGGCTTCATGCGCCCCGCATCGTCGAACTCCAGGTAGGCCTTGGGCACAGAGGATTGGTTGGGAATGGTGAACATGCGCATCCAACGGCCAAGTACGCGCAGTTGGTTGACCACGTTGAACGACTGCGAGCCGCCGCAGACCTGCATCACCGCCAGCGTCTTACCCTGGGTGGGGCGCACGGCGCCGAGTGCCAGGGGAATCCAGTCGATCTGCGCCTTGAACACGGCCGAAAGCGCTCCGTGGCGCTCCGGCGAGCACCACACCTGGCCTTCCGACCACAGCACCAGATCACGCAGTTCCTGCACCTTGGGATGCTCCACCGGCACGTCGTCAGGTAGCGGCAGGCCCGAAGGATTGAAGATGCGCGTCTCGGCGCCGAAGTGCTCCAGTAAGCGCGAGGCTTCTTCAATCAGCAGGCGGCTGAAGGAGCGTTCGCGCGTAGATCCATAGAGCAGCAGGATGCGTGGCTTGTGCTCACTGGTGCGGGTTGCCGCTGGCGGCAGGTCGAACAGCGAAAGGTCGAGGTTGGGCAGTTGCTCGGACATGTTTCCTCCTGCTCAGAGAGCGCCGATGCGATCCAGCTCGCGCTTGAGTTCGTCGCGGCCGAGGGTGGCGAAAGGAAGGCCGAAGAAGGCCCGGCAGCGCAGCTCGATGCGAGCCAGCGTGGCGCGGAAGGCGGCGTTGATCGAAGCCTCGTCCCCCTCGATATCCGACGGGTCTTCCAGTCCCCAGTGGGACCTGAGCGCCGGGCCAAAGTACACCGGGCAGGCTTCGCCGGCAGCCTTGTCACAAACGGTGATGACGATGTCCGGCGGGGTGCCTTCGAAGGCATCGTTGCCCTTGCTGCTCAGGTCCGCCGTGGAGATGCCGGCCTGCTGCAGGGTAGTGAGGCTGCGCGGCAACACCTGGCCCTTGGGGAAGCTGCCGGAGCTGACCGCCTCGAAGCCTTCCGGCGCCAGGTGGTTGAACAGCGCTTCGGAGAGGATGCTGCGGCAGCTGTTGGCCGTGCACATGAACAGGACTCGCATGGAGGTCTCCTCCGCTCAACGCGGACGTCAGAGGCTCAGGCGCAGCGCCAGGGCCGAAAGGGTGATCAGCAGGACGGGCAGGGTCAGCAGGATGCCGACCTTGAAGTAGTAGCCCCAGGTGATGCGCATGCCTTTACGCTCCAGCACATGCAGCCAGAGCAGCGTGGCGAGGCTGCCGATGGGGGTGATCTTCGGGCCGAGGTCACAGCCGATCACGTTGGCGTAGATCATCGCCTCGCGCACCAGGCCTTCCGCACCGCTGGCCTGGATCGACAGCGCGCCGACCAGCACGCTGGGCATGTTGTTCATCACCGATGACAGCAGCGCCGAGAGCAGGCCGGTACCGATGGCAGCGCTCCACAAACCCTGTTCGGCAAGGTGGTCGAGCAGGTGGGTGAGGAACTCCGTGAGGCCGGCATTCTTCAGGCCGTATACCACCAGGTACATGCCGAGGGAGAAGATCACCACCTGCCAGGGCGCTTCGCGCAGCACGCGGCGGGTGGAGATGCGGTGCCCGCGAGCGGCGACGGTAAACAGAATGGCCGCACAGGCAACGGCCACCGCGCTGACCGGAATGCCCAGCGGTTCCAGGGCGAACAGGCCGACCAGCAGCACCAGCAACGTCCACCAGCCGACAATGAAGGTGGCGCGGTCGTGTATCGCCGCCTTCGGCTCCTTCAGCGCGTCGAGCGCGTACTGCCTCGGGATATCGCGGCGGAAGAACAGGAACAGCACCAGCAGGGTGGCGGCGACACTGGCGAGGTTCACCGGCACCATCACCGAGGCGTACTCGGCAAAGCCCAGGCCGAAGTAATCAGCCGAGACAATATTCACCAGGTTGGAGACCACCAGCGGCAGGCTCGCTGTGTCGGCGATGAAGCCCGCAGCCATGACGAAGGCCAAGGTTGCGGCCGGCGAGAAGCGCAGGGCGAGCAGCATCGACATGACAATGGGCGTGAGGATCAGTGCAGCACCATCGTTGGCGAACAGCGCCGAGACAGCAGCGCCGAGCAGTATGCAGAAGGCAAACAGCCGGTAGCCGCTGCCATTCGCCCAGCGCGCGACGTGCAACGCGGCCCACTCGAAGAACCCGGCCTCATCCAGCAGCAGGCTGATGATGATGACGGCGATGAACGTGGCGGTGGCGTTCCAGACAATCGCCCACACGGTCGGGATGTCATGCAGCGAAACCGCGCCGGCGGCCAGGGCGATGATCGCTCCCAGCGCGGCACTCCAGCCGACGCCGAGGCCCTTGGGTTGCCAGATGACCAGAACGAGGGTGAAGACGAAGACAGCAACGGCGACCAGCATGGAAGACTCGCTCGAGGGGATCAGCAGCAGGCGGCATCACGGACGGGGCGGCCGTCCATGTTCTGCAGGCGGAGGGTGTTGTCGGCCAGCCATTGCGCGTTGGCTCGCAGGGTGACCTGCAGCATCTCGTGTACCCAGTCAGGCAGCTCGGGGTTGAGGCGGTAATACACCCACTGGCCCTGGCGACGATCCAGCAGCAGGCCGCTGCTGCGTAGCTGTGCCAGGTGGCGGCTGATCTTCGGCTGGCTGTCGTCCAGCGCGCACATCAGCTCGCAGACGCAGAGTTCGCCCAGACTGGCGATGAGCAGGGTGGCGCGAACACGGGTCTCGTCGGCCAGGCTCTTGAAGACTTCGGGCGGAGTGATCATGACTGCACCTCGCATATTCAAAATCGAATATACGTATATCCATATGTTTAATGCAAGAGCATCACCTAAAAATGCCGGTTGATGGCTGTCAGGTGTTCTGCAGCTAATCGCCTATTGCAGCGCTACTGCCGTCAATCACACGGAGACTTCCCGCTCGTGGATTAAGCAAATATCAGTGTTCAACTCAGTTTTCGGCAGTAGCAATAGAGGAATTTCTGCACCGTCCCGAAGGGGGTTCTGTGGTCTTCCTTAGCATGCCCCAGCAGTTGGTAGTCGGCACCGAACTCCCCATGCAGAGCTTCCGCGCTGTAGCGCCTTACAGGCAAACCGCTGCACTTCTTAGGGCCGTCCTCAGCAAAGGTCCCGATGATGACAAAGCCGCCGGGCTTCACCGCGCGGTCGACTACCTGGAGGTACCGCAGCCTATCCTGCGGCCCTGTCAAAAAGTGGTAAACAGCGCGATCGTGCCAGAGATCGAACTGGTGTCGCTGGAGCTCCACCTGGGTTATGTCCGCCTCCAACCAATGGACATCGCAGGCTTTAGTACCAAGCCGTGCCTTCGCTACTGCTAACGCGGAGGCCGAGATGTCGAGGACGGTCAGATCGTTGAAGCCCAACCCCAGAAGATCATCCACCAAAGTTGACGCCCCGCCGCCTACATCAATGACAGCAGACGCCGGGTTAACACCCAACTGGCGGATCAAGGCAACCGAGCTGTCGGCATGTTCCTGGTACCAACTCACTGCTTCGGCGCTTTTCTCGGTATACACGCGCTCCCAATGGGATTTGCTCTTCATCATCTGTTCCTGGGCTAACGAAGCAAGTGCAAGCATCTTTCGGAAAAACTCAGTCGATCAACTCAACCTCTGGGATACCAGCCGCGGTTGTCTCCTTGAGCAGCGAAATGAACTCCGTCAGATACGGCTTGCTGCTCTCGGAGGGCAAGGTCGCTGCCCAGATTTCCGATGTCAGTCCTTCTCGGGTAATCGGTTTGGCGGTCACGTATTGCCGTTGCAGATAACTCTGAACGGCCCAGCGAGGCAATACTGCTATCCCGCGCCCTGTGGCGACCAGCATCAGGATCGCCACGGTCAGCTCCGTGGTGCGTCGGACCGGCTTGATGCCAGCTGGGCGGAGCAGCAAGCGAACAACATCCAGGGCGTCGTCTTCCACCGGGTAAGTCACCAGGGTTTCGTCACGGAAGTCTTCCGCCTCCAGGTGGGCCTTCTGCGACAGCGCATGGTCGTTTGCCACCAACCCCACAAGGCGATAGCGGAACAGGCCATGAAAATCGACACCCTGCTCGTCCTTGTCCGCGCAGGAAACTAGCGCGAGATCGGCACGACCTTGATGAAGCAACCCGATCGGATCGGCGTGGTAACCCGACACCAGATCGATCTCCACCTCGGGCCAGCGCGCACGGAATGCATCCACCGCCGGCATCAGCCAGTCGAAACAGGTGTGGCACTCGATGGCGATCCGCAGCGTGCCGCTGACGCCGCTAGTCATGCGCAGCAGATCGCGAGTGGTCTGGTTGAGGATGGGAACGACCTGGTCCGCAGCTTCCAGCAGACGCCGCCCAGCGGGCGTGAACATCACGGGAGAGGATTTGCGCACGAACAATGACACGCCGTAAAAATCCTCCAACGCCTTGATGTGGTGGGACAGCGCACCCTGCGTCAGACGCATCCAGGTCGCAGCCTTGGACACACTGCCGCTGTCGCGCAGGGCAATCAGCGTTTGCAGGTGGCGAATATCGATGGGAATCCGATCCATTAAAAATACTGAGATCAAGTCGAGTGATTATTCGTTTGAATAATATTCGCTCAATTCCAATACTTCCACTCCTTGATCGTCGCCACTGCCACTTCCGGCAGACGACCTCCGGAACCCAACCCAGGCCCCGCAATGTTCAGACAATCCATGCACCGCCAGGTGCTCATCCTCGCCATCGCCCAAGCCTTGTTCCAGACCGTTTCGGTACTGGTGATGACGGTCGGCGGCTTGGCGGGCAGCCATCTCTCTTCCCGGCCGGAATTGGCCACAACGCCCATTGCCAGCATGTTCCTGGGGACCGCAGTGGCCATGTTCCCCGCGTCCATCTGGATGACCCTGGTCGGTAGACGTGCAGGTTTTCTGGTGGGTAGCTCGCTGGGTGTACTGGCCGGACTGGTCGCCGCGCTCGGCATCTGGATGGGCTCATTAGCGGTACTTGCGCTGGGCACCTTCCTGGTCGGCACGTACCAGGCCTTCGCTCAGTTCTATCGCTTCGCGGCCAGCGAGGTCGCCAACGACAGCTTCCGTCCCAAGGCGATTTCATTAGTCCTGGGTGGAGGCATCGTCGCGGCGCTGCTTGGCCCTACCCTGGGGCGATTCGGCGGTCCGCTACTGGAGCCGCTCTATCTGGGCTCGTTCCTTTTGCTAGCGGTGGTTTCGTTGGTGGCAATGGGCGTTCTGTTCTTCCTTGAAATGCCCAAAGGAGAGATTGCGCAGATCGATCACGACCAAGGCCGCCCCTGGGGGCAGATCGTGAGGCAGCCGACCTACCTGGTGTCGCTCTTCGGCGCAGCAACTGGCTACGGAATCATGATCCTGGCGATGACCGCCACCCCGCTCGCCATGGTGCATCATCAGCATGGTCTGGGCGCTGCCGCCACCGTCATCCAACTGCACGTACTGGGCATGTTCCTACCTTCGTTCTTTACAGGTGCGCTGATCTCACGCCTGGGAGTGTTGTGGGTAATGTTGCTGGGCGTGCTGCTGCTCGCCACCCATGTGCTGATGACCTGGACAGGGACCGGCTTCAACTCCTTTGCCAGTGCTCTGGTGCTGTTAGGTATGGGCTGGAACTTCCTCTACATCGGCGGGACGACGCTGCTCACCAGTACCTACAGCCCCGCCGAAAAAGGCCGGGCGCAGGCCACCAACGACATGACCATCTTCGCGGTGGGCCTGGCCTGTTCTTTCAGCGCTGGCGGCCTTCTGCAGCTGCTGGGCTGGCAGACACTGAATCTGCTGCTGTTGCCATGGCTGGTTCTTGCAGCGCTGGCAATTGTCTGGTTGAAGGTTCGCGCGTCTATCCAGTAGTAGCCTACCGGCAGGCGCATGACTGTAGTGAAAGCTGCTTCAGGCATCTGGCCGCCCGGCCCTGATCAATGCCGGAATGGCTCGCAGGTAGATCAGCTCACCCACCAGCTCCACCAGGGTTTGAGTTATCACGGCAGCCGCTGCCATCAGGCGCACTGACTCCGGGAGCGCCATGGCAAGGGGTAACACCACCAGAGAGTTTCGAGTGGCGGCGCTAAAGGCCACAGCCCGTCTCTCTGGAATCGCCAATCCCCAGGCTTTCGCGCAAAGTGCGCCGGTCGCAGGGGCCAGTACCATGAACGCGGCGTATATCGGCAACAGCGGCGCCAGTGTTTGCAGTTGGCCAATCACGGTAGCGATTTGCGACCCGACCACGGCGATCAGTACTCCCGCCATGGCGGGAACCGGCATCCAGGCCCAGGCCGCACTCCAGCTTGCAGCCGCACTCCAGCGCTGGGCCGTTGCCTGGGATATTACGGCGAGCAGCAATGGCACCACGATCAGCAACACGAACGCTTCGGCAAAGGGCATCAGGTCGATGACCACAGCCGAAGCGCCGCCGAGCATGAGAGAAAGGTAGAGCGGCAACAGAATCAGTTGCAGCAGCAGTAGAACCGGAGTTGCCGCCAGCACCAGCCGTGAATCGCCTTTTCCCAGATGGGTAAATACCACCACATAGTCGATACAGGGCGTCAACAGGACCAGCAGGGCCCCAACCAGCAGAGCACGATCTCCAGCGACAGGCAGCGTCAGCAGCCAGACCAGTAGCGGTACGACCACGAAGTTTGCCGTTAGCAGGGCCCCATGAATCGCCAATTGCCGAACGCCTGGCGCAGCTCCAGAAAAGGGATCTGCAGGAACATCGCGTACATGAGTATCGCGATCATTGGCTTGATTGCCGCCGTAGCGATGCCGGCGAAACTTGGCGACAGCAGTCCCGCCAAGGCAGCCAAGCCAACCGAAGCAAAGTAAACAGCGATCTGATAACGCTCCAATGAATCGCGAGTCACGCCTATGTCCGCCTTTTCCAAGTTATCGAGGGGCGCTCATTCTTGCAGAGACGTAGTTGATATTCCTCTTCGCCGTCACAACGAAATTCTCACCGGCCTCAGGTATCGTGCTGTTTCGACTTCCACCCCGGACACTGACACCTCCCATGGCTAACGCAGCCTCTTCCACCCTCAGCGTGTTCCTCGCCTTTCTACGCCTGGGCCTGACCTCCTTTGGTGGCCCGATCGCCCATATCGGTTACTTCCGCGAAGAGTTCGTGGTGCGGCGGCGCTGGCTGGAAGAGCGAACCTTCACCGACCTGGTTGCGCTATGCCAATTCCTTCCAGGCCCGGCCAGCAGCCAAGTGGGAATGGCCATCGGGCTGTCCCGGGCAGGCTATGGCGGAGCCATGGCTGCCTGGGTCGGTTTCACGCTTCCCTCGGCCGTCGTGCTGATTCTTTTCGCGCTGGGCCTGTCCCAGCATGCGCAGTGGATTCCCTCCGGCGCCCTGCATGGTTTGAAAGTCGTCGCGGTCGCCGTGGTCGCCCAAGCGGTCTGGGGCATGGCCCGCAACATGTGTCCGGATGCACCCAGAATCACGCTGATGTTGGGGGCAGCGGTTGCGGCGCTGATGTCCGCCTCTGCCTGGACGCAAGTAGGGATCATCCTGCTGACCGGCGCCGTCGGCGCGATATTGTTCAGACCTGCGCAAAGCAACGGGCACGAAGCACTGCGCATTCCCATCAGCGCTCGAACCGGCGCGCTGTGGCTGGCCGCCTTCGTCGCGCTGCTGCTAATCCTGCCCGTTCTCGCATCGTTGACCGCCAACCCAGTGCTGACCCGAATCGACGCTTTCTACCGTACCGGCTCCCTGGTTTTCGGTGGTGGCCACGTCGTACTGCCGCTGCTACAGGCCGAGGTCGTCGAGCCCGGCTGGGTCAGCAACGAAACCTTCCTCGCCGGCTACGGCGCGACCCAGGCGGTACCGGGCCCGTTGTTCAGCTTCGCTGCCTTCCTCGGCGCCTCGATGCAGAGCGGCCCCACCGGCTGGGGCGGCGGGCTGCTCTATCTTCTGGCAGTCTTCCTGCCCTCCTTCCTGCTGATCGCCGGCGCGCTGCCCTTCTGGGAACGGCTGCGTCGCTATCGACGAGCGCAGGCAGGCATGCTGGGTGTAAACGCAGGAGTGGTCGGATTGCTGCTTGCAGCGCTTTACCAGCCGGTCTGGACCAGCGCGATTCTCGATACCGGAGACTTCATACTGGCGTTACTGGCACTGGCAGCTTTGCAGTGGTGGAAACTACCGGCATGGCTGGTGGTGTGTGCCACCGCCGTAAGCGGTGCTGTGATGCAGGCCTCTAACTAGCCTTTGCCGTTGACGCAAACCTCTGCCGAAGGCCTGGCCAGGGGCATAAAAAAAGGCGCCCGTTAAGGGCGCCTAATAAATTCACCTCTTCCAAAGGAGCAATTAAGCTTCAAAGGTGAACTCTAGGGTAGAACCCGGCCTTGCGACCGGGCAGAACAATGCCGACAAAATCAAAAAAGGTTGAATCGCACAGAAATATTAACGATTCCCCTCTGACATGAAGATGGAGGCAACATTAAATTCCTGTCATCTTTCCTGCCGTGATTTCAGTGATCAGAGAACCGAGAGCGGGTACTCCACGATCAGACGAGTTTCATCGAGATCGGACTCGAACTGGGTTGCACGAGTGGTTGCCTGACGCAGTCGGAAGGACAAGTCTTTGAACTGTCCAGTCTGCACTACATATTTGGCTTCGATATCTCGCTCCCAGCGCTTCTGGTTGGTCAGCGGATTACCGTCGGCATCGCGGCGCATATAAACGCTGTTGGCGTTGGAGTAGTCGATATCGCTGCCGCGACCGTAACGGGTCATGAAGGTCAGGCCGGGCACGCCGTAACGCTCCATATCCAGGTCGTAACGCACCATCCACGACTTCTCCTTGGGCGAGTTGAAGTCGCTGTACTGGATGGAGTTGTCCAAGAAGATCGAGTCCGACTGGCGCAGGTAGTCGAAATCGTCGTTGCCGTTGTTCTGCTGGTGAGAAACGGAAACGGTATGGGCGCCAAACTGCAGCCCAACCTTGCCCGCCCAGATGTTGTTGTTGAACTCGCCGAGCAGCTTCTTGCCCTCGTCGACGGCCTTGTAGTAGTTGAAGTCGCCGATCAGCATCAGCTCTTCCGCCAGCGGATAGGCCAGGTAGGCACCGAAGTAATGCTGATTCCAGGCATCCTTCAGGCGGCTGGTGTACAGGCTCACGCTGACGTTCTTGTTGATCGCGTAATCACCACCGCCGTAAGCCACCCAGGGCGAATCCACCGGACCCGCATAGAAGGTGGCGAACTGGTCGCGCATGTTGCTGGAGGTCGGCTGGCTCATGGAGTGCAGACGACCGCCCTGCAGGGTCAGGCCCTCAAGGCTGGTATTGCTCAGGGTCACACCCCGGAAGGATTCGGGCAGCAGGCGCGAATCGCCAAATGCCACGACGGGCGTCGCCGGGAAGACATCGCCCACCTTGACTTCGGTATCGAAGGCGCGCGCCTTCACGGCGCCGCCGACCTTGGTGAATTCATCGCGTGCCTTGCCTTCGCTGTCCACCGGCATCATGTCGAAGGAGCTGCGCCCACCGTTACGGCCATCGCCGGTATCCAGCTTCAGGGCGATCATGGCGAAGGCGTCCACGCCTACACCAACGGTGCCCTGGGTGTAGCCCGACTCGAACTTGCCGATGATGGCATGGGCCCAGGTCTCCGAGTATCCGGCCCCGCCCGGCGCGGTTTCGCCGTTGCGGTTGTCACGGTTGAAGTACATGTTTCGGTTCAGGATCGAGAGCTTGCTGCCCTCGACGAAGCCCTCTTCGGCTTCCGCTGCACCAGCCATCGGGCTGATGCAAGTAAGCGCGGAGAGAGCCACAAGGGATAGGGATGGAATACGGGACATGATTGCTCCATGGTCAATGGCAGTTCTTGTTGGTCTATCAACACCACTATTTTTTATTCAGAGAATGCGTGCAGGTGTTAGCGACCTATGCTTACTGGCCATGTCTAACCGTAGGATTAACTGTTGATTACAATTTTGAAAGAATTCGAATGTAATAAGTCCCTCTTTCGGGGAGGCGGTTGTTATCACCCAGGTGATGGGCAAATTACAAATTTGTAGGATTTATCGAAGTAAGTTTCTTCCACGCTAGAATCCGCCAACAACCCATTCATGGGCTGGGCGCCAATCCGCAATACCCGGTGCGCCGGCAATCCAACGGACATGACGCACCCGCCATACCCCGCCTTAACGTTTCAGAGTGTCGTTCATGCGGATACTTGTTGTTGAAGATGAAGAAAAAACCGCCTCCTATATCAAACAAGGTCTCACCGAAAGCGGATTTATCGTTGATCGTGCCGCCAACGGCGTCGATGCACTGCATCTATTCGGCCATAACAACTACGAACTTATCCTGCTCGATGTGAATATCCCCAGCATCGATGGCTGGGGCGTGCTCGAATTCATCCGCAAGACCAGCCGCGTTCGTATCCTCATGCTCACCGGGCGCAGCCGGTTGAATGACCGGATCAAGGGGCTCGATGCCGGCGCCGACGATTACATGACCAAGCCCTTCGAGTTCCCCGAACTGCTGGCCAGAGTAAGGGCCCTGATGCGGCGCGGCGACAGCCTGAGCGAAACACCGACGTTCAGGGTTGCCGACCTGGAGCTGGACCCTGGCCGCCATCGCGCCTTCCGCGGTGATCACCGCATCGACCTGACCACCAAGGAGTTCGCCTTGCTCCAGCTGTTGATGAGCCGTACCGGCGAAGTGCTCAGTCGCACGCAGATCATCTCGCTGGTGTGGGACATGAACTTCGACTGCGACACCAACGTGATCGACGTTTCCATACGCAGGCTTCGGGCGAAGATCGATGACCCGTTCGAGACGAAGCTGATCCACACCATTCGCGGCGTCGGCTATGTGCTCGAGGACCGTACATGAGCCTGGCCACTCGGCTGGGCGTCAATGTGGGCCTGATGACCGCCATCCTGGTCGCCGCCCTGGCAGTCGTCTGCTATTTCCTGCTGTCGCAAGGGCTGGAGCGCTCGGTCAAGACCACCCTGGGAGCGAAGATGGTCAGCGTTGCCCACAGCGTTTCGCAGATGAGCGAGATCGGCGAGATTCGCAGCGAACCACACATCCTGATGGATCTCGCGCTGGGGCACACCAACATGTTCCTCAACATCTACACACCGTCGGATCGCCAGAAGCCCCTGCTGACCATTGGCACCCTGAAGGTCGCTTTCAACCCGCCCTCGCTGGACCTGGGGCGTGATCTGAACTTTCACGAGTGGCGCGACGAGGGTGGTCGCCCAATGCTGAGCGTCGCGCAAGCGCTGAGCATCAAGGACGGAAGCCCGGTAGTGGTGTACCTGACGATCGACAGGACATCGGACCGGGAGCTGCTCAACTCGATTTCCCGCACGGCGCTCGTGGCCTACCCCTCCGTGCTGCTACTGATCCTGTTCCTCGCCTGGTGGACGGTCAGGCAGGGACTCAAGCCGCTGAACAGCTTCCTGCGTGTAGCCTCGAAAGTTTCGACCGACAATCTGGACCATCGCCTGCCCACCGAGCGGCTGCCGGCGGAGCTGGGCAACCTCGCCGAGGGCATCAACGTCATGCTCAATCGGCTGGACGATGGCGTGCAGCAGTTGTCGCAATTCTCCGATGATCTGGCCCACGAGCTGCGCGCGCCCATCACCAACCTGATGGGCAAGGCACAGGTGGCGCTGACGCGCACCCGCTCCCCCGAGGAATACCGCGACGTGCTCGAATGCTGCACCGAGGAGCTCGACCGTCTGACGCGCATCGTCGCCGACATGCTGTTCCTGGCCCACGTCAGCCACCCGCTGGAGCTGGTGCATTTCGAGCGCGTGAACCTTCGCGACGAAGCCGAGCGGGTCTGCGATCTGTTCAGCCTTTCCGCCGAAGAGGCTGGTGTGGAGCTGCAGATCGAGGGCGAGGCAACCGTCAGCGGCAATCGCCTGATGATCCAGCGAGCGATCTCCAATCTACTGTCCAACGCGATTCGTTACTGCCCCTCGGGCTCGGCCGTGACCCTGCACATTGCAACGTACGGCTCCAGCGCGCGCCTAAGTGTCAGCAATCCCGGCAAAGGCATCCCCGCCGAACATCTGCCGCACCTGTTCGAACGCTTCTACCGGGTCGACAAGAGCCGTGCGCGCAGTGAAGGCGGGACGGGCCTGGGCCTTGCCATTGTGCGTTCGATCATGACGCTGCACCAGGGCGCTGCAGATGTCGAAGTAGCGCCGGACCGGGTCACCCGCTTCTACCTCGAATTCCCATCGCAACACTGAGCGCAGTCCAGCTGCCGCTCATTTGCGCAAGGCGCCGAGCGGCGGCAAACGCCGCCCCTCTCTTCGAATCACCCTCTTCGCCATCGCTCTCGCGCCACTTGCCTCCCATCAGCCCGACCTGCCGCGCACGCAGCGCCCATTCCAGTCGCGGTGCCCTGCAAACTGGCCGACCATGGGTAGCTCCGAGCCGGAGGGCGGCTTCAGCCGCTGCAGGTTGTCCCGGCGTGGCCAGGAAAAAGCAGCGTGGAGAGGCGCGCGGTCAAGCTGTCGAAATTGTCACACCGTGCTCACCGACGCGTTAAACGGCCGAAGGTATAACGGTAAGCGTCACCTTCCCCAAGACGGTGGCTGATTTCCCTATCCGTTTCTCCTCCCAGTGCTCCAGACTTCCTTTGGGGGAAGAGAAACCCTCCGCAGCGCCCTCCCGGGCGCTTTTTTTTGCCCGCCATCCCGCCTGCCGCTGCGCGCGCTCACATCCAGTACCCGAATCCCGGGCTTGGCTACCGTGGCTTCGCCTGTGCGTTGATGGAGCAGGACGGGAGGCGCCCACAAAAAAGGCGGCACCCTCAGGTGCCGCCTTTTCCGTTGCTGGTCGTCAGGATCAGTAAAGCGCCGGCGCATCCTCGCTGGCCTCGGCATCTTCGTCCTTGCGATGCATCCAGCGATACAGCGCCGGTAGCACCAGCAACGTCAGCGTGGTGGAGGACAGAATGCCGCCAATCACTACCGTTGCCAGCGGGCGCTGCACCTCGGCGCCAGTGCCGGTGGCCAGAGCCATGGGCACGAAGCCCAGCGACGCTACCAGAGCCGTCATCAGCACCGGCCGCAGACGCGTCAGCGCCCCTTCGCGAATCGCGGCGTCAAGGCTGCGTCCCTCCTCTCGCAGGCTGCGGATGAAGGAGATCATCACCAGGCCATTGAGCACCGCCACGCCGGACAAAGCGATGAAACCGACGCCAGCGGAGATCGACAATGGGATGTCCCGCAGCCACAAAGCCACCACGCCGCCGGTCAATGCGAAGGGAATACCGGTGAACACCAGCAAGCCATCGCGCACGTTGTTGAACATCATCATCAGCAGCGTGAACACCAGCAGCAGCGCCACCGGCACCACGATCTGCAGGCGCTGCGCCGCCGACTGCAGTTGCTCGAACTGCCCACCCCAGGTGGTCCAGTAGCCGGCCTGCAGCTTGACCTGCTGCTCCAGGCTCTGGCTCGCCTCGGTGACGAAGGAGCCGATATCGCGGCCACGGACGTTGGCGCTCACCACCACCAGGCGCTTACCGTTCTCGCGGCTGACCTGGTTCGGCCCCTGCACCAACTCCAGGCGCGCCACCTCGCCCAGGGTAATGAAGCCGATGCGGGTCGCCGAGCCAGTAGCAGGCACTGGAATCAGCATGCGCGACAGCGCGTCGATGTCGCTGCGCAGTCGCTCAGGAAGGCGCACGATCATGTCGAAACGACGGTCGCCCTCGAACAGTGTGCCAGCCTCGCGACCACCAATGGCCACCGCGACAGTGTCCTGGATGTCGCCAACGTTCAATCCGTAGCGTGCCGCACGCTGGCGGTCGATGTTCACGGTAAGCACCGGCAGGCCGCTGGTCTGCTCGACCTTCACCTCGGAAGAACCCTGGACTTTGCGCAACACGCCAGCGATCTGCTCCGCGGTCTGGTTCAGCACCGCCATGTCATCGCCGAACACCTTCACGGCCACGTCACTGCGTACGCCGGAAATCAGCTCGTTGAAGCGCAACTGGATCGGCTGTGACAGTTCGTAGGCACTCCCGGGCACGCCGTCGGCGGCTTTCTGGATATCCGCTTCCAGTTCGGCACGGCTCTTCTTTGGATCCGGCCACTGGTCCTTGGGCTTGAGCATCACGTAGGCGTCGGAAATGTTCGGCGGCATCGGATCGGAAGCGATTTCCGCGGTGCCGGTGCGGCTGAACATGCGTTCCACCTCGGGCACCTTCGCCAGGACCTGCTTCTCCAACCGCTCCTGCATGGCTACGGACTGCGACAGGCTGGTGCCCGGCGTACGCAGCGACTGCAAGGCGAAGTCGCCCTCGCCAAGGCTGGGAACGAACTCGCTGCCCATGCGGCTGGCGAGCACGCCCGAAAGCACCACCAGCACCGCCGCGAAAGCGAAGATCACTGCGCGACTCCCCATCACCCAGTCCAGCACCGGTTCGTAGGCCCGGCGGGCACCGCGCATCAGCAGGTTTTCCTCTTCCTTGACCTTGCCGGTAATGAACAGCGCGATGGCCGCCGGAACGAAGGTCACCGAGAGGATCATCGCCCCCAGCAGGGCCAACACGACGGTGAAGGCCATGGGGTGGAACATTTTCCCTTCCACGCCGGTGAGGGCGAAGATCGGCAAGTACACCACCATGATGATCAATTGCCCGTAGATCAGCGCGCGGCGCGCTTCCTTCGACGCGGCGAAGACTTCGTGCATTCGCTCGCTGCGGGTCAGCATGCGGCCATGGTGCTGCTGCGCGTGGGCCAGGCGGCGGATGGCGTTCTCGACGATCACCACGGCGCCGTCGACGATGATGCCGAAGTCCAGCGCGCCCAGGCTCATCAGGTTGGCACTGATACGGTTGCTGAACATGCCGGTGAAGGTGAACAGCATCGCCAGGGGGATCACCATGGCGGTGATCAGCGCCGCGCGGATGTTGCCCAGGAACAGGAACAGCACCGCGACCACCAGGATCGCGCCCTCGGTGAGGTTGCGCTTCACCGTGGCAATGGCCTTGTCCACCAGTTGAGTACGATCGTAGACGGTCACCGCCTTCACGCCCTGGGGCAGCGTACGGTTAATCTCCGCCAGCTTGTTGGCGGCCGCCAGGGACACGGTACGACTGTTCTCGCCGATCAGCATGAACACCGTACCGAGCACCACTTCCTGGCCATTCTCGGTCGCGGCACCGGTACGCAGTTCCTTGCCCAGATCGACTTCGGCGATATCACGCATACGGATCGGCGTGCCATCGACGTTGGCAACCACGATGTTGGCGATGTCTTCCAGATCCTTTACCTGGCCAGGCGCGCGCACCAGCAACTGCTCGCCGCTGCGCTCGATGTAACCGGCGCCGACGTTGGCGTTGTTGCGCTCCAGGGCGGTGATCAGGTCCGTCAGCGTCAAGCCGTAGGCCGCCAGTCGGCGGGTGTCGGGCGCTACCTGGAACTGCTTGGCGAAGCCGCCGATGGTATTCACCTCGGCCACGCCGGGGACATTGCGCAGCTGCGGTTTGACCACCCAATCCTGAATGACTCGCAGGTCGGTCGGCGTGTAGGGGGAACCATCCTCCTTGCGCGCGCCCTCCTCGGCCTCGATGGTCCACAAGAAGATTTCCCCAAGACCGGTGGAGATCGGCCCCATGGCCGATTCCACGCCCTCGGGCAACTGCTCGCGCGCCTGCTGCAGGCGCTCGTTGACCAGTTGGCGGGCGAAGAACAGATCGGTGCCGTCCTTGAAGATCACCGTCACCTGGGACAGGCCCGAGCGGGAGATCGAGCGAGTCTGCTGCAGGTCCGGCAGGCCGGCCATCGCCGTCTCCACCGGGTAGGTCACGCGCTGCTCGGTTTCCAGTGGCGAGAAGCCCGGCGCCGAGGTGTTGATCTGCACCTGGACGTTGGTGATGTCCGGCACGGCGTCGATGGGCAGCTTCTGGTAGCTGGCGATGCCCAGCCCGGCCATGCCGAGGACGGCGAGCAGCACCAGATAGCGCTGCTCGATGGCGAATCGAATGATGCGTTCGAACATGTCAGCGCCTTGTCAGTGAGCGTGGGACGCCGAGCTCTTGCCCAGCTCCGACTTGAGGATGAAGCTGCCTTCGCTGGCGACCTGATCGCCCACCGCCAGGCCATCGATCACTTCCACATGGCCGTCGTTGCGCAGGCCCAGGCTGACCGGGCGTGCCTCGAAGCCTTCGGCGTTGCGGACGAACACGCTGGGCTTTTCCTCCACCGTCTGCACCGCCTGCTCCGGAATGGCCACCGGCACCTGGCGCGCTTGGGCGCTGACTCGCACGTTGACGAACAACCCTGGGCGCCAGGCGCCATCGGGGTTGTTCAGGGTGACGCGGGCTACGGCACTGCGGGTCTGCTCGCCGAGCAGATTGCCGACATAGGCAACGCGGCCCTCGACCTGCATGCCCAGGTCCGGTGCTTCGACTCGCGCGGGCTTGCCGACCTGGATGCGCGCCAGGTCCTGCGGGGCGACGCTGAAGGTCGCCCAGACCCGCGAGAGGTCCGAGAGGGTGAAGGCATTAGTGGTTTCGCTGACCACTTCGCCCTGCACCAGGTGCTTCTCCACTACCACACCGTCGAAGGGGGCCCGCAGCTCGTAACGGTTGCCACCACCGCTGGCGGTAACCCCGCTGAGGGCGCTGGTCTTCTGCTTGGCGTTGGCCAGCGCAATCTGCGCCTCTTCCAATACCTGGCGCGCCTGGAGGTAGTCCTGTTCGGCGGAAATCTTCTCGCGCCACAACTCGCGCTCGCGCTCGAAGGTGGTGTTGGCCAAGGCGACGCGACGCTGCGCCGCGGCCAGCTCGCTGCGCAGCTCGGAGATCTGTTGGCTGGAGATGATGGCCAGCAGGTCGCCTTTCTTAACGCTCTGGCCCAAATCGACCGACACCGACTCCACCACGCCCGCTGTACGCGGCACGATGTGCGCGGTGCGGTCCTGATCGAAGCCGATCTCGCCCGGCAGGCTGACGGCTTCATCGAGCGCACGCGGGGCGGCAGTGACCAGCTTGATGCCCGCGGCGCTGATCTGCTCCGCGCTCAGGTGCAGACCTTCCTCTTCGCCGGCTTCTTCCCCCCCTTCAGCGTTGTGATGCTCGCCATCGGCATGCCCGGACGCCTCCGCATGCGCCGATGCGCCGGCCTCGCCGTGGTGTTCGTTGTCGGCGTGGGTCGCATCGTCCTGATGCGCGCCTGGCTGGCTTTCCCCACCCAGCCAGGTGAAGGCGCTGATACCCAGGACGGACGCCAGTACGACGGCCCCTGCAATGTGGACTCTCTTGACCATGAGGACTCCGGAATGAGCCCGACCGCGCCAAAGGCGTCAGACGTCGGGACTGGAAAATAATTGATGCAGGTCCTGAAACAGGTCATGGACGCACCAGTGCGCCACTCCCAGATCCCGGACGAAACCCGGGGCGGGTGCGCAAGTCGGCAAGACCAGCAGCACCCACCCCACCAGAAAACGCGCCGCGCGCCCTTTAGCGTGAGGCCGAGCCGACATCACCGTAGACACGCTCTATGCGCCCCCAGGCATCGCTGACTTGGGCCAGCGCCTGCAAGTACTGATCGCGAGCGGTAATCAGCGTGCGCTGGGCGTCGAGCACTTCGAGGAAGCCGAACTTGCCCATCTCGAAACCACGGGTGGCGCTCTCTACCGCGGTCTGCGCGGTGGGCAGGATGGTCTGGCGGAAGGCATTCACTTCCATCTGCGCGGTGCTCCACTGCTGCAGGGCCTGCTGCGTTTCCTGGCGCAGCCGCAGTTCGGTGGCATTGCGCAGGTCGCGGGCCTGATCGGCACGGCGCGACTCGGCCAGGATGTTGCCCTGATTGCGGTCGAACAGCGGCAACGGCAGGCTCAGGCCGACGACGGCAATGCGGTCGCGGTTGCCTTCCTCGATGGCCTCCTGGGTGCCGACGGTGACGTCCAGGTCCGGGATGCGCTGAGTGCGCGCCAGGCGCAACGCGGCTTCGCTCTGATCGATGCGGCTCTGCGCAAGACGAAGCGAGGCGCTGTCGCCCAGTCGATCGAGCAGCGTCACATCCGAAGGCAGCTCCGGCAGCGGCCTGGTGGTGTCGCTAAGCACGCTGGTGAAATCGGGGCGCGGCAGGCCCATCAGCACGGCGAGGTTCTGGTAGGCATCGGCGCGATCCCGTGCGGCACGCTCCTGCTCCAGCTTTACTTCCGCCAGCTGCACCTGGGCGCGGTTGGCTTCCAGTGGAGGCGCCTTCCCGGCGTGAACACGACCTTGGGCTGCCTTCACTCCCCGCTCGGCCAATGCCACAGACTGCTGTGCCAGGCGCTCGCGCTCCTGGGCGCGCAGGGCAGAATAGAAGCTGGCAATGACATCGCCGCGCAAGGCGTTGCGTTGCTCTTCGACGCTCAGTGCCGCAACTTCCTCCCCCCGCTCGGCCAGCTCGACGCGCGCGCCGCGCTTGCCGCCCAGCTCGAAGGGTTGGGTCAGGCCGACGGTGGTCGTGCGATTGCGTGACTCGGTGCCCTCCTGCTCCCAGGACAAGGTAGGGTTACGCAGCAATCCCGCCTGCTGGCGAAGCCCCTGGGCAATGCCGATTTCACGGGAGCCGGCGGAGTACGAGGGGTTGTTCGCAACCGCCGCCTGCATCGCCTCCTCGATACCCAGATCACGTGCTGCGGCGGAATTCGACAGACTCCAGGCCACGGCGAGGCCAATGGCCCAACGCCCTCCTGATCGAACTCCCTTTGCGAATCGACTCGAACACACCATAGACCTCACCCGCTGGCTCCAGATTCGACGGCAAGAGCCGTCATTTGCTGCGCCAATCTAAAGGTGAGCCACTAGCGACAAGGTGACTGTCAAATTACAAAGATGTAATCCAGCCCCCCGCGCCAGAGCGGCTGAGCACGACAGCGTTCCGGTAATCCGCAGAAACAGTTACCCAGCCCTGCACCACATTGACCTTGTAGTAACTACAGCTTTTAGACTCCGCCGCCATTGCGCCCCGCACATTGGGGCACTGCCCGATGAAGTAGAGCGGAAGCTGACCGATGAAAATTCTTCTCGTCGAAGACGAACCCAAGACTGCCCAGTACCTGCGGCAGGGGCTGAGCGAAAGCGGTTATGTGGTGGACCACGCCGACAACGGCCTGGACGGACTGCACCTGGCCCGCCAGTTTCCCTACGACCTGATCGTACTGGACGTAAACCTGCCGAAGATGGACGGCTGGGAAGTACTGAGCCAGTTGCGCAGCAAATCCGATACCCGCGTGATGATGCTCACTGCACGCGGCCGCCTCAGCGAAAAGGTCAAAGGCCTGGACCTGGGGGCCGACGACTATCTGCTCAAGCCCTTCGAGTTTCCCGAACTGCTGGCGCGCATCCGCTCCTTGCAGCGGCGCGGAGAGCGTGCGCAACCCAGCCAGGTTCTACAGGTGGCCAATCTGGAGCTGGACCCAGGCCGTCACCGTGCCTTTCGCGGTGAACAGCGCATCGATCTGACCAGCAAGGAATTCACTCTGCTCCAGTTACTGATGAGCCGCAGCGGCGAAGTCCTGTCGCGCACGCAGATCATTTCCCTGGTGTGGGACATGAACTTCGACTGCGATACCAACGTGGTCGAAGTGACTATCCGCCGCCTGCGGGCGAAGGTCGACGATCCGTTCCCCAGCAAGCTGATCCACACGATCAGGGGCGTGGGCTATGTACTGGAGTCACGCGAATGAAGCCGGCTAGCCTGTCGCTGAGGATCGGTTTGTGGGTTGGCCTACTCGGCTCGGTGCTGATGGTGCTGTTGATCACCCTGACCTATCTGGTACTCGAACACCAGCTCGACATCCGCGCGCGGCAGTCGCTGGACAGCAAGATGGATCAGGTTCGCCATCGCCTTGACGAGGACATGGGCCCCGGCATCCTGCCTCAGGGCACCCATGCCCTTCGTGACCTGATCATAGGCCATGACTACCTAAGCCTGACATTGCTACCGACTGCGCCTGGCCTACCTCCGCTGATGCAGACCGAGTCTTTCGTAGACTGGCAGACCCTGGATCGCCTGCCGCTACAAAAGGGCAGTCGCGAATGGACGGCGGGCAACGGCCATAACCTGCTGACTTCGCGCAGTGTCGTGACGCTTGAGAACGGTGAGTCCGTGCGGGTATTTCTCACCCTTGACCGCCACGCCGATGCCGCACTGCTCGGCGCCTTCCTGCGCTCTTCGCTGCTGTCGACGCCGCTGCTTCTGCTACTGATCGCGCTGGGCGCAAGACTCGCGGCGCAACGCGGGCTTCTGCCCTTGCGGCGTTTCGGCAAGGTGGCCGCACTGGTCTCCACCGACGACATGAGCCATCGCATTCCAGTCAAACGCTTGCCGGATGAACTCAAGGATGCCGCTCATGCCCTCAATACCATGCTGGGCCGGCTGGACGAAGGTGTACGGCAACTCACGCAGTTCTCTGACGATCTCTCCCATGAGCTGCGCTCACCGATCAACAACATGCTGGGCAAGACCCAGGTAGCGCTTTCCCGCCCGCGTGACAACGACGCTTACCAGGCAGTGCTGGAGTCCAATGTCGAAGAGCTGGAACGGGTCGCCCGCATCGTCAGCGAAATGCTGTTCCTCGCCCAGGTCAGCCATCCGAAGACCCTCCTGCCCGGCGATCCCGTGCATCTGGCCGCAGAGGCGCACAAAGTTGCCGAGCTGTTCGAACTCAGCGCGGAAGAGAAGGACCTGCAGATTCAAATAACCGGCGATGCACAGGTGCTGGGCGACCGACTGATGATCCAGCGAGCCATCTCCAACCTACTCTCCAACGCGATCCGCCATACCCCTGAGCGGAGCATCGTCGAAGTCCGGATCAGCGAGGATGAATCAGGCATCGCACTGCAGGTTGAAAACCCAGGCTCTGGTATTGCCGCCGAGCACCTGCCACACCTGTTCGAGCGTTTCTATCGCGTCGATCCGAGTCGCACCCGTGCCGCGGGGGGAACCGGGCTGGGTCTGGCCATCGTCAACACGATCATGGACCTGCATCAGGGAACGGTCAGCGCCCAGAGCTCGGAAGCGGGCCCTACCCGCTTCCTGTTGAAATTCCCGCGCCGGGCCGACTGACTCAGCGAATCGAGCGGCAGGCGAAGCGCTCCTGGCGATACTCGACCAATTGCTCTTCGCCGAAGGAGTCCTTGTAGCGCATCTGTACGGGGACCACGCCGCAGTCGCGGCTGAGTGGGGTCACCGAAACGACCTCGGCGATATCCAGGTCCATGCCGTAGGTGTATTGCTTGGCCTGTGCGACCTCTGTGGCCGAGGGTTGAGCAGCCGCCATCGCGTGCTGCCGCGCTTGCTGCATGCGCGAGAAGGTGATGTCGCCACCGCCGTCGGCCAGGGCCAGCGATGTCGAACCGAACAGGACGGTGAACAGAAGAGCGTGCTGAATTTTCATCGTGATCGCCTCGGTGGAGTCAGTGCTATGCATTGACTCCACCTTACGATCCGGCCCCTAACAGCAGCCTGAGCAACTCATGACGATTCGGTAATGCGGCACGGCGAGCTAGCGCTCGTTGCGGCAGTTGCCGTTGACGGTATAGCGGATGCTCTTCAGCTCTCCCGTGCTGTCCTCGTAGGACATCAACTTGGGAACATTGCCGCACAGGTTAGCGCTCGCCGTTGGAGTGACATGAATGACCTTGGCCACATCCATTTTCATGCCAAAGCGATAGTCTTCCACCGCGGGAACGGCCTTGCCTTCCGCCTCGGCATGTTGACGCACGGCCTGATCGTTGAGGGTCTCCATGCGCTGCACATAGTCCTCCGGCACCGCCTGGGCAGAGGCGAAGAATGCCTGGCTTAGCAGAAAGACCGCGGTAATGCCGATTGCCTTGGAAAAGCTCGATTTGCTCATTGCCTGTCTCCTTTCGAGTTTCCAACACGATACGAGGCAGGTGCTGACCAGAGCATGGCGAGCGACTTACATTACTGAAACGTCCTCGCCGGAAAGCCGGAAACGGCAAAAGCCGCGCCCCTTTCGGGACGCGGCCGCTGTTCTGTCGACGGCTGTTCAGTTCTTCGCGGTTTCGATCTGCGCCGGCACTTGCTGGGCTGCTTTCATTGCCTGCTGGCGAGCCTGCTCCATGCGCGCAAAGGTGATATCGCCGCCGCCATCGGCCAGGGCGAAGGAAGAGGTACCGAGCAGAGTGACGAGGAGCAGAACACTTTTGACTTTCATGGAGGGCCTCATGGCTGTTGTCCGTGGATGACAACACCTTAAGGCCCCATGCCTAACGGCATCCTGAGCGAAAGATGACGATTCGGTAATGCGCGGAGCTCGCCGCTCACAAGTAACGGGTGATCTCGCGAAACTCGTCCAGCGCGCCCGGCTTCACCCCCTGTGGATCATCCAGCGCATGCTCCAGGCAATGATCGATGTGATCCTGAATCAAGGTTCGCTTGGCCCGGCAGACCGCCTTTTCCACGGCGTGCAGCTGCTGGGCGATGTCCACGCAGGCGCGCTGTTCCTCGATCATTGCGATGATGCTGCGCAAGTGCCCTTCCGCGCGCTTGAGTCGCTTGCGCACCGCCTCATGGGAAGAGTGCGGCCCGTGATCCTGCATGTGAATTCCTCGTGCAGCGTAAAAAGTGGCTCTACCACAGCTCGATGCCGAATCGGTGCATCAGCAATGAAAAGAGGGCGAACAACAGCAAGGTGACGAAGATGCTGGCGATCAGCGTCGGCCAGAACCCCAGGCGCGGCAGGAGCGCCGGAAACAGCAGGAACATCGGCAGCGTCGGCACCACATACCAGAAGGTGTACCAGGCATGGTTGGCGATCTTGTCCTGCCCCTGGTTCTCCACCTGCAGCCAGATCAGCGTGAGCACGGTGACCAGCGGCAATGCCGCCACCAGCCCACCCAGTCGGTCACTGCGTTTGGCCAGCTCCGAGACGAGCACGACGATGCCGGCAGTGGTGGCGTACTTGGTCAGAATCCAGAGCATCGGGAGCCCTCCGGGGCATGAAACCCTGAAGCCCAGAATATCCCCCCAGGGGGGATACGACAAGTGACGCCCTCAGCGATTCAGCGATTCAGCGATTCAGCGATTCGATGATCCGACACTCCTCGATCACCCCGCCGTGGCAGCAGGCGAGCAGCCGCTGCAATTCCTTCTCCAGCTCCTGCAGGTCGCGAATGCGCGAGCGCACCTGCACCAACTGCTCCGCCACCTTGGCGTCCACCGAGGCGCAGGAGGCCTGGCGGTGGTCAGAAAAGCCCAGTAGCTCGCGGATGTCATCCAGGCTGAAGCCCAGTGAGCGGCTGCGCCGGATGAATTGCAGGCGATCCCGCTCCTGCGCGCTGTAGAGCCTGTAGCCCGACGGCGTGCGAACCGGCGGCGCGAGCAGACCCTGCTGCTCGTAATAGCGAATGGTCACCGACTTGGTATCCGTGGCCCGTGCGAGCTGGCCGATGGTGAATTGGGCATCGTTCATGGCTCTTGACCTTATAGCGACTATAAGGTCCATCCTACCCGCTGAATCGACCGAGCGGGAGTCCACCATGGACAGCTGTTGCGAAAACAAAGCCGGGGAACTGGCACAACTGCGCGCCAAACAGGCCCGCGTGCTGTACATCGTGCTGGCGGTCAACGCCCTGATGTTCCTGGTGGAATTCGCCGCAGGCTGGATCGCCGGCTCGACAGCCCTGCTGGGGGACTCCCTGGACATGTTCGGCGATGCTTCGGTCTATGCGCTGACCTTGTTCGTCCTGCATCGCAGCGTCCGCGCTCGGGCCGGAGCCGCGCTGTTCAAGGGCGGCTTCATGTTGCTGTTCGGCCTGGTGGTGGTGGCCGATGCCGTTCGCAAACTCCTGATACAAGAAGTTCCAGCAGCGGACTGGATGGGCGCCGTAGGATTGCTCGCCCTGCTGGCCAACGGCTGGTGCTTCTACCTCCTCTTTGCTCACCGTTCCGACGACCTGAACATGCGCTCCACCTGGCTCTGTTCGCGTAACGACCTGCTTGCCAACTCCAGCGTGATCGTAGCGGCCGGGCTCGTGGCAGTGACCGGCAGCCTGTGGCCGGACATCATCGTCGGTCTGGCCATCGCCGCGTTGTTCCTGCACTCGGCCTGGCAGGTGATCCGCGAAGCCTTGGCGGAGTGGCGAGCCAACCCAGCGCCACGGGCAGAAGCGGTCGTTGCCACCAGCAGCGCTGCCAGCGCGGGGGTCTGTGGCGGAACCAATACAACCACCGACACCTGCTGCGCGCCACCCGCATCCCAGAGCAAGGGCTGCTGTGACGAGCAGAGCGGCGCCGCTACTGCGACGGCCGTAAAAGCCACTGCCTGTTGCGAACCGGCGCCGGCGAAAGCACTCAGCTCGTGCTGCGCCGAGCATACGACCTCCTGCAGCGAGCCGGTAAAAACGACGCAGAGCCCATTGCTCGGCATCAGTGAGCCGGCCAAGAACACCGCCGCAGAAGTCTCTTGCTGCGGATCGCCTAAAAACCCCTAAGGGATGAGGACCGAAAGGATGCGATACGCTTGCACGCTATGCCTGCCATTACTACTGACCTCGATGTTTGCCCAGGCCGCCATCGAGGTCGGCGATGCCCGAATCAGGATTCTGCCTGGCGACCTGCCGGCAGCCGGCTATTTCACCCTGACCAACGATAGCCCGACGTCTGTCACCCTCGAAGGCGCCGAAAGTCCTGCCTTCGCCAGCGTGATGATGCACCAGAGCGTGCAACGCGACGGCACCGCCAGCATGCAACACCTCATGCAGGTAGAAATCCCGGCCAACGGAAAACTCAGCTTCGCGCCCGGCGGTTATCACTTGATGCTCATGCAGCGCCAGGTGCCACTGGCCGTGGGCGACAAGGTGCAGATGACCTTGAAGTTCAGCGACGGGCAGCGAGTTCCTGCGACCTTCACCGCCGTCCTCCCCGGCAGCGATTGAGGGTGCCCGCCATGACTCAAGCTCTCAGCTCGCGCGCCTGGTATCTGCTGCTCTTTGCCTGGCTGGTGGCACTGGTTTCGACGCTCGCAGCCCTGTTCATCGGCGAAGTGCTTGGCCAACAACCCTGTGTGCTGTGCTGGTACCAGCGCATCCTCATGTTCCCGCTGGCGATCCTACTGGCGATCGCCTGCTTCCGATCAGACTTCGAGATCTGGCGCTATGCGCTGCCACTGTCGGTGATCGGTGGCCTATTCGCCCTTGGCCATAGCCTGCTCTATGCCGGCATCATTCCTCAGCAGATACAGCCCTGCAGCCCCACCGGTCCTTCCTGTACCGACGCCAACACGACCTTGTTCGGCGTGATTCCGCTGCCCTTCCTGGCGCTCCTCGCCTTCATCCTGATTTCCGCCACCCTGCTCATCGTTCGCCGGAGAACCACGCCATGAATCGCCGCGCCCTTGTCGTGACCATCTGCGTGCTGCTACTCGGCGTCTTCGCTGCGGCGGCATACGTCTTCAAGCCTCAGAAAACATCGGAATCGGCCCTTGAGACAACGTCAGCAACGCCGCCCGCCTCGGTGAAGAACAACTTGGTTCGCTTCCATTCGCCCTCCTTCGGCCGGGCCAGCGCCCCCGTCACCATCGTCGAGTTCTTCGACCCGTCCTGCGAGGCCTGCCGCTCCTTCTACCCCTATGTGAAGAACATCCTCGCGGAGGACACCCAGAACGTGCGCCTGGTCCTGCGCTACGTACTGTTCCACAAGGGCTCCGAGGAGGTGGTGCGGATGCTCGAAGCCTCGCGCAAGCAGAACCTGTTCCCGCAGGTGCTGGAGGTGGTCCTCAAGGCGCAGCCACAGTGGCATGACGACGCCACCGCCGCCGCAGCCTGGGACGCTGCTGCCGCTGTTGGGCTGGACGTCGAGAAAGCCCGAAAGGACATGTACGCCCCGGCCGTCGATGCGGTACTCGCCGCCGACAAGCAGGACGTCCAGACCGTTGGCATCAAGTCCACACCCACCTTCTTCGTCAACGGCAAGCAACTGATGCAGTACAGCCCGGACGTGCTGCGCCAGATGGTTCGCGAAGAAGTCGCCAAGAGCCGGAACTGAAGATCATGGCGTGGCTCGAGCATCGCATCCCGCCCGTTGTGCTGATGCTGGTCTGCGCCTTGCTGATGGGATTTGCCGCCAGACTGCTGCCGCCCCTGGAGGTGTCGCTGATCTGGCGGCTCCCGCTGTCTCTGGCCATCACGGCTACGGGCACCGCTATCTGCCTCACGGGCGTTCGCTCGTTCCGGCGGGCAAGGACAACGGTGAATCCGCTGAGCCCTGACTCGGCCAGCGATCTAGTCACCCAAGGGATTTACCGACTGACGCGAAACCCGATGTACCTAGGATTCACCCTGATGCTGGTGGGCTGGGCAGTCCTGCTCGCTTCGTTCTTTGCGTTTGTAGGTGTCGCAGCCTTCGCTCTCTGGATCGATCGTTGGCAGATTCGTCCCGAGGAGCGAGCGCTTCAAAGCTTGTTTGGCGATGACTTTGCTGAGTATTGCTCTCGCACCCGACGTTGGATTTAAGAAACGCACTTCGGATGGAGTGCTGCGGCTCTAGCCGGCTGAACGTGCTATGGGGCGTTATATGCGGATCGCGGCCACGCAGTAAATGCGTCAGATCTGGTAAAAGTAACTGGTCAAATCGAGTGTAGTCAGGTGGCCAGATAAGCGCAGATGCGCATTAGGACAAATTACGTCTCAACCACTCTGGTTCTTAAACCCAATTTCGCTTGGTATCCTGCCATCTGGAGTCGGTACATTATCGAGCTTGCGAATAAGGCTCTCCAGTTTTTCAAAGGCCTGCCAGCGGACGAATTCGAGTTCTATCGCGTAAGCAAGGCTGTAAGCCAACGAAGGGATGCTCCCTCTATAATCACTCCGTTGCGAGATTAATAGCCTCACAGCACTGGTCCTTGCGCCATGAGAACGCATTCTTTCTGCAATGCATCAAGCACAGCGCCAACTTTGTGAAAGTCGTAATTTCTACTTTTTATTTCCTCAGCAGTAAGGGACATAAAATCCCTTGTATACGACTCCTTAAAATCCAAAGAACCATGATACAACTTTAGTGACTGCTTATAATTAGTCCAAGCAACACGAGCCGGATTATATCCCGGCAGCTCAAGATCCAAATAACACTCAATTGCAGCCGCCTTACCATTAATATTAGCCATGCCCTCCCCTTCCGGCCCAAACACCGGGAAATCTTCAAAATCGACAAGATCAGGCAAACACATCCTACGCATATTACTCGGGAGCTTTAGCCTTCCAACCTTGCCATAAGCCTCCACTCCTTCAGCATCATTATCGAACACAAAAACAATCTGGTTTTGAACATCAATATTAACTAGACCTTCTGCAAACTTTGTCAAACCTCCAGTTCCAGAGAAGGGATGGCCTGCGGCATCAATAAATTTGAAAAAATCTGCCACATCGGGCCTAAGGATACTAAGCGCTTGGGAAATTATCAGCGCGTCGGACGTTCCCTCTGTGACAACTAGAATTTTATCTGCTCTTTCGACCCCGGCATTGAAATCACTTTCACTTGCCCATCCAGCATCCACCAAAGGGCCGTATTCCCAAACCACCTCGCATCTAAGATTATCTGAGTTCTCACAAAGCATCCGCATAAACAAATAAGGATGCAAAAAATCTATAAGCGTCCGAAAATAACTTAGCTCAGAATAAAAATTATTATCATAACCCTCAATAGTAGGAATTCTCTCCAGCCGTGGATCATGCAATAAATTCCCCTTCATCCACTCAAAATCCACACCTCCATCATAAATATCCTCAAAGGTCTCAAGAGGCCGCGACTTAATGAAAGCCAGGAGTTCTTCAAAACTCATCGGAGAGGCTTCCCCTTCATCCAAATCAACTATAGAGGAAAGATAATTCTCGTACTCGAACTTTGCTCGCATCAATGTATAACCGAGCAACTCCAGCCTCGGCTTGACGTGCCTCAAAGTTCGTCTAAACGCCCACTCCAACTCAGCAGAATCATCCTCCAGACCATCTCGCGCACCATAATCACTAATACTTCGACCACGAGTTCTTTTTCTATCAACCTCCTGAAATAGAGCGCCGTGATTTATCCCAACATGATTTTTGGAATAACAGAGTTCCAACCCTCCGACATCCAATGTGATTACAGTTCCCACTGTCCAGCTCCTCTGCCACATGCCCCAGCTAGTTTTTCTCTACAGAAAAACTGAGATGGGCCTCAATGAATATTAAAGATAGTTCCCCTTCCTAATCTAGGAGCCGCGGTCCCAACGTCACGTCAAGAAGGTCATCTTAAGGTCAACCAACATCAGAAAAAATCCATGCGGGTGGGCTACGCATTTCTTGCTGCAGCCATCCCCCTGATGCGCGAGGGTGTTTCCGGCTTCGAGAGGACACCCATGAACCTGCGCCCTACCCGATCATCGCTGCTCATCACGATAGGATTTCTTGCCCTCGGGGGCCTCGCGGCTTACCAGCAGTACCAGTTGGTCAATATGCGAGGCTCCTTGGAAGGTGCTGCCGAAAAAACGTCGATCAACGCTCTTCTCAGCCGAGTGGGCAAGCTCGACGAGCGAGTCGACACCTTCGCCGGCCAGCACATGGTCAGCGATGAGGATTTCCGAGCTGCCCAGCAGGCGCTATCCAACCGGATAGACGCGGCTCAGGCATATGCCAAACAAGCAGCCGACAACGTGAGCCAGCTCGCGCAGACGTCAGCCTCTGCAGGGGACATCGTTTTACTGAAGGCCGACCTGGAGACACTCAGCAACTCCGTCCAGGAGCTGAAGAGGCCGCAAGCCCAACCGGCCTCAGCACCGGCCCCAACCAAGAAACCCGCTGTCGCGAAAGCTAAGCCCTCCCCTCCTAAAGCCAAACCTTCTCCGCCGGAACCTCCGCCGTTCCACATCGTGGGCATCGAGTACCGAGGAGGCGAACGCTTCCTCTCGGTCGCCCCACCGGGCAGCACGCGGTTGAGCCAGATCTACCTGATTCGCCCCGGCGACGCAGTCGCCGGCACTACCTGGCGACTCAACTCTCTCGACGACCGAGCCGCTCGGTTCGACGCCGCCGGCACAACCAAGACCATCAGCCTGCAGCCATAGGTCCGACCATGCATAAACGAGCTCTCAATCACTTCGCAATAGCAGCTGCCTCGGCGTGCTTGATGCTGGCAAGCATCTGCACGTCGGGCGCCGAGCAAAGCTCCCAGTCCGCCGCCTCGCAGTGGCAACACACAGCAGAACAGAACCTCGGTCAGCAGGCCCAGCAAGACCAGTTGGCCCGTGAATGGGGGCTCACTGAGCAGGAATACGAGCGATATCAGCTGCTGATGCAAGGTCCCCGCGGAATCTACTCCCCAGGCCTTGACCCGCTGACAGCGCTGGGCATCGAGGCGCAATCGGACGCGGAGCGGCAACGGTATGCCCAACTGCAGGTGCAAGCAGAACGACAGCGTGTCGAAAAAGAGCTTGCGTACCAGCGTGCCTACGACGAAGCCAACACCCGCATGTACCCGGGTGAAAAGGTCATCCAGATCTCCCCGAGCTCCAGCCGCAACGGCGCGGCCGGCAAGGCAACCCTGGAGAGCAGCGGGCGCCTGGCAGTCTTTGTGAAGGACGATTGCGCTCCGTGCATCGACCAGGTGCGCGCGCTGCAGACCGCCAAACGCTCCTTCGACCTGTATTTCGTAGGTAGCCAGGGCGATGACGATCGAATCCGGCGCTGGGCGATCCTCGCCGGCATCGAGCCGGCAAATGTGAAGAGCCGGCAGATCACGCTCAACCATGACCAGGGCCGCTGGCTTGGCCTGAGCCTGGGAGGTGAGCTGCCCGCTGCCGTCATGAAGGTCAACGGACAATGGCAACGCCAGTGACCCGCTTCCTTGCCCTCGTCACTGCGCTGCAGCTCTGCGTATCAGCCCGCGCCGCCGAAGAGCCACCACCGGCCTATCAGACGATAGCGATCGCGCATGGCGTACCGTCGGTAGTCCTCTACTCCGTCGCGCTGCAGGAGAGTGGCGCGCGGATCCGCGACCAACTGGTGCCATGGCCCTGGACGCTGAACGTCGCCGGCGCCGGCTATCGGTTCGCCACGCGGAAAGATGCCTGCCAGGCGCTGATGATCGCTCTCGTCACAGCCGGCCCCGCTCGTGTCGACGTCGGACTCGGGCAAACCAACATTGGCGCGAATGGCCATCGCTACAGCTCCCCCTGCGAAGGCCTCGACCCCTACAAGAACCTGGCTGTTACTGCCGAAATTCTCAGCGAGCAAAAAGCGAAGGGAGGCAGTTGGATCGACGCTGCCGGTCGCTACCACCGGCCTGCCGGTGGCGCACCAGCTGCGCGCTATCGCGAGTCGTTCGCCCGCCACCTCAGCCGAGTAACCGGCATCAACCTCCTGGTGACCAACCCATGAAGCTTCCGCTCGCGCGCTGCCTGGTCGCGCTCAGCCTAACCTTCCCTTACACCCTGGCATCCGCTGGCCAACTGGTTGTCCTCGAGGATCATGGTGGTGTTTCCGCCCTCCCCTACTACCAGGACCTCGTACCTGATCCGGCTGACGCCCAGCGCCCTCCACTACAGGGCGTCCAAATGGGCGGAGCCTTTCCCGTTGTAACGCCGGAGATGACTCCCGGCCTAGTTCAGGGCCGGGTGATCAACGCTCCAGGGCTCCAGCCCCTGTTCCTGGTTGGGGACGATGAGCGTTCCAGGACCTGGCTGCAGCAGCACCTGCAGCAGCTCCAACAACTGCAGGCGGTAGGGCTGGTAGTAAACGTCAGCGGGCCGAGCCGTCTGGCCGAAGTGAGGAAGTGGGGACCGGGCCTACAACTGCTCCCCACGCTGGGATCGGACATCGCCGGTCGACTCGGCCTACGCCACTACCCCGTCCTCATCACATCGACCACCGTCCAGCAGTAGGAGGCGCTCTTGTCGTCGCTCAACTCTCCACGCATGACCCTGATGATCGAATTGCCGAAGGACGTGCGGCGCCAGGACCTCATGCTCGACCAGATGCAACACGTCATCACCCTTTTCGGCGGCCGCGTTGCCTGGAGAACCGAGGACGACCTCCTAGCCATGCTCCAGCGTCTGCGCGAACGGCTCGCAACAGGAAACCAGCAGGATCCTCAACAAAGCATCACGTCTCCGGGGAGCTAATTGCCATGGCCGCCACGTATACGCTGGATGCGCTACTGCGCCCTCCTGTGGAGCTATACACCACCACCATCAGCTACATGGCCGCGGCGCTCTGTGTCCTAGCGCCCTGGGCACTAGCCCTTACGCCGCTCTTCGGCTTGATCGCTGCGCTGATGTTCGCCTACCTGGGAACGATCCGGCTGATGCAAGCGCTTCGAGTTCTTCGCTACCAGAAGAACATCCGTCGACTACCGCACTACACGATGACCAGCGCCGAGATGCCCATCAGCAACGAGCGTTTGTTTATCGGCAAGGGATTCCGTTGGACTCAAAAGCATACGCAACGCCTGGCTGATACCTACCTCCCTCAGTTCGCCCCCTATGTAGAGCCATCGCCCTTGTACCAGCGCGCGCGGCGCCTCGAGGAGCGACTGGAGTTCGCACCATTCCCGCTGAGCGTTCTGGCCAAGGCCACATCGTGGGACTCATCCTGGAACCCAGCGCGGCCTCTACCACCCGTTGGAGGCCTGCCACGGCTACATGGTATCGAGCCAGAGGAGCACGACGTCAGCTTGGCGCTGGGGGAGCGGCCGGGCCACACGCTTGTTCTGGGCACAACTCGGGTGGGCAAGACCCGACTCGCCGAGTTGTTCATCACCCAAGATATCCGTCGAACCCATCGCCGGCGCCGGCGCGTCCAGATGGGGCGGCGTACCCAGACCGTTCACCATGGCCACCGACGTCGGCGCGAAAGCGAGCAGCCCGATCACGAGGTCGTAATCGTCTTCGATCCGAAGGGCGATGCCGATCTACTCAAGCGCATGTACGTCGAGTGCGCCCGTGCGGGAAGACTGGATGAGTTCTACGTCTTCCATCTGGGCTGGCCCGACATCTCCGCCCGCTACAATGCTGTCGGGCGGTTTGGCCGCATTAGCGAAGTGGCGACTCGCATCGCCGGGCAACTGTCTGGCGAGGGGAACAGCGCGGCATTCCGAGAATTTGCCTGGCGATTCGTCAACATCATCGCCCAGTCCTTGGTCGCCCTGGGCAGGCGTCCGGACTACGAGCAGATCCGCCGGCACGTCATCAACATCGACGAACTGTTTGTGGAGTACGCGCAGAAATACTTCGCCGATCACGATCTCAAGGCCTGGGAAGCCATCGTGGCCATCGAGGGCAAGATCGACCGGAAGACTCTCAGCTTCGCAATGAAAGACCGGCCGCTGCGGGTGGTGGCCATCGATGCCTACCTTACGCAGAAGCGCATCTCGGACTCCGTCATGGATGGCTTGCGCAGCGCAGTGCGCTACGACAAAACCTACTTCGACAAGATCGTCGCGTCGCTCTTGCCGCTCCTGGAGAAACTCACGACCGGCCGGATCGCAGAGCTGCTCTCACCCGACTACCTGGACCTCAACGACTCGCGGCCAATCTTCGACTGGATGCAGGTCATCCGGAAGCGCGCTGTCGTCTACATCGGGCTCGACGCCCTGTCGGATACCGAGGTGTCCTCGGCCGTCGGCAACTCGATGTTCAGCGACCTGGTCTCGGTTGCCGGCCACATCTACAAACATGGTCTCGACGATGGCCTTCCCGGCGGCCAGGCCGCAGGCAAGGTGCGTATCAACCTTCACGCCGACGAGTTCAACGAGCTGATCGGCGACGAGTTCATCCCCATGGTCAACAAGGCAGGCGGAGCCGGCATCCAGGTGACCGCGTATACGCAGACCCTGAGCGACATCGAGGCCAAGATCGGCTCCCGGGCAAAAGCTGGCCAGGTCGTGGGTAACTTCAACAACCTGTTCATGCTACGGGTTCGTGAGACAGCTACGGCCGAGCTGCTGACCAATCAGTTGCCCAAGGTGCAGATCTACAACAGCACGCCGGCGAGCAGTGCGAACGACTCGGTCAACGGCAAGACGGCGTTCACCTCGAATACCCACGACCAGGTGCAGATGACCAGCGTGCCAATGATTGAGCCGGCACACGTGGTAGGCCTGCCAAAGGGACAGTGCTTTGCGCTCATCGAAGGCGGAAACCTGTGGAAGATCCGCATGCCACTACCTGCCAACGATCCCGACGAGGTCTTACCGAAGAACCTGCAGGAAATGGCAGCAGGCATGCGCAAAGGAGCGACATCCAACTCCGGGGAATGGTGGGAGGCCCCCGGCTACCAGAACATCAACGATGGGCTCCCTGCCGACCTGGTCGACGATTTCCGTCACCTGGGCGGCAGCGACGAGGCGGCTTGAGAGATGAACCATGGCTGAAATCGCTGAACGAGCCCAGACCCAGCAGGAGCGCCCAGAGTCCCTCCTGCGTACGATCATTGGCCTCCCCTTCCAGCTCGCCGGCGTGCTCTTCGGCTCGTTGCTGGCAGCGGTGGTAGTGGAGTGGCTCTGCCTCTACTTCTTCTGGCCAGAGGCTGGCTGGCAGCATGCCCAGGAAATGCTCAATTACGAGCTGGGATGGCTGTCCCAGGGACTTCTGCACAGCGTTCTGGTCCAGGAACCCGGCCACACGGCGAAATGGATCGTGGGCCTGATCTACGAGTGGCTGATCGTGAAAACCGGCCTCTTTGACTGGATGCAAGGGATGTCCTCGGTGGCGCAGGCAGGCCCCAGATCGGAATTCGACGTCCGCTACCTCGCCGCCCAGGGAGTGTCCACCGTGCAGACCTATGCCCTGGCCGCACTCTTCACAATTCTGACCTTCTGCGTCAGGACAGTGGTCCTGGTGCTGACGATCCCGCTCTTCGCCATGGCGGCCTTCACCGGTCTAGTCGACGGACTGGTCCGGCGCGACCTGCGTAAGTTCGGCGCCGGCCGGGAGTCCAGCTACCTGTACCACAAGGCCAGAAGCACGATGCTTCCCTTGGCGATCCTGCCCTGGACGCTGTATCTCGCCATACCGATTAGCATCAGCCCTCTCCTGGTCCTGCTGCCCTGTGCATCGCTGCTGGGTGTTTCGGTCAGCATCACAGCTGCCAGCTTCAAGAAGTACCTCTAAGGAGCACAATATGCAGTGGACACCAGATCAACAGCCCATCATTGGATCGCGAGCCAACAAGCACAATAGATTGGCATTCGCCGGCACTGGCAAACGACCACGCTAGCAGGCTGCGAAATAGCACCTCACATGACCAGCGATTGCATCCGATTTGATCAGCCAACCGCATTCGTGTTGACAGCCTCGCGAAGAGGCGACCGGCAGAGCAAGCCTGTGGGTTCAATCCGTGAAAGCAACACGCCTAGCCCAGTTTAAACGGAGAGGGCTTGGCAGCATCTGCCTCATGCCCGCTGCGTGTTAAGTCTGTGACTATACTCTGCGCCGGCCTAGCGACCTGCGTCGCTCAGCTTCCGTAAGCCTTTACTCTGGTAGCCAAGGACATTGGAGATCAACGTGAGTGAACGCCCCGCCACCAAGCTCTCTCTGCTTGCGCTTTTCGCGATGGTTGTCGGCTCCATGGTCGGTGCTGGCATCTTCAACCTGCCGGGACGCTTCGCCACCGCGACCGGTCCTTTCGGCGCCATCATCGCCTGGGCGATCGCCGGCACCGGAATGTACATGCTGGCTCGGGTGTTCCAGACCCTGGCCGCGAAGCGCCCGGACATCGACTCCGGCGTCTTCGCCTACGCCAAGGCCGGGTTCGGCGACTACGTAGGCTTTCTGTCGGCATTCGGCTACTGGCTGGGCAGTTGCCTGGGCAATGTCTTCTACTGGGTGCTGATCGGCTCGACGCTCGGGCGCTTTTTTCCCGAAGTCTTCGGCGATGGCAGCAGCGCCCCGGCCATCGCCGTCTCGCTGGTCGGCATCTGGCTGTTTCACTTCCTCATCCTGCGTGGGGTCGAGCAGGCCGCCTACATCAACACCGTGGTGACCATCGCGAAGATCGTGCCCATCTTAGTGGCCATCCTTTCGTTCATCTTCTTCTTTCACTACGATCAATTCGCCGAGAACTTCTTCGGTGGCACCGGCATGCCGGAGAAGCCCCTCCTGCAGCAAGTGCGGGACACGATGCTGATCACCGTCTTTGTGTTCATCGGCATCGAAGGGGCCAGCGTCTACTCGCGCTATGCGCGGACTCGCTCGGACGTTGGTCGCGCCACCATCCTGGGGTTCGTCGCCGTTACCGGCCTGATGGTGGCGGTAACCCTCCTGCCATACGCCGTAGCGCCACGGGCGGTCATCGCAGGGGTCTCCAACCCTTCGTTGGCGGGGGCCCTGGAGCTGGTCGTCGGCCACTGGGGGGCGGTGTTCATCTCGATCAGCGTCCTGGTTTCGGTCCTCGGCGCCTACCTCGCCTGGTCGCTTATCTGTGCTGAAGTGCTGTTCGCCGCCGCAGGTTCAAAAGACATGCCCAGGGTCTTCGGGACGCAGAACGCCAACGCGGTTCCGGCCAACGCCCTCTGGCTCACCAACGGGGTGGTTTCCTGCTTCGTCATTTCGACATTCTGGTCGCGCGATGCCTTCAACCTCATGCTGGACATGACCAGTGTCACTGCACTGCTGCCGTACCTGCTGGTTGCCATCTACGGCGTACAGGTGGCGCGCGGCGGCGAAGGCTACGAGCACGCTTCCGGCGAGCGAGGCCGCGACCTGGTGATCGGTGCGCTCGCCGTTATCTACACCCTGTTCATGTTCGTGGCTGCCGGGCTCGAATATGTTCTGCTGATGGCAGTGCTCTGCCTGGCCGGTACGGTGCTTTATTTCTGGGCCAGGAAGGAGCAGAACGCTCGGCTGTTCTCCGGTGTCGAGTTGATGATATTCGTAGTGACGATTGCTGCCGCTCTCGGCGGGATCTATGGCTTGGTGACCGGCACCATCAAGATCTAGGACCCGCAGACGCCCCATGCATCTCTTTCAAACCCGTTTCCGAGGCAATACGTAGTCGCTTGAGTCGCTCTGGCGCATTGTGTCGCATCGGCAGTTGCAGGCACCTACTCGGATGGTAGGTCGCTTTCATGCGTCCATTTCAGAATCCGGCGGCGCTCAAGAGAAATCTCGGTTGAAGAATCACAGTTCCGTCCTCGCGGATGAAACACCGCTACGAAAAAGCTTGCGGGCTAAACTTTCGCCGTCCGCTTCTGGCCCAGGCCGTGTAAAAAACGTGGCTGGTGCTCTTGCTGTCCTGCCGTCGGCAGTCATAGCGGGGCAGTCCAAGAAGCGTTTCATCCACGGCGAGCATCGAGGTCAATGCACACTGCTGCCCGAGAGCCTGGATGATTACGTCGCGGCCCCCAATCCGGTGCGAATAGTCGATGTGTTCGTCGATGAACTCGATCTTGGGCGGATGGGCTTCGGCCACGTGATTCCCGCCAAAACTGGCCGCCCTGCGTATCACCCGGCCGTCCTGCTGAAGATCTACATCTACGGTTACCTCAACCGCATCCAGTCGAGTCGCCGCCTCGAGCGTGAAGCACAAAGCAACGTCGAGTTGATGTGGCTGACCGGACGCCTGATGCCGGACGTCAAGACCATCGCCAACTTCCGCAAGGACAACGGCAAAGCCATTCGTGTTGTCTGCCGGCAGTTGAGAAAGGCCTGAAGCTGCACCGTTCCTAGAGTTCGAATCGCCAAGGCTGTGCGTTGAAAGATCAGTGCACACCGAGTGCGCTGCGGCGAGTGAGTCGCTGGGAACACGAGTCGGTGATCGACGCGATTCAGTCCCGCCTGGATCAGTTACCGGAGATGATGCGCATCCGCCGCCAGACAGTGGAGCATCCTTTCGGCACATTGAAGGCCTGGATGGACGCCACCCATTTCCTCACCAAGACGCTCAACCGCGTGAGCACGGAAATGAGCCTGCATGTGCTCGCCTACAACTTCAAACGGGTGCTGAACCTGCTGGGCAATAGTGCGCTGATAGCGGCAATGAAGGCCTGAAACCCCATTGGCAGCCTTCCGAACGCGTCGCACAGAATCGTGGAAGCAGCACTTGCCAAATCAACTGAATGCCCATGATGGACACACCAGGCCTCCAAGAGGCCGCTGGATATCGTTAAAATCAATCCATGTCCGGCCTATCCAGTGCTCGCTGTGTTTTTACACAGCTTGGTCCACGAAGGGACGTTTATTTAGGCCCGCTTTCAGGCTCCTATTCTGACTATCCCTGCTTCGCCGATCCCGTAGCTCGGTGGTAAACCCTACCAAACTTTTTAAGCACGGGATCGACCACCAAAATGGTACGTATCAAGGGGCACCCGGCAGCATCGGGATGCCTGTCGGTTTAGACACCGTTACATACGTATGGCAACTTTCTTTGGCTGCATCGCCGTAGAGCTTATCCTCACGACCCCATCGGCACATGGACGCATTTGCCCATCAGTGCTCGACGGGCGTGAGGAAGCAGCGAGACAACGAAGTGCCTAGCACTTGCTGTGTTCATTTCCCTTTAAATCGGACTCTGCTACGGGAGAAGATGCCTTCTGCTCTTTATTAACTAGAGAGTTTTCAACGAAGGATTGGCGGATTTTTTCCATCTTGGCAAACGTGCGATCCCCACCACTCTCGGCCATGGCTAGAGAAGAAGCAGCAAAAACAACAATTGCCACAAGAGTTTTGAATGAGTTCATATATTGGTCCTTGCTAATATTCATCCGTCATTTGACGGCTTGAGCATTATGCTCAAGGACATAGTAGCCAGGGCATACTGTTGGGAAGCTGAGGCCAAAATTACATTTTGGCAATTTTCAACCCACTCAGACGATCAGTGCGAGTCTCGCGGAATTGCTGAGTCACGCTTGCAGAAAGTAAATTCAATATCATTCGATAGCCATGTCCATTTCAGGGCTCAGTGTTCCGAACCAAGCTACGAGACTGACAATGACAATCGCCACTGCGAACTCAAGAATGATACTGCGCTGTAGCGCATTAATTGCAGGAGCATAACTACCAGTCTGCAACGACCGATCTAGCAAAGGACTGAGGTGATAGCGGTTTGCTGCAGCAAGCACTAACATCGCAACAAAGAGCGCGACCTTGATTGTCAGCAATAAACCGTACGTGCTCTTTACCAATCCACCAATTTCCGGACCAATTATTAGCACATAATTAGCGATGCCAGTAACTGTCAAGCTAATAACGATCAGAGCTCCTGCCTTCTCGAAACCTGTGAGCGTCCGCGACAACAAGCGGAGATGCTGCTCACCTTCAAGCTTCTTGGAGCGGAGTAGCAATACGAAGGCTACCAAGGCGCCCAGCCATCCCCCTGCACCGAGAAGGTGGGCAATGTCGCTGGTAAAATGCACATAGCGCAAGATACCCTCATCCATAGCGCCGTGCCCTGTCCAGGCCAAGCTAGCAAGGGCGATAGCACCTAGTGCGGATACTGCCAGCAGACTCAATGTTGGCGCGCGCCTGTTGAACAGGGCAGCGATCGCTGCCAATACCAAGGCCGCGACCCTGACTATCCAAGTCAACCCGACATCGGTGCCCGCTAAGATCATCTCTAAAATATGGCGATGTATTTCGAAGAAACTGGAAACACCGCTCATCACCTTAGCCATCTGAAGCATTGCAGCTACAGATAGCAAGATACCGATCAAGGCGGCCCACACCAATATCGACTCGAAGTTGAATACCGCCCCGCTGACCCGCTCTTGTCCCTTAAGGCTGTACAGGCCGAACAACGCCAAACCGAAAAGCATAATCAGATCAACATACAGGGCGAAGCGTAGAGCGATAGTGACGGGGTCGCCCATGACTTACTTCACCTTGAAGGTAACAGCGCCAGTAATCGGGTGCGTATCAGAAGAAACGGCCCGCCATTGGACCTTATAAGTACCGGTGGTGAGAGGAGCTGCCGGCGTGATGAGCATCACTTTCGGATCGGTGCCGCCCGAGACAGCTGCTTTCACGCCCATGGGGGAGGAGTGAGACATGCCTGGCATTTCAGTCATGACAAGCTTGGCGCCAGAGAGTTGAGTCAGCAGCGTTTCTGAGAAGTGCAATTCGATCTTGCCCGGAGCCTCGACGACACTTCCCTCAGCGGGCGAGGAGGAGAGCAGCTTGGGGTGTGCCTGGGCTGCCGTACTCAGCAGCACTCCCGCCCCGAGCGCAGCCATGACGGCGAACGTTTTGAGATTTTGCATGCAAGACTCCTCGCGGCTAAAACCGCTATGTTTATTTAGGAAGAAACACGGAAGGGGTGAAATAGCCAGTTAGAACCACATACGTACACCGAGGACCAGGCGTGCCTCGCTGGCGTCCTCCCCCTCTTCGCGGGCGTAGTCCGCTGTTTTTCCGTAGAGGTGGTTCCAAGTAACGCCTATGTAGGGCGCGAACTCCCGGACGACCTCGTAACGAAGCCGCAGCCCGATTTCTGAGTTAGAGATACCTGACCCGTTACCACGTTGCGGGTCATTCCGGCCGTAGAGGTTCAATTCGGCGGTCGGCTGAAGGATCAAGCGATTGGTCAAGAGGATGTCGTAATCTCCTTCGAGCCTCAGAGCGCTTTGGCCACCTTCCCCCAGGAAGGCAGTTGCCTGGGTTTCGAAGTCATACAGGGCCATCCCCTGGACGCCAACGGCTGCCCAGGTTTGTGGCGAGCCAGGTTTGAAGTCCTGCCGCACGCCGCCAACTACGTCCCACCACGGACCGATGGAGTGCCCCCACAGGGCCTGCAGCTCAGCGTTCTCGGTAACCCCATTGAGTCGCTCCCCTTCGGAGCGCAACCACAGGCGATCAATATTGCCACCGACCCAGCCGTTGGCCTCCCAACTGAGGGCACTACCTTGATCGGCGTCCTGCCACTCCAACTTATCAATGACGAATAGGGAATTGAGTGCTTGTCCCATATGGTGGTCCATGCTGCCCTTGTACACAGCGGCACGATCAGCATCGGTCAATACAGGAATTGGCGTGCGGCTTTCCGTTGGTGCAGCCGGTTGCATTCCTTGCATATCGGAGTAGTCCGCATCCTGCATCTGGGAATGATCCATGCCCTGCATCTGGGAGTGGTCCATACCCTGCATCTGGGAATGATCCATGCCCTGCATCTGGGAATGATCCATACCCTGCATCTGGGAATGATCCATACCCTGCATCTGGGAGTGATCCATGCCCTGCATCTGGGAGCCATCCATGCCTTGCATCGGCTCTTCAGCGTGGGCACCCGCCAAAGGGAGCAAACTCACCCCAAGGACTGCGATGCTGGCTAAAACGGAGTGACGGGTCTGTTCGAGGTCCATGCTGTTCTCCTATTCCTGCACTCGCACTTCACGGAACATGCCCAGTTCCATGTGATACATCAGGTGGCAGTGATAGGCCCATCGACCAAGCGCATCAGCCGTCACGCGATAGCTGCGCTTCGAGCCCGGCGGCATGTCGATGGTGTGCTTTCTCACCATGAAGTTGCCCTGTTCATCCTCCAAATCACTCCACATGCCATGCAAATGGATGGGGTGCGTCATCATGGTGTCGTTAACCAGGGTGATACGAACACGCTCGCCATACTTGAGGAGTAGCGGCTTGGCATCAGCGAACTCAATGCCATCGAACGACCAGGAGAACTTCTCCATGTGGCCGGTCAGGTGTAGCTCGATGGTTCGGGATGGGACTCGTCCGTCAGGATCTTCGAATGTGCTCTTGAGATCGGCGTAGGTCAGCACACGCCGGCCATTGTTACGCAAGCCAATACCCGGATCGTTGAGCTTCGCCGTAGGGGTCATGGTCTGCATGTCGACCAAGGGATTATCGGCCTCGGACGCAGGGTGGGATTGCATCTGTGCGCCCATCCCCTGCATCTGGCTGTGATCCATGCCACCCATGTCGCCGTGGTCCATGCTGGACATATCCATACCCGCCATGCCGCCGTGGTCCATCCCGGACATATCCATGCCCGCCATGCTTCCATGGTCCATGCCTCCCATCCCCATATCGTCCATGGTGATTTGTGGGCGGGGATCTAGCGCCGGAACTGTCGCACTGATTCCTTCCTTTACCGCAAGCGTGCCTCGGGCGTAGCCGGTACGGTCCATCGATTGAGCAAAGATGGTGTATGCGGCCTGGTCTGTCGGCTCGACAATGACGTCATAGGTTTCAGCAACGGCAATGCGGAACTCATCAACACTTACCGGCTGGACTGGCTGCCCATCTGCAGCCACTACTGTCATCTTCAGTCCGGGAATCCGAACATCGAAGTAGGTCATTGCAGAGGCGTTGATGAAGCGCAGTCGGACCTTTTCTCCGGGCTTGAAAATGCCGGTCCAATTGGTATCAGGTGCGTGACCGTTGACGAGATAGGTGTAGGTATAACCACTTACGTCGGCGAGATCGGTTGGGCTCATCTTCATTTCAGCCCACATTTTTCGGTCGGCGACAGTTTTCGACCAACCCTTCTCGCTTACATCATCAATGAAATCCCCGACAGTGCGTTTATGAAAGTTGTAATAACCAGAGTCTTTCTTCAGCTTGGCAAGGACACGACTGGGATTCTCATCCGACCAATCGCTCAGCATGACGACATAATCACGGTCGCAAGAAATTTTCTCTGGCTCTTTGGGGTCGATAATTAACGGCCCGAAAACGCCAAGCTGCTCCTGGAAGCCAGAGTGGCTATGGTACCAGTAGGTACCATGCTGATTGACCTTGAATTTATATTCGTACATGCCATCGGGAGCAATTCCCTGGAAACTTAAACCCGGCACACCATCCATGTTGGCTGGGAGAATTATTCCATGCCAATGAATGGAGGTATCTTCCTTCAGGCGATTACGAACGCGGAGTGTAATCGTGTCACCTTCGCGCCAACGCAAAGTTGGCCCAGGAAGCGATCCATTGATGGTCATTGCTGTACGAACTGCGCCAGTCAGATTGACTGAAGTTTCACCAATGAACAGGTCGAACTCGGTACCGGCAAGCACGGCCGGTTGAGTCGGGCTGGTAAGGGCCCAGACGGGGGTGCGCCACAAACCGAGACCACCGAGAATGCCTGTCGCCGCAAGGCCCTTAACGAAAGTCCGTCTTGACGTTTTGTTCTGCATTCCACTACGACCCTGCTTGAAGAGAGCTCTTAGGAACCAATTTCTGGGGCCATTTTCGAGCCATTATGAAGTGGACTTCATTTCGAGCCTGACGATCAGAGGCTCAGATGTCCTTGAAAAATTTGCCATATTTAGGCAGTCGCGATGATTACATTTCTGTAAGGATCAGCCTTGCCGCTACCTGCCGGGGCTCGCAGGGCGTAGCCGCACGCGGCCAGCATCGCTGTTAGCCGCCGGCGGGAGCTCTACTCCCTACCCACAAGCCTGCAGCGCAACCTCGCCATCCACTAGTTTATGGCAATCTGCCCTACCATCCCTTTCTGGTAATGCCCTGGAACGTTGCACGCAAATTGCAGCCCCGATGTTTTACTAAATGTCCAAACCAGTTCCTTGGTTTGACCTGGTTCAATTAAAACGCTGTTGGCGTCATTGTGGTTCATGCTGGGCATGCTCATGCCATGCATGTCACCTTCCATACCCGCCATATCGTGCTCGGCGTCGTTAACTTTCATTGCCGTTAAATAGCCACTCTTGAACATCTCCACCATTTCCTTCTGGTGCTGCACGTGCGCCGCTGCCTTGCCCAGATTGAACTCATGAAGAACCAGCCCTTCGTTTTTCAATACAAATCGAATGGTCTCGCCATTTTTTACATCTATACGAGAAGGCTCGAAGTAGAGATCCCCAATCTTAATCTCAACTGTCCGATCTGCTTTCTCCGGCGCGCTGCGACTTCCAAAATCGAAATTCACTGCCTTTTCACTGGCCATCGAAACTGCAGAGAGAAAGAGTAAAATCCCCGCAACTAGGAAATTCCAAAATTTAGTACCCATAGAACACCTCTCAATAGAAGTTTAATTCCAGGCCAGCTCAGTTAAAAAATTATGCTCTTGGCATCAGCTCTTGAGCGCGTACTGATTGCTAAAAAATCGGCGCCAAGGCGGCGCCGATTGGCCAAAGGAGCATTGGTAAGGCCTTAAGGGGATCGTGCCAATCGTCACACCTCGCGTGTTCAGATCGTCCAAACGAAGTACTCGCTCTAGAAGTCGTCTCAACCATAGCGCTACCTGCCTGACCGTCGGCTTATGCCAAGATTACATTTTTGTAAGGATCTGGTTGGTGGCAACCAGTAGCGGCACACTCACAGCATTGTTCGGCTATGGGGCAGAAAAATGAGACTTCTTGTCGCTGAAGACGAACCCAAGATCGGCTTGTACTTGAAGCAAGGACTGAGCGAGGCCAGCTTCAATGTCGACCTGGTCAATTCGGGTACTGAAGCGCTCCAGCATGCACTCAGCGAGTCGTATGACCTGCTCATACTGGACGTGATGATGCCTGGTCTGAGCGGGTGGGAAGTACTGCGCATGGTGCGGGCCGCCGGCAAGGATGTTCCGGTGTTGTTCCTGACCGCACGCGACGGCGTGGATGATCGCGTTAAGGGACTTGAGTTGGGAGCAGATGATTACCTGGTCAAGCCTTTCGCATTTGCCGAGCTCTTGGCGCGCGTACGCACGCTACTACGGCGCGCGACAACAGCTCCAACCCTGATGACCCTAAAAATTGCGAATCTCGAAGTGGACCTGCTCAAGCGCCGGGCAGTGCGAGGCGGGGTGCGCATTGACCTGACGGCAAAGGAATTCTCGCTGCTTGAGCTGTTGATGCGGAGACGCGGGGAGGTTCTACCGAAATCACTGATTGCCTCTCAGGTATGGGACATGAACTTTGATAGCGATACGAACGTTATCGAGGTGGCAGTACGGCGGCTGAGGGCCAAGATCGACGATGACTTCGAGCCCAAGCTGATCCATACGATTAGGGGAATGGGGTACATGCTCGAAGAGCCCGAGCAGAAATGAAGCGACTATCGCTAACTGCTCGCATGAGCCTGATGTTCATGCTTGCTGTGGTGTCCGTCCTGACCGTTGCTGGAGTGAGCTTCAGTGAGTTGAGTCGTCGGCACTTCTGGATGCAGGATCAGCAGACGATCACCGAAAAGCTCAACTCCATTCAGCAAATCCTTATGTCCTCGAATGCCAATCTGGAGAGCAGTCACATTCGCTTGGAGCTGAATGCCTTACTTGGCGCGCACCATGAACTCGAATCGATCATTACCACGACGGAGGGCAATGTACTTTTCTCGAATTCAACCATTGCTAATTTGCCGTCTCAATTTTCGCAGGAAAGTGCCGGCATGTGGGAGTGGGAGAACCATGGGCGGCTGTATAGGGGTATGACTGCTCGGGTTGGCCCACAGTCGGGGCCTAGCTCGGCAACGGCCGTCCTGATATTGGATGTCACCAGCCACTCTCACTTTTTCGTGACGCTAGAACGTTGGTTTTGGATAGGCTTGGCGATCAGCGCCATTGCAAGCGGCGCCTTGGGCGTCGTGGTTGTCAGAAGTGGCTTGCGACCGATACGACAAGTTACCGCAGTGGCAGCATCGATATCAGCAAAGTCCTTGAAAGACCGTATCCCACTGGACTCCATCCCTTCTGAACTTCAAGAATTAGTAAGCTCCTTTAATGAGATGCTGGCCAGGCTAGACGATTCGTTTATACGCCTTTCCAACTTTTCGGCGGATATTGCCCATGAGCTCCGCACGCCTATTACAACACTACTCACGCACACCGAGGTGATCCTCGGAAAAAAGCGCAGCATTGATGTTTATGAGGAAAACCTCTACTCCAATCTTGATAGTTTGCATCATATGTCGAGAATGATTGACGATATGCTCTTCTTGGCAAAATCTGATAATGGCCTTATCACTCCTGGCTCGACCAAGATCAATCTTGAGGAGATTGTGCAGAGGCTCTTCGAATACTACAGCCTGCTTGCAGAGGAACGCAGCATTGAGCTTCGCCTCAGTGGTTCGTCTTCTATTCAGGGCGATAGCCTGATGCTGCATCGAGCCGTTTCCAACCTGCTATCGAATGCTGTCCGTTACACCCCTGCGGGCGCAACAATCGATGTGCTCATTGAGAGTAACGCCAATACCGTGACTCTCTCGGTCGTCAATCCTGGAGAGACAATTCCTTCCGAGCACCTCAAGAAGCTCTTCGATCGCTTCTATCGTGCCGACCCTGCACGTCGAGAGGGGGAATCGCATAACGCAGGCCTTGGCCTCGCGATCTCACGTTCAATTGTCGAGGCGCACCATGGCCGCATCTGGTGCACCTCATCAGACGGAGTGACAGCATTCCATCTGGAATTTCCACATCGCCCTTGAAGGTGCGATGTCCGGGCTAGCGGCGCGTCTTGTTGAGCTCAAGACACGCTAATTGAAAGCCCCCGGCGGGAAAGTCCACACGGTTATTGGGTTGACGGATAGTCGGCGACAACCTCGTCGGTGCCGTCACGGGTAAGCCCAATGATTTTGTAAGCCTGCTTGGTCTGCCCCATTTCCATGCCAGGCGAACCGACGGGCATGCCTGGAGCCGCGATCCCAAGCAGTTCCGGACGCTTCTCCAGCTCGTGGATCTGTGCCACCGGAACATGCCCTTCGACGAATTTTCCACCGATCACTGCGGTGTGGCAGGAGGACAGACGCGGAGCAACGCCTACGCGCTGCTTGACCGCACTCATATTCGGCTCGACGTGGTCGTTCACGCTGAAGCCATTGGCCTCCAGGTACTTGATCCAGCTCTTGCAGCAACCGCAGTTGGGGTCGCGGTATACGTCGATGGTTGTGGCGGCCTGGGCGATGGAGGCCATGAACAGTCCGGCCAGCGCCGTCAAGCGAAGTGCCTTGCGCATGATGCTCCCCCTCTTAGTGACAGCAGCAGGAACTGCCGCCGCAGCCGCGCGCCTTGCCACCCTCCGGGGCCTGGTGCGGAGCATCGAGCTTGGCCGGATAACCGGCATCCTGCAGCGCGGCCATCAGCGCCTGGACATCGGCGTCCCCATTGACGCGCACCCGTCCCGCCGCGAGGTCGACCGAAACCTCGGCAACACCAGTGACCGGCGCCAATGCAGCATTCACGTGGCGGACGCACGAAGCGCAGCTCATGCCTTCAACGTGCAGATCAAAATTTTTCATCGTGGTGACTCCTCAATAATCAGCCTTATCGCCCGGAACACTGGCTGAACCTGTCCGGAACGTGGAGCTATCCTCGACCTTGCCATGGGGGCAAGGTCAAGCTTTCCGAAACTAGCCATCGAGCGATGCCTTACGCAGGCGCACGGCGTTGAAGACGACCGATGCCGAACTTACGCTCATGGCCAATGCAGCAATAATTGGGGACAGCAGATGCCCCGTCAGGGGGTAGAACAATCCGGCGGCGAGGGGTATGCCCATGGCGTTGTAAGCGAAGGCGAAGGCCAGGTTCTGGTGCATGTTGCGCACCGTCGCCATGGATAGGTTGCGGGCGCGGAGAATACCAAGCAGGTCACCTTTGACCAGGGTGACCTGGGCACTGTTCATCGCGACGTCGGTACCGGTCCCCATCGCAATACCAACATCGGCACGCGCCAGGGCAGGCGCATCGTTGATGCCGTCTCCGGCCATCGCCACACGATGCCCAGCCGCCTGGAGGCTAGCGGTGAGGTGCTCCTTGTCCTGTGGCTTGACCTCGCCGTGCACTTCTTCAATACCCAATTGGCGGGCCACTGCACGCGCCGTGGTCGGACCGTCGCCAGTGGCCATGATGACCCTGACGCCGGCGTCCTGGAGGTATTGCACGGCCTGCCGGGAGGTCGGCTTGATAGGGTCAGCTACCGCCAACAGGCCGGCCAAGGTACCGTCCACCGCCAGGTACATGATACTTGCGCCTTCGCTACGCAGTTTTTCGGCACGTGCTTGCAGGGCCTCGCTGGACACGCCCGCATCGGCCAGCAAGGCAGTGTTGCCCAACAGCAGGCGCCGCCCATCGACCTGGCCGCGCACTCCAATCCCCGAGGCGCTCTCGAACTCATCCGTTTCGCTCAACGCCAGCCCCTGCACCCTGGCCTGATCGACAATAGCATGCGCCAGTGGATGCTCACTGCCTTGGTCAAGGCTGGCGGCCAGCCGCAGAACCTCTTCAGCACTAAAGCCGGATGCTGCTTCGACGCTCTGGAATACCGGGCGCCCTTCAGTGAGGGTGCCGGTTTTATCGACGATCAGCGTATCAATCTTGCGCAGGTTCTCGATGGCCGCCGCATCGCGGAACAGTACCCCACTGCCAGCAGCCTTGCCCGTAGCGACCATTACAGACATCGGGGTCGCCAGGCCGAGGGCGCAGGGGCAGGCGATGATCAGCACCGCCACAGCGTTGATCAGACCAAACACCCAACTGGGCTGTGGCCCCCAGACTCCCCAACCAATCAGGGTCAGGGCCGCGATGGCGATGACGACCATCACGAAGTAGCCGGCAATGACGTCAGCCAGGCGCTGCATCGGCGCCTTCGAGCGTTGCGCCTGCACAACCATCTGCACGATCTGCGCAAGCATGGTTTCCGATCCGACCTTTTGCGCCTGCATCACCAGGCTGCCGTGGGTGTTCAAGGTTGCCCCGATGAGCGTGTCGCCCACTTGCTTCAGCACCGGCAGAGGTTCGCCAGTCAGCATGGATTCATCGACGGCGCTTTCGCCCTGTACGACCAGGCCATCGACCGGGACCTTCTCTCCGGGGCGGACGCGCAACCTATCGCCCGGGTGCACATGGCTCTGCGGGATGTCCTCTTCGCTGCCATCGGCATTGATCCGCCGGGCTGTCTTCGGTGCTAGGCCAAGTAACGACTTGATGGCCGCCGAGGTCTGCGAGCGGGCCTTGAGTTCGAGTATCTGCCCCAGCAGGGTGAGCGAGATGATGACGGCCGCCGCCTCGAAGTAGACGCCAATGCGGCCCTCCATCATGAAGTTCGCAGGGAAGACCGTCGGCGCCAGGGTGGCTACGAGGCTGTAGAGATAGGCGGCGGAAGTCCCCAGGCCGATCAACGTCCACATGTTGGGGCTGCGCTGTAGCACCGAGCGCACTCCGCGCACGTAGAACGGCCAGCCCGCCCAGAGCACCACCGGGCTGGCGATCACCAGCTCGACCCAGTTCTGCGTGGCGCCGTGGAACAGGTTCAAGGCATGCCCCCCCATGGCCAGAATGGTGACCACGATGGTCAGGGGTAAGGTCCACCAGAAGCGCCGGGAGAAGTCCCGGAGCTCAGGGTTCTCTTCCTGCTCCAGTTCCGGCAGCACCGGCTCCAGGGTCATGCCGCACTTTGGGCAGGAGCCTGGACCGAGCTGACGTATCTCGGGATGCATTGGGCAGGTGTACCAGGTGTCACTTGCTCCCGTCGGGAGGTCGGTCGTCTCTTCCCGCACAGCGGCACTATAGTTTTCCGGTGCCGCCTTGAACTTTGACAGGCACTTTTCGCTGCAGAACCGGTAGACCTTCCCGGCGTACTGCAGTTGATGGGGACTGTCTGTTTTAACCATCATCCCGCAGACAGGGTCCTTCACTTCAGCGGAGGAGGTTTCGTTTCCGGGTAATGGATGCGTGTGTTCATGACTGTGCATGAGTCAGCCTCTATCGTCGTCCTTGGGGGCATTGTCCGTTCCGCCATGATGGCCGTGGCCGCCGTGGTGATGGCCGAACAGGTGCATCAGCGGGCACAGCAACAGGATTGCGTACGGCAACAGCAGCGAGATATGACCGTAGTGCTCTCGCGCCAGGTAGAACAAGGCAATCACCAGCAACATACCCAGGGCAATACCGGGCTTACTGCGCCAAAAGGACGGCGGAGGCTGATGGGATGAAGGCGAAGCGTTCATAAGTATTCTCCAGGGCGAAAGTGGGGGGCTCCGTCTTGGCCTGGGGATGCTTCCGCACTACAGACCAAGACTGGAGCTGCGCCATGTGATTACTGGGCTGGCTTCTGGGCCGGCTGGTCCATGGAGTGCTGCATGGGCATGCCCTTCATGTCCGACTGCGAGCCCATCATGCCGGCCTGCTGATCCATCATTTGCATCATCATTCCCATCATCTTCGAATCCATCATCTTCATGTGCTGGCCCATGCCCTTGCCGGCACAGCCGCTCTGCATCATGCCCAGGCCTTCCTTCATCGCTTGCATGCCATCATGCATAGCCGCCTGACGCTCCTCCGGGGTCTTGGCGGCAGCGAGCCTGTCGTGAATGGCCTGCATCTTTTGCATCTGTGCGGCCATGGCCTTTTCCTGGCCCTGAGCCGGCGCAGCTTTGCTCTCGGCTTTCGCCGGAGCCTGATCGGGGTGATGTTCATCGACAGCCACGGCAAGCAGCGGGCTGCCAATCAGTAGTGCGGCGACAAGCGTTTTGAGGGTGATGTGCATGGCGATCTCCAAGTGTTTCAACGGGTGAAATGAAGCGCAACCACGCCTGGTAGTGCAGGCGCAGCAAGACTGTGCGCCCGGTGGTCCGGGTGCACGAAAGTCGAGTTAATCGTTGAAGCGGACGAAGCTCAGGCGTGCCGGCGGCCGAGGCGGCGCAGGCAGGTGCAAGGCGAGTGCGCCAAAGCGCGGAGGGATAACGGAAGACAGGAAAAGGACGGGGAGTGTGAGCAGGAGCACCCAGAGAGTCTGGTCGAAGTGAATATACCACGATGCCAGATGGAGCGCTGATGCGCTGTCGTTACAGAACTCCAGGCAGGCACTTGAGTGCAGTTGATACGTCTTGCCTTGCATACCTACAGTGACATCCGAAGGGGATGGCACAGCATGGTTCTCAGAAAAAGACAAACAGCCATGACTTGCCGCAACCCCGAACGCCAGCACCCACAGCATTACTGCTATGCGTAACAGAGAATCTTGATGGTCACGGAACCAAGTCATTTGCTCAGTCCTTAGGGATACATTTCAGAGAATACCGCTGACCATTCCGTCACAGTTGACCCTGATCAATCAAACCTGCCAGTTTCATGACAGTCTAGATGACAGCTTGAGTCTCGGCGAGGGGTCGGAACGAATGGTTGTTAGTGCTCGCCATCAGCCTTAAGCCGCCTTTCAATGCAAACGCAACAAAAAGCCTCAATGCTTAGGATTAGATTGCTGCCTGTAAAAGAGCCCCATAGACTGTCCGCTATGATCCGCCGCCTTCGATTGCTCATAATTTTGTTCCTCAGTTGTACGCTTCCTCTTACTGGAATAGCGGGCATTGAGGCGCCGACTGCTCCTTGCCCGATGAAAAGTGCGGGCCATGGGCAGATGGCGAGGGTCAACAATGATTGTTGCCAAGAAATGAGCAAGCTAACCCAGCACGGTAAGAAGGAATGCAAAAGCGGTCAAGAATGCAAGAGCGGGGCTATACTCCAGATTGACGTCTTGAAGGCTCCCATAGCTCCTGCTGCGATGCAGCCCCCCTTCCCTTATATTGATTCCATCTTTGGACGAGTTCCGTCCGACCTCTGGCGACCTCCCTGCGCCTAATTCCTCTTCTAACCTAAATCTCGCCCGGGCTCTTGCTGCGTCCGGGTGGTTCACGCCTATGCGTTGGTTTTCCAGAGGAATCCACGTTATGAAATCCATCCGACTTCATATGAGCTGGATATTGCTCGCCTTGCTGTCCAGCTTTTCCGCCCAAGGGGCGTCGCTCTCGCTGGACGACGCTTTAATGCTAGCCGAACGTAATGCCCCATCACTCCTAGCGCAGAGCGAAAAAATTTCGGCTGCGAAAAACGCAGCCATCCCCGCAGGGGAGTTACCCGACCCTAAGTTGAACTTGGGCCTCCAGAACATTCCGATTGAAGGGGATGATCGCTGGACCACTCAGCGCGATGGTATGTCTATGCAGATGGTTGGCCTGATGCAAGAAGTCCCAAACCGCGACAAGCGTGAGGCTCGCATTGAGACCGCTCAGGCCGCCGTAGAACGCGCGAATGCCGAAGCCGACGTCGAACGATTAAAGGTTCGCAATGCTTCCGCACAAGCTTGGATTGCGGCATACACGCTGCAACGCAAGCTGGCCTTGTTTGACGAGTTCTATCGCGAGAACCGTCTGCTGGACAAAACTGTCCGCGCACGCTTGGCAGGTGGAAGCGCAAACACAGTCGATACGGTTGCCCCTCGCCAAGAAGCTGCTGTGCTGGATGAGCAAAAAGACGACCTACTGCGACAGGCAGTCCAAGCACGAGCAGCGCTCAAACGCTGGATCGGTCAAGAGGCGCCAGCAACACTGACGGGAGATTTCCCGAGGTGGTCTATAGACGCCTCGCATTCGCTTCAGGCGTTGCACCAGCATCCGGAACTAGCCGCGTATGGTCCTGCAACTCGCGAGGCGGAAGCCTTGGTTCGAGAAGCAGTCTCCGAAAAGCAGCCGGACTGGAGCTGGGAGGTGGACTACCAGCGCCGCGGTCGCGACTTCGGCGACATGATGACGCTACAGGTGAGCTTCGACCTACCGCTATTCACGGCATCTCGCCAGGATCCGAAGATTGCGGCGCGACGCGCGCAAGTGAGGCAATTGGAGGCGGAACGCGAGGCACTGACCCGCGAATACCAGCAAGCGCTCGAAGATGACCTCGCGGAATACCGGAGGCTGCAGCGCGCGGTTGAGCGTAGCAACAGCAACTTAGTCCCTCTAGCCATAGAGAAAGTGCAACTAGCTACGGCTAGTTACCGCGCCGGAAAGCTCCAGCTTGACGACGTGATAGGCGCTCGCCAGCAACTGGTCGAGGCCCGACTCCGGCTACTTGACCTCCAAGGCTCCTTAGCTTTGATAGCGGCGCGTCTGTATTTCACTTATGAGGAGGCGCCGAAATGATTCGGTTCTCTTGGAAGATTCTAGTCTTGCTTGCTTTCGTTCTATCCGCCGGCGGCGCAGGTGGCTACTGGCTCGCACTAAAGCGGCAAAGCCATACCCCACCAGCACCACCTGCATCTACAGAACGTAAACCGCTTTATTGGTACGACCCAATGTCACCGCAGCAGCATTTCGATGCTCCAGGCAAATCACCGTTCATGGATATGCAACTAATACCTAAATACGCTGACGAAGGGGCTGAGGGAGAGAATGTCGAGGCAGTGCGCATTGAATCGGGAATCCAGCAGAACCTAGGCATGCGTCTGGCTACGGTCAGCCGCGGCAGGCTCGACCGCGCGTTAAAGGTCACCGGCCTGCTCACCTTTAATGACCGCGATGTCGCCCTGCTGCAGTCGCGTGCCAGCGGCTTCGTCGAACGAACCTACAATTTAGCTCCAGGCGATCTAGTGAAAGCAGGCGCACCAATCGCTGATGTTCTAGTACCGGAATGGGCCGGCCTGCAGGAGGAATATATCGCTGTTCGGAACTCCGCAGAGCCGACATTAATTTCGGCTGCACGGCAACGCCTGCTGTTGGCTGGCATGCCAGAGAGACTCGTGGCGCAGATTGCACGAAGCGGACAGACACGCCCGGTAATTACATTGAGTTCGCCGATAGCAGGAGTCATCCGAGAACTTAACGTGCGCACTGGGATGTCCCTTCCTGCCGGCGCTCCCCTAGCGAGAATCAATGGCCTGCGCCAGGTTTGGCTCGAAGCTGCGGTCCCCGAAACCCAGGCCGGCGGGCTAAAGGTCGGCCAGACAGTTGATGCTCGCCTGCCTGCGCTTCCAGATCGCCCTGTAACTGGCACCTTAGCTAGCATCCTTCCAGAAAACGATCAGCAGAGTCGCACCCTACGCCTACGCATCGAACTGCCCAATCCTGACGGACAATTGCGTCCTGGGATGACTGTAGAGGTCAGTCTTGACCTCGCCGGGCAGTCCGACGTTCTACAGATCCCCAGCGAAGCGGTAGTACGTACCGGCAAGCGCAATTTGGTAATGCTCGCCGAGAGTGAAGGTAAGTTCCGCCCTGTTGAGGTTAGTCTTGGCCAGGAGAGCGACGGTCTCATTGCGGTTCTGCATGGTTTGGAGGAAGGACAAAGGGTAGTCGCCTCCGGACAGTTCCTCATTGACTCGGAAGCCAGTCTAAAAGGTATCGAGGCGCGGACGGCCCAGCACAGCTCACTGGCCAAGGCTGTTCCCGCCCGCCATAAAGCGGAGGGCCGAGTAGTGGCGGTTAGCGAACAAGGACTCACGATCAGCCACGGTCCAATTAGCACCCTGGGTATGCCAGCAATGAGCATGCTTTACGCCCTCGCCCGACCCGAGCTGGCTGATGGAGTTAAGGTGGGGGACCGCCTCAGCTTCGAAATCAGTGAGAGTGATGCCGGCTTGGTGATCGAGCAGGTTAGCAAGCTGGGGGCGCAGCCATGATCGCGAAATTAATCCGCTGGTCGGTGGCTAATCGCTTCCTGGTACTGCTAGCCACTCTCTTCATCGTCGCTTGGGGCATCTGGTCTCTACGCAGTACGCCGATCGATGCACTTCCTGATCTTTCCGACGTGCAGGTAATCATCCGCACCAGCTATCCGGGACAGGCACCACAAATCGTCGAAAACCAGGTTACCTACCCACTGGCTACCACGATGTTGTCAGTGCCCGGCGCAAAGACCGTACGCGGTTTTTCCTCCTTTGGCGACAGCTTCGTCTATGTGTTATTCGAAGATGGCACAGACCTCTATTGGGCGCGCTCACGAGTGCTGGAGTACTTGAATCAAGTGCAATCGCGGCTGCCGCAAACCGCGAAGACTGCTCTGGGCCCAGATGCGACCGGTGTGGGCTGGATTTATCAGTACGCCTTAGTGGACCGGACCGGCCAGCATGACTTAGCCCAGTTGAGAAGCCTGCAAGACTGGTTCCTCAAATACGAACTGAAAACGGTGCCGGATGTTGCCGAAGTAGCGACCGTAGGAGGAATGGTCCGTCAGTATCAAGTAGTACTGGACCCGGTGCGACTGGCTAGCCTGGGTATAACTCAGAACGAAGTAATTGAAGCGGTGGGCAAGGCCAACCAGGAAACCGGTGGTGGCGTGTTGGAACTCGGCGAGGCCGAGTTCATGGTGCGCGCCTCGGGCTATCTAAAAAGTCTTGCTGACTTCCGCGCAATCCCACTGCGCCTAGCTGCCAACGGCAGTCCGGTAACCCTCGGTGACGTCGCCACTATCCAGCTTGGCCCGGAAATGCGCCGCGGGATCGGAGAGTTGGATGGCGAAGGCGAGGCCGTGGGAGGAGTGATCGTTTTGCGCAGCGGTAAGAACGCACGCGAAGCCATCGCGCGAGTGAAGGAAAAACTCGACTCGTTGAAAGAAAGCTTGCCCAAAGGCGTGGAAATCGTAACGACTTACGATCGCAGTAATTTGATCGACCGAGCAGTGATCCACCTCAGTAGCAAACTCATTGAGGAATTCATAGTGGTCGCGGTGGTCTGTGCAGCGTTCCTATGGCATTTGCGCTCATCGCTGGTGGCCATTGTTTCGCTACCCGTTGGGGTACTTATTGCGTTGATCGTCATGCGCCACCAGGGGATCAATGCCAACATTATGTCCCTGGGTGGCATCGCGATTGCCATTGGCGCCATGGTCGACGCGGCGGTAGTCATGATTGAGAACGCGCATAAGCGCGTCGAGGCTTGGCACGAGAAGCATCCAGGTACGCCGCTAGTGGGCGAGCAACACTGGCGCGTTATGACCGAGGCGGCAGTCGAGGTGGGACCGGCTCTGTTCTTCAGTTTACTGATCATCACTTTGTCCTTCATACCCGTGTTCACTCTGGAGGCACAGGAGGGGCGCCTATTTGGTCCGTTGGCATTCACCAAAACCTATGCGATGGCAGGTGCCGCCGGGCTCTCAGTAACTTTGGTACCGGTGCTGATGGGGTATTGGATTCGCGGCCATCTGCCATCAGAACAGCGCAATCCACTGAATCGATGGTTAATCCGCATCTACCAGCCTGCACTGGATGCAGTACTGCGACGCCCGCGCGCAACGCTAGCAGCTGCGGTTGTGATTTTCCTCACCGGGATTTGGCCTCTGTCCCATTTGGGTGGCGAGTTCTTGCCGCCGCTGGATGAGGGCGATCTGCTGTATATGCCTTCAGCTCTGCCTGGCCTGTCCGCCCAGAAAGCCTCGGAGCTGCTGCAAAGCACAGATCGCCTGATAATGAGTGTTCCAGAAGTGGCAACTGTTTTCGGTAAAGCGGGACGCGCCGAATCAGCCACGGATCCAGCTCCCCTGGAAATGTTTGAAACCACCATCCGTTTTAAACCCAAAGAAGAATGGCGACCGGGAGTTACTAGCGAGAAACTTGTGGAGGAGCTGGACCGCGCAGTAAAGGTACCTGGCCTGACCAATATCTGGATTCCGCCCATCCGTAACCGTATCGATATGCTCGCCACTGGCATCAAGAGCCCTATAGGGGTGAAGGTCGCCGGCACAGACTTGGCCGAAATCGACCGCGCCACACAGGCGGTGGAGCGAGTGGCCAAGGGAGTACCTGGGGTAAGCTCCGCACTCGCCGAGCGCTTGACAGGCGGCCGATACATTGATGTCGACATCGACCGACAAGCTGCAGCCCGCTACGGTATGAACATCGCCGATGTGCAGGCTATTGTCAGTAGCGCAATAGGCGGCCAGAACATCGGTGAAACGGTGGAGGGATTAGCACGTTATCCGATCAATGTGAGATACCCGCGTGAATGGCGAGACTCATTAAGTGCGCTGCAGCAACTACCGATCTATACCTCTCAAGGCGGCCAGATCACGTTGGGCAGTGTGGCGCGAGTGAGCATTATCGACGGGCCGCCGATGCTCAAGAGCGAGAATGCCCGACTCTCCGGCTGGGTCTACGTGGATGTTCGTGGTCGTGACTTGGCGTCGGTAGTGGGGGATTTACGTCAGGCAGTGGAGCGCAACGTACAGCTCGCGCCTGGAATGAGCTTAAGCTATTCGGGTCAGTTCGAATATCTCGAGCGCGCTAATGCTCGGCTCAAACTGGTGGTGCCCGCGACTCTTGCCATCATTTTTGTGCTGCTCTATCTGACTTTCGGACGCTTCGATGAAGCGATTCTGATAATGGCCACGTTGCCTTTCGCTCTTACAGGCGGAGTGTGGTTGCTCTATCTAATGGGCTTCAATCTGTCAGTGGCAACGGGTGTTGGCTTCATCGCGCTTGCGGGAGTCGCGGCCGAGTTCGGAGTGATTATGCTGATCTACCTGAAGAATGCCTGGGCGGAACGCCAAGGCCCCGGAGACTCCGCTGCACTGCTTACCGCCATCCGGGAGGGTGCAGTACAGCGAGTTCGTCCTAAGGCAATGACCGTTGCTGTAATCGTCGCCGGCCTGCTGCCGATTCTCTGGAGCAGCGGAACTGGTAGCGAAGTAATGAGCCGAATTGCTGTTCCCATGGTTGGCGGCATGGTCACAGCTCCACTCCTCTCATTGTTCGTCATCCCCGCAGCCTATTGGCTAATGCGACGTCGCCAAACAGCATCACTTTCGCAACACCGTTCCGGAGAAACCCAATGAAAGCCACCTTAAATTACCGCAGGTGCCTTGCTGCTCATCCTTTCCTATCCGGCCTTGGCCGCGGATATGTCCGGAATGACGGTAGCTCAGAATAAACATGCTTCTCCCGCAGCAAGGGCGGAGGGCACAATCAAAACGATCAACGCCGACCATTTCACCATCACTCTCGCTCACGGTTATCGTTGATGCTCTGAAGTGGGCGCCAATGACGATGGGCTCCAAGGTGACCGAGGAACAAACGAAAGGGCTGCAGATCAGCGACTAGGTGGATTTCGACTTCCGCTATGAAGGGAGTCCCCGAAAATTGTGAGTATTCGGAAGAAACAACTCTGAAAATCAGCCCAGACGGCAGGCGTGCCGACTGGGCTGTTTTAATGGGGAAAACGTCTGCTAGGGGTCGATTGCAGCTGGTCGTTAATTCGGTGTGGCTGGTCAAGTCGGGCAAAACGGTGGTCAGCACAAATGCAAATGTTTGGTCAGGATGAGTGAAGTTGGGGGCAAGTCAGTGCAATCACGCAGTTGGCTATGCGCACCATCACCCTGCGCTCCGCATTCTTTACCTTCGCTACAACAGCTCCTTGGAATTGGCGGCGCGACAACGAGCACAACCTGCTCTATGTGCTGGCGACCCGCGTCACGCGGCTCCTCGCCATCATCAGCTTAGTCCTGGCGATTATGGAGCAAGACGTCGAAGCTTTGCTCCAGAAGCCCATCAACAGAGGGCCTGAGCTCCGGCCCGAAAATCCATGCAGGTGCTGCTGAGTATTTCTGATTGTGCTTCCGGCCACCGGAGCCCGATATCTGGAGCCTTTATTCCAGCTGGAGCACATCATGAATTCTAAGCGCTTTGAGCACCGCATCGAGCAGGTCTCCATTCCTTTCAAGACCCAAACAAGCGGAGTGCTGTTCAAATCGACCGAGGTCACGCTCGAGCCCGACCTTGTCCAGCTATTGCAGCACGACACATTCCAGGCGCTCCTCGGGCCGCAGGGGACTGACGGCTGGGAATTGGTGAGCGTGCAGTCTATTTGCCGCGGCGAGACAAGAATCGGTAACCAGAACGCCCAGGGGTGGGCATATGGCTTCGCTATGCCGGTGGGCTACCTGCTGTTTTTCAAACGCGAAACGCAGTCGTGACGGGCTCGAGAAAATCCGCGCGAACCCAGTAACTATTTCTTGCGGCGAGCAAGGGGTTGGTGCCGGCAAGCTGGCATCAACCGACTTGTCAGAGCGTAGCCGTGAACCTTCGCCGCCCTTCCTCCGCATCTCTCAGCCGAATCGCCCAGTACGGGCTCATCGCCATCATCGGGTGGATCTGCTTCCCGCAGCTGGCGGACGCCGCCAGTGCGTCCGAGCAGGCAAACATCGAGGTCATGATACGCCAGCTGAATGCCCTCGAGGACTCGTCCAGGCGCAGCGCGCATGTCGCCGATGAGCCTGGGCAGCGCTACTACTTCGACTACGAGCGCCTGGCAAGCGATATCCAGCGTATTCGCCAGGGCCTGCAGGACTACCTCACCCCCAGTCGCGCCCAGCCCCGAGATCCGGCCGAACTCACCGGCAACTACACCCTGACGGAAGGCCGTATGCCATGAGCATGAGCGCCTCGCAGTCCGCGGCATTTAAAGCCGCCAGCGGCTTCACACCCCAGGCAACAACAACCCTGTTCGTCGGAGCACTGGTCGCACTGGCGATGCTGTGGGGCGCTTGGGCGGCCTACAGCATCTGGCGCGGCTGGGCGACCAAGAACCTCGACCGCTCAATAGCCGGATCATCGGCCATCCGCCTGATCTTGCTTCTCATGATTCTCACCTTCTTTGTCCTCAGCTAACTCACGGAGTACACCAATGTCCAAGCTGCCCTATTCCCGTGCACTCACCCTCAGCATGATCCTGCTGAGTTTGCCCGGGCTCGCCAACGCGGCCCTTCCGCAGGCCCAAGCCCCCAGTCGGGGGGAAGGTTCGAACTGGCTGCAGACCATCCAGAACTATGGCTACGACGGGTTCATGCTGCTGGGCCTGATCATTCTCGGTGCGATGATCCTAGGCGTCTCCTGGCACGCCTATGGCGTCTACCACGACATTCACGACGGTAAGAAAAAGTGGCGGGATCTGGGCGCTACCGCCGTTGTGGGCATCGGCATCATCTGTGTCGGCATCTTCATGGTCACAAAAGCGACCGGCATCCTCTGAGGAAGGTTTGCAACCATGGCCGACGACCAACACCTTGACGACGGGACCCTCAAGTTCCTTCCCACCAATCTCAACAGACAGCCCGTGATCATGGGCGGTCTGACTGCCGATGAGATGTGGGGCACCGTCTTCCTCAGCGGTGCGGTCGGCTTTGCCTTGGGAATCCCTGTCGCGATTCTGTCCGGCAACTTGGCACTGATCATCGCTGGTGCCCTAGCAGGCGGGGTGTTGGGGCTGACCGTCGCAAGCCGCATCCTGCGGAAGATGAAGCGCAACCGACCCGACACCTGGTTCTACCGCCAGGTGCAACTCTACATTGCCCAATACGCCCCATTCTGGGGTGACAGCGGGCTGATCACGCGCTCCGGCGCGTGGACCTGTCACCGCACGGAGTAACCATGAGTTTTCGCAAGAAGGTGGACGCCCAGCAGGCGCACATCCTGAGCCTGCGCCTGGCCCTGGGATTCATGACCATCGTGTGCCTGGCACTCGCATACGGGTGGTGGAAAGCACCGAAGGACCTGACCGTGCACGTCCCTCCGGATCTGCGCTCGGGTAGCACTCGTAAGTGGTGGGATGTACCGCCGGAGAGCGTCTACAGCTTTGCCTTGTACATCTTCCAGCAGATGAACCGCTGGCCGAGTGATGGCGAAGTGGACTACCAGGCCAACATCGACCGACTGGATGCCTACCTTACTCCCGGTTGTAAGACCTACCTGCAGAAAGACTTCGAGCTACGTCGCAACGCGGGCGAACTTCGCAAGCGCGAGCGCGGTGTCTTTGAAATCCCTGGTCGCGGTGTAGATGACAAAAATGAGCAGCACACCATCGTCCAGACCATTAACGATTGGACCGTGAACCTCGACATTGCAGCCGATGAGCACTACGGGGGAGAGCGCGTAAAGCGCGCGCTATCGCGCTATCCCCTCCATATCGTTCGTGCGGACCTTGACCCCGAACGCAACCCCTTCGGCCTGCAGTGGGACTGCTACACCAGCAATCCGGTGCGGATCGAGGTTGACAACGACATTACCGGACCAGGTGGCCAGCAATGAAGATCATGCTTCGCTGGGGCGGTGCCCTGTCCTTCTTAATTGCTGCCAATGCGCAGGCGGTCGAGATACTGCAATGGGAGCGCATCCCCCTCGCGGTGCCCCTGCGTGTCGGCCAGGAGCGGATCGTGTTCGTCGACCAAAACGTGCGGGTGGGTATGAAACCTGAGCTGGTCGGGAAGCTTCGAGTGCAGAGTACGGGCGGCGCCATCTACCTGCTCGCCAACGAGACCATCGCTCCCTCTCGCCTGCAGCTGCAGAACGTCGCCAACGGCGAAATCGTGCTGGTGGACATCGCGGCCACCGCGGCACAGGACGGTCAACCTGCACTGGAGCCTGTGAAGATTGTCGCTGGAGATACGACGCCAACCCGTTATGGCCAATCGCCCAACACCAAACCCCAAAGCACAGCAGCGACCACTACTACTGGGCAGCCAGAAGAGGATGCGCCCCCGGCGCCGCAGCATGAAACCCCCTCCCCAGTAGTGCTCACCCGGTACGCGGCCCAAATGCTGTATGCCCCGCTGCGTACTGTTGAACCTGTTGCGGGTATTGCCCAGGTGCGCATCGATCGGCGAATTGACCTGAGCACACTGCTGCCGGTACAGCCGCTGGAAGCAAGTGCGCTGGGCGCCTGGAAGCTGGATGGCTTCTACGTGACCGCAGTCAAGCTGCGCAACACCAGCTCGCAACAGCTCAAGCTGGATCCTCGCGACCTGATGGGCAACTTCGTTGCGGCCACCTTCCAACACCCCTACCTCGGTGCGCGGGGCAACGCGACGGACACCACAACCGTCTACCTGGTCACCCAGGGCAAGGGGCTCCGCGAGTCGTTGTTGCCTGCATCCATCAGCCAGGTAGATCCGAAAGGAGGCCAGCGTGGCAGCAACTCTGAAAGGTAATCCCCTCCTGAAGTGGCTGGCCGTCCCCTTCGGCATATTCGTCATCGTGATACTCACGAGCCTTACCAAACACAAAGGCGATGACGCCACGCCCGAGGAAAAGCCCAAGATCGGCTCTGGCCAGGCCAAGGCGCTGGGTGTCGACGGCGACACGCCCAGTGACACCCTTCGTACAGTTGTCGCGGAAAGTCGGCAGCTGAAGGACCAGATGACACAAGCCCTGAAGGATAACGGCGAGCTCAAACGACAGAACGAGGAGCTGCAGGCCCGCCTGGGCAACATCAACCAGACCGTGGATCAACGCCTCAACGCCGCCCAACAGCAACTGCAACAGCACTCCCAGGAACAGAGCCAAGGCATCCTCGACAAGCTGCAGAAGCAGATGGATACCCTTTCCAAGCGCGAGTCTGGAATGGAAAGTGCCAACTCTACAGGCAGCGACCTGCCGATCGGCTTCGGCGTCCAGCCAGGCGATGGCCAAGCATTCCAGCACAACGCCAGCTCCAAACAGGACATGGTTTGGATTGAACCCCAGGATGCTACGGCTTTGGATGCCAGCGGCAAGCCGCTCACCACTGGCTCAGGACAATCCGCCAGTAGCTTCAGCTTCCCGTCGAGCTTCGGCCAGGCTGCCGACCGAGGACAGAACATCCTCAACAACAGCGCTCACAGCGTTGGTGGCGAAATATCGCCGCAAGACGCCCGTAAGCAGGTCCGGAAGACGTACACGCTGCCTCAAAACTCAACGCTGATGGGATCGGTGGCCATGTCTGCGCTGATCGGCAGGGTTCCGATCGACGGTACCGTGAACGATCCATACCCGTTCAAGGTACTGATCGGCCCGGACAACCTGACCGCCAATGGCATCGAGCTGCCCGACGTCGCCGGCGCGGTGGCCACCGGTACTGCTTCCGGCGATTGGACGCTGTCTTGCGTGCGCGGTCAGATCCGCAGCCTCACCTTCGTATTCAACGATGGGACAGTGCGGACCTTCCCCGCTCCGGCCGAGGAGGCGAACGGCACCCAGAACAACAACCAGGCCAGCAGTGGAAATGGTCAGCAGTCCATCCAGGGCGGCCTTGGCTGGATCAGCGACCCTTATGGCATCCCCTGCATCTCCGGCGATCGCCGCTCCAACGCCAAGGAATACCTGACCAACCAATCGCTGGTCACTGCCGCCGGCGCCGGCGTCGCCAAACTGCTGAAAGCGGACGACAGCAGCAGTTCCGCGGTGTTCAGCAGCAACGGCACATCGTTCGGTACCACCGGCACCTCAGGGAACTCCGCCATCGGCAGCATCCTGTCGGGGGGGGTGAGCGATATCCGGTCCTGGATGAACAAGCTGTACGGGGAGGCGTTCGCCGCTGTCTACGTTCCGCCCGGGGCGAAGGTGTCCGTCCATCTCGATCAGCAACTGGCGATCGACTACGAGATCAAGGGCCGCAAGGTCGACTACACCGCTGGAGCTTCGCATGTTTCCGCAAATCTTGACTGAGCGCCGGGCAGCCGTTACCGCCTGGCTTGCGCTGGCCATGCTCTGCAGTGGCTGCTCAACCAACAAGGACGAGCTGCTCCCCCATGGTGATACCAGCATGATGGATGTATGGCAGCAGGGGACAACCGGGAGCAGCGGCAGCTCCAGCAGCAGATTGCTGCTGGATGCGCGGCAGGAGCTCCGCCGCCCAATCGACGTAAGGCAGGCAGCAGCCACGAACGACAATGACGAGTTCACCCGCACTGCGCAGAACGAGATCTACAGCCAGTTCAAACGTCTGCCGAACCCTGACCTGGTCATGTACGTGTTCCCACACCTCGCAGGATCTGATCCAGCACCGGTCCCCGGTTACACCACGGTCTTCCCGCTTTACCAAAGGGTGCAGTACGCGATGCCTGGCGAAAGAACGGAGGAATATTGATGGGCCTTTTTGAACGTCTCCGTGGACGAGCCCGGGCAGAGACGGTCGAGCCCGTTGTCGAACTCGACAATCACTCCGACGAGTATCTCTCGACCCAAGAGCAAGACCCGCAGCCAGCACCTGCTGACCCAGGTGAAATTGAAGCAGCGACCGAACGCCATCTGGAGCGCCTTGCCAACCTCGGCATTCCGCTCCCAAACGACTGGCGCAATCCGAAGGAAAAACCAGCCACCGATGCTGACGTAGCCCGCATGTACGATGTGGCTCCATCCTTTGTGGACCTGCTGCCGTGGGTGGAGTTTCTGTCGGCCGAGAAAGCGATGCTCCTCGAGGACGGCCGCTCACAGGCAGCCTTCTTCGAGCTAACCCCGATCGGCACCGAGGGCCGCGACTCTGCGTGGCTGCGCTCGGCGCGTGATGCTCTGGAAAACGCCCTGCAGGACTGTTTCGAAGAGCTGGAAAGCTCGCCTTGGGTACTGCAGCTATACGCCCAGGACGAAACGAGCTGGGACGAGTACCAGGAAACCCTGCGGTCCTACATCAAGCCCAGTGCAGCTGGCAGCGAATTCACCGAGCTGTATAGGTCGCTGTTCAAACGGCACCTGGAATCGATCTCCAAGCCCGGAGGACTGTTCGAGGATACGGCCGTCAGCAAACTGCCTTGGCGCGGCCAAAATCGTAGGGTTCGCCTGGTCGTGTATCGGCGGGTCGCCAAACAGGATAGCGTCGTGCGCGGCCAGGCTCCCGGCCCCTACCTGGCTGTTATCTGCGACCGCCTGGAGGGAGCCCTGGCCAACGCCGGCGTGATCGCTAAACGTATGGATGGCCATGCCATCCGCCAATGGCTGATCCACTGGTTCAACCCTCATCCCGATCATCTCGGTACCAGCGACACAGACATCAGGCGCTTCTATGAGCTGGTCTGCCAGCGTCCAGATGATCTTCCCGAGGACGAGTTGCCACTGGCCAGCGGGACCGACTTCGCCCAGAACCTGTTCTTCAGGGAACCCTTGTCCCAAATTGAAGCCGGGCTCTGGTCATTCGACGGCATGCCGCATCGAGTGGTCATGCTCGATCGCCTGCGCGATGCCCCGAAAACCGGACACCTGACCGGCGAGACGAAGAAGGCTGACGCACTCAACTCCCTTTTCGACCGGCTGCCCGAGGACACGATCCTCTGCATCACCATGGTGGCCACGCCACAGGACTTGCTGGAAGGGCACCTGGAACAGCTGTCGAAGAAGGCCGTAGGCGACACCCAAGCCTCCGCCCACACTCGCGCCGACGTTGAAGAGGCCCGAAAACTCCTTGGGCGTAAGCACAAGATGTATCGAGCCAGCGTCGCCTTTTACCTGCGCGGCGCCGACAGGGCTCAACTGGAGACCCGGACCACCCAGTTGAACAACGCCCTTCTGGGCGCCGGCATGCTACCGGTCCAGCCTCAGGACGAAGTCGCACCGCTCAACAGCTACCTGCGCTGGCTACCCTGCAATTTCGACCCGAACGAGTCGCGAGCCATGGACTGGTACGTGCAGATGATGTTCGTCCAGCACATCGCGAACCTCGCCCCTATCTGGGGGCGTTCCACTGGTACTGGGCGTCCCGGCATCACGCTGTTCAACCGAGGCGGCGCGCCCCTCACCTTCGACCCCTTGAACCGCCTCGACCGGCAGATGAACGCTCACTTGTTCCTGTTCGGCCCGACTGGTGCCGGTAAATCAGCCACAGCCACCAACATCCTCTGCCAGATCACGGCAGTCTACCGGCCGCGCCTGTTTGTCGTGGAAGCGGGCAATAGCTTCGGCCTGCTGGGCGAGTTTGCGAAGCGACTGGGCTTGACCGTCAACCGCGTCCGCCTCGCTCCAGGTTCTGGCGTCAGCCTGGCCCCATTTGCCGATGCCATCCAACTGGTGGAACGCCCCGACAAGGCGAAGGTGTTAAACCCGGAGGACCTCGAAGCATCCGACGCGCACCTGGCCAGCGCTCTGGACGGTACAGAAGATGAACAGCGCGACATCCTCGGTGAACTGGAAATCACGGCCCGCCTGATGATCACCGGCGGCGAGCCTAACGAGGACGCCAGGATGACGCGTGCGGACCGCAGCGCGATCCGCCAGTGCATCCTGGACGCCGCGGCGACATGCTCGACGGCGAACCGGGTTGTCTTGACCGAAGATGTGCGCGATGCCCTGAAAGCCATGGCTGCGGATGAATCCATCCCGGAGAGCCGTCGAAACCGCTTCATGGAAATGGCCGAGGCCATGCAGATCTTCTGCATGGGCACGGAAGGTGAAATGTTCAACCGCGAGGGAACGCCCTGGCCCGAGGCCGACATCACCATCGTCGACCTGGCAACCTACGCTCGGGAGGGTTACCAGGCGCAGATGGCCATCTCCTACATCTCCCTCCTCAACACGGTGAACAACATCGCTGAGCGCGACCAATTCAAGGGCCGCCCACTGATCTTCTTCACCGACGAAGGCCACATCCAGTTGAAGGTCCCGCTACTGTCGCCCTACGCAGTGAAAATTACGAAGATGTGGAGGAAACTCGGGGCGTGGTTCTGGATGGCCACCCAGAACGTCGACGACGTCCCCCCCGAGGCCTCAGCCCTGCTCAACATGATCGAGTGGTGGATCTGCCTGAACATGCCGCCGGATGAAGTCGAGAAGATCGCTCGGTTCCGCGAGCTGACGCCAGCCCAGAAGACGATGATGCTGTCGGCCCGGAAAGAGAACGGCAAGTTCACCGAAGGTGTCGTTCTGGCCAAGCGCATCGAACTGCTCTTCCGTGTGGTTCCTCCGAGCCTGTACCTCGCGCTTGCCATGACCGAGCCGGAAGAAAAGAAGCAGCGCTACGACATCATGAAGGCTATCGGGTGCGATGAGCTCGGTGCGGCCCTGGAGGTATCTGCCGACCTTGATCGAAAGCGCGGCATCACCCCCTACCCCATTTCATTTTCTGTAACAGCGAAGGCCGTGGAGCGCCAGGCATGAGAGTTCTCAATTCCCTGACCCAGAACCTGATCGAAAACCTGACCCAGTTGCTCAAACATCCTGGGCAAGAAGCCCTGCAGACGCTTGAGGTGTGTGCTCCCGTACTCATCGATGAGCTGCAGCAGATCAAAGAGCGCGCAGTCGATCGTCGCGACATCGGCCCCCAGATCCAGGCCGCCCTAGACGAGTGGCTGCAGCAGCACCCCTTACCGGAAAAAGCCCAGGAGGCGTTGATCGAGGCTCTTCGCCGGCAGTCCTTGATTCCATCAGTGCCCCCTTCGGGGCCAGAGCAATGAACGGCATCATCAGCTCTTGGCGAGCCGCAGCGATGCCTACGCGAGTCAGCATTCAGTTGGTACTTCTTGTGATCGCCGGCATCGGCGTTTGGTGGCCTTGGTCATCACCTGCAGCAAACGGCCCCTGGCTGTATGGATCTCCAACAGCTAGGTGGACGATCACCGAATATGCGGATCTAGAGTGCCCCTACTGCAGGTCCTATACACCCCAGCTGAAACGCTGGGTGAGCCAGCAGCCTGACGTGAACCTCAAATGGCATCACTTTCCTCTGCAGATACATGGTGTTGCAGCAGTACACGAAGCTCGCCTCGTGCATTGCGCAGGCACACTCGGCGGTACGGCCTCCTTCTGGAACGCTGTGGATCAGGTACTTGCGCGCACCGGCAGCAACGGACAGGGGATTCCCAGTGACTTCGCGATACTGGGACTCGACAGCGCGAATTCGAAGGCCAAATTGAAGCTCTGTGCGAACAGCAGCGAAACCGCCCTGCATATAGAGCAGGAGTTTTTCGATGCTCAACAGAAAGGAATCCAAGCTACCCCCACCTTGGAGATCACCGACAACAGAACCGGACGATCCGTTAGGCTCGAAGGCCCGGCAGACAGCACAACACTGCTTTCCGCGGTCGATAGCCTTACCAGGTAGCACAGCAGCGTCCTTGTAGATCAGCAGCCGCCACTACTAGCTCTTTGATAGTATTGAGATTGCAATACCTGGCCTAGATGGAACTTGGATGAAAACGCTCAATTTCAGCAACGCGACAGTCAACCTGGAAACCCGTACTGGTGTCGTTCTCTCTACTGACAAGAGATCTGAGACTCAGATCAGCTCTCATGGGGGTGGCGGATACGTTGGCTCCAACGGCGGCTATGTAGCACCTCCACGAATCAGCTCAAGGACCGTCGAGATTCATGAGTTCTGGATCAAGGATGAAGCAGGTAATGAAGTACCTGTCCAACTTGCCGGAGCGAATCTGCCACTTCGTATCGGTCAGACAGTCAGCGTAATTGGCGCTTGCCGCCCGAACGCCGAGCAACTGTTTGTGGCAGCAGTAGTCAATCACAGTTCAGGTACCACCACACGGGTCCTTAGCAATGAAGACCTGGCTGCAAGCCTGGGGCTTACTCCCGACACCTACGCCAAACCGCTCGCATTCTTCGGTGCTGTAGTCGCCGCCATAGGATGGTGGGTGGTACTCAACTTTTTAGTTGTTGGCGCGGGGGCCGGGTTAATCGGGTTCGCAGCCTATAGAGCGTTTCAAGCCTCGCAGAAGTATCCTGGCTACGTCGGGAGCCTAGACCACGCCGTTCGGGAGCTGGCTATAACCGCAACGACCAAACAAAAGAGCGCTGCTTAACCTCGCCAGCACGAGCGAGCTCAGCTACTACTGGGAGTCCGAGGGCGACGGATTAAATTCCCGCCCTCGCGATATTCATTTCCTGCTGCATAGTCACCCTCTGTTCCGTTCTCCTGCACCTGAACAACTACCAGGTGCAGCACCATGTTCAACTTCTACTCGACCGGCCTGTGGCGCGCTGTGGCGGTGCTCTGCGGAGCGATCGCCTCTGCCACCTCTCACGCCGAAACCTGGGTCATCACCGACTCAGCGCATCCAGTCAACCTTCCTGCAGGCGTCGGAATTCGGCTAATTCAGCTGGATGAACAGCATCGCCTCGAGGAGCAGCTTTCCCACCTGCTGCCGGCCAACCCTCAGATGGCCGCAGTAGCTGCGCAGAAAGTTCTGAATGGCCCGGAAGGCGCACGTATTCAGCAGGACCTGATCAAGGCCCAACAAGGCCTCACCGATGCCTGGAGTGTGGGAGTCGAGAAGCTGCCTGCAGTGGTTGTCGACCGCAAATACGTCGTGTATGGCCAACCGAATGTTGCCCTAGCCCTGCAGGCCATCGAACACTCGAGGGAGACGCGATGAAAAACTCCCCTATTCGCCTCTTGGCTGCGGCAATCGCTGCCTGTGCATCGTTTTCCACGTCGGCCGCGATCAACTCAGCAGCGATCATCAGCTCGTCGCTATCTCCCGACTGCCTCGAGTACAAAGTCGTTGGGATTTGCTACTGGCTGTTCTGCACCCCCTACGGCTGTAAGGTCAGAACCTCCACCAAGGTCCGTCACTACATCCCTGACGTCGTGGTCTCTGCTTACGCCAACACTGGCGACAACCCCTGGACGGAGATGAGTTCGCTCGGCGCGCCCAATGCGTCTGCGCAGGCCGGTAACGATGGCACCACGAACCACAACAACGAGAACAACAACATCAAGTTCAAGGAGGCAGATGTCATCGGCCACCCAGGTGGCTCCCTCTTCAGCCGATTTGCCAGCGCCTCGGGATACGCATGCAAGGGGGCAACCACTCCGTTCATGCCCTACATGCTCAGCACGCTGGATACGATTGCCTGGCGATACGGCATTCCAGAGTCGGTCTATCCGGAATCGCTCACTCCGGGGATGCGTGAGGTCGGCGGAATGCTTTCTGGGGACCTCTGGGGCAGTGTCTATCCACGCAGCGGCTTCCTACACCAGAGCGACGACCACAAGGCCGGCGCGGTAATCGCTCAGCGAGCAGGCGATGTCACCACGCGCTACGGCCAACCTCATCTGTACATGCCTATCCGAGCCACACCAGAGGAAGGCTACTGGCCCGCCGGCGAGCTCCTCGAGGGCGACGCCACCACTGGCAAGTGGCAGGAACTGACTCCGACGCTGTCGACGACGTGCGCGGTGTTCCCCAACGGCGGTCCGCAAGTTCAGGCCGAAGACGAAGCCTACGCCTGGGCGCTGTGGCGCCCCTACTCCTGCTGTCAGCGTCGCGGCCAGACATTCCTGGGCAGCACCGATTTCCAATGAGCATCAGTCACTGGAGCACCATATGAAACACATCACCAAAGCAATTGGAATCGCCCTCAGCTTGAGCAGTACCGCAGCACTCGCCGTTGACCCCATCAAGGTTGAATCGCAGGGCAGCGTGATCGGAGACGACGTGCTTTACAGCATCGGCGGCGGAAGCGCGGTGACAATGGGTAGCGCCGGTCAGATGGAGAGCATCACGGTCGGCGCCGGCTGGCAGAACAACCTGGTCTGCGGAAACATGAGCCTGAACAACACTCTGGAGAACCAGCTGAACGGCGCTACTCAAGGCTTCCAGAACATCATGGGCTCCGTCATTCAGAACGCTACCGGAGCAGTTTCATCGCTACCTGCACTCATCCTGCAACGCGCCAATCCGGCCCTCTACAACCTGCTCACTAACGGTATCCTGCAGGCCCGCCTCGACTACGACAGATCGAAGGGCAGTTGCCGTGCCTTAGCCGAAAGCATGGCCGACATTGCAGGTAACCAGATGGGGTGGGGCAAAGTCGCCGAAGGCCAAAAGATGGGCCAGGAACTGACTGCAAACTCCGACGCCGTCGCCGTCATGGAGAAGACCGAGAGCGCTTACGGCAATTCCGGAGTCACTTGGGTTGGAGGATCTCAGGCTGGCGGCTCGGGCCAGCAGCCTATCCGGGTTGTAAGCGATGTAACCAAAGCTGGCTACAACCTGCTCAACAGTCGGTCGGTAACCGATACCTCAAGCATTCCGAAGGATGCCTGCTCCAATGGGCTGGTCTGCGGCTCCTGGGAATCCCCGGCCAAAGCCGCAGAGTTCGCCACACGCGTACTCGGTGAGCAGCAGATCCAGACCTGTGAAAACTGCTCCAGCGCATCTTCGCCTGGTGTCGGACTTGCCCCCCTGATTCAGGAAACCTACGAGACCAAAATCCAGGCCCTGCAGGAGTTGCTCAAACCAGGGGCAACGATCACTGCTGAGAAATTGCGTGATGCTGGCAGCGATTCCTTGCCTGTCACACGCGGCGTAATCATGGCGCTGCGCGACGAACGCGACCAGTCGGTATTGGCCCAACGCCTGGCTTCAGAGGTCGCCCTTGCGGACGTACTCGAAAAGAGCCTGCTGCTCCAGCGAATGCTGATCACCGGCAGCAAGGAACCCAACGTCAATATGAACAAGCTAGCGGTGGATGCTGTTCTCGGAAGCACGGACACGTTGCAACAGCTGATCACCAACTTGAAGACAGAACTCGATATGAGGCAGCAACTCGCCAAGAACTCGCCGATGGCCATCGTCGAGCGCGGCCAATCTCGCGCCGAGAACTCCAGAGCGGTGCTTCCTGGAGCTCCTGAAACCGATCGCCTGCAGCAGTTGCAGAAACCCGCGACCAAGGAGTGAGCCCGATGGACCAGCAAATCACCAAAAAGGCCGGACTGCTCAAGGGGGTGGCCATCAGTCTGGCGTTCACCTTGGGCCTCGTCCTGGTGAGCATCGTGCTCAGCATGATCGTCATCAACCACCTGGGCGGTGTAGAGCTCTGGCTGAACTGGCGACAAGACAACTACCTGTGGCTGCTGGCCTGGAGGATCTGTCTATACGTGATGCTCGCCACCTTCTGGTTGAAGTTGAAAAGCCGAATGCCCCCTCTTGAGGATGGCCAAACAAAGAACCGCATGCTTCGCATCGAGCTCCTGGTAGTGTTCCTTGCTGTGATCATCGAGCTCGTCAAAGCCCCGGTAAGCTGGGGTGACCTGCTATGACCCTCTACACCAACGATTACCTTGAGTATTACCTCACGCTGGTCGGCTGGATCATAAACAACGGCATCTGGAACATGATCTCGGACACCGGCCTGTTTGCCCTTCCCTTTCTGATCATCATCGTCCGGGAATGGCTGAAGGTTCGTGGGGAAGGGGCCGACGAAGGCAACAAGGGTGTCCTGTCCCTCGCCCGCATCGAGACGCAGATCTACGTCGGATACGTGGTGGTCTGCCTCGGGGGGATTCCCACGGTGTCGGTGGGGCTGGACACCATCCAGTTCGACCAGGAACGCGCCCAGCAGTGCCAAGTCACCTTGCCGAAGCCAACTGACACCGGCTGGAACACCACATTCAGTTCGATAGCTGGCAAGAGCGCGGAGCTCCCAATCTGGTGGGCTTTCATGCACGCGCTCTCCAAGGGCTTCACGAACGGCGCTATCGCTGCCATTCCCTGTGGCACAGACCTTCGCCAGATGCGCATGGATGTCGACTCGACGCGGATCAACAACCCACTCCTCGCCCAGGAGGTGGCGGACTTCACCCATGACTGCTTCGGCCCCTCGCGCGCGCGGCTGTTCATGAGGCAGCCAGACTTAGGCTCGATGGCCGAAGACAAGAAAGCGCTCCAGGACCTCAACTGGATCGGTTCGCACTACTTCCTGAACAACAGTGGTTACTACGACACCGATTACTCGAGGACGCCCCGGGCTGCGTGGCCTTATGATTCTCAGCGTGATGCCGGCATGCCGGAGGTCACAGGCGGAGGCGGCTATCCCAAATGTAAGCAGTGGTGGTCCGACAGTAGCATCGGCCTGCGCGATCGGCTGAAGGCCCAGGTCGATCCGGACCTTCTGACCCAGTTTCTCGGATGGGCAAAGTGGCTATCGCAGGAAGAGGTAACTGACTCGCTGATTCGACAGTTGGTGTCACCATCCAACCAAGTTAACGGCGACGTCTATACGGACTATGGCGGCCAGGTAGGAGGGACACTCTGGAACGGACTCTCACGTGCAGGCGGAACCTTGGGTATAGCAGTCGGCTCGTTAGCCTACTTCCCAGGAATGGATATGGTTCGTCAAGCGTTACCGATGGCCATGGCGTTCTTGAAGATGGCCTTGGTTATTTGCATCCCTATAGTTCTAGTAATTGGCTCATACCAGTTACAAGTCGCCATGACAGTCTCAGTCATTTTCTTCGCAATGATATTCGTTGATTTCTGGTTTCAACTTGCCAGATGGATCGATAGCACCATTATTGATGCTATGTATGGCTCCGGCTCACCCCATCTATCGTTTGACCCAGTGATGGGAATAAACACGGCAACTCAAGATACCATCTTGAACTTTGTTATGGGGGCAATGTTCCTCATACTTCCTGCCTTCTGGATTGCGGCAATTGGTTGGGCCGGAGTGAAAGCGAGCGGTGCTTTAGATGGCCTGGCGAGCGCCACTAGGGACGTCAAGAAATCAGGAGAGAACGCGGGGGGAATCGCCCAAGACGGAATCAAATCCTTTAAATAGGGAACTGAAGATAGCTAGCCTTGGAGATCAGGCCAGAGCCCCCTCTAGGGCTAGATATCAGTCATCACTGCTGTGCAGATACTCGCCATCGATGTTCCCCCAGCTGTCCAGCTCCCGACCAAAGACATCGCGACCGTAAGGGGCATCTTTATCTTCAGAAAAGACACCTTTGAGGACGTCAGCATCACCCCTCACCAAGGCATACAGAGCAAGACCAAGACAGCCAACAGTCAACAATGAGCCGAGAAGCCAGCTGAAGGAGTTCACAAGAACCACCAGCAGCGCCGTTACGAGGAAAGCCCTTTTTACCCAACGAAGACCGACTTTCCGATCGTTCATGAAGAACCGCAGGGTGCGTCCAACACCGAAGCCAAGGCGGCTGGCAAATCCTTTGGTCACTGCAGTCATGGTCGTTCTCCTCGCCTTCGGGAAGGCACCGTGATATCAGATATACGCCGTTTTTTGCATTTCCGCAAGCATCATGGCATAAAACGCCATACCAATCTTTACCCGGAGATCGTCATGGCCACCCATAACGTCGTACTGCCTCAGCCCATGGAGAAATCCATCGATGACCTCGTGAGCGAAGGTCGGTACCAGAATTTCAGCGAAGTCGTCCGCGCCGGCTTACGTCTGCTCCTCGAGCGCGAGGCGGAAGAGTCAGCCAAGCTCGTTGCGCTACGCAACGCAACGTCAAGCGGCATCATGCAACTAGATGCCGGCCAGTTCGTCGAGATTGCATCCGATACTGAGCTCGAGCAGTACCTGGAAGAACTGGGCCAGCTGGCGAGCACGAAGCAGTGAGCTCGCCCGCATTTCGCCTATCTCTCGACGCTCAAACTGACCTGATCGACATCCTCCGATACACCCAAGCGAAGTTTGGCGAGAACGCTCGGCGTCGCTACCAAGGGCTAATCCAGGCTGCCTTCGTCTCAGTTGCTGCAGAGCCTGAGCGAATCGGCAGCCTTGATCGCAAGCAGTTAGCAGCAGGCTTGCGCAGCTTGCACCTACTCTACTGCCGCACCGAGTCGCAGAGCGGCCGTGTAGATAGGCCACGGCATGTCGTCTTCTATAGGCTAGGCAACGACCAGGTCGTCGAGATCGTCCGCATTCTCCACGATGCCATGGAGGTTGAAAGGCACCTGCAGCAGGTTCCCGCAAGCTAAATGGCCCAAAGGGGAAATGGGTTGGAATAGATAATGGAATGGTTCAGAAGGGTAAAAGCCCTACCCGAAAGGGCGACCTCCGGCCGGGAAGGGCTTTTCAGAGTGGATCTATTATTTACTATGAGAAGCTAATTAGCTCACCAATCCGCAGCCCTGTTTCAACAGGGAATACTTTCAAATTGTACACGACATTATTTTCAATCGTGACAAACCCAACCATTTCTATATGCTCAGACCTTTCAACTTTAAAGCTAAGACTGCCATAGACTGGAGCTCCAGTATCTTTATCTACAAGCTGCCAAGCTCGGCCATCAGACGCTGGAACTCTCTTGACATACAACGTATGCCGTAGTCCATTGTCACCGCATATTAAAACTTTTGTCGGCTGATCCTTCGTTAGTTCCATAAACCTCTCCTTACATGAGCTCAACTGGCCACGGTGATGGCATTTTGCCTCAAAATCACCGAGAAAGGAGAATACGCTTTTCTATGGATAACCCGCTGTCAGTTGGTAGAAAACCCTGCTCCATGCATATGCCTTGGAGCCCCGCATGCCCCTCCTCGCCTGGTTCAGCCGGAAACCAAAATCCGCTGAGCCACCGTCAGAAGCCTCCCCGCAGGGCTTCCACTTACCCGCGCGCGCCTCTGACCTCTTGAGCCTGCCTCGTCGACAGCAGCTTCTGGAGAACATCTGGCGCCGCGCTTCGCTGTCACGCCAGCAGTATGACGCCCTCTACCGACAACCGCTCGAGCGCTTCGCCGAACTGGTCCAGTTACTCCCTGCCTCGGAGAATCACCACCATGCCCATCTTGGCGGCCTACTGGATCACGGCCTGGAAATCGTCGCATACGCCCTGAAGATCAGGCAGACCTATCTCCTCCCGATCGGAGCTCCGCCGGAGTCCCAGTCAGCTCAAGCGGAAGCCTGGTCTGCAGCAGCGGCCTACGGGGCGTTGATCCACGACCTCGGGAAGATCGCCGTCGACGTGATCGTCGAACTGCAGGGCGGCGGGACGTGGCACCCCTGGCACGGCCCGATCACCAAGCCTTACCGTTTCAGATATGTGAAAGGCCGTGAATACCAGCTGCACGGAGCTGCCTCCGCACTCATCTACGCGCAGATCCTCGACAAGGGCATCTTGGACTGGCTCAGCGGATTTCCCGAACTCTGGAAGCCACTGATCTACCTGCTCGCTGGCCAATACGAGAACGCTGGCATCCTGGGAGAAATCGTCGTGAGGGCTGACTCAGCCTCCGTCGCGCAGGAACTCGGCGGCAATCCCGACCGCGCGCTGGCAGCGCCCAAACAGTCACTGCAGCGGCAACTGGCGGAAGGACTGCGCTACCTGGTGCGTGAGAAATTCAAGCTGAACCACCCTGATGGCCCTGCCGATGGCTGGCTGGCCCAGGATGCGTTGTGGCTCGTCAGCAAACCTGCGGCTGATCAGCTTCGAGCTTACCTTCTGGCCCAGGGCATTGAGGGAATCCCCAGTTCGAATGCCCCATTCTTCAACATGCTCCAGGACCAGGCTGTTATTCAGACAAACTCCCAGGACAAGGCAATCTGGAAGGCTACCGTCGACAACGGGCGTGGCTGGAAGAACACCTTCACGATGCTGAAAATCGCGCCCGCCTTGATCTGGCCAGACGCAAAAGAACGGCCAGAGCCCTACGTGGGAAGCCTCACCCTGGAACACGAGGACAGCAGCTCCGCTACCGCGGAGGAAACTACCTGCAGGATCCCTGACGAACCACTCCAGCCTGCTACCGAAGGCGATGTAACTGGCGAGCAATCCCCTCCGCCGGCACCCCGTAGAAAAACGTTACAGCCGGCTCCCAACGATGCGTCAAATATCCGTCCATCAGAAGTAGACGAATTATTGTCACTATTTGGTAATATCACCGCGCCATCAGAAGAGCTAGACAATAGCCCCGGCCGAACGGCCGCTCCAACCATGCCAATGGAAGACCAGGAGCAGGCTCAAGACTCTTCCGAGACCCCTGCTGGGTCTCCTGCACCAGAAGACACGACTGCAATGCCTACCAGTAGCCACTCACTGGGACAGGGATTCGTTGCCTGGCTGAAAGCAGGGATCGCTTCCCACCGAATCATCATCAACGATGCCAAGGCCCTCGTTCACACGGCCGATGGCACCGCAATGCTCGTCACACCGGGGATATTCAAACGCTATGTGCTCGAGCACCCCGACCTGGAAAGGCAGGCGACAGCGCAAGGAGTGAAGTCCTGGCAGCTGGTCCAACGCGCATTTGAGAAAGAGAAGCTGCACCGAAAGACCGCGAAGAGCCTGAACATCTGGACCTTCGATGTAGTCGGCCCGCGCAAATCCAAGCAGCTGCGCGGGTATCTTCTCCGGGATCCGCATGCAGTTTTCAATGAGGTCCCTTTCGACAACCCGAGCCTGGCCCTTCAAGCTGACGGAGCCACGCAATGAAGCCTATCGAACTGGTCGAGGAGTACATCCTCGACCACGATCTGCGCGAAGCCAGCGCAAAGATCTACAAAGCGGCCATGAAGGCGCTAGAGCGCTTCTTCGGGCCGGCAGTCGACGTCACAACCATTGAGCGCCGGCAGATCCTGGCCTGGCGCAACAAAGTCATCGATGGCGGGCTATCCAAAAGAAGCTGGAATACATACTCCAACCACCTGCGTACCGTGTGGGGCTACGCTATCGAACACAGCATCCTGCCTCAGGCGATGGTCAATCCCTTCAAGAAGACCACTGTCGTGGCGCCAAAGCGCCCAAGCAAAATCGTCGCTGGCGAGGCGATACACCGAGCGCGGCGCTGGCTGATGTCTCTTGCGGATGAAGAGCACTGCACGAACCAGCGCAGCCGGATCACCCCGGCCTGGTTCTGGCTCGCCACCTTTGAGATGTTCTACTACACCGGGATCCGCCTGAACGCCCTCCTCTGCCTGCGCCTGCAGGATGTCGACTGGAACAACCAGCTGATCCTGGTCCGAGGCGAGACCGAGAAGACGCACCGTGAATTCCGAGTGCCGATTGTGGAAGGCCTGGCTCCACATATTGAACGCCTCCTGCTCGAGGCCGAGAGGCTCGGCTTCTCGCAGAAGGATCAGTTGTTCAACGTCAACAGATTCTCCCCGCATTACAAACGCGCAGAGATGAACTCCGACCAAGTCGAAGCGATGTATAAAAAGCTGATCGACAAGCTCGGCGTCAGGATGACTCCGCACAGATTCAGGCACACGCTAGCCACCGATTTGATGAAGCAGCCTGAAAGGAACATCCACCTAACGAAGAGCTTGCTGAACCACTCGAATATCGCCACCACGATGAGCTACATCGAGGCCGACTACGACCACATGCGAGAGGTACTGCACGAACGCAGCCTGCATCAAGGTGCTCTGCAGTTGGTTCGGCACGCCGATGAAACCGGAGCACCAGGAACCTGCGAACCTCAGGTGCGAGAGCTGCGCTCGACAGAGCAGCTGCAGCTCGAACATGGCCGAGCCGTTCTCGCGGATCCTGCTACCCAGGAGATGGCGGCCGCGCTGATGCAGCTGCAGTTCGACCGAGCAGGTACAGAGCCATCCTTGCCTCCCGAGGAATTGTTCACGCCCAGCTTGCTCTTCACCATCATGTCGAGCACTGCTACAACGCCCTATTCTCGAACTGGATCAGCAGGAAGCTCTACGCGTTTCGCGGCAAGAGCCTCGCCATAGCGCAACGAACCGACGAATGGCAAAGCGCCATCACCGGCATCCACTCGCGACATCCTCATAGGGAAAATCTGATGCAGCTCCTGGTGCTTGAATTCTGGCGCCAGGCCTCTGGCTGCGCGGATTCCACCCAGCTAGACCGCCTGCGGCATTGTCGCACCAGCGGCGCTGTCCTACGCCCAAATAGCTGATTTCACTGGCCCAGAAACGAAAAAGCCCGCCTTGGAAGGCGGGCTATTTCATATTGACATCACAAGGGAGCGAGCCTAAGGTTCGCTCCAGACGGCTGCAAGACTAGAAATCTGGCTGGCAAGCCCCCCTTCCTAGTACCGCACAACCGCTGCGATAGTGGTGGGTCGTGTAGGATTCGAACCTACGACCAATTGGTTAAAAG
>NZ_KL647103.1:0-177931 GCF_000725445.1 Pseudomonas sp. AAC | reverse complement strand
ATTCCGACTTCACGCAGTCGAGTTGCAGACTGCGATCCGGACTACGATCGGTTTTCTGGGATTAGCTCCACCTCGCGGCTTGGCAACCCTCTGTACCGACCATTGTAGCACGTGTGTAGCCCTGGCCGTAAGGGCCATGATGACTTGACGTCATCCCCACCTTCCTCCGGTTTGTCACCGGCAGTCTCCTTAGAGTGCCCACCTTAACGTGCTGGTAACTAAGGACAAGGGTTGCGCTCGTTACGGGACTTAACCCAACATCTCACGACACGAGCTGACGACAGCCATGCAGCACCTGTGTTCCGATTCCCGAAGGCACTCCCGCATCTCTGCAGGATTCCGGACATGTCAAGGCCAGGTAAGGTTCTTCGCGTTGCTTCGAATTAAACCACATGCTCCACCGCTTGTGCGGGCCCCCGTCAATTCATTTGAGTTTTAACCTTGCGGCCGTACTCCCCAGGCGGTCGACTTATCGCGTTAGCTGCGCCACTAAGATCTCAAGGATCCCAACGGCTAGTCGACATCGTTTACGGCGTGGACTACCAGGGTATCTAATCCTGTTTGCTCCCCACGCTTTCGCACCTCAGTGTCAGTATCAGTCCAGGTGGTCGCCTTCGCCACTGGTGTTCCTTCCTATATCTACGCATTTCACCGCTACACAGGAAATTCCACCACCCTCTACCGTACTCTAGTCAGGCAGTTATGGATGCAGTTCCCAGGTTGAGCCCAGGGATTTCACATCCATCTTACCAAACCACCTACGCGCGCTTTACGCCCAGTAATTCCGATTAACGCTTGCACCCTTCGTATTACCGCGGCTGCTGGCACGAAGTTAGCCGGTGCTTATTCTGTTGGTAACGTCAAAACAGCAAGGTATTAACTTACTGCCCTTCCTCCCAACTTAAAGTGCTTTACAATCCGAAGACCTTCTTCACACACGCGGCATGGCTGGATCAGGCTTTCGCCCATTGTCCAATATTCCCCACTGCTGCCTCCCGTAGGAGTCTGGACCGTGTCTCAGTTCCAGTGTGACTGATCATCCTCTCAGACCAGTTACGGATCGTCGCCTTGGTGAGCCTTTACCCCACCAACTAGCTAATCCGACCTAGGCTCATCTGATAGCGTGAGGTCCGAAGATCCCCCACTTTCTCCCGTAGGACGTATGCGGTATTAGCGCTCCTTTCGGAACGTTGTCCCCCACTACCAGGCAGATTCCTAGGCATTACTCACCCGTCCGCCGCTGAATCCGGGAGCAAGCTCCCTTCATCCGCTCGACTTGCATGTGTTAGGCCTGCCGCCAGCGTTCAATCTGAGCCATGATCAAACTCTTCAGTTCAATACTGATCGGGTTTTGAGAAAACCCTAAACCTGGCTCAGCAATCGCAAAAAACTCTCGAATTCACGAGTGTTACTTGTGATGCTGATAATCTTGCGATCACCAGTCTTAACTCACAAGCACCCACACGAATTGCTTGATTCAACTTGTTAAAGAGCAGTTGGTTGAGGCTTTTATCTCAACCGAGGCCGCGCATTCTACAGCAACCTCGCTTCCCGTCAACACCTGATTTAAAAAATATTTTCTTTAAATTCAGCGTCTTATGTAAAACCCAGCGGGCTTTGCCAGTTGACGGGCGGCGAATTATATAGACATTCGAATAGCTGTCAACAGCTTCTTTCAAAACGATGCTTCTCGCTGCCGATTCAGGCGCACACGCTCATCTATATATAGAACGGGCCGTAGGGCTGCTGCCCGAGGCCAGGGAGGTGATTCCCCACCCCACCGCTGAAGCATCGCCCGATGCCGACGGGGCGGGGAACCGCTTCTGTAGACATCTCTACGGCAACAAGTTCCCCTCCCGCTGCATCCCCGCGATATCTCTCCGAGAAGGCGATGCATTCGCCGCGTGCCCTGCATCCGTGCGTACGGCCAAGGCCGGCTGAGGCACCTCAGCCCAGCGGCTGCTCCACACTGCGCAAGTGGGCCAGTACCTGGTCCACCGCGCGGTCCAGGCAGCCCTTGAAGAAATGGTTGGCGCCGGCGAACAGGGTGACCGGGCGCTGTTCGGGCCGCGCCCAGTCCAGCAGATTGGCCAGCGGCGCCATTTCATCGGCCTCGCCGTGCAATAGAAGGCAGTCCGCCGGTAGCGCCATGGGTTCGTAGTGCCGGCCGCCGGGCACCGTGCCCACCGGCAGGCCCATCAGCACCAAGGCCTCGGCCGGCTGCGCCAGGTCGCGGGCGGTGCGGGCAAACACGTAGGCGCCGAAGGAAAAGCCCACCAGCGCCAGCGGCAGGTCCGGGTAGCGCTCGCGCAGATAAGCAGCCACCGCCTGGCTGTCCTGCGCCTCGCCGATGCCCTCGGCGTACTCGCCCTCGGTACCGTCCACCCCACGGAAGCTCGGGCGCACCGCCAGCCAGCCGGCCTTGCTCAGGCGCCGCGCCAGGGTCAGCGGCACCAGGTGTCGCGGGCTGCCGCCGAGCAGCGGCTGCGGGTGGCTGACCATGGCTACGCCGCGGGGCGGGCCGGCCGGGGCGTCGATGAGCAGTTGGATCCGGCCTGCCGGGCCATCGATCAGCAGCGGGTTGCGGTCTTCATCGGGCATCGCGGTGTTCTCGTTCATAAAGCGGGCGGCCAGGGTACTGCAGGCGGGCGCAGGAGCACGAGCGGATGACGGCAGCCGCCGGTCCCCGCCACTGATACACTGATCAACTGCCGCCGGCCCAGCGCCGGGCGCCCTGCCCCGGAAACCGGGGTGCCGAACAAGAAGTGAACGAGGACAGTATGAAAGCCGATTTCGCGACCACCCACCTGCAAGCGGCGGTGACAGCATGATCGAGGTAACCGAGGTTTCCATTGCCGAGCTGCGCGACGCGCTCGAGTCCGGCCGCACCACCGCGGTCGAGCTGGTCAAGGCCTATCTCGCGCGGATCGACGCCTACGACGGCGCCGACACCCCCACCGCGCTGAACGCGGTCGTGGTGCGCAACCCCGATGCGCTGGCGGAAGCCGAGGCGTCCGACGCGCGCCGCGCCCGGGGCGAGACGCTGGGCCCGCTGGACGGCATCCCCTACACCGCCAAGGACAGCTACCTGGTGAAGGGCCTGACCGCGGCCTCCGGCAGCCCGGCCTTCAAGGACCTGGTGGCCTACCGCGACGCCTTCACCATCGAACGCCTGCGCGCCGCCGGCGCCATCTGCCTGGGCAAGACCAACATGCCGCCCATGGCCAACGGCGGCATGCAGCGCGGCGTATATGGCCGCGCCGAAAGCCCCTACAACGCCGCCTACCTCACCGCGCCCTTCGCCTCCGGCTCATCCAACGGCGCGGGCACGGCCACCGCGGCCAGCTTCTGCGCCTTCGGCCTGGCCGAGGAAACCTGGTCCAGCGGCCGCGGCCCGGCCTCGAACAACGGCCTGTGCGCCTACACCCCGTCGCGCGGGGTGATCTCGGTGCGCGGCAACTGGCCGCTGACGCCGACCATGGACGTGGTGGTGCCCTACGCCCGGACCATGGCCGATCTGCTGGAAGTGTTGGACGCGGTGGTGGCCGAGGACGCCGACAAGCGCGGCGACCTGTGGCGCCTGCAACCCTGGGTGCCGATCCCCGACGTCGCCTCGGTGCGCCCGGCGTCCTACCTGGAACTGGCCGCCAAGGCCGACGCCCTGGCCGGCAAGCGCCTCGGCGTGCCGCGCATGTTCATCAACAAGGATGAAGCGGCCGGCACCAGCGAGAACCCCGGCATCGGTGGCCCGACCGGGCAGCGCATCCACACCCGGCCCTCGGTGATCGCCCTCTGGGAACAGGCCCGCAAGGCCCTGGAAGCGGCCGGCGCCGAAGTGGTCGAGGTGGACTTCCCGCTGGTTTCCAATTGCGAGGGCGACCGCCCCGGCGCGCCGACGGTGTTCAACCGCGGCATCGTCTCCAAGGAGTTCCTCCACGACGAGCTGTGGGAGCTGAGCGGCTGGGCCTTCGACGACTTCCTGCGGGCCAACGGCGATCCCAAACTGAACCGCCTGGCCGACGTGCAGGGCGAGCTGATCTTCCCCCACGACCCCGGCACCCTGCCCAACCGCGAGGGCGACCTCGCCGCCGGCATGGACGAATACGTGCGCATGGCCCAGCGCGGCATCAAGCCCTGGGACCAGATCGCCACCCTGCCCGATGGCCTGCGCGGCCTGGAGAAGACGCGCAAGCTCGACCTGGAAGACTGGATGGACCAGCTCGGCCTCGACGCCGTGCTCTTCCCCACCGTGGCCGACGTGGGCCCGGCGGACGCCGACGTCAACCCGGCCTCGGCGGACATCGCCTGGAGCAACGGCGTGTGGGTCGCCAACGGCAACCTCGCCATCCGCCACCTGGGCGTGCCCACGGTGACGGTGCCCATGGGCGTGATGGCGGACATCGGCATGCCGGTGGGCCTGACCTTCGCCGGCCGCGCCTACGACGACTCGGCCCTGCTGCGCTTCGCCGCAGCCTTCGAGTCGACCGGCAAGCGCCGCATCGTCCCGCCGCGCACCCCGCCGCTGGCGCACGGCTGACGAGACCACGGGCAGGCTTCCGACACCTGGGCACCTCACCCAACGGCTACCTGCGGTACGCGCTGCAAGTAGCGCCATGTAAGGCGCATGGGTAGCCGACCTGCCCCACACCAAACGCCTACGACATTCCCCCTCAGCCGGAAATGAAAGCCCGGTCGCAGGAAACATCCTCCTCTGCCGACAGCGCGTAGGGCGAATAACCGTTCGCGGTTATCCGCAGCTGGCCGGAGCACCGATGTCCGACGACTTGCATGGCCGGTGGCCGATCGCGGACGGAGTCCTACGATTCCAGGAAGCACGGCTTTTCGTAGGATGGTGTTGAGCGAAGCGATACCCATCACCACGGCAGCATGGGTATCGCAAGCTCAACCCATCCTACGAAGGGCACCTCGGCGCAAGACGGTTGCTCCTACATTGCAGGTGGGCACGGCTCCTACGTCCGTGCCCCCCCGGACTCCGTCCGCGATGATCCCTCCCTGGAAACAGCCGCCCCTCAAGGCCACCTTGGTGACGATCTGTAAATGCTAATTGTTTTTATTTACAACATATTTACCTTTCCTTACCATTTTGCCGGCGGAGAAATCCCTCTCCGATTTCCTACGTAAACAAGAATCGCAGCCGGCCTCTGCCACGGCCTCATGCGGCTTACATCCGACCAGGACCCTGCAAAATGAGACAAGTAGTATCCAGCGCCCTGTTGCTAAGCCTCTCCGCCCTCCCCCTGGCCATCCAGGCCGCGGCCAAGGATGACCGTGTGGACCTGGGCGCCACCGAGGTGCTCGGTACCCAGGACCCCGCCGCAGCCGCCACCACCGAAGGCAGCGGCTCCTACACCACCAAGGCCATGCGCACCTCGACCAAGATCCCCATGTCGATCCGCGAGACGCCGCAGTCGGTCAGCGTGGTGACTCGCCAGCGCATGGACGACCAGGGCATGAACGACCTCAACGACGCGGTGAAGGGCGTCACCGGCCTGACCGTCCAGCAGTACGGCCCGGCGCGGGTGAGCTACGCCTCGCGCGGCTTCGACGTCGACAACATCATGTACGACGGCCTGCCCACCAGCATCTCCACCTACACCCAGGACGTGATCTCCGCGGCGGACCTTGCGATGTTCGACCGCGTCGAAGTGGTGCGCGGCGCCACCGGCCTGATGCAGGGCGCCGGCAACCCGGCGGCGGCCATCAACATGGTGCGCAAGCGCCCCACCCAGGACTTCCACATGAGCCTGGAAGGCAGCGCCGGCACCTGGGACCGCTACCGCAGCGAAGCCGACGTCTCCGGCCCGCTGAACAGCGAAGGCACCCTGCGCGGCCGCGCCGTGATGGCCTACCAGACCAAGGACAGCTTCCAGGACTACGTCAGCAGCGAGCGCGGCGTGCTCTACGGCATCACCGAGGCCGACCTGAGCCCGGACACCACCCTGGCCATCGGCGCCTCCTACCAGGACGACAACCGCAACGACAACTGGGTGGGCCTGCCCGCCCCGCTGGGCGGCCGCCACCTGGACCTGAAGCGCTCCGACTACTACGGCGCCGACTGGTCCTACTGGGATACCAAGACCACCCACCTGTTCAGCGACCTGACCCACCGCTTCGACAACGGCTGGCAGATGAAGCTGGCGGCCGACAAGCTGTGGGCGCGCATCAACATGCTCGGCCTGTACAACAGCTGCTACTACACCCAGGACTGCCCGACCATGACCCAGGGTGCCGGCAAGTACGACTACACCGACGACCACGAGAGCTACGACGCCTTCGCCAACGGCCCCTTCCAGCTGCTGGGCCGCGAACACGAGCTGGTGGTGGGCGCCAGCTATCGCCAGGAGCGCTTCGACGGCCACGGCGGCTGGGGCGACCTGTTCAAGAAGGATGGCACACCGCTGGGGGAAATGGACCCGACCCAGTGGGACCCGACCTCGACCCTCAAGCCGAGCATCGACATGAACCTCTGGGGCATGAAGCTCGACCAGGAGCAGAAAGGCACCTACGTCACCACCCGGCTGAACATCGCCGACCCGCTCAAGGTGATCCTCGGCGGCCGCCTGGACTGGTACGAGGCCGACGCCCACGGCGACACCGACGTCTTCAAGGTCACCCGCAAGGTCACCCGCTACGCCGGGGTGATCTACGACCTCAACGACACCTACTCGGTCTATGCCAGCTACACCGACATCTTCAAGCCCCAGGACACGCTGGATGCCACCGGCAACGTGCTCACCCCCATCACCGGCAAGAACTACGAGATCGGCCTGAAGGGCGAACACTTCGGCGGCGCGCTGAACTCGCAGATCGCGCTGTTCCAGGTGGACCAGGAAAACCGCGCCACCGACGACACCAGCAGCCCCAACCCGTGCCCGGCCAACCCCAGCTCCTTCGACTACTGCCAGCGCGCCTCCGGCAAGGTCCGCAGCCAGGGCGTGGACATGGAACTGAGCGGCGAGCTGAGCCAAGGCTGGCAGGCGATGGTGGGCTACACCTACGTCGACGCGAAGTACAAGCATGACGCCGACGAATCCAACGTCGGCAAGCCCTTCGACCCGAGCAAGCCGCGCCACCTGTTCAAGCTGGCCACCACCTACAATCTGCCGGGCGACCTGCACAAATGGCGCGTGGGCGGCAACCTGACCACCCAGAGCAAGACCGAAGATACGGAAACCGGTTTCCAGCAGGGCGGCTACACCGTGGTCGACGCCATGCTCGGCTACCGGGTCAGCGAGAACATCGACACCCGCGTCAACTTCAACAACATCTTCGACAAGTACTATTACAGCGGCATCAGCTTCGGCAACCTGAACTACGGCGAGCCGCGCAACCTGATGTTCAGCGTCAAGTACTCCATGTAACGCCCCCGGAGCCCCGTAGGAGCAACTGCCTTGCAGGCTGCGCCGAGGTGCTCTTCGTAGGATCGAGAGGGACGCCTGGTTCTTGCTCGCGAACAGACTCCGCTACGGGGCTTGTTCGCGAGCAAGCTCTCTCCTACGAGAAGCCGTGCCCGCTCGTACCCTAATCCACGATCACCAATACACGCCGGCCAACCCCTTGCACCCTCCCTGTAAGCGGGCCCTGCCCGCGAATCGCGCGCAGGGCGCGCTCCTACATGGGAATGGCAGGGGTATGAGACTCCGTCCGCGGTCACCGACACACGCCGGCCTGCCGGCCGGATCGCGGATGAATCCGCTCCTACGGTTTGCCCCCTGTACCGAGGTGCTTTTCGTAGGATGGGTTGAGCTTGCGAAACCCATGCGGCCGTGGCGATGGGTATCGCTTCGCTCAACCCATCCTACGGGCCCGGCAAGACCACCGCTCCCGCTCACGGACGCCGTCCCGCCCCGCTGCGGGCTATCGGCTCGCCGCCCAGGCGCGGTTTGTAGAACAGGAAGTGCTCGGTCCGCGCCGTCCTCAGGTAGGTCCTCGCCCAGGACGGCCTGACGTGGCGGTCGTGGAAGTACAGCGCGCCGTCGGTGCGATCGGGCAACTGGCGGTTGAGCGCCTTGCGCGCTATGTCGCGGGCCAGGTCGTAGCGCTTTTCCTCCACCACCTGGTCGGGGCGGCCATCGCACCACCAGGAGAACTGGCAGCTCCTGCTCTCCGAACCCTGCTTGACCACGGCGCAGACGGTATCGGGGAAGTCCTTGCTGGCCACCCGGTTCATCACCACGTTGGCCACCGCCTCCATGTCCCCGCGCGATGCGCCCTTGGCCTCCCAGTAGACGGAACGGGCCAGGCAGGTGATGGCGTCGTCCAGCGGCGCCTCCCCGGCCGGGTCCACGGCGCGGGCCTCGCTGCGGGTGATGGGCCTGACCTGGGCGGCCGTGCCGGTCGCCCCCTGCTCGGCCGCCTGCTCCTCGAGCACCTCGGCCTTGTTCTCCGCCACCGCGGCCTTCTGCCCGAGCGGCCCGGCGAATGCCGGGGCGCCGAACAGCAAGGCGACGATGCACGCTACCCGGACTGTCCAGCGCATGATCGACCTCACTCGCCGGCACCTGGCGCGCCACGCCTGTTCGCGGCGCTGCCGGCCGGCTTCGCTCGGTTCTGTAGACCGCCGCGTTGGCGGATCATTCATATTGATTCCGCCACAGCCCACGGCTGGCGCGGCCTGTAACGCAACGGCGGGTGTCCGCGAGGGCTCTGGCGCGCCTCTCGCCGGCCTCGCTCAGCCCAGGAAGGCGCATACCTGCGCCAGCACCTCGGCGGCCTTCTGCCGGTGCGGAACGTGGCCACAATCCGCCAGCAGCTTCATGGCGGCCGGCCCGGCGGCGCGGGCGACGAAGCGCTCGGGGTGGCGGGCCGAGCCGAACTCGTCCTGCTCGCCGTGCAGGCACAGCAGCGGGCACTGCAGGCGCGCCAGCTGGGCATCCAGGTTCCAGTCGCCGAAGGCATCGGACAGCCAGGTATCCACCCAGGCCCGCAATACCCAGTGCGCCTTGTCGCGGTGGTATTTCGCCAGGCGTTCCAGTCCGCCTGGCCGGGCGAAGTCGCGCTCGGCGGCGCGGATGCCCTCCAGGGTACGGTCTTCGACGAAGGCCTGGGCCGACTCCAGCACCAGCGCCTCGCAGGCTATACCGAAGGCTGCCGCGCAGCCCACCGCCATGCCGCCGCCAACGCTGTGGCCGAAGGCGACGAAGCGCTCGAAGCCCAGTTGTTCGCGCAACGCGGCGAAGCCCTGCCGCGCCTCGTCCTCGACGAAGCCGCGCGCCAGCGTCCCCGGGTGGGCGTCGGACTGGCCGAAGCCCAGGCGGTCGTAGGCGATCACCTCGCGCCCGCTGGCCCGCGCCAGTTGCTCGGGGAATTCGCGCCACAGCGCCACGCAGCCCAGGGAGTCGTGGAACAGCACGATGGGCGCCGCGGCGCCGCCCCCAGTCGGCGTCCAGCGCCGGGCGAAGAGCCGGCCGAGCGGCGTGTCGATCCAGTGTTCGCGGGTGCTGACCGCTGTCATGGGGGCTTCTTCCTCTGCTGCTCCGGTGGCCGGCCACTGCCCGGCGGGGCGGCGGCGCGCTGAAGGGATTCGCTTTTAGGCCGGCGGCGGCCGGAATGCAAGCCCGGCGACATACGGCCGAGTGGGAAACCACCGGCAGGTCAATACTGGTGAACATGCCCTGCCCTGCGCGGTAGTCGATCATCCGGCCATGCGGTGCAGAGACGGGGCAGCGGCTCCGTCGGCGAAGCGCAGCGGCCACGCGGCCCCATGGGCCGCCACGCCTGACCGCCGGGCAAGACTTTGTGAACTCCTGCGAACGGGCACCCTCGACTGTTCAGCTCTTACCGGGGAGGCGCGGGCCATGAATACCTTCTTCATCCTGCTGATCATCGCCGTGGCGGCCCTCATCATCATCATGGACCTGGGCCACCGCTAGGGCGCCAGCAGCGGACGGCAGCACCCATGGCGGCTCGCAGGGCCGCCGGGCAGACGTGGCCGTCTCGCCGGCACAGGGCGAAAGCACCAGGGACGGCCCTGCGAAGCACATCCCACTCCACCTACCGACAGGAAATCGAACAATGAGCCCGGAGCGCATCGCCGAAATCCTCGAGCAATACCTGCCGTTCTACGAATGCCGCATTTCGCGGGAGGCGGACGGCCAGCTCACCCTCCACTTCGACAGCCGAGTCACCACCCGAACGCACTTCACCATCCCCGGCGTACAGCCCGAACTGATCACCAGCGAACCGGCCGTGCGCGCGCTCAGCCGCGCCCTGGGCAACGAGTTCGCCCTGGTGCGCGCCGGCCAGCGCCGCGCACCGCAGGTCGCCGCCTTCGGCCTGCACCAGGGTCGCTAGCGAGGGATCTTCGCCCGCCCCGGAGCGCCGTCCTCCTGCGCCGCCAGCGACAGCGGCGGCGCCACGGCCTCCAGGGCGCGGCGCTCGGCCGCCACGCCCCAGCGCGCCTGCACCAGCCCGGCGAACACCATCAGCCCGGCGCCTATCCCGTAGCCGATGAACAGGTTCTGCCGGCTGGCCGTCTCGATCAGTTGGCCGAACAGCAGCGGCCCGGCGATGCCGCCCAGGCCGGTGCCCAGGGCATAGAACACGGCGATGGCCAGGGCGCGGATCTCCAGCGGGAAGGTCTCGGCCACCGTCAGGTAGGCCGAGCTGGCCGCGGCCGAGGCGAAGAAGAAGATCAGCGTCCAGGCCAGGGTCTGCTGCGTCGCGTCCAGCCAGCCGCGCAGGAACAGGTAGCCGCTGGCCAGCAGCAACACGCCGGAGATGAGATAGGTGGCGCTGATCATCACCCGCCGCCCCACCACGTCGAACAGCCGCCCCAGCAACAGCGGCCCGCAGAAATTGCCCAGGGCGAAGGGCAGGATGTACCAGCCGACCCGCTCCCCCGGCACGCCATAGAACTCGCCCAGCACCAGCGCATAGGTGAAGAAGATGGCGTTGTAGAAAAAGGCCTGGGCGGCCAGCAGCGTCAATCCGACCAGCGAGCGACGCAGGTGCCGGCGCAACAGCGTGGCGGCCACCTCCCCCAGCGGCGTGTGGTGACGCCCGCGCAGGCACAGCGCCTGGCCAGGCGCCACCGGCGCCAGCACGTGCCCCTGGGCGCGCAGCTGCGCCTCCAGGCCCTCGACGATGCGCCTGGCCGCCTCGGGGCGCTGGTGGATCAGCAGCCAGCGCGGGCTTTCCGGCAGCCACAGGCGCATCGCCAGGATCACCAGGCCCAGCGCCGCGCCGATGCCGAAGCACAGCCGCCAGCCCAGGTCGCCGCCGACCCGCTGCGGGTCCAGCAACACCAGGGAACCCAGCGCGCCCAGCGCCGTGCCCACCCAGAAGGTGCCGTTGATGGCGAGGTCCACCCAGCCGCGGAAGCGCGCCGGGGTGAACTCCTGGATGGTCGAATTGATGGCCGAGTACTCGCCGCCGATGCCCGCCCCGGTGAGGAAGCGAAACAGCAGGAAGCTCCACAGGTTCCAGGAGAAGGCCGTGGCCGCCGTGGCGCCGACATAGACGAACAGGGTGACGAAGAACAGGCGGCGGCGGCCGAGCCGGTCCGCCAGCCAGCCGAACAGCAGCGCCCCCAGCACCGCGCCGGCGATGTAGACGCCGCCGGCCAGGCCGACCCCGGCATTGTCCAGGCGCAGCGCCGGGCTGGCCTTCAGGGCGCCGGCCACCGCGCCGGCCAGGGTCACCTCCAGCCCGTCCAGCAGCCAGGTGATGCCCAGCGCCACCACCAGCCGGCTGTGGAAGCGCCCCCAGGGCAGGCGGTCCAGCCGCGCGGGCAGGTCGGTGCGGTACACGGGGGCGGGCGTGCTCATGCGGCCGTCCTCTTCTTCCTCCTGGCTGCGAACAGCGCAGCGACCCATGGCTGGCCACTGCACCCTGTGCAGGTAGGGCCGCTGCGGCGCGCGGGAGTTCAGTGCAAACGCAGGCGCGCGCGCCCGCCCCCACGCCGGTCATCTTCTCGTCGTCGGAGAGGCTTTACAGAAATACTGTATGCACATACAGTATTTTCCACAGTACCCATCAGCCACTTCCCAGACGCCAGGGGGACACCATGCACGCCGATACCTACCAGCAGCTCGCCGCCCGGGTTAACGCCCAGATCGCCGCCCACGACGCCCGCCAGCGCCCCGGCCTGACCCTGCAGCGCATCCCCGGCGACGATGCCAAGGCCTGGGAACGGGTGCTGACGGAACTGCGCGGCGCAGACAACCTCACCGTACTGCCGCTGCGCGACGGCGCGGTGCGCCTGGCCTGGCACAGCTGGCTGGACTGAGCCGGGGCGAACGCGCCCCTACGGGCCGTGCCGCCGCAGCCATTCGTCCACCACCTCGCCCATGGTCGCCGGGGCGCCACTGCGTATCCAGGCCATGAAGGCACGCTCGAAACGAAAGCCCTCGCCGCACTGCTCGCGCAGGAAGCGGCGGACGTTCTGGGTGTTGCGGTAGCCCGGATCGACCGGGGTCTGCCGGGTGATCGGCTGGCTGTGCCAATCGAAGCGCATGGAGCCACTCCCTGGTTGCGGCATGGAAGGAGTTAGCCTGACAGGATGCGGCGTTGCGGACCAGGGGCCGTGCAGCCCCAGCAAGGATCAGCCTCTACGCCATGGACGGGGATTCCCCCACGCACCACCCAAGCGCGCCTGAACTATCCTTCCGGAACCCGATCGCACGGCGGGCAGAGGGATGAGCCGCATCATCATCATCGACAACCACCCCATCACCTGCGTGGGCGCCAGGGCCCTGCTGGAAAGCCAGGGCCACCAGGTCGTCGGCGTGGCCGACAATGGCGTCGAGGGCCTGGACCTGTGCCGGCGGCTGGCGCCGGAGCTGGTCGTGCTCGACCTCAAGGTGCCGCGCCTCGGCGGGCTGGACGTGATCCGCCGTATCCGCGCCCGCCAGGAGAGTACCCAGGTGCTGGTGTTCACCGACCTGCCGGCGGACGTCTACGAGCACGCATGCATGGAGTGCGGCGCCGCCGGCTTCGTCGCCAAGTCCGACACCCGGGCGCCGCTGCTGGAAGCGGTGTCGGCGGTGCTGGCCGGGCGCACCTTCTTCAAGGTCGGCGCGCTGCACCAGGAACCCATCGGCGCGGCGGCCCACGGCGCCGCCCAGGCCGAGGTGCTGACGCCACGGGAAATCACGGTCCTGCACTACCTGGCCGACGGCTACCGGGTCAAGGACATCGCCACCGAACTGGCGATCAGCGACCGCACCGTCAGCACCTACAAGGCCCGGCTGCTGGAAAAGACCAACACCAGCTCGCTGGTCGAGCTGATCCAGGTCGCCGCGCAGCACGGGCTGGTGGAGCGCCCGGGCGACGCACCCGCGCAGGCAGGCGCCCTGCCGTCTTTCGACAGCCTGATCGACCGCGTCCCCTACCCGGTGAGCCTGCGCGACGGCGAAGGCCGCGTGCTGGCGGCGAACGCGGCCTTTCTCCGGCTGACCGGCCTCGGCCATGACCAGGTCGCGGGCAGCACCATCAGCGAGCTGGGGGTGGTGGACGCCGAGCACCTGGAGTACGTGCGCAAGACCTTCCACGCCGCGGTGCAGGCCAGGATCCCGTACATGACGGTATGCGTGGTCCACATCAACGGCGTGCGCCACGTGTTCAAGCAGGGCGGCATCCCCGTCAGCGGCGAGGATGGCGGGTTCATCGGCATGCTCTGCTCGGCCGTCGACATCGGCGAGCAGGACCAGGAGATCCAGATGCTGCGCGACAGCCTGGAACAGGTCCGCAGCATCCGCTCGCAGCGCGGACGCTACCTGGTCGACTTCGGCGAACAGGCCCTGCGCGAGCTGGCGGCGCTGCAGCAGCCCGGCCAGGACGACGCCCTCGCCCAGGGCCTGGCCCGGTTGCACGGCGACATCGAGCTGCTGACCGATCTGGCCCGCCTGGAACTGGGCCAGATGACGCCCATGCCCAGCCGGGCCGATCTGGATGCCTTGACCGAGCAGGCCCTCGCCACCCCCGCAGCGCCGGCTTGCCGCTTGCAGAAGGCCGGGACGCAGCCCTGGGCCTGGGTCGACGCGCAGCGCTACCGCCAGCTGGTCGGCGCCCTGCTCCTGTATGCGCAAAGCCTGGGCGCCGGCCAGGTCGACCTGGCGGCGAAGGCCATCGAGGTTTCCGGCGCCCGCCTGCACTGGCGGCTTTCGTTGCGGGCGGGGCCCTTGCCGGCGCGCGTGCCGCCCTTCGTCGCGGCCCTGGTGCTGGCCGAGACGCTGGCCGGCCTGCTCGGCGGCAACCTGCAGGTCCATGAGCAGAACGGTGCGGAGCTGCACGTCGAACTGCATCTGGAACTCCCCCGCAGCGCGCGGCAGCCCTGACATCTCAGGGAAGCACTACAAGCCTTTCGTGGCGCGCCTGATTAATCCCCGCAGGGAATTCCCCAAAGCTTTCTCCTAGTAAATTTCCTAGGAGACAAGCGATGAAACGTCGCCATTCGGGGAACCGCGGCCCCTCCCCTCTGCCGCTGCACACGCTCTGCGTCGCGATAGCCCTGGCCTCGGCCGGCCTATCGCTGCAGGCCCAGGCCGACGCCCTGCCCGAGGGCGGCCAGGTGGTCGGCGGCCAGGCCAGCATCACCCGGAACGGGCCGAACATGGAAGTGAACACCGCCAGCACGCGCACCGCCATCGACTGGCAGCGCTTCAACGTCGGCCCGGACAACAGCATCACCTTCCGCCAGCCCGACGGCCGTTCGGTGACCCTCAACCGGGTGATCGGCAGCGATCCGTCGAAGATCTATGGCGCCGTCACCTCCAACGGCCAACTGATCCTGGTCAACCCCAACGGCATCTGGCTCGGCCCGAACTCGCGCATATCCGCCAGCGCCCTGGTGGCCAGCGCCGGCTTCCTCACCGACGAGCAGGCCCGCGAGTTCGCCCGCAGCGGCAAGCTGGACCTGCAGCTCAAGGGCGTGGTCAGCAACCACGGGCGCATCACCGTGCACGACAACGGCATGGTCGCCCTGCTCGGCGCCCAGGTGGAGAACCACGGCGTCATCCAGGCGCGCAAGGGCAGCGTGCAACTGGCCACCGGCCCGCGCGCGACCCTCGACTTCCACGGCGACGGGCTGATGAACATCGCCGTCCAGGGCACCCCCGGCGAGAAGGACAGCGTCAACGCCGACGTCACTGGCGGCGTGCACAACAGCGGCGAGATCGACGTCGGCAACGGCGTGGTGGCCATGAGCGCCGAGCGCGCGGCCAGGCACCTGGACTCGGTGATCAACCTCGGCGGCAAGGTGGCCGCCGACTCGGTGAGCGAGCAAGGCGGCAGCATCGTCCTGGGCAACGCGGCGCAGACCAACGTGACCGGCACCCTCAGCGCCAGGGGCACCAGCGGCGGCAGCGTCAAGGTGCTGGGCGACGCGGTGAACCTCGCCGGCAGCGCCAGGATCGACGCCTCCGGCAGCCAGGGTGCCGGCGGCAAGGTGCTGGTCGGCGGCAGCTACCAGGGCAAGGGCCCCGAGCCGGCGGCGAAGTCCACCGGCGTGGCCAAGGGCGCTCAGCTCAGGGCCGATGGCAGGACCGACGGCGGCCAGGTGGTGGTCTGGTCGAACGGCCAGACCAGCTTCGCCGGCAGCGCCAGCGCCCGTGGCGAACAGCGCGGCGGGGTGGTGGAGACTTCCGGCAGGCAGTTGCAGGTGACCAGCGACGCCAAGGTCGACACCGGCGGCAAGGTCGTCGGCAAATGGCTGCTGGACCCCGCGACGGTGAACATCGTCGCCGACGCCGATGCCGACCCCGGCACCAGCGTCACCGGCGGCACCGCCCAGGGCCCGAGCACGGCCGACCTGTGGCAGGTCTCCGCCCAGGCCATCGTCAATGGGCTGGCATCGGGCAACGTCGAGGTCAGCGCCAGCCAGCGCATCAACGTCAACTCGGCGATCGTCGCCACCAACATCGGCCAGGACGGCAACGGCAACCCTGCCACCCTGGCCCTGATCGCCACCGGCAACCCGCGCCAGGGCCAGGCCTACGCCGGCGCCGACCTTTCCAACGACAGCGGCTCGGTGTACATCAACGCGCCCATCCTGCTCAAGGACGGCAACCTGTTCATCGCCGCCACCGGCGACATCCGCCTGAACAACACCGGCGACAGCTACGGCCAGCGCGCGATCATCGACGTCGGCCAGGGCATCGCCTGGCTGAAGACTTCCAACGTCGCCTCCATCGTCCAGCAGGAAGGCACCGCGCTGATGGGCGACAAGGTGGCCCTGGAAGGCGCCAGCGTGCGCATGGAGAGCAACCTGAACTACGCCGGCACCCTGGCCGGCAAGGCCAGCAACGGCATCTTCCGCTTCAACCAGACCAACGCCAGCGGCACCACCACCACCGGCAGCGTGGCCTCGCCTTACTCCAACGAAAGCCTCAGCGGTGTCACCGCCCAGCAGTTGGAGTATCGCGGCTATCAGGACATCGTGGCCGACCCCGGTACAACCTACGGCTCCGCGACCCGCTCGGTGACCCTGCGCGCCGAGAACGGCGACGCCTTCGACTACCTGGTGTTCGAGGCCACCGGCTTCGTCACCCCGGACGGCAGCGGCGGCTACCGCGAGCTCGATCCGGCCCTGCTGCTCAACTACCTGGACAGTTCGGACTACCTGGTCAACGGCCTGAGCTTCACCGACGCGGCCGGCGTGCTCTGGAAAATCTCACCCGATGCGGCCGACCCCAGCCTGACCAAGGTGACCCGCACCGACCCCGGCGGAAGCCCGGTGGAAACCACCCTCCCAGTGGGTTTCGCCTTCGGCGCCAACGGCGGCCTGGAGGTGGTGTCCACCTTCGGCACGGCGGGCTGGGGCGTAGAACCCTACCAGTACATCCCCGGCGCCACCGATCAGAAGGAGATCCAGCACAACGCCCAGGACGGCAGCAGCCAACAATTGATCGTCAACCTCGGCGGCAAGTACAACACCGTCGAAGCGCTGATCGGCGCCCTGGTCAACGACACCCCCTGGTTGCAGAAAGCCGATCAGAACGGCCCGTCGCTGCAGCCCGGCGAGCAGACACTGGAGCGCGCCCGGGTGCATTTCTACGAAACCGTGGACAAGACCAACGAGCCCGGGGTGATCCTCAACAGCGCCGCCCCGGCCACGATCACCGTCACCGCCGACGACCAGGCGCGCACCTACGGCGACAGCAACCCCACGCTGACCAACCGCACCGAGTACGACGCCAACGCCCAGGCGGTGAAAGGCGTCGACGACTACGTCAACCAGCAGCTCGGCCGCGACGGCACCCAGGTCGGCACGCCGACCACCACGGCCACCGAACACAGCGACGTGAGGCCCGGCGGCTACGCCATCGACAACAACGTCAGCCAGGACCAGCGCGCCCAGGGCCGCTATCGGCTGGAGGACAACAAAGGCACCCTGAGCGTCCGGCAGGCCGAGCTCAAGGTCAGGGCCGACGAGAAGTCCAAGGTCTATGGCGACGCCGACCCGGCGCTGACCTACCAGGTCAGCGGGCAAAAGTTCGGCGAGAACGCCGCCGACCTGGTGGGCGGCAACCTCAACCGCGCCCCCGGGCAGAACGTCGGCGACTACGCCATCGGCCAGGGTGGCGTCGGCAGCCTGAACGGCAACTACCGCCTGAGCTTCGAAGGCAACCTGCTGCACATCACCCCGGCGCAACTGGAAGTCATCGCCCACGATAAGACCAAGGTCTACGGCGATGCCGACCCGGCGCTGAGCTACTCGGTCAGCGGGCTGAAGAACGGTGACAGCGCCGCTGCCGTGCTCAACGGCGGCCTGCAGCGCGAGCGCGGCGAGAACGTGCGGCCCCGGGGCTACGCCATCGGCCAGGGCAACCTGGGCCTGAGCAGCGGCAACTACAGCCTGGTATTCAAGGAGGGCAACCTGCAGATCACCCCGGCGCCGCTGGTGGTGAGCGCCGACGACAAGCGCAAGGTCCAGGGCCAGCCCGACCCGCGGCTGACCTACTCGGTCAGCGGACTGAAGAACGGCGACCCGGCCGACGTCGCCAGGGGTTCGCTGAGCCGCGCCCCGGGCGAAGAGCCCGGCAGCTACGCCATCGGCCAGGGCCAGGCCTTCGAGGCCGGCAGCAACTACAGCGTGGTGTTCCGCGACGGCGCCCTGACCATCACCGGACCGCTCGCGCCACAGCCGCAACAGGGCATCCCGCTCACCGCCCAGGCTCCCGGCAATACCCGCTGCACCGCGCTGGAATCGCCCTCGGCGGTCTCCGCCAACTACTCGGTGTCGCCGGCGGTGATCCGCACCTACGCCGTGCAACTGATCTGCAAACCCCGCGCCTACGGCGGCAAGGCCAGCACCACGCCGGACCTCCGCGACGTACTGACCTACGCCAACAGCCTGATCAGGGACGGCCAGTTCATCGTCCCCGACTGGAACCGCAGCGTTATCCCCCACGACCTGAAGGTCGGCCAGAAGGGAGGGAAATAGCCATGAAACCGCTTCCGTCGAAACTGAGCATCCTCGCCCTGGCCGTCTGCTCCGGCCTGTTCGCCGCCGGCGCGCTGCAGGCCGCCCCGCTCGGCCAGCTCAACCCCGGGCGGGTCGAGGTGCCGGACGCCTCCGGGCACCGCAGCGCGCCCACCGAGATGCCCGCCACGCTGCAGTTGCCGGACATGGTGGTCACCCCAAGCGCGGAGAACGTCCCTGCCGAGATGACCGCGCTGCCCGGCGGCGAGACCCGCTTCAAGGTCGCCAAGGTCACCCTCAGCGGCGTGACCAGCTACCCGCCCGCCACCTTCGCGCCGCTGCTCGCGCGCCTGGAAGGCAACAGGGTGTCGTTGCCCGAAGTGAACGCCGTGGCCGACATCATCACCCAGCGCTATCGCCGCGCCGGCTTCCTCCTGGCCAAGGCCTACGTGCCCGAACAACGCCTGGAGAACGGCAACCTGGTCATCCACGTCTTCGAGGGGCGGGTCAACCAGGTGACCTTCCAGGGGCCGAGCAACAAGGCGCTGGAAGGCTATGCCGGCAACATCCGTGAAGAAGTGCCGGTGAAGAGCGCCACGCTGGAACGCAACCTGCTGCTGATGAACGACGTGTCCGGCAACCAGAGCCGCGGCACCTTCGTCCCCTCGCCGGTCGCCGAAGGCACCGACCTGCTGGTGGAGAACACCCAGCGCAAGTACGAAGGCTTCTTCGGCTTCGACAACCGCGACAGCCGCTACTTCGGCCCCTGGCAGGTGTACGGCGGGGTGGGCGTCAACGACCTGACCGGCCACGGCGACCATCTGGGCGTGCGCGCCGGCAAATCGGTGGAAGGCAACAAGATGACCTTCTTCGAAGGCCAGTACGAACTCCCGGTCGGCAACCGCGGCGACGTGCTCAGCTTCCTCGCCCAGCACAACGACGGCCACGCCGACACCTACTCCTTCCTCAACGCCAACAGCTCCGGCGACACCTTCGCCGTGCGCATCACCCGGCCGTGGATCCGCCAGCGCGACGAGACCTTCAAGACCTCGGCGGCCTTCACCTGGTTCAACGGCAAGTCCGAGTACCTCGACGACCCGCACAACCCGCCCTCCAGCGACGACCGCATCCGCGCCCTGCGCCTGGGCGCCAGCTACGACTTCTTCGATGCCTACGGCGGCAAGAACCTGGTCAAGGCGGAACTGAGCCGCGGCCTGAAGATCATGGGCGCCAGCAGCGAAAACCGCGCCAACCCCTCGCGCGAGGGCGGCGAGACCGACTTCACCAAGCTGCAGTTGGATGCCCAGCGCCTGCAGGACCTGTCGAAGATCATGGACGGCCTCAACCTGTACCTGGCGATGACCGCGCAGACCTCCTTCGGCCAGCCGCTGCTCAGCCCCGAGCAGTTCGGCGTGGGCGGCAGCGAGTTCGGCCGCGGCTACGACCCGTCGGAGATCACCGGCGACAAGGGCTTCGCCGGCAAGGTCGAGCTGCAGTACAACCGCCTGCACACCTTCAGGGACCACGAGGTGCCCACGCAGTACTACGCCTTCTGGGACTTCGGCAAGGTATGGAGCGAGGAACCGAGCTGGGTCAGCGCCGAGAGCCTGTCCTCGGCCGGCGTCGGCGCCCACCTGCAGGTGTTCAAGGACATGTACGTGTCGCCCGAGCTGGCCTTCCCGCTGACGCGCAAAGTCTCGGCCGAAGAGCTGGACGACGACAACGGCAAGGCGCCGCGCTTCTACTTCAACTTCCTCAAGCTGTTCTGAACCCGCCGCGCCGGAACCTCCAGGGTTCCGGCGAGTGAGGACGGGCAACGCAGGATGGCGTTGAGCGAAGCGATACCCATCGCCACGGCCACATGGGTTTCGCTCACCCCATCCTGCGAAGAGCGCCGTGGCCGGGGCACCCTGGCCTCAGCGCCGGGTTCGTATGTTTGTATGAAAACCCACCGCCCAATCGTTAGAAATGCACGATGGGTGGCGCCGGCGCTGCTCGGCGAGATTATGGGAAACAACAACCCATGGGCTCTCGCCATGAAACGCTCCCTCTGGCTCCAGGAAATTGCCGACGAACTCACCCCGACCGCGCCCCTGCGGGAGGACCTCAGCGTCGACGTCGCCATCATCGGCGGCGGCTTCGTCGGGCTATGGACGGCGCTGCGCCTACTGGAACTCGAGCCGCAGTGCCGGATCGTGATCCTCGAGCGCGACATCTGCGGCGGCGGCGCCTCGGGGCGCAACGGCGGCTTCGTGATGTCCTGGTGGCCGAAGATCAGCTCGCTGGTGGCGCAGTGCGGCAAGGAAGAAGCCCTGCGCCTGGCCCGCGCCTCGGAAGCGAACATCGGCGAGATCGGCGAGTTCTGCGCGCAGCACGGCATCGACGCGCACTTCCGCCGCGGCGGCTGGCTGTGGACCGCCACCAGCGACGCCCAGCGCGGCGCCTGGAAAGGCGTGCAGCGCACCTGCGAAAGCCTGGGCGAGCAGGTCTTCCGCTCGCTGCCGGACAACGAAGTGCAGCGCCGCGCCGGCTCGTGCCAGCACCTGGAAGGCGTGATCGAGGCCAGCAACGCCACCGTGCAGCCCGCCCGCCTCGCCCGCGGCCTGCGCCGGGTGGCGCTGGAGAAAGGCGTGCGGATCTTCGAGAACACGTCCGTGGACGACATCCAGCGCAGCGAACCGGCGGTGCTGCGCACGCCCTCGGGCTCGGTCACGGCGCGGCGCGTGGTGCTGGCCACCAATGCCTGGGCCGCGCAGATCCCCGAACTCAGCCGCGTCGTCCTGCCGGTCACCAGCACCATAGTGGCGACCCACCCGATCCCCCGGCGCCTGGAACAGATCGGCTGGACCGGCGGCGAGTCGATCACCGATTCGCAGCTGATGGTGGACTTCTACCGCACCACGCAGGACGGCCGCATCGCCTTCGGCAAGGGCACCGGCATGATCAACTACGCCAGCCGCATCGACGCCAGCTTCGACGACAATCCGCGGCTGAGCGAAGAGACCGAGAAAGACTTCCGCCGCACCTACCCCAACCTCGCCGACGAGCCCATCAGCCACGCCTGGTGCGGCCCCATTGACCGCACCTACGACAGCATGCCGGTGTTCGGCCACCTGGAAGGCGCGCCGCACATCTTCTACGGCATCGGCTGGAGCGGCAACGGCGTCGGCCCCAGCCGCCTGGGCGGGCGCATCCTCGCCAGCCTGGTGCTGGGGCGCAGCGACGAATGGAGCCGCTGCGGCCTGGTGGGGCGCCGGCCCAAGAGCTTCCCGCCGGAGCCCATCCGCTACTTCGGCGGCCTGCTGGTGCGCGGCGCGGTGCAGCGCAAGGAGGAGCAGGAGGCGCAGAACCGCAAGCCGTCCTGGCTCGACCTCAGGCTGAGCAAATTCGCCCCCGTGGGCCTGGAAGACAAGAGCGCCTGAACAGGCGAGGAGACCCCCGATGCAGCACCTGATCCATCTGCCCGATACCGCCCGCTTCCCGCTGCCCGCCGGCGTGCCAGCCAAGGCGCCCGTGGGCACGCCGGTGGCCGAAGCCGCCACCTACGCCGCCGAAGGCCAGGGCGGCCTGCTGACCGGTGTGTGGGAATGCACGCCGGGGCGCTTCCGCCGCCAGGTCATGGAGCGCGAGTTCAGCCACTTCATCAGCGGCCACGGCTTCTTCATTCCCGACGAGGGCGAGCCCATCGAACTGCGCGCCGGCGACGCCATCCTGTTCCCGGCAAACTGTCACGGCACCTGGGACATCCGCGAAACCCTGCGCAAGAGCTTCGTGATCATGCCTTGAGGCCGGCGATGTCCGCCGCGCGCAGGGCGATCCACAGCACGGCGACGTCCTCGGTGGAATCCAGCGAGAGGCCGGTGATCTCCTCGATGCGGCGGATGCGGTAGACCAGCGTCTGACGGTGCACGTTGAGCCGCTCGGCGGTCTTCTGCCAGGAGCGGTTCTGTTCGAGGAACACCTGCAGCGTGTGCTGCAGCTGCGCGCCCTGCTGCTGGTCGTAATCGGCCAGGGCGCCCAGGGCGCGGCGGTGGACCAACTGGGCCTCCTCCAGGCTGGACGGCAGCCACAGCAGCTCGCCGGAAGCCCGCCCGTAATGGGCGACCTGGCGGCTGGCCGAGGTATGCGCCAGGGCCAGGCGCGCCTCGCGCAGCGCCTCCGGAGTGCGGCCCGAGTGCCCCAGCGGGTTGGACAACCCCAGCGGGCAACCGAGCACCTGCTGGACCTGCTCCGCCGCCGCGTCCGAGGCCAGCAGCAGGATCAGTTCCTCGCCCTGCACGCGCGACAATAACGCCACGCCCTGCAAGTGCAGCCGCTGCGACCAGCGCTCGGGCAAGTCCGCCCGGCAGCGGGCGACGGCGAAGACCGCCTGGCCGACCGGATAGCCCAGGGCGCCCAGGCGCTCGTGGGCGGGCCGCTCGCTCAGGCGCTGCTGCAACAGGTCATCCAGCAACTCCCAGCCCTGGCGCAGCAGGCGCTCATGCTCGACCTGCTGGCGCTCCAGCTCGATGCCCAGCACCGCCGTCACGTGGTGCAGCAGGCCGTAGTCGATCAGGCCGCCGCCGCACGCGAGAATCTTGCAGGCCGGCACCGAAGGCAGCGCCATGACCAGGGCGTCGCCCTCCTCCGTCGAATGGCGGGTGACGGTGGTCGTGGTGTTCGCACGCTTGCCCAGGGCCGCCCGCCAGTGCGCCGGCAGCGGCGCCAGGCCCGCATGCCAGGGCTCCAGCGAGGCGGCGTCGAACAGGTAAAGCTGGGTGCGCAAGTCCGCCGCCAGGCGCTGCAGCAGGAACTCCACGCCGACGTGGCGCAGGCCCATGCGGGCGCTTTCATAGATGCGCGCCACCGCGCTGCGGCGCTCCTGCTCCTCCTGCTTGCTGGCGTCGATGATCGCCCGGGCGACCGCCGAGAACGGCACCGAGCTGTGCGTCAGCAGCAGCGGGAAATCCAGCTGCATGGCGGTATCGAACAGCGCTTCCATGTCGCTGGGCGCGTGCATGTTCTCGCCGATCATCAGCCCCGCCACCCGGGCCCTGACCAGCCGCTCGATGTACTCGCGCTGCGCCGCGGCGTCGGCGGGAATGCCCAGGCCGGTGGTCATCAGCAGCTCGCCCTCGCCCAGCCATTGCGAGGGATCGGGCAGTTCGCAGACGTGGGCCCAGCGCAGCAGCCGCCCGACGTGGCTGGCGCCGCTGACCAGGCGCGTGGACAGCGCGTTGTCATCGAGGATGTCCTGAATCGAAATCGGCACGGCGCCTCCGGCAGGTGGGTTCGCAGCAGCGAATCAGAGGATCGCATCGGCCCCGGGCCGTTGAATCCATACAAAGGTATGAACCAGCTGCTGGCGAATTGTAAATCTGTCTGATGTCGCCGCGCCCGGGCCCTGGGGAAACTGGAGGTCAGGCCGCGCGCAGTCCAGCGCCCCGGCCCATTGCCCTCACCGGACATTCCCTCGACTCATCGGAGCCCATAACAATGCCAAAGTCTCTGAGCAGCGTCATCGCCCTTTCCATCGCGTGTCTTTCCACCCACGCCCTGGCCGACCTCACCGTGGCCTCCCAGGGCGGGGCGAACAAGAACGCGCAGCAGCAAGCCTACTACCAGCCCTACAGCGCGCAGACCGGCAGCCGGATCATTGCCGACGAATTCAACGGCGAGATGGCCAAGGTCAAGATCCAGGTCGACACCGGCAGCGTCTCCTGGGACGTGGTGGAGCTGGAAACCCCGGAACTGCTGCGCGCCTGCGACGAGGGGCTGCTGGAGGAGATCGGCGACGACCCGGCCATCGCCGCCCTGGCGCCCAAGCTGGTCAAGGGCGCGATCAACACCTGCGGCGCGGGCATCTTCGTCTGGTCCACGGTGCTGGCCTACAACGCCGACAAGCTCAAGACCGCGCCCACCGGCTGGGCCGACTTCTGGGACGTGAAGAAGTACCCGGGCAAGCGCGGGCTGCGCAAGGGCCCGATGTACACCCTGGAGTACGCGCTGATGGCCGACGGCGTGCCGTACAAGGACATCTACGCCGTGCTCGCCACCAAGGAAGGCCAGGACCGCGCCTTCCGCAAGCTCGACGAGATCAAGCCGTACATCCAGTGGTGGGAAGCCGGCGCGCAGCCGCCGCAGTACCTGGTCTCCGGCGACGTGGTGATGAGCGCCGCGTACAACGGGCGCATCTCCGCCGTGCAGAACGAAAGCAACCTGAAGGTGGTGTGGAACGGCGGCATCTACGACATCGAGTCCTACGCCATTCCCAAGGGCGCCAAGCACGCCGAGGAAGGGCGCAAGTTCATCCGGTTCGCGCTGCAGGAGCCGCAGCAGAAGGCCTACTCCGACCACATCGCCTACGGGCCGGTGAACCTAGAAGCTGCGGCGCAGATAGCGCCTGCGCAGAGCCAGAACCTGCCCAGCGCGCCGGATAACCTGGGCAAGCAACTGGCGATGGATGCGGCCTTCTGGGCGGACCATGGGGAGCAGCTGCAACAGCGGTTCAATGCCTGGGCGGCGCGCTGATTCTTGGGTGTGTTTGCGCCGCTTCGGCGTGCGCGGAGGTTTCTCTGGAAATCCTAATCGCGGACGGAGTCCGCTCCTACGGTTACAGGGAAACACGGCTTTTCGTAGGATGGCGTTGAGCGAAGCGATACCCATCAGCGCAACCGCATGGGTTTCGCAATCTCAACCCATCCTACGAAGAGCGCCCCCGCGGCACGGACAGCGCCCTCTCCCGCTTGCGGGTGAGGGCCGGGGAGAGGGCGCTACAAACTCTCCCTGACCGCCTCCAACCCCGGCCTCCCATCGACGGTCGCCACATCCTTCAACCACGGCTCCAGCACCTGCGGGTTCTTCTTCAGCCAGGCCTTCGCCGCGTCCTCGGGTTCCATCTTGTCATCCAGGATGGAGCCCATGATGGTGTTCTCCATGTCCAGCGTGAAGCTGAGGTTCTTCAGCAACTGCCCCACGTTCGGGCATTCGTCCACGTAGCCCTTGCGGGTGCTGGTGTAGACGGTGGCGTCGCCGAAGTCCGGGCCGAAGAAGGCGTCGCCGCCGGTGAGGAAGCGGATTCTGAAGCGGGTGTTCATCGGGTGCGGTTCCCAGCCCAGGAAGAGGATCGCGTTCTTCCTGCGGATGGCCCGGTCGACCTGGGACAGCATGCCCGACTCGCTGGACGCCACCACGTTGAAGCCGGCGTCCTTCAAGCCGAAGGCGTTCTGCTCGATGGCCTTGAGCACGGCATTGTTGCCGCCGTCGCCCGGCTCCAGGCCGTAGATCTTGCCGTTGAGTTCGTCCTTGAATCTGGGGATGTCCGCGAAGTCCTTCAGCCCGCGGTTCCAGAGCTCTTCCGGCACCGCCAGGGTGTACTTGGCGTGCTTGAGGTTGACGCGGACGATGTCGATCCTGCCGGCGTCGCGGTAGGGCTTCAGGTCCGGCTCCATGGTCGGGATCCAGGTGCCGAGGAAGACGTCCATGTTCTTGCCTTCGGCCAGCGCCTTGTAGGTCAGCGGCACCCCCAGCAGGGTCACCTTGGTCTTGTAGCCCAGGCCCTTGAGCAGGGTGTTGGCGATGGCGGTGGTGGACTGGATGTCGGTCCAGCCGGGGTCGGACATCCTGACCAGTTGGCACTGCGCGGGCTCGGCGGACTGCGCCGCAATGGGGAGAACGGCCAGGGCGCCCAGGAACAGCAGGGATGCAGCTTTCATCGGGAGAATCCTCAAGGCAAGGTTTTGTTTTTGTGGGTTGCGCCTGCGCAGGGCAGGCCCGCCTCACCGGCGTATGCCGATGGTCTTCCCGCAATAGCCGGGGTGCCGGGCCCCCTGGAACTGCCGGAAAAGCTCGGAAATCCGCGAATCCACCGCCCCGGCGAAGGCACTGGACCTGCCGGTTCGGCTGTCGATGTTCATCAGCATCTGCTCGCTCACCGCCAGGGGCTCGGCCGCGCCCTCGCGGTAGAGGTTGTGCACGATGTGCAGGCGCTTGAGGTCGCGGTCGATGAACGACGTGCGCACTTCCAGCGCCTCGTGCAGCTTCGCCTGGGCCAGGTAGTTGATGTGCGCTTCGAGGGTGAACAGGGTGTGCCCGGTGTCGGCCCGGCCCGCCGCGTCCAGGCCGATGCGCGCCATCAGCGCATCGGTGGCGTAGCTGAAGATGAGGAAGTAGAAAGCGTCGCGCAGGTGCTCGTTGTAGTCGATCCATTCGCGCAGCACGGGCGTTCGGTAGGTCAGCATGGCGTGTCCTGCTCTGAGGGGAGTTGGCTTACAGGTCCAGTTCCAGTGTCGCGGAAAGCGCGCGGGACACGCAGACCATCAGGGTGCGGTTGGTCTTGCGCTCCGCCTCGCTCAGCACGCTGTCGCGGTGGTCGGGGATGCCGGCCAGCACCCGGGTCTCGCAGGCGCCGCAGGTGCCCTCGCGGCAGGAGTTCTCGACGCAGACGCCGTTGGCCTCCAGCACCTGCAGGATGCTCTGTTCGGCCGGCACCTCCAGGCACTTGCCGCTGCGCGCGAGCTCGAGGGTGAAGGGCGCGTCGGCACCGGCCTTCTCCACCTGCCGCGGCGTGAACCATTCGAAGTGCACCTGCTCGGCGGGGAAGGCCCTGGCCGCCGCCTCCACCGCCAGCATCAGGGGCGTGGGGCCGCAGGTGTAGAGGTGCGCCCGCGCCGGCAGGCGGGCCAGGTTGCCGGCGATGTCGAACAGCCCGCCGGCCTCTTCGTCGGCATGCAGGGTCACCCGGCTGCCGTAGGCCGCGAGCTGGGCGAGGAAGGCCGCGCGTTCACGGCTGCGCACCAGGTAGAACAGCCGCCAGGGGCGCCGGTTCGCCTCGCACCAGTGGATCATCGAGAGGATCGGCGTGATGCCGATGCCGCCGGCGAAGAAGACCAACTCGGCGGCGTCCTCGAACAGCGGGAAGTGGTTGCGCGGCGGCGTGACGCTGAGCAGGTCGCCGACGCGCAACTGTTGGTGGACGTAGCGCGAACCGCCGCGGCTGGCCGGCGCCAGGCCGACACCGACGCGGTAGGCGTCGCGCTGCCGGGCGTCGCCGCATAGCGAATACTGGCGCACCAGGCCGCCGGGCAGGTGCAGTTCGATGTGCGCGCCGGGGGTGAAGGCCGGCAGCTCGCCGCCGGCGGGATCGCGCAGCTCGATGACCAGCGCGTCCCGGGCGGCGCTGGCGATCTCCGCCACCTGCAGTGTCAGACGTTGGACCGACATGATGACCTCTGCTCCTGGATCGGGGGCTACGGCTGGCGGAGCGCTTATGCCCCGCCAGCCTGCGAACGACCTCGACGGCTCATTTGCGCCGCAGGTTCGCGGTGGTCTTGAGCATCGCAGTGATCAGCTCGTCGCGGGCCCGGGAAAGCTCCGCCTGGGTGCCGTCGGCGGACTCGGCGGCCACGCCCTGGACCAGCAGCGCCGCGGTCTCGGCATCCAGCCGCGGGTCGCCCAGGTCGTCCCACCAGCGGTGGAAGCTCTCGGCGTACTTCTGGCAGAAGGACTCCAGGCCGCCAGGGCCGCCGCCCAGGTGGAACAGCAGCGTCGGCCCCATGGCCGCCCAGCGCAGCCCGGGCCCGGCCCACACGGCGGTGTCGACATCCTCGACGCTGGCCGCGCCGATCTTCACCAGGTGGATGGCCTCGCGCCAGAGCGCGGCCTGCAGGCGGTTGGCGACGTGGCCGGGGACTTCGCGGTGCACGCGGATGGTCACCTTGCCGACCTGCTGGTAGAAGCGTTCCGCGCCCTCGACCGCATCCTGCGCGGTGCGCTGGTTGCCCATGACCTCCACCAGCGGGATCAGGTGCGGCGGGTTGAACGGGTGGCCGAGGACGAAGCGCGATGGGTCCCGCCAGCCGGCCTGCATCTCGCTCAGCGGCAGGCCCGAGGCAGACGACGCGACTATGGCGCCGGCCTTCAGCAGCGGTTCGATTTCGGCATAGAGCGCATGCTTGATCCGGATGCGCTCGGGCACGCTCTCCTGGATGAAGTCGGCGTGCTTCACCGCGTCGGCGGCGTTGCGGTGGAAGCTCAGCTCGCCCGGCGCGCCCTCCTTCACCAGGCCCAGTTCCACCAGGGTGGGCCAGGCGTTCTTCACGTACTCGCGCACCTCGTCCTCCATCCCCTCGGCAGGGTCGAAGACCGCCACGTCACGGCCGGAGGCCAGGAACAACGCCGCCCAGCTGGCACCGATGACACCGGCGCCCAATACCGCCACATTCTGGAATTCACGCATCAGAAGAACCTCGGTTGGAGTGGAGAGGCGGCGGTCAGGCCGCCGTCGATGACATAGCACTGGCCGGTGACGAAGCCGGCCTGTTCACTGGCAAGCCAGGCCACCAGTTCGGCGACGTCCCGGGGCCGGCCGAAGCGCCCGGCGGGGTGCCGGGCCAGGGCATCGACCTTGGCTTTCCCGGGGTCGCGGGCCTGGGCGAAACCGTCCTCGGCCATGGCCGTCATGATCCAGCCCGGGCACACCGCGTTGCAGCGCACGCGCGGGCCATGGTCGATGGCGATGGAGCGCGTCAGGCCATGCACGAAGGCCTTGGAGGCGTTGTACAGGGCCATGGACGGATCGGCGTTAAGCCCGGAGATCGAGCCGAGGTTGACGATGCTGCCGCCCTGCTCCGCCATGACCGGCAGCACGGCGCGGCAGAGGTTGAAGGTGCCCTTGGCATTGATGCCCATGACCTGCTCCCAGTCCTCGTCGGTGGTGGCGTCGAGGGTCTTCTCCACCTGCACGCCGGCGTTGTTGACCAGCACCGTGGGCGCGCCGAAGTGTTCGAGAGTGAGTTCCACCACGCGCCCGGCATCGGCGCTGCGCGAGACGTCGGCCTGCACCCACAGCACCGCTTCATCCAGGTCGGCCGGTCGCTCTCCCCGGCCGCAGGTCGCGACCTGCGCGCCCTGGGCGAGGAACCGGTCGACGATGGCCCGGCCGATGCCGCGCCCGCCGCCCGTCACTATCACGATGTCCTTGTCCATGGCCTTCACCCGTGCGCGAACATGACGTGGCGGACGGCGGTGTAGGCTTCGAGGGCGAACACCGACATGTCGCAGCCATGCCCCGAGCCCTTCATGGCCGCCCAGGGCATCTCCGGCGTGGCCACGCCGTGGGTGTTCACCCAGGTGAAGCCGTAGCGCAGGCGGCTGCTGGCGGCCATGGCCCGCGCGCTGTCCCGCGTCCACACCGAGGAAGCCAGGCCGTAGCGGCCGGCGTTGGCGATGGCTATCGGGTCGTCCCCGGCGCCGAAGCGCGACACCGTGACCACCGGCCCGAAGATTTCAGAGGTGGCGATCTCCGCATCGTTGTCGACGTTGGCCACCACCGTGGGGCGGTAGAAGAAGCCTGGACGCTCCTCGGCGAAACCGCCGGCCACCACTTCGGCGCGCCCGCGGGCGCGCTCGACGAAGCCGGCCACGCGCTGGCGGTGCGCCTGGCTGATCAGCGGGCCCATCTCTGTGCCCGCCTCGCGCGGGCCGCCGGTGCGTATCGAGCCCACCGCGTCGGCCAGTGCGGCGACGACCCGCTCGTAGACCGCGTCGGCCACCAGCAGACGGCAGGGTTGCGCGCAATCCTGACCGGCATTGAAGAACGCGGTGCCGCGCAGGTTGGCGACCAGCTTGTCGACGTCGGCATCGGCGTAGACGATCACCGGCGCCTTGCCACCCAGTTCCAGATGCACCTGGCGCAGTTGCTGCGCCGCCGCGCGCATGGCCGCGGCGCCGGTGGCGGGCGATCCGGTGATGCTGACGCCTTCCATCCCAGCAGCATTGATAAGACGATCACCGATGCTCGCTCCTCTTCCGTTGATCACGTTGACCACGCCCTTGGGCACTACGTCCTGCAGCAACTCGGCCAGGCGCAGGGTCGACAGCGGCGTCAGCTCCGAGGGCTTGAGCACCACCGTGCAGCCGGCCGCCAGCGGCGCGGCCAGCTTCCAGGCGGCCATCATCAGCGGGTAGTTCCAGGGCGCGATGGCCGCCACCGGGCCCAGCGGGTCGCGGCGGATCAGGCTGGTGTGTCCGGCCACGTATTCGCCGGCGGCGACGCCCGCCAGGGTGCGCGCCGCACCGGCGAAGAAGCGGAAGCTGTCGAGGGTCAGCGGCATCTCGTCGTCCAGCGCCGACGGCCAGGGCTTGCCGACGTTGGCGCTTTCCAGCGCGGCCAGCTCCGGCGCGTGAGCCTCGATGACTGCGGCGATGTCCAGCAGCAGGGCGGAGCGTTCGGCAGGCGTGCTGCGGCCGTAACGGTGGAAGGCTTCCTCCGCCGCGCGGGCGGCGGCGTCCACCTGTTGCGGACTGGCCTCGTGGGCCTGGGCGATGCGCTCGCCGCTGGCGGGGTCGATCACCGCCAGGGCCTCGCCCTCGCCCGCCACCAGTTCGCCGTCGATCAGCATTCGGGTTTGCATGAGCTTCTCCCTTCTCAGAACTCGACCTTGTCGCCGCCCTTGAGCCCCAGGCGCGCGCGGGCTTCGGCCGGCGTGGCGACCTTGAGGCCGAGGCTTTCGACGATCGAACGGATCTTGCGCACCTGCTCGGCGTTGCTTCTGGCCTTCTCGCCCGGCGCGATGTAGAGGCTGTCTTCCAGGCCGACGCGCAGGTTGCCGCCCAGCAGCGCGGCCTGGGTGGCGAAGTGCATCTGGTTCTTGCCGGCGGCCAGCACCGACCATTCGTAGTCCTTGCCGAACAGCTTCTGGGCGATGGTGTGCATGTGCATCAGGTTGTCCAGGTCGGCGCCGACGCCGCCCAGCACGCCGAACACCATCTGCACGAAGAACGGCGGCTTGATCCAGCCCTGGTCGATGACCCAGGCCAGGTTGTAGAGGTGGCCCAGGTCGTAGCACTCGAACTCGAAGCGCGTGCCGTGGCCCTCGCCCAGCTCCTTCACGATGTACTCGATGTCGGCGAAGGTGTTGCGGAAGATGAAGTCGCGGGTGCTGTCGAGGAAGGCCGGCTCCCAGTCGTGTTTCCAGCTCGGGTACCTGGCCTTCATCGGGAAGATGCCGAAGTTCATCGAGCCGACGTTCAGCGAGGCCATTTCCGGGCTCAGGCTCACCGCGGCGCGCAGGCGCTCCTCGCGGCTCATGCCCAGGCCGCCGCCGGTGGAGACGTTGAGCACCGCGTCGCTGGCGCCCCTGATCTGCCCCATGAAGTCGCGGAACAGCTCGGGGCGCGGGTCGGGCTTGCCGGTCTCGGGGTGGCGGGCATGCAGGTGGATGATCGAGGCGCCCGCCTCGGCCGCCTCGATGGACGAGCGGGCGATCTCGTCCGGGGTGATCGGCAGGTATTCGGACATGGTCGGCGTGTGCACGCCGCCGGTGGTGGCGCAGGTGATGATGACGGACTTGGGCATGGTCGCTCTCACAGTTTCATTTGTTGGACTTGGGCGGTCAGCCCGCCATCGAGCACCCACAGCTGCCCGGAGGCGTAGCGGGCTTCGTCACCGGCGAGCCAGTTCACCAGGTTGGCGACGTCCTCCGGGGTGCCGTAGCGGCGCAGCGGGTGCACGTCGCGCACGGCCGCTTCCAGGCTCTGGATGTCGCCGTGGTCGCGGAAGAAGCTGCGCAGCATCGGGGTGTCCACGTAGCCGGGGCAGACGGCGTTGACGCGGATGCCCTCGGGGCCGTGGTCGCAGGCCATGGCGCGGGTCAGCGCGTGCACCGCGCCCTTGGTGGCGCAGTAGGCGGCCAGCCCCGGGTCGGCGATGAAGCCGTCGTAGGAGCCGAAGTTGACGATGCTCGCCGCGCCGCTGTCGCGTAGCAGCGGCAGGGCGAATTTCGAGACCAGAAAGGTGCCGGTGACGTTCACCGCGAAGATGCGGTTCCAGTCTTCCAGGCTGGTCTGCTCGATGGTCTTCTCGATCTCGATGCCGGCGGCGTTGACCAGGACGTCGAGCTTGCCGGCCCGCGCCTGCACCGTCGCCATGGCCTGGCGCACGCTCTCCTGCGAGCTGACGTCGAGCGGGACGAAGGTCGTGCCCGGCACGGCCGCGGACTCCTTCAGGTCGGCGGCGAACACCGTGGCGCCTTCCCTGACGAAGCGCGCGCAGATGGCGCGGCCGATCCCGCCCAGGCCGCCGGTGACGAAGGCGACCTTCCCTTGCAGCGCGCCGCTCATGCCTCGACTCCCTGTTCATACGCGCCCAGCACCAGGCCATGGAAGTGGTGCAGCGCGTGCTCGGACTTGCCCGAGCCGTTGGGGTCGGTGACGATGCGTCCCTGCTCGAAGGCCGGCGTGCGCATGCCGCGCTGGACGTTCTCCACCAGGGCGATGTCCTCCACCTGCAGCACTTCGTCGAGGTAGCGGATGGCTTCCTTCTCCATCTCGTTCGCCTCGGGCGTTTCGAGGAAGAAGTCGTAGGTCTCGTAGGTCAGGTCGGGGCCGGCCGGGATGATGTGCAGCACGATCATCGAGCTGCGCCCCGGGTAGCGCATCAGGCAGGTGTTGGGCCACAGCCACCACACCGCGTGGGTGCGCACCTTGGCCTGGGAGGTGTCGTAGGCGCTGTTCTGGCCCTGGCCGGCCTCGGCCATGTGGCTGGAGTAGATGCCGTGGGTGCGCACCTTGTAGGTGCTCATGTCCACCAGGGTGCAGAAGTCCTTGTGCGCCGTCGGGCAGTGGTAGCACTCCAGGAAGTTGTCGACGACGTTCTTCCAGTTGGACTTGATGGCGTAGGTCAGGCGGTGGCCGAAGGTCAGGTTGGCGATGTCCGGCGCCCAGTGCAGGATCTCCTCCTGCAACTCGCCGGACTGCTCGCGCAGCGGCCGCGCGGCGGGGTCGAGGTTGACGAAGATGAAGCCGCAGAACTCCTCGACCTGCACGGGGCTGAGGTGGATCTCGCCCTTGTCGAACTCCTTCAGGCCGCCGACGTGGGGCGCGCCGCTGAGCTGGCCGTCCAGGCCGTAGCACCAGGAGTGGTAGGGGCAGATGATGCGGTTGACCTTGCCCTCGCCGCTGAGCACCGGGTGCGCGCGGTGCTTGCAGACGTTGTAGAAGGCCCGCAGCTCGCCGTCGTGGTCGCGCACCACGGCGATGGGGTTGCCGGCGATTTCCGCAGTGGTGTAGGTGCCCGGCTCGCGGACCTTTTCCACGTGGCAGACCCACTGCCAGGACTTGGCGATGATCTGCTGCTGGTCCAGGCGGAACCATTGCGGGTCGACGTAGGCGTCCGCGCGCAGCGACTGGGAGATCAGCGGGTCCGGGTGGTAGCCCCGGGCGATGTTCTGGAGTTGTACTTTGGAGATGACTTCAGACATATCAGCGGCCTTCCGGTACAGGAAATTCCTGGGTTTGTGTTCTTGTCTCGGGGCCGATAGTGGTCGTCGCGGGGCGGGGGAAATGTGCAGGATTCGCCGCGTTTTTTTCGTTTTTGGCCATGGTCGCTTTTGGATATGAACGTCCTGTTTGCGACCGCCCTGGGCCGGGCGCGCAGGCTCCCGCCGCCCGCGCGGGGCGGGTTGCAGGGTGTCAGCAGTGGCTTTGGGGGAAAGGCGTCAGGGCGTGACCTGGTGCATCGGCCAGGCCCGGAACTCGAAGGGAATGCGGCCGTCGAGGCGGTCGCGGCGCGGCGTCAGGCCAAAGCGCTCGCGGTAGATGCGGCTGAAGTGCGACTGGTTGGCGAAGCCCGAGGCCACGGCGATCTCCATCAGCGACATGTCGGTCTGGGTCACCAGGCAGCGCGCGCGGTCCAGGCGGATGTCGCGGTAGTACAGCGCCGGGCTCTTCTGCACGATCTGGTTGAACAGGCGGTCGAGCTGGCGCTGGGAGATGCCGATGCGCTCGCAGATGTCCGGGATCGGCACGGCCTCCTCCAGATTCTGCTCCATGATGCGGATGGCCTGCTTGACCAGGTCCGGCACGGTGTTGCCCAGCGGCTGCGGCGTCTCCGGGTTCTGCTGCGTGCCCAGCGGGCGCAGGCGCTCGTGGAACAGGTAGCGCGCGGTTTCGTTGGCCAGGGTGTCGCCGTGCAGCGAGCGGATGACGTGCAGCGCGCAGTCGGTGGACGCAGCGCCGCCGCAGCAGGTGATGCGCTTGCCGTCCATCACCAGCATGTCTTCGCAGATCTCCACCTCCGGATACAGCTCCTTCAGCGAATCGATGTGCTCGTAGTGCCCGGTGGCGCGCTTGCCGTTGAGCAGCCCGGCCTCGGCCAGTAGGTAGACACCGGTGTCCAGCGCGCCGAGCACCACCCCTTCCCTTGCCCACAGTCGCAGCGCCGCGCTCAGCGCCGGGCTGTGCAGCGTCTCCGGGTTCCAGCTGGAAGACAGCATCACCAGGTCGGGCACGCCCTGCACCTGGGCCAGCGCCCGGGTGTCGGTGCTCATGGCATTGCTCGCCACCACCGGCCCGCCGTTCATCGACACCACCTCCCAGTGGAAATGGGTGTGGCCGCTCAGGTAGTTGGCGGCGCGGAACGGGTCGATGAAGGCCGTGGTGGCCGCCAGGTTGTAGTGCGGGAACACCAGGACGAGGATCGAGAACGGCGCGGAAGGTTGAACCGGCATACAGGGTCACCGCAGGGCCGATTGAAAGGAGATGGCTATCCAGGAATATCACAGAGTAGCCCGGCCATCCGTATCGAACGCACGCTGGCTGGCCTGGGTACGCCCCGGGTGCGGGTAGCGCCGGGCACTGGGCCGGACGGCCGGGTTCGGCGGCTGCCTGCACCGCCGAAACCCGATCAGCAGTCAACGGTCATGTGCGAAAACGTCGCACCAAGGCATCCAGTTCGCTGGAAAGGCCGGCCAGGCTCTCGGAATCCTGGCGTGCGGCATGCGCCAGCTCTGCCACCAATTGAGCATCCCCATGGATCTGGCTGATATGGAGATTGATGTCCTCGGCCACTTGGTGCTGTTCTTCGGCGGCGGTGGCAATCTGGGTGTTCATGTCACGGATGATGTCCACCGACTCGCGGATCTGGCCGAAGCTATCACGGGCCAAGCCGATACGGCTGACCGACTGCTGGGATACCTCGAGGCTGGCGTGCATCTGATCGGCAACCTGGGCAGTGCGCGCCGCCAGGTTCCCCAACAGACCGTCAATCTCGGCCGTCGAGTCGGCGGTGCGCTTGGCCAGCGCCCGGACCTCATCGGCGACCACTGCAAAGCCACGGCCCTGGTCGCCGGCCCGGGCGGCCTCGATGGCGGCATTCAGGGCCAGCAGGTTGGTCTGTTCGGCGATCGAGCGAATGGTGCCGAGAATCGACTGGATGGCGTTGCTGTCGCGCTCCAGCTGCTGAATCGACAGCGCCGACTGTTCGATCTCGTGGCTCAGGCGATCGACACTTTGCACCGCCGCATCGATCTGGTGCTGGCCTTCGCGAGCCTGCTGCTGTCCATTGTCGGCCGACTGGGCAGCCTGGCTGCAAGAGCGGGCGACCTCGTTGGCAGTGGCAACCATCTCGTGGAACGCGGTGGAAACCATGTCCACGGCCTCGCGCTGGCGGCTGGCGGCCTCGGCCATGTCGTTGGAAACCCGGGTCGAGCGGCTCGACGTGCCGAGGATATTGCCGGCAGCCACGCCGATGTGCTGGATCAGGCCCCGGATAGCCTCGAGGAACTGGTTGAACCAGTCGGCCAACAGCGCGGTTTCGTCGCGGCCACGGACCTGCAATCGACGGGTCAGATCGCCTTCCCCCTGGGCGATGTCCTCCAGGCCGCTGGCCACGCCGTTGATCGGGCGGACGATGAGTTTGGCGAAGGCGGCGCCTATGACGGCGAAGGTGGCCGCCAGAATCACCGCGATCAGGCCGATCAGCCAGGCAAGATGAGTGGTCTCCTGCATCACCTCGTCATGACGAATCAACCCGATGAAAGTCCATCCCAATTTCTCGTCCGGATGGACATTGGCCATGTAGCGTTCGCCATCGATACTGACCTCGACGAAACCTCGGGCCGTCCTGGCGAGCTCGGCATAGCCATTGCCAAGGCTGGACAGTTGCTTGAAGTTGTGGCCGGCATCATGGGGGTCGACCATCACGTTGCCGCCCTGCTCGACCAGCATCAGATAGCCGCTTTCACCGAGCTTGATGTTCCTGACGATTTCCGTGAGGCCCTTGAGGGATACATCGATATTCACGACGCCGCCCACCTGCCCCAACCGATTCGTCACGGCCCGCACCGTGCTGATCAAGACGGCGTTGTCTGCCGCCCAGGTATAAGCGCCCGTGCGCACGGTCTTGCCGGGGTTGGCCATGGCCAATTCATACCAGGGCCGCCGGCGCGGGTCATAGTTGGAAAACTTCTGTCCGGCAGGCCAGGAAACATAGCCACCGTCGCTCACGCCATAAGACACATAAGCGTACTCAGGGTGAGTGCTCGCCAGCCGAGTGAAGAATTCAAGCAGCTGCTTGTCGTGTTCACCAAGCGCAACGGCGTCCGTGCTCGAATTCAAGTACTTGTTCAGGTTGCCGCCTGTATCCGCAATCAAGGGTTGCGCCGCCAGGTAGTCCACATTCTGGTCGATCCCCTGGAAGAATATTTTCATGGCGTTGCTCACCTGGCGAATCTCCCGGCTGCTACCGTCGAGAAAATCGTCCCTGGCTTTGTCACGCAGGTTGAGAATGACCAGTATCGCCACGAGAGCGATGGGGAACCCTGCAATAAAGGCGAACGCCAATGTCAGTTTCTGTTTGATTTTCATGCGCGCGGCAACTCTTCTCGACCGACGCATGGGGCGACCTCGGGATCGATCCATGATCGGATTCGCTGTATGGGAAATATTGATGGCAGATGGAAAGCACCCTGGAAGTTTCGTCGCGACAGGCTCCGGTATCCAACTTCGGCGCACCCGCCGCAAAGCCACGGTACTTCTCAGGGGTGATTCAGGGATGATTCAGGAATGATGCGAATGCATCGGCGTTTCCAAGGCTTGCCGGCCGTTCATTACTTTATTGACCTGACACACCCATAGCGCACCTCCCTGGAGGGTGAGTAGCCATAGAACGATGCGTAGCACTTGCTGAAATGGCTGGGCGATACGAAGCCGCAGGCAACCCCCACGTCGAGGATCGGCAGGTCCGAATGCTGCAGCAGGCGGCGGCTTTCGGTGATGCGCAGCTCCAGGTAGTAGCGTACCGGCGTGGTGCCGAGCTGTTCGCGGAACAGCCGTTCGATCTGTCGCTTGGAGCGGCCGACGTACTGGGAAATCTGGTCCTGGCTCAGCGGCTCCTCGATGTTGGCACTCATCAGGTTGATGGCGTCGCGCAGCGGCTGGCTCATCTTCTCGTGCAGCGTCGGGCGCGTCCTCCGGTAGCGGGACTCCTCGAAGGCAAGGATGTCGACGATGGCGTCCACCAGCGCGCGGCCGTGCTGCTTGTTGATCCACTCCAGCACCAGGTTGAAGGCGCCGGTCGGACTCGCCGCGGTCAGGCGATTGCGGTCGACCATGTAGCTCTCGCTGGTCACCAGGCTTTCCCGGGCGGTTTCCGCCAGCGCAGCGCGGTGCTCCGGATGGATCGCGCACTTGTAGCCGTCGAGCAGCCCGGCCTGACCGAGGAACCAGGCGCCGTTCCACAGCCCCGCCAGGGCCACGCCCTTCTCGTCCGCGGCATGCAGCAGATGGGTGAGCGCCGGGTGGGGACGCAGCGGCGTGCGCAACCCGCCGCAGATCACCAGCAGGTCCAGCTCCTGCAGATGCCGGCTCTCCAGCGCCGCGTTCGGGCAGATGACCAGGCCCAGGTCGCTCGCCACCGACTCGCCGTCCAGGCTGAAGGTCCGTGTGACGAAGGCCCCGGCGCGGATCAGGTTGGCGGTGACCAGGGTATCCAGGGCCTGGGTGAAGGCCGGCAGGGAGAAATGCTCGAGCAGGACGAAGCCCACCCGCGCCTGGCGTCCCGGCTCGTTCTTCTTCTCTTCGATGAAGCGGAGGTTCTGCCCCTGCAGGGCGCCGCTGAATTGCCTTCTCGCGACCAATCTCTATCTCTACCAACTGGCGTTCATATCAGGCGAGGGAAACCCCCGCGCACCGTTCAAGCGACCTGGAAGCCGTGGGCCAACGGGTCGCGGTCATCGACGAAAATCGTGTTGTGTCCCGTCACCTGCGCCCAGCCGGCGACGCTGGGCAGGATGCCCTGGTAGGCGCCCACCCGGGCGGGAGCTTCGATCCGCCCATTGTAGACAGTCCCGATCAGGCTTTCGCTACGGTAGCTGTCGCCCACCGCAAGCCGGCCCTTGCCATGCAACTGCGCCATGCGGGCGGAGGTGCCCGTGCCGCCGGGGGAGCGGTCGATGGCCTTGTCGCCATAGAACACCACGCAGCGGCCATCGGATTCGCCGCTGCGGCCCGTATCGCACCAGATCGCGTGGTGGACGCCACGAATCCGGCCATCCTCGGGATGCACCGGATCGCAGATGCCGGCCAGGACGGCGCGCAAGTTTCGGCTGTGGGTGACGATCTCGGATGAGGGCAGGCCATCCAGGCCCGGCCAGTTCCCTTGCGGCTCGACGACCGCGTAGTAGTTGCCGCCGTAGGCGATGTCGACGAGCAGGCGGCCCAGCCCCGGCACTTCGACTTCCACGTCAGCCTGGTGCAGGTAGCTCGGCACGTTGAACAGGCGTACCGACTCGACCTTGTCGCCGACCTGGGTGTACTCGACCTCCACCTTGCCGGCCGGGGTCTCGATCGCCAGCCTTCCCGGTGTGCGGGGCACGACCAGGCCTTCCTCGATCACCACGGTGGAAAGGCCGATGGTGCCGGCCCCGCACATCGGCAGGCAGCCACTGACCTCGATGAACAGTACGGCGAAATCGCAGTCGCTGCGCACCGAGGGGTAGATGATCGCCCCGGACATCACGTCGTGCCCCCGGGGCTCGAACATCAGGGCCTTGCGCACCCAGTCGTGCTCGCGCACGAACAGTTCGCGCCGCTCGGCCATGCCCAGGTGGGGCATCAGCGGGGCGCCACCGGCGACGACCCGCACCGGGTTGCCGCAGGCATGGGAATCGATGCAGAAGAACGAATGGCGCACGCTATCTCTCCTCAGGCCATCCTGCGCACGGTGCGACGCTGCAGCGCCCCGCGCGACAGGCGGTCCAGCAGCAGGGCGACGGCGACGATAGCCAGCCCGGCGCGCAGGCCCAGGCCCATTTCCATGCGCGTCAGGCCGCGGGTCACTTCCGCGCCCAGCCCGCCGGCGCCGACCAGGCCGGCCAGCACCACCATGGCCAGGGACAGCAGGATGCACTGGTTGAGCCCGACCATCAGCGTCGGTGTGGCGGTGGGAATCTCGATCTTGAAGAGGATGTCCCGCGGCTTGGCGCCCATGGCCTGGCCCAGTTCGAGCAGGTCCTTGGGGATCTGGTTGAAGGCCAGGGTGGTGAGCCGCATCATCGGCGGGATGCCGTAGACGATGGTGGCGATGATCGCCGGCACCTTGCCCAGGCTGAAGATGATCACCGCGGGGATCAGGTACACCCACGGCGGCACCGTCTGCATGATGTTGAGCAGCGGGCGCACGGCGGCGTCCAGGCGCTTCACCCGAGAAGCCAGGATGCCCAGCGGGAAGGCGATGGCCACCGAGATCAGCACCGCGACCGAGACCAGCGCGATGGTCTGCATCGATGCCGTCCACAGCCCCGAGACCAGGCAGAAGCCGAGCATGAAGACCGACAGCAGCGCCGCGCGAAGGTTGATGAGGAAGTACGCCAGCACGGCCACCACGGCGATGAGCACATAGGCGGGGGTGGCCAGCAGCGCGCCCTCCACGCCGCCCAGCACAGCCTCTATCACCTTGCTGATAGCCGCGAACAGCGGGTGCAGGTTGGCGTTCAGCCAGTCCACCGCCGGGGCGAGGTAGCGGCCCGGGGAAAAGGTCATTTCAGCGAGACTCATGGCTAGCCTCCCGTCCGATGCGCGAGGCGCTCTGCGCCAGGCGGTCGAGGATCAAGGTCAGGATGACGATGGCGATCGCCGCGTCGATCGACTTGGCGATATCGAGGGTGCGGATGGCACCGTAGATCGACTCCCCGAGCCCACCGGAACCGACGATGCCGGCGATCACCACCATGCCGAAGGCCATCATCAGGCTCTGGTTCACGCCGGTCATGATGCTCGGCAGAGCGAACGGCAGGCGGATCTTGAAGAACAGCTGCCAGCCGTTGGTGCCGCTGGCCTGGCCCAGTTCGATGAACTCCTTGGGCGTCATGCGGATACCCAGCGAGGTCAGGCGGAACACCGGCGGCACGGCGACGATGAAGGTCGCCACCATGGCCGTCGCCGGCCCATAGCCGAGCAGCGCGATCGCCGGCAGCAGGTAGATGTAGGGCGGCAACGTCTGGATCAGGTCCAGCACCGGCTCGACCACCTTGTCCAGCGCCGGCAACAGCCCCGCGGCCACGCCGGCGGGCACGCCCACCAGCAGCGCCAGGGTGGTGGCGGTAAGGACCAGGGCGAGCGTGCTCATGGTCTCGCCCCACAGACCCATGACCGCGCAGAAGACCAGCGTGAGGGCCGAGAGCACGCCGAAGCGCAGATTGGCGGCAAGCCGCCAGGCCAGTACGCCGATGACCAGCGCCACCACGTAGAAGGGCGCCAGGTTGAGCACCCACAGGACGGCCTCGTAGAGCCCCTTGAGTGCGTCGTTGATGAGATCGAAGGCCGACGCGCCGTTGTCCGAGACCCATTCCAGGGCCGAGTCGACCGTCGCATCGAAGCCGGCGGCGAAGTCTGCAATGTTCATCGCGAAGCCTCCAGCAGCGCCCCCGAACGAGCGTCCTGGGACTCGTCCGGAGCCCCCTGGACTCCGCGCAGCAGGTCACGCTGGGTGATCACCCCGAGCATCTCGCCCTGGTCGACGACCACCACCGCGTCGCGCTCGGAACGCACCATCAGGTTGATCAACTCGTCCAGGTCGGCCTGCGGGGAGGCGGTGTTGAGCTTGCCGAGGTCGACGGCGGGATGGGCCGCCCGGTAGGCATCGACTGGGGTCATCACCGAATGGGCCTTGACCAGGTGCAACCGCGAGATGCCGGCGACGAAGTCGGCCACATAGGCATCCGCCGGCTTCAGCACGATTTCCTCGGCGGTGCCCTCCTGGATGATCACCCCGTCCTTCATGATGGCGATGCGGTCGCCGATGCGGATGGCCTCTTCCAGGTCGTGGGTGATGAATACCGCGGACTTGCCGAGGGATTTGGTGAGCTGGCGGAACTCGTCCTGCAGCTGGCGGCGGATCAGCGGGTCCAGCGCGCTGAAGGGCTCGTCCATGAGGATGATTTCCGGGTCCGCGGCGATGGCGCGGGCCAGGCCGACGCGCTGCTGCATGCCCCCCGAAAGCTCGGAGGGATAGCGCGACGCCCAGTCGGAAAGACCGACCTTGGCCAGCGCCTGCTCGGCCACCCGCTGCCGCTCGGCCTTGGCGACGCCTTGCACCTCCAGGCCGAAGGCGGCGTTCTCCAGCACCGTGCGGTGGGGCAGCAACGCCACGCTCTGGAACACCATGCCAATGTGCTTGGCCCGTACTTCACGCAAGGCCGCCGCGTCCAGCTTGGCCAGGTCCTGGCCCTTGACCAGAACCTGGCCGGCGCTCGGCGTGATCAGCTTGTTGAGCAGGCGAATCAGCGTCGACTTGCCGCTACCCGAAAGTCCCATGATGCAGAAGATCTCGCCACGGCGGACCTTCAGGCTCACATCGGACACGCCAACGACACAGCTGAAATCCTGCAGGATCTGTTTCTTGGTCAGACCCCGCTCCAGGTACGCCTTCATGGCGGCGGAAGCGTTGTCACCGAAGATTTTCCAGACCGACTGGCAACTCACCAGTACGTCGTCGACGTCATTACTCAAGGTATTCATTTCGCACCCTTGAACCAGAGCACTCTGGTCTAATTATTAATATCGAGTAGGCAGCGGCAATTCAGATGGAGCTCAGTACTTCTTGATGTTCTCCCAGCGCTTGAGCAGGTCCGCATGCTTGTCGGTCCAGTCCTTCACGGCCTGGTCCATCGACTTGCCGTCCTTCACTTCGCCATTGATCGCGGTGATGTCCGCCAGGGGGACATAGACGCTGGCGATGACTTCACGCGCGTGCGGGTCTTCCGCCGAGAACCCCTTGTGGGCTATCCAGTAGTAGCCTTGCGGCGGGGCGAAGGAGCCCTTGGGGTCCTTGAGGAACTTCAGGTCGAACTTCTGGAACATCCAGGACGGCTCCCAGATGGTCACGGCGATCCACTCCTTGCGGTCGATGGCCGACTTGAGGGCGGCGGTCATGGCCGCGGAGCTGCCTTCGAGCAGGTTCAGCTTCAGCCCGTAGTCGCCGACGGCCTTGGCCGCGTCGCTCATCAGGCCGGAACCGGGCTCGATGCCGACGATCTTGTTGCCGAACTTGTCGGCGTTCTCGTTGAGCTGCTCCATCGAGTCGATGGTCACGTACTTGGGCACGGCAACCGCCTGGTAGAGCCCATGGGAAACGGGCGAGAGCTTTTCCAGGCGGTTCTTGTTCTTGTTCCAGTAGTCCTGCGCAACATAGTCGATCTGCGAGGCGAGGATCTGGATGTCACCCTTGCTCAGGGCGGCATAGGCGATACCCCATTCCGAGAACGAGGTGACCTTCACCGTATAGCCGGAATCTTCCAGGACCTTCTTGGTGATACCGGTGATGGGCGTCAGGTCTTCCCAGGAAAGCGTGCCCATGTTGATGACCTTTTCCTCGGCATGGGCCTGGAACATGGTCATGCCGACTACCGCCACGGCGCATAGCGTCTTCCACAACTTTTTCATGGTTCTTCCTCTGCTGCTTGGTGCTGTTTGAGCCCACCCTGTGGCGGCCCGTTTCTTATGGCAGCCGGCGCGCATGCGCCGAATGCATTCGTTGCCAGCAAGCGGGCGCACGCACCCACTCGACCGGCTCGCAAGCGAGCCGGTCGGCGTTCCTTGCTATTCATTTCTCCAATTGGGGCGCTCTCTTGCGTGCGATGCGGCTCGCCAGTACAGGCCGAGCGTCACTTCGAGCGCTCCCGCAATGGACCTCCCCGCTACCAGTTGCCGGGGCTGTCGGCCCAGGCATCGGCCTTCAGGCCTTGCGGGGCAATGAAGATCTCCATGTTTCCGCGCGACAGTTCCCAGTGCTCGAAGACCAGGTCCACCACGGCGGTCTCGTCATGCCGGGCAAAGGCCTCGATGAAGGCGTCGTGGTGTTCCACTGCCAGGCCCAGGTGCCGCTCCATTTCCTCGTTGCGCGGACGGAAGAACGTATGTCCGATTCTCGCGTGGTCGATCAGCAGGCGGCCGAGGCTGGGCTCCAGGTATGGGTTGCCGGACATTTCGCCCATGATTTCGTGGAAGCGATTGTTCTCCACCACCATGGCCATCGGGTCCCGGGAAAGGCTGGCCTTGCGGAAACGCTCCTGGGTGTCCTTGAGCGCCAGCAACTGGCCGGGCTTGAAGTTCTGCACGGCGAGGCGGCCGATGGCGGCGTAGATCATCGGCGCCACCAGGAAGAAGTTGCGCAGCGTCGAGTGATTCATCGGCGCCACCCGCGCCCCGCGGTTCTCCTGGATGTCCAGGTAGCCCTCGCCCGCCAGGCGGCGGAACACTTCCCTGACCGGGGTGCGGGAAAGCCCGTAGCGCTCGCTGAGACCGACTTCGTCCAATACCTGGTCGGGGTCCAGTTCCATGGTCAGGATCTGCCGCTTCAAGTCATCGTAGAGACTGTTTTTGCCGCTTCTCACCGTAGGCCTCCAGCGCTAGCCAAGTAGTAGCAAATGGCTGATGGAGCGGAGACTCGCACGGGTCCCAAGGCCGGTCAATCGCTTTGTATTCTTTGTGTATACCCAATAAATTCACAAAGAATACCGAGTTCCGCGCATTTCCCCTTGGATTTCAATCAACTAGAGCGCCGATACGGACAGCGCTATTTGTCGTTAACGGATATGCCGAGGTCGCTTCCAGCGATGAGGGCGTTCTTTTTCCAAATGGGAGCCCCACCGACATCCCCTGCTGCCCGCCCTGGCCACGCGGAACCGGCCTCTTGGGCGAAGTATGGTGAAATACCCCCGGATGGACGGCCCGGCGCTGCCTGAGCAGTCCCTTTCCAGACGCCTCCTCGGCGATACCGCCTGCGCTCCCAGGCTCATCACAGCCGCCCCACCTGGTCGCCAGCCCGTGGCGAAGGCCTGGCGGGGAGCGGTGGAACAGCCGTTTGTCGCGTCCGAGGTCGTACGAAAAATTCCTGTAGACATATTGTCTAACAGGCTTTTATAGTCGTTATACAAACTGTAGACACAAACCATGACAAGCAGAAAGGCTCCCATGAAGGCCCAGATCGAAGTCGACCAATCCAGCATCGATGCCCCGCTCGACCGCAAGGTGGTGCTGGCCGATACGCTGCGTCGGCGGATCCTGAGCATGGAACTGGCTCCCGGTGCGGTCGTTGACGAACTCGCCCTGTGCGACGAGTTCGGCCTTTCACGGCCACCGGTGCGGGAACTGCTACGCCAGATAGCCGCCGAGGGCTACATCGAGCTGGAAGCCAACCGCGCGCCACGCGTGGCGTCCATGAGCCACGAATCGCTGCACAGCTTCTTCCTTGCCGCGCCACTGATCTACATCGCCACCACGCAGTTGGCGGCCACCCATGCGTCCGCCGCCGAGATCGAGGCGCTGAAGGACATCCAGCGGAGATTCCGCAAGGCCATCGAAGAAAAGGATGTCGAGGCTCGCGTCTTCTACAACGACGAGTTCCACCTCGAGATCGGCAAGATGGCCCACAACGATTACCTGATGCCCAGCCTGCGCCGGCTGCTGATCGACCATGCGCGCCTGGGCAAGATCTTCTACCGCCACCCCACCACCGACGACATGCAGCAGGACCTGGAAGTCGCCTGCGAACAGCACGAGCAGATGATCCAGGCCATCGAGCGGCGCGACCCCGATGCTGCGGCCGACATCGTCCGGGCGCACTTCGAGCTGTCGCGCCGGCGCATGGCCGAATACGCGGCCCCGGCGGGGGTCGAGGTGGCACTTGTCTATTGAGTTCTAGGTAGTAACCCGAGCGCCGGTGTTCTCGCACGACAGTGAGTCATTTCACGCAAGGGATGGTTAACAGGCACAAACAATAAGAGTCAGGTCCCTGAAATGATGAAAGTGACGCACTTGCCTTCCGACGATTCGACCTGTGGCTGGTATCACCTGAGCAGGTCGCGGCAGCCCAAGCCGGCCCACCATGGCAAGAGCGCCGCCCGCTGGGTGGTCGTGGGTGCCGGCTTCACCGGTCTGGCGGCGGCCCGCCAGTTGGCGCTGAACTTTCCCGATGAGGAGATCGTGCTGGTCGAGGCCCAGGAAGTGGGCTTCGGCACCTCCGGGCGCAATGCCGGCTTCGCCATCGACCTGCCCCACGACATCGGCGCCGACGACTACATCGGTGACATCGCCACCGCCAGGATCGCCCTGAAGCTCAACCTCGCCGGCCAGTCCCAGCTGACGGAACTGGTGGAGCGCCATGGCATCGACTGCCAGATGAAGGCCTGCGGCAAGTACCAGGCGGCGATCGAGGACCGCGGCATCGCCGTGCTCGAGGCCTACCGCCGCGGCCTCGACAAGCTCGGCCAGGCCTACGAGATGATCGAGGCCGCCGACCTCCCCGCACACATTGGCACCCACTTCTACCGCCAGGCGCTGTTCACCCCCGGCACCGTGCTCATCCAGCCCTCCGCGCTGGTCAAGGGCCTGGCCGACTCGCTGCCGAACAACGTGACCCTGTACGAGCACACCCCCATCACAGAGGTGGAGTACGGCGAGAAGATCGTCCTCAGCCACGCCAACGGCGCCATCGTCGCCGACAAGCTGGTGCTGACCAACAACGCCTTCGGCATGAGCTTCGGCTTCCTCAAGGGCAAGATGCTGCCGGTCTTCACCTACGCCAGCATCACCCGGCCGCTCACCGCCGAGGAGCAGGCCCGCCTCGGTGGCAAGCCCTACTGGGGCGTCATCCCGGCGGATCCGTTCGGCACCACCGTGCGCCGCACGCCCGACAACCGCCTGCTGATCCGCAACAGTTTCAGTTTCAACCCGGACGGGCGCAGCAACGCCAAGTACCTGGAGCGCTTCGTCAGCCGCCACCAGGCCTCGTTCGACGCGCGCTTCCCGATGCTGCCCGACGTCGGCTTCGAATACACCTGGGGCGGCGCCCTGGCCCTGTCCCGCAACCACAACGGGTACTTCGGCGAGCTGGCCCCCAACGTCTACGGAGCACTGTGCTGCAACGGCCTGGGCGTGACCCGCGGCACCGTCACCGGAAAACTCCTGGCCGATTGGCTGGCTGGCGAGCGGAACGAGCTGATCGACTTCCTGCTGCGCTCCCCCGGCCCCAATGCCAATCCGCCCGAACCCTTCCTGTCCCTGGGCGTGAACCTCAACCTGAAGTGGGGTCAATACCGGGCAGGCAAGGAAAGCTGATCACGTAGGAGGCTTGGCGCCGCAGGCGCCTCCCAGGACGTCGGCCCCGACCGACTGCCAGTTTCGGCGGCTTTTCGAGCCACCAGGGCTGAAGACTCTTCTTCGGCTCTGCGGGTTCGCTCAGCCTGAAAACATCCGGCCGCTCTTAGAGTCAGGAGAAAACAATGACAATCAACGACACCTCGATCGAAGACGTACCCCTCAATGGCTTTCACCAGTTGCTGACGATCCGCTCCGGCGGCGGCTCCTTCGTCGACGGCTACGTGCTCAGCATCATCGGCGTATCCATGGTGCAGATGACCGCCGCCCTGGGCCTGAGCACCCTCTGGCAGGGCATGATCGCCGCCGCGGCGCTGATCGGCATTTTCTTCGGCGGCTTCATCGGCGGCTGGCTGACCGACCACTTCGGGCGCAAGCGCATCTTCTTCGTCGGCCCGGTGCTGTTCATCCTCAGTTCGCTGGCGCAGTACTGGGTGGAGTCGGCCCTGGCGCTGTTCCTGCTGCGCCTGCTCATCGGCATCGGCGTGGGCATCGAATACCCCGTCGCCACCTCCCTGCTGGTGGAGTTCCTGCCGAAGAAGCACCGCGGCCCGCGCCTGGCGACCCTGACCATCCTCTGGTTCGCCGGCGCCGCGCTGGCCTACATGGTCGGCAATTCCCTGCTCAAGCACGGCGGCGACGACGCCTGGCGCCTGGTGCTGGCCAGCGCCGCGGTGATAGGCGCGGCCCTGTTCCTGGTTCGCCTGGGCACCCCCGAATCGCCGCGCTGGCTGCTGGGCAAGGGCCGCGCAGCCGAGGCCGAGCAGGTCATCAAGAGCGTCTACGGGCCGCGCTTCTCGCTGCAGAACCTGCCCGAGCAGCCCAGGCAGAAGAAGCTCTCGGTGTGGAACCTGCTGCACTCCGGCTACGGCAAACGCATGCTGTTCGTCAGCATGTTCTGGACCTGCTCGGTGATCCCGGTGTTCGCCGTCTACGCCTTCGCGCCCAAGGTGCTGCTGGCGCTGAACCTCCAGGGTAACTGGGCCTCCTTCGGCTCGGAAACCATCACCCTGCTGTTCGTGGTCGGCTGCATCATCGCCACCCGCCTGATCAACGTCATCGGCCGGCGCAGTATGCTGATCTACAGCTTCCTCTGGTCCGGCCTTGCGCTGCTCGGCCTCGGCGCCTTCCACGCCTCCTCCGAAGCCGTGATCCTCGCGCTGTTCGGCGCCTACGCCCTGTTCATCGGCGGCGCCCAGGTGCTGCAGCTGGTCTACCCGAACGAGCTGTTCCCCACCGAGATCCGCGCCTGCGCGGTCGGCGTGGGCACCTCGCTGTCGCGGGTCGGCGCCGCGGTCGGCACCTACCTCGTCCCCCTGTCCCTGGACAGCCTGGGCATCGCCCAGACCATGTACGCCGCGGCCATCGTCACCCTGGTCGGCCTGCTGTTCGCCTGGGCGCTGGCCCCGGAAACCCGCTCGCTCAACCTGCAGCAGGCGGCTTCGCTCACCTGATCAAGGGCCGCCGCGCCGCTGGGCGCGGCGGCCGACCACCACGACCCCACTGGAGAACGCATCATGAAATTCGAAGGCATCTACACCCCCGCCATCACCCCCCTGGCGGCCGACGGCCAGATCGACCATCCGGCCTTCGCCGAAGTGCTGGAATACCTGATCGCCTCGAAGGTCCACGGCATCATCATCGGCGGCTCCACCGGCGAGTACTACGCCCACACCGCCCAGGAGCGCTTCGACCTGGCGGCCAAGGCCAGGGACGTGATCAACGGCCGCCTGCCGCTGATCGTCGGCACCGGCGCCATCCGCACCGAGGACTCGGTGGCCTACGCCAAGGCGGCGAAAGAGATCAAGGCCGACGCCCTGCTGGTCGGCTCGCCGCCCTATGCCCTGCCCACCCAGCAGGAGATCGCCGACCACGTGCTGGCCGTCGACGCCGCCGCTGACCTGCCGATCATGCTGTACAACTACCCGGCGCGCATGGGCGTGGACATGGGCGAGGAATTCTTCGCCGCCGTCGCCGGCTGCAAGAACATCGTCGCCATCAAGGAAAGCTCCGGCTCCACCGGCCAGCTGCACCGCCTGGCCTGCAAGCACCCGCGCATCGCGCTGTCCTGCGGCTGGGACGACCAGGCCCTGGAATTCTTCGCCTGGGGCGCGCGCAGCTGGGTCTGCGCCGGTTCCAACTTCATCCCCGGCGAGCACGTCGCCCTGTACCAGGCCTGCGTGGTCGAGAACGACTTCGCCAAGGGCCGCCGCATCATGGCGGCGATGATGCCGCTGATGGACTTCCTGGAAGGCGGCAAGTTCGTCCAGTCGATCAAGTACGGCTGCGAGCTGGCCGGCCTGCGCAGCGGCGGCGTGCGCGCCCCGCTCAAGGGCCTGACCGAGGCCGAAAAGGCCGAACTGAAAGAGATCGTCGCCGTACTCAAGCGCGAAGTCGCGCAGATCACCGAGGGCACCCACAATGGCTGAATTGCTGAGCAAGGCGCAATACGCCGCCATCGCCGCCGAACTGCGCTTCCCCACCCAGGCCTTCATCGACGGCGGCTTCCGTGACGCCGTCTCCGGCCGCACCTTCGCCAGCAGCAACCCGGCCACCGGCGAGCTGCTAGCCAACATCGCCGCCTGCGACGCCGAAGACGTCAACCTGGCCGTGGCCAGCGCCCGCCTGGCCTTCGAAGACGGCCGCTGGAGCAAGCGCTCCCCCGGCGAGCGCAAGGCGGTCATGCAGCGCTTCGCCCAGCTGCTCGAAGACCACGCCCACGAACTGGCGGTGATGGAGAGCCTGGACAGCGGCAAGCCGGTGCGCGAATGCCAGAACATCGACGTGCCGGAGACCATCCACACCCTGCGCTGGCACGCCGAGCTGATCGACAAGATCTACGACAGCACCGCGCCGGTCGGCTCCGGCGCCGTGACCATGGTGGTGCGCGAGCCCATCGGCGTGGTCGGCCTGGTGCTGCCGTGGAACTTCCCGCTGCTGATGCTGGCCTGGAAGATCGGCCCGTCGCTGGCCGCCGGCTGCTCCATCGTGGTCAAGCCGGCCCGGGAAACCACCCTCACCGCCCTGCGCGTCGCCGAGCTGGCGCACCAGGCCGGCATCCCCGCCGGGGTGTTCAACGTGGTGCCCGGCGGCGGCCGCGAGGCCGGCGAGCCCATCGGCCGCCACCCGGACGTGGCCATGGTCAGCTTCACCGGATCCACCGAGACCGGCCGGCTGTTCCTCAAGTACGCCGCCGAGTCCAACCTCAAGCGCGTGGTGCTGGAGTGCGGCGGGAAGAACCCGGCGGTGGTGATGAACGACGTGGAAGACCTCGACCAGGTCGCCCAGCACGTGGTCAACGGCGCCTTCTGGAACATGGGCGAGAACTGCTCGGCGTCCTCGCGCCTGATCGTCCACGCCGACATCAAGGACGCCCTGCTCGAACGCATCGGCGTGCACATGCGCGACTGGAAGATGGGCGACCCGCTGGACCCGGACAACCGCCTCGGCGCCCTGGTCAGCAAGGCCCACTTCGAGAAGGTGCGCTCGTACATCGAGCAGGCCCGCAACGAGCGCCTGGACTTCGTCTATGGCGGCCAGACCCAAGGCGACATCTTCGTCGAGCCCACCGTGGTCGACGACGTCGAACCGCAGAGCCGGCTGTTCCGCGAGGAGATCTTCGGCCCGGTGCTGTCGGTCACGCCCTTCACCGACATCGACGGCGCCATCGACCTGGCCAACGACACCGTCTACGGCCTGGCCGCCTCGGCCTACACCGGCAGCCTGCGCAACGCCCTGCGCCTGGCCCGGGAAATCCGCGCGGGCATCGTCACCGTCAACTGCTTCGGCGAAGGCGACGCCTCGACGCCCTTCGGCGGCTACAAGGAGTCCGGCTTCGGCGGGCGCGACAAGTCGATCTGGGCCCACGACCAGTACACCGAGCTGAAGACCATCTGGATCGATGCTTCGTGAGACCCGCGGTAAAATCCTGACCTGACCCGCAGTACAGCCCCCTGCGCCGCCCGGCGCCGGGGGCGCCACCCATCCAGGGCGGCGAACGAACAGCACGGCTCACGGAAGAGCTTCTCAATGCTGCATCGCCGTCGGTGTCGGCCCGTGCCGCTCACCACACACAACCTTCTCGACCAGACACCCAACCGTTGCGCACGGCGCAGCGGCGCGCACACCATTTTTGAAGAATCACTGCCATGCTTACATCCGACCTCCCCCACACAACTTGCGCCTCGGCGCACCGCAACGCCCTGCTGGTGGCCCACGTCGCCGCCGTACTGTTCGGCCTGACCGGTATCCTCGGCGCCTTGATCCAGGCCGACGCCAGCGTCATCACCTACGGCCGCGCCGCCTTCGCCATCGTCGCCCTGGGCGCCGTCGCCCAGCTGCAGCGGCGCCCGCTGCTGCGTGGCCTGGGCTGGCGCAAGATCGGCGTGCTGGCGCTGACCGGGGCGCTGCTGACTTCGCACTGGGTAAGCTTCTTCATCGCGGTCAAGGTCGGCGGCGTCGCGGTCGCGACCCTCGGTTTCGCCAGCTTCCCGGCCTTCATCGCCCTGCTGGACCTGGCGGTGTTCCGCGAGCGGATCGGCTTCGGCGAAGCCTGCCTGCTGCTGATGGCCACGGCGGGGCTGGTGCTGGTGGTGCCGTCGTTCGACCTGGCGGACCAGGGCACCCTGGGCCTGCTCTGGGGCCTGGGCTCGGGCCTGTCGTTCGCCCTGCTGGCGATCGCCAACCGGCGCGCCACGCGCGGCATGGACGCCATGCAAGTGGCCTTCTGGCAGAACCTGACCGTCGCCGTGCTGGTTTCGCCCTTCGCCCTGACGCACCTCGCCCACCACGCGCTGCTGCCGGCGGACTGGGTCTACCTGGCGCTGCTGGGCATCTTCTGCACGGGCCTGGCGCAGTACCTGTTCGTCAAGAGTCTGGATGCGCTGGAAGCCCGCAGCGCGGGCATGATCATCGCGCTGGAGCCGGTCTACGCCATCGCCTGCGCCTGGCTGCTGTTCGGCGAGCAACCCTCGCTGCGCATGCTGCTGGGGGCGGCGCTGATCATCTTCGCCACCCTCCTCTCGGCTCGCAGCAAGCTGTCCCAATCCACTGTGCACTGACGCGACGACGGGAGGCCGGCCCCGGACTCCCGTCGCTTTCTACGCGGGCCTCAGGCGCCCTGCTCCACCGTGCCGGAACGCGCGGCCGCCGTGGCGTGCCGGCGCGCGGTGAGGTTACCGAGCAGCAGGATGACCACTGCCAGCGCCAGGGTGGAAGTCACCTCCAGGCGGTGCTCCGGCATCACGAACATCACGCCCAGGGCGAACACGATGAAGCCGATCACCGCCCAGGTCAGCCAGGGGAACAGCCACATCTTGAAGGCTATCTCGGCGTTGCGCCGCTGCAGGATCGAGCGCATGCGCAGCTGCGAGAAGGCGATGACCAGGTATACCAGCAGCGCGATGGAGCCGGAGCTGGCCAGCAGGAAGGCGAACACCTGGGCCGGGGCGAAGAAGTTCACCGCCGTGGTCAGCATGCCGATGACGGTGCTGGCGATCACCGCCGCCCGCGGCACGCCGGCTGCCGAGGTGCGACGGATGAAGGCCGGTGCGTCGGAGCGCTTGGCCAGGGAGAAGATCATCCGCGAGGAGATGTAGATCGACGAGTTCAGGCAACTGGCCACCGCCACCAGCACCACCATGTCCACCAGGAACTTCGCGTAGGGGATGTGCATCACCTCCAGCGCGCGCTGGTAGGAGCCCTGCACCGGCAGCAGCGGGTCGTTCCAGGGCACCACGGAAATGATCACGAAGATCGACAGCAGGTAGAACACGCAGATGCGCCAGATCACCGAGCGGGTGGCCTTGGCGATGTTCTTCGCCGGGTTGCCCGACTCGGCGGCGGCGATGGTCACCGCCTCGGTGCCGAGGAAGCTGAACATGGTGGTCAGCAGCGCGCCGATGATCGCTGTCCAGCCATTGGGCATGAAGCCGCCGTTGCTCGCCATCAGCTGCGAAAGGCCGCTCACCTCGCGGCCCGGCAGGCCGCCGGCCAGGGCCACGGCGCCCAGGGCGATGAACAGCACGATGGCGATCACCTTGAGCATGGCGAACCAGAACTCGAACTCGCCGTACTTGGCCACGCTGAACAGGTTGGTCAGGGTCAGCAGCACGGTCATCGCCAGGGCGAAGAACCAGGACTCCACCTGCGGGAACCAGTTGTTCAGCACCACACCAGCGGCGATCGCCTCGATGGGGATCACCAGCACCCAGAACCACCAGTACAGCCAGCCGATGGTGAAGCCGGCCCAGCGGCCGATGGCCTGGTCGGCATAGGTGGAGAAGGAGCCGGTGTCGGGGCTGGCCACGGCCATTTCCCCCAGCATGCGCATGACCAGCACCACCAGGGTGCCGGCGAGCACATAAGCCACTATGGCGGCGGGGCCGGCAGCCGCGATGGCGTGCCCCGAGCCTACGAACAATCCCGCGCCGATCACGCCGGCGATGGAAAGCATGGTGACGTGCCGCGGCTTGAAGCCTTGCGCAAGCTCGCCATTGCGGATTTGCGTTCTTGTCGTTGTCATCCTGAGGCCTTCTTCGTTGTTCTTGTCATGTCCGAGCCCAATGCCGCCAGCCAGGGCCGCATTGCGCGAAGCCAAGCTAGTTCACGTGCGCTGCCGGGCAGTTGTTCCAGCGCGCCGCTTCCTTGACCAGGCCCGACAGCGACGGCCGCAACGCAGCGTCGCCGCCCTCCCCGCGCGGCACTTTCCGCCCATCGGAAAAATGACTTTTATTTCTTTTGAAACAAAGACATAGGCCAGCGTATATCCGCCGGCATATGGACACCCACAAGGCCCGTCCCTAGCGTGGAGCCCCACGGCAATCCCACACCAACAACAAGCAGGAGATACCCATGGGACGACTGAACGGCAAAGTGGCGCTCATCACCGGCGGCGCGGGCGGCTGCGGCCTGGCCGCGTCCGAACTCTTCGCCCGCGAAGGCGCCAAGGTCGCCTTGCTCGACCTTCCGCACAGCGACGGCAAGGCGGTGGCCGAGCGGATCAACGCCGCCGGCGGCACGGCCCTCTTCGTGCCCACCGACGTCTCCGTCGCCGAGCAGGTCGAGCGCGCGGTGGCCCAGGTGGAGGAACGCTTCGGCGCCATCACGGTGCTGATGAACCACGCCGGCACCATCCACGTCGGGCCCTTCCTGGAAACCCGCGAGAGCGACTGGGACCGGCTGATGAACATCAACGTGAAGAGCATGTTCCTGGTGACCCGCGCCGTGCTGCCGAAGATGATCGAGGCCGGCGGCGGCAGCATCATCTGCACCTCGTCCATCTCCGGCGTGGTCGGCACTCCCATGGAGGTCCTGTACTGCACCACCAAGGGCGCCTGCCACATGTTCGCCCGGGCGATCTCGGTGGAGTTCCGCGACCGCAACATCCGCAGCAACGCCATCTGCCCCGGCTTCATCGGCACCGCCCACGGCCGCCGCGAGCTGGACCTGCTGCGCGAATTCGGCACCGAGGTTTCCGACGAGGCGCTGCGCGCCATGCAGGGCCGCCTGTGCGACCCGCGCGAGGTGGCCTCGGCGGCGCTGTTCCTGGCCAGCGACGACGCCAGCTTCGTCAACGGCGCCCACCTGTTCGTCGACAACGCCTACACCGCGGCCTGACCGGCCCGAGCCGCGCGCCCAGACCAACAACAACGCCCGGCTCGCAAGACACTTAGCTCTGCCAATAGACAAGAAACCTACAAGAGACAGAGGCAGCTAATGGAAAACATCGGCACGTACGTCATCTACCTCATCATGGCCTGCGCCGTGGTCGGCGCCATCGCCTCCATCCTCGACGCCGAGTCGGAGCTGGGCAAGGAGTTCAACGCCGGCCTGCACAGCATCGGCCCGATCTTCATCCCGGTCGCCGGCATCATGGCGGCGATCCCCTTCATCTCCAGTTTCATCAGCCACTACGTGGGCCCGCTGTTCACCGCGCTGGGCGCCGACCCGGGCATCGCCGGGGCGATCTTCATCGCTTCCGACCTGGGCGGCTACCAGCTGGCGCAGGCCCTGGCCCACGACCCGGAAGGCTGGATACTCGGGCTGATCACCGGCTTCCAGTCCGGCTCGACCATCATCTTCGTCATCCCCGTGGGCCTGGCCATGCTCGCCAAGGCCGACCACAAGTACATGGCCCTGGGCATCATGGCCGGGCTGCTGAGCATCCCCATCAGCATCGTGCTCATCGCCATGGGCATGCAGCTGCTGGGCCTGGGCGTGCGCCCGGACATCGCCACCAGCGGCGCCGCCACCCTGCAGCTGCACTTCGACCTGCCGATGCTGCTGCGCAACCTGCTGCCGCAGATTCTCTTCTGCATCGCCCTGGCCGCCGCGCTGCGCTACGTGCCGGGGCTGATGGTGCGGCTGTTCCTCAAGCTGGGCAGCATCATGTACGCGGCGGTCACGCTGATCCTGGTGGCGTCCATCGTCGAGTACTTCACCGGCTTCTTCACCGCCAACTTCGGCAGCTGGGGCTTCGCCCCCATCATCGCCGACAAGCAGGACCAGTTCCGCGCGCTGGAGATCTCCGGCTACGTGGGCATCATGCTCTGCGGCGCCTTCCCGATGGTCTACCTGATCAAGCGCTTCCTCTCCCGCCCCATCGAGCGCGTGGCCTCGCACCTGGGCCTGTCGCCGGTGGGCGCGGCGGGCATCCTCGCGGCGTCGGCCAACATCCTCGCCATGTTCCGCCTGGTGGCGGACATGCCGCCCAAGGACAAGGTGCTGGTCATCGCCTTCGCGGTGAGCGCGGCCTTCACCTTCGGCGACCACCTGGCCTACTCCGCCAACTTCCAGCCGAGCTTGATCCTGCCGCTGATCATTGGAAAACTCGGCGGTGGCCTGATCGGCATGCTCCTGGCCTACTGGCTGGCGGTGCCCAAGGCGCAGCAGCTGGGCAGCCAGGAAGCACCGCAGGACGCACTGCGCGCCTCGACCGGACTGTCCTGACGCACCCGCGCAGGGGCGCCCCGCAGCGCCCCTGCCAGGCCCAGGCACCCGCCGGCCCCGCGCCGGCGCGACAACACCGGCTCAAGACAGGCGACGCAGCCCTCCATGAACAGCCAAGACGCGAAGAAGCTGGCGGACCTGATGGCCGCCGTCGGCACCGACAAGCTGGGGCACGCCATCGGCTCGCTGCTGGACGGCAAGGTCGGCTTCGACATGAGCTGCGGCTACCTGTTCCGCTTCGACCGCAACGCGCAGCTGCTGCACGACGGCTACAACGGCCAGGTGTCGGCGAAGACCCTGGAGGCCTATTCCCGCGGCGGCTACCTGCTCGACCCCTTCTACGTGGCCAGCATGAACCGCCACCCGGCCGGCCTGTGGCGCATGAGCGACCTGGCGCCGGACAGCTTCTTCTCCTCCGGCTTCGCCATCTCCCGCGACCTCCACCCCTGCGTGTCGTCCACCCACGGCACCCAGGTCGAGGAGATCGGCTACATCATCCACCTGCAGCCGCGCACGGCCCTCGTCTTCTCGCTGATGAAGGCCGAGGACCACGGCCCCTTCGCACCAAAGGAAGTCCAGCACCTGGAAGCCCTGGCGCCAGTGATAGCCGCGGCCTGGGAACTGCACTGGCGCACCGCCCTGAAGCCCGCCGAAGCCACCACGGAAGCGCCCGAAAGCGAACTGGAGAGCGCCTTCGTCGACATCCTCCAGGGCCAGCTGACCGACGCCCAGCGCTACATCGCCAAGCTCATCCTGCAAGGCCACAGCAACGCCTCCATCGCCCACCTGCTGGGCATCTCCGAAGGCACCGTGAAGGTCCACAAGCACAACATCTACCAGCGCCTGGAAATCTCCAGCAACTCGGACCTGTTCCGGTTGTTCATCGGCTATATCGCGCAGTCGGCGAGGTAGCGGCGTTTGCCCTGCTGGCAGAGTCCGCTCCTTGGCTCCAGGGAAGCCCCGTAGGATGGGTTGAGCGAAGCGATACCCATCACCGCCACCGCATGGGTTTCGTAGCCGGCAAGAGTGTTACGGTTCCAGGGAAGCACGGCCGTAGGAGCGGACTCCGTCCGCGATTGGGCCCACCGACCACGCCGAACGCCTCGGTGGCACGGCCGACGGTGGATACAGGAGTCCCAGGATGACTCCGGACTCCCCGCCCACTCCGAACGGCCCCCTCTCCCTCCGGGAGAGGGCTGGGGTGAGGGTGCTCTTCTGCGAACCTCCGCTCCAACCTCAACCCCATCACTCCACGCTCACAAGAATGACAAGAGAGAGCTAGGCGCCCCCGGATAACTCCGGATAATGAACGGCATCCCGCCCGCGTCGAAACAAGAGGCCCCCATGCTCACCGTGCAAGACCTGATCGAGATCGAGCTGCTGAAACTGCAGGCGGTCGCCGGCCTCGCCGGCACCGGCAGGCTGATCACCTGGGCCCATGCCGTCGACCTGCCGGACCCGTGGCGCTGGGTTTCCCCGGGCGACCTGGTCATGACCACCGGCGTTGGCCTGCCCGAAGCAGCGCAGGAGCAGGTCGCCTGGCTGGAGCAACTGGTGCAGAGCAACGCCAGCGCACTGGTAGTCGCGCCCCGTGACGACGCCCCGGCGCTGTCGGACGAGCTGCTGGCGGCGGCCGATCGCCTGTTGTTCCCCGTTCTCCGCGGCAGCTTCGAGCTCGAGTTCGTCAAGCTGTCCCACCATGTGATCGAAAGCGTGCTGCAGGCCCAGCGCGAGCGCTTCAATGCCAGCGAGCGGCTGTTCCAGACCTACGCCGAAGCCCTGCGCAAGGAGCCCGACATGGCCGGCCGCCTTTCGATCCTGGCCGCCACGCTGGACATGTACCTGGCGATCGAGGACGCGGTCAGCGGCGTCGACATCGTCGAAACCCGCTCGGCCCGCAGGCCGCCCCCGGAGCGGCTGGAACGGATACCCATCGCCGGGCGGGCGCGGGCCAACCTGGTCATGGCCCGCAAGGGCGAAAGAATGCTGGACGACCCCCTCCTGGTACGTTCGCTGGTGGGCCTGCTCGGCGTCGAGCTGGAACGCCTGATGATCCACCGCGACCAGCAGCGCGAAGAGGGCTCGGCGCTGCTGCGCAGCCTGCTGGAAGGCGAGACGGAGTTCAGCCTCGCCCGCCCCCTCCTGGAACAACGGGGCCTGCTCGGCACCCTGGTGTGCCTTGCGATCAAGCCGGGTGGCAACGGGCCCTGGGGGCCGGACGAACTGCACCAGGCGCCCGCCCTGCACCAGGCCAGCCCCCTGCTGCTGAACGACAAGGGCCTGCTGCTGGCGATCAGCCGCGACGACAACGAGCTATTCGATGCCCTGCGCAGCAATCTCGGCGAGGGCACCGTGATCGGCGTGAGCGGGCCGATCGCAGCGGCGACGGGCTTTCGCGAAAGCGTCAGGCAGGCGCGCCTGGCCCTGGCCCAGGCGCAGGAAGTGGAGGCCGGCGTGCTGCGCTATGGCGAGGCGGAGACCGGCCTGATCATGGCGCCGAAGTCCCTCGCCGAAGCCCGGGCGCTGGTGGGGCGCTACCTGGGCCCGCTGATCGAGCACGACCGAACCCAGGGCGCCGCGCTGCTGCCCACGCTGCTGGCCTTCCTGGAAAACGACGGGAACTGGAAGGCCACCGCCTTCGACCTGGGCATCCACCGCCAGACCCTGGTCTACCGGCTGAAGCTCGTCGAGCAGCTGACGGGCCTCAAGCCCACCTCCACCAACGGCATCGCACGCTTCTGGATCGCGCTCCAGGCCGCGAAGAACACCGAGCTGTTCGACCATACCCCTTGAATGCAAACGGCCCCGCACCTGGGGTGCGGGGCCGTCGGAGCCCACTCGCCGCCAGCCTCAGTCGCTGGTCGGCATCGCGAACTCGGCCCCCTTGGCGATGGCCTGCGGCCAGCGCTGCATGATGCTCTTCTGCCTGGTATAGAAGCGCACACCCTCCTCGCCATAGGCATGCATGTCGCCGAACAGGCTCTTCTTCCAGCCGCCGAAACCGTGCCAGGCCATCGGCACCGGGATCGGCACGTTGATGCCGACCATGCCCACCTGGATGCGCCGGCCGAACTCGCGGGCGATGTGGCCGTCGCGGGTGTAGAGGCTCACGCCGTTGCCGAACTCGTGGTCATTGATGAGCTGCACCGCCTCGGCGAAGTCCTTGACGCGCAGGCACGCCAGCACCGGGCCGAAGATTTCTTCCCGGTAGATGCGCATGTCGGGGGTGACGTTATCGAACAGCGTTCCGCCCAGCCAGAAGCCGTCACCGCAGCCCTCGCCCGCCGCCTCGCCGTCGAAGCCACGGCCGTCCACCAGCAGCGTCGCCCCTTCCCGGACGCCCTGCTCGATGTAGCCGGTGATGCGTTCGAGCGCCGCACGGGTGACGATCGGCCCCATCTCGGCCGCCAGGTTGCTGCCCTCGAGCACCTTGAGCGCGCGGGTGCGTTCGATCAGTTTCGGCATGACCTTCTCGGCGGTCTCGTCGCCGACGAAGACCGCCACACTGATGGCCATGCAGCGCTCGCCGGCCGAGCCGTAGGCGGCGCCGATCAGCGCATCCACCACCTGGTCGATGTCGGCATCGGGCATGACCACCAGGTGGTTCTTCGCCCCGCCCAGGGCCTGGACGCGCTTGCCGTGGCGCGCGCCGGTCTCGTAGATGTGGTTGGCGATGGGCGTGGAGCCAACGAACGAGATGGCCTGCACGTCGGGATGTTCGAGCAGCGCGTCGACCGCCGTCTTGTCGCCCTGCACCACGTTGAACACGCCGTCGGGCAGGCCGGCCCGCTTGAGCAGCTCGGCGATGAACAGGCTCGGGCTGGGGTCGATCGGGCTGGGCTTGAGCACGAAGGTATTGCCGGTGGCCAGGGCCACGGGGAACATCCACATCGGCACCATCACCGGGAAGTTGAACGGCGTGATGCCCGCCACCACGCCCAGCGGCTGGCGCAGCGTCCAGTTGTCGATGTTGCTGCTGACCTGGTCGGTGAAGTCGGTCTTCAGCAGTTGCGGCGCGCCGCAGGCGAATTCGACGATCTCGATGCCGCGGGTGACTTCGCCCTGGGCGTCGGTGAACACCTTGCCGTGCTCGGCGGTGATCAGCCGGGCCAGTTCGTCGCGGTGCTCGTTGAGCAGGGCCAGGAAGCGGTTCAGCACCCGCGAGCGGCGCAGCGGCGAGAGATTGCTCCAGGCCGGGAAGGCGGCCTTGGCGGCAGCCACCGCCGCGTCCACGTCGGCGTGGCTGGCCAGTTGCACCTGGCCGGTGACGACGCCGGTGGCCGGGTTGTAGACCGGCAGTTGCTGTCCGCTGGTAGCCTGTACCTGGGCGCCGGAGATCCAATTCATGATGGTTTGGGTCATTGTCTTTCTCACATCAAGGGATAACAGCGGTAGCGCTCAGCCACCACCTTGCAGAATCAGTAGATCGCGTACACCTTGCGCACGGTCTCCAGCACGTCCCAGCGCCCTGTCCAACCCGGAGGCAAGATGATCAGATCGCCACCAGTCACTTCCACCACCTCGCCGCTACCGCTATCGGTGAGCAGCGCCTTACCGGAGATGATGTAGGTGAACTCGGTGTCGGGGCGCTCGATCACCGGCCAGCCGCCGGGCTGGCATTCCCAGACGCCGAGGTTGCCGGTCGCCTCGGGCGCCAGTTGCTGGATGGCGATCTGCGGGTCGCCCTTGTCCGCCCCGGCGCGCTGGCCGGCGGGGCTCAGGGGCAGGGACTGGATGGCGGCGGACTTGATGATCGTGAAAGTGGTCACGGCGTACTCCTGTTAATGCGCACCTGTCAGCTTCTCGAGCAACATCGCGGTGCGGGATGGACGATGGGTGATGCGCTCTTCGATGTCGCTCAGCGAGGCTGCGGCGAGCCCGCTGTTGACACCCAGCCAGCGCAGCGGCTCGGGCTCCCAGGACGGGGAGCGGTGGTTGACCAGGGGCAAGGCGTTGATCGCCTCGTCGCGGCCCTGGATCAGGTTGCGCAGGATGCGCCCCGCCAGGTTGCTGGTGGCGACGCCATCGCCCACGTAGTTGCCGGCCCAGGCGATGCGTTTCTTCCGGTCGATGCTCACCGTCGGGCACCAGTCGCGGGCCACGCCCAGCGCGCCGCCCCAGCGGTGGGTGATGCGCGCATCGGCCAGGTCCGGGAAGAATTCCAGCAGCGTCTGGTGGATCTTCGCGTGGATGCCGTCCACCAGGTCGGCCTCCTCGGTGATCCGGGAGCCCAGGCGATACGGCGCGCCGCGGCCGCCGAAAACCAGCCGCCCCTCGGCCGTGACCTGCCCGTAGACGCGAAGGTGGCGCATGTCGTTGAAGGCCAGGCGGTGGTCGAGCCCCAGCCTGCGTCTCAGCTCGGCGGGCAGCGGCTCCGTCGCCAGCACCAGCGAATACAGCGGGATGACGAAGCGCGAGTGCCCGGGTTGCTGCGAGGTGAACGCCTCGGTGGCGCGCACCGTGAACTTCGTGCGCACCGAACCACGCCCGGTGCGCACCACGCCCTCGGCAAACTCGGTGACGGCGGAATGCTCGTGGATGGTCGCGCCCATCGTCTCCACCAGCCGCGCCAGGCCACGCACCAGCTTGCCGGGGTGGATCAGCGCGCAATGCTCGGTATAGAGCCCGCCCAGCGTGCCTTCGGCGCCGACCCTGGCGCCGGCCTGGGCGCCATCGAGCAGTTGCCACTGCTCCGGCAGCCCGAAGCGCGCCGAGCCTTCCACCGCCGCCCGCGCACGGGCCAGTTGCGGCGCGCTGCGGGCCAGGGAGAGGAAGCCCTGCTTGGCGTAGTCGGCGTCGACGCCTTCCAGCGCCAGCACCCGGCCGATCTCGTCCACCGTGTCGTTCATGGCCAGCTGCAGCTTCAGCGCGGCATCGTGGGAATACATCTCGGCCACGCGGGACAGCGAGATCGGGAAAATCGCCGAGGCCCAGCCCCCGTTGCGTCCGGAGGCGCCGAAACCGACTTCGCGCTTCTCCAGCAGCACCACACGCAGGGAGGGGTCGCTCTTGAGCAGGTAGTAGGCCGTCCACAGGCCGGTGTACCCCGCGCCGACGATGACGACATCAGCGTCCGTGGTGCCCTCCAGCGCAGCGCGGACCGGGCCTTGTTCGAACCAGAGCGGCTTGTTGGGTAACTGGGTCAGATCGAATTTTGCGGTCATGGGGTTGGCTTCCAATTGACGGCCATGGGTGGGGGCTACGAAGCGCTGCGTGCGGGTAGCACGGCGGCTTGCCGGCGGCAGCGGGACAGCCGCACCAGCGCGTAGGAGGCAGCGATCGCGGCGATGGCGATCAGGCACTGCAGCAGGCTGATCTGCATTGAGGGGTCGAAGGCCATGCTCACCAGCACCGCCACGATCGACGCGGTCACCAGCAGCGGCAGCCAGGGGTGGCCCCACATCGCGAACTTCAGGCTGCCCTCCTCCACCCATCTGCGGCGCAGCTTGAGCTGCGACAGGCAGATCATCAGGTAGACGAACAGGAAGACGGTGCCGGAGGAGTTGATCAGGAACTGGAACACGGTATCGGGCCAGAGCGCCGCGATGACCACGCAGCCATAGCCCACCAGGGTGGAGGCGATGACGCCGCGCACCGGCACGCCCTTGCGGCTCACCCCGGCGATCCAGCGCGGCGCCTCGTCGTTGGAGGCCAGCACGTACAGCAGGCGCGACGAGGTGTAGAGCCCGGCATTGAGCACCGACAACACCGCCACCAGGATCACCGCAGTCAGCATGTGGCCGGCGCCGGGAATGCCGATGTGCTCCAGGGTGGCCACGAACGGCGACTTGCCGGCCTTGATCTCGGTCCACGGCTGCGCGACCACGATGAAGAAGGTCGCCAGGACGAAGAACACCAGGATGCGCAGCATCACGGTATTGACGGCCTTGCGGATGTTGCGCGAAGGGTTCTCGGACTCCGCCGCGGCGAGGGTGGCGACTTCCACGCCGGTCATGGAGAAGATGACCACCACCACCCCGGTGAACAGCGACGTCACGCCGTGGGGCAGGAACCCGCCATGCTCGGTGAGGTTGCCGAAGCTGGCGGTGGAGCCCGGCCACAGCCGGAAGGCATAGGCCCCGGCGACGACCAGGAACACGACGATGGCCGCGACCTTGACGCCGGCGAACCAGTACTCGGCCTCGCCGAAGGAGTGCACCGACATCAGGTTCAGCAGCGTCATGCCCACCATCAGCCCCAGGGCGATGGCCCATACCGGGATGTCCGGGAACCAGCCGTTGATGATCTGGCCGCCGACCACGGCCTCGAAGCCCACCACGATCACCCAGAAGTACCAGTACAGCCAGCCGGTCATGTACCCGGCCGGACGGCCGAAGGCCAGCCTCGCGTAATCGACGAAGGAGCCCTTGGCGGGATGCGCGGCGGCCATCTCGCCGAGCATGCGCATCACCAGCGCGACGATCAGCCCGGTGATGGCATAGGTGATGAAAGCGCCGGGCCCGGTCGAGGCGATGACCGCGCTGGAGCCCACGAAAAGCCCGGCGCCGATGACGCCGCCCAGGGCCAGCATGCTGATGTGCCGCGTCTTGAGCGCACGCTTCAGGCGCGGGTCGTGTTCTGTCTGAATAGGCACTGGTCGTCTCCTTTTATTATTGGTAATCAACGCTGCCTTTTCAGAAGGTTAGGGACCTCTGGCGGGGCTGAACATCGACAAAATCCAAGGGACGGGCAGTGGCGCTAGACAAATGTATGAAGGGGGACGCGGGGGCTGGAGAGGTTGGCCCAACCCTCCGCAGATGCCGATCGCATCGGCGCCATCGGCATCTGCGGAGGCGGCGCCTACACCATCAACGCAGCCATCACCGACCATCGAATGCGGACTATCTGCCAGGCTCGGTGGAGGCAGGCAGATCGCCTCTTCGTAGGGTCGAGGGGACGCCTGGCTCTTGCTCGTGAATGAGCAGCGCAGTGAAGTGTGTTCGCGAGCAAGCTCGCTCCTACGAGAAGCCGTGCCCACCCGTATGGCAGGAGCGAACCTTGTCCGCGATGGCCGGAAGCTCCGGCGCGATTCGCGGATGAGATCCGCTACGCTCTCCCGGACAGCATGTAGGAGCGCGCCAGCGCGCGAAATCGCGGGCAGGGCCCGCTCCTACAGGTTGTGGTGCCGAACTCCCCGAGCATGCCGGGCAGCCCCCTCTCCCGCTTGCGGGAGAGGGCTGGGGAGAGGGTGCTCTTCCGCGGCCCTCCACTCCGATCTCAACCTCGGCACGGAACACAGTCCAGTTCCAGGGACACACGAACGTAGCGAGCATGGCTTTTCGTAGGATGGTGTTGAGCGAAGCGATACCCATCAGTGCAACCGCATGGGTTTCGCAAGCTCAACCCATCCTACGGAAAGCGCCTCGGCGCAGACAGTTGTTCCTACAGGTTGGCGCCGACCCCACCGGGCCCGGCCCCACGAAGAACCGATGCCAGGATCAGGGACGTGCGCGATTCACATCGATGAACGGCAGCGTCGAGCCCGGCAGCATGGTTTCCGGCAGCTTGCCGTCCCAGCGTTCGGCCTTGGTCAGTTCGATGAGGTTCTGGTTCGAGGCCAGGGCCTCGGCCTTGGCGCGGATGGCATCGGCCTCGGCCTGGCCGCGCAGGCGGGTGGCCTCGGCGTCGGCCTTGGCCTGGGCCAGCTTGGAGTCGGCCTCGGCCTGCGCCTGGGTGACCTGGATCTGCGCCTGCACCTGCTCGGTGGCGAGGTTCTGCTGGCGGGTCTGGATCGCCACCTCGGCCTTCATGCGCTCCTCGATGGAGCGTTCGTAGGCGTCGGAAAAGTCGATGTTCTCCACCTGCACGCCGTCGATCACCACCGGGCCCTTGACCGCGGCCTTGACCGCGGTGGCCACGTCGGCAACGAACTGCCCCCGGTTCTGCACCGCCTGGATCGCCGTATAGCGGCCGAAGACGTTTTCCACCTGGGTCGGCACCTGGCGGCTGATCAGACGGTCCACCAGCCCCTGCAGGTCGCCGTAGCCGGAGTAGACCTTCGCCACCTCGTCCGGCGTCACGTGCCAGGACACCGAGACAACCAGCGCCGCGCTCTGCTGGTCGCGGCTGTAGGCCTGCAGTTGCTCGTAGCGGCTGGTGTGGTTCTGGATCGACAGGGTCTTCACCGTCTCGATGAACGGCACCTTCCAGCCCAGCCCGGGCTCGGCCACGTCCACCAGCTTGCCGTTGCGCAGCACCACGCCGCGCTCCTTCTCGTCGATGGTGTAGAACGAGCCGCCCACGGCGACCAGCACCAGCAGGCCGATCAGGCCGCCGGCGACGAGTTTCAGGGGAAAGGCGCGCGGCAGCGCCTGGGGAATGTTCGCCATGGGGCATCTCCTTGAAAGTGGCGTTCCTGGGGCCCGGCACCTGCGCCGGGAGCGGCAAGCCTAGCGGATCGACCTGGGCCGGCACCAGCGTCGAATGTCGCTCGCCCCGAAGGAGGCGAACTCCACCAGCAATCCTTCAACCCTCGCTCGACAACCTCAACGTCCTGATCAACAGGCTCCGCAGGCTATCCACGGCCTTGGAGCCCTGGGAAGCGCGGCTTCGATAGACGGCGACCTCCATGGGCTCCAGCGGGCCGAGCCCCTGCTCGACGCCCAGTATCTGCAAGTGATCGGGGGCGCTGCATTGCGTCAGCACCGCCACCGCCAGGCCGCTCTCCACCGCGGCGAGCTGCCCGGCGAGGCTGGAGCTGTTGTACACCACCTTGTAGCGCCGGCCCTGCAGCGCCAGGGAATTGATCGCGCTGCGCCGTGCGAGGCTCGTGCTCTCGTAGACCGCGATCGGCAGCGGGTCGCGCCGCCAAAGCTCGAACTGCGGCGAACCCACCCAGACCATGGGTTCGTGGAACAGCAGCGTTCCGCGCCGGGAGTGGTCGCGGGAAACCAGCGCCAGGTCCAGATCGCCGCTGGCTACCCGCGGGATGAGCGCCGTCGACTGCTCGCAGTTCAGTTCGATTTCCACGCTGCCATAGCGCTGGGCGAAACGCTTGAGCACCGGCGTGAGGTACTTGGCCGCGTAATCGTCGGGCACGCCAAGACGAACCCGGCCGCTGAGTTCCTCGCCATGGAAGGCGGCCTGGGCTTCGGCGTGCAGGTCGAGCATGCGGCGGGCGAAGCCCAGCAGCGTCTGGCCGTCCGCGGTCAGCTGCAGGCTGCGCGGGCCGCGCACCAGCAGTTGCCGGCCCAGGGCGCTTTCCAGTTTCTTCAGCTGCATGCTGACCGCCGATTGCGAACGATGCACCTCGCCCGCCGCGTTCGACAGCGAGCCCGCATCGACCACGGAAACGAAGCACTTCAGCCAGTCCAGCTGCAGGTCACGCGGCATCATCTTGATCGGCCCTTTCCATTCGTTTATCGAATATTTGCATGCGGCATTATGCGCTTCTCGTTCCAACGGGCCAGCCCCACACTCGCCGTATGAACGCACATGAACAAATGGCGGGGCCGCAGGCTTCGCCTTTCAGCCAGCAAGCCGCACACGTCCATTCCGACGTCACCGGCGGAACGCTGCCCTTCGTACTGGGCAGCGTCGTCCTGGGCACCATCGGCCTCTTCCTGCACCAGTCCGGCGCCGATCCGCTGACCGCGACCTGGTTCCGCTGCGCCTTCGGCCTGCTGGGGCTGACGCTCTGGGCAGCCTGTCGCCGCCAGTTGCGCGGCCTGCTCCCGGGCAGGAAGGCGACCTTCGCGCTGCTCGCGGCGGGCGGCCTGATGGTGCTGGCCTGGGGCCTGTTCTTCGCCGCCATCGAGCACACCTCCGCAGGCGTGGCCACGGTGCTCTTCCATGTGCAGCCGCTGTGGGTGCTGATCCTGGGTGCCTGGTATCTGAAGGAGCCGATTGCCAAGCGACGCGTGGTATCGGTGCTCGTCGCCATGGCCGGCCTGGTGCTGGCGACCGGCATACTGGAGCACCTTTCGCTGTTCGGCGCGGACCAGGCCTACCCCGCGAGCTACTGGTGGGGCGTGGCGTTCTGCCTGGTCGGCGCCTTCTGCACCGCCTGCGTCACCATCGTCGCCCGGCGGCTAAGGCACATGTCGGCCGGCATCCTCGCCTGGTGGCAGTGCGCGATCGGAACGCTGGTCCTGCTGGCGTGGCCCATGCTCCACGGCTGGCCGCAATGGGGCGCCTCCTGGGCCTGGCTGGCAGGCCTGGGGCTGATCCACACCGGGCTCGCCTATTCGCTGATGTACGCCGGCATGGCGCGCCTGAACACCGACAGGATCGCGGTCTACCAGTTCATCTACCCGGCCGTGGCCATCGTCATCGACTGGCTGTTCTACGGGCAGCGCCTGGGTGCTCTGCAGTTGACGGGCATCGCGGTGATGGCCGTTGCCATCTGGTTCACCGAGCGCAATGGGGAAAGGGAGCGGACTTGATGTCAGCCGATCCTCAATCCCTGGTTTTTGTACCCGCTCTCATGACCCTGCTCACCGCTGCCGAAAACAGAAAGAGCTCTCCGCTTACCGAGGCGGTGAGGTTGCGCGGCGCGCCATAGTTGGCGGTAGTGGTGCTTTCGTATAGCGACAGCAGGTACTTGCGATCGGTGACGTTGTTCAGGTTCAGTGCCGTGCTCCAGTGGCTGTCGATGTCGTAGCTGGCCATCAGGTCCACCAGGGCGTGTAGTAGCCGTTGGCGGCGATGGTGTCGGCGCCAGCCTTGAGGTGCGAGCGGCCGTAGTTGGCGCCGAGGGTCAGCTCGTGCTGGCGGTCGAACAACTCTAAGGGACCGTACAGCTGGCCTTCGCCGATCAGTTGGTGTTCGCGGCTGGCGGCGGGAACAAGCGCTCCCGATGAACCGGCAGCAGCAACTCGACAGGGTCGAATAATTCAGGGCCGGTTAGCAGGTTGAAGAAGGCGTAAGCGTCCGTATTCGATGTATACCGACGGGCGCGCTGCTGTTGATGAATGACGGCCTGGCGCCTAGGATTCATCTGGGCGGCTCCTTGGGCTCGGTGTGTTCGCAACCATCACCGTAGACCAAGACCAGCCTTTCTTTTCTGAGTCAATTAGTTAGCGCTTAAGTAAGTGCCATTCAAATCTGTCCCCTTTCGGCCTGCGCCCCCTTCTCACCTCATCAACCAACACCACAAAAAAATAACAAACACCCTTCCCGGCACTTACCACAAACCCCTGCCATAGCCATTAAACGCAAACATCAATAAATATATAAAAAACGCACCTCCACCAACTAACAACCTAACCGCTCCCGGATAGCCTTTCTTGATACCACCTGGAGCCAAACGAATAGTCCTGTTCGCAATGTAACAATAAAATCCCTGGCCAAAAAACGCCTGAACCGTGATAGCAGCCCAAAAATCTTTCCACTCCCCGATAAACCTCAGAGAATTCACCCCACCACTTGCCAGCATAAGAAAAAGAATAGCCAGCCTATACTTATAAAGAAAATCAAGCCAAGCCATTTATATAGCTCTCACCCACGCGACACCAAATCCCCATTCCCGCCACAATCACACCTAAAAACTTACTAAAACCTCAAGCGAGCAAAATTCATTTAACATACCAAAATCAACCCGCCAGCCTTATAAAGCAGAAATTAACATTCTTCCTTACACTTACCACCACTCCCTGCCGTAGCCATTAAATGCGAACACAAATAGATAAATAGATAACGCACCAATTCCAGCCAAAAACCTTATGGACCTTGGATGGTCAGCCTCAATCATTCCTTGAGGACCATAATAAATAGGCTTATTTGCGATATAACAGTAAAACCCTCGACCAAATAGACACTGAGAAGCAACAACACTCCAGAAATTACTCCACTCACCTATAAATCTTAATGAGTTCAATCCACTGCACCCCACCATAACGGCAACAGCAATGAATCTATATCTATACATAAACGCAAGAAATTTCATTTAAATACATCTCTCTCATTTTTAGATTTTTTCATTCCAAGCCTCATAACACCTAAAAGAAAAATGGGAAAGCTTTATTTCCTGCACTTTAATTCTGCCCAGCCAACTACTTCTAATAAACATAACAGCTTTTTCTATCGAGAGACTCACGACGCCATGAACGTATAATTCCATCAGGAGAAACAAGTATGGAATATCGACAAAACGGCACCATATAAGTTATATAATAGCGAACTCCTCCACTCTCAATCCTTGAATAGTCGACAGACCTTCTGCTGCTAACCCCCCTAACAAAATAAATTCGCTCTTTTCCCACTAATGACGCTTCAGGATCAAACTTCATTCCGACCAAAGTATCCCTGCTTTTCTCCCAAGCATCATAGGACAGACATCCAGAGAGTCCGGTCAGCATAGAAGAAATTAAGAGCAAACCAGTTATCAACCTACTAATCACCGGAAACATCACGCACACCTTTTATCATCTCCCTGTATTTATCATACATGGCCCCATAGTTAACCAACATTGCCGGCGGCATACTCCCTAAGTTCTCAATAATACTCATCCCACCTCCCTTAGATGCCTCCAAACTTATCATCCACTGATCATGCAAAGTCGCAAACGCGTTAAAGCCTGGAACTTGATTCAAAGAATTACTTATCGGCGTACCATGACAGATTGAGTAAAAGCTGGAGCATGCAAGATCATCCAGTGGCAGGTTTAACCCAATATTCTTCCCCTCTCGATCAAGAACCATCGGAACAAAACCAGCATCACTATCAAAGGCTGAACCGGTCGGACGATCAACACCAGGCCTTACGTCCGGACTTCGTCCGACCGAGTACTGATACAACTCCATCAACGCCCCTGTAGCAGCAATACTCAGCCACGTATCCTTGTCGCTCCCATTAAGGATGCCTTTTAGTGCAGTATTGGCAGCATAAGCCTTGATCCGGTCTCCATAGCTGATCAGTTTGTAGTTCCCCTCGGCAGTCAACTCCCTACCCCAGCCCTCCGTATAGCCAGCGCCGAGTCCTGCGATGAGTGCCGCAGCGGCATAACCTTTCAGGCTGCCCTCACTGGTGATGTCCTTGAGTGTTTGCCCCAGATCGCCCTTGTTCCCAACAAAACTGGCAGCCCCAGTTCCAGCGACAGAAGAAATAGCAGTCGCCGCCATGGCGTTCCCCCAACCTGCGGCAGCAGTGCCAACGGCAGCACCAGCCTCAACCATGGCGGCACTACCTGCAGCCGCCATCGTAGTTCCAGAACCGGCCCCAGCTCCTGCGGCCGAACCTATTGCGCCGGTCGCAGCGCCGTAAGTTGCAGCAGCAACGATGATGGCAATGGCAATTGCAGCTCCGGTACCAATGCCCGAACTGCTGTACTCCCAGCAGTCATGCACCTCCTGCACCCGCCGCCAATCCACATCCCCCCGCGCCTCGGCCTCTTTCAGCCAAGCCAGATTCGGATCGGCCTGCACCATGGCGTCGATGGTCTGCCCGACGCTCTTCTGGTCGATGTGTTTGATATCGATCTTCAGGCCTTCCACGGCCTTGATCGCCAGTTCGCCCTGGGCGATCAGCTGGCTCTGGCGCAGGGTCTCGTCGGTCTGGCCCTTGCCCTTGGCGGACTGCCAGGCCAGGTCGCTCTTGCTCTTTTCGTGGCTTTCCTGGTGCAGGTCCTTGACCGCTTCGAAGGTCACGCTGCCGCCACTGACGAGGGCGATGTCGTTTCCGCTTTCCAGCCTGGCGGCCTGGTACTTCTGGTCGCCGCCGCTGAGCAGGGTGATGTCGCCGCCGGCGCTGACCTGGCTGCCCACGGCCTTCACGTCGGTGACTTCGTCGCGCTTGAAGCTCTTGCTGCCGAGGCTGCCCTTCTTCTGCTTCTGGTACAGCGAGTGTTCGCTGTCATGACCGGCCAGCAGCTGGAGCTTGTCGCCAGCCACCAGGAAGGCTTCCTTGCCGGCGCCGACCTGGCTCGCTTCGAGGGTCAGGTTCTGGCCAGCGCTGAGGGTGACGTCGCCGGCGGCGTTCAGGCTCGTGCCGCGCTGGCTGACACGGCTGTCTTCGCTGTCGACCTTCTTGCCGCTGCGCCGGTAGTGGTATTCGCGGCTGCTCTGCTCCTGCGCGGCGCCCAGCAGCAGGTTGCCGGCGGCGGCCAGGTTGGCGTCGCCGCCGGCTTCCAGGTGGCTGGCCAGCACGCCGATATCGCGGCCGGCGCTGATCTGCAGGTCACCGCCGGCCTGGACGCCGGCGGCGTGCTGGCGGACCTCGGTCTGTTCCCAGCTATGACGCTTGTCCTGGCGGGCGTTGCTGTCGACGGACTCGACGGCGCCGATCAGCACATCGCGCCCGGCCTGCAGTTGGATGTCGCCCTTGGCCTGCAGCTGGCCACCCAGGTTGAGCAGGTCGCGCCCGCTGATGATCGACAGGTCACCGTCGGCCTCGATGCGAGCGGCGCTGTCGAGCAGGCTGGTCTGCAGGCTGGCGCCCCTGGCCTGGCCCTGCACCTGGGTCAGGGTCCATTCGTTGACGACATCGCCGGTCAGCGCGGCGAGGCTGACATCGCGCCCGCTGATGATGCCGCCGGCGGCGTTACGGATGCTTTGCGTGGCCAGCAGTTGCAGGTGCCGGTTGCTTTCCATCAGGCCGCTGTTGCCGATGTTGGCGGCAGTGGCGCCGAGGTCGTTGCTGGCGCGCAGGGTGCCGGCATTGTTCAGTTCGCCGCCACTGATCAGCGCCAGGTCCTGCCCCTGGATCAGCGCGCCGTTGGGTGCCAGACGATGCTCGGCCTGAGCCAGGTAGAGCACCGGCACCAGCACCTTGCGGCCGTTCACCTCGGCCTCTTCCAGCCAGACGATGTCGTGGGTCAGCGCCGCCACCTGCTCGGCGCTCAGGGCCACGCCGAGGCTGAGGCCCAGGCGGTCCTTGTAGCCAATGGCGTTGTCCATCAGGTACCTGAACAGCGCTTCGTCGCTGGACAGCCCGGCGATGAAGCGCTGGCCGGTGCGCGCCACCAGCGCCTGGCGGATCAGCCGCTGTTCGTAGAGGCCGTCGCCCAGGCGCTGCTGCGCCTGGGCCGGGTCGTAGCCCAGCTGGGCCAGCAGGTAGTCGGAGCCGAGGAACTGCTTGAGCCCGGCCAGCGCCGGGTTGGTTTCGATCAGGTAGGGATGGCCGCTGTCCGGGGCGTTGAGCCGGAACAGGCCATGCTCGCCCTGGGGCAGGCGGAAACCCGGCAGGGTGATGGGGTTGACCGCCTGCTGGGCGAGGTCTGGCGGCAGCTGTGGGTTGAGCACCGCGACCAGGGGTTGCGACTGGCCGTCGACCTGAACGTCCTCGATCCGCGCCACCCCGCCGTCGTAGGCAATGCCGGGGTGGATGACGCCATTGTCCAGGAGCTCGCCGGCGCTGATCTGCACCGCGCCGGCCGCCTGGATGACGGCATTGGCGGAGGTGGCGCCGCCCGGCCGGTATTCCCAGACGTCGCTGAGGAAGCCGAGGTCGTACAGCGCCGACGGCAGTTCCAGCAGGTTGTCCGGGTCGTAGTGGTTGGCCTGGTAGTCCGGCACGTGCATCGGCCGGTGGAGGTTGCCATTGGCGTCGCGGTAGACGTGCAGAAGCAGACCGTTGGCCAGTTCAGTGGGGGTCACCGTGCCCTGGTTGAGCCCGCCGATGAGGTTGTCCCAGTAGCTGAACACCGAGGGATCGGCATTGTTCGCCAGGTTGTAGGGCAGGACGTAATGGCCAACGAAGCGTTCGACGGTGCCGTCGGTGACCCTGCCGCTGTTGAATATCCGCGTGCGGATGCTCTCGCCACCGTTGATGCCCTGGTTGACGAAGCTGTTGGCGCTGATGGCGATGTCGCCACCGGCGGCCAGGGTGCTCGCGGTGTTCTCGAAGTCCTGGGCATCCACCCGCAGGTTGCCGCCGGCCTGGATGAAAGCGGCCGGGGATGCCTCCTGCACCTCGCTGGCATAGACCTCCCGGGCGATGTAGTCGACGTTGTAGTGGTCGCCGGAGCAGTCGTAGCAGCGAACGATGATTTCCCCGGAGATCAGCTTCTGCCCGAGACGGAAGCTGTCCTGGGTGTTCTTCAGGCTGTCGCTGGCGATCGCCAGGTCGCCCTGCGCCTCCAGGGTGGCCGAACGGTTCTCCACCACACGGGCGCGCCCTTGCCGGTCGTCCGCGGCGATGTCCAGGGCGCCCAGGCTGTAGACGTCGGCGTAGCGGTTGACGAAGCGCTCCACGCGCAGCGCCATGTCACCACCGCTGAACAGCAGGCCGTTTTCGTTGAGCAGGTCCGCGCTCTCGATCCGCAGGCCGGCAGCGCTGCCGAGGGTGCCGGTGTTGTTCAGGTTGGCTGCGCGGAGCAGCAAGTCGCCGGCCGCGGTGATGCGGCCGGTGTTGTCCAGGCTGCCGCCAATGCTGATGCGGGTGGCACCACCGCCGATGATGCTGGCGCTGCCATCGAGGGCAAGGCTGGCGGCATCGAGGCCGAGCTCGCCCAGGCTGCTCAGTTGCCCGCTGCCGCTGTAGCGTCCACCCAGGTTCAGCGCCAGGTCGCCGTCGCTGGCGATCAGGCCGGCGTTACGCCAGTCGCCACCCGTACCGCGCAGGGCCTGGCTGGCCAGTAGACGTCCCTCGGCCGCTTGTTCCAGCTGGCCGATATCCAGGGTCAGTTCGCGCGCCTGCAGGCTGCTGCGGTTAGTCCAACTGGCCGCGCTCAGGTTCAGCGCGGCGTTGGTGACGAAGCTGCCGCCCGCAAGGCCCAGTTGCGCCAGGTCGATGCCGAACCCGCCATTGCCCAGGTGGCGCACGCTGCCGTCGTCGTTGCGCAGGTCGCCACTGGTGAGCAGCAGGTCGGCAGCGGCGCTTTCCAGCAGGCCTTCGCGATTGTCCAGCAGGCCGCCGATGCTCAGGCGCGTGGCGCCCTGCTGGCCAAGGGCGCGCACGCGGCCCTGTGCGTTGGACAGGCCGGCGGCGGTGAGAGTGAGCTGGTTGCCGGCCTCGATCAGGCCGAGAGTGTTGTCCAGCGCACCGCGCAGGCTGAAGTCGATGTCCCGGGCGCCGACCTGGCCGCCGTGGTTGAGGAAGTCGCCGGCATACAGGGCCAGGGCCTGGCTGGCGAAGAGGCCGCCGGCACGGTTGTCGAAGCCGGCGCTGTTCACCCGGGCGTCGCCGTGGGTGGCTGCCAGGTGCCCATCGCTGTTGGCGATGCTGTCGGCGTCGAGCAGCAGCGCGGCGCCCTGGGCGATGCCGGCGCGGTTGTCGAAGTGCCCGGTGGCCAGTTGCAGCAAGCCTCCGGCGCCGCTGAGGATGCCGCCGGCGGAGTTGTCCAGGTTGGCGGTGCGCACCTGCACGCCTTGGCCTTCCAGGCGCCCGCCGCGGTTATCCAGGTTGGCGCCGAGGTCCAGCGCCAGTTCGGTCTCGGCGTACAGTTGGCCGCCGCGGTTGTCGAGGCTGTCGCCCTGCAGCTCGACGGCCCGGGCCGTGATGCCGCCCTGCTGGTTGTTCAGGCTGCCGACGCGTCCCGTGAGCCCGCCTTGGCTGCTCAGCAGGCCCTGCTCGCGGTTGTCCAGGCTGGCCAGGTCCAGGCGCAGGCTCTGTTCGGCGGCGAACAGGCCGAGGCGATTGTCCAGGGCGCCGCCGCTGATGTGGATATGCTGGCCGCCGATCTGGCCGTTGCGGTTGTCGAGCACGGCGGCGCGGGCCTGCAGCTGGCGCGTGGCGATCAGGCTGCCGCTGTTGCGCAGGTTCTGCGCATCGATCGCCACGTCACCGCGGGCGTTGCGGCTGTTGTCGGCGTTGACGCCGGCCTCGATCACGCCGCTGTTGCTGAGCTGGTTCGCCTTCAGCTCGATGGTCGAGCCCGCCGCCAGGCTCTGCGCATTGCTCAGCGCACCGCTGGCCTGCACGCTGGCACTGCCCCCGGCATAGGCCGGGCCGTTCAGCGCCACGTCCTGGCCCTTCAGAGCCAGGTCCCCGCTGGCCGCCACCTGGGCCAGCTGCAGCTTGCCGTTGGCGTCGATGCGGATGTCGCCCGCGCTGGCCGCCATGTTGCCGGCCAGCTTCACGCCCACGCCCTGTTCGGTGCCGACCAGGCGGATGGTGTTGGCGTACATGCCGCCGAGGGCGGAACTGTCGATGGCCAGTTGCGGCTTGGCGCTGCCGTCGTCGGGCTTGGCGGTGGCGGCCAGGGTCTGCGCGTCCACTGTGTTGCGCCCGGCCACCACGGTGAGCTGCCTGGCGTACAGGTCGGCGTTGAGCTTGGCGCTGCGGGTGATCAGCTCGAACTGGTCGAGGTTGCCGGCGTTGAGCCCGGCGCCTTCGATGGCGATCTCGCCGCCGTCGACGTCGTAGCCCTGCAGGCGCTCGCCGGCCAGGATCGGCTTGCCGGTGGTGAGGGTGGCGCGCGGGGGGTTGATGAAGCCGCAGCCGTTGCAGGTGATGCCGTGGGGGCTGGCGACGATGACGTGGGCGCCCTGCCCGGCCACTTCGGTGTAGCCCTTGAGTTGCGAGGGGCTGCCGCCGGTGACTTCGTTGAGGATCTTCTGCGCCGCCTGGCCCTTGAGGTTGGGGTTGCCGAGGATGATCCCGCCCAGCTGGGTGCCCTGGGTCTTGCCGGTGGCGTTGTTGAGGATCAGGCCCTGCTGGCCAACGCCGTAGTCGCTGAATTTATTGTGCGAGAGACCGCTGCCGTTGGGCGTGGCGATGTTGACGATGGGCACGCCGTTGCCCGCCGCGCCGATCTGCGTGTTGCCGCCGGCGGCCGCATCCACCGCCAATTGGGCGGCGGCTGCGACTATCGGATTGAGGAACAGAAGGCCGGCCAGGGCGCTGGCGATGGCCTGGTGGAGGGGGCGGCGGATGTCCATATCGGGGGGCTCGCGCGGGGTAATCGTTGACCCGGCGGACTCTATTCCCCTACTCGGCATGGGGCCTTGAGGGTTTCCAGCCCCCTTGCGTAAGCCTTTTCCGAATCAAGCCGCCTGGCGGAACTCCCCGCCCCCAGGTGCGCCAGGGCGCACTTCGCACGCGGCTGTGGCGATGGGTATCGCTTCGCTCAACCCATCCTGCGGGGCTGCTCCACGGAGCAGACCGATCGCCGACAGGACAGACCTGCCACTGCTATCCGTATGAAGCGAGGTCCCTGGCCCTCACAGAACGGCCATGGTGCCTGGCCAATAGAGGGCGACGCCGAGAGCGCACAGACCTGCAAAGGTCAACGAAGGGTGCCTTTGGCCATATGACGTGCGTGCGAGTTTCCAATCAGCGGCTGTATAGGCCAGGGCAAAAACGGGGAGCGCGTAAACGCCCATAGACCAGTAAGCGCCGCCGACGTCATGGATATATCCCATGTAGAAGGTCGAGCTGAAATACCAGAAGGCCCCCCAGATGGCAGTGAAGGCAATCACCCTGACTAACATCATCTCGACTGCTCCAAGTAGCTCCAATGAGCCCCCATCCCCCCCCCTTCCCACGCCATAGCACTAGCAGGAATCGAGGACTCACCATGCCCAAAGAAAACACCATCTCCGTCAACCCCATCTTGGAGCAAGCTCAGGTGTTCGCCAGCATCTGGTCTCTCGTAGATGGCCCCTTTGACAAAAGCGGCGCCATGGGGATCGGGAACGGACGTACAGCATCGTAAGCATTCAGAGCCCCGAGTCCACATGACTTGTTCCATTCCCTATGCGGCTCGTCAGCATACCCCGTTGGCCACTCGCCATCATGCCCCCCGGCAGTTAGGATGACGAGATGCATGGAAGCGCGCGTCAGGGGAGGACCTGATTCGAGAGTCTTCCGCCACCGGGCGTCATGGCCCGGTTTGAACAAGGAGAGCGGCATGAACGACGAAGTTATTGCACAGCCCGACAGCGAGCTGCCCCAGGATTCGCAAGCCACCGTCCAGGCTGTAGAACCTGCTCCGATAAAAACCGTTCGCATTCAGACCACACTGGTAGCAAAGCTGAATCTGGCCGACTTCCAGAATTCGGTACCAGTGATTCGGGAGTTGCGCCTGGTCAATGATACTGACCTGAAATACAACGACCTGGAACTTCAGCTCCTATCCGACCCTCTCGTCTTCAAACCCAAGACTTGGCACATCGACGCTCTGGGCCCAGGTACATTTCTTCCAATTCCCGGGCTTGACCTGCAAATCGATGGTGCACTGCTTGCTCGACTTACTGAGACCGAGAGCGCAACCGTTACCTTCGTTCTGACGGCTCAGGGCAATGCTGACGAAGAGCGCCAAGAAGTCGCTCGTCATGAACTCAATCTGGAATTGCTGCCACGCAGCCAGTGGGGAGGGTTATCACATCTTCCCGACATGACGGCAGCATTCGTCCAACCTAACGACATCGCTGTCGAACGGCTGCTGAAAAAAGCAGCGGAAGTTCTGCGCGCTCAAGGCAAAAATCCCGCGCTGAACGGATACTCCGGTGGTTCCGCGCACGCCTGGGAGATCGCATCGGCGATCTGGGCTGCAGTGGCGTCTCTTAAGCTGGATTACGCGCTTCCTCCAGCCAGCTTCGAGCAATTCGGCCAGAAAGTACGCAGCCCGAACCACATCTTGGAAAGCGGCTTGGCAACCTGTTTCGACCTGTCACTACTGTTCTGTGCAGCGTTGGAGCAAGCAGGCCTCAATCCCCTGCTGATATTCACGCGAGGGCACGCGTTCGCGGGTTTCTGGCTCAAAGCCGAAGAGTTCTCGAACAGCACAGTCGACGACATCACCGCGCTGCGCAAACGCATCAAGCTCAACGAGCTGAAGCTGTTCGAGACCACGTTGATTACTCAGCCAAACATACCGTCGCTTTCATACGCCATTGAGCGTGGCACCCAGCATCTTGCGGAGGGGCAGGAGCATGATTTCGAGCTCGCCTTGGATATCCGGCGCGCGCGGCTGCAAAGAATCAAACCGTTAGCCAGTGCAGAAGCGACGCCAACCCTCACGGGCATCACTCAAGAACAGAACCGGGCTGGCCAGGAACTGCTCATTGATTTGCCGCCTGACCTTCCTGATGACGCTCCTGTTGAAGTCGATACTGCCTCGTTGGATCCGAAAGATCGCCTCGCCCGTTGGCAACGAAAGTTGCTCGATCTGTCCTTGCGCAACAACCTTCTGAACTTCAAAGCTGGAAAGAAGGCCGTACGGCTAGAAGCTCCAGATGCCGCAGCACTCGAGGACATCCTCGCCAGCGGGCAACACCTGAAGCTATTGACACGTCCGGATCTCATGGATGGTGCCGATCCACGCGATCAAGCCCTGCATGAAGAACGAGAGCGCGAAGATCTACGACGTCAGCATGCTTTGGATGCTTTAAAGCGCAACGAGGTATTTGTTGGCTTGCCCGCTGCTGAGTTGGACTCCAGGCTCACCGAGCTTTATCGCGGTGCCCGAACAAATCTGCAAGAAGGCGGCTCCAACACCCTGTTCTTAGCACTGGGCTTCCTCACCTGGACACGCGAGGACAGAGAAAGCCAACGTTATCGGGCACCGCTGATTTTGGTACCGGTAACGCTAGAGCGGAAGAGCGCTCGTGCAGGCTTTACCCTGGTTATTCACGATGATGAACCACGCTTCAACCCGACGCTTCAGGAGATGCTCCGTCAGGACTTTGAACTGAGCCTGGGCATCAGCGAAGGAGAGCTTCCTAAGGACAGCTCCGGCCTTGATGTAGCGCTGATCTGGAGAACGGTTGCCCACGCGGTCAAAGACATCAAAGGCTGGGAGGTCAGCGAAGATGTCGTCCTTTCGATGTTCTCGTTCGCCAAATACTTGATGTGGAAAGACCTCTCGGAGCGCTCTGAAGCCCTTCGCCAGAGCCCAGTGGTCAGACATCTACTGGATACTCCACGCGATGCATTCAACGGCGGCGGTAACGGAGCATTCCCAGCAGAACGGATGCTGGATACGCAGTACAGTCCACAGCAGATCTTCTGCCCTCTGCCCTCTGACTCGTCACAACTTTCAGCTGTCTTGTCGGCAACGCAAGGGCACGACTTTGTTCTGATCGGCCCGCCGGGCACCGGCAAAAGTCAGACGATCGTGAATATGATTGCCCAGTTCATTGCGCAACAAAAACGCGTGCTCTTCGTCTCTGAAAAGATCGCCGCTCTGGATGTGGTATACCGGCGTCTACGCGAAGTTGGCCTGGGGGAGTTTTGCCTCGAGGTTCATTCGAACAAGTCGAAGAAAACTGAAGTTCTTTCTCAACTGCACTCAGCTTGGGAGGCTCGTGGTACCGCTGATGCAGAAACCTGGCAGGTCGAGGCCCAACGCCTGCAGGGCCATCGCGATGTTCTGAACCTCTATGTCGAGAGACTGCACAAACGTTACCCCAACGGGTACACGATCTATAACGCCATTGGCATAGTAAGCACGAACCAGGACATCGCCCCGGTCAGCCTCGCATGGACATCGCATTCACAACATCAGTCCGCCGATCTGCTCGCCATGCGGGAAATCGCTGACCGCTTGGAGGTAAACGCACAGGCTGTCGGTTTCAACACGCTAAACCAACACCCTCTGCATCTGATTGGAAACAGCGACTGGTCTCCCACCTGGCAACACCAGATTATCGAAGCGGCACGCGAGTTGGGCCCGGCCATCCATGCGGTGCAAAAAACCAGTGAGCGCTACATCCAAATGTCTGGCCTGCCCTCGTTGCCGGTCAATATCAGGATACTCAAAGGTCTAGCTACTCTGACGAAGATCCTTCCCGCTGCCGCCGGACAGAACTGGGGTTTCGTGCTCCGCCCCGACGCCCGTGCCATCGGGCAACGTCTGGAGGCGGGCCTGAAACTCGTCGAGCAGCACCGCAAGCTCAATCAGACGCTCCCCCCTGTCTGGACGTCCAGCACCTTGGAAGAATGCCAACGCGGCCTGGGATTGTTGGCGCTACATGCTGAGCTCAAAGCTGGCCTTCCCCAACCCTGGCCGGTGTCGAGCATGATTCTGCTAAACCAAGGCCTGGAACTCCTCTCCGAGGTCGAACGAGTCACACAGACGTTGTCCGTTGGATATTCCGATGCCATTGAGGCGCTGGATGTCCAAGCGCTGCTGAAAGAATGGGAGCAAGCCAGCAAATCGATCTGGCCAAAATCCTGGCTCACTCAACGCAGGATCCGCGGCCAGTTAGCAAATACCCAAGTATCCCCTGCCTCGGCATCAGTCGCTGAGGATCTTCAACGTTGGATAGCCATTCGAGAACTCCGTGCCCGCCTCGATGTGATTGATCCAGGGCAATCTTCCAGCGCTGTTTGGAAAGGCTTCAAGACTGATCCTGCACTTCTGGTTGTAGTCATGCGCCTGCAAGCGTCGCTTGCAGCGTCCGTCGAAGGCCGCGCATGGGCAGATGAAGGTTTTGATCTCATCAGTCAGGGGCAAGCTGGTACAGCGCTGAAGGAAACGCTTGAGCGGATGCGAGAAGTTCGGACTCTTGAGGGGGAGATTTCCACACTCGACCCACTCGCGCTGACTACAGGATCGCTCTGGGCTGGTCTGCAGACCCAAGCCAAGGCACTCAACGCTGCAGTGGCATTCCAACGTGCACGACGGTCTATCCAACAGGAAGGACGCTTGGAAGACGAGCATGAGCTCGTTGCTAGTGGCGCCTGTGGTGAATGGCTTCAGGGGGAGCTGAAAACTCTTCGGCAACGTGAAGCAATCGAACGAGAGCTGAACGACCTGGCAGACCTGCGTGAACTGACCACAGGCCTGTGGTTGGGGTTGCATACGAAGGAGGATGCTGTCGCCCGCGTACTCAAATTCCATGTTCACATTACCGGCGCCATCTCTGCACTTGTCCAGACACCGGAGCATGTCGAAGGTGTGAGGTCTGCACTGGGGCGCTTGCTTGGTGATGCCAATGCCCTGCTCGAGCCCGAGGGGCAACTGGCCCTGGCAGGCGAGCAATTGCTGGAATCGCTAGATAACTACATCGCCCATATGCAAAAGCTCGTCGAGACTGGACATTTCTTGGTCGAAGATGCAGCCGGCTTCACGGAACAGGAACTCAGCCAACAGCATTTGCAATGTGAGCAGATCGTGCAATCCGGCAATGGCTTACACGCCTGGTGCGCCTGGAAGAAAGCATGCGATGAAGCATCAACTCTCGGGCTGCTTCCGCTAGTCGATGCCCTCAAAGCCGGCCATATTCCGCAAGGCTCCGTACGCAAGGCATTTGAAACGAACTATGCCCGTTGGTGGCTAAACACAGCTGTTGATCATGAACCTGTCATACGCTCATTCGTGAGTGTCGAGCATGAGCAACGCATTCGTGATTTTCGTGCTCTGGACGACCGCTTCACAGCGCTAACGCGCGACTTGTTACGCGCACGCCTGTGTGCCGAATTACCCACTCAGGAGTCGGTGAGCAAGAGCTCGGAATGGGGCATTCTTAGGCACGAGATCACAAAGAAAACACGCCACCTTCCGCTACGCGAGTTGATGTCGAAAATTCCTGATGCACTGACAAAACTGACACCGTGCCTATTGATGAGTCCGCTCTCCATCGCCCAATACCTGGCTGCAAACTCGAGCGTCTTTGATGTGGTGATCTTCGACGAAGCCTCGCAAATCCCAGTTTGGGATGCTATCGGCGCGATCGCCCGAGGTAAGCAGGTAGTGATGGTTGGTGACCCCAAACAGCTTCCGCCCACGTCCTTCTTCGACCGCGCCGAATCCACTCAGGACGACGGTGATATCGAGGCTGATCTCGAAAGCATTTTAGATGAGTGCATCAGCGCCAACCTGCCAATCCGCAACCTGAACTGGCACTACCGTAGTCGGCATGAGAGCCTGATTGCGTTCTCGAACCAGCGCTACTACGAATCCAAGCTGGTCACCTTCCCCTCCCCCGTTACGACTGATCGGGCGGTCAGTCTGCACATCATCAATGGGGTGTACGAGAAAGGCTCCGCACGCACCAACCCGGCAGAAGCCAAAGCACTGGTCAATGATTTGATCAGCCGGCTGCGCAGCCCTGGTTTCAGAGAGAGCAAGCTAACCATCGGTGTCGTGACATTCAACGGCGAACAACAAAAGTTGATCGAGGATCTACTCGATACTGAACGCAGAAAGGATCCAACGCTGGAAAGCTACTTCTCGGAGAACGAACTTGAACCAGTCTTCGTGAAAAACCTGGAGAGCGTCCAGGGTGACGAACGCGACATCATGTACTTCTCGATCACTTACGGCCCTGATGCTGCGGGAAATGTCGCAATGAACTTCGGGCCCCTGAACAGAACCGGCGGTGAGCGCAGGCTCAACGTTGCCGTGACCCGGGCTCGCCATGAGCTTCGCGTCTTCAGCACTCTGCGAGCTGAGAAGATAGACCTTGCACGCACCCAAGCTCTGGGAGTCCGCGATCTCAAGCACTTCCTCGAATTTGCCGAGCGCGGCGCTCGCGCACTTGCTGAAGTCGATACCGGAAGCCTGGGTGGATACGACAGCCCATTCGAAGAGGCTGTTGCAAATGCACTGCGCCTAAAAGGTTGGCAGGTCGTCACCCAAGTGGGTGTGTCCTCATTCCGAATCGACCTCGGGGTTATCGATCCTGACGCTCCTGGGCGATACCTCGCTGGCATTGAATGCGACGGAGCGACCTATCACCGCAGCGCGACCGCTCGTGATCGGGACAAACTACGTGAACAGGTGCTGAGAGGGCTGGGATGGGAAATTCTGCGTATCTGGTCAACCGACTGGTGGATTGACTCGCATGGCACAGCACAGAAGATCCATGAACGCCTTGAAGTCCTGTTAGCTGAAAGCCGTCAGCAACGAGTCGCACGCAAAGCCCAAGAGCAACTAGCGACCATTACTGCGGAAAGCGAAATCGCCAACAGCGACAATGTTGTCGAATTGCACAGCGACAAATCCAACCTCGAGTCGCCGGACACATCCTCGCTCGAACCAGAGCCAGAACTGGATGAGGCTGAGATTCCAAACCTGCGCTACGCCCATGCGGGAGCAGACGTAGCGCGCTCCTCAATGGCCTTCGCTTACTACCGCGAGAGCGATCCGCTCAGTGCAGTGGAAGGCGTGGATCCGGACGCTTTCTTCGATACACGCTATGACGCCGTCCTGGACATGATGATCAAGCATGTGATCGAAGAGGAAGGACCAATCCTCGATACCACGCTCGCGCGCCGAATCGCTCGTGCGCACGGATGGACACGCACAGGTGCGCGAATCCGTGATCGAGTCGCAAATGTGGCAGATCGCGAACACAGCAAGGTTGAAGAGGACGTAGGGCAGTTCTACTGGCCTCGCCGGTTACCAACTCGCGAAGCAATCGCTTACCGACGCCCTGCAGACGCCACTAACATGCGCTCCGCCGATGAGATCTGCAGTTTGGAACTTCTTGCACTGGCACGTGCACTGACAGATCAGAGCCTCGTAGGCGATGACTTGCTCTATGCCATGGCTCGAGAACTTGGACTGAGCAAAGTATCTGCTTCGAGTCGAGCCAGGATCCAGGGGGTGATCGATAAGCTGCTTTCCTGAGCTGCTTGTTGACCATTCGGACACTGCTATAGCTGCGCAAGACGGCCGTTCGGTGGAGAGATACTCCACCGCTAGGAGCCAGTCGCTCAGCCCGGAGGGAACATGGGTCTATACATTCGCAAGTCCGTTCGGGTTGGGCCGTTCAGGTTCAACCTGTCGAAGTCCGGAATAGGTGTCTCGGCGGGCATCAAAGGGCTCAGGGTAGGGACTGGACCGAGGGGCAACTACATCCACATGGGCCGCGGAGGCTTTCATTACCGCCAGACGCTTTCACCGAATGGCTCAGCACCTGCCATTGCACCGCCCAAACCAACACGAGTCCCCTCCCCGGTGCTCGACACCCAATTGCGCACTCACGAACCTCTCAAGGAAATTGACAGCGGCAAGATTGGGTTGATGGTTGATTCTTCATCTCAAGCAATCGTCGATGAGCTGAATGCTAAACGTAAGCGTTTACGCCTTTGGCCTCTCGTCGCAGCCCTCACAGTCGGTGCGTTCGTCCTCACAGCGAATAAGCAGCTTCCCCCCTGGGCTGGCCTCATGGCGCTAATCGTAGGTGGCTTGCTTACGTTGGCGACTTATTACTGGGACTTGCTGAGAAAAACAACCGTAATGCTTTACGACATCGAGTCAGAGTTCGCAGGTGTCGTCGAGCAACTGCACACCGCGTTCGAAGGAGTCCGAAGCTGTCGAGCGACCTGGCATCTACAGGCCCAAGGGAAAGTGCTTGATCGCAAATATCACGCCGGTGCCAGTCATCTGGTGACTAGGAGCTCTATAGCGCTTGCACTCAAAAACCCGCCCTTCGTCAAAACCAATGTTGCTACACCCTGCATCCCAGTAGGTCGCCAGACGCTATATTTCTTCCCGGACAAGGTGCTCGTATTCGAAGCCAACGGAGTGGGCGCTGTGTCCTATGAAAACCTGAAGGTTGACATTTCAACGACCAACTTCATCGAAGATGGTGCTGTTCCGAAAGACGCCGAGATCGTCAACACGACCTGGAAATTTGTGAACAAAAAAGGTGGCCCAGACAGACGCTTCAAGAACAACCGAAAGCTACCCGTAGTGCGCTACGAAGAAGTTCAATTTTCGAGCAATACAGGCTTGCTCGAGCGCATTCAAATATCTTGTGTGGGACGCACATTCAGCTTGGCGCAAGCAATCAGCAGCATTGGCCACGTACAAGGGGAGCGCCAGTAGCTACCTTCCTCAACCCAACACAAACGAGCAGAGCAGGCGGCTCTGCGGTTTCAAGCCCGGCCCTGACCATCAAAACAGAACACAGCCGGCTTTTGTGGTGGCGGCCTTGGCCATGGCGGCTGCGGTGTTGGGCTACCTCTTCGGCCTGTGACGCGAGCTGCGGATTCACCTGAAATTTCCCACCCACATTCTCCCTTGTGGGCCTACAAAGGCCGTCGCTAGATTCGCTCCCTGTCACGGTCAATCCCGTGGCCGGGGTGTCGCAGCCCCGTGCACCGTTGTTCGCGTATAAGCGCCAAAGCATTCCTGCACAGGCGCTTTTTCTTGCCTGCTGCGTAGTGCAGTCATGGCGGATCGTGCGGGGCAGGCTTCGGCCTGGCCGGTTATATGCGCATCAACGGTGCCGGTACTGCGACCCCCGCACGATCCGCCGCCCCTCTTTCCGGGCTGGCGGTTTCTCCCTCCCAGAAGGAGCAACGGAAATGCACTGTCGCTTATATCTTGCTGTGTTCACCTTGCCGTCCCCCCTGCCCTGCGTCCTCGCCCTGGAGGTGTGCCATGGCTGATCCGAAACTGGTGCCGCTGCACCATCAGTCTTTCGAGGATGTTCTGTTCGTGAATGCCAGCGCGCCCGCGGCGCATCTGTACGATGCCGCCGCGCGCCGCCTGGCGGCGCTGGAGGACCTGTTGCACGTGCTGGAATGCCACGATGGCGACGACGTGCTGGTGCAGGAAACCTCGCGGTTGGCTTCGGCGCTGGTGCCGCTGGCTGGCGAGGCGCGGCACCTGTACGAGCTGGCCCAGCAACGGGCCGAGCGTAGCGGCGGCTGATCGCGCCGCCTGGATGGCCGAAGGCCGGGGCCTGTGCTTCCTTGTGGAGGCGCGGGCTCCGGCCTTCGGCTTTGATGGGCAATGGGTAGCCGGGTCAGTTCGCTCCGGTGTCGCTCACCAGCCGCTGCTCCACCCGCACGCCCGGCATCATCCGCCGCAGGCCCTCGGCCAGGCGCTCGCCGGCTTCGTGCAGGGCCTCCAGCGGCATGGCCGGCAGGCTTTCGAGGATGAACCACATCTGCCGGGCCTCGGCGTCCAGGCGCGTGCGCACGCCCTGGCGCCAGTTCCAGCGGCGGCAGGTGGCGCCCAGGTCGTCGCGCCAGATGACTTCGCCGGGCAGCGGCGGGTCGTTGGCCGGCTGGCCTTCCTTGAAGGTGTCGAACGGCTCGCTGCCGTCGGCGATGGCCAGCCGCGGCGTGCCGACGTAGGCGGCCAGGTTCTCGCCGCCCACCGGCAGCGCGTACTGGATGCTGATGGCGTTGTAGAGGTCCACCAGCGGGTCGATGCTCGGCAGGCTGCCGTCGCGCAGCACGCGCTTGCGCAGGGCTTCCACCGAGCAGGGGGTGCGCTGGGGCTTGGCGCCGAAGCCACGGAACACCTCGGCCCAGGCGGCGATGTGCGCCTCGGCCCAGGCCGGGCCGCCGTCGAGCAGCACCCGGCAGGCGTGCTCCACGGCCTCGCCGGCCACCTCCGGGCGCAGGATGGGCGCGGCCTCGACCGTCAGGCTCAGGGCGCGGAAGCCGGGGGCCAGGCGGGCGACCTCAGGGTCGATCAGGGGCAGTACGGGTTGCATCGAGGCATCTCTCTATCGGCGGTCGAAGGGGCTGGCGCGGGCTATTTCTAGCACCGCGGCGGGGCGCACTCCAGATCGATCCCGATGATTTAAGCGAATGCGCGATCAGTTTTCCTAATACACGCCGGCCGGCATCGCTGCGGCATGCAGGCAGCCAGAAGCGACAGCCCCCTTCCCGCCGAGCTGGCCGTTCGGACAAGATAGGCACGCCCCGCCGGGGCGCTTTCGCGCGTGTCCCCTTCCCTTTTCTGCCGGTGCCCCATGCAACCTCGCGATCTCGTCGCCTACCTGTATCTCGCTGTGGCCTGGGGCCTGTCGTTCCTGGTGCTGCTCAAGGCGATAGCCGGCTTCGGCTGGGTGGGCGCGGTGAGCTTCCGCGCGCTGATCGCCAGCCTCACCCTGCTAGCGGCGGCGCGGCTGAGCGGCCGGGTGCTGGACTTCCGCGGCCTGTGGCGACCGCTGTGCGTGCTGGGCGCCACCACGGTGGCCGGCCAGTTGATCGGCATGACCTTCGCCACGCCGCTGATCGGCACCGCCATGGCGGCGATCTTCGTGGCGGCCATCCCGCTGTTCTCCATGGTCATCGGCCGCCTCTGGGGGCTGGAGCGCATCACCCTGGCCGGGGCCTTCGGGCTGGCCCTGGGGCTGCTGGGCATGCTCCTGCTGGTGGGCTTCCCGGCGGTGCCGGTGACGCCGTCCTTCATGCTGGGCTGCGCGGCCTCGATCTTCGGCGGCGTGTGCGCGGCCTTCGGCAGCAACTACGCGGCGCTGCGCCTGCGTACGGCTGGCCCCTGGGAGGTGACCTGCGGCGCCTTCCTGGTGGGCGGGCTGCTGACCCTGCCGCTGCTGTACTGGGTGCCGCCACCGGGCGTGCCCTCGGCGCTGGACGTGCTCTACCTGCTGCTGTGCGGCTGCATGATGAGCGCCTTCAACTACGTGGTGTACTTCCACCTGGTCGCCCGCATCGGGGCTACCCGCACCATCAGCGTGGAGTTCGTGGTGACGGTGGTGGCGGTGCTGGTGGGCGCGCTCTGGCTGCACGAGCCGCTGTCGCTGGTGCAGGGGCTGGGGGCGTTGATCATCCTGGCGGGGTGTGCGTTGGTGCTGGGGTTGGTGCCCGGGGTGAGGCGGCGGGGGGTGGTTTGAGGTTGGGGGGTTGGGGTTTGGGGTTTGGGGTTTGGGCTTTGGGCTTTGGGCTTTGGGCTTTGGGCTTTGGGCTTTGGGCTTTGGGCTTTGGGCTTCGGGCTTCGGGCTTCGGGCTTCGGGCTTCGGGCTTCGGGCTTTGGGCTTCGGGCTTCGGGCTTTTGTAGGAACGAGCTTGCTCGCGAACAGAGTTACCCGGTAGCTGTGGTGCTTCGGATTGACTCCGTCCCCTCTCCCCAGCCCTCTCCCTGAAGGGAGAGGGAGCTAGTCCGTGCCGAGAGAGGGAATGGAGTCAGCCGGAAACCTTCGGTGTTGCCGGCTGACTCCAGAACATCCAAACACACCGAACGGTCCCCTCTCCCTTCAGGGAGAGGGTTAGGGAGAGGGAGCGGCCTCAACCCAGCACACAGAAACCACAGGCCAACCCCCCCTCAAACTGCGCCAAGGCGCTCTTCGTAGGATGGGTTGAGCTTGCGATACCCATCGGACCAGGGTGATGGGTATCGCTTCGCTCAACCCATCCTACGACGGCGGTTCTCCTGCCCCGGTAGCAGCACCCCCTCCCCCGTCGACGCCACGCCCCTGTCCACCTCTTCCATCTCCAGATACGCAGTCTCACGCATCACGAACGAACAAACCGCCACCAGCGCCATCGCCGCCGCGCCATACAGCGCCACGTAGACCGGCTGGTGACCACTGGCGATAAGGATCGCGGTAGCCGCGCTGGAAGCAGTCCCACCACCCAGTGCAGCCCCCAACTGATAGCTGGCGGAAATACCGGAGTAGCGCATCCGCTGCGGGAACTGTTCGGCGAGGAAGGCCGGGATCGGGCCCTGGGTGGCGCCCATGAAGAAGCCCACGGCCAGGTAGGCCAGCAGGGCCAGCGCCAGGTGGTGAGTGCCCAGCAGCGGGAAGAAGGCGAACAGCCCCAGGGCCATGATGGCCGCGCCGAAGATCATCACCGTGCGGCGGCCGTAGCGGTCGGACAGGTGGCCGAAGAACGGCGCCGAGATGACGATGGCGATGGACAGCGCGAAGTCGAACAGCAACGCCTGGCTGCTGCTGTAGCCGATGTCGGTGGCGTAGGCGAGGAAGAAGGTGCTGATGTAGGCCACGGTGATGTAGCCGAAGGCGATGCCGGTGCACAGCAGCAGTTCGCGCGGGTGCTGGCGCAGGGCTTCGAGCAACGGCAGGCGCGCCTTGGGCTGAGCCTTGGCCGGTTGCGCCGGCGCCGGGTTCTGCAGGCGCGCGTAGAGGCCGACCAGCACCAGCACGCCGCCGAGCCAGAACGGGATGCGCCAGGCGATGCCGCCCAGGTCGTCGTCGAAGGCCAGGCTGACCAGGGCGAACACCGCGGAGCCGAAGATGCCGCCGATGCCGATGCCCATGCTCGTGAAGCTGCCCCACAGGCCGCGGCGGCCGCGGGGCGCCACCTCGATGCCGAACAGCGCGGCGCCGCCCCACTCCCCGCCCGCGGCGAAGCCCTGCACCAGGCGCAGGCCCACCAGCAGGATGGGCGCGGCGATGCCGAGGCTGGCGTAGTCCGGCAGGAAGCCGATCAGCAGGGTGCTCATGCCCATCAGCAGCAGCGTGGCGACCAGCGCCTTCTGCTGCCCGTAGCGGTCGCCCAGGTGGCCGAACACCACGCCGCCCAGGGGCCGGGCGAAGAAGCCGGCGCCGAAGGCGGCGAAGGCCACCAGCACCGCGGTGAGGCGGTCCATACCGGGGAAGAACAGCTTGGGGAAGACCAGGGCGGCGGCGTAGCCGTAGATGACGAAGTCGTAGAACTCCAGCGCGGTGCCCATGCCGGAGACGCAGAAGGTTTTGAACGCCGAGCGCGAGCCGGGCGTGGGGGTGTGGTCGATCATGGTGGTCTGCTCTTGTTCTTGTGGCAGCAGTGTTCCGCGCGGCGGCCGGGTGGCCGCCGCGGGGGTGGGTCGTTCAGCTCAGAAGCGCTGGAAGCCGTCGCGGGCCAGGGCCTGCGGGTTGCCGGCGTGGTACTCCAGGTTGCAGCCGACGCTGTCCAGGCCGATGGTCAGCAGGGTTTCCCAGCGCTCGGTGTCCGGCTGCGACAGGTCCGGGTGGAAGCACACTACCGCCTGCTCGCCGGCCTCGCCGCAGAAGGCTTCGGCGCGCTGCGCCAGGCCCTCGCGGGCCATGCCCGGGGCCATGGCCGCCAGGTGGTCGAAGCGCGCGTAGGTGGTGGAGACGTCGGCGGTGCGCTCGCCGCGGGCCTGCTGCGGGTCGACGAAGTGGTTGGTGTGCAGCACCCAGCCGTCGGCGCGCGGCGGCACCACGGCGGTGGCCGCCGGGCTCATCTCGATGCTGGCGGCGCGCAGTTCGGCGTCGTCGCGGCTGAAGCAGGTCAGCACGGTGGAGGCGCTGACGCGGGCCGAGCCCACCAGTTCGATGGCCTCGGCCACGCTTGTGGCCTCTTCCAGCACGCGGCGGGCGATGGCGTGCACCGGCACCCCGGCTTCGCCGTTGTCGCCAGCGTGGTGGAGGATGTTGAAGTGCATGCCCAGGCCGGCGCTGTTGACGCCGATCTTGCCGAGCATGCCGAACTCGGTGAACAGCTTGACCGTCAGGCCGCTGCCGGCGACCAGCTGCAGCAGCAGGCCGTGGGGCACCAGGCTGTCGTGCCAGTCCCAGGTCTGGATGCTCAGCGGCGCGGCGGCGCCATGGGGCGCGTAGACCGCGGTGGAGCACTCGCCTTCCAGCGGCTGCGCCGGCATCACCGCGAGGATTTCGGTGCGCGCGTTCAGCGCCGCCAGTTGCCACAGCGGCAACTGCACGCCGGCGGCCAGGCCCTCGACCTCACGGGCCAGGGCCGGGCACCAGGCGTCCAGCGCGGCCAGGCTGGCCTCGCCGATGCCGCGCACCTGCTCGGCGGGCACGCCCACGCGGGGGAAGAAGTCGAGGTACAGCGCCACGGTGCGCCGAATCTGTTCCGCCCACCGCTCTCCAATCTGCCGCCCGCGCTCGAACGGCTCGCGGGTTTCGCTCACGAAGGAATGGATAATCACTGCAAGGCTCCTTTGTCGATTTGGAAAAACAGTGGGCGGGCTTCCCCGCCCGGCTGATCAGCGCTGGGCCGTCAGCGGCCGGCTGTAGACTTCACGGCCGGCGAACCAGGTGGTCAGCACCTGGGTGTCACGCAGGGCTTCGGGTTCCGCGGTGAAGACGTCGCGGTCCAGCACCACCATGTCGGCCTGCTTGCCGGGCTTGAGCGAACCGATGCTGTCTTCCAGGCGGATCATCCGCGCGGCGTTGAGGGTGTAGGCCTGGAACATCACCTGGCGGTCGATGGCCTCGTCGGCGTTGAGCACGCCCTTGGGGCCCTTGCGCGTCACCGCCTGGTAGATGGCCTTCCACGGGTCGGGCGTGGTGATCGGCCAGTCGCTGGCCCCGGCTATCGTGGCGCCGTGCTTGAGCAGGGAATGGGCCGGGTAGGTGTACATGAAGACCATGGCGTCCACGTAGGGTTTGACGAGGTCGATGCTCGATTCATCCGCACTGGCCCAGTAAAGCTGCATGGAGGCGATCACGTCCAACTGCCTGAAGCGCTCGAAGTCCTTGGGGTTGACCATCTGCAGGTGGGTGATGGAGTGCGGGATGCCGCTGTGGCGGTCGCGGCGCGCCTGGGCCATGCCGTTGAGCGACTCGTGGATGGCGCGGTCGCCGATGGCGTGCACGTGCACCAGCCAGCCGCGGGCGTCGGCGGCGCTGACCAGCTCGCCGAAGTGCTTGGGGTCGATCAGCAGTTCGCCGAACTTGTGCGAGTTCTTGTAGGGCTCGAGCATGGCCGCGCTCTGCGCCGGCACCTCGGCCACGCCGTCGGCGAAAATCTTGATGCCCGGCAGCGTCAGGTTGGGCACGCCGAGGAACTGCTGGCGCACCTTGTCCAGCTCGTCGAGGTCCTTCGGGGTGGCCTTGGAGTCGGCCATCAGCAGCGCGGCGACGTGGGCGGACAGGTCGCCCTTCTCGGCCAGGGCCTTGTAGATCGGCAGCACGCCGGTGGAGGCGTTGGTGATGTCGGCGCCGGGGATTTCGTTGGCCAGCGGGTCCATCCAGGCGGTGATGCCCAGGCTGTTGTAGTAGCGCAGCGCGGCGTAGGCGCCGCGGGTCAGTTCCTCGGTGCTGGGCAGCGGCAGCAGCGCTTGCAACGGGTAGAGCCCGGCGTCGACCAGGAAGCCGTTGGGGGAGCCGTCGGCGTGGACGCCGAGGGTGGCTTTCTCCTCGCCCTTGAGCGTTGCGACTTTCGCCGCGTCCACCTTGGCGAGTTTCAGCATGGCCTGGTTGGCCCAGCCGGTGTGCAGGTCCCAGCCGACGAAGAGGATCGGCACCTGGGCCCATTCGCCCTGGTTGAAGGTCTTCTCCAGCGCCGGGATGTCGCCCCAGTAGGTGGACGGCAAGCCGCCGACGCTGAGGAACTCGCCGCGCTTCGCCTTGCCGTTGTCGCGCCACTCGCGCAGCTTTTTCTCAAGCTCGGGCACCGGCAGCAGCTCGCCGTCAAGGTTGGCCTGGAGCATCTGCAGGCCGCCTTTCACGGTGTGGCTGTGGGAGTCGATGAAGCCAGGCATCAGCACCTTGCCCTGCAGGTCGACGACGCGGGTGCCGGCGGCCTTCAGGCGCAGCACCTGTTCGTCGCTGCCCACCGCCAGGACCTTGCCGTTCTCGATGGCCACCGCCTGTTGCAGGCCCTGGCCGGGCTCGGCGGTGTAGACCTTGCCGCCGTGGAGGATGAGGTCAGCGGCGGCCATACTTTCCGCTGAGGAAAAAACACAGGCCATGGACACCAGCGCCGGAATCAGTATTTTCATGGGTTCGCCCAGGTTCTTGTTGTGTGAACGCAGGTTAACCAAAGCCCGGCACGGCTTTAATGCCGATTTTTTGCACAACTTCTGTGCCTGACAGGAATAGATAAATGGACAAGATGACCGCCCTGACCATGTTCGTCGCCACCGCCGACCACGGCGGCTTCAGCCGCGCCGCCGAACACCTGGGCAAGACGCCCTCGGCGGTGACCAAGGGCGTGGCGCAGCTGGAGGCGGAACTCGGCGCGCGGCTGTTCGAGCGCACCACCCGGCGCATGGCGCTGACCGAGGCCGGGCAGATCTACCTGGAGGGCGCGCGCCAGGCGCTGCTGCACCTGCAGGCGGCCGGCGCGGAAGTGGAGCAGTTGCAGAAGGACCTGCGCGGCACCCTGCGCATCGCCGCCCCGCCCTCCTTCGCCCCGGCCTTCCTCAACCAGGTGTGCGGCGCCTTCCTCGAGGATTACCCGCAGGTGCGCCTGGAGGTGGACCTGCAGGACGAGTTCGCCGACCTGGTGGAAGGCGGCTACGACCTGGCCCTGCGCGACGGCCCCGTCGACCTGCCCGGGGTGATCGCCCAGCCGCTGCTGGAGAACCACCTGCTGCTGTGCGCCAGCCCCGCGTACCTGGCGCGCAAGGGCATGGACGTGACCCTGGAGAACTACACCGAGCACGACTGGCTGATCTTCCGCCACCCCATGCTCAACCGGAACTTCTGGTGGGTGAACCGCGACGGCGAGCGCATCCGCCTGAAGCAGCCGGTGCCGCGCCTGGCCAGCGACAACTACGACTTCCTGCTCGCCTGCCTGCTGGCCGGCCACGGCGTGCAGTTCCTGCCGCAATGGAGCGCCCTGCCGTACCTGGCCCGCGGCGAGCTGGTGGAACAGCTGCCGGACTGCTGGCGCGACCAGAGCGCCTTCGGCGCCACCATCCACGTGCTGTTCCTGCCGCACCGGCGCAACACGCGCAAGGTGCGAGTGTTCATCGAGGCCCTGAAGGCGCACCTGCGGGCGCAGGGGTTGGGGTGAGGCTCGGCGCATGACGCTGTTGTAGGAGCGGGCCCTGCCCGCGAATCGCGCGCAGGGCGCGCTCCTACAGGGGAACGGCGTAGGTGGGGCAGCGTAGGAGCGGATCTTATCCGCGAACCGCGCCGATACCTCCGGCTATCGCGGACAAGGTCCGCTCCTACGGGGGGAGGACTACCGTGCCCCCGGCAACCTGTAGGAGCGGGCCCTGCCCGCGATTCGCGCGCAGGGCGCGCTCCTACAGGGGAATGGTGTGGGTGGGGCAGCGTAGGAGCGGATCTTATCCGCGAACCGCGCCGATACCTCCGGCTATCGCGGACAAGGTCCGCTACGGGGGGAGGACTACCGTGCCTGACCTGTAGCGGGCCCTGCCCGCGATTCGCGCGCAGGGCGCGCTCCTACAGGGGGCTAAGGTAGCGCTGCAAGATCGCCTGGTACTCCCCGCCCTCGACCAGCTCGCGCATCGCCCGGGCATAGCGCTCGACGAACGCCGGTGTGGTGGTGCGTTTGCTGAAGGCGACTTCCGCGGCATCGCTGGAAACCACCACGGCGGTGGGGCCGATGCGTTCGTTCAGGCCCAGTTGCTCCAGTTCGTAGAGGCCGCTGTTCTCGTCGGCGATGATGCCGTCGAGGCGGCCCTTGTCGATCATGTGCCAGAGGTTGCCGCGGCTGGGATTGAAGAACACCCGGCTGGCGAAGTCATGGTTGGCGAGCAGTTGCTGGTAGGACTCGCCGTAGCTCACGCCGACCTGCGCGCCCAGGCGGAACGAGGTGCCCAGCAGGTCGAGCAGGCCATGCAGGCCGTCCCGGGCCGGGTCGCCCTTGCGCATGAACAGGATGTTCCGCGAGGGCTGCAGGATGATCCCGGAGAAGTAGGCGTAGACCTCGCGCTCCGGCCGGCGGAAGGCGCCCGGCAATACGTCGAGGCGGCCCTGCTCCAGCTCCTTCAGCGCCCGCGCCCAGGGCAGCTTGACCAGCGTCACCTGGCAGCCCAGGCGCTCGAGGGTGAGGCGGTTGATGTCGACGTTGATGCCGCCGATCTCGCCATTGGGCAGGAGCATGCTGAAGGGCGGGTCGTCGTCCCAGCGCAGGGTCTTGTCGCAGGCCGGCGCCAGGGTCGGCAGCAGCGCCAGCAACGCCAGGCACAGGCGGGGCAGCAGGGACGCGAATCTCGTTGCGGCTCGGGACAAGGTCACGGCTCTCGGCATTATTGTGTCCGGCGAGTCTAGTGGTTCGCGGTCTCTGTCAGCCAGAGCCGTATGACCATTCCGTCAGGCAAAAGCAACCGCCTGGCTAGACCACCACGCCGAGCAGCCGCGCGATCTCCTCGGCCACCAGCGCCGGTTCGCTGAGGATCAGCCCGTGGCCCGAGCGCTCGGCCAGCACGTGGCGGCCCCGGGGCGACTGCCGGGCGCGGTAGGCATGGGCGGCGTTGGCCGCCGCGCGGATGCGCTCGCTCATGCCGAAGTCCGCCAGGGCGCCGGAGATGACTGTCAGTGGGATATCCGGTAGCACCGGTGGTTGGTTGCGATAGGTTTCCAGCGCCGCCACCAGGCCGGCCAGCTCGGCGCCGCGGGTGTGCATCACCGGCATGCTGAAGCCTTCCCGGCGCAGGTCGGCGAGCACGTCCTCGGGCAGTACGGCGATGGCCTTGCGGTAGCAGCGCTCCAGCAAGCCGCAGCGGGCCAGCAGCCAGTTGGCCGCGTGGGCGAATTTCTCCAGGCGGCGGAAGGCCGGGGTGAAGATCAGCTCGCAGGCTTCGTCGGAGACGTCCGCCAGCACCAGGCCGGCGATGCGCTCCGGCCGCGCGGCGGTGGCGGCGCGCACCAGGGGGCCGCCGCCGCTGTGCGCCACCAGCACGAAGGGCCCTGGGCCGAGGTGGTCGAGCAGGTCGTTGAGGTCGTCGGCCATCCGCTGCATGCTGCGCGGCCGGGCGTCCGCCGGGCTGCGGCCGAGGCCGCTGCGGTCGTAGACCACGGCGCGGGTCCACTGGGCCACCAAAGGCTGGACCAGCCCCCAGAAGGAACGGCTGGCAGCCAGGCCGCTTTCGAACACTACGGTGGGCGCCTGCCCCTCTGCCGGGCCTGGGAGGGCCTGGTAGAACAGCTCGCGGCCGTCGCGGGTGGGGGCCAGGCCGGGGGTGCCCTGGGTGGGTGCGGGGGCTGGGGGCATGGGGTGTCCTGGTGGGGTGTGGCTGGTGGCGAATGATAATCATTATTTGTAGATTGGCGATATGTTGTTGCCTTGGTGTGTCTGGTCGACTCTGCTCCCTCTCCCCAGCCCTCGGCTGCGCGCCCCGCCCTGAAGGGAGAGGGGGCTTTGTCCGTGCCGAGAGGAGGCCTGGCTTCAGCCGGCAGCTTCTGCGCTAGCCGGCTGACTCCAAAACATCAGCGTCTGCCCAACGGTCCCCTCTCCCTTCAGGGAGAGGGTTAGGGAGAGGGAAAGGCGCCAAACCAAAACACCGAAGCCACCGGTGAACACAACGCCCCGTAGGATGGCGTTGAGCGAAGCGATACCCATCAGCGCAACCGCATGGGTTTCGCAAGCTCAACCCATCCTACGAAAAGCACCTCGGCCCCATCGGTGGAAAGCCCCCTACTTCGCCTTGTTCTCCCGCAACATGCGCCTGGGAATCCCCAGCAGAATGGTCAAGCCCCCCGCGATCAACACCAGCGCAACCGTATACATCCCCCACGACAGGCTCCCCGTCGCCCCACGCACCCAGCCGATGACGATGGGCGCGGTCAGCCCGCCCACCTGCCCCAGGCTGCTGATCAGCGCGATGCCTCCGGCCGCCGCCGTGCCGGACAGGAACGCAGTGGGAATGGTCCAGAACAACGCCGTCACCGAGAGGTAGCCGACGCACATGATCGACAGCAGGACAATCGACAGCGTCCAGTTCGACGGCAGGTAGCCGATGGCGGCGACGGCGCCGGCCACCACCAGGATGCAGGCCATGAAGTGCCAGCGGCGCTCCACCACCCGGTCGGAGTTCCAGCAGACGATGAGCATGCCGACCGCACCGACCAGCCAGGGCAGCGCGGACAACAGGCCGATGTACCAGACGTTGGTCACCCCCGACTGCTTGATCAGCGTGGGGGCCCAGAAGTTCAGCACCGAGCCGGCCCAGGGAATGACGAAGTAGCCGAAGGCGGCGATGTAGACCCAGGGGTTCCTCAGCGCCGCGGAGAAGTCGTGGCCCTTCTCGACGGCGGCCTTGGCGCTGGCGTCCTCGGCCAGGTGCGCCTGGACGATGGCCTTTTCCGCCGGGCTGAGCCACTTCGCCTGCTCCGGCTTGTCGGCCAGGTAGAAGTAGGCGATCACGCCGGCGACGATCGACGGCGAGCCTTCGAGCAGGAACAGCCACTGCCAGGCCTTCAGCCCGTACACGCCGCCCATGTTGTGCATGATCCAGCCAGAGACGATGCCGCCGATGGTGCCGGCCGCGGCGATGCCGAGGATGAACCTGGAGGTGACGCGGGCGCGACGCCCGGACGGGTACCAGTAGGTCAGGTAGAGAATCACCCCGGGCAGGAAGCCCGCCTCGGCGCAGCCCAGCGCTATGCGCGCGACGTAGAACTGCATGGGTGTCTGCACGAACATCATGCAGGTGGAGATCAGCCCCCAGAGGATCATGATCCGGGAAATGGTGACCCGCGCGCCGAAACGCTGCAGGCACAGGTTGCTCGGTACCTCGAAGAGGATGTAGCCGACGAAGAACAGGCCCACGCCGAAGCCGTAGGCGGCTTCGCTGAGGCCGATGTCGGCGCTGAACTCCAGGTGGGCGAAGCTGATGTTCACCCGGTCGATGAAGCCGAGCACGTAGCAGATGAACAGGAAAGGCAGGATTCTGAGGTTGAGTTTCCGATAGGTCGCGTCGACGTCCGACGGGTTCAGTTCGGCCAGCGTTATTGCGGGGGTTGCTGATTGCATCGTTGTTCTCCACCCGTTGGCTGCCTGCGAAAGGCGTGCAAAAACCCTTGCCCGCTCTTCGCAGAGGGACAGCCGCTATTCGATTGATCGTGCTGGTGAATGCGGGGTCAGCCTCGTGGCCGACCCAGGCGCGAAAGACCCGCGGGCAGCCTCAAGGCTCGCGTTCGGCGCCGAATACGCCGCGCTCGGCGAGCGCCCTTATCTGCGCGGCGGAAAAACCGTAGGCCATGAGCACTTCGTCGCGGTGCTCGTCGAGCCGGGGCGGCCGCCTGCGCAAGGCGCCCGGCGTGCGTGCCAGTTTCACCGGGATGCCCGGGCCGCTGTAGCCCTCCTCGTCCATGACCATCTGGCGATGCAGCGTATGCGGCGCCTGCGCCACCGTCCCGACGTCGAGGATGGCCGCGGCCGGCACGCCCTTGCGCAGCAGCTCCTCGCCGAACGCCTCGCCGCGGACCTGCCCGAACAGCCGTTTCAACTCGGCTTCGAGCGTGGCCCGGTTCTCGACGCGCAGCCCGTTGCTGGCGTACCGCGGGTCGTCCGCCAGGCCGGGCGCCCCCAGCAGTTGGGCGAGCAGGCGGAACTGCCGGTTGTTCGCCACGGCGACGAATATCGGCGCGCCCGCCGTCTCGAACAGGTCGTAGGGCACGATGTTCGGGTGGCCATTGCCGACCGGTCTGGGCGGCACCTTCGAGGCCAGGAAGTTCGCCAGGTACGGGTGCGCCATGCTTACCCCGCTGTCGTACAGGGCAACGTCGGCCATCTGCCCGCGGCCGGTGCCGTTGCGCTCGTGCAGCGCCAGCAGGGCCGCGAGCGCCGCGTTCATGCCGGTGCACATGTCGACGATGGGCGAACCCAGCCTGACCGGCAGCCGCCCGGGTTCGCCATTGATGCTCATCAGGCCGGAAAGCGCCTGGACCACGGCGTCGTAGCCGGGCAGTTCGCCGAGCGGGCCGTCGTCGCCGAAGCCGGTGATGCGGCAATGCACGAGCCGGGGCAGGCGCCGGGTGATCTCCAGCGGCGACTCGATGCCCCAGGCGCGCAGGGTGCTCGCCTTGAAGTTCTCGATGAGCACGTCGGCGCTTTCCAGCAGCGTCCAGAACACCTCGCGGCCGGCCTCGGAGCCCATGTCCAGGGTGATCGCCCGCTTGTTGCGGTTCACCGCATTGAAGTAGGCCGCGCTGCCCTCCACGAACGGCGGGCCGAAGCCCCGGCACTCGTCGCCCTCGGGGCCTTCCACCTTGACCACGTCGGCGCCGTGGTCCGCCAGTATCTGCGCGGCGAAGGGCCCGGCGAGGACCCGCGAGGCGTCGATGACGCGCAGTCCTTCCAGTGCGCCGGCCATCACACAGCTCCCCCGACGTGCCAGGCGAAGCGGCCGTTGGCCAGGTCCTTGTGGGTGACGCTCAGCGCCAGCCGGTGGTTGTGCGCATCGGCGGCGCCTTCCAGCAGGCCGTTCCAGATGTCGAAGACCGCCGGGTGCAGGGCCTGGGCCTGGCCGAACAGCGTCCAGCCATGCTGGGTGATGGCGTAGCCGTCGGTGGTTTCCTGCACCCTGACCTCGTCCCCCTGGGCCCGGGCCAGCCTGGCCAGGAAGTCGACGAAGGCGTGCAGCGACTTGTCCTGCGCCACGCCCAGGCGCGCTGCGGTTTCGTGGTAGCACTGCATGGCGACCTGGCGCGCCGACAGGCGCAGCACGCTCACCGCCTCGCTGGGGCCGAAGAGGTCGACGGCGGTGGGCAGCGTCGAGCGCACGTACTCCATCGCATAGTTGCGGCTGGCCTTCTCGATGCGCGCCTGCGGCCAATCACTGGAGGGCAGCGTGGGCGCGGCGGCCGGGTCGAAGTCCGGGGCGTCTTCGTGGCGGGCGAAGCGCAGCCGCTCGTGGGGCGCCAGGGGTTCGTCGTATTCGTAGTAGTAGCCTTCCAGGCCGGACTGGCCATCGGCGGTCTGCTTGGTGCAGACGAAGCCCAGGCGCGGGTTGCCCAGGGTGACGCCGTTCTGCGCATGCCAGCCGCGCAGCATGGCCGCGGAAACCTCCGAGGGGATGCCGCACAGCGCGGTGCCCGACCAGATCCAGCGCGGCGGCGTGTAGCGCACCCAGGCCTTGCGGTCGCTCTCGTACATGTACTCGACGCAGACGCCGCCGATGTTGTTCGACAGGTAGTGATATTGCGCGGCGGCCACCGCCGGCGGGAGCTTGTCGATGCCCAGTTTCGCCAGGCCCTGGAGGAACCGCTCCGAGCGTTGCCGGCAGAACACCTGGTAGACCAGTTCCGCCGCGCGGGATGTGCCTTGCCGGGTCACAGAGGAAAGTACCATCCCGGTGAAGAACGAGTGGTACCAGTGCGCTACCGCATGCCATGCCTCGCTGGTTTCTTTATCGACTACCGTATTCATCTCTACTACCTTCTAGTTGTTTTAGGTTTGCCTGAGACCATCTACGACGTAATCCGCAATCTCTTCTGCAACTTTCAGCCGCTGCATATCCGTTTCGCCCGGTTGCCGGCGATACCACATGGTCGTCCAGTTCAATGCCCCCAACAGCGGCTTGACCAACAGGTGCGAATCGACGGACTTGAATATGCCGGCGACGATTCCCTCCTCTATCACTTCGCAAAACAACGCTTCGTATTCGTCGCGCATGACGATGAGCCGCTGCATCTCGGCGCGCTGGGCATCGGTCAGGCTGCCGGTGAGGTGCATCTCGACGCCTTGCACGGTCACCCGCTGATAGGACGTGTATTCCATCATCAGCCGGGTATGTTCGATCGCCATCCGCCGCAGCCGCTGGTCCGCGCCCAGGGCTACGTCCGCGGCGATGGGCGCAACGCTTTCCAGGTTCATTTCCATGGCCCGCCGGTGCACGGCGGCGAACAGGTCCCCCTTGCTCCGGTAGTAGTAATAGACACTGCCCTTGGTAGCCTGTATCTGGTCCGCCACGTAATCGATCGAAGTTGCTTCATAACCAACTCTGGAAAACGCCTCTGCCGCGGCATCCAATATCGCCGACTGACGCAGCGGCATGTTTTCGTAACGGACGGATTTATTGGCCACACTTCATTCCTTCTTGTTCGGGTTTGCACACAACGAATGTTTTACCTGGCGCGCCAGGACCACTCGCTGGATCTCCGAAGTGCCTTCGTAGATTTCGGTGATCCGCTGGTCGCGATAATAACGTTCCATCGCACTGGGCTTTACGTAGCCCCGGCCACCCAGAATCTGTAGGGCATCGTCCACAATGCGGTGGGAAGATTCGCTGGAGAACAGCTTGGCCATCGCCCCCAGCCCGGTTATGTCGTCGCCGCGGTCGTATGCGCGGGCGGCTTCGTAGGTCAGCATGCGGGCCGCGGACAGCGAGGTGACGGCGTCGGCCAGTTTGAAGCCGACGCCCTGGTGGTCGATGATCGGCCGCCCGAAGGTGCTGCGTTCCACCGCATGGGCCGCGGCCTCCTCGAATGCCGCCAGGGCGATGCCGTTGGCCTGGGCGGCGATGACCACGCGGCCCACGCCGAGGGTGGCCAGCGCCAGGCCCAGGCCCTTGCCGGCCTCGCCGACGATGGCGTCGTCCCCGACGTAGGTGTCCAGCTTCAGGTTGGTGGTGGTGGTCCCGCGGATGCCCAACTTGTCTTCGTAGTGGTCGATCACCACGCCCTCGGCGTCGCGGGCCACGACGAAGGCGCTGATGGCCTTCCTGCCGGCGTTCTCGCCGGTGGTGGCGAAGACGATGAAGTGCCGGGAGTGGCCGCCGTTGCCCAGCCAGCATTTCTCGCCGCGAATCCGCCAGCCCTTGCCCGAACGGGTGGCGGTGGTCTGCAGGGCGGCGGGGTCGGAACCGGCGCCACGCTCGCTGAGCGCGAAGTTCACCGCGGCCCCGGTTTCGGCGAGCCCGCCCAGCAGCCGGCGCTTTTGCGCGTCGCTGCCGCCGAGCAGCACGGGGAACGCGCCGAGGGACAAGGCCGCCATGATCGCAGCGGTGGAAGCGCAGCCGCGCGCCAGCTCCTCGACCACGGCCACCAGCGCGCACAGCGATGCCCCTTCGCCGCCATGTTCGCGGGGCACGAACATGCCGCTCAGGCGGTTTTCCAGCAGCACGGGCAGGTGTTCCAGCGGGTAGCGCTGGTCGCGGTCGATCTCGGCGGCCAGCGGGCGGAAATGCCGCTCGCCGAGCAGCCGGGCGATCTCCTGCCAGCGGCGCTCGTCGGCGGTCAGCGGTGGGCTCCAGATGATGCTCATCGGAAATACTACCGAGTAGGTTTTCGAAAAGTGACGACGCATCCCGGGCAGGCCGGAATCCCGTCTTGCGATCAACATACTACTCAGTATCCAAATCCGTCATCACCCCGCCGGCAGCCCCTCCCGCTGCCCGCCAGGCAAGATGCCGCCCCTCTCCAGCCCCCTTCCGCCGACGCTTCCCGACCCAACCTCCGTCCCGCAAAGCAGCGCCAACCCTGACGTAGGATGGGTGGAGCGAAGCGATACCCATCACCCTGACAGACACGCCCACCAGGAACACTCCTACAGACATGGATGCCGCTTTACCCAGCCCAAACGACCAACGCCCTACCCGTCTATTCCGAGCCTTCCGTCCACCCCGGCGGAACCTTCTGCTATCCTGTGCGTCCTTTCGCTGTCGGTCACTGCCTTGACCGTGCTCCCCGTGACAGCCGCGCCCCGGCGCACCGCATAAGACCAAAGGACCCCTGATGACTACCTCCACAACCGAACCGCGCAGCCGCGGTGCGGCCCTGGTGCTATTCGCCCTCGCCGTGGGCGGCTTCGCCATCGGCACCACCGAGTTCGCCACCATGAGCCTGCTGCCGCTCTTCGCCCCGGCCCTGGGCATCGATGCGCCCACCGCCGGCCATGTGATCAGCGCCTACGCCCTGGGCGTGGTGGTGGGCGCGCCGCTGCTGGCGGTGCTCGGCGCGCGCCTGCCGCGGCGCACCCTGCTGGTGCTGCTGATGGGGCTGTTCGCCATCGGCAACGGCCTCAGCGCGCTGGCGCCGACCTACCACTGGATGCTGCTGTTCCGCTTCATCAGCGGCCTGCCCCATGGCGCCTATTTCGGCATCGCCGCGCTGGTGGCCGCCTCGCTGGTGCCGCCGCATCGGCGCACGGTGGCGGTCGGGCGGATGTTCCTCGGCCTGACCGTGGCCACCATCGTCGGCGTGCCCCTGGCCAACTGGCTGGGCCAGGCCCTGGGCTGGCGCTGGAGCTTCGCACTGGTCGCCGCCCTGGGCGTGACCACCATGCTCTGCGTGCGCCTGCTGGCGCCTTACTCGCCGCCCGAGGCCGGCGCCAGCCCGCTGCGCGAGCTGGGCGCGCTGAAGCGCGGCCAGGTGTGGCTGACCCTGGGCATCGGCGCCATCGGCTTCGGCGGCCTGTTCGCGGTGTACACCTACCTGGCCGACATCCTCGGCGCGGTCACCCACGTCTCCCCCGCCGTGGTGCCGCTGGTGCTGGCGGTGTTCGGCGTCGGCATGACCCTCGGCAACATGTTCATCCCGGTGCTCGCCGACCGCGCGCTGATGCCCACCGCCGGCGGCCTGCTGGTGTGGAGCGCGGTGGTGCTGGCGATCTTCCCGTTCACCGCCGGCAACATCTGGAGTATCGCGGTCTGCGTGTTCTTCGTCGGCTTCGGCGGCGCCCTGGGCACGGTGCTGCAGACGCGCCTGATGGACGTGGCCGAGGACGCCCAGGGCCTGGCCGCGGCGCTGAACCACTCGGCCTTCAACTTCGCCAACGCCCTGGGCCCGTTCCTCGGCGGCCTGGCCCTGGCCGCCGGCTACGGCTGGACCTCGCCGGGCTGGGTGGGCAGCCTGCTGGCCATCGGCGGTTTCGTGCTCTGGTCGATCTCCCTGGCCAGCAGCCGCCGCCAGGAAAGGGCCGCCCTGCAGGGCGACTGCTGAGAAAGCGCCGCGCTGCCGTCCGGCTGTGGCCGGCAGCGCCCGCTGCGCTAGGTTGATGCGGATCAAGCCGTCGCCCCCTGCGCGGCGTACAAGTGGTTGCAGTCCACTTCCCCGCCGGCTCCGCCAGGAGGCTTCCATGCGCACGCAACTGCTGCACACCCGCGATGGCCACTGCTACGTCCAGCTCGACCAGTTCCGGGTGCCCTTCCACGACGAAACCCAGGCCCGCGACTACCTGGAGCGCCTGCAGCAACGCCTGGCCGCGCCCCACGCGCTGGCCGAGGCCCGTCGCCGCGACGCCGAGCAACGGCGCCACGGCAGCTGAGCGCCTGCTATCAAGGGCGACGCGCCGTGGGCCCGTCGTCCTTCTGCTGTTCCACCCAGAGCGAGCGCGGGTCGCAGATGATCCGCGACGGGTTGCCGATGGACACCAGGCACACGCGGTTCTCCCAGCGGTCCCAGAGGAACACGTACTGGGCGTCGCCGCCGGCGGGGGTGTAGCGCAGCATCATCCAGGCCACCACGGCGATGGCCCAGAGCGACAGCAGCAGGGCGAGGAACGCGACCATCTTCATGGCCGCGCGCCTCAGGGCCGGACCGCGAGAATGCCCGAGTGCACCCGGTACAGCGCCTGTTCGGTGGTGCTGCCGATGATCTTCGCCAGGCCCGGGCGGTAGAGGGTGCCCATGACCACCACGTCGAAGCTTTTCTCGTTGGCGAATTCGCTGATGACCTGGGTGGCCGCGCCCTTGACCAGGTGCTGGTAGGGCCGGCCGACGCCGAAGCGCTCGCCGATGCGGTCCATGCGCTGGCGCGAGCGGCCGCTCATCTGCTCGGCGACTTCCGGCGACCAGGCCACGGGCCCCGCGGCATAGGCCAGGTAGCCGCTGGCCAGGTCATAGGCCTGCAGCAGGTGCAGCTCGGCGCCGCACTGCCGGGCCAGGGCCTGCGCCGACTCGACGATATGGTCGTTCAACTGGTCGACGAGCACGTCGTCCTGGGACAGGTCCAGCGCGGCCAGCACCCGCTGCGGGCGCGGGTTGTCGGCGGTGCTGACCAGGTGCAGCGGCACCGGGCAGCGGCGCAGCAGTTGCCAGTCCAGCGGCGTCATGATCGCCCGGCTCAGGGCCGGCTCGTACTGGCTGTCCTTCACCACCAGGTCGATGCCGTGCTGCTCCACCAGGCGCAGCGCCTCCTCCAGCGGGTTCTCGGTCCAGATCGCCTCGACGCCGACCTCGATGCCCTGGGCGCGCAGCTCCCCGGCGCGTTCCTCCAGCCAGCGCTCCTGGCGCAGGCGGGTTTCTTCACGGGCGCGGGTCTGCAGCACGCTGTCGAGCACGCCCAGGCCCACCGGCAGGGCATCCAGGGTGACCATGTGCAGGTGGCCGCCACCGGCCAGCGCCAGGGCCTTGGCCCGCGCCATGGCGGCGGAGTCACGGAGCAGGGGATCGCAGATCAGCAGCAGGCGCGTGTAGGCGTTCATGGGGGACCTCCGGAGGGGGACAGGGGTTGTGCCCTAAGCCTGCGCCTTCGTCGTTATCGGCCCCTTGATGTGCATCAAACGCGCCGCAGCGCCTGCCAACCGGCGGCGAACCCGGCTAGTCGCCGGCCGGCGCCCGGGCGCTGCGCACTTCCCGGGAAACCTGGTTCTGGATGGCGTAGGCCGGGTCTTCCAGGGCGCTGAAGTTGCGCACGTACTGGCGGGCGAAGCCGTCCACGCCCAGTTCGCGGTACTGCTGCACGTGCTTGAGCTCGTGGGCCCAGAGGGCCAGGTTGTGCAGCGCGTCGTCCTCGTTGCGGAACACCACCACGTCGATCAGCGTCACGGCGACCACGTCCTGGTTCTGCAGCATGGCGCTGGCGGCGTCGACGTCCTGGCCCTGGCCGACGCGGTAGCGCACCGCCTGCAGCAGGTCGTCCGGGTACCAGGCCTGCAGTTGCACGCGCAGGTCCAGCGGCAGCGGCTGCACACCGGCGGCCACCATGCGCTCGCGGGACTGGCTGAGCCACTGCGCCAAGGCGGGTGCGGCGACGTTGCGCGCATCTTCCTGGAGCACGCCGAACACCCCATTGGGGTCGGCCACGCAGATGCAGCCGCCCAGGCAGACCTCCGACTGCCCGGCCGGGCAGGCATACAGCGCCGCGCTGGCGCTGAGGCCGGCGGCAAGGACCAGTGAAAGCAGCGGACGCGACGGACGGGACTTCGACAAGCGGGGCTCCTGGGGTTCGGGCAGGCGGGCGAGTATACCCGTGTTGTTTCAGACAACGGCGGTGGGGGGTTAGCTCCCCGGGGATGCCCCGGTGGTCAGCGGCGTTTCACGTAGGGCGCATAACGCCTATGGCGTTATCCGCCGTTTGGCCTTGGCTTCCGGCGGCGCCAGGGTTGACCTTGGCGTTGGCTATGGCCCCGGTGTATCGGCGGATAACCGCGAACGGTTATCCGCCCTACGGCTCCATGCAAGTACAGTCGTAGGGCCTTATCCGCGATAACCGGAGCCTCCGGCGCGGATCGCGGATAAGATCCGCTCCTACGCGGCGCCGCCCGCGCCATTGCCCTGTAGGAGCGCGCCCTGCGCGCGAATCGCGGGCAGGGCCCGCTCCTACAGGTTGACACCGAACAGCCCCCTCTCCCTCTGGGAGAGGGCTGGGGTGAGGGTGCTCCAGGCCTACTCAGACCTCAACCGCAGCGGGTCCACCAGCCCCGCGGCGATCGCCATCCCCACAAGGTCGGCCAGGGTCTGCGCCTGCATGCGCTTCATCACCCGCGCCCGGTACAGGTCCACGGTCTTCACGCTGATGTCCAGCTGCTCCGCCACCTCGCGGTTGGTGTAGCCGCGCACCAGCGGCAGCAGCACGTCGCGCTCGCGCGGGGTGAGTGCGGCGAGGCGTTCGTCCACCTCGCCCAGGCCGGCCTGCGAGGCGTGCTGGCGGGCGCGGGATTGCAGGGCCTGCTGCACGCTGTCTAGCAGCAGTTGCTCGTTGTAGGGCTTCTCGATGAAGTCCAGCGCGCCGGCCTTGAAGGCGCGGATGACGATGGGCACGTCGGCGTGGCCGCTGACGAAGATCACCGGCAGCTCCAGGCCGCGCCGGCGCATTTCCTCCTGCACGCTCAGGCCGCCCAGGCCGGGCATGCGCACGTCCAGCAGCACGCAGCCGTGGGCGTCGGCCGGGCAGGCTTCGAGGAAGTCGCGGCCGCTGGTGAAGGGCAGCGCCTTCAGGCCCACCGACTCGAACAGCCAGACGGTGGACTCGAGCATGCCCGGGTCGTCGTCCACCACATACACCACCGCCTCTTGCGGTACTTCCATGCCCTGCTCCTGTGCTTTTTCCATCATGCCTTGCCCCCTTCGCCGGCAGCCGGCAGCCGGCATTCCAGGCGCAGGCCGTCGGCCGCCGGGCGCGCGTCCAGGGTGCCGCCGAAGCCTTCTACCATGCCGCGGCTCATCGACAGCCCCAGGCCCAGGCCGTCCGGCTTGCTGCTGTAGAAGGGCGTGAACATGCGCCCCAGCGTCTCTTCGTCGGCCCCCGGGCCGTTGTCTTCCACCCACACGCAGAGCCGGCCGTCCGCCTCCAGCGCCGAACCGATGGCGATGGCCGAAGGCGCGCAGGCGTGGCGCTCGCGGTTGGCCTCGATGGCGTTGCGCAGCAGGTTCAGCAGCACCTGTTGCAGCAGCACCCGGTCGGCGTAGACCGGCGGCAGATTCTCCGCCAGCACCTGGCCGATGGCTACCCCGCCCTGCCCCGCTTCCCAGGCGCACAGGCCGAGGGACTCGCGCACCAGTTCGTTGACGTCCAGCGCCTGCAGGCGGCGCTGGCCCTTGCGCAGGAAGGCGCGCAGGCGGCGGATGACTTCCGAGGCGTGGTTGGCGTGCTCGGTGATGCGCGCCAGGCCCTGGGCCACGCGCTGCGCCGCCTCCGGGTTGCTGCCCAGGGCCGCCAGGTAGCGCTGGCTGGCGCCGGCGTAGTTGACCACCGCGGCCAGCGGCTGGTTGATCTCGTGGGCGATGCCCGAAGCCAGCTCGCCGAGGGTGACCAGGCGCGCGCTGTGGGCCAGCTCGTCCTGGTGGCGGCGCTGCTGGTGCTCGCGCAGTTCGCGCTCGGTCATGTCGCGGGCCACCAGCGAGTAGTAGCGCTCGCCGCCGGCCGCGCGGTGGCCCAGCAGCACCAGCGACACCGGCACCGGCGCGCCATCGCCCAGCGGCCGCAGCTGGCCCTCGGCGCGCCACACGCCCTGGCTGTCGGCCGCCTTCCAGCCCTCCTCCGCCAGGCGTTGCAGCAGGGCTTCGTCGAACAGCCCGGCAAGGCTTTCCGGCAGGCTGTCCTCGCCCAGGTTCAGCGCTTTGCGCGCCGCCGGGTTGGCGTAGTTGGGGCGGGCGCCGGCATCGACGAACAGCACCAGGTCGGCGTTGGCCTCCACCACCTCGGCCAGGCGCCGGCGGTTCTCCTCGGCGCGCACCCGCGCGGTGATGTCGCGGGACACGCTGACCACCTCCACCACCGCCCCGGTGTAGGTCTCGCGGATGGCGCGGCTGGCGGTCTCGAACCACAGGTAGTGGCCGTCGCGGTGGCGCAGGCGGTAGGTCAGGGTCGCGTAGCCGTCCTGCTCCAGGGCGTCGCGGGTGTGGCGGGCCACGCGCTTGCGGTCGTCCGGGTGCAGCAGCGGCAGCACCGACTGGCCGCGCATCTCCTCCGGCCAGTAACCCAGCAGCGGCCAGGACGAGGGCGAGGCGTCGAGGATGACGCCGTCGAGGGTGCGGCGGGAAATCAGGTCGCTGGTGTTCTCGATGATCTGCCGGTACAGCCGCCGCGCCTGGGCCGCCTCGCGCTCGCCCTGGATCTGCGCGCTGGCCTCGCGGCCGCGCACCAGCACCTCGGCCTGGCCGGCGTCGGGGATGAAGCTCCAGAGGAAGTGCCGGCCGCCCTGCTCGCTGGGCGCGTCCTGCACCGCGCGGGCCTGGGCCAGGCAACTGCGCAGCAGCTCGCGGTGGTTGCTCGGCAGCAGCTCGCGCACGTCGTCCAGGCCCAGTTCGGCGGCCAGGCCATGCAGCGCCGGGTTGCCGTCGAGCAGTTGCCCGTCGCCATCCAGCAGCAACGCCGGCAGCGGCTCGGCGGCCAGCAGCGGCGCGGTGCGGCGTGCGCCTCCGGCCAGCGCCATTACTTCACCCAGCAGCTCGCCGACCCAGCCCAGCCAGGGCGTGGCGGCGGCATCCCGCGCGGCCAGCAGCAACAACCCGGGTTCGCCGCCCAGGGCCAGGTTCAAGGCCAGGCCATGGCTCCAGCCGGCGCGGCGCAGGCGCCCGCCCAGCCAGCCGGGCAGCGCCAGCAGTTCGTCCAGGGGCATGTCGCGGCGGCCGGCGAAGGCCGCATGCAGGGCCTCGTCGTTGGCCTGCAGCGGGTCGCCGGCGCCCGGCGGCAGGCGTTCGTCGCCAAGCGCCTCGTAGCTGCGCGAACGCGGCCGCCAGGCCAGGTAGAGCGCGCGCTCCAGGGGCGCGCGGGCGCGGCACAGGGCGAGCAGCGCGTCGGCCTGGGCGGCGGCCGGCGCGGGCTCGCGGAGCAGGCGCACCAGGGTGTTGAGTTCAGGCATGGAGGCAGTTCCGGGTGCTTTTATTGGAATATAGTATTTATACCATAAGCGTATGGTTGTACTTCCATAACTATCTCGGCATTGCTATAAATCGCCCCATCAGCCGCCCGACCCGCCTGCGGGCAGCCAAGAACAATGAGCTAACAATCAGCCACAGGGTGTCCATATGTCGATCTTCGAACAGGGTCTCGCGCCTGCCTCGGTCAACCATACCGCGCTGACCCCGCTGAGCTTCATCGAACGCACCGCCAGCGTTTACCCCGACCGCACCGCCGTGATCCACGGCAGCCTGCGCCGCACCTGGCGCGAAACCTACCAGCGTTGCCGCCGCCTGGCCTCGGCCCTGGCCTGGCGCGGCATCGGCCGTGGCGACACCGTCGCGGTGATGCTGCCCAACACCCCGCAGATGCTCGAAGCGCACTTCGCCATCCCGATGATCGGCGCGGTGCTCAACACCCTCAACGTGCGCCTGGACGCCGAGGCCATCGCCTTCATGCTGCAGCACGGCGAGGCCAAGGTGCTGATCACCGACCGCGAGTTCCACGACGTGATCCGCGCCGCCCTGGGCATGCTCGACCACCCGCCGCTGGTGATCGACGTCGACGACCCGGAATACGGCGAGGGCGAGCCGGTCAGCAGCCTGGACTACGAGGCCCTGCTGGCCGAGGGCGACCCCGAGTACGCCTGGGCCTGGCCGCGCGACGAGTGGGACGCCATCTCGCTGAACTACACCTCCGGCACCACCGGCAACCCCAAGGGCGTGGTCTACCACCACCGCGGCGCCTACCTGAACTCGCTGGGCAACCAGATGACCTGGTCCATGGGCCAGCACCCGGTGTACCTGTGGACCCTGCCGATGTTCCACTGCAACGGCTGGTGCTACCCCTGGACGGTCACCGCGCTGGCCGGCACCCACGTGTGCCTGCGCCGCGTCGACCCGCAGAAGATCCTCACCCTGATCCGCGAGCACCGCGTCAGCCACATGTGCGGCGCGCCCATCGTGCTCAACGCGCTGATCAACATGCCCGACTCGGCCAAGGCCGCCATCGACCACCCGGTGCACGCCATGGTCGCCGGCGCCGCGCCGCCGGCCAAGGTCATTGGCGCGGTGGAGGAAATGGGCATCCGCGTCACCCACGTCTACGGCCTCACCGAGGTCTACGGCCCGGTCACCGTGTGCGCCTGGCACGAGGAATGGGACGAGCTGCCGCTGGACGAGCGGGCCAGGATCAAGTCGCGCCAGGGCGTGCGCTACCCGACCCTGGAAGGCGTGATGGTCGCCGATCCGAAGACGCTGGAGCCGGTGCCGCGCGACGGCCAGAGCGTCGGCGAGATCTTCATGCGCGGCAACACCGTGATGAAGGGCTACCTGAAGAACCCCAGCGCCACCGAGGAAGCCTTCGCCGGCGGCTGGTTCCACACCGGCGACCTGGCGGTGTGGCACCCCGACGGCTACGTGGAGATCCGCGACCGGCTGAAGGACATCATCATCTCCGGCGGCGAGAACATCTCCACCATCGAGGTCGAGGGCGTGCTGTTCCGCCACCCGGCGGTGCTGGAGGCGGCCGTGGTGGCGCGCCCGGACGAGCGCTGGGGCGAAACCCCGTGCGCCTTCGTCACCCTCAAGGCCGGCCACGCCGACACCGAGGCGGCGCAAGTCATCGCCTTCTGCCGCGAACACCTGGCCGGCTTCAAGGTGCCCAAGACCGTGGTCTTCACCGAGCTGCCGAAGACCTCCACCGGCAAGGTGCAGAAATTCGTCCTGCGCGACTGGGCCCAGAAGCTCTGACCTCCCCTTCCCACTTGCGATAGCGCCCCGGCCAGGCCGGGGCGCCGAGGTACATTCATGCCCGACTACAAGGCTCCGCTGCGCGACATGCGCTTCCTGCTCACCGACGTGTTCGACGCCCCGGCCCTGTGGCGCCGCCTGCCGGCCCTGGCCGAACGGGTGGACGCCGACACCGCCGAGGCCATCCTCGAAGAAGCCGCGAAGATCACCGGCGGCCTGCTCGCCCCGCTCAACCGCAGCGGCGACGAACAGGGTGCGCAATGGAAGGACGGCGCGGTGAGCACCCCGGCCGGCTTCCGCGAGGCCTACGCCACCTACGCCGAGGGCGGCTGGGTCGGCCTGGCCGGCAACCCGGACTTCGGCGGCCTGGGCATGCCGAAGATGCTCTCGGTGCAGTTCGAGGAAATGGTCTACGCGGCCAATGCCAGCTTCGCCCTCTACTCCACCCTCTCCGCCGGCGCCTGCCTGGCGCTGGACGCCCACGCCAGCGAGGCGTTGAAGCAGAAGTACCTGCCGGCCATGTACGAAGGCCGCTGGGCCGGCTCCATGTGCCTGACCGAACCCCACGCCGGCACCGACCTGGGGTTGATCCGCACTCGCGCCGAGCCCCAGGCCGACGGCAGCTACAAAGTCAGCGGCACCAAGATTTTCATCACCGGCGGCGAGCAGGACCTGACCGAAAACATCATCCACCTGGTGCTGGCCAAGCTGCCCGACGCGCCAGCCGGCTCGCGGGGCATCTCGCTGTTCCTCGTGCCGAAAGTGCTGGTGGGCGAAGACGGCTCCCTCGGCGCGCGCAACCCGGTCAGTTGCGGCTCCATCGAGCACAAGATGGGCATCAAGGCCTCGGCCACCTGCGTGATGAACTTCGACGGCGCCACCGGCTGGCTGGTCGGCGAGCCGAACAAGGGCCTGGCGGCGATGTTCACCATGATGAACTACGAGCGCCTGTCCATCGGCATCCAGGGCATCGGCTGCGCCGAGATGTCCTACCAGGCCGCCGTGGGCTATGCCCGTGAGCGCATCCAGAGCCGCGCCCCGACCGGCCCGGTGGCCAAGGACAAGGCCGCCGACCCGATCATCAATCACCCCGACGTGCGCCGCATGCTGCTGACCATGAAGGCCCTGACCGAGGGCGGCCGCGCCTTCGCCACCTACCTGGGGCAGCAGCTGGACATCGCCAAGTACGGCGACGACGCTGAAGAGCGCGCCCGCGCCGAAGGCCTGGTGGCGCTGCTCACCCCGGTGGCCAAGGCCTTCTTCACCGACACCGGGCTGGAAAGCTGCGTGCACGGCCAGCAGGTGTTCGGCGGCCACGGCTACATCCGCGAATGGGGCCAGGAACAGCTGGTGCGCGACGTGCGCATCGCGCAGATCTACGAAGGCACCAACGGCATCCAGGCCCTGGACCTGGTCGGGCGCAAGGTGCTGGCCAACGGCGGCGAGCTGCTGGCGCTGTTCGCCGGGGAAATCCGCGCCTTCGCCGAAGCCGCGGCGGGCGACGAGTTCAGCGCGCCGCTGCTGGAAGCCCTGGAGCAGTTGGAAGCCCTCACCCGGCAACTCCAGGAGCGCGCCAAGGAAAACCCGCGCGAACCCGGCGCCGCGGCGGTGGACTACCTGCACCTGTTCGGCTACACCGCCTACGCCTACATGTGGGCGCGCATGGCCCGCGCCGCCAGCGGCCAGGCCGATGACTTCCACCAGGGCAAGCTGGCGACGGCGCGTTTCTACTTCGCCCGCCTGCTGCCGCGCACCCAGTCCCTGGCCAGCGCGGTGCGGGCTGGCAGTGAAAGCCTCTATGCGCTGGAGGCTGAGCAGTTCTGATTCCCTGTTGAGCGTGTTGCGCGGCCAGTCCTTTGGGGGTGTGCCGCGCTTTTTTATTTTTGGCGAACGGTGCCGGCCGGTAGCAGTTGTGTTCGGGATGAACGCCGTCCCCTCACCCCAACCCTCTCCCAGAGGGAGAGGGGGCTAGTCCGTGCCGAGAGAAGGAATGGTTTCAGCCGGGGACCATCAGTGTTGCCGGCTAACTCCAAAATACCCGAGCACTCCGAACAGTCCCCTCTCCCTTCAGGGAGAGGGTTAGGGAGAGGGCGCTCTGCAGCACAGGTACCACCCACGACCGGCAGAACACCGTTCGCGAGCAAGCTCGCTCCTACAAGTCCCCCCAGCCCCCATCACCCCAAACCCCGGCGTAGAATGACCTCCCCAGCGACCCACCGACGCCCGCCATGCCCCTAGACGACCAGACCCTCCGCGACATCTCCCGCCTCACCCTGCAGCACTACCAGGACAGCGCCGAGGCCTTCCGCGAAGGCACCCGCGACCACGACGTCAGCCAGAACATCGCCGCCCTGCTGCGGCACATCCACGGCGAGCCGCCCTTCGCCCTGCTGGATTTCGGCTGCGGCCCCGGCCGCGATCTGTGCACCTTCAAGGCCCTGGGCCATGCGCCGGTGGGCCTGGACGGCTGTCCGGACTTCGTGGAAATGGCCCGCCAGGCCAGTGCTTGCGAGGTGTGGCTGCAGGACTTCCTGGCGCTGGACCTGCCGGCGGCGCGCTTCGACGGCATCTATGCCAACGCCAGCCTGTTCCACGTGCCGCGCCAGGAACTGCCGCGGGTGCTGGGCGAGCTGCGCGCGGCGCTCAAGCCCGGCGGCGTGCTGTTCGCCTCGAACCCGCGCGGGGACAACGCCGAGGGCTGGAACGGCCCGCGCTACGGTTCCTATCACGACTGGGAGAACTGGAAACAGCTGCTCGAAGCGGCAGGCTTCGAGCAGCTGGAACACTACTACCGGCCCGCCGGGCTGCCGCGCGAGCAGCAGCCCTGGCTGGCCAGCGTGTGGCGGCGCGTCGGTTAGCTGCCCTTGGCGGCCCAGGCGTTGAAGCGCAGTTCCAGCTCCTCGCCGTGGTCCACCCAGAAGGCGAAGTCCACCGGCACCGCCTGCTCCAGGTTGGCCGGCGCGGTGTTCAGGCGCTCCACCAGGGCCGGGTCGACCAGCGCGTTGGTCCTGGTGTTGACCGAGCCATAGCCCAGCTTCACGGTGTGGATCTTCTGCTGCTCCGGGCGTAGCGAGAAGGCGATGAAGTCCTCCGCCGCCTGCTTGTTCGGGCTGCCCTTGGGGATGGCCCAGGAGTCGATGGCGTAGAGGCTGTCGTTCCACACCACCTTCATCGGCGCGCCCTCCTCCTGGGCGGCGAACACCCGGCCGTTGTAGGCGGTGCTCATCACCACGTCGCCGCTGGCGAGGAACTGCATGGGCTGGGCGCCGGACTCCCACCACTGGATCGACGGCTTGATCTGGTCCAGCTTGCGGAAGGCGCGGTCGACGCCTTCGGGGGTGGCCAGCACCTTGTAGATGTCCTGCCGGGGTACGCCGTCGGCCAGCAGGGCGATCTCCAGGCTGTACTTGGCGCCCTTGCGCAGGGCGCGCTTGCCGGGGAATTTCTTCGTGTCCCAGAAGTCCGCCCAGCCCGTGGGCGCGGCGGAGAGGTGCTTGCTGTCGTAGGCCATGACCATCGACCACACCAGCAGGCCGGCGCCGCAGTCGGAGAAGGTGCCCGGCACGAAGTCGGCGGCATTGCCCAGGCGCGCCGGGTCCAGTTGCTCGAACAGGCCCTCGTCGCAGCCGCGCAGCAGCTCCGGGCCCTCGATCTGGACCACGTCCCAGTTGACGCTGTGGGTGTCGACCATGGCCTTGATCTTGCCCATCTCTCCGTTGTACTCGCCGGCGATCACCTTGTTGCCGGTGGCCTTCGCGAAGGGTTTGTAGAAGGCTTCGGTCTGTACGTCCTTACTGGTGCCGCCGAAGGAGATCACACTCAGGTCGGCCGCCATGGCGCCGGACGCCAGGCCCATGAGCAGGGCCGCCGCTATCGGGTTCTTCATTTCCACCTCTTGGCTTTGTTGTTGGCAGATTGCAAGCACGCTAGGCGCCCGGCCTCTGCGGGCCGGGACGCAGGCGAAGGGGTCAGCTGCGGTAGTCGGCCGCGCCATCCTCGATCAGGCGCAGGGCCGATTCCCAGGCCAGCAGGTGCAGGCCGCCGGCCAGGGCTTCCTCCTCCTGCACGGCGACGCGTTCACGTACCGCTTCGGGTGGGTAGCGCAGCTGGCGGCCGCCGGCCAGGGCCTGGACCTGGGCCTGGCAGGCGCGTTCGAGGAAGTAGATCTGGTTGAAGGCCTCGGCGATGCAGCGCCCGGTGGCCAGCAGGCCGTGGTTGCGCAGGATCATCGCCATGTGCGAACCGAGGTCGCGGACCAGGCGCGAGCGCTCGTCCGGGTCCAGGGCGATGCCCTCGTAGTCGTGGTAGCCCAGGCGGTTGTGGTACTTGAGCGCGTGCTGGCTGATCGGCAGCAGGCCCTCTTCCAGGGCCGACACGGCGATGCCGGCGGCGGTGTGGGTGTGGATCACGCAGGCCAGGTCCGGGCGCCCGGCATGCACCGCCGAGTGGATGTTGAAGCCAGCGCGGTTGACGCTGCCCGGGCCGAAGCGCGGGTCGATGACGTCGCCGGCGTGGTCGACCTTGACCAGGTCGGAAGCGCGCATCTCGTGGAACATCACGCCGTAGCGGTTGATCAGGTAGTGCCCCGGCTCGCCCGGCACGCGGGCGGAGATGTGCGTGTCGATGTGGTCGGTCCAGCGGAAGTGCGCCACCAGCCGGTACAGCGCGGCGAGGTCGCAGCGCACCTGCCACTCTTCGGCGGAAATACTCGCGGGGTCGATGTTGTAAGCTGTGTCGCGCATGGCAGTTCCTTGTCATCAGGCTTGCGCGGCTTGGCTGCCGCGTCGTGCCCCGCAGTGTGCTGGGCCGCCCGCCCCGGCCGCCATGCACAGGGGCGCTGGAGTGCCTGCAGTGCTGTTATGGCCGCGCGGCCTGTACAGTTTCCGTTTCCCTTCCACCGGACGCTTCGATGCTGTTGCTCGACCCCACTAGCGAAACGCCCCTGGTCACCCAGATCGTCGACGGCATCGCCCAGGCCATCGACGAGCAGCGCCTGCGCCCCGGCGCCAAGCTGCCCTCCATCCGCCGGTTCGCCCAGACCCACGGGGTGAGCCACTTCACCGTGGTCGAGGCCTACGACCGCCTGGTGGCGCGCGGCTGCCTGAACGCCGTGCCCAACGCCGGCTTCTACGTGCGCGGCCCGCTGCCCGGGGAGACGGCCGACGAACAGGCCGCGCCGGAATTCGACTTCGACGCCCACCTGCTGCTGCACAAGGTGTTCCAGCCCCTGGGCATGGAGCTGCGCCCCGGCGTCGGCGTGCTGCCCGAGCACTGGCTGGATGGCGAAGGCCTGCTGCGCGGCCTGCGCACCCTGGCCCGGGAGGAACCGGCGCAGTTCGGCAACTACGGCCACAGCAAGGGCAACCCGCGCCTGCGCGGCAAGCTGGCCGACCGCCTGGCCGACGCCGGGGTGGCCGCCAGCCCCGAACAGGTGCTGCTGACCAGCGGCGCCAGCCAGGCCCTGGACCTGGCCGTGCGCTACCTGGTGCAGCGCGGCGACCCGGTGCTGGTGGACGAGCCCGGCTACCACAACCTGTTCCTCAACCTGCGCCTGCAGGGCGCCAACCTGCTGGGCGTGCCGCGCAGCGCCGACGGCCTGGACCTGGAGCGCCTGGAGCAGCTGGTGCGCGAATACCGGCCCAAGGTCTACTTCACCCAGGCGCGGCTGCAGAGCCCCACCGGCGCCAGCCTGTCCCTGGCCGCCAGCCACCGCCTGCTGCAACTGGCGGAGAAGTACGACTTCCTGATCGTCGAGAACGACATCTACGCCGACCTCGACCCCGCCGGCCAGCTGCTGCTGGCCAACCTCGACCAGCTGGCGCGGGTGATCTACATCGGCAGCCTGTCCAAGGTCATCGCCCCGGCGCTGCGAGTGGGCTTCATCGCCGCCCACCCGGAGCTGATCGAGGAACTGCTGCCGCTGAAGATGGTGGCCGGGCTGACCAGCTCGGAACTCACCGAGACCCTGGCCCTGGACATCCTCCTCCAGGGCCGCCAGCGCAAGCACGTGCGCCAGCTCCGCGAACAGCTCGGCGAAGCCCACGACAGCGTGGCCCGGCGCCTGGAAGCGGCCGGCCTGGAGCTGTTCCACGAACCGCGCGCCGGGCTGTTCCTCTGGGCCCGCCACCGCGCGGTGGCCGACGCCACGCTGCTGGCCGAGCGGGCCAAGGAAGCGAAGATCCTGCTGTTCCCCGGCCAGTTGTTCATGCCCGACGGCCGCCACGTGCCCTGGCTGCGCTTCAACGTCGCGCACTCCCAGGACGAACGGCTCTACGCCTTCCTCTCCCGCCAGGGCGAGCTTTTGTAGGATGGGTTGAGCGAAGCGATACCCATCACCACGGCAGCATGGGTTTCGCAAGCTCAACCCATCCTACGAAGAGCGTCCCGGCCCAGCCGGCAAGACAGTCGCGCCGATCCGGCGGATATCGCCAGGCGCCGCGCCAGCGCTTAGACTTGCCGCCCATCATGAACCAGCCAAGAGAACAGCATGGGCGCCCAGTGGAAAGCCAAACATAAGGAAGCCGCCGCCAACGCCAAGGGCCGCGTCTTCGGCAAACTAGCCAAGGAAATCATGATCGCCGCGCGCAACGGCGCCGATCCGGACATGAACCCGAAACTGCGCCTGGTAGTCGAGCAGGCCAAGAAGGCCTCGATGCCGCGCGACACCCTGGAGCGCGCCATCAAGAAAGGCGCCGGCCTGCTCGACGGCGGCGCCAGCTTCGAGCGCGTGGTCTACGAAGGCTTCGCCCCGCACCGCGTGCCGGTGATCGTCGAGTGCCTGACCGACAACGTGAATCGCACCGTGGCGGAAATCCGCGTGCTGTTCCGCAAGGGCCAGCTCGGCGCCTCCGGCTCGGTGGCCTGGGACTTCGACTACCTGGGCCTGATCGAAGCCACCCCGGCCAGCAGCGACGCCGACGCGGAACTGGCCGCCATCGAGGCCGGCGCCCAGGACTTCGAGCCGGGCGAGGAAGACGGCGACACCCTGTTCCTCACCGACGCCACCGACCTGGACGCCGTCTGCCGCGCCCTGCCCGAGCACGGTTTCACCGTCGCCTCGGCCAAGCTCGGCTACAAGGCGAAGAACCCGGTGAGCCTGTCCGGCGCGGAGCTGGAGGAAGTCGAAGCCTTCCTCGACGCCCTGGACGGCAACGACGACGTGCAGAACCTCTACGTCGGCCTGGCCTGACGCCACACGCCGGGTTCCCGGGGGCGTAGGGCGTATAACCGTTCGCGGTTATACGCCGTTTCACCCTTTTCATCGCCAACGCCATGGCTGAGCCATGGTGATGGGTATCGCTTCGCTCAACCCATCCTACGGGACTGTAGCGGATCTCATCCGCGAAACGCAGCGCAATGCCCAGGTTCGCCCCCAGGCGGGGTTCGACCAAGGCCAAACGGCGGATAACGCGGAGCGTTATTCGCCCTACGCTCCCCGCCCCATCAGAACCGCCTGGCTCGCCTCGGCCTTCTCGCGGAGGAAATCCCAGGTGGTGCGCATCCGCGCGATGTCCTTGAGTTCCGTGGGCATGAGCATCCAGAAGGTCCGCACGAACTCGATCTCGCCCGCCAGCACCGGCTGCAACGTCGGGCCCTCCGCCGCAGCGAAGGCCGGCAGGATCGCCAGCCCCGCCCCCTCGGCCACCGCGCGCTGCTGGGCCAGGATGCTGGTGCAGCGCAGGGCCATGTGCAGCGGCCGGCCGATCTCGTCCAGGTACTGCAGCTCCTTGCTGTACAGCAGGTCGTCGACGTAGCCCACCAGCGCGTGCTTGCGCAGGTCGTCGCGGTTGCGGATCGGCCCGCGCTCGGCCAGGTAGTCCCCGGCCGCGTACAGGCGCAGCACGTAGTCGGTCAGCCGGGTGATCAGGTAGGGCCCGCGGCCGGGGCGTTCCAGGGTGATGACGATGTCCGCCTCGTGGCGCGACAGCTGCAACGCCCGCGGCACCGCCAGCAGGTCCACGCCCAGGTGCGGGTGGCGGCGGTTCAGCTCCACCAGCTGCGAGGTCAGCAGCGTCGAGCCATAGCCCTCGGTGGCGCCGATGCGCACCTTGCCCGAGAGGTTGTCCTCGGCCCCGGCCAGGCGCTTCTCGATCACCTTGCAGGCGCTTTCCATGGCCTCGGCCTGGGGCAGCAGGCCGTGCCCGGCCTCGGTCAGCCGATAGCCGGAAGGCTCGCGCACCAGCAGCTGCGCGCCGATGCTCTTTTCCAGCGCCTGCAGGCGCCGCGCCACCGTGGTGTGGTCCACGCCCAGGCGCCGCGCGGCCACGGTGAGCTTGCCGGCGCGGGAGAGTTCGAGGAAGAAACGCAGGTTGTCCCAGTCCATCGCCGGCTCCAGGTGTGCAAAAACGCAGAGCATGCTTGCACATCACCGCATTGAATTCATCAAAAATGCACTGCTAGGATCAATCCAACCGCCTTGAGGTACGCCCCAAGGCCCATAACAACAAACCGCCGCAGGCTGGGAGTTCCGATGAGTACCACCACTACTGCCGTTCCCACGGTCAAACTCTTCATCGACGGCAAGCCCGTCGAGTCCACCAGCAGCGAATGGCGCGAGGTGATCAACCCCGCCACCCAGGAAGTCCTCGCCCGCGTGCCCTTCGCCACCGCCGAGGAAGTCGAGCGCGCCGTTGCCAGCGCCAAGGCCGCGTTCAAGACCTGGAAGAAAACCCCGATCGGCGCCCGCGCGCGCATCTTCCTCAAGTACCAGCAGCTGATCCGCGAGAACATGAAGGAACTGGCGGCCATCCTCACCGCCGAACAGGGCAAGACCCTGCCCGACGCCGAAGGCGACGTGTTCCGCGGCCTGGAGGTGGTCGAGCACGCCGCGGCCATCGGCAACCTGCAGCTGGGCGAGCTGGCCAACAACGTGGCCGGCGGCGTCGACACCTTCACCCTGCTTCAGCCGCTGGGCGTATGCGCCGGCATCACCCCGTTCAACTTCCCGGCGATGATCCCGCTGTGGATGTTCCCCATGGCCATCGCCACCGGCAACACCTTCGTCCTCAAGCCCTCCGAGCAGGACCCGATGGTGACCATGCGCCTGGTCGAGCTGGCCCATGAGGCAGGCATCCCGCCGGGCGTGCTCAACGTCATCCACGGCGGCCCGGACGTGGTCAACGCCATCTGCGACCACCCGGACATCAAGGCCGTGTCCTTCGTCGGCTCCACCCGCGTCGGCACCCACGTCTACAACCGCGCCTCGCTGGCCGGCAAGCGCGTGCAGTGCATGATGGGCGCCAAGAACCACGCCGTGATCCTGCCCGACGCCAACAAGGAGCAGACCCTCAACGCCATCGCCGGCGCGGCCTTCGGCGCCGCCGGGCAGCGCTGCATGGCGGTTTCCGTGGCCATCCTGGTGGGCGAGGCCAACGAGTGGATCCCGGACCTGGTGGCCAAGGCCAAAACGCTCAAGGTCAGCGGCGGCACCGAGGCCGGCACCGACGTCGGCCCGCTGGTCTCCTGCGCCGCCCTGGACCGCGTCAGCGGCCTGATCGAGCGCGGCATCCAGGAAGGCGCCAAGCTGGAGCTGGACGGCCGCAACCCGCAGGTGGCCGGCTATCAGAAAGGCAACTTCGTCGCCCCGACCATATTCTCCGGCGTCAGCGCGCAGATGAGCATCTACCGCGAGGAAATCTTCGGCCCGGTGCTCTGCGTGGTCTCGGTGAAGACACTGGACGAGGCCATCGAGCTGATCAACGCCAATCCCAACGGCAACGGCACCGCCATCTTCACCCGCTCCGGCGCCGCCGCGCGGCACTTCAAGGAAGAGATCGACGTCGGCCAGGTGGGCGTCAACGTGCCCATCCCGGTGCCGGTGCCGCTGTTCTCCTTCACCGGCTCGCGCGGCTCCAAGCTGGGCGACCTGGGCCCCTACGGCAAGCAGGTGGTGCAGTTCTACACCCAGACCAAGACGGTCACCGAACGCTGGTTCGACGAGAACGAAGTGGGCGGCGCGGTGAACACCACCATCCACCTCAAGTAAGCCGCCAGAACCCGCCCGCGCGCCCCGCCGGCCAGGCCCCCCAGCAGGAAGCAGCGGGGCCACAGGCCACGCGCGGTGCGGGCCCTGTTCCCGACAACGACAACAAGGGGAAACCCCATGCGCATCGGCTTCATCGGACTCGGCAACATGGGCGGCCCCATGGCCGCCAACCTGCTCAAGGCCGGCTTCGACCTGAGCGTCTTCGACCTTTCCAGCGCCGCCGTGCAGGCAGCGGTAGCCCAGGGCGCCAAGGCCGTGGCCTCGCCGGCGGAACTGGCCGGCGCCGACGTGGAAGTGATCATCACCATGCTGCCCGCGGCGGCCCACGTGAAGCAGGTCTACCTCGGCGACCAGGGCCTGCTGGCCAAGGTGCAGCCCGGCGTGCTGCTGATCGACTCCTCCACCATCGATCCGCACAGCGCCCGCGAGGTCTCGGCGGCGGCCCAGGCCCACGGCAATCCGATGCTCGACGCCCCGGTCTCCGGCGGCACCGCGGGCGCGGCGGCCGGCACCCTGACCTTCATGGTCGGCGGCGAGGCGGCCGACTTCGAGCACGCCAGGCCGGTGCTGGCGGCCATGGGCAAGAACATCGTGCACTGCGGCGGCGCCGGCAACGGCCAGGTGGCCAAGGTGGCGAACAACCTGCTGCTGGGCATCAGCATGATCGGCGTGGCCGAAGCCATGTCCCTGGGCGTGAAGCTGGGCATGGATGCGCAAGTGCTGGCCGGCATCATCAACACCTCCAGCGGCCGCTGCTGGGCCTCGGAAGTGAACAACCCGCTCACCGGCGCCCCGGCGGCGCGCGGCTACAGCGGCGGCTTCGGCACCGACCTGATGCTCAAGGACCTGGGCCTGGCCAGCGAGGCCGCCCGCCAGGTGCGCCAGCCGGTGCTGCTCGGGGCGCTGGCGCAGCAGCTGTTCCAGGCGTTCAGCAACCAGGGGAATGGGCAGCTGGATTTCTCGGCGATCGTGAAGCTGTATCAGGAGGGGTGAGGCTGCCCCACACCGCTCCCATGCAGGAGTGCGCTCGGCGCCTGAAATCGCGGACAGAGTCCTACCGCATGAGCGAGCATGGCTTTTCGTAGGATGGTGTTGAGCGAAGCGATACCCATCAGCGCAACCGCATGGGTTTCGCAAGCTCAACCCATCCTACGAAAAGCGCCTCGGCGCAGACAGTTGCTTCGGTGTTGCCGGCTAACTGCAGAACATCCAAACACTCCGAACGGTCCCCTCTCCCTTCAGGGAGAGGGTTAGGGAGAGGGCGCTCTTCAGCCCAGGCACCGCCCCAGCCGGCAAGCACCGTTCGCGAGCAAGCTCGCGCCTACAAAAGCTCCAATCCCCTCCCGCACTCTGCGAAATTTCACACCCGACCTTTCCATTGAGCCCCTACAAACCCCGCCGGTAGGCTCTGCCCGTCACGGTCAATGCCGTGACACGGGTGTAGCAACCCGGATAGCTAAGGCGCGGTAGCGCCAGGCATTTCGATGCGCTGGCGCTTTTTCTCGCTTCTGTGGCGGGCCGCGCGGGGCAGGCTTTGGCCTGGCCGGTTCCTTGGCTCCGGTTTGCTACCCCCGCGCGGCCCGCCTCCCATTCCGGAAGGCGGTTCCTCCCCCACTCGAGGAGCAATGGACATGCAATTTCCGGCCATCCGTGTGCATCGCCCTGCTGCCTCTCATCCGGAGGCAGACGATGCCTGACATGATCCCCCTCACCACCCTTTCCCAACCCCACGAGGACGTGCTCTACGTCAACCTGCAGGCCCCGGTGGACCATCTGATGGGCACCGCCGAACGTCGCCTGGAATCCCTCAGCGTGCTGCTGCGCCTGCTGGAAGACAGCGCCGACGAAATGCCCATGCCTTTGGGCGTGGCGCGCCTGTCCGCCAGCCTCGCGCCGCTGCTGGAAGAAGCGCGGCAGCTGTACGAACTGGCCGAACGCAAGGCCCGGCAGGTACAGGCCGGCGCCTGAGCCCACGGCGGAGGGCGCTGCGCCCTCCGTCCCCGCTGCCCCCGGCGGCCATCTCGGCTATGATGCGCGCTCTCCGTGTCCCCGCCTGGAAGCCCGCGCATGATCCTCCGCCCGCAAACCCCGACACTCTGGGTGCTGCTGTTCTCCCTCAAGGGCTCGATCATCCCGGCCATCTGGCGCAAGGTGCTCTACACGGTGCTGCTCAGCTCGCTGGTGGTGGCCACCCACGGCACCCTCTACCACTACAAGGTGGTGATCACCTCCACGCCCTTCACCCTCTGGGGCCTGACCCTGGCGATCTTCCTCGGCTTCCGCAACAACGTGGCCTACCAGCGCTTCTGGGAGGCGCGCACGCTCTGGGGCGAACTGCTGGTGGTGTCGCGCAACCTGGCGCGGCAGAGCCTGTCGCTGCTGCCCGGCCTGGACGACGCCGGGCGCCGCCTGCTGGTCCAGCGCCTGGCCGCCTTCGCCTACGTGCTGCGCGACCAGTTGCGCGAACGCCCGCAAAGCGAAGACGCCCGCCGCCTGCTCGGCAACGAACTGGCCGACGCCCTGGCGCACACGCCCGGCCCGGCCAGCGCCCTGCTCGCCCGCCTGGGCCGCGACTTCGCCGAAGCCGGCCGCCGCGCCAACGCCAGCGACATGCTGCTGGCCAACGTCGACCAGCAGGTCAGCCGCCTGTCCTACGTGCTCGGCGGCTGCGAGCGGATCAAGGGCACGCCCATCCCCTACCCCTACATCCTCATGCTGCACCGCATCGTCCATGTGTACTGCTTCCTGCTGCCGTTCTGCCTGGTCGACAGCATCGGCTGGTTCACCCCGCTGGCGGTGTGCGTGCTGGCCTACACCTTCTTCGGCCTGGACGCCCTGGGCGACCAGATCGCCGACCCGTTCGACACCCAGCCCAACGACCTGCCGCTGGACGCCATGAGCCGCCACCTGGAGATCGCCGTCATGGAGATCCTCGGCGAAAGCGAGCTGCCGGCGCCGCTGGAGCCGGTCGACGGCCTGCTGCTCTGATCCGCGAGGACCATCCATGAACCACCTGCAAGACGTTCCCCTGGCCAAGGCCTACCTGCTGCTCAACCACGGCCCGTCCACGATAGTCACCAGCGAACACGAAGGCGTGGCCAACGTGATGGCCGCGGCCTGGGTGATGCCGCTGGACTTCGACCCGCCCAAGCTGATGCTGGTGCTGGACCGCAACACCTGGTCGCGGCACCTGGTGGAAGGCTCCGGCGCCTTCGTCATCCAGCTGCCCTCGCGGCGCCAGGCCGAACTCACCCTGGCGGTGGGCTCCAGCAACGGCAGCGAGCTGGACAAGTTCGCCCGCCACGACATCGCCACCGCCCGCGCCCGCCAGGTGCAGGCACCGATCGTCGAAGGCTGCCTGGCCTACCTGGAGTGCAAGGTGATCGCCGAGCCGCACAACCAGGAGAAGTACGACCTGTTCATCGCCGAGGTGGTGGCGGCCTATGCGGACGAGCGGGTGTTCTCGAAGGGGCGCTGGCATTTTCCGGACGAGGCGTCGCGGACCATTCATTACCAGGCGGGTGGGGCTTTCTTTGCGACGGGGGAGGCGTTTCAGGTGGTCAAGGCTGAGGCTTAAAGCAAGAGCCCCTCTCCCTAACCCTCTCCCTGAAGGGAGAGGGGACTGTCCTCTGCCTGCTGAAGCATCAGAGCACTCCTGCACCACCGGCTGAAGCCAAGCCATCAGAGCATGCCGAACGGCCCCCTCTCCCTCTGGGAGAGGGCTGGGGTGAGGGCAGCCGCGCTCAAACCCCACACCCAGCCCTACCCCCGCACCGCCGCCGAAACCACCCGCCCCCGCAAACTCACCCAACACCCCGGCGCCCCATCCCCCACGCTCATCGCCAGGTCATGCAACCGCGCCACCGCCGCCACCAGGCTCAGCCCCAGGCCATTGCCTGGCGTATGCCGGCTGCGCTCGGAACGGTAGAAGCGCCGCAGCACCGCCTCGCGCTCGTGCTCGGGAATCCCCGGCCCGTTGTCGCGCACCTGCACTTCCACCGAATCCTCACCCGCTTCCACCCGCACCTCGACACGCCCCTCGGCCGGGGTGAACTTCAGCGCGTTGTCCACCAGGTTGCTCAGGGCGTCGAACAGCAGGTGCGCGTCGCCCTGCAGCCAGGCCGGCTGCGCCGGGCCGCTGTAGCTCAGGTGCAGGCCGCGCTCCTCGGCCAGGGGCTCGAACAGCTCGACCACGTCGGCCGCCACCTGGGTCAGATCCACCGCGACGAAGCCGGTGCGCCGCGCGCTGTCCTCGATCTCGGAGATGCGCAGCAGCGCGCGGAAGGTCAGCAGCAGGCCGTGGGCGTCCTCGATGGCGTGGTCGATGGCCGCGACGTACTCCTCCTTGCTGCAATCGCGCCGCTGGGCGCGCTCCAGCCCGGCGAGCAGGCGCGTCAGGGGCGTGCGCAGGTCGTGGGCGACGTCGTCGCACACGCCCTTCACCTCGTGCATCAGCCGCTCGATCTCGTCGAGCATGCGGTTCACCACCACCGCCAGGCGGTCGACGTCGTCGGAGCTGCCGCGCACCGGCAGACGCTCGCTGAGGTCGCCCTTGACGATCCGCTCGATGGCCCCGGTCACCGCATCCAGGCGCTGCTGCGAGGTGCGCCCGGCGATGATCGCGCCGGCCAGGCCGAGGATCAGTATCAGCACCCCGCCGGAAGCCATGGCGCTGACCAGCAGTTCGTCGAATTCCAGCAGGTCCTGGATGTCCTGGCCGATCACCAGCACCTCGCCCGAGGGCATGCGGTGAACGATGCCGCGCACCCGCCGCTCGCCGCCGGAGAGGCTGCGCCGGCTGAACTCGATGGGCGTGTCCAGCGCCGCGGTCGGCGGCTGCTCGGCGAGGGTGCCGGCCAGGCGCCGGCCGCTGGCGTCGAACAATGCCTGGGGGAAGTGCTGCTCGGGGTCCTTGGCCGCGTGCTCCTGCACCTCGCGCAGCAGTTCGGGCAACTCCAGGCCGGCGCGGTTGTGGATCTGCCGCGTCAGGTTGGCCTGCACCTCGGCGCGCAGGTAGCCGGCGGTGCGCCAGTACACGTAGCCGAACAGCGCCAGCGAGGCCACGCCGAACAGCAGCAGGAACAGCAGCGCCACGCGGAAGCTGGTGGTGCGCGGAATCTCACTCAGGCGCCCGGAGAACATAGCCCGCCCCCCGCACGGTGTGGATCATCGGCGGCTCGCCGTCGACGTCGACCTTGCGCCGCAGGCGGCCGATGTGCACCTCGATGACGTTGGTGCGCTCGTCGTAGCGGTAGTTCCACACCGCCTCGAAGAGCATGGTGCGGGTGACGATCTGCCCGGCGTGGCGCGCCAGGTACTCCAGCAACTGGTACTCGCGCGGCACCAGGTCGATCGACCGTTCGCCGCGGCGCACCGAGCGGCGCAGCAGGTCGATGTCCAGGTTGCCGATGCGCAGGCGGCTGTCACGCGCCTCGCCGCCGCGCGCGGCGCGGCGGGTCAGGGCGTCCAGGCGGGCGGTCAGCTCGATGAACTCGAAGGGCTTGGTCAGGTAGTCGTCGCCGCCGGCGCGCAAGCCGCGCACGCGCTCGTCGAGGTCGGAAAGCGCGCTGAGGATCAGCACCGGCGTCTCCACCCCGGCCGAGCGCAACGCGGTGAGCATGGCCAGACCGTCCATGCCACCGGGCAGCATGCGGTCCAGGACGATCACCGCAAAGCTTTCGCTCAGGGCCCGCACCAGGCCGTCGCGGCCGTTGCCGGCCAGGCTGACCTGGTAGCCGTGGTCGTGCAGCGCGGCGCTGATCTCGGCGGCGGTGGCGGGGTCGTCTTCGACGACGAGAACCTGGGTCATGGGCGCGGTCCGTGGCGGCGGCGGGAGGTGTTCGGCAGTATATTTTGTCTGGCGCGGGCGAACGTCGGCCTCGCGCCAAGATGAACAAAAGTTTAGGTGCAGCCTTGAGAATCCTGGTCATCGAAGACGACCCGCAGGCCGCCGGCTACCTGGTGCGGGGCCTGCGCGAGAGCGGCCACATAGTCGACGCCGCGGGCGATGGCGTCCAGGGCCTGGACCTGGCCCTGGAGAACCTCTACGACGCCCTGGTGGTGGACCGCCGCCTGCCCGGCCTGGACGGCCTGGAACTGGTGCGCCGGCTGCGCGCCGCCGGCTCCGACACCCCGGTGCTGATGCTCAGCGCCCTGGCCTCTACCCATCACCGCGTCGAGGGCCTGCAGGCCGGCTGCGACGACTACCTGGCCAAGCCCTACGCCTTCGTCGAAGTCCACGCCCGCCTGGCCGCCCTGCTGCGCCGCCCCGGCCGCCGCCTGCTCGGCGCGCGCCTGCAGGTCGGCGACCTGCAACTGGACTGCGAGGGCCGCGTGGCCCAGCGCCAGGGGCACAGCATCGTGCTGCAGCAGCGCGAATTCCTGATCCTGGAAAAACTCATGCGCCACGCCGACCAGGTGGTGACCCGCGGCATGCTGCTGGAAAGCGCCTGGGACTACGACTTCGACCCGCGCGACAACGTCATCGACAAGCACATCCACCGCCTGCGGCAGAAGGTCGACCAGGGCTTCGGGTGCACGCTGATCCACACGGTCCCCGGCGCCGGCTACATGCTCAGCGAAACGCCGCCGGAACAGGCCGCGCCGAGGCGCTTTTCGTAGGATGGGTTGAGCGAAGCGATACCCATCGCTCCCCAACCGAACACCGGCCCTGCCGACGGGATCGCGGACAGAGTCCGCTCGCGCGCCATTCCCATACACTCCCATATAGGAGCGCGCCCTGCGCACGAATCGCGGGCAGGGCCCCCGCTCCTGCAAAAACACCTCAGCGCAGCCTGCAAGCGTGCCTATGAGGACCGCAACTCCACCACACCTGGCATTCAGGCCGCCCGATTCAATGGCCGAGCCCGCTCTATGCGGGCACGTCGCTCTGGCGAATTCAACGCCGCCCACAGGTCGTTGCGCCGCTGCAGGTTGAGCCAGAACTCCGCAGAGTTGCCGAATACCCGGGCCAGCATCAGCGCGGTATCGGCCGTCACTGCTCTCCGGTCGTTGCACAGTTCGTTGACCAGCTTGCGCTGCACCCCCATCGCTTCGGCGAGGCGGCCTTGGGTCAGGCCTAGCGGATCGAGGAACTCGCTGCTGAGCACCTCGCCGACGCTGACTGGCTTGCGTTCGGTGATGATCACGTTGCACCTCATCGGTACGAATGGTTGTCGAGGTAGACGTCCGAGGCTTCGCCTTTTTCGCCATCCCAATGAAAGACCAGGCGCCATTGGCGATTCACCCGGATCGAGTGGTATGCCCGCAGGCGCCCCTGCAAGCGCTCGAAATGGTTGCTGGGTGGGCTACGCAAGTCCGCGTCCGTGGTGGCGTCGTCGAGCATCTGCAGCTTGCGGAACAGGCGCTCCTGGATATCCGCGGGAATCTGCCGGGGCATTCTGTCCCGCACGAAGAACGCTTCCAGCCACGCATCCCTGAAACTCCCGATCATGGGCCGGCTTCCTTGAAGGGAAATGTACCGCGTCACGGTACAACCGGCAAAACTCTGGAGTTGTCAGCCAACGGTTAGGCAAAAGCCGCAAAGCCAATCGGAAACCTCCCAAGCGCCACCTAAACTTTTATTCAGCTTGGGAAGAACCGCCCGGTAGCTACCCGGCGCTAGGCTCGTCCATCACAGCAGCCCGCAGCACGCGGGACGCAGAAGGACGAACCCATGCCCCCAACCACCGCCGGCGCCCTGCCCCGGCTGGCCGCCACCCTTTCCCTGGCCCTGCTCGGGGCTTGTTCGCTGGTGCCGCAGTACCAGCGGCCCGCCGTACCCGTCGCCAGCCACTGGGACAATGCCGCCGCGCCCGCCGCCCAGATGCCGCAGCAGTGGTGGAAGGACTATGCCAACGCCGAGCTGGACAGCCTGATCCAGCGCGCCGGCAGCGACAGCCTCACTCTGCAGGCAGCGGTGGCGCGGGTCGACCAGGCCCGGGCCAGCGCCCGCGTCGCCGGCGCCGCGCTGTATCCGGACCTGAGCTTGGGCGGCAGCTACGTCCACGATCACGACAGCAGCAAGAACGCCCACGACCTCTACGCCCAGGCCAGCTACGAGCTGGACTTCTGGGGCCGCAACCGCGCCCTGGCCGATTCCGCCACGGCGCTGGCCCAAGCCACGGCCTACGACCTGGAGACGGCGCGCATCGGCCTGCAGGCGGACATCGCCGACAGCTACTTCCAGGTGCTCTCGCTGGACGAGCGCCTGGCCGTGGCCAAGCGCATCGCCAGCGACGCCGAGAACATCCTGCAACTGGTGCAGACGCAGTCGCGGCTGGGCTCCTCTTCCGACCTGGAGGTAGAGCAGCAGCGCAACGCCCTGCAGAACTTCCAGGCCAACGTCAGTGTCCTGGCCCAGCAGCGCGACGCCGCGCTCTACCAGCTGGCGGTGCTGGTGGGCGCCGCGCCCGAGGGCTTCGCCCTGCAGCACAGCGGCCTGGACGGCGTCCAGCTGCCCGAGGCGCGCGCCGGGCTGCCGGCCAGCCTGCTGAGCCAGCGGCCGGATATCCAGGCCGCCGAGGCGCGGCTGGTCTCGGCCAACTTCGATGTCGGCGCGGCGCGCGCGGCCTTCCTGCCGAACATCTCCCTGGGCGCCCTCGCCGGCAGCGACGTGCACACCGGCGGCGGGCTCTGGCAGCTGGCCGCCAGCCTCAGCCAGCCGCTGTTCGACGGCGGCCTGCTGGAAGGCCAGTTGCAGGCCGACCGCGCCCACGCCCGCGAGCTGGTCGCCGACTACCGGCAGAACGTGCTCCAGGCCCTGCAGGACGTGGAGACGCAGCTCAGCGCCAACGCCCGCCTGGCGCAGACCCAGCGCATCGACCAGGCCGCCGTGGACTCGGCGCGCAAGGCCGCCGACCTGGCCCAGGTGCGCTATCGCCTGGGCAGCACCGACTTCCTCACCCTGCTGACCGTGCAGCGCACCCTGTACCAGGCCGAGGACAGCCTGCTGCAAGTGCGCCTGCAACGCCTGCAGGCCTCCGTCGGCCTGAACCGCGCCCTCGGCGGCGGCTTCCAGGCGCCGGCGGGCGCCGAACTGGCCAGCAATCAACCTTCCGCACAGGCGATTCGACCGTGAGCCCGTCCCAACCCTCCTCCCAACGGCGCTACTGGCGCCTGGCGTTCCTCTTCCTGGCCGTGGCGCTGGCCGCCTTCGCCTGGCGCCACTTCTCCGCCACCACGACGGCCAAGCCGGCCGAGGCGCCGGTGCCCGTGAGCCTGGGGGTGGCCGACCAGCGCGACCTGCCGATCTGGCTGCAGACCATCGGCACGGTGCAGGCGCTGAACGCGGTGGACATCAAGGTGCGGGTGGATGGAGAGCTGCAACAGCTGCACTTCCAGGAGGGCCAGATGGTCAAGGCCGGGCAACTGCTCGCCGAAATCGACCCGCGCCCCTACGCCGCCCAGGTGCTGCAGGCCAAGGCCAACAAGGCGCGCGACGAAGCGCAGCTGGCGGTGGCCAAGGTCAACCTCGAACGCGCCAGCAAGCTGGCCGCCGCCCATGCCGGGCCGAGCCAGGACGTGGACACCCTGCGCGGCCAGGTGGCCACCCTGCAGGCCACGATCCAGGCCGACCAGGCGGCGCTGGACACCGCCCAGCTGCAGCTCGGCTACACCCGCATCGCCGCGCCCTTCGCCGGGCGCACCGGGCAGCGCCTGGTGGACGCCGGCAGCATCGTCCACGCCAGCGACAACACCGGCCTGCTGACGCTCACCCAGATGGCGCCGATCTCCCTGGCCTTCAGCCTGCCCCAGGAGGACCTGGCCGAAGTGCTGCAGGCCAACGCCGGGCAGCCGCTGCAGGTCGAGGCGCTGAGCCGCGACGGCCGCCAGCACATCGCCACGGGGCGGCTGAGCTTCATCGACAGCCAGGTCTCCAGCGGCAACGGGCAGATCCTGTTCAAGGCCGACTTCGCCAACGCCGACGGCAAGCTCTGGCCCGGCGAACTGCTCAGCGTGCGCCTGCTGCTGCGCACCGAGAAGGCCGCCACCGTAGTGCCGGCCAGCGCCGTGCAGCAAGGCCCGCAGGGCAGCTTCGTGTACGTGGTGGGGCGCGACCAGCAGGCCCAGGTGCGCGAGGTGCAGGCCGGCGCGGTGGTCGATGGCCTGCAGTGGATCCACCAGGGCCTGGCGCCCGGCGAAACCGTGGTCACCGGCGGCCAGTACCGCCTGGCCCCGGGGCTGAAGGTCGCGGCCCTGGCAGACGCGCGGCAGACCGCCAGCGCGGAGCAGCGCCAATGACCCTCTCCGAGCCCTTCATCCGCCGCCGGGTGGCCACCACCCTGCTGGCCCTGGGCGTGCTGCTGCTCGGCGCCGCCGCCTACTTCCTGCTGCCGGTGGCGCCGCTGCCGCAGGTGGACATGCCGACCATCCAGGTGCAGGCCAAGCTACCCGGCGCCAGCGCCGAGACCATGGCCTCGTCCGTGGCCACGCCGCTGGAACGGGCCTTCGCCAGCGTTCCCGGGGTCACCCAGATGACCTCCGCCAGCTCCCTCGGGCTGACGCAGATCACCCTGCAGTTCGATCTGGAGCGCAACATCGACGGCGCCGCCCAGGACGTGCAGACGGCGATCAACGCCGCCGGCGGCAACCTGCCGAAGAACCTGCCGGCGCCGCCGACCTTCCACAAGGTCAACCCGGCGGAATTCACCTTCCTCTCCCTGGCCCTGACCTCGCCCACCCGCACCCTGCCGGAGCTGGACCGCTACGCCGACGACTACCTCGGCCAGCAGCTGTCGCAGATTCCCGGCGTCGGCCTGGTGGACTTCCACGGCGAGCAGCGCCCGGCGGTGCGCGTGCGCATCGACCCGGACGCCCTGGCTGCCCGCGGCCTGACTCTGGATGACGTGCGCGAGGTGCTGGGCAACGCCACTGTGGATGCGCCCAAAGGCAACCTCGACGGCGCCGAGCGCGCGGTGACTCTCGACACCACCGACCAGCTCACCCGCGCCGCGCAGTACGGCTCGCTGGTGATCGCCTACCGCAACGGCGTGCCGATCCGCATCAGCGACCTGGGCACGGTGATCGACGGCGCCGAGGACGTGCGCCAGGCCGCCGGCCTGCAGGGCCGGCCGACGGTGATCGTCGACATCCACAAGCAGCCCGGCTACAACGTGCTGGCGGTGACCCAGGCGATCAAGGACCGCCTGCCGGCGCTGATCGCGCAACTGCCGCGCGACGTGAAAGTGAACCTGGTGGGCGACCGCACCCAGACCATCGACGCCTCCATCGACGAGGTGCAGTTCAACCTGCTGCTGTCCATCGTCCTGGTGGTGGCGGTGGTCTTCGTGTTCCTGCGCAACGTCAGCGCCACCGTGATCCCGGCGCTGACCATCCCGCTGTCGCTGGTGGCCACCTTCGCGGCCATGTACGTGCTGGGCTACAGCCTGGACAACCTGTCGATCATGGCGCTGAGCATCGCCGTGGGCTTCGTGGTGGACGACGCCATCGTGGTGATGGAGAACATCATCCGCCACCTGGAGATGCACAAGCCGCCGCTGCAGGCGGCCATCGAGGGCACCGCAGAGGTGGCCTTCACCATCGTCTCCATGACCGTTTCGCTGGTGGCGGTGTTCATCCCCATCCTGTTCATGGGCGGGGTGATCGGCCGCCTGCTGCGCGAGTTCGCGGTGACCGTGAGCGTGGCGGTGGTGATGTCCGGGGTGGTTTCGCTGACGGTCACGCCGATGCTCTGCGCCTGGTTCATCCGCCACGACCTGCACGGCGTGCAGAACCGCTTCCTGCAATGGAGCGAGCGCACCTTCGACGCCCTGCTCGACGGCTACCGGCGCAGCCTGCGCCGCGTGCTGCGCCACGAGCGCCTGACCCTGGCGGTGGCGCTGCTCACCCTGCTGGTCACCGCCGTGCTCTATGTCGAGGTGCCCAAGGGCTTCTTCCCGCAGCAGGACACCGGCGTGATCATGGGCGTGGCCGAGGCCAATGCGGACATTTCCTTCGCCGCGATGCGCGCACGCATGGCCGCGCTCAGCGAGGTGATCCAGCGCGACCCGGACGTGGCCAACGTCTACTACTGGATCGGCCCCAACCCCACCCTCAGCCAGGGCCGGGTGATGATCAACCTCAAGCCCTACGAGCAGCGCGCGGCCAAGGCCGACCAGGTGGTGGCGCGGCTCAAGCGCGAACTCGCCGTGGTGCCGGGCATCGCCCTGTACATGCAGATCCGCCAGGACGTGCAGATCGGCGGGCGGCCGAGCAAGACGCAGTTCCAGTACACCCTGCAGGACCCGGACAGCCACGAGCTGGACCACTGGGCCGCGGCGCTGCTGGCGCGCCTGAAGCAGCTGCCGCAACTGCGCGACGTGGCCACCGACCAGCAGCAGGCGGCGCCGCGCGCCACCCTGCACATCGACCGCGACAGCGCCGCGCGCCTGGGCGTGAACGTGCAGGCCATCGACGACGTGCTCTACGACGCTTTCGGCCAGCGCCAGGTGGCGACGCTGTTCACCGCGCTGGACCAGTACCACGTGATCCTCGAACTGGACCCGCGCTGGCAGGTGTCGGAGGAAAGCCTCAAGCACCTCTACGCGCGCTCCAGCCTGACCGGCGAGCTGGTGCCGCTGAGCGTGCTCGGCCGCCTGGAGCCGGACCTGGCGCCCATCACCATCAACCACCAGGGGCTGTTCCCGGCGGTCACCCTGTCGTTCAACCTGGCGCCGGGCTACGCCCTGGGCGACGCGGTCGCCGCCATCCAGCAGGCCACCCGCCAGGCCGGCCTGCCGGACAGCGTCAGCGGCACCTTCCAGGGCACCGCCCAGGCCTTCCAGGACTCGCTGCGCAGCCAGCCGTGGCTGATCCTGGCGGCGGTGGTCACGGTGTACATCGTCCTCGGCGTACTCTACGAGAGCCCGCTGCTGCCGCTGTCGATCCTCTCCACCCTGCCCTCGGCCGGCCTCGGCGCGCTGCTGGCATTGCTGCTGTGCGGCCAGGACCTGTCGCTGATGGGGATGATCGGCATCATCCTGCTGATCGGCATCGTCAAGAAGAACGCCATCATGATGATCGACTTCGCCCTGGTGGCCGAACGCGGCGGCATGACGCCGGAGCAGGCGACCATCGAGGGCAGCACCCTGCGCTTCCGGCCGATCCTCATGACCACCCTGGCGGCGCTGTTCGGCGCCCTGCCGCTGGCCCTGGGCACCGGCTCCGGCGCCGAGCTGCGCCAGCCGCTGGGCATCGCCATCGTCGGCGGCCTGCTGGTGTCGCAGGTGCTGACGCTGTACACCACGCCGGTGATCTACCTGTGGTTCTCGCGCCTGGCCGCCAGCTTCCGCGCCTGGCGCCAGGTGCGCGGCGGCCTGCTGCTGCCGCCGCAGCGCTGAGCGCCGTTCAGGCGCCCCGCTCGAAGGCCCAGTACGGCTTCGACGAGCCCAGCGCCGCCGCCGGCGAGGCCCACTGCAGCGGCGTGCCTTCCAGCAGCAATGGCGGGCGCAGGCGTTGCGCCGGGCCCCAGGCGGTGGCCTCGATGGCTGGGTCGAGGTCGGCCGGCGCCTCCCCGGCCAGCGCCGGCAAGGCCTCGGCCTGCATCCCCTGCTCCACCAGGAACTGCGCGGTGCGCGCCAGCGACAGGCGCCAGGTGCTGCCGCGCCCGCTGGCCAGGCGCCGGCCCAGGCCGCAGAGCGCGGCGGCGGCCATCAGGTAGCCGGTGGCGTGGTCCAGGGCCTGCACCGGCAGCGGCACCGGCTTGTCGGCCTGGCGCCAGCGCATGCCGGCCTCGGCGATGCCGGTGCTCATCTGCACCAGGCTGTCGAAGCCGCGGCGGTTGCGCCAGGGGCCGCTCCAGCCGTAGGCGTTCAGGCTCACGTCGACCAGCCCCGGCGCCAGGTCCTGGCGCACTTCGGCGTCGAAACCGAGGTTCTCCAGGGCGTCGCCGCGGTAGCCGTGGATCAGCACGTCGGCGTGGCGCAGCAGTTCCTCGAAGCGCTCGCGCCCGGGCGGGTCCTTCAGGTCCAGGCGCGCACAGCGCTTGCCCAGGCAGACCTCGGGAATCACCCCCGGCTCGTCCCAGCCCGGCGGATCGATGCGCAGCACCTCGGCACCGAGCCCGGCGAGGAAGCGGCTGGCCACCGGCCCGGCGAGCACCCGGGTGAGGTCCAGTACCCGCACCCCGGCCAACGGCCGCTCCGCCGCCAGCGCCCAGGCCGGCGCGGGGGCGATGGCCTGTTCCTGGCACCAGATCAGGTCCTGTTCGGCCAGGGCCTGGCCCTGGGGGTGCGCCTTCCATTCGTCGATGGAGCGCATTTCGGCGGCGCAACCGCCGGTAGCCACTACCGCATGCTCCAGTTCGGCCTTGTTCCAGGTGGCGACGCGGGCCGCCGCCTCTTCGCGGCTGGCGACCGGGCCCAGCACCCGCACCACGGCGGCACGGTGGTGCGGGGCGTTGGTGTGCAGGCGGATCCAGCCGTCGCGGGTGGCGTAGTCGCCGGCGATGTCGCCCCACATGGGCGGCAGCGCCCAGCCCTGGGGCCGCAGCGTCCAGGCGAACCAGAAGGACGCCAGGCGGCGGTCCACCTGCAGCGCCCCCGGCGCCAGGCCGGCGCGCTTGAGCAAGGCCGCGGCGGCCAGGCCGGCCGTGGCGATGGAGGCGCCAGCGAGGTCGGTGACGGCGAAGGTCGAGGGCAGCCCGCCCTCGGCCTCGAAGGACAGGGACGCGGGCAGGGCCGCGTTCTCTTCCAGGGCCTGCCACAGGGCCCTGGTCATCTGGCTGGCGAGCATGCTGCACCTCGATTGAAGGAATCCGTGAAACGGACCCGCCAGGCAACCTTAGCCCGCCCACCGCGCCGCCGCGAGCCGGCCTTTCGCCGCAGAGGAATCGCTGGCAATAAAAAACCCGCCGATGGCGGGTTCTTTATTGGGGCGCTAGTCCTTTAGCAATGTGCCTACCATCGCCCCACGCGCGTGAAAATTTCGTGAAGAAACTCGGGCTCAGCCGGAATAATCCAGCGCCGTCCAGGCACGGCTGAGGTCGTCGCGGATGCGGCAGGCGGACAGGTCGCCGCCCTCCTCGCCCACGCTCAGCAGGCGGGTGGCGCCGGTGCCGTCGTCGTACACCTCGGTCAGCGTCTGCAGGCGCCCGCAGTTGGGCGTGTCGATCACATAGCTGGCCACCATCGCCGAGCGCGAGCGCGGCACGCGAATGGCGTCGCGCACGATGCCGTGTTCCTCCACGCGCTTGCCGTCGGCCACCAGCACCGCCCAGGCCTCGCGGCCATCGATCACCAGGTAGGCGCCATTGGCCTTGGGGCCTTCCGCCGGCGGCTGGGCACAGCCACCGAGCAGGGCCAGGAGGGCGAGCACCAGCAGGGCTTTGACTTGCTTCATCACGCGTTCCTCTTCTTCGTCGTCGCCGCGGGGCGGGGCCCGGTTTCGCGGCAGCCATGGATTCTGTGAGCCAGCGAAACCATGGTAGCCACAAAATACTGTTCATGCATACAGTATTTTTCGATTATGCTTCTGTCATCGACGAAAGGCACCCTGGCAACAGGTGGCAGGCAAGGACCCGAACAGGAGCGAAAGCGATGGTGGACATCCGCCAGATGAAATACACCGTGAACCACATGGGCGTGGAGGAAGTCAGCGAAGCGGTCGCCGAGTTGCATCTCGAGGGCCTGGTCACCGAGGGCAAGACGCCCTTCTCGCGCACCCACTTCAACACCTGCTTCGCCGAGATCGAGGCGCTGCTGCAGCGCGCCGGCTACCACCGCCCGCTGGACGTGGTGGGCTACCAGGGCCAGGCCTACGCCATGTTCGACCCCACGCGCTGGGAGGCGGTGCAGGTGCTGCGCTGGCTGAAGGAATACGTGGAAGAGGCCCACAGCGAGGCGGCGGGGGCCTGAGGCCAACCCTCCGCGGGGATGGCAAAAGGCCGCAAAGGCTTGCCGCAGAGCGGCCGGACTTGCGCACAAGGGGTTCGGCCACTAATGTCCTTGGGGCAGTTTCGCACCAGCACGCTGAATCAAGGACGAGTCCATGAGCAAGACGCTCCCCAAGGACTGGCTGTGGGCCTACCACAAACTTCGCAGCCTCTCCGTCGGCCGCACCAGTTCCGCCTTCCTCGCCACCCTCTACCACCTGCGCGGCGACACCGGCCCCTTCTACTGCAAGGGCGGGCTGAGCAAGTCGCGCCTGGTGCGCAAGGAGTCCTGAGCCTTCGCGGCACCGAGCCCCTTGCAGGAGCGCGCCCTGCGCGCGAATCGCGGACCGAGTCCGCTCCTACACCATCCCACATACCACGCGTGATCGCGATGTAACCCCGTAGGATGGGTTGAGCGAAGCGATACCCATCACCACCACCGCATGGGTTTCGCAAGCTCAACCCATCCTACGAAAAGCATCTCGGCGCAGCCGACAAGACAGTTGTCCTACAGGTAACCCCGCACCCTCCCCCTGTAGGAGCGCGCCCTGCGCGCGAATCGCGGGCAGGGACCGTTCCGGTAGTCCTGCACCGGGCCCACTCCGTATGAGCGAACCTGGCTTTTCGTAGGATGGTGTTGAGCGAAGCGATACCCATCACCGCGACCGCATGGGTTTCGCAAGCTCAACCCATCCTACGAAAGGCACCTCGGCGCAGCCGGCAACGTAGGAGCGGATTCATCCGCGATCCGGCCGCCAGGCCGGCCATGCCCCGCGAACGCCACTCCCTCAGGGATACGACTGCCGCTGCCCGTTCGAACGCGTCGTCCCCGGGGTGACGTCGAACTGCACGCCATTGGGGTATTCGATGCTCTGGCGGATGCCGCCATTGGTGCCACCGCCGCTGTTGTCGATGATCACCCGGCTAGAGCCCTGTTCGTAGCTGCGCGGAACCTGGACGCCGCCGTAGCCGTCATAGCGCTGCACGCTGGACGAGCTGTCGATGCTGCCGCTGGCACCAGGGCTGACATAGATGCGCTCGATGCTGCGCACCGGCGGCTGGCCGGCCAGCGCCACCCCGGCCACCAGGCTGGCGAGCAGGCCGCAAAGCGCTCGGCTCTTCATGCTGGTCATGCTGGCTGAACCTCCGGTTAGGCTGGAAATGTTCCCAGTCTAACAACTCCAGTTTCCTACGCACCTGTTCCTTGCCATTCGATTGCCACGATTGGCAGATCGTTTCATATCAGTAAGATGCGACGATTTCTGAAAGAAGTTTCTGATGAATATTCGTCGCCAAGCACTATTCCTCCTGCTCGCGGCCTTGCCCCTGGCCGCCTCCGCCGCCGCCCCGCGCACCTTCCAGGAAGCCAAGAAGATCGGCTGGAAGCTCTATGCCCGCCAGTCGGTGGAGTTCTATTGCGGCTGCCGCTACAAGGGCAACCGCGTCGACCTGGCCAGTTGCGGCTACGTGCCGCGCAAGAACGCCAAGCGCGCCGCGCGCATCGAGTGGGAGCACATAGTCCCGGCCTGGGTCATCGGCCACCAGCGCCAGTGCTGGCAGAGCGGCGGGCGCAGCAACTGCTCGCGGCACGACCCGGTGTACCAGCGCGCCGAGGCCGACCTGTTCAACCTGGTGCCGAGCATCGGCGAGGTCAACGGCGACCGCAACAACTTCGGCTACGGCTGGCTGCCGCAGCAGGCGCCGCAGTATGGCGCCTGCCCGATGGTCATCGACTTCAAGGCGAAGAAGGCCATGCCGCGCCCGCAGATCCGCGGGATGATCGCCCGCACCTACTTCTACATGAGCGACCGCTACGGCCTGAGGCTGTCCAGGCAGGACCGCCAGCTGTACCAGGCCTGGAGCAAGCAGTACCCGGTGGAAAGCTGGGAGCGCCAGCGCAACCAGATGGTCGGCTGCGTGATGGGCTGGGGCAATCCGTACGTGGGCAAGATCGACCTGCAGGGCTGCAGTAGCGCGGGCAACGTCGCCGGGCGCTGAAAGCCAGGCGACGGCCGCCGCGCCTGGCAGTAGACTCGCTGGGCGCGCCTTATCGCGCAGGCCTCTTCCACCCTGTCTGGAGTACCTCGCATGTCCCTGTCGATCTACCAGATTTCCGTTCCGGTGTTCATCCGCATGCTCGGCAACCTCTCGGCCATCCTGGCCAAGGCCGAGGCCCATGCCCAGGCCAGGTCCATCGAGCCGACGGTGCTGCTGAACGCCCGCCTGGCCCCGGACATGTTCCCGCTGGCGCGCCAGGTGCAGATCGCCAGCGACGCCGCCAAGGGCTGCGCCGCCCGCCTGGCCGGCGTGGAGATTCCCAGCTACGCCGACGACGAACAGAGCTTCGCCGACCTGCAGGCGCGCATCGCGAAGACCGTCTACTACCTCAAGGGCTTCAAGCCCGAGCAGTTCGAAGGCGCCGAAACCCGCGACATCCACATCAAGACGCCGAGCCGCGAGCTGCAGTTCAAGGGCCTGGACTTCCTGCTCGGCTTCGCCAACGCCAACTTCTACTTCCACGTCACCACCGCCTACGCCATCCTCCGCCACAACGGCGTGGAGCTGGGCAAGATGGACTTCCTCGGCGGCGCCTGAGCCCGCCCGCGGGCGCCGGCCAGGCCGGCGCCCTCCTCCCGTCAGCGTCCCGGCAGCGGCAGGCTGGTGGTCGACTTGATCTCCGACAGCGCGACTATGGAGTTGATCTCCTGGATGCCCGGCACCTGCGACAGGCGCTCGAAGAAGAAGCGCTCGTAGGCCTCGATGTCCTCGGTGACGATGCGCAGCATGAAGTCCACCGCGCCCATCAGCACGTGGCACTCCAGCACCTCGGGGAACTCGCGGATGGCCGCGGCGAACTCGGTGAGGTTGTTGCGGCCGTGGGTGTTCAGCTTCACCTGGGCGAAGATCTGCGTGTTGAGGCCGATCTTCTTGCGGTCCAGCAGGGTCACCTGGCGGCGGATCACACCTTCTTCCTTCAGGCGCTGGATGCGCCGCCAGCACGGCGACTGCGAGAGGCCGATGCGCTCGGCGATCTCGGCCGTGGAGAGGGTCGCCTCCTCCTGCAGCAGGGCGAGGATGCGCTTGTCATAGGCATCCAGCTCGATCGGCATGATTTATTCTCCAATCCATAAAATCACGCATAGTCTATTCCAAAACCACCGGCCTTGGAGTCTATTTCGCAAAGCAAAACCCGCCCGGGCCACCGACAATGAGCCACCTCCCAGCCTTGCCGGTCACCCGCCATGAACCAAGCCGTTTCCCTGCCCAGCAGCACCACCGCCCTGCCCGCCAGCCTGTTCGACGCCGCTCCCGCCGAGCGCCCCGACGGCTGGACCCGCCGCCCGGCCGATATGGCGCGCCAGGCGCACTTCGCCATCCGCGTCGAAGCCGACGCGGACGTGCTGTGCAAGCTGCTGAACCTGTTCGCCCTGCAGGGCTGGCTGCCGGCCGAAGTACATGCCGTGCAGGCGGGCGAATGGCTGCAGGTGGACCTGCGCATCGCGGGCATGCCGGAGCAGCGTGGCGAGGTGATGGCCGAGCGCATGCGCTCGCTGGTCAGCGTGGCGGCGGTGGAATTGGCGTTCAGCGGCTGCTGACGGAGCGATCTGTCCGTTCAGCGATACAGGCTGGCTTTCTCGCGTTAGCCGGAAGGTCGCCGCGGGCATAGAGTCGGAACCGTCGTCCGTCCGTCAGAGGCGGCGACCGCATTCTTCGTACCTTGCCCGAGATGATCGCCATGGCTCGTCCACGTCTGCTCCCCGACAACTTCACCCTGGCCCTGGTCGCCACCGTGGCCATCGCCAGCCTGCTGCCCTGCCAGGGGCAGGTGGCCACCGCCTTCGGCTGGATCACCAACCTGGCCATCGGCCTGCTGTTCTTCCTGCACGGCGCCAAGCTGTCGCGCCAGGCCATCATCGCCGGCGCCACCCACTGGCGCCTGCACCTGCTGGTGTTCGCCTGCACCTTCATCCTCTTCCCGATCCTCGGCCTGGCGCTCAAGCCGGTGCTCTCGCCGCTGGTGACCCCGGACCTGTACCTGGGCCTGCTGTACCTGTGCGCCCTGCCGGCCACCGTGCAGTCGTCCATCGCCTTCACCTCGCTGGCCCGCGGCAACATCCCGGCAGCGGTGTGCAGCGCCTCGGCGTCCAGCCTGATCGGTATCTTCCTCACCCCGCTGCTGGTCCAGCTGCTGCTGGGCGTGCATGGCGACACCGGCGTCTCCACCCTCGATGCCATCGGCAAGATCACCCTGCAACTGCTGGTGCCCTTCATCGCCGGCCAGGCCCTGCGCGGCGTGATCGGCGGCTGGGTGGACCGGCACAAGCCGGTGCTGCGCTACGTCGACCAGGGCTCGATCCTGCTGGTGGTCTACACCGCCTTCAGCGCCGCGGTGATCCAGGGCCTGTGGCACCAGGTGCCGCTGACCGCGCTGGCCGGCCTGGTGGTGGTGTGCTGCATCCTGCTGGCCCTGGCGCTGCTGGCCACCAGCCAGCTCAGCCGGCGCCTGGGCTTCAACAAGGAGGACGAGATCACCATCGTCTTCTGCGGCTCGAAGAAGAGCCTGGCCACCGGCGTGCCCATGGCCCAGGTGCTGTTCGCCACCGGCAGCATCGGCGTGATCCTGCTGCCGCTGATGCTCTTCCACCAGATCCAGCTGATGGTCTGCGCGGTGCTGGCCCAGCGCTACGCCAGGCGCCAGCAGGAAAGCGCGGCGGCGGCGCAGGTGGCGCAGTCGCGCTGAGCCGCTCGGTGCGACGTGTCTTGCCGGCTGCGCCGGGGCGCTTTTCGTAGGATGGGTTGAGCCTTGGCGAAACCCATGCGGCCACGGCGATGGGTATCGCTTCGCTCAACCCATCCTACGGAGTGTCATATTTGCCTGTAGGAGCGCGCCCTGCGCGCGAATCGCGGGCAGGGCCCGCTCCTACAGGTTGATGCCCCGCGAAGTCAGGCCACCGGCGAACGCATGGTGACGAATTCCTCGGCCGCCGTCGGGTGGATGCCGATGGTCTCGTCGAACACCCGCTTGGTGGCCCCGGCCTTGAGCGCCACGGCGATGCCCTGGAGGATCTCGCCGGCCTCCGGGCCGACCATGTGGCAGCCCAGCACCTGGTCGCTGTCGGCGTCGACGATCAGCTTCATCAGGGTCTTTTCCTGGGATTCGGTGAGGGTCAGCTTGAGCGCGCGGAAGCGGCTCTCGAACAGCTTGACGCGGTGCCCGGCGGCGCGCGCCTCGTCCTCGGTGAGGCCGACGGTGCCGATGTTCGGCAGGCTGAACACCGCCGTGGGGATCAGCTTGTAATCCACCGGCCGGTATTCCTCGGGGCGGAACAGGTGGCGCGCCACGGCCATGCCCTCGGCCAGGGCCACCGGCGTCAGCTGCACGCGGCCGATGACGTCGCCGATGGCGCGGATCGACGGCTCGCTGGTGCGGTAGGCCTCGTCGACCTTGACGAAGCCCTTGTCGTTCAAGGCTACATCGACGTTCTCCAGCCCCAGGCCATCGAGCATCGGCCGGCGGCCGGTGGCGTAGAACACGCAGTCGGCCTCCAGCAGGCGGCCGTCCTTGAGTGTCGCCAGCAGGCTGCCGTCGGCCTGCTTGTCGATGCGCGCGATGTCGGCGTTGAACTGCAGGTCCAGGCCCTTCTTCGTCAGTTCGTCGCGCAGGTGCTCGCGCACGCTGCGGTCGAAGCCGCGCAGGAACAGCTCGCGGCGGTACAGCAGGCTGGTCTGCGCGCCCAGGCCATGGAAGATGGAGGCGAACTCCACGGCGATGTAGCCGCCGCCCACCACCAGCACCCGGCGCGGCAATTGCGGCAGGAAGAAGGCCTCCTGGGAGGTGATGACGTGCTCCTTGCCGGGGATGTCCGGCACCTGGGGCCAGCCGCCGGTGGCGATGAGGATGTTGGCGGCGCGCAAGCGCTGGCCATCGACTTCCACGGTGTGGGCGTCGACCAGGCGCGCGTGGCCTTCGAGCAGGCTCACCCCGCTGTTCACCAGCAGGTTGCGGTAGATGCCGTTGAGGCGGTGGATCTCGCGGTTCTTGTTGGCGATCAGGGTCGGCCAGTCGAAGCGCGCTTCGCCCAGGCTCCAGCCGAAGCCGGCGGCCTGCTGGAAGTCCTCGTGGAAGTGCGCGCCGTACACCAGCAGCTTCTTCGGCACGCAGCCGACGTTCACGCAGGTGCCGCCCAGGTAGCGGCTCTCGGCCACCGCCACGCGCGCACCGAACCCCGCGGCGAACCGCGCGGCGCGCACGCCGCCGGAACCCGCACCAATCACGAACAGGTCGAAATCGAAAGCCATCGTCGTTCTCCACTGGCAGATGCCCGGCAGCATACCTCATCGCCGCTGGCCTATCCTGCCAGCAGAGCCCACAGGAGGAAGCCGCCATGCGCCCCACCCTGACCCACCTGGCCCTGCACGTACCGGACCTGGAGGCCTGCATCGCCTTCTACGAACGCTTCTGCGGCATGCGCGTGATCCACCAGCGCGAGGGCAAGGGCTCGCGCATCGTGTGGATGGCCGAGCCGGGCAAGGAGCACCAGTTCATCTTCGTCATCATGCCCGGCGGCGAAGCCCGCCACCTGGCCAGCGACGACTACAGCCATTTCGGCTTCGCGGTGGACAGCCACGAGAAGGTCGACGCCATCGCCGCCGAGGCCGAACGCGCCGGCTGCCTGATCTGGGCGCCGCGCCAGGAGCCCTACCCTGTTGGCTATTACTGTGGCCTCAGGGATCCATCAGGCAATTACGTCGAGTTCAGCTACGGCCAGCCGCTGGGGCCGGGCTCGGAAGACATGCCGATCCCGCAGGCGCCATAGCTTTGCAGCGCTTTTTGTAGTAGCGAGCTTGCTCGCGAACCGCCCACGCACCGGAAACAGCGTTCGCGAGCAAGAACCAGGCGTCCCCCTCGCTCCTACGAAAAGCCCGTGGATCGTGCGGGCGCCGGAAACGAAGAAGCCACCCGCGGGTGGCTTCTTCGACGAACCGGGAACGCGCTGGGGTTACCAGGCCTTGCCGGTCTTGTAGAGGTTCTCGTAGCAGAAGTTGGTCGCCTCGATGTAGCCCTCGGCGCTGCCGCAGTCGAAGCGCTTGCCCTTGAACTTGTAGGCCAGCACGCAGCCATCCTGGGCCTGCTTCATCAGGGCGTCGGTGATCTGGATCTCGCCACCCTTGCCCGGCTCGGTCTGCTCGATCAGCTCGAAGATGTCCGGGGTCAGGATGTAGCGGCCGATGATCGCCAGGTTCGACGGCGCCTCTTCCGGCTTGGGTTTCTCGACCATGTTGTTCACGCGGTAGATGTCGTCGCGGATCATCTCGCCGGCGATCACGCCGTACTTGTTGGTCTCTTCCGGCGGCACTTCCTGGATGGCCACGATGGAGCAGCGGAACTGGTTGTACAGCTTGACCATCTGCTTCAGGACGCTGTCGCCTTCCAGGTTCAGGCAGAGGTCGTCGGCCAGGACCACGGCGAAGGGTTCGTCGCCGATCAGCGGGCGGCCGGTGAGGATGGCGTGGCCCAGGCCCTTCATCTCGATCTGACGGGTGTAGGAGAAGGTGCACTCATCGATCAGGCGGCGGATACCGACCAGGTACTTTTCCTTGTCGGTGTTGCGGATCTGGGTTTCCAGCTCGTAGCTGATGTCGAAATGGTCTTCCAGCGAACGCTTGCCGCGGCCGGTGACGATGCCAATCTCCGACAGCCCGGCTTCCAGCGCCTCTTCGACGCCGTACTGGATCAGCGGCTTGTTGACGATCGGCAGCATTTCCTTGGGCATGGCCTTGGTGGCCGGGAGGAAGCGGGTGCCGTAGCCGGCAGCCGGGAACAGACATTTCTTGATCATGGAAGTCCTTCGACATGAACGAGGGTGTGAATGGCGCGCAGTCTAATGAGCCCGCGTGCGGCTTACAATGCCCACGCTGCGCGCCCGCCAGCGGAGGCGCAGGCCCGTCGGGAGATGGGCAACGGCTAGTCAGACCGCCGCGGCGCCGGCAAGTTCGACCGATACTGGCAAAAAGTCAGCACCAGCTGCCCTCGGCGACCGTCTGTCGGCCTCGACCTACACACTCTGAAGGGCACTGCCACGCCCCGGGCTGACCTGGCTCAGCCTTCCGGCGGATTGTCGCGGCGGAGCAATCCGGCCGTATTGACCGGATAGGGACGAGACCGGATACTGTATTTACATACAGTATTCTAGGATTCCATCTTGCGTCGTTTCTGCCTTCCCCACCACCGGTGCCGACCATGGGCCTCGCCGTAGACCTGGGCGCGCTGCTCGACCAGCGACGCGTCTGGAAAGGCCAGGCCGGCACCGCGCCCAGTGCGGCCCAGCCCACCGGCCACGCCCGTCTGGACGCCCTGCTGCCCGGCGGCGGCTGGCCGGAGGCGGCGCTGAGCGAGATCCTCCATGGCGCCGAGGGCATCGGTGAGCTGCAGCTGCTCTGGCCAACCCTGGCGCGCTTGAGCCGCGCCGGCGAGCGCGTGGTGCTGGTGGCGCCGCCGCACATCCCCTACCCTCGCGCCTGGCTGGCGGCCGGCGTCGACTTGCAGCACCTGGTGTGGGTCGAGGCCAGCGGCCGCGATGCGCTCTGGGCGACCGAGCAATGCCTGCGTTCGGGCTGCTGCGGCGCCGTGCTGTGCTGGCCGCAGCAGGCCGACGACCGCGCCCTGCGCCGCCTGCAGGTGGCGGCGGAAAGCGGCCAGACGCTGGCCTTCGCCTTCCGCCCGCTGCGCGAGGCGCTCAACCCCTCGCCGGCTGCCCTGCGCCTGGCCCTCGAAGCCCGCCCGGCACAGCTGCGGGTGCTCAAGTGCCGTGGCGGCCTCGCCCCGGCCAGCCCCCTGCCGCTGGCCGCCCTGAACTGAGGTCGCCATGCTCTGGGCCTGCATTCTCCTGCCACAGCTGGCCATGGACGCCGCCCTGCGCCAGCGCAGCGATCCCGAGGCGCCCCTCGCCCTGCTCGCCGGCCCGCCGCAGCGGCGCGTGCTGCAGGCGGTCAACCCGGCGGCCCGCCGGCTCGGCCTGCGCCCCGGCCTGTCGCTGACCGCGGCGCGCGCCCTGTGCCGCGATTTCGACTGCGCCGAGTACGACCAGGCGGCCATCCAGCGCAGCCAGGACCTGCTCGCCGCCTGGGCCTACGGCTTCAGCTCCCAGGTCAGCCAGCATTACCCGCGCGCGCTGCTGCTGGAGGTCGCCTCCAGCCTGGCACTGTTCGGCCCCTGGCCGCGCTTCGAGGCCCGCCTGCGCGAGGAACTGCGGGCCCTGGGCTTCAGCCACCGCATCGGCGTGGCGCCCAATCCCGCCGCCGCGCGGGTACTGGTCAACGTCGGCGACGGCCTGCTGGTGGAACGGCCGCAAGCCCTGCGCAGCGCCCTCGGCCGCCTGCCCCTGGAGCGCTGCGGGCTGCCCCGGGAAAGCGTGGCCAGCCTGGCGCGCATGGGCCTGCGCAGCCTGCAGCAACTGCTCGCCCTGCCCCGCGATGGCCTGGCCCGGCGCTTTCCGGCGGAACTGCTGCGGCAGGTCGACAGCCTGCTCGGCCAGCGGCCGCTGGCCCTGGACTTCTACCGGCCGCCGGAGCGCTTCGAAAGCCGCATCGAGCTGAACTTCGACGTCGAATCGACCCAGGCCCTGCTCTTCCCCCTGCGCCGCCTGACCGGCGACCTCGCCGCCTTCCTCGCCGGGCGCGACAGCGGCGTGCAGCGCTTCGAGCTGTACCTGGAGCACCACGGCCGCAGCGACACCTGCATGCCGGTCGGCCTGCTCAGCGCCGAACGCGAGCCTGCCATGCTCTTCGAGCTGAGCCGCGGCCGCCTGGAGCATTTGCAGTTGCCCGCCGCGGTACACGCCGTGCGCCTACAGGCCGACGACCTGCCGCCCTTCGCCCCCGAACGGCGCCAGCTGTTCGACGAGCGCCCCCAGCAGACGCAGCCCTGGGAGCAGTTGCGCGAACGCCTGCGCGCCCGCCTCGGCGACGAGGCCGTGCATGGCCTGGGCGCCCTCGCCGAGCACCGCCCGGAGCAGGCCTGGCAACCCCGGGAAAGCCCGCGCACCCTGCCCTTGCCGCCCTGCGGGCCGCGCCCCGGGTGGCTGCTGTTGCAGCCACAGGCGCTGCGTGAAAGCCTGCCCAGGGTGCTCGCCGGGCCGGAGCGCATCGAGTCCGGCTGGTGGGACGGCACCGACCTGCGCCGCGACTACTACCGGGTGCAGACCCGCGCCGGCCAGCAGGCCTGGGTCTACCGCGAGGTCGGCAGCGAGGGGCCGTGGCTGATCCACGGCTGGTTCGCATGACTCCCGCCTACGCCGAGCTGCACTGCCTGTCGAACTTCAGTTTCCAACGCGGCGCCTCCAGCGCCAGCGAGCTCTTCGAACGCGCCGCGCGCCTGGGCTACCGCGCCCTGGCGATCACCGACGAATGCAGCCTGGCCGGCATCGTCCGCGCCTGGCAGGCGGCGAAGGAATACAAACTGGCGCTGATCGTCGGCAGCGAAGTGCGCATCGAGGCCGGCCCCAAGCTGGTGCTGCTGGCCGAGAACCTCGCCGGCTACCAGAACCTCTGCCGGCTCATCACCCACGCCCGGCGCCGGGCCGAAAAGGGCAGCTACCGCCTGTTGCGCGAGGACCTGGAAACCGAGCTGGATGGCCTGTTGGCGATCTGGCTGCCCGACGCACCAACGGATACCGACGGAACCTGGCTGCGCGAACGCTTCCCGCAACGCCTCTGGCTAGGCGTCGAGCTGCACCGCGGCGCGGATGACAGCGCCCGCCTGCAAGCCCTGCTGGCCCAGGCCGCCCGCCATGGCATCGCCGCCGTGGCCTGCGGCGACGTGCACATGCACAGCCGCGGCCGCCGCGCCCTGCAGGACTGCATGACGGCCATCCGTCAGCACCTGCCGGTCAGCGAAGCCGGCGCCTACCTGTTTCCCAACGGCGAACGCCACCTGCGCCCACGGGAAGTGTTGGCCGAGCTGTATCCGCCGCCGTTGCTGGAGGAGACGGTGCGGATCGCGGGGCGCTGCAGTTTCGATTTCGAGCAACTGCGCTACCAGTATCCCCGCGAACTGGTGCCCGAGGGGCATACGCCGAAGTCCTGGCTGTGCCAGATGACCTATGCCGGCATCCGCAGGCGCTGGCCAGAGGGGGCGCGGAAAAAGGTGCTCAAACGCATCGGCAAGGAACTGCTGCTGATCGCCGAACTGGAGTACGAGAACTACTTCCTCACGGTCCACGACATCGTCCAGTTCGCCCGCAGCCAGGGCATTCTCTGCCAGGGGCGTGGCTCGGCCGCCAACTCCGCGGTGTGCTTCGCGCTGGGCATCACCGAACTGGACCCATCGCGCAGCAAGCTGCTTTTCGGCCGCTTCATCTCCCGCGAACGCAACGAGCCGCCGGACATCGACGTCGACTTCGAGCACGAGCGGCGCGAAGAGGTCATCCAGTACGTCTTCCGTCGCTATGGCCGCCAGCGTGCAGCCCTGACCGCCGTGGTCAGCAGCTACCGCGGCGCAGGCGCCATGCGCGACATAGCCAAGGCCCTGGGCTTGCCGCCCGACCAGGTGGACGCCCTGGCCGGATGCTGCGGGCGCTGGAGCGAGCAAACGCCACCCGAAGAGCAACTGCGCGAAGCGGGCTTCGATCCACAGAGCCCGGTCATGCGCAGGGTGCTGGCGCTCACCGCCGAGCTGATCGGCTTTCCCCGCCACCTGTCGCAACATCCCGGCGGCTTCGTCATTTCCGAGCAGCCATTGACCAGCCTGGTCCCGGTCGAGAACGCGTCCATGCCCGAACGCACCGTGATCCAGTGGGACAAGGACGATATCGACGCAGTAAAGCTGCTCAAGGTCGACGTACTCGCCCTCGGGATGCTCAGTGCCCTGCGCCGCTGTTTCGACCTGGTGCATCGCCTGCGCGGCACGCCGATGAGCATTGCCAACATCCCCCCGGAAGACGCGGCCACCTACGAAATGATCAGCCGCGCCGACGCCATAGGCGTGTTCCAGATCGAGTCCCGCGCACAGATGGCCATGCTGCCGCGGCTACGGCCGAAGACCTTCTACGACCTGGTGATCGAGGTCGCCATCGTCCGCCCGGGGCCGATACAGGGCGACATGGTCCACCCCTACCTGCGACGGCGTAATGGAGAGGAGCCGATCACCTATCCCTCGCCGGCCCTGGAACAGGTGTTCCGCCGCACCCTGGGCGTGCCGCTGTTCCAGGAACAGGTCATGGAGGTCGCGGTGGTGGCCGCCGACTACACCGCCGGCGAAGCCGACGACCTGCGCCGCTCCATGGCCGCCTGGAAACGCCACGGCGGCCTGGAAAAACACCGCCTGCGCCTGACCGCAGGCATGTTGAAGAATGGCTATACCGCCGAATTCGCCGCGCGCATCTTCGAACAGATCAAAGGCTTCGGCAGCTATGGCTTCCCCGAGTCCCACGCCGCCAGTTTCGCCCTGCTCACCTACGCCAGCAGTTGGCTGAAGTGCCACGAGCCGGCAGCCTTCGCCTGTGCCCTGGTCAACAGTTGGCCGATGGGTTTCTACAGCCCCGACCAGGTCCTGCAGGATGCCCGCCGCCACGGCGTCGAGGTGCGCCCGGTGGACGTGCGCTACAGCCACTGGGACTGCGGCCTGGAGGACAAGGGCGAGGCACAGCCGGCGATCCGCCTGGGGCTGCGCATGGTCCGCGGCTTCCGCGAGGAGCTGGCCCTGCGCATCGTCCAGGCCCGCGGGCGACGGGCCTTCGAAAGCGTCGAGGACCTCAGCTACCGGGCCGGTCTGGACGCCGCGGCCCGCGAACGCCTGGCCGACGCCGGCGCCCTGCGCGGCTTGGCCGGGCACCGCCACCGGGCGCGCTGGGCCGTGGCCGGGGTGGAGCCGCAGCTACCGCTGTTCGCCGGCCAGGATGTGATGACGGAGACCGCGGTGAGCCTGCCGCTGCCCAGCCTGGGCGAAGAAATGCTCACCGACTACGCCAGCCTGGGCACCACCCTCGGCCCGCACCCGCTGAACCTGCTGCGCGGCCAGTTGAAGGCGCTGCGCTGCCGCAGCTCCCGCGAGTTGCCCGGCCTGGAGCACGGCCGGCCGGTCAGCGTCGCCGGGCTGGTCATCGGCCGGCAGCGGCCGCAGACCGCCAGCGGCGTTACCTTCGTCACCCTGGAAGACGAGTTCGGCCTGGTCAACGTGGTGGTCTGGCGCGACCTGGCCGAGCGCCAGCGCCGCGTCTTCCTGCAAGCGCAACTGCTGCAGGTGCGCGGCCGGCTGGAAAGCGAGAGCGGCGTGCGCCACGTGATTGCCGAGCAACTGGTCGACCTGACGCCCCTGCTCAGCGGCCTGGACGTGCCCAGCCGCGATTTCCGCTAGGGGCTCAGCTGGCCAGGCGGTGCAGGTTCCAGCGCACCACGCCCCAGATCGCCAGTTCGTCGCCCTCGCCGATGCGGATCGGCGGGTAGCGGTCGTTGGCCGGCAGCAGCGCGTAGCCGCCATCGATGATGTCCAGGCGGCGGATCAGCGGCTCGCCGTTCACCGCGGCCACCACCACCTCGCCGGAGCTGGCCAGGCAGGCGCGGTCCACCACCAGCAGGTCGTTGTCGTGGATGCCGGCGCCGGTCATACCATCGCCATGTGCGCGGACTATGTAGGTATGGGGCGTGTGCAGCTCGAGCAGGTCATCCAGCGACCGCGGCTGCGCCTGAAGGAACGCCGACGGATCGGCGGCGGCAGGAAGGAAAGCGGTATGAGACATGACGGGGCATCCTCGGAATACTGTATATACATACAGATACCAGAAACAATGTGAACCCGGCAAGCCATTCCCCACTCCATTGACAGCCGCCGGCAAGCGCGCCGGCGTAGTCTATCCTTCGTGTGGGGGCGAGGAGTTTCAGCATGAATCCTGGCACGTTCGTCACACTCATGATTTTCGGCTGGCTGCTGCTGGCGGGCGTCACCCTGTGGGCCTTCCTGCGCGTGCCCATGCGCCGGGCCCGGCTGCATTCGCGCAGCGAGGCCCAGGCCCACTCCCACGAGGCGCCGGCACCCCAGGCGCAGCCGCAGGCGGCCCCGCGCAGGCGCCATGCCGGCTGGCTAACGTGGAGTCATCGCTGAGGCGGCAGCAGGCCGCCGTCATTCAGGCTTTTCGGAAACCCCGCACAGGCTCCTGCCCCGACTTTCTCGCCCGACGGGCGAGGCTGGACAGCCCCGGAGCAGGCCGGCTCCCCTGGCTACACGGCCTCAGGCCAGGCGAATGTCCGCGCCGGTGACCTCGTCGCGCAGGGCGCGCAATTCGGCTGCATCCTGGTTCAGGTGGTGGATGGCCTTGAGCAACCGCTGGCGCAGCAGTTCGTCGGGCACTTGCTCCACGGCGCGCATCACTTCGATGGCAGTGGCTTCGTTGTTGCTGGCTACCGAGTCCAGCACCTTGCGGATGTTGCGGGCTGCACGTTGCACGTCAGGTCCTCATGACAAAGTGCGAGCACCCTAGGACAACAATATTTCTCAAAGATTTCAGCGAGTTGCATTCTGACCAATGGTCAAGCGCAGGCCCCGTGCGCAAGCCGGCGGATGACGCGGCGGCAGGCATCGGCGGCGCGGCCGATTGTCACGCTGCCGAATCGGGAAGCTGGGAATGCAGAGGGGGGATTCTGGTGCTCGGAGCGGGACTCGAACCCGCAAGACCGTGAGGCCGGCGCATTTTAAGTGCGCTGTGTCTACCAATTTCACCATCCGAGCCGGGCGGGCATTGCCGAGGCCGGAAGAGCGCGGCCACCGGGCAATGTGGAAGGGCCGAGACTATACCGAGTCGACTCGTTGCGGTAAAGCCGGGACCACGGGCGTAAGCGCTTGATGGCACAGCCGATTCCTTTCTTTCCGAGCGCCCTGCACAAGGGACTAGTCGGAATTACCGGCTTTTTGCCATCTCCCCTGTCGCATAAGCTGCCCACCCACGGGGCGGAAGGGAAGCCGACTCCGTCTTGGGCCGCATTACCCCGGATGCGGCCGCTTTTTCTTCCGCCACCTTCCCTGGACAGCCGAGCAGCGTGAACCCAATCACATAACCGTCGAAAAGCCAGCACAGAGCCATCATCGGTACAAGACTTTGACGTTCAGTGGATCACGAAACGCCAAACAGGAGAGGTCCGATGAGGCAACGTATTGCCACCCGCGTGGGCAGGTCCCTGGTCGTCATCGAAACCAAGGACATCACGCATTTCAGCGCGGAAGAAAAGTATGTGACGGCCTTCACCGCCAAGGGACGCATTCATTTCGACGCCACTCTGAAGGCCCTGGAAATCGAGTTCGCGGAGGAGTTCATCCGCATCCATCGCAGCCACCTGGTGCGCCGCAGCCTGGTCAGCAACCTGCGCTGGGACGCCTATTCGGCCAGCATCGGCATCGACGGCACGGAAACCCGCCTGCCCCTGAGCCGCCAGCGCGTCGGCGTGGTTCGCAACCTGCTGCGGGCCCGCGGCGGAGCGACCGTGATCGCCACCCTGGACGGGACGCTGCCACCTTCCATGCTGGCCAGCCCGCAGACAGCCCCTGCCCTGCGGGCTGGCTGACGAAAGAGCGTATCGCTCGACCGCCTGCAATATCAAAGCAACATCACGCTTCTATACTGCATGAAGGCTGACGGACCAGCCCCCATCGGTAGTACGAAGAAGCCTCGCCTCGCCGCGGGGCTTTTTCCTTTCCGCTATCCATCGTTCGAGTGAAAACTTGCATCAGCTCAAGGTATGAGCGATTCGCATACATGCAATCGAGGATGTATGTTTATTTCGCTGTCGCGTAATGGCAATATGCCTGGCCCTCTTGCTGAGGACATGGCCGGCCGAGCAGGGACGCGACGGCCAGCCACTCGCCCTTCTCAGCGCGCCACCCTGCCGCGCAATCCCCAGAGCAGCAGTCCGATGGCGACGATGATCGCCAGGCCGACGCTGACGAAACCAAGGGTCACCAGCAGCTCCTGCCAGGGCTCCCCGCTATGCCCCGCGGCGGTGACGGGCGACATGGCCGCAGTGCCGAAAACCGCGGCGAGCAAGGTGAAGGCCCAATTGGCATAGGCGCCGTAGAGCAATGCGCAGAAAGTGACACCCTGCCACCTGCGCGACAGCGCCACCTCATCCCAGATCGCCCCCAACGCCAGCAACAGCAGGCCATTGAGGATGCCCTCCAGGTGGGCCGCCAGGGCCATGCGCGGATTGCTCAGCTGCGCCTCGACCAGCCCGGTGAGCAGGCCGAGCAACAGCAGTAGCAAGCCGTGCCAGAGCAACCGCCGATTCACGCCAGCCATGCCGGGCCCCTCCGCGATCGGGCTTTCCCTTCACTCTAGACGGCGCGGCCTAGCGCAACGGCAGCCAGCCGGGCGCGATGTTTTCGTATGGAAGCAGCAGATAAGCCGCCAGATAGCAGACGATGAAAAGACAGGCGGCGGCCACGACGAGCCATTCGAAGCGCGACATCTCTCATCCTTGAGCAGCGCAATTCCAAAGTGCCAGTATGCCACGGCGAACCATGGATGGCATCCGGCATTCACCGGCAGGCAAGGAAACGAGCGGCGCAGCGCCGGGCCCGGTAGAATTCCGCCGCCCCGGGAACCGGAACGGCTGCGGCCGGTCTGACACCGCCAGCGAATTCACATTGCGGATCGCCCTGCGATCCGGACGCTCCATCGACCATCCCGGGCGGCAAGCCTGCCGCCCTTCATTTCTCGAGGTTAGCAATATGCGCAAAGCACTCCCCGCCCTGGCCCTGAGCCTGCTCTTCGCCCAAGCCGCCATGGCCGGCGGCGGTACCCAGGCAGCCGTCGGCGGCGGCCTGGGTGGCGCCCTGGGCAACGTCGTCGGCCAGCAACTGGGCGGCAGCACCGGTGCCGCGATCGGCGCCGGCGTCGGCGGCGCGGCAGGTAGCGCGGCCACAGCCAAGAAAGGCAGGAAGACCAAGGCCGCCATCGGTGGCGGCCTGGGCGCCGCCGGTGGCTCGCTCATCGGCAACAAGCTCGGCGGCAGCACCGGCGCGGCCATCGGCGCCGGCCTGGGCGGCGCGGCGGGCGGCGCCCTCGGCGGCAAGAAGTAAATCCAGCGCCGCACTGGAATGCCGAAGCCCCGTGGGCGCGAACCCACGGGGCTTTTTCGTGTGCGCCGCAAGGGCAGCGTGCCTAGTCCGAGGAGACGAAGCCCGCGTCTTCTCCTGGCCCCTAGAGTACGTCGACTCGCCAACAAGGAGACGGACATGGCCAGCAGCGAAACCGAGATCGCCAACCTGCTGTACCGCTACGCCGAGCGGCTCGACGCCGGCGACCTGGAAGGCATGGCCGCGCTGTTCCGGCACGCGCGCATCAAGTTGCTGGACGGCGCCGACAGCGTGACCGCGGACGCACTCCTGGCCATCTTCCGCCAACGCGTGAAGCTCTACCCCTGCGGCACACCGCGCACCCGCCACCTCATCAGCAACATGATCGTCGAGGTCGACGAAGCCGCGCACCGCGCCACGGCGAGATCCTGCTACACCGTCCTGCAGAGCACCGACAGCCTACCGCTCCAGCCGATCGCCATGGGCAGGTACCACGACGCCTTCGAACGCATCGACGGCGTGTGGCGTTTCTCCTTCCGAGACTATTCGATGCTGGATGCCACGGGGGACCTGAGCGGTCATTTGAATGGGGCCACGTAAGTCCGAGGCCGGGCGCACTCCCGCCAGGCCATAACGCGAATGCCCGAGCATGGTGGGCTGGGCCAGCATCGGCGCGATGCAATACTGAAGCTGAAGGTGTTCGGCGAGTCGGTGCCGCCCACCGCCACGTCATAGCCGCCGCCCTTGGTGAAGCGACTGGTCCGCGCACTTTCCGACCATGCAAGCATGTCGAGGAAGGCGCAGACGTTCTTGCCGCCGGCGTTTCCGGCGCTGATTCGAGGCATGAATTTCCTCCAGACATGAAAAAGCCCGCCAGGGGCGGGCTTGGTTGGGTTGGTACGGATCAATCAGGCCAGATCAACGAAAAACCTTTCATGGCGGGTTGCACACGATCACTTCGATCTGCTCCCCTACCCCGGATAATTGCGAGAGCTCCTAGAAAAACGCCCGTGTCGCTGATCTTTTCGGGGCTAGAGGTAAAGATCGAGGATCTCCTGAATCTTGCCTTCCTTGCGCATCTGCTCCAGTGCTCCCTGCAACTTCCGCACGACTTCATCGGGAGTTTGCTTGTTTAGCGCCAGGTAAAGATCGTCATGTGAATAGCGCAATACGATCTTCAGGTTCTTGATACCGACTTGGTTGGCGAGATAGCGTCCAGCAGGGTCGCCAGCAGCCCAGAGATCGATATTGCCCTTCACCAGGTTCTTGGCATTCTCTTGGTCGCGCAACTCCAAATGAGGGTCGAACCCACGCCTGAGCAGGTCTTCGGCCATCGCATCGCCCCTATAGGCGCCAACCTTGTACTTCTTTGCCTCCTCCAACGTTTTCAGGGTGATCTTGCTGTCATCTTTGGCGAACAGCACCCAGTCATCGGGGCCTATTGGGCCAACCCACTTGAACAGCTCTTCACGCTCGGGCGTCCGGGCGGTGACGAAAATGCCGTAATCGGGCTTCTCCAAGGCCGTCTTGTAGAGTCGGTCCCAAGGGTAGAGCAGAGTCATGGTGTATTTGATTTGGGCACGGTTGAACACTTCCCGCACTACGTCTACGGCGATACCGGTGATGCCATCTTCGAGGGCAAACTGCTTGCCTGTGATCGACATGTTGTATGGCGGGAAATTCTCGGTCAGCAAGGTAACTTTGTAATAGTCAGGGATAGGAGCATCATCGGCGTGCACTGAAAGACTGAGCAACAGCGCGGCTGTAATGATGAATGGACGAATGAACATGGAGACTTTACCTAGCGTTGTGAATAGGGCCGGCTATTTGATCTACTGATCGATGGTAGAAGTCTTTCAGACTCTTCTGAATCCCTGCACTGGTTGTAGACAAAAGCCCCGGACGTGACCGGAGCCAGAGGGGCATGCGAGATCTGAACCAGAAATTCTGCATGGTCCAATAGCGGCAGACCCAGTCCTCACGCCCAGTAGCGCTGCTGGGCCGCAATCGGCCCGCAGATCTCGCGCACGTAGCGCTGTTGGTCCGACTCATGCCCGATCTGGGCCAGGAACGCTGCCTGCCGCACCGGTGAGGTTATGCCGTACCGCGCCATCGCCCAGGAACAAAAACGCCGGCTCGAGGGCCGGCGCTGGGGAGGATGCGCAAAAGCTGCGCTTCGGTGAGGAGCATAGGCATCTCCGGGCACAAAAAGCCCGCGCAAGGCGGGCTTGTCGAGTTGATGACTCAGGCCGCTGCAGGCGATACCGGCCACTGGACACTGCGCGGCCAACCTTCTTGCTGCTCCAGGCGCACCAGTGCGATTCGGTATTGCCTCCACAACTTCAGCTGCGCTACTTCCTCAGCCCCATCACGGCCTCCCAGTCCGGAACCAGCTCAGTGGCTGCATTGGGGTCCATTTCAGCCAGCAACGCCGCGGCACGCGTATCGATTCGCGCGGACGCCCGGGCAATCCCAACCAGAACCGTCGCTCCACTCCAGACTCCAGGCTGAACCAGGTGACAGCAGCGCCCTGAGCTGCTGCAGATGCTCGTCAGGCAACCTCACTGCCATCCGCCGGGTTGGGGGGTGGTAAGCCCTACCAAGTAATCTTCAGTTGCGGAAACGAACCACAAAATTGCAGAAATTGTTTGACCAAGACGTGCAAAGAAAAAGCCCCGTAGATCGGGATCTACGAGGCTTTCCTGTTGGAGGCTGAGGTCGGAATCGAACCGACGTTCACGGATTTGCAATCCGACATCAATTTCTTATCTTTCAATAGTTTAGGTATGCATCTTCCATAATAGACAATTTATACCTCTGTTGCAGCCCTAGTGCCACGCAGGGGCGCTCTCTCGAAATGGAAACGATTTTCTGCCCCTTCCTCGCCCGTTCTGGGCAATTATTTATCTACCCTTTACCTGCCACAGTCTGTCGTCAGTAAGCTGTACCAGCTTAATGTTCATACCCTCGCGTACACCCGCTCCACCAAGTGGCAGATTAAGGTCGTAGTTCGCATGGTGGCAGGTCGGCTGGAGCCTTGTTGTAATAGCGTAAATCCACAGGCATGGATGGGCTGTACGGCGCTTTGCAAGCAAATACCTCAGACCTGTAAGAGCTATCAGTGCCGGCCGGTGCGCTTATATAGCCGTTAGGGGGCACTGGGTGAACTTCAATTGACCCTATTGGGCCTTCAGATCTATAGCTGACAGCTACAGCATTCAGCTTGAAGCTGCAAAGGTTCTGCCAGTTAACTGTGTATTGTTGGTTGCCGGTGTTGGACAGGCAACCGTCAGCTCGCCAATTTTGATCCCGGAGCTGGGTGTTCGCTGGGGACTCACGTTTCGTTGTGGATGGATTGGAGTTGCCAGCGGTGGACGCGGTGCTGATGGCTTTTATCTTGGTTGGCTTGGGGTGAGCTTTCTCCCACTTAGCCTGCATCGAATCAGGATTAGGCAAGACTTTTATCGTGCACTTACCCCACCGGTGAGCTAGTTTTTTGGATGCGTCACCATAGATGCCTGGCGCACTAGGGTCGTCAACGACGTCGAGGCTGGTGGTGGCGGAACCGTCGGGAAGTATCGTGACCCGCACTGATTTTCCATTGTAGGAGATGCCTGAAAAGGTTACGGAGCCATTGCCGGGCGTGCCAAGCATCCTCACTCGCTCTCCGCCTACCGATCCGTCCTGATTGAAGTTGTACTGTTTGCCAACCACGTTTTTGAAATACACCTTCCCGGGCATGGCCGGCAGTTGGCAAACGAATGATTTCTCATTGCTGGTATCAGTCGCCTGGGCCACGCTGCCGAGCAGCACGGCCCCTAATATCCAAGCGCCCCTCATTCTCTTCTCCCTCGCATTGCGCCTGATCCTGCGCAAGTCTAGATGGGCCAGAATGGTTGGCACGGCCACGCTTTTGTGCCAGTTATATCAATTGGCGATCGCCATTATTCCAGATCTTTTGTCGGGGGAGGCACCTCCCAGAAAGAAGGAAACAGTAGGGCGCTGATGTACTCGCTGGTAGCGCATTCAGGGAGCTTAATCTCTCCCTGAATACGCCTCATTGCGGCTGAAGAGCCTGATAACTCAGCTCACACGCCAACCCCGCTACTCGACTTGCATCAGCCGCTGCCCCGAGGACTCGATTGCGCCTGACAAATTCGTCGAGCAAGTCGGCAAGCACTCCGATGGCGGACTCGCCTGGCTGGCGCGCGCCGGCAGCGACGGCACTGCAGGTTGCAGAACGCCCGGCCCGCAGTCGGTTGACCTCGCGCTGCAGCCCATCAGCAGAATCAGCCCGCGCCTGTTCCAACTTCCCCTTTGCATCGCTCTCGATCTCCTCGACCGCCTGCTGGCGGCGTTTCGTTTCAGCCAGGGCAGCCAGCGCGGCGCGCCGATCGCGTTCAGCAATCTCGGTCCGATAGTCCGCCAGCTCTCCACGGGCGATAGCGGCATCGGCCTGGGCGGAGCTGACGCGGATTTGCTGCACCACGCCAACCAATATCGTCAACGCCAGCCCGGCCAGCGCCGCCCAGCACCAGGTAGGCACCAGCTTCAGCCAAGCCATCATGCAACCACCCCGCCCGCAGCACGGTACTGCTGCACCAGGTCCCCGATGCGATGCTCGCGCTGGCCGTACCCGGCGCCAGGCAAGCTGGCCCAGATGTTCGAGCACTTCGCGATAGCCTCGCGCACACGGCCGGCCTGGATATCACCCAGCACCCCGCGCTCGCGGATCTGCTGGATGGCCACCCGGTCCTGGCTCTCTGGGCTGAAGTCGCGCAACTGGAGCAGGTCGCGGTAGGGCTTCCACCAGCGGAACAGCAGTTGGTAGCGGCCGGCAGCAGTCGACTTCAGGCCCTGCTTGTTCACCGTCACCAGAATGTTCGGGTGGCCGGCGTAGTTGCTGAAGGTGTTCGGCGAGTCCAGGCCGCCGACCACCACGTCATAGCCGTCGTCCTTGGTGTACCGACTGGTGCGCGTGCCTTCCGACCAGGCCAGCATGTCGAGGAAGGCACAGACGTTCTTGCCGCCCGCTTGGGCGGCGCTGATTCGAGGCATGGTCAAGCTCCAGAAACGAAAACGCCGGCTCTAGGGCCGGCTTTAGGTAGAATGCGCAGCAACTGCATTGCTCGCTTAGGAAATGCTCAAAGGAATATCGGATGTCAGAAAGTCGAAATCAGTGGCTTGACGTTTGCCGGGCGCTTGCTATTTCGCTCGTGCTTCTATCGCATGGACGCTACTTCTTGGTTCCAGCATTCCCTTGGGCGCAGTCATTTAAGTTCGGTGGATTTCTCGGAGTAGAAATATTCTTCGTGCTCTCGGGATTCCTGATTGGCGGAATAATGCTTCGCTCTGCAAGCACATCGACAACGCCGACATCTTGGATACCTTTATTCTGGATGCGGCGATGGATGCGCACTTTGCCAAACTATTTTCTCTTCATTGCCATAAACGTTGTACTTTCGTACTCCATACGTCCGGCAGAAATACCAAATCTTCTGTACTATGCCAGCTTTACGCAGAACTTTGCGTGGCATCATCCAAGTTTTTTCGGGGAAGCATGGAGCTTGGCCGTTGAGGAAATATTCTATCTAACAACTCCCCTCCTAATCTCTGTATTCATGCTATGCGGAAAATCACCCAAGAGATCCATGCTTGGTACGGCGGCACTGGTTATCATGGCGTGCACGGCGGCACGTATCTTAGTGATTTACTCGCTAAACCCGCCACTCGACGAGGGCATTCGGAAGATCGCTGCGCTGAGGCTTGATTCTATAATGTATGGAGTGGTTGCTGCGGTAGTGCTGAGTGGAATCAAAATCTCAAGCGCAGCAAGAAAAATATCAGCGGTAGCGGGCGTAATTACACTGTGCGCAATTTCCTATTTTATGTCAAAGCCCGACGCAATATTAAATTCAAGCTACCCAATCAGGATTTTAATATTTACACTCACCTCAATTGGCGCCATTCTACTGATAATATCCTCCCTTAAGTCAAGGGTGCCATCATTTATCGCCATAGTTACTTCGCGAATCTCAAAGTGGTCATATTCCGCATATCTCGCAAATCTACCTGTGCTATTTGCGATAACACACATCCACCCAAACAGGGATGGAGCTACTGCCGGAATACTTCTATTCATAGCATATATAGCATCAACCTTTGCTATATCGGCGATAATTTACAAGACATTTGAATCAAAGATACTGCGCATTAGAGATGAGAGATTCAGCAAAGAACCAACTGTAGTTGAAACTCAGACAGATGCTCACACAGTTCATGTAAAAACTGAAAACATAATATTTAAAAAGTAACTGACAATGAAACTTAAGACGCTGGGTCAACTTGAAAGCGAACGCCTGACAGAAAAGGAGAATAATTTCCTTCTCATAAGGCTGTTTGCCTCGTTGCTAGTAGTAGCCGGACACTCTCTTGGCCTCTCGTATCAGGGTACCCAAGAAAATCTTGCGTCAATTACTTTTCTAGGCATAAGGCCTCACAGCCTAGGGGTTCTTATTTTTTTCTGTATAAGCGGATTTCTTATAACCAGCAGCATCCTAAAGAAAAGGAATCTAAAGGAATACTTAACAGCCAGATCATTGCGAATACTTCCTGGGCTCTCAGTATGCGTTTTGCTCACAGTTGTTTTATTTGGAATTCTTATATCGGACGCCGGATTCATTGACTACATTACACACAAAGAAACCATTTCATACATAGCTAGCAATATATCTCTAACCTCGGCAAAGTTTAGCCTTCCATTTGTAGACCTTGGGAAGTACGGAATTAACGGAAGTCTTTGGACTATACCGATAGAGGCGCGACTTTACATTTATATTGCAATCTTCTATACCACTGGACTCCTTGGCAGTAGGCCCGTAATTGCAATAACCGCTACTGCAACGCTCACCGCGCTCTATTTCGACAAGCTACCGCTAATACCGTACAGCAAAGACAACGTGCACTTGGTTTGCTGCTTCTTCATTGGTAGTTTAATGTATATATTCCGAGAAAATATTTATATATGTAAATACATACTTTTCACAATTACTGCCATTTCAATCGCGATTGCAATTCAAACAGGCTTCATGCTGGCTATATTTTTCACTATAGCTTATGCATGTTTACTATTCGCGTACTCAGAGAAAATTATTCTCCCAAGCTTCGTACAGGACTATTCTTATGGGGTTTACCTTTACTCATTCCCCATACAGCAGCTAACGATACATTATTTCCCGAATATTCCAGCCATCTATCTGGCGGCAATTTCCATCCCCGTATCGATAGCAGTTGGCGCGGCTTCTTGGTTCGCTATTGAGAAACCATTCCTCTCCCTGAAGAGAGGAATGACTTCAAGATCTGACGCTATAGAAACCAGTTGAGCTAAAGACAACCAGGCATGATCGATTACGCTTGGTTGTCTGGTTCTGGCGGCATGAATCCTTTCTCTTCGCTCCATAGCCAATCTTGGAAAACCTCCGCCTCATCCGGCACTTCGACCCACTTCAGCGCCGGATGAAACACTTCCGCCATGTCACCATCGGTCTCGAAGAGTTCGAAGACTTTACCGTCTTGGATGCGCGCATAGAGCGTCATCAGCTGTACTCCTAAACGATGATGAGACCATTGGCGCCAGCCACCCCCGCCTTCGCGGACGAACTGCTTGAGAGACAAACGCCACCGCCACCTGAGCCAGTAGTAACACCAGCGTTACCCGCAGAAGCGTTACCAGCCCCAACGCCAGCGGCCCCTCCTTTGCCGGAAGGCGCACCATCACCGCCAATCTGCCCGTTAGAGGACATGAGTTCTATGCTCCCCCGCGGCCCGGCAGCCTGGTAAATGATCCCGGAACCAGCAATGACCAAGCCTCCAGATCCGCCCACTGCAATCAGCGTGGCAGTAGGAGTAATGACGGATTGGTTGCTTCCCTGTCCTCCTGATGCTGAGACCAAAGCGCCGAAGCTGGTGGTATCGCCATTACCACCCGAACCGCCGCCCGAAGTACCGGCGGCGCCACCGCCACCACCACCCGACACGCGCCATGTAGACCCACCGGTAGCGGCTAAGCCAGCAGAACCGCCTCCGGAGCCGATCACTTCGACAAGCACCGACTTGGTTCCCGGTGTTGGGGTATAGGTTCCACTGGAAGTGAAGACTTGGACACCGATCAGCCTGCCGCCAACAGCCGCCTTCAGGTTCGCCAGGATCGTCGCAGTCGTACCATCGTCGATAACATCGACACCGGCGTTGTCAGAGATCATCTGCGCCAGTACCGCGGACATGACCGATGCCTGGCGCCAGACCTTGTTCAGCTGTGCGGATTGGGCAGTGCCAGCGGAGAATCCATTGGATCGCAAGGCCGTCTGCGCCAGGTAAGCCGATTGTGTAAGGACGTTCGCGCCCGCCCCGCCAGCGAAGGGCAGGAAATCGTTCGTTGCCATGAAGACCCCCTATTAGGCTGTGAGGTCTATGAGGCCGGAGTTATCCAGCCGTTGTGGCCAGTAGGTGAGCAGTTGGAGGTGGCCGTTGAGGAATTGGCTTTGGCCGTCGAGCGAGCCTAGGTAGAGGGCTTTCGGGAAAGCAGGAAGTGCCGGCGGCGAACCGGCGCCGGTGATCAGGGCCTGCGCAACCACCGCAACACCATCAAAATCAACCTCGGTAGCGGTTCCGGCGGCGCCAACATCGACCTGACCACCGCCTTCTTCGGCACCGGCGCCTTCGGCCAGGCCGCGCGCGCGAACAAGGTCGCTGCGTATGACGTCCTCTGGATGTCGTACGAGATCTGGGCGAATCTGAACAAGGCCTACGAGGTGAACGGCCAGGTCATCGGCACCGTTCTGTCCGTCGCGGCCCCGTTCATGCCGGTCCGCAAGATCAAACCGACCTACGCCTTCACCGGCAACCAGTTCCTGGGCTATGTCCGCGATCGTGGCGTTGTCAGCCCCCTGGTCGGCATGACCACTGGCGTGACCCCGCTGCCGCGCCCGCTCCCGGACACCAACTACAACTTCCAGATCCTGGGCGCCTTAGGCCTGCAGGTGAAGAAGGACGCGGAAGGTCTCGGCGGCGTCATCTATGGCGCCAACCTGGCCTAAGGAGAACGACATGCCCAAGTTCGAAGTGATTCGCCCCTGGCATGGCGTAACCGCCGGCCAGATCGTGGAACTGAAAGAGGTGCACCCGTCCCTGGCCGCCAACGTGCGCGCCGTGGGCGAGGGTGCCGACGAGGACGGTGAGGCTGGCAAGGTCCTGGCAGCCGCGCGCGAGGAAGCGCAGGAAGTCGTCTCCAAGGCCCGCTCAATCCACGAAGAAGCCACGGCCGCCGCTCAGAAGTTGCTGGACGATGCGCGCGCTGGCGCTGCCGAGATCCTCGACGAGGCCAAGGCTCAGGCTGCCAAACTGCTGCCGCCGCCCGACGCCAACGAGCGCCGCGAGGTGATCAAGGCCCGGCTGAAGGAGCTGAAAATCGACTTCGACGGTCGCAAGGGCGAAGAAGGCCTCGCCGCGCTGCTGCCAGACGGCGAGTTGGCGAAGCTGTTCCCCGCCGAGTAATCGGCACCTGACGAGAGGCCGCCTTCGGGTGGCTTCGTCGTTTCTGGCCCCAGCATTGGGCCTTTCTCTTTCTGGAGCCCGACATGCTCACGACCGCCCAGGCCAAGGAGTACTTGGCCTCCGTCGGCATCACGCTGCCGGACTTCTCGGTCGACCTGCTGGTCGGTTAGACCGGGCGGCGCTGGCAAACGTTCTGCTTCGAAAGGGGCGCTCAGTTAACGGCACGCTCACCAAGACCTACCGGTCGCATAAGCCACCCCACCCTATCCCTTACACGCCATAAGCAGTGCTTAGGCGGAGCTTTGTCTGGAGAAACCATGACTCGCAAAGAGGCCTACGACGCGGTGGCCAAGATCGCCGCGGAGCACGCGATTAGCTTCTCGCGCAGGAAGGTTCAGTGATGGCAGCCAAGACCGCAGCTGAACGCAAGGCAGCACAGCGAGAGCGAGCGAGACAAGCTGAAGGAAGAGGAACGCCTTGCTCGCAGCCTCTCTCGCCGCATCAATCTGGCACTCAGGATCAATCGTCAAGATTCACGCAACGCCTGAACCTTTTATGTTGGTTCCTTTTTATATATGCAATAGTCCTCTCGGCTTCAGAAATTACCGGAGCATACCCAAAATCCTCCAGCTTTTCCCAAGAGCCAAGACATCTTTCTAGAACTCTTACAGTAATTGCATGGTACTTCCTAAGATTACGAAGCTCATAAACTATTGCCATCTGCCTGTCTAAATACTGCCCACTTATTTTCCCGTCGGGATCTTTTTTCTCATTTAGATCCTCAAGCAGCTTGTGATAATTAGCGAACTGCCTTGCATGCTCTTCGGATCGTTTAATTAAGAAGAATTGAATCAGAGCAGTCATTGCAACCAAAACAGCGACAATTAAAGCCAATACTCCGTTGTTTTCTTCCAACCATACCCACATCCCTGCGCCCTCGCTTGAAAAGAACGCCAACTATACCGGCCAGGAGCCATCATGCCCATCACCTACGGAAGCGTCTGCAGCGGCATCGAGGCCGCAAGCGTGGCCTGGCATATGCTGGGTTTGGTTCGCCGAGATCGAGCCTTTCCCATCCGCCGTATTGGCCCACCGCTGGCCGGCGGTGCCCCTGGGGGATATGACCAAGCTCGCCCGCGAGGTGCTGCTGGGAATCATCGCCGCACCGCTGATCCTCGTCGGCGGCACGCCCTGCCAAGACTTCTCCGTAGCCGGCATGCGCGCCGGCCTGGCCGGCGAGCGTGGCGCCCTACTACGCCAACGACATGGTCTGGAAGGCCGTCTATGCGCAGGCCTGCCATGAGTTGCGAGATGCAATGGACCTGGCCTACCTGACCGGCCAGCGTCCCGCCGATGTTCTCGGGATGCGCAAGGACGACATTGTCGACAGCTACCTGCTGGTCACCCAGGGGAAGACTGGCAAGCGTCTACGCATCCAGATCGAGGTCGATGGCGAGCAGAACTCACTCGGAAAGCTGCTGAAACGCATAGCGCAAGGGAATGAGGGGATGCTATCGCCGTTCCTAGTGCTGAGCCGGAACGGCAGGCGGGTTTCCTGGCCAATGCTCAGGAATCGGTGGGATGAGGCCCGGTCAAAAGCGGCCAGTGAAACGGAGGAGAATGGCGAGCCCGATCTTGCGGTACGCATCTGGCAGTTCCAGCTCCGCGATATCCGACCAAAAGCCGCGAGTGAAATCCGTGACGTGGCAGATGCGAGCGTGCTGCAGGGGCACTCGAAGGGGGAATTACGGTACCGTCGAGTTGGTGCCGTTGCGAAGCAGGTGAAATAGGAAAAATTATGGAACGCGTACCAGAACATACCGTTTCGCATGGCTTTCGTCAGAGCAAAGAAAAAGCCCCGTAGATCAGGGATCTACGGGGCTTTCCTGTTGGAGGCTGAGGTCGGAATCGAACCGGCGTTCACGGATTTGCAATCCGCTGCATAACCACTCTGCTACTCAGCCTTTGAACCTGGCAAACCGCGCTGCGGTTCGCTGCAATTCTGTTCGGCTTGGCTTTCTTTCAAGCTCTAACCTATTGATTACACAGAGTTTTCATCGCCCTGCGCTTTCGATGGCCGGGATTATGGACTAATGGGACAAGGCTGGCAACACCTGAGATTAAATTTCTTCATTCGCCTCTGAAGACTCACCCGCCAGCCTCAGGGCTCTCGATCGGCATCGCCCTCAAGGCCGTCGCCCACCCGTTCTGAAATCACTTGCGGCAGGCCGGGCCAACTGTTGGCCCGCCGACAGCACCCCAACAGAACAGTTGGAAGAGCAACAGTAAAGGCCCAGCAGAAAGCCACAACCCCCGGAATCACTGAGGTATGCCAGTGGCACAGGGATTGCCTCGGGGCATCACCGCTTATTTCGGGAACACCTCCCATGGCCCCCTTCCCTGCCAGGTGAACGGCGCCAACCGATGCCAACGAGGACAGCAACATGAGTCTGGACGCTTTCCGCACCCCACCCTCTTCCAGCGACAGCCACCACCCAGGCCCAATCCACGGCGAGCGGAAACAGGAGCACGGCGCATGAAGATCATCGACATGCGCTGCCGCCCGGCCTTCCTGCATCCGTTCTTCGGCGCCGTGCCCGGCTCGGCCGAGCACGCCACGGCGCGCTGGCTGAACCGGCGCGTCGGCACTCGTGGCGACGATGCCCACTTCGAACGCTCGCTGACCCAGGAAGGCTTCCTCGCCGAAGTACGCGACGCCGGCCTGCACAAGGCCGTGGTGGTCGGCCGGCACACGCCGGCGCAGCACCTGCCCAACGAACGGATCCACGCCATCGTGGATGGCCACGCGCAATTGCTCGGCATCGGCGCGGTGGACCCGGCGCTGCAAGGCGTGGAAGGCGCGCTCGCGGAGATCGACCATGCGATCGACGACCTGGGCCTGGCCGGCATCGACCTGGAGCCCGGCTTCGGCGAACCGGCGCGGCACCCGGACGACGCGCTGTACTGGCCGATCTACGAGCACCTGCAGAAGCGCGCCACCCCGTTGTTCCTGATGAGCGGGCCGACCACGCCCGACCCGGCCTACAACGCCCCCGGCCGCCTGGCGGCGGTGGCCCGGGCCTTCCCGGACCTGCGGATCGTCGTCTACCACGGCTTCTGGCCCAACGTGCAGCAGGCCATCGGCCTGGCGTTCCGCTACGAGAACGTCCACCTGGTGCCGGACATGTACCTGTTCCTGCCCGGCAGCGAAGCCTACGTGCAGGCAGCCAACGGCTTCCTCGCCGACCAGCTGCTGTTCGGCTCCTCCTACACCTTCAGGCCCATTCGCCAGAGCATCGAGGACGCCCAGCGCCTGGGCTTGAGCGAACACGCCCTGGAGCGCTTCTTCCATGGCAACGCCGCGCGCCTGTTCAAGCTCGACTGAGTAGCGCATCCCTCACAGCGCCGTCGTCATGGCGGTGCTAGAAGGAACGGATCAGGGCGCCCTGCTGCAATCCCCCCGGAGCGATGCCCTTCTGCTGTGCGCCAACAGTTTCTTGCCGGGTCAACAAGAAAGCTGCGCCCATCCCTGTGGCGCATGCTTGCCTGGCTCCCTTAGAACCCCACGGTTGCCGAAAGTAGGTAGGTCCTGGGCGTGGACAAGGTCAGCCCCGGCTCGCTGTCGTCCGAAGCGCCGGCCGAGGCCCAGTAGCGCTCGTCCATCACGTTCTCGACATTGGCGCGCAGGGTGACGTCCTTGCCCTCGACCTTGAAGGCATAGCGCATGCCCAGGTCGAAACGTTCCCAGCCGTCGATCTGCTTGCTGTTGGCCTGGTCCAGGTATTGCGAGCTGGAATGGATGCCACGGGCGCTAAAGGTGAGCCCCGCTACAGCGGGCACATCCCATTCGGCGCCGAGGTTGACGTTGTACTTCGGCGTGGCCGGCGCGCGGTTACCGTCGTAGGCGCCGCCGATGGTGTCGGTGAGCTCGCTGTCGATGTACATGATGCCGCCGAGCACGCGGAAGCCCTCCAGCGGCTCGCCGAACACGCTCAGCTCGACACCCTTGTTCACCCGCTTGCCGTTCGGCCCGAAGATGCGCGTGGCGGCGTTGGTCTCGTAGGCCGGCTGCTTGATGCGGAAGGCACTGGCGGTGAAGGCGAACGCGCCGAGGTCGTACTTGGCGCCGACTTCCACCTGGCGGCTGATGAACGGCGGGAAGATCTCATCCTCGTTGATCGAGGTCGAAGGCGCGATCTTCCCCTGGCTCAGGCCTTCCATGTAGTTGGCATAGAGCGACAGCTGGTCGTTCACCTTGTACAGGATGCCGCCCGAAGGCGAGACCTTTTCCTCGTCGTAGGCGGTGTCGCCCTTCACGTCGTCGCTCCAGTCGTCGACCTTGACGCGCTGCCAACGGGCCCCCAGGGTCAGGAGCACCCGGTCGTCGACGAAGCCCAGGGTGTCGGACAGCGCCACGCCGGTGAAGCGGTTCTCGGCGTAGACCTCGGGGTCGAAGCGCGTGGGCGTGCTGGGCGTCGGCGTTTCCACCGGATCGTAGAGGTTGCTGGGCGCCGAGGAGTAACGCGCGCCGCCGTTCGTGAAGTCCATGTAGAAGTAGCTGGCCGCCAGGTTGACCTCATGGCTCACCGGGCCGGTGTGGAACCAGTTGCGCAGCCCGGCCGTGGCGGTCCGGACGTTCTCGTCACGGGTGAAGTCGCGGGGCTGGACGCTGAAGTCGCCCGCATCGTTGGTGATCGCGACGGCATGCCGGAGGAAGTCATGGTTGCTTTTGCGCGCACCGACGCTGCTGTACAGCATGAGCGAATCGCTGAGGTCGAACTCGCCATTCAGGGTCCCGAAGGTGTCCCGGGTGCGCGCCTTGCTCCAGGGTTGCGCGTAGTTGTGGCGAACGTCGTCCGCATCCGGAACCTTGGCATTGGCGCCCACCTGCACCCGCTCCTGCGGCGCATCGGTATCGCGCTCGGTGTGCCCGATGTCCGTCGACAGGCGGACCCGCTCGCCACGGAAGTCCAGGCCCAGCACGGCCATCTCGCGATCGACGCTCTGGTGGTCCCACTCGGTATCGCCGGACTGCTTCACACCATTGAAGCGCAGGCCGAACTGGTTGCCCTCACCGAAGCGGCGGCCAATGTCCACCGCGCCGCCGACCTGGCTGTTGGAGGCGTAGCTGCCGGTGAACTCGCTGATCGGCTTGTCGGTCGCGCGCTTGGGCACCACGTTGATGCCGCCGCCCACGCTGCCCCGGGGCGAGATGCCGTTGATCAGTTGGGTCGGCCCCTTGAGGATGTCGACGCGGTCGGCCATTTCCATGTCGATCGAATAGGTCGGCAGGATGCCGTAGAGGCCGTTGTAGGCGACGTCACTGTTGAACAGGCTGAAACCGCGAATGGTGAACTGTTCGTAGCGTCCGCCCGCCGGGTTGGTCGCTCGCACCGACGGGTCACTGGCGACCAAGTCGCCCAGGGTGCGCGCCTGCTGGTCCTTCACTGCCTCGCTGGTGTAGGTGATCATGCTGAACGGCGTTTCCATGAAATCACGCGAGCCGAGCAGGCCTTGCGAGCCACGACGGGCGACCTGGCCACCGGCATAGGGCTCGCCGTCGTCGGCGCCGGCCCGGACGGCCATGATGGTGCTCGGGGAGATTTCCAGCGCACTGGAATCCCGCGGTACCGGCACCAGGGTGTAGGCGCCCGTCCCGACCGACTGCAGTTGCAGGCCGCTGCCCTGCAGCAGCCGCGCGAAGCCTTCATCGACGCTGTAGCTACCCGACAGCCCGGCACTCTGACGGCCATTCACCAGTTGCGGGTCCACCGACAGGCTCACCCCCGCCAGGCCGGCAAAGCGGGTCAAGGTGGCGCCGAGGCTGCCGGCCGGCACCTGGTAGCTGCGCCGGGCGACGTCATCGGCCCAACTGGCCGGGATCAACAACGGGCTGACGCTCAGGCTCATCATGAGGCCCAGGCGCAACAACGGACGCAGGCCGGAGGAGGTCGAGCGGGAACGACAAGGTAATACTGCTGGCATTGGGAGAAGCTCTCGTTTTTTGTTCACCTGCCTGGAATGACCGGTGACGCGAAAAAAAGGGACGAGCCTCAGGCAATATTTTTTCGAGGGACCAGGGTGACCCAGTAGCGGGTGCGCGAGTGCACCTCCAGCGGCAGGCTGGCCGCCAGCAGAGAGAGCGCGCGATCGGTGTCGTCGAGCTGGAAGCTGCCGGTGACCCGCAGGGCTTCCAGCGCCGGGTCCCAGCGGAGCAACCCGGGACGGTAGCGGCTCAGTTCACGCAGGAAGTCTCCCAGCGGCTGGTTCTGCGCCATGAGCACGCCCTCGCGCCAGCCGGGCAGCAACGCATCGAACGCTTCGACAGGCCCGACGCCAGCGGCCTGCAGCCTGACCCGCTGCCCTTCGCGCAGGACCAGCGACGGGCCGCGCAACGGCTGCAACTGCGCCGAGCCGCTGACCACCGACACCCGGCAATCCCGCTCGTTGAGGCGCACGCAGACTTCGCTGCGGCTGACGACGATGCGGCCAAAGGGCGCCTGGATGGTCAACGGCGTGCCGCCGGGGACCTTGAGCGCTATTTCCCCCCGCACCAGGGTCAGTCGACGGGCCGCCAGGTCGACGTTGACCGCCGTGTCGGTATTCAGTTGCAGCGAACTGCCATCGGCCAGGGGCAACCGCTTGCGCTCGCCGATACCGGTATGCAGGTCGGCGCGCCAGACATCCAGCGGCAGTTGCCGGCCCAACAACCAGGCCGCCGGCACCAGTGCCGCGACGCCGAGGGCGCGCTTGAGCACCGTGCGCCGCGCCAGGTCCGGGCGATCCAGCGCCGCCATCGCCAGGGCCGCCGGCAATCCGGAGAACCGCTGGCGCAGCAGTTGCGCCTTCTGCCAGGCGCTCTCGTGATGGCTACTGCTCCTGCGCCACTCCTGCAGACGGGCGTGGTCGTCCTCGCTGGCCGTTCCGGACTCCAGCAGCGCCAGCCACTGGGCCGCCGCGCGCGCCACCTCGCGGGCTTCGCTGGAAGGCGTCGGGCGCATCACAGCTCCACCAGCAGGCAATGCTCGTAGGCCTGGGCCATGTAGCGCTTGACGGTGCGTTCGGAAACCTTGAGACGCTCGGCGATCTCACGGTAGCCCAGCCCTTCTAGCTGGCTCCAGAGAAACGCCCGGCGCACCAGCGCCGGCAGGCCGTCGAGCAGTTCGTCCAGGGCATGCAGGGTTTCCAGCAACAGCCAACGCTGTTCCGGGGACGGCATGCTGTCCTCCGGCAATTGCGCCAGGGCATCCAGGTAGGCCTGCTCCAAGCTGCGCCGTGCATAGAAGTTGCTCAGCAGGCGCTTGCCCACCGTCAGCAGGTAGGCCCTCGGCTCGCGCAGCTCGGCGAGCTGCTGGGAACTGGAAAGCACACGCAGGAAGGTGTCCTGGCTCAGGTCCGCCGCATCCCAGGCGTTGCCCAGGCGCCGGCGCAGCCAGTTCTCCAGCCAGCTCCGATGGTCGCGGTACAGGGTATGCAGGCTGTGCTCCGGTTGCGTCGCGCTTTCAGTCATCTCAAGAGGCCCTGTACGAATACATAGCAAATGAGATTGATTCTAATTAATGATAATCATCCAAACCAAGCCCTTTCGATGCCCCGCACGCTATCCACCGCCGAACGGGGATGCAGGTAGGCATCTTTTCCACTGGCTGGGATCGATCGAGTGCCATGGCAGGCCATCGTCCGGAAAGCGCCGACGGCGAAATGGCTGGACTTGAAAACGGGCTCAAGACTCCGGCTGGATGGGCCCGCGGGTGGCTGGCGCCACCCATGCCCTTGAGCCGGCGCACGCTGGTGCGGCGCCGTGACCTGGCTCAGATCGTGCGCGAGAAACGCTCCTGCTGCTCGCCGCCCAGGTAGGCGTCGAAGGCCATCGCCACGCTGCGCATCATCAGCTGGCCCTGGGGCAGCAGGATCAGCGCGTCGTCGCGCAGCTCCACCAGCCCGTCGTCGACCTGCTCCTGCAACTGCCGCAGCGAGCCTGCGAAATACTCGCTGAAGCGGATGCCATGGCGCGCCTCCAGCGGCGCGTAGTCCACGCGGCCATGGCACATCAGCGCGCCTATCACCTCGCGGCGCAGGCGGTCGTCGTCGGTCAGCCGATAGCCCTTGTGCACCGGCAGCAGGCCCTCGTCGAGGCGCGCGTAATACTGCGACAGCTCCTTCACGTTCTGCCCGTAGGTGTCGCCGACCTTGCTGATCGACGACACGCCCAGCGCGATCAGGTCGCAGTCGGCATGCGTCGAATAGCCCTGGAAGTTGCGTTGCAGCGTGCCCCTGGCGCGGGCCACGGTGAGTTCGTCGTCGGGCAGCGCGAAGTGGTCCATGCCGATGTACGCATAGCCCTCCCCCGTCAGCCGCCGGATGGTCAGCTCCAGCAGCTCCAGCTTGCGCTCGGGCGGCGGCATGTCCTCGCGGCGGATCAGCCGCTGCGCGCGCACCCGCTCGGGCAGGTGGGCGTAGCTGTAGGCGGCGATGCGGTCCGGGCGCAGCGCGATGATCTTGCCCAGGGTGGCGTCGAAGCTCTCCACCGTCTGCAGCGGCAGGCCGTAGATCAGGTCCACCGAGACCGACTTGAAGCGCGCCTCGCGGGCAGCCTGGACCAGGTCGAAGATCTGCTGCTCGCTCTGCACGCGGTTGACCGCGGCCTGGACCTTCTCGTCGAAGTCCTGCACGCCGAAGCTGAGGCGGTTGAAGCCCTGGGCGCGCAACTCGGCGATGCGCTCGCGGCTGATGGTGCGCGGGTCGACCTCGATGGAGAACTCGTGGTCGTCGCTCTCGTCCAGGTTGAAGTACTCGCGCAGGCTGTCCATCAGGTCCGACAACTGTTCGCTGGTCAGGTAGGTCGGCGTACCGCCGCCCAGGTGCAGCTGGGTGAGCTTGCGCGAACCCTCGAACAGCGCCGCCTGCATGGCGATCTCGCGCTTGAGGTAGTCCAGGTACTCCACGGCGCGGTGGGTCTTCTGGGTGATGATCTTGTTGCAGGCGCAGTAGTAGCAGAGGCTCTTGCAGAACGGGATGTGGATGTAGACCGACAGCGGCTTGGCCGGCGCCCGGTTGCTCGACCGGGCGGCCTGGCGATAGTCGTCGGCGGCGAACGCGCCATGGAACTGCGGCGCGGTGGGATAGGAGGTATAACGCGGGCCGGGGCGATCGTACTTCTCGACCAGCGCGCGGTTGAAACTCATCGACTCAGACATGGCACGGCTCCTCGGACGCTGGCAGTCTGTCGCTGCAAGTCGTCCGTTCAAAGATACACCCATGTGAGCATTGCGCCTCCTGAGCGGGATCAAGAACTTCCGCCGGGCGCAGCTCGGCTTCGCGCATCCAGGGCGAGCTAGACTGTCCGTGCTGGCAGCGCCAGCGGTTAGCGCAACGTCCTGAGGAGCCTGCACGATGACCAGGAGATTCGAGATCGGCGATCATGTGAGCTGGAACTCCGAGGCGGGCCGCGTGTCGGGGACGATCATCGCCATCCATACCCGCGACTTCGACTACAAGGGCCACCGCCATCACGCCTCGGAAGACGATCCGCAGTACGAGATCAAGAGCGACAGGACCGACCACATCGCGGCGCACAAGGGCAGCGCCCTTACCCTTGTGTGATGCTGGCGGCCCGTGAAGCTTCCGTTCTTCACCATCGGCCACTCCAACCGGAGCCTCGAGGCCTTCGTCGAGTTGCTGCGCGAGCCCGGCGTCGGGCTGCTCGTGGACATCCGCAAGGTCCCGCGCTCCGCGTCCAACCCGCAGTTCAATGCCGACACACTTCCCGGTGCGCTGGCCGGCCACGCCATCGCCTACGAGCACCTGGCCGCGCTCGGCGGGCTGCGCGGCAAGGCCCGGGGCCTGCCGGCGCAGGTCAATGGCTTCTGGGACAACCGCAGCTTCCACAACTATGCCGACTACGCGCTCTCGGCGCCGTTCCAGCAGGGCCTGGAGCAGTTGCTGGAAGCCGGGCGCCAGCGCCGCTGCGCGATCATGTGCTCGGAAGCCGTGTGGTGGCGCTGCCACCGCCGCATCGTCAGCGACTACCTCATCGCCAGGGGCGAGGCGGTCTTCCACATCATGGGGGAAGGCCGCCTGGAGCCGGCCCGGCTGACGCCCGGCGCCGTCGTCCAGGCGGATGGCTCGGTGGTCTATCCCGCGATTGACTCGCCGCCGGAGTGAGCGGCTAGGTACCGCGCTTCAGCAGCATCCTCTCGATATGCCCGATGGCCGCCCGCGGCTTGAGCTTTTTCGGGCAGAAGGCGATGCAGTTGTAGATCGAGCGGCAACGAAACACGCTGAACGGGTCGTCCAGCGCCGCCAACCGCGCCTCGGTGGCCGTATCGCGGGAGTCGACGAGGAAGCGGTAGGCATTCAACAGGCCCGCCGGGCCGATGAAGCGCTCCGGGTTCCACCACCAGGAGGGGCACTGCGTCGAGCAGCAGGCGCACAGGATGCACTCGTACAGGCCATCCAGCCTGGCCCGCTCCTCCGGCGACTGCAACCGCTCGATGGCCGGTGGCGGCTGGTCGTTGATGAGGTAGGGCTTTATCCGCTCGTACTGCCTGTAGAACGTCCGCATGTCGACGACCAGGTCCCGTATCACCGGCAGGCCGGGCAACGGCCGTATGACGATGTCCACGTCGCCGCGCAGCGGCCTGATCGACTGCCCGGATGGCAGTTGCCCGCCGTGGAGCAAGGTCGAGACGCTGGTGATGCAGGCCAGGCAGTTGGCGCCGTTGATGTTCATGCCGTCGGAGCCGCAGACGCCTTCGCGGCAACTGCGCCGGTAGGTCAGCGTCTGGTCCTGGGTTTTCAGGTGCTCCAGCAGGTCGAGCACCATCATGTCCTCGCCCGGCTGCAGGTCGTAGGTGTAGTCCTGCAGGCGCGGCGCTGCATCCTGTTCCGGGAGATAACGGTAGATACGGACTTTCATCTCGCTCGCCTCCGGGCCGATCTCCAGTGTAGACCTTCCAGGCGATCTGGCCGGAGCTTCTGTCGACAGCCCAGGAATTATACGACTCATCGATACGAGCAGCGCCGGCAGCGGCGCCGAGTTGCTGGCCAATGGCAAGCTATGTGATGATTAGTATCGATTCTCATTTACCAAAAGACTCTGATGGCCGCGGGACACCACCCGGCGGCGTGGTGACTGTCTGTGAGCTCATCTGCCTATGCCACTCCCCCATCGCTGGAGACGCTGTACTGCGACCATCACGGCTGGCTGCAGGCATGGCTGCGCAGGCGCCTGGGGCACGCCAGCGATGCCGCGGACTTGGCCCACGACACCTTCCTGCGGCTGATCGGCGGGGCCAGCCAGCCGCGCTTCGCCAGCATGGCCGAAGTGCGCGCCTACCTGCGAACCACCGCCAAGAACCTGTGCATCAACCTGTGGCGGCGCCAGGAAATCGAACGCGCCTGGCTCGACACCTTGGCGGCGCTGCCGGAAGAGCAGTGCCCCTCCGCCGAGCGGCAGGCCGCGGTTCTGCAAGCCCTGGAGGAAATCAGCTGCATGCTGCAGACGCTGTCCGCCAAGGCGGCACGGGCCTTTACCCTCGCCGTGGTGTGCGAGATGACCGACGACGAGGTCGGCGCGCAGCTGGGGGTTTCCGGGCGCATGGTGCGCAAGTACGTGGCCCAGGCCATGCTCGCGTGCCTGACGTTGCGCGCCGGCGAGACGGCTGCCGCGTTGCGCCAGGAGCCGCTCTACTGATGGCGAACCCCGGTCACGAAAGCCCCCTGCCCTCGCACGCCGTGCTGGAGCAGGCGGCCTACTGGTACGCCACCCTGCGTGACGGCCAGGCCAGCGCCCAGCAGCGCGCCCACTGGCAGGCATGGCTGGGCGCGGATCAGATGCACGAGCAGGCCTGGCGTTATGTCGAAGGCGTCAGCCGCAACTTCGAGCCGCTGCGCGGCCGGCCCGACACGCACCTGGCCGCCGATGCGCTGGGTATCGCCGCCGAACGCATGCATTCGCGTCGCCGGCTGCTGACCGCAATGGCGGCCGTCAGCACTGGCACCCTGTGCGGCTGGCTGGGCTGGCGTGAAGCGCTGTTGCCGCCCGCCCTGATGGCCTGGGGCGCCGATTACCGCACCGCCACCGGCGAGCAACGTGAAATAACCCTGGCCGATGGCTCCCGCGCCTGGCTCAACACCGCCAGTGCCATCGACCTGGCGTTCAGTGCCCGGGCTCGCCGCGTCACGCTGGTGCGCGGCGAGGTGTTCATCGCCACCGCCAAGGGCGCGCGCCCCTTCTACGTCGAGACCGGACATGGGCGCCTGCAAGCGCTGGGCACGCGCTTCAACGTGCGCTGCGAGGGTGAGCGAACCTGGCTGGCCGTCTATGAAGGCGCTGTGGAAATACGCACTGCCAAGGGCGCCGTCCGCGTGCTGAAGGCCGGCCAGCAGGCGCATTTCAGCGCCAGCCACATCGGTGACAGCCAGGCCGCCGACGCGGCCCGTGAAGCCTGGACCCAGGGCTCGCTGCTGGCCGACAACATCTCCCTGCGCGAGGTGGTGCAGGAGCTGCGCCGCTATCGCCACGGCCACCTCGGCGTCGCCGATGAGGTGGCCGACCTGCGGGTGTACGGCAACTTCCCCATCCAGGACTCCGAGCGCGTGCTGCGCATGCTGGCCTCGGCGTTGCCGATCCGTATCGAACAGCCCCTGCCCTGGTGGGCGAGCATCGAAGCCCGGCGCTGAGCACGGCGGGCAAAAAAAATCGGAAAAAGGGTTCCGGGTTTCACCCGCTCGCTGGTTTACCCAGTGAGAAGACATGAAACATCGCCGCATCGGTGCCTCGAGGGGCCGTATGGCATCGGCTGTTGAGGGTCTTCGCTCATCAACCCTTGTCCCCAGAGGAATGCCGTCCATGTCCCTCCGCTGTCACCCGCGCGCTGCCCACCCGGGTGTTGTCGCACACGCTTTTGCCCTGCGCCCGCTGACCCTGGCGCTTCACCTGGCGCTATCGGGCAGCGCCGTGGGCCTGGCGGCCTGGTCGCCGGTCGCCATGGCCGGGGACGGCGTCGTGGCCAGCGCCGAGCGCAGCTACGACATTCCCGCCGGCCCGCTGGCCAGCGTGCTCACGCGTTTTTCCCGTGAGGCGGGCGTGTATCTGGTCGGTGCCGGCAGCGTGGCCGAGGGCGTGACCAGCCCGGGCCTGCAAGGCAGCTACACGGTGTCGGACGGCCTGGCCGCGCTGCTTTCCGGAACCGGCCTGGAGGCCGTTCGGCAGGCCGATGGCAGCTATGGGCTGCAGAAGGCGCCAGGCGCGGAGCCCTATCGCCTCGCTCCCGTCATCGTTAACGCCCAGGCGGTAGCGGACGACCCCTCCACCTCGGTGGTGGCCCGGGAACTGTGGGTCGGCGGCAAGGTGGCGACCAACATCCAGAACACCCCGGCCTCGGTTTCCGTCGTGACCCAGAAGGAAATCGAGCAGCGCAGCGCCAGCACGACCGAGGAAATCCTGCAGTACACCCCGGGGACCATCACCGACTACTACGGCACCGATGACCGCAACGACTACTTCCTGATTCGCGGCTTCCAGGCCACCACCTACCGCGATGGCCTGACCCTGGGCTCGATGCGCGGCGTGCGCGAGGAGCCTTTCGCCTATGAGCGCGTCGAGGTGCTGCGCGGCGCCAACTCCACGCTGTTCGGCCCGGCCGACCCGGGCGGCTCGGTGAACTTCGTGACCAAGCAGCCGCGTTTCAACAGGTTCGGCCAGGTCTATGCGACCTACGGCTCGTTCAACCACATGGAGGCCGGCCTGGATACCGGCGATGCGAACGAAGACAAGACCCTGGCCTACCGCTTCACCGGCAAGTTCCAGGACAGCGATCGCGAATACGACCACTCCCAGGACGACAACAACTTCCTCATGGGCGGCCTGACCTGGGCGCCGACGGCCTATACCTCCGCCACCCTGGTGGTGGATCACCTGCGCCAGGACAACACGCCCAACAGTGGCGGTTACCCCATGGACAGGGAGTATGACCGCGACAAGTTCTTCGGCGAGCCGAGCTACAACTTCCACGATGTCGAGCGCACCAACGTCAGCGCCAACTTCACCCATGATTTCGACAACGGTTTCACCCTGCGCAGCAACCTGCGCCACAGCGACCTGAGCGATGAATACGGCTATGCCTATATCAGCGACGCTTCCGGGCATACCGGAACCCTGGTCGACCGTGGCTACCTGGGTTCCGACAGCGACGCCGAGCAGTTCAACGGCAACCTGATGCTGCAGTACGACGCGCGCTTCGAGAACATCGACAGCAGCAGCATCGTCGGCGTGGAATATCTCGACTCCTCCGCCAAGAACGTCTCCGTCTATGGCTCCGCCGACCCGATAGACGTTGCCAACCCGGTATACCGCGGCGTTTCGCCGGCCATCGTCTACCAGGACAAGGACCAGGACAGCACCATCAAGTCGGTGTTCCTGCAGCAGAACCTGTCGTTCTACGAGCGTTTCATCGTCACCGCCGGCATGCGCAACGACTCCATGGACGTTTCCGAAACCGACCACCTCTCCGGCATCAAGTCCTCGGACAATTTCTCGGAAAACTCTTTCCGCGGCGCGCTGACCTATATCGTCAACGACGAGGTTTCCACCTACGTCAGCATGGTGGAGTCGGTTTCCCCGCCCGAGGTCGGCGTCACCCCGGAGCGCGGCACCCAGTACGAAGTGGGTGTGAAGTATTCGCCGCAGGAGATGAACGCGCTGTTCTCCGCTGCCGTCTACCAGCTGACCCAGGACGATGTCGCCACCGCGGTCGTGCAGCCGAACGGCGTCATCGACCAGCAGACCGTAGGCTCGCAGCGCGTGCGAGGCCTGGACCTGGAGGTCAAGGCCGAGCTGACGGAGAACCTGAGCCTGGTCGGCGGCTACTCCTACATGGACACCGAGGTGCTCCGCGGCGCGCTGCAGGTATGGAGCGGGACGGGTTACGAGGTCGTGTCGATCAAGGGCAACCAGCTCGTCTCCGCCCCCAGGCACTCGGCTTCGCTATGGAGCTATTACAGCGTGCCAGGAACGGATGTCAGCGTCGGCCTGGGCGCCCGGTATACGGGGGCCTACTATTTCGGCGACTTCAACGACACCGGCAAGAGCGACGCCACCACCCTGTTCGATGCCGCGTTCAACTACCAGCTCCTCAAGGACACCGACCTGGCCATCAACGTCAGCAACCTGTTCGACGAGCAGCACGTGGTCGGTCGCGGTAGCGCGGACTACTACAACCCGGGCCGCGAGATCACGGCCAAGGTGAGCTACAACTGGTGAGGCGCGGGACGCGCGAGCCGATCGATT
>NZ_KL647102.1:4045-382498 GCF_000725445.1 Pseudomonas sp. AAC | reverse complement strand
CATTTCTCGGCACGGACAAGCCCCCTCTCCCTTCAGGGAGAGGGCTGGGGAGAGGGAGCGGAGCCACTCCAAGGCACCTGTGCTGCCGGTAAGCACCATTCGCGAGCAAGCTCGCTCCTACAAAAGCAAAAAGCAAAAAAAGAAAAAGCCCCGCAACGCGGGGCTTTTCCAGAGGCACCAAGATCAGGCAAACACGATCTCGTCGCCCTCCACCTTGGCATGGATCTTCGCCCCGGGAAGGAACTTGCCGGCCAGGATCAGCTGCGCCAGCGGGTTCTCGATCCAGCGCTGGATCGCCCGCTTCAGCGGCCGCGCGCCGTATACCGGGTCGAAGCCGACGGCGATCAGCTTGTCCATCGCCTCCGTGCTCAGCTCCAGGCTCAGCTCGCGCTCGGCCAGGCGCTTGCGCAGGCGGCCCATCTGGATTTCGGCGATGCCGGCGATCTGCTCGCGGGCCAGCGGCTCGAACACCACCACCTCGTCGATCCGGTTGATGAACTCCGGACGGAAGTGCGCGTTCACCGCGTCCATCACCGCCGCGCGCTGGGCCTCCTGGTCGCCGACCAGCTCCTGTATCTGCGCCGAACCGAGGTTGGAGGTCATCACCACCACCGTGTTGCGGAAGTCCACGGTGCGGCCATGGCTGTCGGTCAGGCGGCCGTCTTCCAGCACCTGCAGGAGGATGTTGAAAACGTCCGGGTGGGCTTTCTCCACCTCGTCCATCAGCACCACCGAGTACGGCTTGCGGCGCACGGCCTCGGTCAGGTAGCCGCCTTCCTCATAGCCGACGTAGCCCGGCGGGGCGCCGATCAGGCGGGCCACCGAGTGTTTTTCCATGAACTCCGACATGTCGATGCGCACCAGCGCCTCTTCGGTGTCGAAGAGGAATTCGGCCAGGGCCTTGCACAGCTCGGTCTTGCCCACCCCGGTCGGGCCGAGGAACAGGAAGGAACCGCTGGGCCGGTTGGGGTCGGCCAGGCCGGCGCGGGAACGGCGCACGGCGTTGGCCACCGCCACCACCGCTTCGTGCTGGCCGATGACGCGCCTGTGCAGCTCGTCTTCCATGCGCAGCAGCTTCTCGCGCTCGCCTTCGAGCATCTTCGACACCGGGATGCCGGTCCACTTGGACACGACCTCGGCGATCTCCTCGTCGGTCACCTTGTTGCGCAGCAGCTGATTCTCCGCCTTGCCGTGCTGGTCGACCATCTGCAGGCTGCGCTCAAGGTCCGGGATAACCCCGTACTGCAGCTCGGCCATGCGGTTCAGGTCGCCCTTGCGGCGGGCCAGCTCCAGCTCGGTCTTGGCCTGCTCGATCTTCTGCTGGATCTGCGCCGAGCCTTGCACCTCGGCCTTCTCCGACTTCCAGATCTCTTCCAGGTCGGCGTATTCGCGTTCGAGCTTGGCGATGTCTTCTTCCAGCTTGGCCAGGCGCTTCTTGGTGGCCTCGTCGTCTTCCTTCTTCAGCGCCTCGCGCTCGATCTTCAACTGGATCAGCCGGCGGTCCAGGCGGTCCAGTTCCTCCGGCTTGGAGTCGATCTCCATGCGGATGCGGCTGGCGGCCTCGTCGATCAGGTCGATGGCCTTGTCCGGCAGCTGGCGGTCGGTGATGTAGCGGTGCGACAACTTGGCCGCGGCGATGATGGCGCCGTCGGTGATGGTCACCCCGTGGTGCACCTCGTAGCGCTCCTTCAGGCCACGGAGGATGGCGATGGTGTCTTCCTCGCTGGGCTCGTCCACCAGCACCTTCTGGAAGCGCCGCTCCAGGGCCGCGTCCTTCTCGATGTACTGGCGGTATTCGTCCAGGGTGGTGGCGCCGACGCAGTGCAGCTCGCCGCGGGCCAGGGCCGGCTTGAGCATGTTGCCGGCGTCCATGGCGCCCTCGGCCTTGCCGGCGCCGACCATGGTGTGCAGTTCGTCGATGAACAGGATGATCCGCCCTTCCTGCTTGGACAGCTCGTTGAGCACCGCCTTCAGGCGCTCCTCGAACTCGCCGCGGAACTTGGCGCCGGCGATCAGCGCGCCCATGTCCAAGGCCAGCAGGCGCTTGTCCTTGAGGCCGTCGGGCACCTCGCCGTTGACGATGCGCTGGGCCAGGCCCTCGACGATGGCGGTCTTGCCCACGCCGGGCTCGCCGATCAGCACCGGGTTGTTCTTGGTGCGCCGCTGCAGGACCTGGATGGTCCGGCGGATCTCGTCGTCACGGCCGATCACCGGGTCGAGCTTGCCGTCCTCGGCGCGCTTGGTCATGTCCACGGTGTACTTGTCCAGGGCCTGGCGCGACTCCTCGGCATTGGGGTCGTTGACCGCCTCGCCGCCGCGCAGGTTGTTCACCGCGTTCTCCAGGGCCTTCTTGCTCACGCCCTGGCCGAGCAGCAGCTTGCCGAGCTTGGCGTTGTCGTCCAGGGCGGCGAGCAGCACCAGTTCGCTGGAGATGAACTGGTCGCCCTTCTGCTGGGCCAGGCGGTCGGCCTGGTTGAGCAGGCGCGCCAGGTCCTGCGAGAGGTTCACATCGCCGGTGGGATTCTGGATTTTCGGCAGCGCATCCAGCTCTTTATTCAAGGCTGCGCGCAGGGCCGGGATATCGAAGCCGACCTGCATCAGCAGGGGCTTGATGGAGCCGCCCTGCTGGTCGATCAGGGCGCAAAGCAGGTGCACCGGCTCGATGGCCGGGTGATCGTGGCCAACGGCCAGGGACTGGGCATCGGACAGCGCCAGTTGCAGCTTGCTGGTCAAACGGTCGATTCGCATGGAGTTCGTCCTTCCTTCTAGATAGCGGGTCGGGGCGATACCTGCCCCTGATGAAGAAACAACCCGCCGGGATGCCAGTTAGATAAGGACGATTTTGGCCGCTTCAAGCCAAATCGCCATGACGCCGGTCAGTTCGTACCGGCGCAAGGCCATCACGAAAGCGGCATTCGCGCGCAGAGGGAAGGCTGTTGCCGATTGCGCCGAGGCGCTCTTCGTAGGATGGGTTGAGCGAAGCGATACCCATCACCAGGGCAGCATGGAAGGCGGAATCTACGGAGTCAGCCGAGCCAGACCAGGCTGGCCTGGCGCCCGGTGCGCGGGTTGCGGCGGTAGGAATAGAAACGCTCGGCATCGCTGAAGGTGCACAGCCCCCCGCCATAGACGGCAGTGACACCCCGCGCGGCCAGGCGGATGCGCGCGAGCTGGTAGATGTCGGCCATGTAGCGGCCGGCATTGACGCTGGGCACGAAGGCCGCCTCGGCCTCGGCGTGGTCGGCGAGGAAGGCTTCACGGACTTCCGGGCCGACCTCGAAGGCCTGCGGACCGATGGCCGGGCCGAGCCAGACCAGCACCTCGCCAGCCGGCACCGCCAGCCTGTCCAGGGTGGCTTCCAGCACGCCGCCGGCCAGCCCGCGCCAGCCGGCGTGGGCCGCTGCAACGCGGGTGCCGGCGCGGTCGCAGAACAGCGCCGGCAGGCAATCGGCGGTGAGCACCGCGCAGGCGATGCCCGGCGTGGCGCTCCAGCTGGCGTCGGCAGTGGCGACGCGGGAAGGGTCGGCTTCCACCACCTCAATGCCGTGCACCTGGCTCAGCCAGGCCGGCCGGCAGCCCTGGGCCTGTTCCAGGCGGCGGCGGTTCTCGGCCACCGCGGCCGGCTCGTCGCCGACGTGGTCACCGAGGTTGAAGCTGTCGAACGGTGCCTGGCTCACTCCGCCGGCGCGGGTGCTGACGCAGGCGCGCACGTTGGCCGGCGCCGGCCAGTCGGGGATGAGCCAGGGCGAGGTCATACGAAGGACTCGTTGTCCTGACGCAGCAGGCTGAGCAGCCAGGTGAAGTCGTCAGGCAGCGGCGACTCCCACTTCATGCGCTCGCCGGTCGCCGGGTGGTCCAGTTCGAGAAAGCGCGCGTGCAGGGCCTGGCGCGGGAAGTCGCGCAGCGACTCGACCAGTGTCGGGCTAGCCCCCGGCGGAATGCGGAAGCGCCCGCCGTAGACCGGGTCGCCCACCAGCGGGAAGCCGATGTGCGACATATGTACGCGAATCTGGTGGGTGCGGCCGGTCTCCAGCTTCACCCGGGTGTGGGTGTGCGAGCGGAAGCGCTCCAGCACCCGGTAATGGCTGATCGCCTGCTTGCCGGTGGGCACCACCGCCATCTTCTGGCGCATCACGCCGTGGCGGCTGATGGGCGCATCGATCTTGCCGCCGGCGACGATCACCCCGACCACGATGGCCTCGTAGATACGGCTCACCGAACGCGCCTGCAGCTGGGCGACCAGGTTGGTGTGGGCTTCGAGGGTCTTGGCCACCACCATCAGGCCGGTGGTGTCCTTGTCCAGGCGGTGCACGATACCGGCGCGCGGCACGTTGGCCAGGTGCGGCACGTGGTGCAGCAGGGCGTTGAGCAGGGTGCCGTCCTGGTGCCCGGCGGCCGGGTGGACCACCAGCCCCGCGGGCTTGTCGATCACCAGGATGTGCTCGTCCTCGTAGACGATGTCCAGCTCGATGTCCTGGGCCTTCCACTCGCCCTGGGCCTCCAGCTGCACCTCCAGCGCCAGGCGCGAGCCGGCGTGGACGACGTCCTTCGGGCGCAGCACGGCGCCGTCGACGGTCAGGCGGCCGTCCTTGATCCAGCCGGCCAGGCGCGAGCGGGAGTGTTCGGGGAAGAGTTGTGCGGCGACCTGGTCGAGGCGTTGGCCGCCCAGGTCGAACGGCACTTCTGCCGCCAGTTGGATGAGATCGGACATGATGGGACACAGTAGGCGCGCCACCTTTTGGTGGGCGGCACGCTGTGGTTAAATACGGGGCCTTTGTCCCAGGGGTTCGCCTGGGGCGCCAATCATAACAGACGGATGCGGCCGCGACAGCCGACCGTCCAGGGACGCAAGCCGCCATGCAAGTGAAACACCTGCTGCTGATCGCCACCCTCGTCTTGGTCTCCGCCTGCTCGTCCAAGGGCGACAAGGTCGACGAGAACCTGAGCGAGAGCCAGCTGTACCAGCAGGCGCAGGAAGACCTCGGCAACAACAGCTACACCAACGCCATCAACAAGCTGAAGGCGCTGGAGTCGCGCTACCCGTTCGGCCGCTACGCCGAACAGGCGCAGCTGGAGCTGATCTACGCCAACTACAAGAACGCCGAGCCGGAAGCCGCGCGTTCGGCGGCAGAGCGCTTCATCCGCCTGCACCCGCAGCACCCGAACGTCGACTACGCCTACTACATGAAGGGCCTGGCCTCCTTCGACCAGGACCGCGGCCTGATGGCGCGCTTCCTGCCGCTGGACCTGACCAAGCGCGACCCGGGCGCGGCGCGCGACTCCTTCAACGAGTTCGCCCAGCTCACCAGCCGCTTCCCCAACAGCCGCTACGCCCCGGACGCCAAGGCGCGCATGGTCTACCTGCGCAACCTGCTGGCGGCCTACGAAGTGCACGTCGGCCACTACTACCTCAAGCGCAAGGCCTACGTGGCCGCCGCCAACCGCGGCCGCTACGTGGTGGAGAACTTCCAGGAGACCCCGGCCGTCGGCGATGGCCTGGCGATCATGACCGAGGCCTACCAGCGCCTGGGCCTGAACGACCTGGCCGACAGCAGCCTGCAGACCCTCAAGCTCAACTACCCGGACAACCCCAGCCTGAAGGACGGCCAGTTCGAGCCCCGCGAGGACGACGACAGCAGCCGCTCCTGGCTGGCCAAGGCCACCCTCGGCCTGATCGACTCCAACACCGCGCCGCCGCAGATGGAAACCCAGGCGAGCAAGGACGTGATGCGCCAGTACGAAGACGCGCGCCAGCAGATCCCGCGCGAGCTGCAGCCCGAGCACCAGGACGAGGAAGTCGAGAAGCCGGACACCAGCGGCAAGAAGAGCCACTCCTGGTGGCATTACCTGACCTTCGGCCTGGTCGACTGATCGACCCGCCATGCAGAGGGAGGCTCCGGCCTCCCTTTTTCATGCCCGCGCGAATCTGCCGCACAGTAGCGGCCCGCGCAACTTGTACGCCGTGGTGGCTCGGATAAACTGCGGCTCTTCACGAAAAAAGGGAACGCCATGGTCCGCCTGCTGTTCTGGATCCTCCTCATTGCCCTGATCTGGTGGCTGTGGCGCAAGGCTACCCGCCCGCAACGCCCGCCCCAGGCGCCGCCGGACGACCCGGCCGAGCCCATGGTCCGCTGTGCCCAGTGCGGCGTGCACGTGCCGCGCGCCAACGCGCTGCAGCACGAGCAGCGCTGGTACTGCAGCCAGGCCCACCTGCAGCAGGACAGCCAGCGGCATGGCTAAGGCCATCCCCATCAGCGGCCAGCAGGGGCAGCGCATCCTCCGCCTGTACCACCTGTACCGCCTGAGCATCGGCCTGCTGCTGGTGCTGCTGATTTCCAGCGACCTCGACGACCGCGTGCTCAACGTCGGCCAGTCGGCGCTGTTCCATGCCAGTTGCTGGAGCTACCTGATCGTCAACATCCTGATCGCCGTGCTGATGCCGACGCCGCGCCAGTTGCTGCCGATCTTCCTCCTGGCGCTGTTCGACATCCTCGCGCTGTGCGGCCTGTTCTACGCCGCCGGCGGCGTGCCCAGCGGCATCGGCAACCTGCTGGTGGTGGCGGTGGGCATCGCCAACATCCTGCTGCGCGGGCGCATCGGCCTGCTGATCGCTGCCGTCGCCGCGATCGGCATGATCTACCTGACCTTCTACCTCAGCCTCAGCCAGCCCACGGCGATCAACCACTACGTCCAGGCCGGCAGCCTCGGCGCCCTGAGCTTCGCCGCCGCGCTGCTGCTGCAGGGCCTGGCGCGGCGCCAGCAACTCACCGAACACCTGGCCGAGGAACGCGCCACCACCGTGGCCAACCTCGAAGAGCTCAACGCCCTCATCCTGCAGCGCATGCGCACCGGCATCCTGGTGCTGGACAGCCGGCACCGCGTGCTGCTGGCCAACCAGAGCGCCCTGGGCCTGCTGGCCCAGCCGGAACTGGCGGGCAAGCTCGCCACCGAGCATTGCCCGGAACTGCTCGACAGCCTGCAGCAGTGGGAGCGCAACCCCTCGCTGCGCCCGCCCAGCCTGCAGGCGCCCGAAGGCGGCCCCATGCTGCAGCCGAGCTTCATCCCGCTGCGCCGCGGCGAGGAGCAGCACACCCTGGTGTTCCTCGAAGACATCTCGCAGATCGCCCAGCAGGCCCAGCAGCTCAAGCTGGCGGCCCTGGGCCGGCTGACCGCCGGCATCGCCCACGAGATCCGCAACCCCCTGGGCGCCATCAGCCACGCCGCGCAGCTGCTGCAGGAATCCGAAACGCTCGACGCCCCCGACCGGCGCCTGACGCAGATCATCCAGGACCAGTCGCGGCGCATGAACCTGGTGATCGAGAACGTCCTGCAATTGTCGCGGCGGCGCCAGGCCGAGCCGCAACAGCTGGACCTCAGGCAGTGGCTGCAGCGCTTCACCGACGAGCAGCGCGAAGGCCTGCGCGGCGACCAGCAGATCCACCTGCAAATGGGCGGCGGCGAGATCCAGACGCGCATGGACCCCAGCCAACTCACCCAGGTGCTGGGTAACCTGGTGCAGAATGGGTTACGGTACAGTGCCCGGCAGAACGGCAGCGGCCAGGTGTGGTTGAACCTGTTCCGCGACCGGGACAGCGACCTGCCGGTGCTGGAGGTGCTCGACGACGGCCCCGGCATCGCCCCGGAGCAGTTGGGCAAGCTGTTCGAACCCTTCTTCACCACCGAGAGCAAGGGCACCGGGCTGGGCCTGTACATTTCCCGCGAGCTGTGCGAAAGCAACCAGGCCCGCATCGACTTCAAGAACCGCGACGAAGGCGGTGGCAGCTTCCGCATCACCTTCGCCCACCCGCGCAAGCAGAGCTGACAGAAAAGAGCATGAGCCGGCAAAAAGCCCTGATCGTCGACGACGAACCGGATATCCGCGAGCTGCTGGAAATCACCCTCGGCCGCATGAAGCTGGACACCCGCAGCGCCCGCAACGTCAAGGAGGCCAAGGAATACCTGGCCCGCGAGCCCTTCGACCTGTGCCTGACCGACATGCGCCTGCCCGACGGCACCGGCATGGACCTGGTGCAGCACATCCAGCAGCGCCACCCGCAGGTGCCGGTGGCCATGATCACCGCCTTCGGCAGCCTGGACACCGCGGTCAACGCGCTCAAGGCTGGCGCCTTCGACTTCCTCACCAAGCCGGTGGACCTCGGCCGCCTGCGCGAACTGGTGGCCACGGCCCTGCGCCTGCGCTCGCCGGGCGCGGAAGACGCGCCGGTGGACAACCGCCTGCTGGGCGACTCGCCACCCATGCGGCAGATGCGCAACCAGATCGCCAAGCTGGCGCGCAGCCAGGCGCCGGTCTACATCAGCGGCGAATCCGGCAGCGGCAAGGAGCTGGTGGCCCGGCTGATCCACGAACAGGGCCCGCGCAGCGAAGTGGCCTTCGTCCCGGTGAACTGCGGCGCCATCCCGTCCGAGCTGATGGAAAGCGAATTCTTCGGGCACAAGAAAGGCAGCTTCACCGGCGCCGTGGAAGACAAGCAGGGCCTGTTCCAGGCCGCCAATGGCGGCACCCTGTTCCTCGACGAAGTGGCCGACCTGCCCTTGCCGATGCAGGTGAAACTGCTGCGCGCCATCCAGGAAAAGGCCGTGCGCGCAGTGGGCGGCCAGCAGGAAGTGGCGGTGGACGTGCGCGTGCTCTGCGCCACCCACAAGGACCTGGCCGCGGAAGTCGCCGCCGGCCGCTTCCGCCAGGACCTCTACTACCGCCTGAACGTCATCGAACTGCGCGTGCCGCCGCTGCGCGAGCGCCGCGAGGACATCCCGCTGCTCACCGAGCGCGTGCTCAAGCGCCTGGCCAGCGACAGCGGCCTGGCCGCGGCGCAGGTCAGCCCCGAAGCCCTGGAAAAGCTCAAGAGCTACCGTTTCCCGGGCAACGTGCGCGAACTGGAGAACATGCTCGAACGCGCCTACACCCTGTGCGAAGACGATGTCATCCAGCCCCAGGACCTGCGTTTCGCCGAGGCCACCGGCGGCGGCGAAACCGGCGAGGCCAGCCTGGCGCAGATCGACAACCTCGAGGACTACCTCGAAGAGATCGAACGCAAGCTGATCATGCAGGCGCTGGAAGAAACCCGCTGGAACCGTACCGCCGCTGCCCAGCGCCTGGGACTGACGTTCCGTTCGATGCGCTATCGCTTGAAGAAGCTCGGTATCGATTGAGCAAGGGCCCCCCCTTACGCCGTGCCCTGGCAGAACGTAGGGCGGATAACCGTTCGCGGTTATCCGCCGCCTAGCCTCGCTTCCCGGCCAACCCCGAATTCGATCCCGGGATTGACCCCAGGCGGCTCCAAGATTGACCTGGGCACTGGCTAACACATGGGATAAACGGCGGATAACCGCGAACGGTTATTCGCCCTACGCAAAGCCCACCTATTGCCGCCCTGCCCGTCCTCGCGAACGGGATCACGCCAACGGCGTCGCCACCAAGCGCCCTTCCGGCGCATAGGGCTGCGCCTCGATGATCGGCTCGCGCTTCGACATCAGGTCCGCCAGCAACCGGCAGGACGCCGGCGCCAACACCAGGCCGTTGCGGTAGTGCCCGGTGTTCAGCCAAAGCCCTTCGTACCCCGGCACCTGGCCGATGAAGGGAATGCCCTCGGGCGAGCCCGGCCGCAACCCCGCCCAGTGTCCCACCGGCGCCAGCCCGGCGAGCGCCGGCAGCAGTTCCTCGGCGGAAGCGCGCAGGCTGGCCAAGGCCTCGTCCGTGGGCGTCTTGTCGAAGCCGGCATGCTCCAGGGTGCTGCCCACCAGGATATGGCCGTCGCGCCGGGGAATGGCGTAGCGCCCCTTGGCCAGCACCATGCTGGACAGGAAATCCGCCGCGCACTTGTAGAGAATCATCTGCCCCTTCACCGGCGCGACCGGCAGTTCCAGGCCCAGGCCGGCCAGTAGCTCGCCGCTCCAGGCGCCGGCCGCCAGCACGGTCGCATCGGCCCGCAGCTCGCCGTCGGCGCAGCGCACGCCGCGAATGGCGCCCTGCTCCTGGATGAAACCGCTGACCTCGCAACCCTCAAGCACCTCGACGTTCGGCATGCGCCGCAGCGCCTCGCGCAGCGAACGCGCCAGGCGCGGGTTGCGCACGTTGGCCACGCCCGGCATGTGGACCGCTTTCTGGAAACCGGCCCCCAGCGCGGGGACGGCATCATGGACCGCCGAAATGTCCACCTCCTGCAACGGGCGGCCGTTGGCGCGGGCCCAGGCCAACGCCTCGGCCTGGTCGTCCAGGTCCAGCCAGTAGAGGCCGGTGACGTGCACCTCGGGGTCGACGCCGGTGTCCTCCAGCAGTTGCTGGCCCAGCGCCGGATAGAAATCCTGCGACCAGTGCGCCAGGTTCGCCACCGCCCGGCTGTAGCGCCAGGGGTAGAGCGGGGAAACGATGCCGCCGCCGGCCCAGGAGGCCTCGCGCCCGGTCTCACCACGCTCGACCAGAGTCACCCGCAGCCCCTCGCGCCCCAGGGTCCAGGCACTCAACAGCCCGACAACGCCACCACCGACAAGCAGAACATCCGACATACCGCTGCACCTCGAACCGACAGGAAACCGGACGGTCATCCGGCGCGCCACTATACCAACCCCACCAGAGCGAAGCGCCCTACACCTTCGACGGAATCGACGCACGACATCCAAGGCCCAGATAACGGACCAAAAGAAAGATACTGCGGCAGCAAGGCAAAGCCAGGGACGGCTCCTCATGCCCAAGAATCGCGGATTCAGCCTGCTGGAAGCATTGCTCTCGATTCTCCTGCTCTCGCTGCTCGCCAGCCTGGCCATACCGGCCTTCGACAACCTGCTCCAGTCAAATCGCGCCCTTGTCGCCCTGCACAGCCTGCATGGCGCCCTGAGCCATGCCCGTCAAACCGCGGTACTGACCGGCCGCCCGGTCAGCGTCGTGGCCCACGAAGGCGATTGGGCCAAAGGCTGGGCGCTGTTCCACGACGACAACAACGACGGCCAGCAGCAATCCGGCGAACCCCGGCTACGCCTCCACCCGCCCCTGGAAGGCGTGCAGATATACCCGGACGAAACCTCCCGCAGCTATATCCACTACCGCCCCCAGGGCCAGGCCATCCGCCCCAACGGCGCCTTCCACGCCGGCCATTTCAGGATCTGTGCCCAACACGCCACAGCCCACCGGATCGTGATCAACCGAAGCGGCCGCATCCGCCACGAAAGCGCCCCCAGCGCCAGCCTCTGCCCACGCTGAGCAGCGCACAAGCGCTCTGCGACCGAGGTCACAGAAGACCAGCGGACATGACCGGACATCGCGCGATTTGTATCGGCCATCCAACAAAAAGGGACATTTCCCACACAAATTGGCAGCATTTCCTTCAAGGTAAATAGGAGGAATGCGCCATGTCGCGCCCCCAGAAAATGGCGGGGTTCACATTGGTCGAGCTGATGATCGTCGTAGCGCTGCTGGTGATATTCGCCACCATCGCGCTACCCAGTTTCAGCTACCTGATCAAGACCAACCGGACTCAGAGCGCCGCCAGCGAACTCGCCTCCCTGCTGCAATACGCCCGCGCCGAGGCGGTGACGCGCAATGTCGATATCACCGCAGCAGCCAGCAGCGGAGCCTGGACAGTCAGCCAGGGCAATACCGTCCTTCGCCAACTGGATAGCCAGCAAAGCACCCTCAGCATCCTGCCGGCCACTGCCTCGGTGACCTTCTATCCGAACGGCACCGCCTCCGCCAATACCAACATCTACATCTGCAACGACGGTGATGCCGCCACCGGCTATCAATTGACCGTCAGCGTGGCCGGACAGGTGAGACTGTGGCCTCGCGGCACGTCGGACGCAGGTGAAGCACTCGGGAGTTGCGGATCATGAATGACGTTCGCAGGCAATCCTCCGGCTTCAGCCTGATCGAGGTGCTGGTCGCCCTGCTGCTGATCTGCATCGGGGTGCTGGGCATGGTCGCCATGCAAGGACGCACGGTGCAGTACACCCAGGACTCCGTGCAACGCAGCACCGCCGCCATGCTGGCCAACGAGATGCTGGAGACCATGCGCAGCAACCGCGACCAGGTCTATACCGCCAGCGGCAACCTCAACCCGAACTCGGCGTATTTCACCGGTAGCGACGGCTACCCGGAGGCGCCCGAGGAGGGAAGCTGCCAGCCGCTCCCCGCCAACGCCAACCCCGCCGAGCAGCTCAACTGCTGGCTGACCCGCGTGCAGGAGACACTGCCCGGCGCCAGCGGTCTGGCAGCCGAGGTGCACGTCTGCCGCGCGGGGAGCAGCGCCGGCACTTGTGGCAGTGCGGGCCGCGCCATCGAAATCCAGGTGGCCTGGCGGGTGAAGAGCGGCGAGTGCATGGATGCGGCGGACAGCGGCGACGACAAGACCATCTGCCGCTATCGGGTAAGAGCGGAAATCTGAGGCGGACCAGCATGCAGAAGCGCCAGCAAGGCCTGTCCCTGATCGAGCTGATGGTCGCCCTGACCGTCAGCAGTTTCCTGATCATCGGGATAGTGCAGATCTTCATCGACAACAAGAACACCTTCGTCTTCCAGCAGGCCCAGACGGAGAACCAGGAAAACAGCCGCTACACCTTCCTGCTGCTCGACCAGGAACTGAGCAAGACCGGCTACCGGCGCCAGCCCGACCGCGGGTTCGATACCAGTTTCCCGGCGGCAGACTCAAGCAGCGGAGCCCCGGAGGGATGCGCATTCGCCAAGGGTCAGACTGTCACGCTGGCCAGCGACAGCGGCATCTGCATCCGCTATGAACCCCGCGACCCCGACGAGCGCAACTGCCTGGGGGCGAAGCCCGCCGACGGAACCGTTCCCGACGAGCCCTACACCACCAGCACGCTGACCGTGATGGAAAAGTTCTTCATCGAAGACAACGAACTCAAGTGTGCAGCGGGTGAAGATGAGCCAGGGACCATCCTAAGAGGCGTCGCCGACATTCAGTTCGAGTACGGAGTCGGCCCCCAGACCGATGAACGCCAGGTAGATACCTATACCACCTCCCCGGGTACCCAGCCGATCCGGGCAGTGCGCTATGCCGCTCTTATGGTGAGTTCGGTCAATGCCCGCCAGGGCATGGATAGCGCCACCCTGACGCAATGGAAGGCCCGCTATCCCGACTCCGGCATCGGCACCGACAGCGGGCAGCTCTACCAGATCGCCCAAGGCTCGATCACCCTCAGGAACCTCATGCCATGAATGCATCCCGCCAGTCGCAGCAGGGCGCAATCCTGTTCGTCTCGCTGATCATCCTGCTGGTCATCTCCGTGCTGGCCATCTCCAGCGTCCGCCAGTCGGCGCTGGAAGCCCGTATCACCGGAAGCGTGGCCGAGGAGAAGCGCCTGTTCAACGGCGCCGAATCGGCGCTACGCAACACCGAGGAGAGCCTCAGCGAGTCGCTGCTGCCGCCCGACCGCTGCCCGGCGGACGCCACCACCGATGACCTGCCCTGTATCTGGAACAAGACCGCCAACGATTATGCCCAGGACTTCTCCGACGCCATGGGCTACACCGGCACGGGCGTTACGCCCTCCACGCAGACAACCACTGTCAGTCGCTACATGATCGCCGCCCCCAGCGGCAACGTCGGCGGCCAGTCGATCAACCCCGAGTACGGCTCGATGATGCTGGGCAACGGCACCTTCTTCTATGAAGTGAACAGCCGCGCCTCCAGCAACAACCGCACGGCCCCACTGCGCTCCGTGGTGGCCCGGGTATACAACAACTGACCCCCAGGCACTGACATGAAGACTCTCCGCCAAACCGCGATCAACGCCAGCGCCAGCCTGCTCTGCGCCCTCCTGCTTCCGTGCGCCAGCGCCTGGGCAGACATCGACATCTCGCGCACCCCGGTCTTCGTCAACGACTCGGTGCCACCGTTGAACATGCTGGTCATGGGCCGTGACCACAAGCTGTATTACGAGGCCTACAACGACGCCTCCGACCTCAATGGCGACGGCATTCTCGACGTGGGCTACAAGGGGCACCTGGACAAGGAACACGGCGGCATCGACTACTACGGCTACTTCAACTCGTTCGCCTGCTACGACTACAGCGACGGCCGCTTCAGCCCGGTCAGCGCCACCACCGACAAGAAGTGCCCTGGCCACTGGAGCGGCGACTTCCTCAACTACCTGGCCACCTCGCGCATGGACGCCCTGCGCAAGGTGCTCTACGGCGGCTACCGGGTGGAGGACACCACCACCTCCACCGTGCTGCAAGGCTCCTACGTTCCCCAGGACGACCACGCCTGGGGCAAGGAATACCTGAGCGAGGCCTACGACGGCTACCGCATTTCCGACTACACCCCGCTGAGCCAGCCGGCGGCCGGCGGCTACCGCCACCTGTTCGCCGTGGTGTCGCTGACCCAGGACACCGGCGTGCCGCAGTTGCGCACCCTGACCAACACCAGCTTCCGCATCTGGAACTGGGTGTCGAAGGAGCGGCCGGTAGCCGGCAGCACCTGCGTGAACAGTTCCGGCTCGGAGGTCAACTGCACCAGTGGCGGCCCCAGTGGCGGCAACTGGACCATCGTGCCCGCCGACCAGATGTCGGGCCTGACGCTCACCACCTGGAAGGACTCGCGCTCGACTTCCACCAACAAGTCGCAGATGGACGACCTGTTCAACAACTACAGCAGCAACTCTGCAAAATGCGGTAGCGGAACGCCATCATTCACCAACATAAGCACCGGCCAGAACTTCACCAACCCCTACTCCGCTAACGGCTGTGGCCAGGATGGCTATCACACGCTGATCACCGGCACCCTGACCCCGGCGCTGACGGGCGTCTACCAGTTCTCGGTGGACGGTGACGACGCGGTCGAATTCCAGGTCAATGGCGTTACCGCGTCCTACTATGGCGACCACGGCAAGGCCGGCGGCGGCGGCAACGGCACCACCGCCTCGGTAACGCTCACCGCGGGTACCGCCTATACCTTCAAGTTCCGTCACGAGGAAAATAGCGGCGACGCCAACTTCTACCTGTACTGGAAGACCCCGGCCACCGGCACCAGCGAGATGACCGACAGGAACGTCAAGGTCTCGGTCTGCCCCAGCGGCACCGACAACGCCGGCCTGCGCGAAAGCAACTGCACCGCCTACGGCAACGGCTTCAAGCCGACCGGTATCCTTCACGACTACGGCGCCACCAACAAGATGTACTTCGGCCTGCTCACCGGCTCGTTCCAGAAGAACATCAGCGGCGGCGTGCTGCGCAGCCAGTTGCAGAGTTTCTCCAAGGAGTACAGCTCGACCACCGGGCAATACTGCTTCGCCGGCACCAACGTGTGCGGTTCCGACGGCGTGACCAACGGCATCGTGGCGACCATCAACAAGCTGCGCATCATCGACTTCAACTACGGCGACCATACCTACGGCTGCGGCTGGATCACCACGCGCCCGATCACTCAGAACGACACCTGCTACATGTGGGGCAATCCGATCGGCGAAATGATGTACGAGACGATGCGCTACTTCTCCGGTGAAACAACGCCCACCAGCACCTATGACTATGGCTCCGGCAACAGCAAGGACAAGGACGTGCTGGGCCTTCCGCGCATCGGCACCTGGACCCCGCCCTACAAGTCGACCGCCAACCCCAATGGCTACCCCGTGTGCTCGGTCCCGGCCATGACGGTCATCAGCGACATCAACCCGTCCTATGACTTCAAGCTGCCGGGCAGCAAATGGTCCACCGACGTTTCGGCGCCCTCCTCAGGATCGCTGGCGGGCCTGAACGTCTCCACCGAGGCGGACAAGATCTGGGCAGCCGAAGGGGGTGGCAGCAAGTCCATCTTCATCGGCGAATCCAACGGTGTCGCCGACAGTGCCCCCACAGCCAAGACCGTCAGCAACCTGTCCACCGTCCGCGGTTTGGCGCCGGAGGAACCCAGCAAACAGGGCACTTACTACTCCGCTGCCGTGGCGCGCTATGGCGCGAACAACAAGATCGGCGGCGACAAGGCCCTGTTGACCTACTCGGTAGCACTGGCCTCGCCCCTGCCGACCATCAAGTTCCCCGTCACCAGCAATGGCGTCACCAGCGTGGTGACCGTGGTGCCCTTCGCCAAGTCCGTCGGTGGCAGCAGCATCGACGCGAACGGCAGCTTCCAGCCCACCGACCAGATCGTCGACTACTACGTGGAGAAGTTCGCCAATACTTCGCCAGCCTGTAATGGCGGCACGCCCAGCCTGGTCAGCGACTGCGACGCCACCCTCAACGGCGGCCGTCCCTACGCCAAGTTCCGCATCAACTACGAGGACGTGGAACAGGGCGCCGACCATGACATGGACGCCATCGCCCTGTATGAATTGCTGGTCAACGATCAGGGCAAGCTGGTCATCAACATGACCTCCGAATACGCCGCCGGCGGCATCGACCAGCACATGGGCTACGTGATCTCCGGCACCACCAAGGACGGTATCTACCTTGAGGTCAAGGACCAGGGCGGCAACAACGTCGCCTACAAGCTGGATACTCCCGATGGTCGCGATCCCAACTACTGCAACGCGACCACCAAACCCAACGACTGCACCCTGAGCCGGCTCAGCTCCTCGCGCACCTTCACCCTGTCGGGCACCCCGGCGGCCACCTTCCTGGAGAACCCGTTGTGGTACGCCGCCAAGTACGGCACCAACGCGACCAACAACGACACCGATGGCAACGGCGTGCCGGACAACTACTTCCTGGTCACCAACGCCCTGACGCTGAAGGACCAGTTGAACAAAGCGTTCAACGACATCTACCAGCGCAACAGCTCCGTCTCCACCCCGTCGGTGGAGCGCCTGCAACCCGGCGCCTCGATCAGCGACGCGCGCTCGGTATACCGCTCCAACTTCCTGGTGGACGACTGGTCGGGCGACCTGATCAAGGAGACCATCAACCCGGCCACCTTCGCCCGCACCGTGGTCTGGCACGCCAAGGACCAGTTCCCGAGCACCCGTAACATCAAGTTCAAGGGCAGCAACGGCAGCCTGACCACCCTCACCCACAGCAACCTGTCGGGTGTGACCTACAACGGCGTCGACCTGCAGACCACCCTGACCTCCGCGCAGCTCGGCTACGTGCTGGGCGACCGCAGCGGCGAAGGCAGCAGCTTCCGCCGGCGCAGCACCCTGCTGGGCGACATCATCAACTCCAACCCGGTGGTGGTCTCCGGCGCCCAGTACCTGGCCTACCTGGCAGGCGCCATCGATGGCGGCTACCAGAAGTACGCCGACTTCATCGAAGCCAAGAAGACTCGCCGCACCCAGGTCTACGTCGGCGCCAACGACGGCATGCTGCACGCCTTCGACGGCACCACCGGCGTGGAGAAATTCGCCTTCGTGCCCCGCGCCGTCATCCCGAACCTGCAGTACCTGAGCAGCAAGGACTACACCGCCGCCCAGCACCGCTGGTTCGTCGACGGTAGCCTGACCGTGCGCGACGTCTACTACGACGACGCCTGGCATACCGTGCTGGTGGGCACCCTGGGCGCCGGCGGCAAGTCCGCCTTCGCCCTAGACGTGACCGACCCGGACAACATCGCCCTGCTCTGGGAGTTCGACGACGACAACGCCAGCAGCAAGGACAGTACCAACACGACGCTGAGCAACCTCGGCTTCACCATCCCCACTCCGGTGGTCGCCCGCCTGCACAGCGGTCAATGGGGCGTGCTGCTGCCCAATGGTTACAACAGCGCCAACAACAGCAGCGGCAAGGCGGTGATGTACGTGCTGGACATCAAGACCGGCACCGTCCTCAAGACACTGGAAGCACAGGGCGTCGCCGGTACCAACGGCTTGTCCAGCATCCGCGGCGCCGACAACAACAGCGATGGCATCATCGACTACGCCTACGCCGGCGACCTGCAGGGTAACCTGTGGCGCTTCGACCTGATCGACAGCTCCGCCACCAACCCCTTCGCCAACACCAACGTCCAGGCCTCGACCTTCAAGACATCCTTCAACGGCACCCCGCTGTACGTGGCCAAGGATGCCGACGGCAGTGGCGGTGTGCGCCAACCGATCACCGCGCCGCCATCGCTGGTACGCCATCCCTCGACCACTGGCTATCTGGTGATCTTCGGTACCGGCCGCTACCTGGGCACCGTCGACAAGACCAGCCCGTTCCAGTTGCAGACGCTCTACGGCATCTGGGACAAGAAGACCAAGGGCGAAGCGGTCACCAGCACGCCAACCCTGTCGCGGGCCAACCTGCAAGGGCAGACCATTTCGTCCCAGGTGAACGGTGCGACCTTCGCCGACAACACGGCCAACACCTTCGATATCCGTCTGCTCAGCCAGAACAGCGTGGACTGGACGACGAAAAGCGGCTGGTACCTGAACCTCCAGGTCACCGGGGGCAGCCTGGTAGGCGAGCGGATCGTCGACGAAATGGCGGCCCGTGGTCAGGCCCTGCTGATCAACACCCGCACACCCAGCCTGGATGTGTGCCAGGCTGGTGTGGAAGGCTGGTCGTACGGCCTCGACCCTTATACCGGCGGTCGCGCCGACTTCAACATCTTCGACTTCAGCCAGAACTTCGTGGTCGACCAGGGCGACGCCTACGTTTCCGGCGACACCAGCCAGGTGGTCTCCGGCTACAAGACCCCGGCCGGTGGCGCGGCGCTTTCCGGCAATACCCGCTTCACTGCCGACGGCGCGCCGATGAACATCAGCTTCGGCCCCGAGTCCACCGGACGCCAGACTTGGCGCGCAGCCCCGCAATGAGGAAGCAGTACATGAAGAAGACAGCGGGTTTCACCCTGATCGAGATGATGATCGTGGTGGCCATCATCGGCATCCTGGCGGCCATCGCCTATCCCAGCTACCAGGAATACGTCCTGCGCGGCAACCGCAGCGAAGGGCAGGCTCTGCTCAACGACGCGGCCGCGCGTCAGGAGCGCTACTTCGCCCAGAACAATGCCTATGTCACTGACCAAGACGACATCGGCAATTTGAATATGCGCAATACAAACGGCACGACCGTGACCTCGGATACCGGCAAGTACGCGCTGACCATCAGCAACCCCAACGGAAGCGGTGGCTACCTGCTGACGGCAACCCCGCAGGGCGTGCAGACGAGAGATACCAAATGCGGGAACCTGACGCTCAATGCCATGGGCACCCGCGGCGTCAGCGGCAGCACCAGTGTGAACGACTGCTGGAAGTGAAACGCTGCCCCTACGGAGCAGGAACAGGAGAAATGCCGTCGTAGGATGGGTTGAGCGAAGCGATACCCATCACCACGGCAGCATGGGTTTCGCAAGCTCAACCCATCCTACGCAGAGCACCTAGGCGCAGGCGGGATACAGCGTGGGAGCGGATTTATCCGCGATTCCGCCGGCAAAGGCCGGCGTTCGGTCGAATATGGCGATGGGTATCGCTTCGCTCCACCCGTCCTACGCCATGGCTCCTGGAGGGGACGGAAGATGCCGCCTGGCAGGAACGGGTTTAAACCGCCTTCACCCGCAGTTCCTTGGGCATCGAGAACGTAATGTTCTCCTCCCGCCCATCCAGTTCCACCTCGGGCTCCGCGCCCCATTTGCGCAGTTGTTCGATCACCCCGCGCACCAGCACTTCCGGGGCGGAGGCGCCGGCGGTGATGCCGATGCGCTGCTTGCCTTCGAACCATTCGCGCTTGAGGTCCTCGGCGCCGTCGATCAGGTAGCCGGGGGTGCCCATGCGTTCGGCGAGTTCGCGCAGGCGGTTGGAGTTGGAGCTGTTCGGACTGCCCACCACCAGCACCAGGTCGCACTGGTCGGCCAGGTCCTTGACCGCGTCCTGACGGTTCTGGGTGGCGTAGCAGATGTCGTTCTTGCGCGGGCCCTTGATGTGCGGGAATTTCGCGCGCAGGGCGTCGATCACCTTGGAGGTGTCGTCCATCGACAGGGTGGTCTGGGTGACGAAGTGCAGGGCCTCGGGGTCGCGCACTTGCAGCGCGGCCACGTCTTCCTCGTCCTCGACCAGGTAGATGTCGCCGCCGTTGTCGCGGTTGTACTGGCCCATGGTGCCTTCCACCTCGGGGTGGCCTTCGTGGCCGATGAGGATGCACTCCTGGCCATCACGGCTGTAGCGCACCACTTCCATGTGCACCTTGGTGACCAGCGGGCAGGTCGCGTCGAAGACCTTCAGGCCGCGGTTCTCGGCCTCCTTGCGCACGGCCTGGGACACGCCGTGGGCGCTGAAGATGACGATAGTGTCGTCCGGCACCTGGTCGAGTTCCTCGACGAACACCGCGCCGCGGTTGCGCAGGTTCTCCACCACGAACTTGTTGTGCACCACTTCATGGCGCACGTAGATCGGCGGGCCGAACACGTCCAGGGCGCGGTTGACGATTTCGATCGCCCGATCGACGCCGGCACAGAAGCCGCGGGGGTTGGCGAGTTTGATTTGCATGGTCGGTCTGTCTCGGCGCGCAGAGGGGATGGCGCGATGGGCATCGCTTGGCTCAACCCATCCTACGCCTGCGAAGGGCCCTCAGAGCGCCCTTACGTCGATGATTTCCACTTCGAAGGTCAGGCTCTTGCCGGCCAGCGGGTGGTTGAAATCGATGGTCACCTGCTGTTCGTCGAAGGCCTTGACCACGCCGGGCAGCTCGGTCTTGGCGGCGTCGTTGAAGATCACCAGCAGGCCTTCGGCCAGTTCCATGTCCTGGAACTGGTCGCGCGGCATCACCTGCACGTTGGCCGGGTTCGGCTGGCCGAAGCCCTGCTCCGGCTCGATGTTCAGGGTGCGCTTGTCGCCGGCCTTGAGGCCGAACAGCGCCTGCTCGAAGCCCGGCAGCAGGTTGCCGTCGCCGACCTTGAAGGTGGCCGGCTGCTTGTCGAAGGTGCTGTCGACGACGTTGCCGTCTTCCAGCTTGAGGGCGAAGTGCAGGGTGACTTCGGTATCCGCTCCGATGCGCTGGATATCACTGTTGCTGTCAGCCATGGGCGGTCTCTCCGGATTTCTTCGTCTTGAACATGTCCAGCGCCAGCATGATGGCGCCTACGGTGATGGCGCTGTCGGCCAGGTTGAACGCCGGGAAGTACCAGCGGTTCTGCCAGTGCACCAGGATGAAGTCGATCACGTGGCCGAGCACGATGCGGTCGTACAGGTTGCCCAGCGCGCCGCCCAGCACCAGGGCCAGGGCGATGGCCAGCCAGGTGTCGCTGGGCTTCAGGCGCTTGAGCCAGATGACCAGCACCGCGCTGACCACGATGGCGATCAGGGCGAACAGCCAGCGCTGCCAGCCGGAGCTGTCGGCCAGGAAACTGAAGGCCGCGCCGGTGTTGTAGGCCAGGGTCCAGCTGAACAGGTCGGGGATGACCACGATCTGCTGGTACAGGCTCAGCGTGCCTTCGAAGTAGGCCTTGCTGACCTGGTCGAGGACCAGGACCAGCACGGTTATCCACAGCAGGCCGAGACGGCCGAGGCGGCCGAAGCGGTTAGGCATAGTGGCGAACCTCACCCGCGCCTTCGATGTTCTCCACGCAGCGGCCGCAGATTTCCGGGTGCGCGGCGTGGCTGCCGACGTCCTCGCGGTGGTGCCAGCAACGGGCGCACTTGGCGTGGGCCGACTTCACCACCTTCAGCTTGAGGCCGGGCAGTTCGCTCTGCACGGCATCGGCCGGGGCATCGGCCAGGGGCGCGAGGGTGGCGGTGGAGGTGATCAACACGAAGCGCAGCTCGTTGCCCAGCTTGCCCAGGCTACGGGCCAGGTCGTCCTCGGCGTAGAGGGTGACCTCGGCCTGCAGGTTGCCGCCGATGGCCTTGGCGGTGCGCTGGTTCTCCAGCTCCTTGTTGACCGCGGCCTTGGCGGCCATGACCTGCTCCCAGTAGGCGCGGCCCAGCTCGGCGTCGGCCGGCAGTTCGGACAGGCCGTCGTACCAGGTGGTCAGCATGACCGACTCGGCGCGCTCGCCGGGCAGGAACTTCCACACTTCCTCGGCGGTGAAGGCGAGGATCGGCGCGACCCAGCGCACCAGCGCCTCGGCGATGTGGAACAGCGCGGTCTGGCAGGAGCGGCGGGCGACGCTGTCGGCCTGGGTGGTGTACTGGCGGTCCTTGATGATGTCCAGGTAGAAGCCGCCCAGCTCCTGCACGCAGAAGTTGTGCACCTTGGAGTAGACGTTCCAGAAGCGGTACTCGCGGTAGGCCTCTTCCAGCTCGCGCTGCAGCAGCAGGGCGCGGTCCACGGCCCAGCGGTCCAGGGCCAGCAACTGGTCGTTGGGCAGCAGGTCCTTGGCCGGGTCGAAGCCGGTCAGGTTGGAGAGCAGGAAGCGCGTGGTGTTGCGGATGCGCCGGTAGGCGTCGGCGCTGCGCTGCAGGATGGTCTGGGAGACCGCGATCTCGCCGGAGTAGTCGGTGGAGGCCACCCACAGGCGCAGGATGTCGGCGCCCAGGGTGTCGATCACGGTCTGTGGCACCACGGTGTTGCCCAGGGACTTGGACATCTTGCGGCCGGACTCGTCCACGGTGAAGCCGTGGGTCAGCAGCTGGCGGTACGGCGCGTGGCCGTCGATGGCGCAGCCGGTCAGCAGCGAGGAGTGGAACCAGCCGCGGTGCTGGTCGGAACCTTCCAGGTAGAGGTCGGCGGCCGGGCCATCGGCATGGCCCAGCTCGGCGTGGGAGCCGCGCAGCACGTGCCAGTGGGTGGTGCCGGAGTCGAACCAGACGTCCAGGGTGTCGTTGATCTTGTCGTACTGCGCGGCTTCGTCACCGAGCAGTTCGGCGGCGTCGAGCTTGAACCAGGCCTCGATGCCCTCCTTCTCCACGCGCTGGGCGACTGCTTCCATCAGCTCGACGGTGCGCGGGTGCAGCTCGCCGGTGGCCTTGTGCAGGAAGAACGGGATGGGCACGCCCCAGTTGCGCTGGCGCGAGATGCACCAGTCCGGGCGGCCGGCGATCATGCCGTGCAGGCGCGCCTGGCCCCAGCTGGGCACGAATTCGGTCTGGGTGATGGCTTCCAGCGCGCGCTCGCGCAGGGTGGCGCCGCTTTCGGGCTTTTTGTCCATGCCGACGAACCACTGCGCGGTGGCGCGGTAGATCAGCGGGGTCTTGTGGCGCCAGCAGTGCATATAGCTGTGGTTGATGCTGGCGTGCTTGAGCAGCGCGCCCACTTCGTCCAGCTTGGCGACGATGTTCGGGTTGGCCTTCCAGATGAACTGGCCGCCGAAGAACGGCAGGTCCTGGACGTACACACCGTTGCTCTGCACGGGGCTGAGGATGTCGTCGTTGCTCATGCCGTACTGCTTGCAGGTACGGAAGTCGTCCTCGCCGTAGGCCGGCGCGGAGTGGACGATGCCGGTGCCGGCGTCCAGGGCCACATACTCGGCCAGGTAGATCGGCGAGAAGCGCTCGTAGAACGGGTGGCGGAAGCGGATCAGGTCCAGCGCCTCGCCCTTGGCGGTGGCGATGACCTGGCCTTCCAGGCCGTAGCGCTGCAGGCAGGACTCGACCAGTTCCTCGGCCAGCACCAGCAGGCGCGCGCCGGTGTCGACCAGGGCGTAGGTGAATTCGGGGTGGACGTTCAGCGCCTGATTGGCCGGGATGGTCCAGGGGGTGGTGGTCCAGATGACGATGGCGGCGGGCTTGGCCAGGCTCTGCAGGCCGAAGGCGGCGGCCAGCTTGCCTTCGTCTTCCACCGGGAAGGCGACGTCGATGGCGTCGGACTTCTTGTCGGCGTACTCGACTTCCGCCTCGGCCAGGGCCGAGCCGCAGTCGAAGCACCAGTTCACCGGCTTCAGGCCCTTGAACACGAAGCCCTGCCTGACCATCTCGGCCAGGGCGCGGATCTCGCCGGCCTCGTTGGCGAAGTTCATGGTCTTGTAGGGGTTGTCCCACTCGCCGAGCACGCCCAGGCGGATGAAGTCGGCCTTCTGCCCTTCGATCTGCTCGCTGGCGTAGGCGCGGCACAGTTCGCGGGTCTTGTCCGCCGGCAGGTTCTTGCCGTGGGTGGTCTCGACCTTGTGCTCGATGGGCAGGCCGTGGCAGTCCCAGCCCGGCACGTAGGGGGCGTCGTAGCCGGCCAGGGTGCGCGAGCGGACGATCAGGTCCTTGAGGATCTTGTTGACCGCGTGACCGATGTGGATGCTGCCGTTGGCGTAGGGCGGGCCATCGTGCAGGATGAATTTCGGGCGACCTTCGCCGGCCTTCCGCAGCTTCTGGTACAGGCCGATGTCGTTCCAGAACTTCAGGGTTTCCGGCTCGCGCTGGGGCAGGCCGGCTTTCATCGGGAACTGGGTATCGGGAAGGTTCAGCGTGGCTTTGTAGTCGGTCATCTCAGGGCCTGTTCGGAATTTCTTCAATCAAGCGGTTGGCCCAGCCAGTAGGCCCGGGCGGCGGCTATGTCGGCGAGGATCGCCGCCTTCAGTGCCTCGAGGGAGGCGAAGCGCTGCTCATCTCGCAGCTTCTGGTGGAAGGTCACATCCAGGTGCAGGCCGTAGAGGTCGCCGGCGAAGTCCAGCAGATGCACTTCCAGGTGGGGCCGGCCATCACCGTTGACCGACGGCCGCGTGCCGATGTTGGCCACCCCGTTGACGCGCTGGCCGGCCACTTCCGTGCTGACCAGGTAGACGCCGTTCAGCGGCGCCTTGCGGCGCTTGAGCTGGATGTTGGCGGTGGGCGAACCCAGGGTGCGGCCGAGCTTCTGCCCGTGCAGCACCCGCCCGCTCAGGCGGAACGGCCGGCCCAGCAGGCGCTCGGCCTGGTGCAGGTCGCCGTCGGCGAGCACCTTGCGGATGCGCGAGCTGCTCACCCGCATGCCGTCGACTTCCACCGTGGTGGCGGCCTCGACGGTGAAGCCCTGCTCGGCGCTGGCCCGGACCAGGAAGGCGAAGTCGCCGGAACGGTCGCAGCCGAAGCGGAAGTCGTCGCCCACTTCCAGGTGGCGCACCGCCAGGCCGTCCACCAGCACCTGGCGGACGAACTCGGCGGCCGACAGTTCGCGCAGGCGGCGGTTGAAGGTCAGGCACAGGACGAAGTCGACGCCCTGCTCGCGCAGCAGTTCGAGCTTCTCGCGCAGGCGCGTCAGGCGCACCGGCGCGGCATCCGGGGCGAAGTACTCGCGCGGCTGCGGCTCGAAGATCACCACGCAGCTGGGCACGCCCAGCTCCTGCGAGCGCTCGCGCAGACGCGCCAGGATCGCCTGGTGGCCAAGGTGGACGCCGTCGAAATTGCCGATGGTGGCAACGCAGCCCCCGGACAGGGGCCGCAGGTTGTGGAGGCCTCGAAGCAGCTGCATAGCGCGCGTATTGCTCAGAAAGTGGTCGATTATACCTGCACCCGCCGCCGCGCGACAGGCACAAAGCCGCCGCGCGTCACGGATGCACCCAAGTGCCGGCGCCGGGCTAGCTCACCGCCCGCCGCGAGAAGTCGCGCAGGCGGAAGCCCAGCAGCGCCAGCATACCGAAATAGGCCACCACGCCGGCCGCCACCAACGCGCCCAGGCGCGCCAGGCGCAGCGGCATGCCGCCCAGGTCCCAGGCCGGCATGAAATGCATCAGGCCCAGCAGCACGGCGGACATCACCAGCACCGCCAGCACCAGCTTGCCGAGGAACTTCGCCCAGCCCGGCTGCGGCTCGAACAGGTCGTGCTTGCGCAACTGCCAGTACAACAGACCGGCGTTGAGGCAGGCCGCCAGGCTGATGGCCAGGGCCAGGCCCGCGTGCTTGAGCGGGCCGATGAAGACCAGGTTCATCGCCTGGGTGGAAACCAGGGTGAAGAGTGCGATCTTCACCGGCGTGCGGATGTTCTGCCGGGCATAGAAGCCCGGCGCCAGCACCTTGACCAGAATGATCCCGAGCAGGCCCACGGCGTAGGCGATAAGCGCGCGCTGGGTCATGAGCGCGTCGTTGGCGCTGAACTTGCCGTACTGGAACAGCGACACGGTCAGCGGCTCGGCGATCAGCGCCAGGGCCAGGGCGCAGGGCAGCACCAGCAGGAAGCACAGGCGCAGGCCCCAGTCCATCAGGCGCGAATACTCGTGGCGGTCGTCGCTGGCGTAGGTCTTGGCCAGGGACGGCAGCAGGATGGTGCCCAGGGCCACGCCCAGCACGCCGGAGGGCAGCTCCATCAGGCGGTCGGCGTAGTACATCCAGGACACGGAGCCTGCGGCCAGGAAGGAGGCGAAGATGGTGTTGATGATCAGCGAGATCTGGCTCACCGACACGCCGAGGATCGCCGGGCCCATCTGCTTGAGCACGCGCCACACGCCGCTGTCACGCAGGTTAAGGCGCGGCAGCACCAGCATGCCGATCTTCTTCAGGTGCGGCAGTTGGTAGAGCAGCTGCGCCAGGCCGCCGGCCAGCACCGCCCAGCCCAGGGCCATCACCGGCGGGTCGAAGTACGGGGTGAGGAACAGCGAGAAGGCGATCATGCTGACGTTCAGCAGGGTCGGCACGAAGGCCGGCACCGAGAAGCGGTTCCAGGTATTGAGGACGGCCCCGGCCAGGGAGGCCAGGGAAATCAGCAGGATGTAGGGGAAGGTCACCCGCAGCAGCGCTGTGGTCAGGTCGAACTTCTCCGGGGTGTCGGCGAAACCCGGCGCGGTGATCCAGATCACCCAGGGCGCGGCGAGGATGCCCAGCGCGGTGACCAGCGCCAGCACCAGGGTCAGCAGGCCGGAGACATAGGCGATGAAGGTGCGGGTGGCCTCCTCGCCCTGCTGCGTCTTGTATTCGGCGAGGATCGGCACGAAGGCCTGGGAGAAGGCGCCCTCGGCGAAGATGCGGCGCAGCAGGTTGGGCAGCTTGAAGGCGACGAAGAAGGCGTCGGTGGCCATGCCGGCGCCGAACATGCGCGCGACTATGGTGTCCCGGACGAAGCCGAGCACCCGCGAGATCATGGTCATGGAGCTGACCGCGGCCAGCGATTTGAGTAGGTTCATTGCATCCGGGACTTGTCAGCGCAGGGTGGCCCTGCCCGCGGGGCGGCCGGATCGCCCGGCGGCCAGTAAAGGGCGTCGAGTGTATGGCCGCCGGTCGAATAAATCACCCACCCAGTCCGCGAATCCCCGGCCATGCCGCTCGTCGGAGGCCGCTCATACCCTTGACAAGGCACGGACTCGACGGCATCATTCGCGGCCTTAATTTATTCGCTATATCCCAAGTTTTTCTCGAGGAGCTCGACGGTGGCCAACACACCTTCCGCCAAAAAACGCGCCAAACAGGCTGAGAAGCGTCGCAGCCACAACGCCAGCCTGCGTTCCATGGTTCGTACCTACATCAAGAACGTAGTCAAGGCAGTCGATGCCAAGGACCTGCCCAAGGCCCAGGCCGCTCTGGTTGCCGCCGTACCGGTCATCGACCGCATGGCTGACAAAGGCATCATCCACAAGAACAAGGCCGCTCGCCACAAGAGCCGTCTGAACGCCCACGTGAAGGCCCTGGCCACCGCGTAAGCGTTCCGTTCTTGAAAAACCGGCCCCAGTGGCCGGTTTTTTATTGCCTGCGAAAAGCCTAAACCCGGCCCCAGACCGTAGGAGCGGAGCTTCTCCGCGAGCCGTAATCCCCTGCGCGATTCGCGGATAAGATCCACTCCTACGCCGCCCCACCCACGCATTTCCCTGTAGGAGCGCGCCCTGCGCGCGAATCGCGGGCAGGGCCCGCTTACGCCGCCAGGGAAGCACGGCTTTTCGTAGGATGGTGTTGAGCGAAGCGATACCCATCACCACGGCAGCATGGGTATCGCAAGCTCAACCCATCCGACGAAGAGCACATCGGCGCAAGACAGTTGCTCCTACGAAAAGCGGAAGGCTTTTATTTCGTCGGCCAGGGCATGATCGGGATGGCGGTCACCGCGTTCTGCGGACTGCCTTCGATGATGCGGTCGCTGTAGACGAGGTAGACCAGCGCGTTGCGCTTCTTGTCGAAGAAGCGCACCACCTGCATGGACTTGAATACCAGCGAGGTGCGCTGCTTGAACACCTCCTCGCCATCCTTGAGCTCGCCGGCGAAGCGGATCGGCCCGACCTGGCGGCAGGCGATGGACGCCTCGGCGCGGTCCTCGGCCAGGCCCAGGCCGCCCTTGACGCCGCCGGTCTTGGCCCGCGACAAGTAGCAGGTCACCCCTTCCACCTTGGGATCGTCGAAGGCCTCGACCACGATCTTGTCGTTCGGCCCCACCCACTTGAACACCGTGGAGACCTCGCCGATCTCCTCCGCGCCCGCCAGCGCCGGCAGCATCAGCAGACCGGCGCACACGCTCTTCCATAGCCCCACGGATGACAACCTCATGGACGACAGCTTCATCGGTGACTCCTTCAGACCAGCACGAGGTTGTCGCGGTGCACCAGCTCCGGGCCGTCGACGTAGCCGAGCAGGCCCTCGATGGCATCGGTCGGCTGGCCGATGATCTTCTGCGCCTCCAGGGCGCTGTAGTTGGCCAGGCCACGGGCGATCTCGCGGCCCTGCGGGTCCACGCAGACCACCATCTCGCCACGGCGGAAGCTGCCCTGGACCTGCTTCACGCCCACCGGCAGCAGGCTCTTGTGGTCCTCGGCGATGGCCTTGACCGCGCCGGCGTCCAGCACCAGGGTGCCGCGCATCTGCAGGTGGCCGGCCAGCCACTGCTTGCGGGCGGCCTTGCGGCTTTGCTCGGGGGTCAGCAGGGTGCCCAGGCGCTCGCCGGAGCGCAGGCGGTCGAGCACGCGCTCGATGCGCCCGCCGACGATCACCGTGTGCGCGCCGGAACGCGCCGCCAGGCGCGCCGCGCGCAGCTTGGTCTGCATGCCGCCGCGGCCGAGGGCGCCGGCGCTGCCGCCGGCCACCAAGTCGAGCTGGGCGTCGTCAGCGCGGGCTTCATAGATCAACTGGGCTTCGGGATTGTTGCGCGGGTCGGCGTCGAACATGCCGTCGCGGTCGGTGAGGATCACCAGCAGGTCGGCCTCCACCAGGTTGGCCACCAGGGCCGCCAGGGTGTCGTTGTCGCCGAAGCGGATTTCGTCGGTGACCACGGTGTCGTTCTCGTTGATCACCGGGATCACGCCGAGGTCGACCAGGGTGCGCAGGGTGTTGCGGGCGTTCAGGTAGCGCTTGCGGTCGGACAGGTCGTCATGGGTCAGCAGCACCTGGGCGGTCTGCAGGCCGTGCTGGCCGAAGCTGGACTCCCAGGCCTGCACCAGCCCCATCTGGCCGACGGCCGCCGCCGCCTGCAGCTCGTGCATGTCGCTCGGGCGGGAGACCCAGCCCAGGCGGCTCATGCCCGCCGCCACGGCGCCGGAGGACACCAGCACCAGCTCGACGCCCGCGCAGTGCAGCGCGACCATCTGCTCGACCCACACCGCCATGGCGTCGCGGTCCAGCCCGCGGCCATCGGCCGTGAGCAGGGCGCTGCCGATCTTCACCACCCAGCGCCGCGCGCCGGTCACTTTCTCACGCATACATCAACCTTACGAAGTCAGGTTTCACCAGGTTGCTTCGGGACCGGCGCACGCGGCGCCGGTCAGGGCACGTAGAAGATTTCCGGCCCGTCGCCGTCGTCCTCGTCGTCGAAATCATCGTCGTCGTCGAGGTCGTCGGCATTCTTCAGGCCGGCACGGCGCAGCGCACGCGCGTCGTCCATGGCCTGCAGACGGGAACGCGCCTCGTCTTCGATGCGCTGGTCGAGTTCGGCCAGGGCCTCGCCGTAGGCCGGGTCTTCCTCGATGCGCAGGCTGCGCTCGTCGAGGTACTTCATGATGTCCTGGCTGAGCGCCTCGGTGCCTTCGCGCTCCAGCGCGGAGATCACGTAGACCGGACCTTCCCAGCCCAGGCGCTCGACCACCTGCTGCTTGCGCCGCTCCTGCTCTTCCGGCTCGAGGATCTGGTCCATCTTGTTCAGCACCAGCCAGCGGTCACGCTCGGTGAGCGCCGGGCTGAACTTGGCCAGCTCGTTGACGATGGTCTCGGCGGCATCGGCCGGGTCGCTCTCGTCCAGCGGCGCCATGTCGACGATGTGCAGCAGCAGGCGGGTACGCGCCAGGTGCTTGAGGAAGCGGATGCCCAGGCCGGCGCCTTCGGCGGCGCCCTCGATCAGGCCGGGGATGTCGGCGACCACGAAGCTCTTGAAGCGCCCGACGCTGACCACACCCAGGTTCGGCACCAGGGTGGTGAAGGGGTAGTCGGCGACTTTCGGCTTGGCCGCGGACACGGCGCGGATGAAGGTGCTCTTGCCGGCGTTCGGCAGGCCCAGCAGGCCGACGTCGGCCAGGACCTTCAGCTCCAGCTTGAGGTCGCGGGCCTCGCCGGGCTTGCCCGGGGTGGTCTGCCGCGGCGCGCGGTTGGTGCTGGACTTGAAGCGGGTGTTGCCCAGGCCGTGCCAGCCGCCCTGGGCGACCATCAGGCGCTGGCCGGGCTCGGTCAGGTCGCCGATGACTTCATGGGTGCTCGCATCGATCACGGTGGTGCCCACCGGCACCGGCAGGACCAGGTCGTCGCCCTTGGCGCCGGTGCAGTCCTTGCTGCCGCCGTTCTGCCCGCGCTGGGCGTCGAAACGGCGGGTGTAGCGGTAGTCCACCAGGGTGTTCAGGCTCTCGTCGGCCTCGAGGAACACCGAGCCGCCGTCACCGCCGTCACCGCCGTTGGGGCCGCCCTTCTCGATGAACTTCTCGCGGCGAAAGCTCATGAGGCCATTGCCGCCGTCACCGGCTTTCACGTGGATGGATACTTCGTCGACGAATTTCATGGGAACGCCTCCCGCCAGCGTGGCGGGTTGAATAAGAAAAGGAGCATAGGATACAGCCAAGCCCGCGCAAACGCAGGAGCCCGGGATCCGTTGCCGGGAAACGCCAGAAACAAAAAAGCCCCGTCGCGAGACAGGGCTTTTTCAGTGAAGGCTCGCTTAGGCAGCGACGACGCTTACGTAGCGACGGCCGAAGGCGCCTTTCACTTCGAACTTGATCACGCCGTCGATTTTCGCGAACAGGGTGTGATCCTTGCCCATGCCAACGCCGTAGCCGGCGTGGAACTGGGTGCCGCGCTGACGCACGATGATGTTGCCTGCTTTGACAGCCTGGCTACCGAACAGCTTCACGCCAAGGCGTTTACTTTCGGAGTCGCGGCCGTTGCGGGTACTACCGCCAGCTTTCTTGTGTGCCATGAGTCATATCCTCCAAAAAAGGAATTAGGCCTGGATGCCGGTGATCTTGATTTCAGTGAACCACTGGCGGTGGCCCTGACGCTTCATGTGGTGCTTGCGGCGGCGGAACTTGATGATGCGCACTTTGTCGTGACGACCGTGGGAAACCACTTCAGCGGTCACTTTCGCGCCTTCTACCACCGGCAGGCCGATCTTGACGTCATCGCCATTGGCGACCAGCAGAACGCGATCCAGGTTGATCGCTTCGCCGGTGGCGACGTCGAGTTTCTCGACCTTGAGGAATTCGCCTTCGGCGACTTTGTATTGCTTGCCGCCGGTAACAATAACTGCGTACATCTGGATGTCTCCGTTAGACCTGCTCACCCGACGCTTTATAGGAAGAGGTATCGGTCGGCATGGCTGCATGGGGCCGGAAGAGCGCCCGTGCAATTGCGTAAGGCAGGGTATGCCAGGGAAGTTCGGGGCCGCGATTGTACGCAAAGCCCTACGCGGACACAAGCCTTGCGGCGCTTTCCTTGACAGCCCCCACCCCGGCACCTAGCATGCCGCGCATTCTTCGAGGAGCGCCTTCGTAATATGCAACCCCAGGCTTTCTATCGGGTGGTGGCGGACGACTTCACCGCCGTCGACGGCATCATCCGTCGCCAGCTCAGCTCCCGCGTTCCCTTGGTCGAGAAGATCGGCGACTATATCATCTCCGCCGGCGGCAAGCGTCTTCGCCCGCTGCTGGTGCTGCTCAGCGGCAAGGCCCTGGGCTACTCCGGGGACGACCTGCGCCTGCTGGCCGCCACCATCGAGTTCCTGCATACCTCCACCCTGCTGCACGACGACGTGGTCGACGCCTCCGGCCTGCGCCGCGGCCGCGCCACCGCCAACGCGCAATGGGGCAACGCGCCCAGCGTGCTGGTCGGCGACTTCCTCTATGCCCGCTCCTTCGAAATGATGGTCGAACTCGGCTCCATGCCGGTGATGCGCATCATCTCCCAGGCCACCCGGGTGATCGCCGAGGGCGAGGTGCTGCAGCTGACCAAGGTGCGCGACGCCAGCACCACCGAAGAAACCTACATGGAAGTCATCCGCGGCAAGACCGCGATGCTCTTCGAGGCCTCCACCCACAGCGCCGCCGCCATCGCCGGCGCCACGCCGGAACAGGCCGAGGCCCTGCGCCAGTTCGGCGACGCCCTGGGCATCGCCTTCCAACTGGTGGACGACCTGCTGGACTACCGCGGCGACGCCAGCACCCTGGGCAAGAACGTCGGCGACGACCTCGCCGAGGGCAAGCCCACCCTGCCGCTGATCGCCACCATGCGCGACGGCACCCCGGAACAGGCGCTACTGGTGCGCAAGGCCATCCAGCAGGGCGGCAGCCAGGACCTGGAAGGCATCCGCGCCGCCGTGGAAGCCGCCGGCGCCCTGGACTACACCGCGAATCTGGCGCGCGAATACGCCGCCCGCGCCATCGACTGCCTCAAGGCGCTGCCGGACAACGAGTACCGTGACGCGCTGATCGAGCTGAGCGAGTTCGCCGTCGCCCGCACCCACTGATCCACACGCGATCCGACGAACGCCCGCCCGGCCCTGCCGCGCGGGCGTTCTGCGTTATGCGCGGTTGATCCAGGCCATGGCATTGGTCGGTTGGTGGAAAAAAATTCTGCATAGGGGCTTGCTATCGAGATAATAAGAATTATTCTCATTAACTCGGCTACCAAGGAGATGCAGAGATGACCTACATGATCGATGCCTGGCTGGACCGCCCCCATCCCTATCTGCGCATCCTCAATCGCGATACCGGGGAAGTCTGCGCCCTGCTGCAGGAAGACGCCCTGGACGAGCTGCGCGAACAGGGCGGCCTGGACCTGCACGAACTGGGCACCAGCGAGCCGCAGGTGCTCAAGGAGCTGGTGCGCAACCTGTTCCTGTTCTGCTACGCCCGCGCGCTGCGTTGAACGCTGTGGCTGTTCGCGGGAGCGACGGGGGTTTTCGTAGGAGCGACTGTTTGCGCCGAGGCGCTTTTCGTAGGATGGGTTGAGCTTGCGAAACCCATGCGGTTGCGCTGATGGGTATCGCTTCGCTCAACACCATCCTACGAAAAAGCCACGCTCGCTCCTACGCTCATTCCCCTGTAGGAGCGCGCCCTGCGCGCGAATCGCGGGCAGGGCCCGCTCCTATGTATGGACTCACCCCCACCGTCAACCCGCTTTTGAACATGAAAACCCGACTGCATCTATGTATTAGGCCTGTTCGAGGAAGCCACGTCGGGCTTCTGGCCAACATTGGGTAAGCCCGCGGAATGCCGATTACAAAGAGGCCTCGAAGGCCGGTAGGAGCGTAGGCATCGATCCGCGACGGTCTGACCAGGGGTCAATGTTCTTCAGCAAGGGTTGGAGCGACTTGGCGCCCCGTTGGCGGGAACTCGTTGATCAGTGGCTCATTTCCATCTCCCGGCAAGCATTCGGCTTGCGCTGGTAGGTTTGTTCGCTGCACAGCAGCACCCAGGCGATACGCAGGTTGCGGTTGGCCAGTCGTACTGCCGCGCCCTTGCGCCCCAGACGTTGTAGCCAGCGCTGCAGGCGCCGATCATCCGGGTGTTCGGAATCGGGCCGCAGTTGCTTCAACACCGCATGCGAGCCTACGACCATCAGGCTGCGCACATAGGCGTCGCCACGTTTGGTCATCTTGCCCAGCCGCACCTTCTGCCCGCTGCTGTGCTGGTCGGGCACGATGCCGAAGTAGGCAGCGAACTGACGCGCATTGGCGAAACGTTCCGGCTCGACCTGTTTGGCCAGCAAGGCCGTAGCCGTGATCGGACCGATACCACGTACCGTCATCAGCCGTTTGGCTGTCGGGTCGGCGGCGGCACAGGCTTCCAGACGCCCGGTCAGCGCGGCGATACGCTCGCCCAGCCGTTTCCATTCGTTCAGCATCTCGTCGATCAGCTCGCGCAGCAGCGCCGGCAACGGCTGTCTAGCGTCTTCCAGCACCCGGGTGACACCTTGCTTCAAGCCCACATCCCCCTGCGCCAGGGCGATACCCTGCTCCAGCAGCAGCCCGCGGATCTGATTACCCATGGCGGTGCGCCGCCGCACATAGCCCCGCCGGACACGGTGCCAGGCCTGCATCGCCAGTGCCGCGACGCTCTTCACCGGCACCGACGCAATACTGCTATCCCGGCCCGCCCGCAGAATGGCGTGGGCATCATTGCGATCATTCTTCGCTCCGCTCCGGTGCTCGGCCACCCGCTGGGCCGGCAGGATACGCACCGGGTTGCCCTGCGCCTGCAGCAGCCGGGCCCAGGCCTGTGCTCCAGGGCCGGTTTCCATCAGCACCGTCACGCCCTCCGGCAGCTTCTGCAGAAACACCTGAAACGCTTCACGCGACTTGATTCGCTGTTCGTATGCCAGTTGACCCTGGGCGTCTTCCCCCGCCACCTGGAAGACCTTTTTCGCCAGATCCACGGCGACTGTCGTGCACACCGATACATCGGTTGCAGACACCGGCTTATTCATCGTCGTATGCTTTTTCATGGACTCACCCTCACTGTCGGTGGCTTCTTAGACCGCCATCGTGGCGCCTCGACGCCTCGGTGAGGGTGAGTCCATCCAATTACAGTTCCGGGGAAGCACGGGCGTAGGAGCGGACCTTGTCCGCGCTGGCGGGATGAGCGCCGGCACTGCCGGCAGAATCGCGGATAAATCCACTCCTGCATCTCATCTGGCAAACATAACGACCCCTAGGATGGGTCGGATGCGGGCCGTTCGCGAGCAAGCTCGCTCCTACGAAGAGCATGAGCCGAGGCGGGAGCGGGATGTACAGGTTTTTTGCGATGGCGCAGGACGCGCCATCCGTGCGGTCGCCGCCCGGGAGGCGGCTGCACAGCGGGGGCAACGTGGAGCCCCCTGCACGCCGCGGCGGCCAGGGACGGCCGCCGCGGGCTGCATCCATCAGAGGATGTCGAGCAGCTCGACGTCGAACACCAGGGTGCTGTGCGGCGGGATGCTGCCCACCGCCTGGCCGCCGTAGGCCAGCTCGGCCGGCACATGCAGGCGCCACTTGCTGCCGGTGTTCATCAGTTGCAGGGCCTCGACCCAGCCGGCGATCACGCCGCCCACCGGGAACTCGGCCGGCTGGCCGCGCTGGTAGGAGCTGTCGAACACGCTGCCGTCGATCAGGGTGCCGTGGTAGTGGGTGCGCACGGTGTCGTCGCGGGACGGCTTGGCGCCTTCGCCGGCGACCAGCACTTCGTATTGCAGGCCGGACGGCAGCACGGTGACGCCTTCGCGCTTGGCGTTCTCCACCAGGTAGGCCTCGCCTTCGGCGGCGGCCGCCTCGGCCTTGGCCTGGGCTTCGGCCTGCATGCGCTGGCGGATCACCTGGAAGCTGGCGGACAGCTGCTCGGCGGGCACCCGGCTATCGGCACCGGCGAAGGCGTCGGAGAGGCCGGCCAGCACCGCGTCCAGGCTCATGCCCGGGACCGGGTTGGCACGCAGCTGGTCGCCCAGCTGGCGGCCGACGCCGTAGCTGACGCGGGCTTCGTCGGTGGAAAGGTTGAGTTCGCTCATGGCGGGGGCTCCGCTGGGTAAAAAAGGGCGGCCAGCCTAGCACAGTCGGCCGCCCCGCCCCACCGCGACCTCAATGCAGCGGCATGGGCACGCCCTCGTCGTTCTGCGCGCTGCCGCTCTGCGAGCCGCACATCTCGTCCTGCACCGCGGCATGTACCAGTTGGAAAGGGATCGGTGGCAACGCCGTCAGCAATTGGCGGGCGTGCTCCAGCGAACGCACCCCGAGCACGTGCCCCTTGGCATCCTGGATCGGGAAGAAACGCTGGCCCACGCGCGCCTCCAGCACGTAGATGCCGCCCTCCAGGGATACCAGGTTGAGTTCGTCGATATCCCCGGCGAGGGAACGGTTGGTCAGCTCTTGCAGGTTCATCGCGCACCTCCAGGGTAGGCTCCAACGCAGCCAGTCTGGTACAGCGCGCCGGCCGCGCCCAGCGCAAACGACACCGCCCGTCAGTTGTGGCTGACGGGCGGTGTGCTGGAGGCGGGAAAAGCGATCAGTGGTCGTGGCGCGTGGCCTTGTCCAGGTAGCCCATGGCGAACGCGGAGAGAACGAAGGTGAGGTGGATGATCACGTACCACATCAGCTTGTTGTCCGGGACGTTCTTGGCGTCCATGAAGATGCGCAGCAGGTGGATCGAGGAGATCGCCACGATGGAAGCAGCCACCTTGTTCTTCAGCGAACTGGCGTCCATCTTGCCGAGCCAGCTGAGCTTTTCCTTGCCTTCGGAAATGTCCAGCTGCGAGACGAAGTTCTCGTAGCCGGAGAACATCACCATCACCAGCAGCCCGCCGACCAGGGCCATGTCGATCAGCGACAGCAGCACCAGGATCAGGTCGGCCTCGGCGATGGAGAAGATGTCCGGCAGGATGTGGAAGATTTCCTGGAAGAACTTGATGGTCAGCGCCAGCAATGCCAGCGACAGGCCGATATAGACCGGCGCCAGCAGCCAGCGGGCGGCGTACATGCTGTTTTCGATGAAACGTTCCATGGCCTTCGCAAAAGGAGTTCGGAAATGGCGCAGGATTATAGCTGAAGGCCCGCGGCGAGTTATCCAGTTATTCTGTGGATAAATATGTGCAGGAGCGCCGAAAGAAACGCGCCAGCCCCCGCCCGCAGGGGGTTGCCGGCGGTCGCTCAGAGACTGCGCAATGCGCCTTCAGGACTCGGGGTGAGACTGGTAGTCCCCGAAATTTCGCACGCGCTCGCCATTGATGCGGCGCAGCTCGGCCTGCAGGTGCAGTTGCCAGATGGGCAGGTCGTCGGCGGGCACGTAGCCCTGCTGGGCCAGGCAGTCGGCGATGGCGTCGAGCACGCCCTCGGCCACGAAAGGCCCGTAGAACGGGCCCTGGGCCTTGATGGCGGTGGGCTGGGCCCCCGCCATGCCCGCGGCGCAGAGCAGTGTCCAGAGTCCATTCTCTCCGGCCAGCGGCCTGATCACGCACTCGATGCGCGTGGTCAGCCCCAGACAGGGGCGGATAAGGCAGAGGTTACGCGGCATGGCGGCACCCTCGCGGTTGTCCTGTTTTCGAGCCTACACCCGGGGTTGACCTCGGGAAAGCCCGTTTTATCCACCATAGCTGTGGATATCGTTGTGGACACCACGGGGGCAACGGCGCCCGACGAGCGCCATTGCTGGGGACCCCGCCGCTGGTCAAGGACTGGCCAGCGGCAGCGGGCTCAGTCGCTGTCCTTCTTCTTGCGCGCCCGCTCCTTCTCCACCTGGGGCGCCTTGGCGGCCTTGGCGGCGGCCGGCGCGGCCTCCTTGGCGAGCTTTTCCTTGTCCTCCTCGTCCATGCCCATGGCGTCGATCTCCTTGAGGCGCTCGACCACCCGCGCGTTGACGCTGCCGGCCGGGAACTGGCCCTTGGCGTCCGGCGCGCCGGCCGGCTCGCCGACCAGCAGGCCCAGCGCCTCGTCGACGTGGCGCACCGCGTAGACGTTGAACAGGCCGTTGCGCACCGCCTGCAGCACGCGCTCGTCGAGCATCAGGGTGGTGACGTTGGAACGCGGGATGATCACCCCCTGCTCGCCGGTCAGGCCGCGGGCCTCGCAGAGGCGGAAGAAGCCTTCGATCTTCTCGTTGACGCCGCCGACCGCCTGCACTTCGCCGAACTGGTTGATCGAGCCGGTGATGGCGAAGCACTGCCGCAGCGGCGTGCGCGACAGCGCCGAGATCAGCGTGCAGACCTCGCCGAGCGAGGCGCTGTCGCCGTCGACGTAGCCGTAGGACTGCTCCAGGGCGATGCTCGCGGAGATTTCCAGCGGGAACTCCTGGGCGTAGCGGCTGCCCAGGTAGCCGGTGAGGATCATCACGCCCTTGGAGTGGATCGGCTGGCCCAGGCTGACCTCGCGCTCGATGTCGACGATGCCGCTGCCACCGGGGTAGACGGTGGCGGAGATGCGCGCCGGCACGCCGAACACCGAGTCGCCCACCTCCAGCACGGTGAGACCGTTGCACTTGCCCACGGCGGCGCCTTCGGTGTCGATCAGCACGATGCCGGCCAGCATGTCGTCGAGGATCCGCGCCGAGACGCGGCCGGTGCGGGTTTCCTTGGCCTTGAGGGCGCGTTCGATGTGGCCCAGGTCGGTGACCGGTTCGTTGGCCAGTTGGCGGATGAAGTCCGCCTCGCTGACCAGCTGGAACAGGTCGCCGATGCGCGCCGACAGCCGCCCCTGGTGCTCGGCCAGGCGCGCGCTGTAGGTGGCCAGGCGCGCCACCGCGGTGGCGCTCAGCGGCGCCATGCCCTCTTCCGAGGTGCGCGTCTTGAGCAGTTGGGCGAACTGTTCGAGGCTGTCCTCGGCCAGCGGGATGTCCTCGTCGAAGTCGACCAGCACGCGGAACATCTCCTGGAAGTCCGGGTCCAGGTCCTGCAGGGTGTAGTAGATCTGCCGCGAGCCGATGATGATGACCTTCAGGTGCAGCGGGATCACCTGCGGCGTCAGGCTCATGGCGGCCAGGCGGCCGAGTTCGGCCAGCGGCGATTCCATCTTCAGCTGGCGCGACTGCAGGGCGCGCTTGAGCGCGTCCCAGACGAAGGGCTCGCCCAGCAGTTTCTCCGCCTCCAGCACCAGGAAGCCGCCGTTGGCGCGGTGCAGCGCGCCCGGGCGCAGTTGCCGGTAGCTGGTGTAGAGGGCGCCCTGGTCGGAGGCGTACTCGATGCGGCCGAACAGGTTGTCGTAGGTCGGGTGCGACTCGAACACCACCGGCGCGCCGCTGGTGGTGTGGTGGCCGATCACCTGGTTGGGCGCGTACAGCTCCTGCAGCATCAGCTTGCGCTGGGCATCGCTGCGCTCGGTGTCCACCAGTTGGTCGACCACGGTCTTCAGCAGGTTCAGCTGCATGGCCTGCAGGTAGGTGCAGACGCCGGTGTTGTTGTTGTACTTCTCCACCAGCGGCGCCAGCAGCGGCTGCAGCGCGAGGGTGATGGTCTCCTCGTTGAGCTGGCGCAACTGGTTGCTGGACTCGCGCTTCCACTGCGGCAGGCTGGCCAGTTCCTCGTTGAGCTGTTCCTCGAGGTCGGCGATATCGGCGTGGAAACGCTCGCGCTCGGCCTCCGGCAGTTGGGCGAACTCGGCCTCGTCGAGGGCCTTGCCGTCCTTCATCGGGGTGAAGGCGATGTTCGCGCTGTCGCGGTACAGCGCCACGTCCTTCTCCAGGGCCAGGCGCTCGACGGTGTCCAGGGCCTTGTCGTAGCGCTGGTTGAAGGCGCGGTCGATGGCGCTTTTCTTCTGCTGGTAGGCCGGGTTCTCGAACACCGAGGGGAAGGTCGACAGCAGGTTGTCGATCAGTTGGTCGATGTCCGCGCCGAAGTCGGCGGCGCTGCCCGGCGGCAGTTCGATGGCGCGCGGCTCGCGGCCCTCCTCGAAGTGGTTGACGTAGACCCAGTCGGCCGGCGTCGGCAGGCGCTTGGCCTCGGCCTTCAGATAGCGCTGCACGAAGGAGAAGCGCCCGGTCCCCGGCTCGCCCATGACGAACACGTTGTAGCCCGGCCGCGGCATCGCCACACCGAACTGCAGGGCCTCCACCGCACGCTCCTGTCCTAGGACGCCGAGGAAGGGCTCCAGATCGTCGGTGGTGGCGAAGGCAAACTGCTCGGGCGAGAAGGGACGGGTCAGTTCATCGGGCGCCAGGCGCAGGCCGGCGGCAACGGATTGGGGCATCGGAAATCCTTGCATCGGGCGGCACGGAGCCGCGGAGAGTTGCCCGCATTCTCGCGCTGCCCGCGCGCCACTGGCAAGGCGCGCGCAAGCCCTGGCCGATCAGTGCTGCAGATCGGCGCAGCGCAGGCAGTATTCCGTGGCCGGCAGGGCGCGCAGGCGGCGGGGCTCGATGGCTTCGCCGCAGCGTACGCACTGTCCGTAGGTTCCGTCCGCCAGACGCAGGCGCGCCAGGCCCACCAGGCGCATGCCCGCCTCGGCTTCGGCCAGCAGGGCCCGCAGCACATCGTCGTTCTCCCGCTGCTGGGCCTGTTCGGCGAAGTCCGGCGAGTGGGTCCGCGCCAGGTCGCTGCGGATCGCGGCGGCACGCTGGGAATATTCGCTGGCCAGCGTATCCAGGGCAGAACGGGGGTCGAAATCATCTACGGCCATGACGCCTCTCCGACGGACAAGGAACTGTTTCAAGTGTGGCCGGTTCCAAGGGAATCGCCGCTGATACCGATCAATAGCCTGTTGCAGGGAGCATGACGCGGTTCTCCCCGCCGAGGATTCAGGGACATCGCGCCTTGACACCCTCAGGATATTCCTACAAAGCTCTGGCAGGCGCTGTTTGCTGTCAGCGGCTACGTACAGCCATGCATTCGAACAAAGAGAGATACGCAGATGAAAAGGATTCTACTCGGTACCCTCCTCGCCACCGTTTCCATCGGCGCCTTCGCCGACGCCCCCGGCAGCGACGGCTGCGGCTGGGGCCAGATGCTCTTCAAGGGCCAGCGCGGCACCGCCACCCACGTGCTGGCGGCTACCACCAACGGCTCCTCGGGCAACAACACCTTCGGCATGACCACCGGCACCAACGGTTGCCACACCAATGGCGCGCTGACCTACGGCGGCAAGCCGATGATCGTGCTCAGCAGCATGATGGACGAGCTGTCCGAAGACATGGCCAAGGGTGACGGCGAAGCGCTGACCACCTACGCCGTGGTCCTGGGCGTGAAGCCCGAAGACCGCGCGCACTTCGCCGAAGTGACCCACGAGCACTTCGCACAGATCTTCAACAAGTCCGACGTCACCGCCGAGGACGTCTACGCCAACACCCAGGCCGTGCTGAAACAGGACACCCGCCTGGCCAAGTACGCCGAACAGGCCTGAGCCTGATGGCCCGCCCCACCGGGGCGGGCTCCCCTACCTCGACCCGCTAAGGTCCCCATGCCCAAACGCCTGTTGCCATGGCTGGCGCTGTGCGCCTGCGCATCCCTGCACGCGAGCCCCCAGTTTCCCGAATCCCGCCTCCAGGCCCTGGCCGCGCAGCCCTACTGGCTGGCCCTGGGGCACTACACGCCGAGCAAGCTGGGCGGCTGGCGCAGCTTCGTCGACGACGACAGGTTCTTCCTCGCCGAGGACGGCGACCGCTCGCCGGAGCATGAGCTCAAGGCCACCGTCGACGCCCTCTACGCCGCCCCCGGCCTCGGCGACAAGCATGCCCAGTGCGTCTACCCGGCGCGCACCCGCTGGCTGAAGCAGCAATTGCAGCTGACCGGCCTGCCGCGGCCGGCGTGCAAGGAGTACGACACCTGGTACGGCGACATCAACCCGCACAGCGCCGTGCTGGTGTTCCCCGCCGCCTACCTGAACAGCCCCTCGTCGATGTTCGGCCACACCCTGCTGCGCATCGACCAGGCCGACGTCGACAGCAACAACACCGCCCTGCTCAGCTACGCGCTGAACTTCGGCGCCTACATCGAGGGCATGGACAACAGCATCCTCTACGCCTGGAAGGGCCTGATGGGCGGCTACCCCGGCCTGTTCGCCCTGGTGCCCTACCGCGAGAAGCTCTCCGAATACAGCCGCCTGGAGAACCGCGACCTCTGGGAGTACCGCCTGAACCTCACGCCCGAGGAGACCGGGCGCATGGTCGAGCACGTCTGGGAGCTCAAGCAGGTCCGCTTCAAGTACTTCTTCTTCGACGAGAACTGCTCCTTCCGCCTGCTCGAACTGCTGGAGATCGCCCGCCCCGGGGTGAAGCTGACCGGCGAATTCCCGCTCTACGCCATCCCCACCGACACGGTGCGCGCGGTGAAGCAGGCCGGGATGATCGACAAGGTCGACTACCGCCCCTCGCGGGAGAAGGAACTGCTGGCCCGCGCCGAGCCGCTGGACGCCGGCGAGAAGCAGCTGGCCCGGCGCCTGGCCGACGACGACCGGCTGCTCGATTCCCCCGAATTCAAGGCCCTGCCCGCGCCGCGCCAGGCCCTGGTGCAGGACACCGCCTTCCGCCTGCTGCGCTACCGCGCCACCGGCAAGGAGCGCGACGAGGCCGACGCCGCGCGCAGCTACCAGCTGCTGCGGGCGATCAACCAGAACCCGCCGCCGCCGGCCCAGGTGGAACGCCCGGGGCAGCCGGAGGAAGGCCACCAGTCGCTGACCTGGCAGCTCGGCGCCGGCAGCCGCGACGGCCAGGCCTTCGCCGACTACGGCCTGCGCATGGCCTACCACGACCTGCTGGACAATAGCTACGGCTTCCCCCAGGGCGCGCAGCTGGAACTGGGCGACCTGCGCCTGCGCCAGTACGAAGGCAACCGCTGGCAGCTGCAGCGCTTCGACGTGGTCAGCATCCGCTCCATGACGCCGCGCAACGCCCTGCTGCAGCCGCTGTCCTGGCAGGTCACCGGCGGCTGGGAGCGGGTGCCCGGCAAGCACAGCGACGACGACCACGACACCCTGGCCGGCCACGTCAACGGCGGCGCCGGCGGCAGCTGGAAGCTCGCCGACGACCTGCAGGCCTACGCCCTGGGCACCGCGCGCATCGAGAACAACCCCGACTTCGCCGCGACCGTGGCGCCGGCAGTGGGCTTCGACACCGGCGTGCTCTGGCGCAACCCGCTGGGCAACCTGGCCCTGGAGGGCAAGGGCGACTACTTCCACAACGGCGAGGTGCGCCGCAGCCTGAGCCTCGGCCAGCAGGTGGAACTGGGCCGCAACCTGGGCCTGCGGCTGTCCGCCGAACGCCAGTTCAGCCACCAGGCCGGGCCGGTCAGCGAGGTCATGCTGGAGCTGCGCTGGTACCATTACTGAATCGACGGATTCAGCGCCCGCCGCGATGGCGGGCGGGTAGCGCGCCATGAAAACCCCAGCCCCCACCCTGCTCGAAGTCGCCGGCGGCAAGCCGATCAAGCTCTGGACCCAAGGCGTGCCCGTGGAAGACGAGGCGCGCCAGCAGCTGATGAACACCGCGCGCCTGCCGTTCATCTTCAGGCACCTGGCGGTGATGCCCGACGTGCACCTGGGCAAGGGCTCGACCATCGGCAGCGTGATCCCCACCGTCGGCGCCATCATCCCGGCCGCGGTCGGCGTGGACATCGGCTGCGGCATGATCGCCGCACGCACCTCGCTGCTCGCCGCCGACCTGCCGGACAACCTGCACGGCCTGCGCAGCGCCATCGAGAAGGCGGTGCCCCACGGCAAGACCTTCGGCCGCCACGACCAGGGCGCCTGGAACGAGGTGCCGGCGCACGCCGACCAGGCTTGGAAGGGCCTGGCCCGGCGCTTCCGCGCCATCACCGACAAGTACCCGCGCCTGGAGAAGACCAACAACCGCCAGCACCTGGGCACCCTGGGCACCGGCAACCACTTCATCGAGGTCTGCCTGGACGAGGCCGGGCGCGTGTGGTTCATGCTGCACAGCGGCTCGCGCGGGGTGGGCAACGCCATCGGCTGCCTGTTCATCGAACTGGCCCAGGCCGACATGCGCCAGCACCTGGCCAACCTGCCGGACAAGGACCTGGCCTACTTCGAGGAAGGCAGCCGGCACTTCGACGACTACGTGGAAGCGGTGGGCTGGGCCCAGGACTTCGCCCGGCAGAACCGCGAGCTGATGATGCAGGCGGTGATCGCCGCGGCGCGCAAGGTGATCCGCAAACCCTTCGAGGCCAGCCTGGAAGCGGTGAACTGCCACCACAACTACGTGCAGCGCGAGCGGCATTTCGGCCGCGAGGTGCTGGTCACGCGCAAGGGCGCGGTGTCGGCGCAGAAGGGCCAGTTGGGCATCATTCCCGGCTCCATGGGGGCGAAGAGCTTCATCGTCCGCGGCCTGGGCAACGAAGAAGCGTTCTGCTCCTGCAGCCACGGCGCCGGCCGCAGCATGAGCCGCACCCAGGCGAAGAAGCGCTTCAGCGTCGAGGACCAGGTGCGCGCCACCGCCCACGTCGAGTGCCGCAAGGACAAGGACGTGATCGACGAAATCCCCATGGCCTACAAGGACATAGACGCGGTGATGGCCGCCCAGCGCGACCTGGTGGAAGTGGTACACACCCTGCGCCAGGTGGTCTGCGTGAAGGGTTGAAGCTGCGGCATATCCCCGCACCCATTGCCCCGGGAGGGGCGGCTTGATCCCGGTCAATTCTCGCCCTCGCCGCCTGGCCTCTCCTTGAAACAGGAAAAAACCAATAGCCTGATAACGAGGAGAACACTCCATGCAGCCCCTGAAACTGGCCCTGGGCGGCCTGTTGTTGGCCGCCAGCAGCACCGCCGCCCACGCCGACGCCTTGCGCGACCAGGCCAACGCCATCTTCAAGCCCATTCCCGAGCAGACCACCGGGCTGGATGCGGCCCAGGTGGAGCTGGGCCGCCAGTTGTTCTTCGAGCCACGCCTGTCGGCCAGCCACGTGATCAGTTGCAACACCTGCCACAACATCGGCACCGGCGGCGCCGACAACGTGCCGGCCTCCAGCGGCCATGCCTGGCAGAAAGGCGCGCGCAACTCGCCGACGGTGTTCAACGCGGTGTTCAACGTGGCGCAGTTCTGGGACGGCCGCGCCAAGGACCTGGAGGAACAGGCCAAGGGCCCGGTGCAGAACCCGGTGGAGATGCACAACACGCCGAAGAACGTCGAGGCCACGCTCAAGAGCATGCCCGAGTACGTGGCGGCCTTCGAAAAGGCCTTCCCCGGCGACAAGCAGGCGGTGAGCTTCGACAACATGGCCCGCGCGCTGCAGGCCTTCGAATCGACGCTGATCACCCCCGACTCGCGTTTCGACCAGTACCTCAAGGGCGACGACAAGGCCCTGGACGCCAAGGAGAAGAAAGGGCTGCAGGCCTTCATGAGCGCCGGCTGCATCAGCTGCCACAACGGCGTGAACCTGGGCGGCCAGGCCTACTTCCCGTTCGGCCTGGTGAAGAAGCCCGACGCCAGCATCCTGCCCAGCGGCGACAAGGGCCGCTTCGCGGTGACCAAGACGCAGAACGACGAATACGTGTTCCGCGCCGCGCCGCTGCGCAACGTGGCCCTCACCGCGCCCTACTTCCACAGCGGGCAGGTGTGGGACCTGGAGGAAGCGGTGACGATCATGGGCACCGCGCAACTGGGCAAACAGCTGGATGCCGGCGAGGTGAGCGACATAGTCGCCTTCCTCAAGACCGTCACCGGCAAGCAGCCGCAGGTGGAATACCCGCTGCTGCCGCCGAGCACCGCCAGCACGCCGCGCCCGGTGGATTGACCAGGGGCCTCCCCCTGTAGGAGCAGGCCCTGCCTGCGATTCGCGCGCAGGGGCGCTCCTACAGGGGAAAGGCGTAGGTGGCGCAGTGTAGGAGCGGATCTCATCCGCGAATCGCGCCGGGACGTCCGGCTATCGCGGACAAGGTCCGCTCCTACGAAAAGCACCTCGGTGCGCTCGCGTAGGATGGGTGGAGCGAAGCGATACCCATCGCCATGGCCGGCCGGGACGTAGGGCGAATAACCGTTCGCGGTTATCCGCCGCTACACCCCGCTCATGCCCGGCTTATTGGTCGAACTCGAAGCACCCGGGAACAGGTGCTCCGAGACCAAATCCGGTCGCGCCTGGGACCAAAGCCAGGCGGCGTATAACGTGGAGCGTTATACGCCCTACGCACCAGCAGGTCAGACCACGCCCTGCGCCAGCATGGCATCGGCGACCTTGACGAAGCCGGCGATGTTGGCGCCCTTCACGTAGTTGATCCGGCCGTTCTCCTCGCCGTGGGCGACGCAGGCGTGGTGGATGTTCTGCATGATGCCGTGCAGGCGCTGGTCCACTTCGCCGGCGCTCCAGTGCAGGCGCATGGCGTTCTGGCTCATCTCCAGGCCGCTGGTGGCGACGCCGCCGGCGTTGGAGGCCTTGCCCGGCGCGTAGAGGATGCCGGCTTCGAGGAAGATATCCACAGCCTCCAGGGTCGACGGCATGTTGGCGCCCTCGGCCACGCAGATGCAGCCGTTGCCCAGCAGGGTGCGGGCGTCCTCGGCGTCCAGCTCGTTCTGCGTCGCGCAGGGCAGCGCGATGTCGCAGGGCAGCGCCCAGGGGCGCTGGCCGGCCAGGAAGCGCAGGCCGGGGCCGATCATTTCGCTGAGACGGCCGCGGCGGACGTTCTTCAGCTCCATCACCTCTTCCCACTGTTCCAGGCTCAGGCCGCCCTCGGCGAACAGGGTGCCTTCGGAGTCGGACAGCGAGATCACCTTGCCGCCCAGTTCCATCACCTTCTGCGCCGCGTACTGGGCCACGTTGCCGGAGCCGGAGATGGCCACGCGCTGGCCGTCGAAGCCGCTTTCGCGGGCCTTGAGCATCTCCTGGGCGAAGTACACGCAGCCGTAGCCGGTGGCTTCCGGGCGGATCAGGCTGCCGCCATAGGCCAGGCCCTTGCCGGTGAGCACCGAGCTGAACTCGTTGGCCAGGCGCTTGTACTGGCCGAACAGGTAGCCGATCTCGCGGGCGCCCACGCCGATGTCACCGGCCGGCACGTCCAGGTCGGCGCCGACGTGGCGGTACAGCTCGCTCATGAACGACTGGCAGAAGCGCATCACCTCGGCGTCGCTCTTGCCCTTGGGGTCGAAGTCCGAGCCGCCCTTGCCGCCGCCCATGGGCAGCGAGGTCAGGGAGTTCTTGAACACCTGCTCGAAGGCCAGGAACTTGAGCACGCCCAGGTTCACCGAGGGGTGGAAGCGCAGGCCGCCCTTGTACGGGCCGATGGCGCTGCTCATCTGTACGCGGAAGCCGCGGTTGACCCGCACCCGGCCCTGGTCGTCGACCCAGGGCACGCGGAACAGGATGGCGCGTTCGGGCTCGACGATGCGCTCGAGGATGCCGGCCTGCTGGTAGCGCGGGTTGGCTTCGAGGAACGGCCAGAGGGAACGCAGCACCTCTTCCACCGCCTGGTGGAATTCGGGCTGATCGGGGTCGCGCCGCTTGAGGCGCTCGAGGAACGAGTCAACGGATTGCGTCATGTCTACACCGGTCTTTCTGATTATGGGCGGGGCCCTTTTGCGGCGAGACTCTAACAACCGATATCGCACCGAGACAGTGCGACATGACGCCTTTATGAATCTTTTTGGTGCAAATCTGTAAGAAAGCCCTTTCAGCTACTGGGCTACAGCAAGTATTTCTAAATGTTTCAGATGGCTTCGTACACCTACGAAAACGGGGCCCGAAGGCCCCGTCTGTCGTAAGAAGCGGCTTACGCCAGCTTCTTGTAGCGCACGCGGTGCGGCTGCGCTGCAGCCTCGCCCAGGCGCTTCTTGCGGTCGGCTTCGAACTCGGTGTAGTTGCCTTCGAAGAAGGTCACCTTGCCGTCGTCCTCGTAGGACAGGATGTGGGTGGCGATACGGTCCAGGAACCAGCGATCGTGGGAAATCACGATGGCGGCGCCGGGGAAGTCCAGCAGCGCCTCTTCCAGGGCGCGCAGGGTTTCCACGTCGAGGTCGTTGGACGGTTCGTCGAGCAGCAGCACGTTGCCGCCCTGCTTCAGGGTCAGGGCCAGGTGCAGGCGGCCACGCTCACCGCCGGAGAGGTCCTTGACGAACTTCTGCTGGTCGGCGCCCTTGAAGTTGAAGCGGCCGACGTAGCTGCGCGAGGGGACTTCGTAGTTGCCGATCCTGATCTGCTCGAAACCGTCGGAAACCTGCTCCCACACGGTCTTGGTGCCGTCCAGGCTGTCGCGGCTCTGGTCGACGCTGGCGATCTGCACGGTTTCGCCGATCTCGATGGTGCCCGAGTCCGGTTGTTCCTTGCCGGTCAGCATGCGGAACAGGGTGGACTTGCCCGCGCCGTTGCCGCCGATCACGCCGACGATGGCGCCCTTGGGAATGCTCAGCGACAGGTCGTCGATCAGCACGCGGTCGCCGTAGCCCTTGCACACGTTGCGCAGCTCGATGACCTTGTCGCCCAGGCGCGGGCCGGCCGGGATGTAGATTTCGTTGGTCTCGCTGCGCTTCTGGAATTCCTGCGACTGCATTTCCTCGAAGCGCTGCAGACGGGCCTTGGACTTGGCCTGGCGGCCCTTGGCGCCCTGGCGCACCCACTCCAGTTCGGCCTTCATGGCCTTGGCGTGGGAGGCTTCCTGCTTGGCTTCCTGGGCCAGGCGGTTGGCCTTGGATTCCAGCCAGCCGGAGTAGTTGCCTTCGAAGGGGATGCCGTGGCCACGGTCCAGTTCGAGGATCCAGCCGGCGACGTTGTCGAGGAAGTAGCGGTCGTGGGTGATCGCCACCACGGTGCCGGGGAAGTCGTGGAGGAAGTGTTCCAGCCAGGCGACGGAGTCGGCGTCCAGGTGGTTGGTCGGTTCGTCCAGCAGCAGCATGTCGGGAGCCGACAGCAGCAGGCGGCACAGCGCCACGCGGCGCTTCTCGCCACCGGAGAGGTGTTCGATCTTCGCGTCCCACGGCGGCAGGCGCAGGGCATCGGCGGCGACTTCCAGCTGGCGCTCCAGGTTGTGGCCGTCGGAGGAATGGATGATGGCTTCCAACTTGGCCTGCTCGGCTGCCAGGGCGTCGAAGTCGGCGTCCGGCTCGGCGTAGGCGGCGTAGACCTCGTCCAGGCGGGCCTGGGCCTGCTTGACCTCGTCCACCGCTTCCTCGACCACGTCGCGCACGGTCTTCTGCGGGTCGAGCTGCGGCTCCTGCGGCAGGTAGCCGACCTTGATGCCCGGCATCGGGCGGGCTTCGCCCTCGATCTCGGTGTCGACGCCGGCCATGATGCGCAGCAGGGTGGATTTACCCGCGCCGTTCAGGCCCAGCACGCCGATCTTGGCGCCGGGGAAGAACGACAGGGAGATGTCCTTGAGGATTTCACGCTTGGGCGGCACGACCTTGCCGACCCGGTGCATGGTATAGACGTATTGAGCCATGGATACCTAGCTTCTGGGATGAAAGTGTGAATGGCCGTTATGGCTGTCGCGGCCTGCGGGCCGGTGTTGCCCGGGGCTCCGGGCGCGACCATTGGCCGCGGGCGACCGGCGAGAACGGCGACGGCAGGGCCGGACTCGCGGAAACAGGGCGCAGCGTTCAACGCGCGCGTGCGGCAAAGCTACCGGAATGGACCGTGAAGGGCAAACGACGCTCGTCGGCGATACTGGCACTTGGCCCTGCTTCCGGGCATGCTACTGCGCGCCGAACCCCGTCGCCCCGTTCCAGGTAGCCGCTCCTTGTCCAGACCTCCCCGCCCTCCGGCCAGCCTGGCCCGGCCTGAACGGCTGGCCATCAGGAGCGCCCTGCTGCTGGTGCCGCTGATGCTCGGCCTGCTGCTCTGGCAACTGGGCCAGGAATACTTCGGCCAGGCGCGGCTGGAGCGCGAGCGCGTGGTGCACCAGAGCCAGGAACTGGCGCACCAGCTGTCCCTGGCCCTGGAACTCAAGGCCCTGGCCGCGCGCAGCCTGGCGCTGCAACGCCTGGGCCGCGGCGAGGAACCGGCGCTGCTGCTCGACGACCTGCGCCAGGTCTACCCCGCCCTGCGCAGCCTGGCCTGGTACGCGGCCAGCGGCGCCAAGCAACTGGACAGCGCGCCGGACAGCGGCGACGACGCCTTCATCGCCGGCCTGCGTCAGCGCGCCGGCGCCAGCTCCTTCCACTACGCCTACAGCGACGCCGATGGCGGCCACTTCTACCTGCTGCTGCGCCTCCAGGATGCCGGCGACCCCTTCGCCGTGCTCCGCCTGGACGCCGCCGAGGCGCGCCGGCAATGGACCGGACGCATCCTGGACGGCGGCCACGCCTGGGTGCTGGAAGATGAGGTCGGCCACCCGATCCTGGCCGCGCCCGACGAGCCGACCGACGCCGCGCCGGAAAGCGTCGAAGCGCCGGCGCTGAAGGTCGCCAACAGCGACTGGCAGGTCCGCCCGCTGGTCGATGCGCCCGTCCTGCAGCCCAGGCTGCCGCCGCGCCTGCTCGGCGAGCTGGGCCTGCTGCTGTTGCTGGCCGGCATCAGCTGCGCCGCCCTGCTGCGCCTGCAACGCGAACAACAGAGCCTGCGCGCGCAGACCGCCGATTCGCAGTCGCGCCTGCGCCAGGCCGCCCAGGCCCTGGCGGCGGTGGACGAGCGGGTGCTGGTGACCAGCGCCGACGGCCGCCTGGTCTACCTCAACCCGCCGGCGGAGCGGCTGCTGGGCGTGAGCGCCGAAGACGCCCCGCAGCACCATCTCGCCCGCCTGCTGCCGGAGTTGGAACGGCAAAGCGGCGAAGGCCAGCCATCGGGCACCCAGCACGTCACCCTGGAACGCAACGGCCGCCGCCGGCGCTATACCGTCAGCCGCCATCCGCTGGAGGAATCCCCGCCGGGCGAGGCGCCCGGCTGGGTGCTGCGCGGCCAGCAGGCGCCGGGCGGGCACGTCTGGGTGCTGCGCGACGTCACCGAGGAGCAGCGCTCGCTGCAGGTGCTGGAAGAAACCCGGCGACGCTACCAGGACATCTTCGACGGCGTCGGCGTGGCGCTCTGCGTGCTCGACCTCTCGGACCTGCAGCGCTTCTTCACCGACAACGGCCTGCGCGAGCCGGGCCGCCTGGAGGCCTGGCTGGATCGCCGCGAGGAACACTGGCCGCAGCTGCTGCGGCTGATCCGCATCAGCGAGGTCAACGAGGTGGCGCGCCGGCTGCTCGGTGTGGAGAGCGGCGAGCAGGCCTGGCGGCGCCTGATCAGCGACAGCCCGCGGCGCCCCGGCAGCGCCCGCGCGCGCATCATCGAGGCGATCCTCTGCGGCACCGGCCCCATCGAGCAGGAAGTCGCCATCCGCACCGGCCAGGGCGAGTTGCGCCACTTCTGGCTGCAGCTGCGCATCCCCGAGCACCTGCCGGACTACCGCGCGGTCACCCTGAGCCTGTCCGACATCAGCAGCCGCAAGCAGGTCGAGCTATCGCTGATCGAGCGCGAGAAGTTCTGGTCCGACGCCGTGCGCGCGGTGCCCGACACCCTCTACATCCACGACATCACCGCGCGCCGGGTGATCTTCAGCAACCACCACCTGGGCAGCCAGCTGGGCTACGGCAAGGACGAGCTGCAGCAGATGGGCGAGCGCTTCTGGGAATGCCTGCTGCACCCGGACGACGTCGAGTACTACTGGCGCGTGCGCAACCTGCAACAGGTAATCGGCGACAACCTGCTGCTCGACAGCCTGCTGCGCTGGCGCCACCGCGACGGCAGCTGGCACTGGTTCGACATCCGCGAGCAGGCCTTCAGCCGCGACGCCGACGGCCGCGTGGCGCGCCTGATCGGCGTGGCCAAGGACATCACCGACACGGTGGAGGCGAACAACTCGCTGCGCGAGAGCAGCCGCCGCTACCAGATGCTGGCGGAAAGCATCAGCGACGTGATCCTCACCACCGACGCCCAGTTGAACATCGACTACATCAGCCCGTCGATCGAGCAGACCTTCGGCTACAGCCCGGCCTGGCTGCTGCACAACGACCTGCAGCAGATCGCCGCCAACCCGGCGCAGCTGGGGCGCCTGCACGACCTGCTGGAGCGCGTGCGCGACGCCATAGGCGCGCCGCGCCGGCTGGCCGCCCTGCGCGAATCCAGCGCGGTGCACCTGTTCACCTTCGACTGCCTGCGCGCCGACGGCCGCAAGGTCCCGGTGGAGCTGCGCATCGCCCTGATGTGGGACGACAACGGGCGCTTCGTCGGCCTGCTCGGCGTGGCCCGCGACATCAGCCAGCAGCGCCGCGCCGAGCGCGAGATGCGCATGGCCGCCACCGTGTTCGAGCATTCCACCGCGGCCATCATGGTCACCGACCCGGCCGGCTACATCGTCCAGGTCAACGACTCCTTCTCGCGCCTGACCGGCTACAGCGCCGCCGAGGTGCTCGACCAGCAGCCGCGCCTGCTCACCGCCGACCAGCAGGAGGCCAACCAGCTCAAGCACGTGCTCGACAGCCTGCAGCGCAGCGGCAGCTGGGAGGGCGAGATCCTGCAGAAGCGCAAGAGCGGCGAGCTGTACCCGTCCTGGGTGGGCATCACCGCGGTGCAGGACGAGGAAGGCGACCTGGTCAGCTTCGTCTGCTTCTTCAGCGACATCAGCGAGCGCAAGGCCAGCGAACGGCGCATCCACCGCCTGGCCTACTACGACGCCCTCACCCACCTGCCCAACCGCACGCTGTTCCAGGACCGCCTGCACACCGCGCTGATGCAGGCCGAGCGGCACCGCCAGTGGGTGGTGCTGATGTTCCTCGACCTCGACCGCTTCAAGCCGATCAACGACTCCCTCGGCCACGCCGCGGGCGACCGCATGCTCAAGGAAGTGGCCGAGCGCCTGAACCAGTGCGTCAGCGACAACGACACCGTGGCGCGCATGGGCGGCGACGAGTTCACCCTGCTGCTGCCAGGCCTGGAGGACCGCGAACGCGCCCTCAAGCGCGCCATCCAGGTGGCCGAGCGCATCCTCGCCAGCCTCGCCCGGCCCTTCACCCTGGAAGGCCGCGAGTTCTTCGTCACCGCCAGCATCGGCGTGGCCCTGTCGCCGCAGGACGGCGCCGAGCTGAGCCAGTTGATGAAGAACGCCGACACCGCCATGTACCACGCCAAGGAAGTGGGCAAGAACAACTTCCAGTTCTACCAGGCCGAGATGAACGCCCGCGCCCTGGAGCGCCTGGAGCTGGAAAGCGACCTGCGCCGCGCCATCGAGCAGGACGAATTCGTCCTGCACTACCAGCCGCAGTTCACCGGCGACGGCCGCCGCCTCACCGGCGCCGAGGCCCTGCTGCGCTGGCAGCACCCCACGCGCGGGCTGATCGCGCCCGCCGAGTTCATCCCGGTGCTGGAGGAACTGGGGCTGATCGCCCAGGTCGGCGACTGGCTGCTGGCCGAGGCCTGCCGGCAGATCCGCATCTGGCACCGCGACAAGGTGCGGGTGCCCAAGGTCTCGGTGAACCTCTCGGCGCGGCAGTTCGCCGATGGCCAACTGGGCACGCGCATCGCCGGCATCCTCATGGAAACCGGCATCCCGCCGGCCTGCCTGGAACTGGAGCTGACCGAAAGCATCCTGATGAGCGACGTGTCCGAGGCCATGCACATCCTCTCCGGCCTCAAGCGCCTGGGCCTGGCCATCGCGGTGGACGACTTCGGCACCGGCTACTCGTCGCTGAACTACCTCAAGCAGTTCCCCATCGACGTGCTGAAGATCGACCGCAGCTTCGTCGACGGCCTGCCCCACGGCGAGCAGGACGCACAGATCGCCCGCGCCATCATCGCCATGGCCCACAGCCTGAACCTGATGGTGATCGCCGAGGGCGTGGAGAGCCAGGCGCAGCTGGACTTCCTGCGCGAGCACGGCTGCGACGAGGTGCAGGGCTTCCTGTTCGGCCGGCCGATGACCGCCGAGCAGTTCGCCGCGCTGTTCTCCAGCAATGCGCTGTTCCTGCTCGGCTAGCGCCAGGATTCCCCTGTACGGGCAGGCACGGCTTCTCGTAGGAGCACTTCGGCGTAGTCGGCAAGACAGTCACCATGCCCCCGGCGCCACCTGTAGGAGCGCGCCCTGCGCGCGAATCGCGGGCAGGGCCCGCTCCTACAGCGCTCCCCCCGCGTGAACCCCGCTTATCCGCCACATGACCGCCTTTCATATGCCAGCGCGCGCGCCCTGGGTTAGAATGCGCCCCTTTCCCAGCACCGATCCTTATGAGGACCGCCATGTTCAGCCGTGATTTGACCCTCGCCCGCTACGATGCCGAACTCTTCGCCGCGATGGAGCAGGAAGCCCAGCGCCAGGAAGAGCACATCGAGCTCATCGCCTCCGAGAACTACACCAGCCCGGCGGTGATGGAAGCCCAGGGTAGCGTGCTGACCAACAAATACGCCGAAGGCTACCCGGGCAAGCGCTACTACGGCGGTTGCGAGTACGTCGACGTGGTCGAGCAGCTTGCGATTGACAGAGCCAAGCAGTTGTTCGGCGCCGACTACGCCAACGTCCAGCCGCACTCCGGCTCCCAGGCCAACGCCGCGGTCTACATGGCCCTGCTGAACGCCGGCGACACCGTGCTGGGCATGAGCCTGGCCCACGGCGGCCACCTGACCCACGGCGCCAGCGTCAGCTTCTCCGGCAAGATTTACAACGCCGTGCAGTACGGCATCGACGGCAACGGCCTGATCGACTACGACGAAGTCGAGCGCCTGGCCGTGGAGCACAAGCCGAAGATGATCATCGCCGGCTTCTCCGCCTACTCGCAGATCCTCGACTTCCCGCGCTTCCGCGCCATCGCCGACAAGGTGGGCGCCTACCTGTTCGTCGACATGGCCCACGTGGCCGGCCTGGTCGCCGCCGGTATCTACCCGAACCCGGTGCCCTTCGCCGACGTCGTCACCACCACCACCCACAAGACCCTGCGCGGCCCGCGCGGCGGCCTGATCCTGGCGCGCAAGAACGAAGAGCTGGAGAAGAAGCTGAACTCCGCGGTCTTCCCGGGCGGCCAGGGCGGCCCGCTGGAGCACGTCATCGCCGCCAAGGCCGTGTGCTTCAAGGAAGCCCTGCAGCCCGAGTTCAAGGCCTACCAGGAACAAGTGGTGAAGAACGCCCAGACCATGGCCCAGGTGTTCATCGAGAACGGCTACGACGTGGTTTCCGGCGGCACCCAGAACCACCTGTTCCTGCTCAGCCTGATCAAGCAGGACATCACCGGCAAGGACGCGGATGCTGCCCTGGGCCGCGCCTTCATCACCGTGAACAAGAACAGCGTGCCGAACGACCCGCGCTCGCCCTTCGTCACCTCGGGCCTGCGCATCGGCACCCCGGCCGTGACCACCCGCGGCTTCAAGGAAGACGAGTGCCGCCAACTGGCCGGCTGGATCTGCGAGATCCTCGCCAACCTGGGCGACGAAGCCGTAGAAGGCCGCGTGCGCGAGCAGGTCAAGGCCCTGTGCGCCCAGTTCCCGGTGTATGGCAAGTAAGCCATAGCCGAGAACGACGAAAAGCCCGGCATTTGCCGGGCTTTTTGTTTTCGCTTTTTTGTAGGAGCGAGGGGGACGCCTAGTTCTTGCTCGCGAGGGTGCCTCCCGGCCATTGAGGTGCGACAGATCGACTCCGCTCCCTCTCCCCAGCCCTCTCCCTGAAGGGAGAGGGGGCTTGTCCGTGCCGAGAAATGGCGTGGTTTCAGCCGGCAATCTCTGTGCTAGCCGGCTGATTCCAGAACATCAGCGTCTGCCCAACGGTCCCCTCTCCCTTCAGGGAGAGGGTTAGGGAGAGGGCGCTCTTCGGGATGAACACCAGGCCCCCGCCGGCAAACGCCGTTCGCGAGCAAGCTCGCTCCTACGAAAAGCCGCCCCCTCAAGGCCGCGCCGGCACATCCCGCAGCCCATTGAGCTGCCGCGCCAGCACCTCCGCCTCGGCCTGGCTGTCGAAGCCCTCCAGCATCACCCGGCCGTCGCGCACCGGCTCGGATACCTGCGGCAGCATGCGCAACTGGCCGTCGATCACCACCGCCAGGGCCTTGCCCCGCTGCTTTTCGGTCAGTTGCGCCAGGCGCTTGCTGGCGTCGGGGGCGAAGGTCACCAGCACGCCGGGGCGGCCGCCGTTGCCCAGCACCACCTCGGCGCGCTGCACGTCGCGCTGGGTGAGTTCGGCGCGGGCGATGACCAGCACCGCCTGGCCCTGCGGGTCGGCCAGGGTGCGCGTGCTGGCGGTGGGCTTGTCGGCGGTGGCGTGGATGTCGAAGCTGTGCTGCGGCAGGACTGGCGGCGCGCCGGCGCAGGCGCCCAGCAGGGCGAGGAGGCAGAGCGGAATCAGGCGTTTCATGGGTCGACGATGGGGTCAGGCAACAAGGGAATCGGGCCGAATGCCGGTTGGACAACGGCGCGCGCCGGTCATTGCGTACCGGCCGGCGCATGATAACGCCGATGGCGGCCCGGCAGGCGTGGCCGAAGTCAACGAAGGGGCTGGCGCGGGCCCTGCGCTGGCAGTGACGGCCCCGGCCAACTAGGCTCGTCGTGGGGCCGGTCGACGGGCTCGATACCCGCGTTTCCGGCGAGCTGCTATCATGCCCGCCTTTTTTGCCCAGGCCGCGCAAGACGGCCAATCCTGACCGACCGGTCGAGCCGACAAGACGCCCAAACACGGGAGCACGACATGCTGGAAAAGCTGTTCCAACTCAAGGCGCACAATACCAACGTACGCACCGAGATCCTGGCGGGGATCACCACCTTCCTGACCATGGCCTACATCCTCTTCGTCAACCCGAGCATCCTCGGCGAGACCGGCATGGACAAGGGCGCGGTGTTCGTCGCCACCTGCCTGGCCGCAGCCATCGGCTCGTCGATCATGGGCCTGATCGCCAACTACCCCATCGCCCTCGCCCCGGGCATGGGCCTGAACGCCTTCTTCACCTATACCGTGGTGCTGCACATGGGCCACACCTGGCAGGTGGCGCTCGGCGCGGTGTTCCTCTCGGCGTGCATGTTCTTCGTCATTTCGATCTTCCGTATCCGCGAATGGATCATCAACAGCATCCCGCTGGCCCTGCGCTCGGCCATCGCCGCCGGCATCGGCCTGTTCCTGGCGCTGATCGCGCTCAAGGAATCGGGCATAGTCATCGCCAACCCGGCCACCCTGGTGGGCATGGGCGACCTGGCCAGGCCCGAGCCGCTGCTGGCCATCCTCGGCTTCATCCTCATCGTCGCCCTGGAAGCCCGCCGCGTGACCGGCGCGGTGATGATCGGCATCCTGGTGGTGACCTTCGTCGCCATCGCCCTGGGCGTGACCCAGTTCGGCGGCGTGGTGTCGATGCCGCCGTCGCTGGCGCCGACCTTCCTCCAGCTGGACATCAAGGGCGCCCTGGACATCGGCCTGACCAGCGTGATCTTCGCCTTCCTCTTCGTCGACCTGTTCGACAACTCCGGCACCCTGATCGGCGTGGCCAAGCGCGCCGGGCTGATGGGCAAGGACGGGCACATGCCGAAGATGGGCCGCGCGCTGATCGCCGACAGCACCGCGGCCATGTTCGGCTCGCTGCTGGGCACCTCCACCACCACCAGCTACATCGAGTCGGCCGCGGGCGTTTCCGCCGGCGGGCGCACCGGCCTGACCGCCATCGTAGTCGCCATCCTGTTCCTCCTGGCGCTGTTCTTCGCCCCGCTGGCGGGCAACGTCCCGGCCTTCGCCACCGCGCCGGCGCTGTTCTTCGTCGCCGTACTGATGGCCTCGGGCCTGGCCGAGATCGACTGGGACGACCTGACCGTCGCCGCGCCGGTGGTGGTCACCGCCCTGGCCATGCCGCTGACCTTCTCCATCGCCAACGGCATCGCCTTCGGCTTCATCACCTGGACCGCCTGCAAGCTGCTGTCCGGCCGCTTCCGCGAACTGAACTGGGCGCTGGTGATCCTCTCGGTGCTGTTCGTCATCAAGCTGGGCTGGTACAACGCCTGACCGATAGCGATACCCGTGCAGCATGGGTATCGCTTCGCTCCACCCATCCCGCGAGTCGCCTGCAGGATGGGTCGGGCGCAACGAAACCCATCGCCCGCCACCGCGCAGCAAGAGTTCCCCATGAGCAGTCCCCGTTTCGACCCCGCCACCTACGACACCCAACTGGCCGACAAGGCCACGCGCCTGCGCGAGCTGCTGGCGCCCTTCGCCGCGCCCGAGCCGCAGGTGTTCGACTCGCCCCGCGAGCACTACCGCCTGCGCGCCGAGTTCCGCCTGTGGCGCGATGCCGGGACCGAAAGCCGGCACTATGCGATGTTCGAGCAGGGCGACAAGCACACGCCCATCTACATCGAGCAGTTCCCCATCGCCAGCCAGCGTATCAACGAACTGATGCCGCGCCTGAAGGCCGCCTGGGCCGAGCGCGCCCTGGGCCACAAGCTGTTCCAGGTGGAATTCCTCACCACCCTGACGGGCGACGCGCTCATCACCCTCTGCTACCACCGCCCCATCGACGACGCCTGGCAGGCCGCCGCGCAGAAGCTGGCCGCCGAGCTGGGCGTGAGCATCGTCGGGCGCTCGCGCGGCAAGCGCCTGGTGGTCGGCCGCGACTATGTCGAGGAAGCACTGCAGGTGGCCGGGCGGACCTTCCGCTACCGCCAGCCGGAAGGCGCCTTCACCCAGCCCAACGGCGCGGTCTGCCAGAAGATGCTGAACTGGGCCTACGAGGCCCTCGGCCAGCGCGACGACGACCTGCTGGAGCTGTACTGCGGCAACGGCAACTTCACCCTGCCGCTGGCCACCCGGGTGCGCAAGGTGCTGGCCACCGAGATCAGCAAGACCTCGGTGAACGCCGCCCTGGCCAACCTGGCCGACAACGCCGTGGATAACGTCACCCTGGTGCGCCTGTCCGCCGAGGAGCTGACCCAGGCGCTGAACGAGGTGCGCCCCTTCCGCCGCCTGGCCGACGTCGACCTGAAGGGCTACGACTTCGGCAGCGTGTTCGTCGACCCGCCGCGCGCCGGCATGGACCCGGACACCTGCGAGCTGACCCGCCGCTTCGAGCGCATCCTCTATATCTCCTGCAACCCGGAGACCCTGGCGCAGAACATCGCCCAACTGCACGACACCCACCAGGTGACGCGCTGCGCGCTGTTCGACCAGTTCCCCTATACCCATCACATGGAAGCGGGCGTGCTACTGGAACGCCGCGGCTAACCCAACCTGGGTTGGGCGGCGCGCACCGCGTCGCCGGCTAGGCTGCTGTGGATAACCACAAGAGAGCCTCGCCATGCACCGCTTCCTGCTTCCCCTGCTCGCCCTGTTGCTGGCCGCCTGCGCCGGCAGCGACCCGGCCAAAGTCACGGTCTCCCCGGCCGCCGATGGCCACCAGGGCAGCTTCTCCATCCAGGCGGTACGCGCCCCCGGCCATCGCCTGGACCTGGAGGAGCGCTTCGACGCCGCCCTGCGCCGCGCCCTGGAAGCCAAGGGCTACCGCTTCCAGGCGCAGAATGGCGAATTGCGGGTGCTCTATGCATTGGGCCTGGAGCGCCAGACCGGGGTGATCCAGCGCCCGGTGGCGACCCAGGAAGGCGTGGTGAACCAGACGCAGATCGCCGATTCCGACCTGGCGCGGCTGGTCATGCGCATCGTCGACGAACGCAGCCGCGAAGTGCTCTACGAAGCGCAGCTGAGCAGCCAGCTACAGGACCCGAACCTGAGCCAGGAGGCTTTCGACAAGGCATTGGCGAAGCTGCTGGAGGATTTCCCGGCGCACCGCCCCTGAGGCGGCTCAGCTCTCAGCTATAGCTGGAAGGAGTCTTGCGCACGAACTTGATGCTGTAGCTGAAGTCCGGCTTGCGGGTGACGCTGATGGCGCGGCGGGTGACGGTGTCCAGGGTGACGTTCCAGAACCCGGTGCTGGGCACCCGGATGCGCGCCGGGAAGCGCTCGAAGGCACCGCCGTGGTAGGCGTGGCGCGCGCCGTTCTTGAAGCTGCGGAAGTTGGCGTCGGTCATCAGGCGGATATTGCAGGTGCGCGAGCATTCGATGACCACGAGGTCGCCCTCGTTGAGGTGTTCGCGCTTGTGGATGAATTTCATGTTGCGGGCCTGCGGGTGACGGTCGAACGGGGCGCAACGATAGCACGGAAGCCGGCGCCGCCCCAGCGGCGCCGGGCGGATGCGCGTCAGTTCGCGGCGCGCAGGCGGATACCGTCGGCCTCCACGCGCTGCCCCACCTGGAACTCGGCGTTGGGCGAACGCACGCTGCGCTGGCTGCCGTCCTCCGCCTGCACCACGTAGGCCTTCTGGCTGGCGCCGCTGGCCTGTTGCACGCCGCTGCCGGCCAGCCAGCCGATGCCGGCCCCCGCCAGCGCGCCGAAGGGCCCGCCCAGGGCGCCGCCGATCAGCACCCCACTGCCCGCGCCGAAACCGCCGCCGACCGTGTTGTCCGGCCGTTCAGCCACCACCTGGTCCGCCTGCGCCACCGCGCAGGACAACAGCACCACACCCATTGCACACAGGCTCGCTACTTTCATGATCGCTCCATTGGCGTTTGAAGGTAGCCAAGCCATTACAGCAAGCGTGCCAGCCCCCGAGGGCCCATGGATCAAGGGTTGGCGCGATGAAGGAGTCTAAATGACATCATCCGGCGGAGTCATCCTGACTCGCCGCAGAGTCATTCGGACCTTGTTTCAGAGCCCTTCGAAGTCGGCGTCGCGCACCTTCTCCACCGGCGCCTCCGGCAGCGGTTCGGCCGGCTCCGGCTCGCGCCGGCCGCGCTCCAGCCAGTACAGGGCGAAGATCGCCAGCAGCGACACGCTGCCGCGGTAGACCAGGCCGTAGAGGGTGGCGTCGGTGTCGATGCCCAGGCCCGAGGACCAGGCGATGAGCAGCCGCGACAGGGTCAGGGTGAGCTGCACCAGCACCACCAGGATCAGCCCGGCGCGCAGCAGCTCGCGGCGGCGCAGGGCGAACAGCAGGAACAGCGCCAGGGCGAACTGGTGGCCGCCGTAGAACACCTGGGCGTCGCTGACCGACTCCGGTTCCATCAGCAGCATGCCGCTGAGGTTGGCCATCTCGTAGGGGCGCACCCAGTACAGCAGGCCCAGGCCGGCCCACACCAGGGCCTGTAGCAGCAAGACGAAGCGGGCGAAGAGCATCCTGTTCCTCCTGGGGCCCGTCAGCCCTCGGCAAAATGAAGATGGATAAAGGACACAGACCTTGCTCGGCACGCCGAGTTCGCCGGCGGCGTCATAAGCTGATACAGAGCAGGGACGGGCACCGCCGTCCCTGAGAGTATGCTCCACGGATTTCGTTCTGACAGGAGCTTCCCATGCGCCGCATCCTCCTTCTCGCCGCCCTCCTCGCCGGCACCGCCCAGGCCGCCGAGCCGCTGACCATCGACGTGCACCGCGACGTCAACTGCGGCTGCTGCAAGGACTGGATCAAGCACCTGCCGGCCAACGGCTTCACGGTCAACGACCACGTCGAGGCGGACATGAGCGCGGTGAAGACGCGCCTGGGCGTGCCCTACACCATGGGCTCGTGCCACACCGGGGTGATCGACGGCAAGTTCGTCGAAGGCCACGTGCCAGCCAGCGAAGTGCTCAAGCTGCGCGAGCGCGCCGACCTGGTGGGCGCGGCGGTGCCGGGGATGCCCATGGGCTCGCCGGGGATGGAGATGGGTGGGCGTTACGATGCCTACCAGGTGCTGGGGTTGGGCAAGGATGGGAAGGCGGTGGTGTTGGCGGATTATCCGGGGCGTTGAGGGTTGGTTTTTTGTCAGGGCGTGGAGCATTCCTGCTGTTATGGAGTCAGGGATCGGCTCCGCTCCCTCTCCCTAACCCTCTCCCTGAAGGGAGAGGGGACCGTTGGGCAGAGCTTGATGTTGTGGCGTTAGCCGGCAGCCTCGTGGCTTCCGGCTGGAGCCAATTCCCTCTCGGCACGGACTAGCCCCCTCTCCCTTCAGGGCGGGGCGCGTAGCCGAGGGCTGGGGAGAGGGCGCTCTTAGGCCCCCCACCAAGCCCTTCCGCCCCTCCCCCACAAACAAAAAGGGGCGACCAACCGGCCGCCCCTTCTTCATTCCCGCCTTATTCAGCCACCTTGGCCTTCGGCAACACCCCATCTGCCCGGAACATCGCCTTGATCCCCCGCACCGCCTGGCGCAAGCGATCACGGTTCTCGATCAACGCAAAGCGCACATGGTCGTCGCCATAGTCACCAAAGCCGATACCCGGCGACACCGACACCTTGGCATCCTTCAACAGCTTCTTGGCGAACTCCAGCGAGCCCAGGTGCGCATAGGGCTCGGGAATCTTCGCCCAGACGTACATCGACGCCTTGGGGTTCTCGACCATCCAGCCGGCCTCGTGCAGGCCCTTCACCAGCACGTCGCGGCGCGCCTGGTACTGGCTGGCGATGTCGCGCACGCACTGCTGGTCGCCTTCCAGGGCGGCGATGGCGGCTACCTGCAGCGGGGTGAAGGTGCCGTAGTCGTGGTAGCTCTTGATCCGCGCCAGCGCCGAGACCAGCTCCGGGTTGCCGACCATGAAGCCGATGCGCCAGCCGGCCATGTTGTAGCTCTTGGACAGGGTGAAGAACTCCACCGCGATGTCCTTGGCCCCCGGCACCTGCATGATCGACGGCGCCTCCCAGCCGTCGAAGACGATGTCGGCGTAGGCCAGGTCGTGCACCACCAGCACGTCGTACTGCCTGGCCAGGGCCACCACGCGCTCGAAGAAGTCCAGCTCCACGCACTGCGCGGTCGGGTTGGAGGGGAAGCCGAGGATCATCATCTTCGGCTTGGGGATCGACTCGCGGATCGCCCGCTCCAGCTCGTTGAAGAAGTCGATGCCCGGCACCAGCGGCACCGAGCGCACCTGGGCGCCGGCGATCACCGCGCCGTAGATGTGGATGGGGTAGCTGGGGTTGGGCACCAGGATGTTGTCGCCGTGGTCCAGGGTGGCCAGCATCAGGTGTGCCAGGCCTTCCTTGGAGCCGATGGTGACGATGGCCTCGGTTTCCGGGTCGATGTCCACCGCGTAGCGCTCCCTGTACCAGTGCGAGATCGCCCGGCGCAGGCGCGGAATGCCGCGGGAGGTGGAGTAGCCGTGGGTGTCTTCGCGCTGGGCGACCTGCACCAGCTTCTCGACGATGTGCGGCGGGGTGGCGCCGTCGGGGTTGCCCATAGACAGATCGATGATGTCCTCGCCACGGCGGCGGGCGGCCATCTTCAGTTCGGCGGTGATGTTGAAGACGTAGGGCGGGAGACGGTCGATACGCGCGAAACGGCGTGCTGAACGGGGTTCAGTCATGATTTCCTCGGTGAACGTAAGCGCCCGGAACCGTCCGAGCGACGCCGGCCACTGCGGTGGCCTGAAAAGCTGGGCTTTTCTTGTCGGCGAACATATCCGCCGCTAGGCTCGCTGTCGAGCCCTACTTTCCACGGGAACACCATGTCCTTTCTGCATTACTGGCAACTCGACGTGTTCGCCGACCGCCCGCTGGCCGGCAACGGCCTGGCGGTGTTCGCCGACGCGCGCGGCCTGGCCGACGCCACGCTGCAGGCGCTGACCCAGGAGCTGCGCCAGTTCGAGAGCATCTTCCTGTTCCCCAGCGCCGAGCTGGACACCTACGCCGCGCGCATCTTCACTCCCGAGGAAGAACTGCCCTTCGCCGGCCACCCGCTGCTGGGCGCCGCCGCGCTGCTGCACCACATCCACCAGCGCGGCGAACAGGAGCACTGGACGCTGCAGCTGGCGACCAGGGACGTGAACCTCACCACTCGCCGCCACGGTCAAGGTTTCATCGCGCAGATGAACCAGGGCCAGGCGCAGTTCGGCGCCGTGCTCGACGCGGAGGAACGTCGCTGGTTCGCCGAAGCCTTCTCGCTGAACGCGGGCGACCTCGCCGACTACCCGGCGCAGGTGACCAGCACCGGCCTGCCCTACGTGCTGCTGCCGGTGCGCAGCGAGGCTCTCGGGCGCATCCGTCAGTGCGCCGAGTTCACCGCACAACTGGCCGAGCGCCTGGCCGCCCTGGGCGCGGCCTTCGTCTTCCTGCTGGATGTGGATAACCGCGAGGGCCGCACCTGGGACAACGCCGGGCTGGTCGAGGATGTCGCCACCGGCAGCGCCGCCGGCCCGGTCGCCGCCTACCTGGTGGAGCTGGGCAAGGCCCGTCGCGGCGAGACCTTCGAGCTGCACCAGGGCCGCTTCGCCGGTCGCCCCAGCCTGCTGGAGGTGCGCGTCGGCGACGACGACCAGGTGCAGGTGGGCGGCAAGGTGCAGCTGCTGGCCCACGCCCAGTTGCTCTGCGCGCTGGCCTGACGGCCGGCCTGGCGGGTCGGCCGGGCGCCGACGACACTCAATCCACGAACTTTCAGGAGAAGACGCCATGCTCTGGCGCAAAGGACGACGCAGCGACAACGTGGTGGATGCCCGCGACGACAGCGGCGGCGGCATGGGCGGTGGCGGCATGCGCATCGGCGGCCGCGGCCTGAGCCTGGGCGGGGTGGCCATCGTGGTGGTGGTCGGCCTGCTGATGGGCCAGGACCCGATGCAGATCCTCGGCAGCCTGCTCGGCCAGATGGACGCCGGCCAAGCCCCGGCGCGCCCGCAGGTGCAGGGCCGCCCGGCGACCGGCGCCGACCCGCAGGTGGACTTCGTGCGCGCCGTGCTCGGCGACACCGAGGACACCTGGGGGCAGATCTTCGCCCACAGCAACACCCAGTACGAACAGCCCAAGCTGATCCTGTTCAACGGCGGGGTGAACTCGGCCTGCGGCTTCGCCTCCTCGGCGGTGGGCCCGTTCTACTGCCCCGGCGACCACCGGGTGTACCTGGACCTGGGCTTCTTCCGCGAGATGGAGCAGCGCTTCGCCGCCGCCGGCGACTTCGCCCGCGCCTACGTGATCGCCCACGAGGTCGGCCACCACGTGCAGAACCTGCTGGGCATCTCGGCCAAGGTCGAGGCCGCGCGCCGCCGCGGCGCGCCCATGGAGGGCGCCAACGGCCTCTCGGTGCGCCTGGAACTGCAGGCCGACTGCTTCGCCGGCGTATGGGCCAACAAAGCCCAGCAGCGCCTGCAATGGCTGGAGCCGGGCGACATCGAAAGCGCGCTGAACGCCGCCAACGCCATCGGCGACGACCGCCTGCAGAAGCAGTCGCGCGGCACCGTGGTGCCGGACTCCTTCACCCACGGCACCTCGGCGCAGCGCATGCGCTGGTTCAAGCTCGGCTTCGACACGGGCTCGCCGGGCAAGTGCGATACCTTCAAGGCGCAGGCGCTGTAACCAGTACGAAGAGATTCCGCCGCGGGGACATGTTCGCGAGCAAGCTCGCTCCCACGAAAAGCCATGCCCACGCCATTCCCATGTAGGAGCGCGCCCTGCGCGCGAATCGCGGGCAGAGCCCGCTCCTACAGGTAGCCTGGAAGCACGGTCCTCCCCCCGTAGGAGCGGACCTTGTCCGCGATAACCGGCCATCCCGGCGCGGTTCGCGGATGAGATCCGCTCCTACGCCGCCCCACCCGCGCCATTCCCATGTAGGAGCGCGCCCTGCGCGCGATATCGCGGGCAGGGCCCGCTCCTACAGGTAGCCGGGAAAGCGCGGTATTCCTCCCCCCGTAGCGGAGATGGCCAGGGCTATCGGAACGCCTCACAGGCAACGCTTGAGCGTTCGCAGAAACTCCTCCGGCTCCACCGGCTTGAGCAGGAAGTCCAGTACGTTCAGGCGCATCGCCTCGACCACGTCGCGGGCGCGGGTGGTGCCGGAGAGCACGATGATCGGCAGGAAGGTGCCCCGGGCGTGGAGCTGGCGGATCAGCTCCAGGCCGGCGCCCTCGCCTTCCATGCACAGGTCGGTGACCAGCAGGTCGATGGCCGATTCGTCGCGGCCGATACGGCGCAGGGCCTGGGCGCTGTTGCTCGCGGTCAGGCATTGCAGGTCGGCGCTTTCGATCAGCTCGCGCATCTCGGCGAGCACCTGCGGGTCGTCGTCCACCAGCAGCACCGTCGGGGGGCGCTCGGGACGGACGGTGATTTCCAGCAGCGCCTCGATCTCTTCGTCGTCGAGCAGGTTGCGGTACGCGTGAGGCAAGGGCTCACCCATGGCGGCGTTTTGCTGCGAGTATAGCGGCATATCGCCACATCACAGCATCCGTCCGCCCATGAAAAAGCCGGCCCGAAGGCCGGCTCTCAGCAAGGCGACTCGACTTAGCGCACGCCTTCCTGACGCAGCGCTGCGGGGGTGAAGTCGCTTTCAGAGGCGCTGTAGTTGAAGTCGTAGGCGGATTTCTCCTCGTTCTTCAGGCCCAGCACCAGGTAGCGGCTGGAGAGCAGGTCGTACAGGGTTTCCGCGGTGTACCACGGTACCTGGTTGTTGTAGTAGTACTGCGAGAAGGCCTCGGCTACGCGCCACAGGGTGCCGCGGCCGTCGTAGTGGTCGATCTCGGCGGCTTGCCAGGTGTCCTCGTCGATGTAGAAGTCACGCTTGGCATAGATGTGGCGCTCGCCGGCCTTCAGGGTCGCGACCACATGCCAGACGCGGTGCAGCTCGTAGCGGGTCAGGTCCTGGTTGAGGTGGCCGGGCTTGATGATGTCCGCATACTTCAGCTTGGGATCGTCGAGCTTGTAGTTGTTGTACGGGATGTACAGCTCCTGCTTGCCCACCAGCTTCCAGTCGTAGCGGTCCGGCGCGCCGTTGTACATGTCCAGGTTGTCCGAGGTGCGCAGGCCGTCGGCGGCGGTGCCGGGGCCGTCGTAGGACACCTGCGGGGCGCGGCGCACACGGCGCTGGCCGGCGTTGTAGAGCCACGCCAGGCGCGGTTCCTTGACCTGGTCGAGGGTCTCGTGCACCAGCAGCACGTTACCGGCCAGGCGCGCCGGGGCGGTGACCTGCTGCTTGAAGTAGAACAGCACGTTGCTCGGCTTGCTCGGGTCGTAGTCCTTCAGGTCGGTGCGGAACACGAACTCGTCCTGGAAGTACACCAGCGAGTAGCTGCCGTTGACCTGCGGGGTGGCCTGGGTCACCAGACGGCGCACGTGGCCGCCGCGGTAGCGGGTGATGTGGTTCCAGATGACTTCCAGGCCGTTCTGCGGGATCGGGAAGGGGTTGGCGGTCTGGAAGTTCTGCAGGCCGTTGCCACCCTGCACCAGGTTGGTGGCGGTGGCGTTCTTCCTGGTCGCTTCGAGCACCGAGTCAGGCAGGGTGGCGGTGCGGTGCGACGGGTACACCGGCATCTTGTAGGTGTCGGGGTAGCGCTTGAACATGGCCAGTTGGCCGGGGGTCAGCTTGTCCTTGTACTGCTCGACGTTCTGCGCGGTGATGGTGAACAGCGGCTTCTCGCTGGCGAAGGGGTCGGCGAGGAAGCCCTTGCTGTCCACGGCGCCGGCGTTCTTCGGCAGGCCGCCGGTCCAGGCGGGAATGCTGCCGTCGGCGTTGCCGGCCTTCTCGGCGCCGACCGGGGTCAGGGTGGTGCCCAGCTTGGCGGCGTCGGCGGCGGACACCGCAGCCATCACCTGGGTGGCCAGCAGGCTCAGGCCCAGGGCCAGTGCGCCGGTTTGCAGCAGTCTCTTTGTTGTTCTCATTATCGCGTCGTCCTCGATGAGTCGTTACTGCTCGCGCGGCGGCCGCGCCGCCGCGCTCGCGATCTCTGTCTGCTGGCGCCCCGCCCGGGCCCGGGCGGGGCGCGGGTGCCGCTTAGAAGTTCACGCCGAAGCTGAGCGCGACGAAGTCGCGGTCGACCAGGGTGGAGTACTTGCCGTCGAAGTAGTTGGTGTAGGAAAGGCTCGCGGTGTAGGTGTTCATGTAGTCGGCGTCGACGCCCAGGCTGATCGCCTTGCGGCCTTCCTCGAAGTTGCCGCCCGGGCCGGGCGAATAGCCGTCTACGTCGTGGGACCAGGCCACGTTGGGCTTGAGGTTCACCCCGGCGAACACGTCGTTGTAGTCCCAGATGGCGCGCATGCGGTAGCCCCAGGAGTCGGCGGTGGTGAAGCCGTCGTTCTCGCAGTTGCGCGACAGGTTGTTCTTCGGCGCGCTGCCCAGGGTCGAGTTGTTCAGCACCTGGCAGGTGTTCAGGTTGCCGGTCGCCGGGAGCGGGCCGGGACCGAATACCGGGTCGCGGCCGTAGCGCGCCTTGGAGGTGCTTTCCAGGCCGCCGACGTGGGTCCAGCCCACCTCGCCCACCAGGGTCAGACGCTCGGCGCCCATGACCTGGTCGAAGAAGTGGGTGAAGGTGGTCTGCAGCTGGGTGATTTCCTTGCGGCGGTAGCCGTGCAGGTCGGTGTCCGGAACCCCCTCGAGCACCGAAGCGTTGCCGTACACGCCGCCCAGCGGCACCACGCCGGAGAACAGGATGTCGGTGGTGTTCAGCTGCACCGGGGCGTTGGGCCGGTAGCTGATCTCGCCCTGCCAGGCCGTGCCGGTGGGCAGGGTGGTGGAGAAGCTCAGGCCATACAGGTGGATGTCCTCCGGGTACTCGACGAAGTACGAGGAGTTGCCCGCCACCAGCAGCGGGGCGAAGGCTTGCAGCGGGGTGCCGCTGAGGGAGTTGGCCAGGTTGTAGATGGACTGGGAAGCGCCACGGCCGCTGAAGATCGGCAGGCGGCTGTGATAGTTCATGTAGTAGCCGCCGAACTCGGTGTTCAGGGCGTCGGCGTAGTACTTCAGCGACAGGCCGTACTGGCCGCTGTCGCGGGCATCGCGGTCCGGCCCGCGGCGCACCAGGGCGCCCTCGTTGTTGACGTCCACGCCGAACTGCTTGGCCAGCGCCACGTTCCCCGCCCCCAGCGCCTGGGCGTTGGTCAGCACGCGCAGGTTGTCGGTGCAGCCGTCGGCGATCACGTCCGGCTGAGAGAAGAAGGTGCCGCAGTTGTCCACCACCGTCTGGTCCCACTCCAGTTGGTAGAAGCCTTCGGCGGAGAGGTTGTCGGTGAGGTTCTGCGACAGGTAGAACATGTTCACCGGCACCAGGGCTTCCTTGATCTCGGAGCCCGGGCGGCGCAGCGCGGTGACGTCGAACGGGTTGATCGAGTTGATGCCACCCTGGATGAAGGTGCTCTCGCCCCAGTTCACCACCTGCTTGCCCAGGCGCACGTTGCCCGGCAGGTCGGCGATGCTGTACTTGTGGTAGATGAAGGCGTCCAGCAGCTCGGCGCCGGAAGCCTTGGCGGCGGTCTTGCGGCCACTGTCGCTGAGCGGCTTGAACTCGGTGCTCTCGTCCTTCTGCTCGAAGTCGTACCAGTACTTGCCGCGCAGGAACACGCCGGTGTCGCCGTACTTCAGCTCCAGGTCGTGGATGCCCTTGAAGATCTTCGAGAAGGTCTTGCCGGCCTTGTAGTTCAGGTGGCCGTCGTCGGAGGTCTGCGACAGGCCGTGACCGCCGTTGTTGGAACCGATCAGGTTCTTGTCCGGATTCTGCGTCGACCAGCTGGCGCCGACCGACAGGCTGGAGTCGAAGGAACCCTCGATCTCGCCGATGTTGAAGGTGACCGCCGAAGCGGGGGTGGCAAGCGTGGAAGCCAGGCTGACGGCCAGTGGCAAACGAGCCAGGCGCCAGATCTTCTTCATTTGTGTCATCGACGCTACTCCATGTGTGTTTTTTGTTATGAGTGGCAGCGACTATAGCCAGCCCCCCGGCGGGCTTGATCCCTCGAAAGTGTGATTTAGCGCGTCGCTGCGGCAACGAGCCGCAAGCTAGACGGCTCGCAGGAAGGATTAGCAGAGGCCGCGCCTCGTGCCAAGCGCTTGCTCGGGGGACGCAGCCTGTAGGGAAGGGCTTACAGGGCGGAGAGGAATTCGCTGCCGGACTCCTGCCAACGAGCGATATCCACACGGATGCGCTTCTTGTCCAGCTTGCCCACGCTGGTCTTGGGAACTTCAGTAACAACGGCGATCTGCGAAGGAATCGCCCACTTGTTGATGTGGCCCTGTTCGACGAAAGGCTTGAGGTGCTCCTTCAGCCCCTTGGCGTCCAGCTGCTGGCCCTCGAAGAGCACCAGCAGGGCGAACGGGCGCTCGCCCCATTGCGGGTCCGGCACCCCCACCACCGCCACTTCGCGCACCGCCGGGTGACGGCTGATGAGGTCTTCCAGCTCCAGCGAGGACAGCCATTCGCCGCCGGTCTTGATCACGTCCTTGATGCGGTCGCGGATGTCGATGAAGCCCATGCCGTCGAGGGTGGCCACGTCGCCGGTGTGCATCCAGCCGCCGGCCCAGAGTTCCTCGCCCTTCTGCGGCTCGCGGAAGTAGCCCTGGGTCAGCCAGGGCGAACGCAGCACCAGCTCGCCCTGGGACTCGCCGTCGGCCGGCAGCAGTTGGCCGTGCTCGTCCATGATCGCCGCGTCCACCAGCGGCACCGGCACGCCGGCCTTGATCCGGTAGGTGGTGCGTTCGTCCTCGCTGCCGGCCAGGAGTTCATCGTTGAGGTAGGCGCAGGAGATCAGCGGGCAGGTCTCGGACATGCCGTAGGCCGCGGTCAACTGGATGCCGCGGGCCTGGGCCGCCTCGTACAGCGAGCGGGTCAGCGCGCTGCCGCCGATGATGATCTTCCAGCCCTTGAAGTCCACGCCCTGGGCGGCCTTGGCGTTCATCACCATCTGCAGGATGGTCGGCACGCAGTGGGAGAAGGTGACGTTCTCGCGTTTCCACAGCTCGACCAGCAGTTCCGGGTCGTAACGCCCCGGGTACACCTGCTTGATACCGAGCATGGTCGCCACGTAGGGAGTACCCCAGGCGTGCACGTGGAACATCGGCGTGATCGGCATGTACACGTCGCTGTTGCCCATCAGGCGGATGCTGTCCAGGCTGGCGATGGTCGAGGCCATGGCCAGGGTGTGCAGCACCAACTGGCGGTGGGTGAAGTACACGCCCTTGGGGTTACCGGTGGTGCCGGTGGTGTAGAAGGTGGTGGCCACCGAATTCTCGTCGAAGTCGGGGAAGGCGTAGCGCGGGCTGGCCGCGGCCATCAGCGTCTCGTACTCGCCGATGCAGTCGGCCAGTGCGCAGCTCTTGTCGGCGCCATCGGTCAGCAGCAGGGTCTTCTGCACCGTGGTCAGTTGCCCGGCGATGCCCTGGTAGAGCGGCACGAACTCGGCGTTGACCAGCACGAAGCGGTCCTCGGCATGGTTCATGGTGTAGAGGATCTGCTCCGGCGAAAGGCGGATGTTGATGGTGTGCAGCACCGCGCCGATCATCGGGATGGCGAACATCGCCTCCAGGTAGCGATGGCTGTCCCAGTCCATCACCGCCACGGTGTCGCCGGCCTGCACACCGGCCTCGGTGAGCACGTTGGCCAGGCGCGCGACGCGCTCGTTGAAGGTGGCGTAGTTGTAGCGCACCAGGTCGCGGTAGACGATCTCGTGGCTTTTTTCGTAGCGCGCGCCGGACAGCAGCAGGCTCTTGATCAGCAACGGGTACTGGTAGGCATTGCTCGCAGCGGGGAGGAGACGGGTCTTGAGCATGTTCGGCTTACCTGTGGGACCTTCATGGGAGTCGATGCCGGTGACTGTAGAGGCGCAACCATGACCAATCATCCATCCAAAGAGTGATTTGCGGGTGACTCTTTGGCCTGATCGGGTCACGCGCTAGAATCGCCGCCACCCGGTCGTTCACGGCCGAGCCTCCAGAACACCCCGAGAACAAAAGCCAAGAGGTAGTTTCCATGTCCGAAATCGTCATCGTCAGCGGCGCCCGCACTCCCATGGGCGGCTTCCAGGGCAGCCTGGCCGGCGTTTCCGCCGTCGACCTGGGCGCCATCGCCATCCGCGAAGCAGTCGCCCGCGCCGGCATCGAGGCCGGCGATGTCGAGGAAGTGATCATGGGCTGCGTGCTGCCCGCCGGTCTGAAGCAGGGCCCGGCCCGACAGGCGGCGCTCAACGCCGGCCTGCCCGCCGCCACCGGCTGCACCACCATCAACAAGCTGTGCGGTTCGGGCATGAAGGCGGTGATGCTGGCCCACGACCTGCTCAAGGCCGGAACCAACAAGGTGATGGTCGCCGGCGGCATGGAAAGCATGTCCAACGCCCCCTACGTGCTGGAAAAGGCCCGCACCGGCCTGCGCATGGGCCACGCCGAGATCAAGGACCACATGTTCCTCGACGGCCTGGAGGACGCCCGCACAGGCCGCCTGATGGGCTCCTTCGCCCAGGACACCGCGGACAGCAACGGCATCACCCGCGAAGAGATGGACGCCTACGCCATCGAATCGCTCAAGCGCGCCCAGGCGGCGATCCAGGATGGCTCGCTGGCCAGCGAGATCGTCCCGGTCACCGTCACCACCCGCAAGGGCGAGGTGGTGGTGAAGGACGACGAACAGCCGCTGACCGCCAACCTGGACAAGATTCCCAGCCTGAAGCCGGCGTTCAAGAAGGACGGCACCATCACCGCGGCCAACGCCAGCTCCATCTCCGACGGCGCCAGCGCGCTGGTCCTGATGACCGCCGAGGAAGCCGCCCGCCGCGGCCTCAAGCCGCTGGCGAAGATCGTCGGCCACGCCACCCAGAGCCAGGACCCGAGCGAATTCACCCTGGCCCCCATCGGCGCCATGACCAACCTGTTCAGGAAGACCGGCTGGAGCAAGGACGACGTCGACCTGTTCGAGATCAACGAAGCCTTCGCCATGGTCACCATGCTGGCCATGCGCGAGCACGGCCTGGACCACGCCAAGGTCAACGTCTACGGCGGCGCCTGCGCCCAGGGCCACCCGGTGGGCTCCACCGGCTCGCGGATCATCGTCACCCTGATCAACGCCCTGCAGAAGAAGGGCGGCAAGCGCGGCGTGGCCTCGCTGTGCATCGGCGGCGGCGAAGCCACCGCGGTGGCCGTCGAGTTGCTGTAAGCGTTACCGGTAACGCAAAGGGCGCGACTTCGGTCGCGCCCTTTGCGTTTCGGCTCCGTGCGAGCCGCTGTGTATGCCATTCCCCTGCGCGTGATATCGCGGACAGGGCTGTCGCGATTCTCGGCTGCTTGAGAGCCCCTCTCCCCAGCCCTCTCCCTGAAGGGAGAGGGAGCTTGTCCGTGCCGAGAAAGGATTTGGTGTTAGCCGGGTAATCGGTACAAGCCGGCTCAAGCCGGCTAACGCCGAAGCAACCGAACACACCGAACGGTCCCCTCTCCCTTCAGGGAGAGGGTTAGGGAGAGGGCGCTCTAAAGCGCAACCCCCAAAGCCCCAGCCAAACACCATCCGCGAGCAAGCTCGCCCCTACAAAAGGCGGCCCCTAACCCTCAGCGCAACTCGGTAAACGCCAGCTTGACCCCCAACCCCACCAGCACCACCCCCATCATCCGGTCGAACCAGTGCCCCATGCGGGCGAAGCCGGCGCGCACGCGCTGCTGGCTGAACAGCAGCGCCACGAAGCTGAACCAGGCCGCGGTGGCGCAGGCCAGGTAGACGCCGTAGCCGGCCTGCACCAGTACCGGGGTGTGCGGGTTGATAACCACGGTGAACAGCGAGAGGAAGAACAGCGTGGCCTTGGGGTTCAGGCCGTTGGTGACGAAGCCGGCGACGAAGGCGCCGCGCGGGGTGCGTTCGCTGGGCGCGGCGGCCGCCACGCTGCCGTCGCCACCGCTGGGTTTGGCGCGCAAGGCCTTGATGCCGATGTAGAACAGGTAGGCCGCAGCCAGCCACTTGAGGGTGTTGAACAGCATGATCGACTGCGAAACGATCAGGCCGATGCCCAGCAGCGAGTAGGTCACGTGGATGGAAATGGCGCAGCCCACGCCCAGCGCCGTCCAGGTGCCGGCGCGGCGGCCGTGGGTGACGCTCTCGCGCACCACCACGGCGAAGTCCGGGCCCGGGCTGGCCACCGCCAGCAGGTGGATCAGCGCCACGGTGAGAAATTCCGTCCAGTACATGCAACCTCCGCAGGGGTGGGAAAAAACCGTTAGGCTGGCAACTTTAAGAGCCTGCTCACGATCTCGCGAGCTAGAGCAGAACAAGGCGCAACGACCAACGGGAGTAACAGCCGAAGGCTGGCCCGAAGGGCGAGCGCAGCGAGTCAAACAGGCGAGGAAGCGCAGTTTAGTCCGCTAAATGAGCATTACTCGCCTGTTTTTAACGCAGTTATGCCGACGCGCAGCAGATCGTGAGCAGGTTCTCACGCCAGCCCCGCTTCCCGCAAAAGGTACAGCCACAGATGAACAGTGCCCGCGCCGTCTTCCTCGACACCGCCTCCCTCGACCTCGGCGACCTCGACCTGCAGCCCCTGCGCCAGGCCTTCGGCGAGCTGGTCCTGCACCCCGCCAGCGCCCCGGACGAGATCGCCGGGCGCCTGCGCGAGGCCAACGTGGCCATCAGCAACAAGGCGCCCATCAGCGCCGAGACCCTGGCCCAGTGCCCGGACCTCAGGCTGATCCTGGTCACCGCCACCGGCACCAACAACGTCGACCTGGCCGCCGCCCGCGAGCGTGGCATCGCCGTGGCCAACTGCCAGGGCTACGGCACCGCTTCGGTGGCCCAGCACGCCATCCTGCTGCTGCTCGCCCTGGCCACCCGGCTGCCCGACTACCAGGCGGCGGTCCGCGCCGGACGCTGGCAACAGTCCACCCAGTTCTGCCTGCTGGACTTCCCCATCGTCGAGCTGGAAGGCAAGACCCTCGGCCTGCTCGGCCATGGCGAACTGGGCGGCGCGGTGGCCCGCCTGGCCGAGGCCTTCGGCATGCGCGTGCTGCTCGGCCAGCTTCCTGGCCGCCCGCCGCGCGCCGACCGCCTGGCGCTGGACGAGCTGTTGCCGCAGGTCGACGCCATCAGCCTGCACTGCCCGCTGACCGAGCAGACCCGCGGGATGATCGGCCAGCGCGAACTGGACCTGATGAAGCCCGGCGCCTTCATCGTCAACACCGCCCGCGGCGGCCTGATCGACGAGCAGGCCCTGGCCGACACCCTGCGCCGCGGGCACCTGGGCGGCGCCGCCACCGACGTGCTCAGCGTCGAGCCGCCGAAGGACGGCAACCCGCTGCTGGCCGGCGACATCCCGCGGCTGATCGTCACCCCGCACAACGCCTGGGGCAGCCGCGAGGCGCGGCAGCGCATCGTCGGCCAGGTGACGGACAACGCCGCGGCCTTCTTCCGTGGCGACAAGCTGCGGCGGGTCGACTGAAGCGCGAAGTGCTAAACTCGCGCCCTTTTTCAGGAGGCCGCATGTCCAATGCCCCCACCAGCGAGGTGCTGCTGCGCCAGATCGAACGTTTCGCCGGCCGCGTGCTGCTGGCCGGCCTGCCCGCCGACGGCCTGCTCGGCGAACTGCCCCAGGCCCTGGGCTGGAGCTGGCACGCCGGCGAACAGCGGCAGCTGGACGGCCGCTATCCGGGGCGCTGCCATTTCGGCGTGACGCCGCCGGAGGGCGAGTTCGACGCCGCCGTGCTGTTCCTGCCCAAGTCCCGCGAGCTGACCGATTACCTGCTGGCCGCCCTGGCCAGCCGGGTGCCCGGCGGCCAGCTGTACCTGGTGGGCGAGAAGCGCGCCGGCGTCGAGCGCGCCGCCAAGCAGCTCGGCGCCCTGGCCAAGGCCGCCAAGCTCGACAGCGCGCGGCACTGCCAGCTGTGGCACGCCGCCATCGACGGCGCCCTGCCCTGCCCCGACCTGCACGCCCTGGCCCAGCACTACACGCTGGCCCTGGCCGACGGCGAACTGCAGGTGGTCACCCTGCCCGGTGTGTTCAGCCATGGCCGCCTGGACCGCGGCAGCGCCCTGCTGCTGGAACACCTGGACGGCCTGCCCGAAGGCCAGGTGCTGGACTTCGGCTGCGGCGCCGGCGTGCTCGGCGCGGTGCTCAAGCGCCGCTACCCGGGCAGCCGCCTGAGCCTGCTCGACGTCGACGCCTTCGCCCTGGAGAGCAGCCGCCTGACTCTCGCCGCCAATGGCCTGGAAGGCGAGGTGATCGGCGGCGACGGCATCGACGCGGCGCCGGCCGGCCTGGCCGCCATCGTCAGCAACCCGCCCTTCCACCAGGGCGTGCACACCGACTACCAGGCCAGCGAGCGCCTGCTGCGCGAAGCCGCGCAACACCTGCGCCCGGGCGGCGAACTGCGTCTGGTGGCCAACAGCTTCCTCAAGTACCCGCCGCTGATCGAACAGCACCTGGGGCCCTGCCGCAGCCTCGCCGAGGGCGACGGTTTCCGCATCTACAGCGCCCGTCGCCCCTGAGCCCGGGCGCCTCGCCGCAGCCCCACTACACTCCACCCAGACCGAAAGGGCGCGCCGGGCCGGCGCGCCTCACGAGCCGAGGATCGCCGTGAAAAGCACCGTGAAAGAAGCCGAGCTGACCTTCGTGAAGTCGCCGGAAAAGACCCCAGCGCACCTGAAGCGTTCGCTCAAGCCCAGGCACCTGAACATGATCGCCATCGGCGGCTCGATCGGCACCGGGCTGTTCGTCGCCTCCGGCAGCACCGTCGCCACCGCCGGCCCCGGCGGCGCGCTGCTGGCCTACGCGCTGATCGGCCTGATGGTGTTCTTCCTGATGACCAGCCTGGGCGAGATGGCCGCCTACATTCCCGACTCCGGCTCCTTCTCCACCTACGGCAGCCGCTTCATCGACGAAGGCTTCGGCTTCGCCATGGGCTGGAACTACTGGTACAACTGGGCGGTGACCATCGCCGCGGAACTGGTGGCCGCGCAGCTGGTGATGCACTTCTGGTTCCCCGACGTGCCCGGCCTGTACTGGAGCGCGATCTTCCTGGCCATCATGTTCGGCCTCAACTTCTTCTCGGTGAAAGGCTTCGGCGAGAGCGAGTTCTGGTTCGCGCTGATCAAGGTGGTGGCCGTGGTGATCTTCATCGGCATCGGCCTGGCCAGCATCTTCGGCATCATGCATGGCATCGACTCCCCCGGCTTCAGCAACTTCACCACCGGCGACGCGCCCTTCGTCGGCGGCCTGCAGGCCATGGTCGGGGTGGCGATGATCGCCGGCTTCTCGTTCCAGGGCACCGAGCTGATCGGCGTCGCCGCCGGCGAGTCGGAGCACCCGCACAAGTCGATCCCCATCGCCATCCGCCAGGTGTTCTGGCGGATCCTGATGTTCTACATCCTGTCGATCTTCGTCATCGGCATGCTCATCCCCTACACCGATCCGAACCTGCTCAAGACCGACAGCAGCGACATCAGCACCTCGCCCTTCACCCTGCTCTTCGAGCGCGCCGGCCTGGCCGCGGCGGCCGGAGTGATGAACGCGGTGATCCTCTCGGCGATCCTCTCCGCCGGCAACTCGGGGATGTACGCCTCCACCCGCATGCTCTACACCATGGCCCTGCATGGCCAGGCGCCGCGCCTGTTCCGGCAGATCTCCCAGAGCGGCGTGCCGCGCTACGCGCTCTACGCCACCACGCTGGTCGGCGGGCTGTGCTTCCTCACCAGCTTCATCGGCGACAAGACCGTCTACACCTGGCTGCTCAATACCTCGGGCATGTGCGGCTTCATCGTCTGGCTGGGCATCGCCATCTCCCACTACCGCTTCCGCAAGGGCTACCTGCTGCAGGGCGGCAAGCTGGAGGAGCTGCCCTACCGCGCCAAGTGGTTCCCCTTCGGCCCGCTGTTCGCCTTCGCCCTGTGCCTGGCGATAACCCTCGGGCAGAACTACCAGGCGTTCGTCGGCGAGACGATCGACTGGACCGGGCTGGTCGCCACCTACGTCAGCCTGCCGCTATTCCTCGTCATCTGGTGGGGCTACCGGCTGAAGAACGGCAGCCGCTTCGTCCGCTACGAGGAGATGGACGTCACCTCCGGCCGCGACGTCGACTGAACGCCGGGCTTGCCCAAGCCGGACGACTTGGGCAGAATGCGCCCCGTCCTAGGGGAGTAGTCTCCCGCGAGCGGTTCCCGCCCTCGCCCGGCACGCGTCAACACACTTGGTCCGCAGACCATGGCGCGCGCGGCCCCAAGGCCCGCAGCAGTCGGGCCCGGGTTTGACAAGACCTATGACACGAGCGATCCGACCCGGGGTGGGCGGATGGCGCGTGTCATTGGTGATTAGTCGACCCGCCCCCTTAGGAAAAGCCTGATGGAATCCCTGTTCGTCCCCATCCTGGTGGTTGCCCTCGCCGAAATCGGCGACAAGACGCAACTGCTCGCCCTCGTCCTCGCCGCGCGCTTCCGCAAGCCCTGGCCGATCATCGCCGGCATCGTCGCCGCGACCCTGGTCAACCACTTCGCCGCCGGCGCCGTGGGCAAATGGGTCTCCACCTTCTTCTCCGAAGCCGCCCTGAGCTGGCTGCTGGCCGCCTCCTTCCTCGCCGTGGCGGCCTGGACCCTGGTGCCGGACAAACTGGATGACGACGAAGAGGGCGGCCTGAAGAAGTTCGGCCCCTTCCTCACCACGCTGATCGCCTTCTTCCTCGCCGAGATGTGCGACAAGACCCAGGTCGCCACCGTGATGCTGGCCGCGCAGTACCCGCACTTCTGGCTGGTGGTGCTGGGCACCACCATCGGCATGCTGCTGGCCAACGTGCCGGTGGTGCTGGCCGGCAACTTCGCCGCCGAGCGCCTGCCGCTGGCGCTGATCCGCCGCCTGGCCGCCTGCGCCTTCGCCGTCCTGGGCCTGGCCGCAGCCTGGCACGCGGCCACGCTGTCCGGGCTGTTCTGACAGGCGCTCCGGCGTGGCGGCCAATGCTGCCGCCACGCCTTCGTCCTATAGTTGTGGCCGTCGTCCCTTCGCTGAAGGAAACAGCCATGACCGACAAGGACCTGAAACGCCTCGCCCGCCAGCACATCGACCTGAGCTGGAACAAGGGCCGCCTGGCCCTGGCCACCCAGTTGCACAGCCCGGACTTCCTCTACAAGAGCAGCTTCTCCGCCCAGCCCCTGGACAGCGCCGGCTACCGGCAACTGATCGAGGGCATCCGCGCGTCCATGGACGACCTGGAAGTGGTGGTCGAGGAATGCATAAGCGAGGGCCACAAAGTGTTCACCTGGAGCACTCTGGTGGGCACCATCAGCCGTCCCGCCTTCGGCTACCCGGCCAGCGACAAGGTGGTCAGCATCCCCGGCATGGCCCTGTGGCTGTTCAACAGCCAGGGCAAGCTGCAGGAGCTGTGCACGCTGATCGACATGGAAAGCTTCCGCAGCCAGATGGGCCTGCAGAACCGCCCGCTGGCGGAGCAGGCGCTGCCCTGAGGCGGCAGCCTTCTCTTGTAGGAGCGCGCCCTGCGCGCGAAATCGCGGGCAGGGCCCGCTCCTACAGTTTGCGGTAAGGCACGGAGTCTCCCTGTAATTGGATGGACTCACCCTCACCGAGGCGTCGAGGCGCCACGGTGGCGGTCTAAGAAGCCACCGACAGTGAGGGTGAATCCATGAAAAAGCATACGACGATGAATAAGCCGGTGTCTGCAACCGATGTATCGGTGTGCACGACAGTCGCCGTGGATCTGGCGAAAAAGGTCTTCCAGGTGGCGGGGGAAGACGCCCAGGGTCAACTGGCATACGAACAGCGAATCAAGTCGCGTGAAGCGTTTCAGGTGTTTCTGCAGAAGCTGCCGGAGGGCGTGACGGTGCTGATGGAGACCGGTCCTGGAGCACAAGCCTGGGCCCGGCTGCTGCAGGCGCAGGGCAACCTGGTGCGTATCCTGCCGGCCCAGCGGGTGGCCGAGCACCGGAGCGGAGCGAAGAATGATCGCAATGATGCCCACGCCATTCTGCGGGCGGGCCGGGATAGCAGTATTGCGTCGGTGCCGGTGAAGAGCGTCGCGGCACTGGCGATGCAGGCCTGGCACCGTGTCCGGCGGGGCTATGTGCGGCGGCGCACCGCCATGGGTAATCAGATCCGCGGGCTGCTGCTGGAGCAGGGTATCGCCCTGGCGCAGGGGGATGTGGGCTTGAAGCAAGGTGTCACCCGGGTGCTGGAAGACGCTAGACAGCCGTTGCCGGCGCTGCTGCGCGAGCTGATCGACGAGATGCTGAACGAATGGAAACGGCTGGGCGAGCGTATCGCCGCGCTGACCGGGCGTCTGGAAGCCTGTGCCGCCGCCGACCCGACAGCCAAACGGCTGATGACGGTACGTGGTATCGGTCCGATCACGGCTACGGCCTTGCTGGCCAAACAGGTCGAGCCGGAACGTTTCGCCAATGCGCGTCAGTTCGCTGCCTACTTCGGCATCGTGCCCGACCAGCACAGCAGCGGGCAGAAGGTGCGGCTGGGCAAGATGACCAAACGTGGCGACGCCTATGTGCGCAGCCTGATGGTCGTAGGCTCGCATGCGGTGTTGAAGCAACTGCGGCCCGATTCCGAACACCCGGATGATCGGCGCCTGCAGCGCTGGCTACAACGTCTGGGGCGCAAGGGCGCGGCAGTGCGACTGGCCAACCGCAACCTGCGTATCGCCTGGGTGCTGCTGTGCAGCGAACAAACCTACCAGCGCAAGCCGAATGCTTGCCGGGAGATGGAAATGAGCCACTGATCAACGAGTTCCCGCCAACGGGGCGCCAAGTCGCTCCAACCCTTGCTGAAGAACATTGACCCCTGGTCAGACCGTCGCGGATCGATGCCTACGCTCCTACCGGCCTTCGAGGCCTCTTTGTAATCGGCATTCCGCGGGCTTACCCAATGTTGGCCAGAAGCCCGACGTGGCTTCCTCGAACAGGCCTAATACATAGATGCAGTCGGGTTTTCATGTTCAAAAGCGGGTTGACGGTGGGGGTGAGTCCATACATAGGAGCGGACCTTGTCCGCGATAGCCGGACATATCGGCGCGATTCGCGGATAGGATCCGCTCCTACGCCCCCCCCCACACCATTCCCCTGTAGGAGCGCGCCCTGCGCGCGATTCGCGGGCAGGGCCCGCTCCTACAGTTTTCGGTAAGGCACGGAGTTTCCCCGTAGGAGCGGACCTTGTCCGCGATAGCCGGACGTATCGGCGCGATTCGCGGATAAGATCCGCTCCTACGCCACCCCACCCACGCCATTCCCCTGTAGGAGCGCGCCCTGCGCGCGAATCGCGGGCAGGGCCCGCTCCTACAGTTTGCGGTAAGGCACGGTATTCCCCGGCGCAGTCGGCAAGACTGTTGCGCCTACAGGTACCCGTTGGCGCGGAACCAGTCGATGGCCCGCTGCAAGGTGTCTTCCAGCGGCACGTGGCTTTCGAAGCCCAACTCCTCGCGGGCCTTGCGTCCGTCGAGGAACTGCCCGCCGGCCATCACCTCGATGGCGGTTTCGTCCAGCAGCGGCAGCTTGCCGGTCAGGCGGTAGCGCCAGCGGCCCAGGGTGGCCAGGGCGCGGGCGCGGTGCAGCGGCATCGGCTGCGGCGCCGGGCGGCCCAGCAGGTGGGCGATGGTGGCGGTGAGCTCGGCCATCTCCACGTTGTGCCCGGTGAGCAGGTAGCGCTCGCCGATGCGCCCGCGTTCCAGCGTCATCAGCAGGCCGCGCCCCGCCTCGCCGGCATCGATCACGTTGCGCCGCCCCGGCACGTAGTGGGACATCTCGCCGCGGCCGATGGCGGTGATCAGGCGCCCGGTGGTCGGGCCCATGTCCAGCTCGCCCAGCACCATGCCGGGAATCCCGATCACCACCGGCAGGCCGCCGCGGGCCTGCTCGCGGGCCTGTTCGTCCAGCGCCCACTTGCACATCACGTAGGCGCTCTTGCCGGTGGGCAGGCTCTCGTAGAACAGCCCCTCGTGGCCGGGCAGGCCCTGGGGGTGCGGGGGCATGGCGAAGGCCGAACCGACGTAGAGGATGCGCGGCACCTTGTTGTGCAGGCAGGCCGCGTAGAAATGATTGGTCTGGTCCAGGGCGCTGGCCACCTCCTCCTGCCAGCGGCGCGGCCGCTGCGGGTAGTAGCCGGCGCTGAAGATCACCGCGTCGAGCCCGCTCAGGGCGCGCTCCAGCCCCTTGTAGTCGAACAGTTCGGCGACCCGGCATTCCGGCTCCAGGTAGGCCAGGCGCTGGATCTGCGAGGACGGGCGATGGATCAGCACCAGTTGGTGGCCGGCGGCCTTGATGGCGCGCGCGGCGTGGTGGCCGAGGAGCCCGGTGGCTCCGAGTACTGCGATTTTCACTGGCGCTCCCTGGTGGTGGTCGAACCGGCCGCGTCGGCGGCCGGCTGCAACGGATCGACGGCGTCGATCCCCCCGCTCGTCAATTGCGGCCCTTGGCCTGCTCGTACAGCGGCATCACCTTGGGAATGGCGGCCTGCAGGTTGGCCATGCGCGTGCTGTCCGCCGGGTGGGTGCTGAGGATTTCCGGCGGCGCGTCGCCACCGGCCTGGCCCATCTTCTGCCACAGCGTCAGCGCGGCCTGGGGGTTGTAGCCGGCGCGGGCGGCCAGCTCCAGGCCGATGAGGTCGGCCTCGGTCTCGTTCTGCCGGCTGTTGGGCAGGGTCAGGCTGTACTGCACCACCTGGTCGGCCAACTGCTTGCTGGTCTCGCCCAGGCCCAGCAGCGCGCCGCCTAGGTTCTCGCCCATCTGCACGGCATAGGCGCGGGACATCTGCTCGCGGCCATGCTCGCGCAGGGCGTGGGCGATCTCGTGGCCCATCACCGCGGCGATCTCGTCGTCGGTCAGCTTCAACTGATCGATCAGGCCGCTGTAGAAGATGATCTTGCCGCCGGGGCCGCAGTTGGCGTTGAGCTCGTCGCTCTTGATCACGTTGACCTGCCAGTCCCAGCCCGGGGCGTCCTGGCGGAACGCGCCGGTCTGCGGGATCAGCCGCGCGGCCACGGCCTTGACGCGCTTGGCGTCGCTGCTGTCGTTGTCCAGCTTGCCCGCCGAAGTCGCGTCAGTGAGGGTCTTCTGGTACGACTGCGAGTACATCTGGTCGACCTGCTGGCTCGACAGCATGCTGAACATGTACTGCTTGCGCTCGACGCCGACGGCGCCGCCGCTGGTGGTGTTGACCTGCTGGCACCCGGCCAGGAGCAGGGCGGCGGCCAGGCCGGTGAAGCGGAATAGGCTGGGCATGATGCTCTCCTGAAACAATGCAATCTCCCTTGGACAGCGCGCAATGGTAGGCCGCCCCCCGATGGCCGGCAACCGCTCCGCAAAGGAGACGACACAAGGGCGTTACAACCCATTACAGGCATTTCCTAAGGAAACTCTGAAGTCCTGCCGATACAGCGGAACAGGCTGTCCCTGGTACGCGAGTATTTCGCCATGAAGTTCAAGTCGATCCAGTTTTCCGTGGTGGCGTTGGCCGGGGCCAGTGTCCTGGCCGTGGTGGCGGCGCTGGTACTCTATGCCCTGTTCGCCGGCGGGCGCACCCAGGCGCTGGTGCAGGAGCGCACCCAGGCGCTGCTGGAGAAGGTCATCGACGAACGCCTGGTGGCCCTGGCGCGCGCCCAGGCCAGCCAGATCCAGCGCGAGCTGGAATACCCGCTGACGGTGGTCAAGGGCCTGGCCCAGGCCAACATGCTGATGGACGGCAAGGATGCCGAGGGCAAGCCGCTGCTGGGCATCAGCCGCGGCGAGATGTCCAACCTGCTGCGCCAGACCGTGCAGCAGAACCCCAAGCTGCTGGACGCCTTCGCCGGCTGGGAACCCGGCGCCTTCGCCGGCCCCGACAGCCTCTACGCCGGGCAGACCGGCGCCGGCTACGACGCCAGCGGGCGCTTCATGCCCTGGTGGTACCGCAAGGCCGACGGCAGCCTCACCGTGGAAGCCATGGGCGACACCCTGGAAAGCCAGAAGGTGCTGCCCACCGGCGTGCGCGAGGGCGAGTACTACCTGTGCCCGAAGGAACGCCACAAGCCCTGCGTGATCGACCCCGCGCCCTATGAAATGGGCGGCAGGATGGTAATGATGTCGTCCTTCAACGCGCCCATCCTGGTCGACGGCCAGTTCCGCGGCGCGGTGGGCGCCGACCTGTCCCTGGACTTCATCCAGGACCTGCTCAAGGCCGCCGACGCCACCCTCTACGACGGCGCCGGCGAGCTGGCGCTGATCTCCGCCAACGGCCGCCTGGTGGCCTACACCAAGGACGCCGGCAAGCTCGGCGAACCGGCCGACAAGGTGCTGGACGCGAGCCAGGCCGCCAGCCTCGGCAAGCTGCAGGGCGAGCAGCCGCTGTACCAGCAGGACGAGGCCCGCGACACCATCGCCGTGTTCCTGCCCTTCGCCATCGGCGACACCGGCACGCGCTGGACGCTGATGCTGGAGATCCCGCGGCAGGCCGTGTTCGGCGAACTCAAGCAACTGCAGGGCGCGCTCAAGGCGCAGAGCGATTCCGACACCCTGGGCATGACCCTGGTCGGCCTGCTCATCGCCGCCGGCGGCCTGCTGGTGATCTGGCTGGTGGGCCACGGCATCGCCCGGCCGCTGCGCCAGTTGGTCGGCATGCTCGACGACATCGCCCAGGGCGAAGGCGACCTGACCCGCCGCCTGACCAGCGAGCGCGCCGACGAGCTGGGCTCCATCGCCCGCGGTTTCAACACCTTCCTCGGCAAGCTGCAGGGCATGATCGGCCAGGTGGTGACCTCGGTGCAGCACGTCAGCGACTCCTCCGAGCACACCGCGGACATCGCCATCCGCACCAACCAGGGCGTGCAGAAGCAGTTGGCGGAGATCGAACTGGTGGCCACCGCCGTCCACGAGATGACCGCCACCGCCCAGGACGTGGCGCGCAACGCCACCCACGCGGCGGAAGCGGCCAGCCACGCCGACCAGGCCGCGCACCAGGGCAAGCAGATAGTCGAGAGCAGTTCGGCGGCGATCCAGGCCCTGGCCACCGAGATCGGCCGCGCGGTCGGCGTGGTGCAGTCGCTGGCCCGCGACAGCGAGAACATCAACGCCATCCTGGTGGCCATCCGCGGCATCGCCGAGCAGACCAACCTGCTGGCGCTCAACGCCGCCATCGAGGCGGCGCGGGCCGGCGAGCAGGGCCGCGGCTTCGCCGTGGTGGCCGACGAAGTGCGCAACCTGGCGCAGAAGACGCAGCAGGCCACCGAGGAAATCCAGAGCATGATCCAGCAGCTGCAGAACGGCACCCGCGAAGTGGTGCAGGTGATGCAGCAGAGCCAGGAGAAGACCGACGACAGCGTGCGCCACGCCCACGAGGCGGCCCATGCGCTGGAGTCGATCACCCAGGCAGTGTCGGTGATCAACGACATGAACACCCAGATCGCCAGCGCCGCCGAGGAGCAGAGCGCGGTGGCCGAGGACATCAACCGCAACGTCGCCAACATCGGCCTGGTCGCCAACCAGGTGGCCGGCGGCGCCGACGAGGCCTCCCAGGCCAGCGCCGAGCTGACGCGGCTGGCGGAGCAGCAGCGGCGGTTGGTGAATCAATTCAAGGTGTAGGGCCTGGCTGCCGCCCTGAATCGGCATAACCCAGGTCAGCCCCGGAGGCGCCGGGGACCGAGGCCAAACGGCGGATAACGCCGTAGGCGTTATGCGCCCTACGCCAGGCCCGGCCGGGACGTAGGGCGAATAACCGTTCGCGGTTATCCGCCGATACACCGGGGCCACAGCCAACGCCCAGGCCAACCCCGGAGCCGCCGGGAACCAAGGCCAAGCGGCGGATAACGCCGTAGGCGTTATGCGCCCTACGCCAGGCCCGACCGGGACGTAGGGCGAATAACCGTTCGCGGTTATCCGCCGATACACCGGGGCCATAGCCAACGCCAAGGCCAGCCCCGGAGCCGCCGGGCCAAGGCCGAGCCGTGGTGATGGGTATCGCTTCGCTCAACCCATCCTACGATGACGTTTCTCCTGCGGGCGCAAAGTCGGCCGTCAGAGCGGCTCCGGCAACCGCTCGCACAGCCGCGCCAGCGCCAGCGCCCAGGCCTGCTGGTCGTTCAGGCAGGGGATCAGCACCAGCTCCTCGCCGCCGGCGGCGATGAACTGCTCGCGGCCGCGCTGGCCGATTTCCTCCAGAGTCTCGATGCAATCGGCGACGAAGGCCGGGCACATCACCAGCAAACGCTTCACGCCCTGCTTCGCCAGGACTTCCAGCTGCGCGTCGGTGTAGGGGCCGATCCACTTGGCGCGGCCCAGGCGCGACTGGAACGACACCGACCAGCGGCCCTTCTCCAGGGCGGCGTTCTCGGCGAACAGCTCCGCGGTGCGCAGGCACTGGCTGCGGTAGCACAGCGCCAGGACCTCCGGGCGCACGTGGCGGCTGTCGGCGGCGTCGAGGTCATGCTTGCGGTCGCCCACCAGCTTGCGGATGTGCCGCTCGGGCAGGCCGTGGAAGCTCAGCAGCAAGTGGTCGTAGGGTTGCTCCAGGTAGGGCTGCACGCTGGTCAGCAGGGCCTGCTGGTATTCCGGCTCGGCGTAGAACGGCGGCAGCACCAGCAGGTGCATGCCGTGCAGGCCGAGCTGGCGGATCAGCCGGCGGGCCTCCTCGATGACGGTGGTGGTGGTGCTGTCGGCGAACTGCGGGTACAGCGGCGCCAGGGTCACCTGGCGCACGCCCTGCTCGTAGAGGTCCAGCAGGGCGTTCTCGATGGACGGCTGGCCGTAGCGCATGGCCAGCGCCACCGGGCCGTGCGGCCAGTACTTGCGCATGACCTGCTGCAGGCGGCGGCTGATCACCACCAGCGGCGAGCCCTGGTCCCACCAGATGGAGGCATAGGCGTGCGCCGACTCCTCCGGGCGCTTGCGCAGGATCAGCGACACCAGCAGGCGCCGCGCCGGCCAGGGCAGGTCGACGACGTACGGGTCCATGAGGAACTGGTCCAGGTAACGGCGCACGTCGGCCACCTCCGTCGAGGCCGGCGAGCCCAGGTTGACCAGCAGCAGGGCGTTGAGGGTCATGCAGCATCCTTAGTGACGGTGGGCGGCGGCCGCCGGGCGATGCGCGAGGACATCGGCGAGGGCGGCCGGCAGATCGTTGTAGCGGAACACGAAGCCGGCTTCCAACAGGCGCCGGGGCTCCACGCGCTGGCCGCCGAGCAACAGCAGCGACAGCTCGCCGAGCAGGGTGCGCAGGGCGAAGGCCGGCACGCCCAGCAGGGTCGGGCGGTGCAGCGCCTGGCCCAGGGCCCGGGTGAAGTCGCGGTTGCGCACCGGCTGCGGCGCGCACGCATTATACGGACCGCTGGCGTCGCTTAGCTGCAAGAGAAAATCGATCAGGCCGATCATGTCCTCGATGTGCACCCAGGACATCCATTGCCGGCCGTTGCCCAACTGGCCGCCCAGGCCGAAGCGGAAGGCCGGCAGCAGGCGCGCGAGGAAGCCGCCCTCCGGCGCCAGCACCAGCCCGGTGCGCAGGCGCACCACGCGGATGCCCAGGCCCTCGGCCTGCATGGCGATCTGTTCCCAGGCCAGGCACAGCTCGCTGGCGAAATCCTCGCCGGCCGCCGCGCTGCCCTCGTCCAACGGCCGCTCGCCGGCGTCGCCGTACCAGCCCACCGCCGAGCCACTGATCAGCACCGAGGGCCGCTGGCTGCGGCCCTCCAGCCACTCCACCAGGCGCTCGGTGAGGCGTACCCGGCTGTCCCACAGCAGCGCCTTGCGCCGCGATGTCCAGGGCCGCTCGGCGATGGGCTCGCCGGCCAGGTTGACCACCGCATCGACAGGCTCGTCGCCCACGGCCTCGAAACTGGAAACGCCCCGCACTTCGTTCCCGCAGAGCTCGGCGACGCGTTCCGGACGGCGGCTGAGCACCGTCAGCCGATGACCGGCGGCGCCCCAGTGGCGGCACAGGCGGCGGCCGATCAGGCCGGTACCGCCGGTAATGAAGATGTGCATCTGGACCTCCTTGCGCTGAACTCCCACACCTACCATCAGTCTGGACGAGGGAACGACGCTTGCATTCCTGCACCCGTCCGAGTGTGGTGAACGTCTACGCTGTAAATGCCGGAACCGATACGCGACGTCCCCGAAGGAGTGACCGCGAAGCGTGGACGGATTCCCACTCGACCGTTCGAACGGCGACCGAACAACTATACAAATAAAACAGATTGTACAAGGTTGTTCGACTCGCTAACCTGAACACAACAACCTGCGAGGCATGTCATGAGCGCCCCCATTGCCATCATTGGCACCGGAATCGCCGGACTCTCAGCCGCCCACGCCCTGCTCGACGCGGGACAGGAAGTCCAGCTCTTCGACAAGGGCCACGGCAGCGGCGGCCGCATGGCGAGCAAGCGCAGCGATGCTGGCGCGCTCGACCTCGGCGCCCAGTACTTCACCGCCCGCGACCGCCGCTTCCTCGACGCCATCCAGCACTGGCGCGACGCCGGCTGGGTCGCCGAGTGGGACCCGGCCCTGTACCAGTACCGCGACGGCATGCTCAGCCCATCGCCGGACGAGCAGCCGCGCTGGGTCGGCACCCCGCGCATGAGCGCCATCACCCGCGCGCTGCTGCAGGGGCTGCAGGTCACCTTCTCCTGCCGCATCACCGAAGTCTTCCGCGGCCAACAGCACTGGCACCTGCAGGACTCCGAAGGCTGCAATCACGGCCCGTTCAGCCACGTCCTGGTCGCCACCCCGGCGCCGCAGGCCGCGGCGCTGCTGGCCGGCGCGCCCAAGCTGGCAGCAGCGGCGGCGAGCATCGCCATGGAGCCGACCTGGGCCGTGGCCCTGGGCTTCGCCGAGCCCCTGCAGACGCCGGTGCAAGGCTGCTTCGTCCAGGAAGGCCCGCTGACCTGGATGGCCAGCAACCGCTGCAAGCCCGGCCGCGACGAGCACATGGACACCTGGGTGCTGCACGCCAGCAGCAGCTGGAGCCGGCAGAACATCGACAAGCCCAAGGAAACCGTCATCGAGCACCTGCTGGGCACCTTCGCCGAGATGATCGGTTGCGCGGTGCCAGCGCCGGTGTTCGCCCTGGCCCACCGCTGGCTCTATGCCCGGCCGCTGGAAGCGCACCAGTTGGGCGCACTGGCCGATGCCGACCTGGGCATCTACGCCTGCGGCGACTGGTGCCTCTCCGGCCGTGTCGAAGGCGCCTGGCTGAGCGGCCTGGAAGCGGCGCGCCGGCTGCTGCAACACCTCTGAGCCCCACGGCGCCCGCCTGGGCGCCGCACCCTGTACAAATGATTTGCGGCTGTACAACGTTCGGCCTATGCTGAAAAATAGTTGTACACGCAAAGCCTACTTGTACAGGGTCCGACCATGTCCACCTCCCCTCCCCGGCCCAAGCTCGGCATCAGCGCCTGCCTGCTCGGCGCGAACGTCCGCTACAACGGTGGGCACAAGGCTTCGCGCCTGTGCCTGGAGGACTTCGCCCGGCATTTCGACTTCGTCCCGCTGTGCCCGGAAGTCGCCATCGGCCTGGGCGTGCCGCGCCCTACCCTGCGCCTGGTCGGCGAGGCCACGCAGCCGCGCGCGGTGGCCAGTGCGGTAGATAGCCGCGATGCGACCCTGGACCACAGTGCGGCATTGCGTCGCTATGGCGCGGAACAGGCCGACCAGTTGAGCGAGCTGGGTGGCTTCATCTTCATGCAGAAGTCCCCCTCCTGCGGACTGCACCGCGTCAAGCTCTACGCAGAAGATGGCCAGCCGCCCATGGCCGGCGCCCGCGGCCTGTTCGCCGAAGCCTTCTGCGCCGCCCGCCCCGAGCTGCCGGTGGAAGAGGAAGGCCGCCTGCACGATCCCCGCCTGCGCGAGAACTTCGTCACCCGCGTCTACGCCCACCTCGACTGGCTCGCCCTGTGCCGCGCGGGGCTGACGCACAAGGCGATCCTCGACTTCCACTCGCGCCACAAGTACCAGTTGCTCGCCCACGACCCGCGCCAGTACGCCGAACTGGGCCGGCTGCTGGCGGACATCGGCCGCTACCCAGCGGGGCAGTTCGGCCCGCAGTACTACCGGGCCTTCAGCCAGGCGCTGGGCCACTGCGCCAGCCGCGGCAGCCATAGCAACGTGCTGCAGCACCTGGCCGGCTACCTCAAGCGCGCGCTGGGGGCGGACGACCGCGCCGAGCTGCAGCGGCTGATCGAACAGTACCGCCACGGCGAGGTACCGCTGGTGGTGCCCCTGGCGCTGCTCAAGCACCACTTCCGCCGCCACCCGCACCCGTACATCGCCCGCCAGGCGTACCTGCAACCCCACCCCGAGGCCCTGGGTCTACGCAATGCCATCTGAACCGAGCAACACCCTTCCCGACGATTATCGCCAGGCGCTGGCCGCCGGCTGGCTGCCGATCAGCGAAGTAGCCCGGCGCACCGGGGTGAACCCGGTGACGCTGCGCGCCTGGGAACGCCGCTACGGGCTGGTCATCCCCCAGCGCACCGCCAAGGGCCACCGCCTGTACTCCGCCGAGCAGTTGGAGCGGATCCGCCGCGTGCTCACCTGGCTGGAGCGCGGCGTGGCGGTCGGCAAGGTGCGCGACCTGCTCGACGAACCGCCGCGGGCGGCAGCCGAGACCCACTCGCCCTGGGACGACCTGCGCCAGCAGGCGCTGAGCGCCATCGCCCGGCTCGACGAGCCACGCCTGGACGAGCTGTTCAACGGCGCGCTGTCGATCTACCCGGCGCAGACGCTGTGCGAGCACCTGATGCTGCCATTGCAGCGCGACCTCCAGCTACGCTGGCAGGGCCAGTTCGGCAGCGGCCTGGAGCGCCTGCTCTACCACTCCTGGCTGCGCAGCAAGCTGGGCGGCCGCCTGTATCACTACAACCGCCAGCACCAGGGGCGGCCGCTGCTGCTGGTGAACCAGTCGGAACACCCGCGGGAAACCGGCCACTGGCTGTGCGCCTGGCTGGCCAGCTCCGCCGGGTGCCCGGTGCAGGTATTCGACGGCCCGCTGTCCTGCGCCGAAATAGCCCTGGTCGAGCAGCGCCTGAACCCACGCGCCCTGCTCCTCTATTCCGACCAGAGCCTGAGCCCGGCGCAGCTGTCGCGCCTGCTCGCCGGCTGCATCTGCCCCACCCTGCTGGTGGGCGCCAGCGTGGACATCCATGCCCAGGAGCTGGCCGAGCTGCAACGTGAAAGCCACCCGGGCCTGCACCTGGCGCAGGACCCGCTGCAAGCGCGCGCCACCCTGCACGCCCTGGGCCTGCTCAACAGCGGGGGTGGCGAATGAGGCGCCAACTGCTCTGGCTACGCAGCGACCTGCGCGTGCGCGACAACAGCGCCCTGGCCGCCGCCGCCCAGGCCGGCCCGATCGTCGCCTGCTACCTGCTCAGCCCCGGCCAGTGGCGCGCTCACGACGATTCGCCGAACAAGGTCGACTTCTGGCTGCGCAACCTACACACGCTGCAGCGCGACCTGGAGCTGCTGAACATCCCGCTGCTGCTGCGCGAGGCGGACACCTGGAGCCAGGCGCCGGAAGTGCTGCTGCAGCTGTGCCGCAGCCTGGGCATCGCCGCGGTGCGGGTGAACGAGGAGTACGGCATCCACGAAAGCCGCCGCGACGAGGCGGTGAAACGGCGACTGGCCGAAGCCGGCATCGGCTTCCACAGCCACCTGGACCAGTTGCTGTTCGCCCCCGGCAGCCTGCTCACCCGCGGCGGCAGCTACTTCCAGGTCTTCAGCCAGTTCCGCAAGCTCTGCTACCAGCGCCTGGCCACTGCCCTGCCCAGTTGCCTGCCGGTACCGCCAGCGCAGGCGCCGCTGGAGGTGGACAGCGACCCCGTGCCAGGGGAACTGCCCGGCTTCACGCCCAGCGCAGCACTGGCTCGGGAGTTCTGGCCCGCCGGGGAAAAGGCCGCCGGCGAACGCCTGGCCGGCTTCGCCGAAGATGGCCTGGCGCACTACCACGAGCGACGCGACCGCCCGGACCTCGACGGCACCAGCCAGCTCTCCGCCTACCTGGCCGCCGGCGTGCTCTCGCCGCGCCAGTGCCTGCACGCAGCGCTGGCGAACAACCGGGGCGAATTCGAGAGCGGCGGCCCGGGCGCCGTGGCCTGGATCAACGAGCTGCTCTGGCGCGAGTTCTACAAGCACATCCTGGTCGGCTTCCCGCAGGTCAGCCGCGGCCGCGCCTTCCGCGCGCAAACCGAGGCCCTGCCCTGGCGCCACGCGCCGGCCGAGCTGGAAGCCTGGCAGCAGGGCCGCACCGGCTTCCCGATCATCGACGCGGCGATGCGCCAGCTGCTGGCCACCGGCTGGATGCACAACCGTCTGCGCATGCTCACCGCCATGTTCCTCAGCAAGAATCTGCTGATCGACTGGCGCGAAGGCGAACGCTGGTTCATGCGCCACCTGGTGGACGGCGACCTGGCGGCGAACAACGGCGGCTGGCAATGGAGCGCCTCCACCGGCACCGACGCCGCGCCCTACTTCCGCCTGTTCAACCCGCTGGCGCAATCGCGCCGCTTCGATCCCCACGGGCGCTTCCTGCGCCAGTGGCTGCCGGAGCTGGCCGGGCTGGACAACGAAAGCCTGCACGAGCCATCGCGCCTGGGCCTGTTCGGCGCGCCCGGCTACCCGGCGCCGATGCTCGATCTGGCGGCGAGCCGCGAGCGGGTGCTGGAGGCCTTCCGCAATCTGCCGGGAGCTGCCTAGTCTGCCCACGTTGCAGGCGAACATGGCTTCTCGGGGCCTGTAGGAGCAGGCCCTGCCCGCGAAATCGCGCGCAGGGCGCGCTCCTACATGGAATGGTGTGGGTGGGGCGGCGTAGGCGGATCTCATCCGCGAATCGCGCCGGGGTGTGACATGGTCCGGAAGAAGCACCCCGTAGGATGGGTTGAGCGAAGCGATACCCATCGCCATGACCGCATGGGTTTCGCAAGCTCAACCCATCCTACGAAAAACCCTTTGGCGTAGTCGGCAAGCGGGCATGAAAAAACCGGCCACCAGGGCCGGTTTTTTCGCACAGCTAGAACTTACAGCGGATGGCTGTAGAACAGGCTGTAGGACTCGATGCCGTCGTTGGGCATCGCGAGCCCGGCATTCGAGTAGTGGATGGCGCGGATGCCCACCGACTGGCCGCCGGCGAACTTCAGGCCGAAGCCCAGGCGGTCTTCGAAGGCGAAGGCGCTGCCCAGGTCATGGTCGCCGACCTCGGAGCCGGTGAAGCCGGCGATGCCGATGCCGGCCTCGATGAAGGGCTTCACGCTGTCGCCGTTGAACTGGTAGACGAACACCGGCGCGACGGACAGCGAATAACGGGCGCCCGCGCGGTCGCCGGCCCCCCAGTAGGTGACGCCGGTGTCCCAGTAGCCGGTCAGGTGGCCGGTACTGCTTTCCCACCAGGTCTTGTCCCAGTCGAAACTCGCGCCCAGGCGCAGGGTCATGTCGCCCTGGCCGGTGGCGCCTGCCGCGGCGGTCAGATTCGCGGCCTGCGCTGCGCCGGCGGCACCCACCATCATGATTGCGGCCAAGGCGGCCTGCGAGAGTAGCTTCTTCATCGAAAGATCCTTATGGATAAGCTGAATGAAAAATCCCCGCGAATAGCTAATGATTATAAGGCGATTTGCCAGATATGGCCTGCGAAATGTCAGCGCATTGTTACGTATGCGCGGAAACTTCCTTGCTCAATCGGCAAAAAAACTGACCGATTCATCAAGGCCCCACAGCACCGGCAACACCCTCTCGAACATCTCGACCGCCCCGCTGGTGAAGAAGTGCGTTTTTTTTGCCGGCCCCCGCGCCTCCAGGCCGCGGCTGGCCAGCGACGCCTGCAGGTGGCGGGCCACTGCGGCGCCGGTGTCAATCAGCGATACGCCGGGCGGCAGCATCCGGCCCAGCAGCGGGCGCAGGAAGGGGTAATGGGTGCAACCGAGGATCAGGGTGTCGCAGCCTTCGGCCAGCAGCGGCTCGACGAAGCCCTGGAGCAGCTCGCGGGTCTGCGGCCCCTCCAGGTCGCCCGCCTCGATGCGCTCGACCAGCCCCGGGCAGGGCTGGGTGATCACCCGCACGTCGCTGGCGAAGCGGTCGAGCAGCGCGGCGAAGCGTGCGCTCTTGAGCGTGCCGGTGGTGGCCAGCACGCCGACCACGCCGCTGCGCGTTGCAGCGGCGGCCGGTTTCACCGCCGGCTCCATGGCCAGGATCGGCAGCTGTGGATAACGCTCGCGCAGGTCGGAGGCCGCCGCCGCGGTGGCGGTGTTGCAGGCCAGCACCAGGGCCTTGCAGTCCTGGGCGATGAGGAACTCGGCGATGCGCCGGCAGCGCTCGCGGATGTATTCCGGGGTTTTCTCGCCGTAGGGCACGTGGCCACAGTCGGCCAGGTACACCAGCGATTCGTCCGGCAGCCGCGCGCGGATCTCGCGCAGCACCGAAAGGCCGCCGACGCCGGAGTCGAAGACCCCTATCGGCCGCTCGTCAGCCATGCGCCACGCCGCAGACCGCGCACTGCGGGTCGCGCTTGACGCGCAGCTCGCGGAAGCGCGTGCCCAGGGCGTCCACCAGCAGCAGGCGGCCCACCAGCGGCTCGCCGAAGCCGGCCAGCAGCTTCAGCGCCTCCAGCGCCTGCAGGCTGCCGACCAGGCCCACCAGCGGCCCGGCCACGCCGGCTTCGCTGCAGGTCAGCTCGGCTTCGCTGCCGTGGCCGTAGAGGCAGTGGTAGCAGGGGCTGTCGTCGCGGCGCGGGTCGAACACCGAGAGCTGGCCTTCCAGGCGGATGGCCGCGCCGCTGACCAGCGGCTTGCCGGCGGCGACGCAGGCGGCGTTGACCGCCTCGCGGGTGGAGAAGTTGTCGCAGCAGTCCAGCACCAGGTCGACCTGGGCCAGCACCGCGGCCAGGGAATCCTCGTCCAGCGCCTGGCGGTGCGGCACCAGCTTCACCTGCGGGTTGATGGCGGCCAGGCGGGCCATGGCCGAGTCCACCTTGCTGCGCCCGACCTGGGTGCTGTCGTGCACCACCTGGCGCTGCAGGTTGGTCAGGTCGACGCTGTCGAAGTCGGCCAGGTGCAGTTCGCCGACGCCGGCCGCGGCCAGGTACAGCGCTACCGGCGAGCCCAGCCCGCCGAGGCCGACGATCAGCACGCGGGCCTGTTTCAGGCGCAACTGGCCGTCTATGTCGATCTGCGGCAGGAGGATCTGCCGGCTGTAACGCAGCAGTTCGTCGTCGTTCAACTCTTGGTCGTTCAACATGGCAGGCGCCCCAGACTGATGCGTTCGTGGCCACCCAGGTCGCGGCGGCTCTCCACTTCGCTGAAACCGTTGCCCAGCAGCAGGTCGCGCACCGCCGAGGCCTGGTCATAGCCGTGCTCCAGCAGCAGCCAGCCGCCCGGTTCGAGGAAGCGCGGGGCCTGGGCGACGATCAGGCGGATGTCGTCGAGGCCGTCGTGGCCGGCCACCAGCGCACTCTTCGGCTCGAAGCGCACGTCGCCCTGCTGCAGGTGCGGGTCGCTGCCGGGGATGTACGGCGGGTTGCCGACGATCAGGGCGAAGCGCTCGCCTTCCAGGGCGGAGAACCAGTGGCTCTGGCGGAAGCCGACGTTGGCCAGGCGCAGGCGCTCGCGGTTGCGCTCGGCCAGGGCCACGGCCTCGGGAATGCGGTCGACGCCGCTGACCTGCCAGCTCAGGCGCTCGCAGGCCAGGGCCAGAGCGATGGCGCCGGTGCCGGTGCCCAGGTCGAGCACCCGCGCCGGGCTGGCCGGCAGCAGTTGCAGGGCGGTTTCCACCAGCAGCTCGGTGTCCGGCCGCGGGATCAGGGTGTGCGGCGCCACTTCCAGGTCCAGGCTCCAGAAGCCCTGGCGGCCGAGGATGTAGGCCACCGGCTCGCCGGCGCGGCGGCGTACCAGCCAGCCTTCGAAGCGCTCACGCACCTCACGGTCGACCACCCGCTCCGGCCAGGTGCGCAGGAAGCTGCGCGGCTTGCCCAGGGCGGCGGCCAGCAGCAGCTCGGCGTCCAGGCGCGCGCTGGGCGAATCCGGCAGTTGCGCTTCGGCGAGCAGAGTCATGATGGTGGCCATGGCGCCTCAATCCCCCAGGGCGGCCAACTGGTCGGCCTGGTATTCCTGCAGCAGCGGTTCGATCACCTGCTCCACTTCTCCCTCCATCACCTCGCCCAGGGAGTACAGGGTAAGGTTGATGCGGTGGTCGGTGACCCGCCCCTGGGGGAAATTGTAGGTGCGGATGCGCTCGGAGCGGTCGCCCGAGCCCACCAGCAGCTTGCGGGTGCTGGCGATGGCCTGCTGCGCCGCGGCCTGCTGCTGGTCGTTGAGCTTGGCCGCGAGCCAGGCCATGGCCTTGGCGCGGTTCTTGTGCTGCGAGCGCTCCTCCTGGCACTCGACCACGATGCCCGAGGGGATGTGGGTGATGCGCACGGCAGAGTCGGTCTTGTTCACGTGCTGGCCGCCGGCGCCGGAGGAGCGGTAGGTGTCCACCCGCAGGTCGGCCGGGTTGATCTCGATGGCCGCCTGCTCGTCGGGCTCCGGCAGCACCGCCACGGTGCAGGCGGAGGTGTGGATGCGGCCCTGGGATTCGGTGGCCGGCACGCGCTGCACGCGGTGCGCGCCGGACTCGAACTTGAGCTTGGCGTAGACGTTGTCGCCCTCGACGCGGGCGATCACCTCTTTATAACCGCCGTGTTCGCCCTCGTTCTCCGAGAGGACTTCGACGCGCCAGCCCTGGCGCTCGGCATAGCGCGAATACATGCGGAACAGGTCGCCGGAGAAGATCGCCGCCTCGTCGCCGCCGGTGCCGGCGCGGATTTCCAGGAACACGTTGCGCCCGTCGTTCGGGTCCTTGGGCAGCAGCATGCGCTGCAGGGCGTCTTCCAGCTCGGCCAGGCGCGCCTTGGCGCTGGCGACTTCTTCCTCGGCCATTTCGCGCAGGTCCGGGTCGCTGTCCTTGAGCAGCGCCTGGGCGCCCTCCAGGTCGGCCTGGGTCTTGCGGAAGTCGCGGAACGCCAGGATCACCGGCTCGACTTCGGCGAACTCGCGGGAATAGGCGCGGAACTTGGTCTGGTCGCTGATCACCTCGGCGTCGCCGAGCAGAGCGGTGAGCTCCTCGTAGCGGTCGCTGAGGGTGTCCAGCTTGGTCAACAGGGAGGCTTTCATCGCTTCTCAGGGCCCTCGTCGAGGGCGAACAGTTCCTGGGCCAGGGCCAGCGCATCGATGCGGCCCTCGGCGGAGAGTTTCTTCATCTGCACGCTGGGCGCGTGCAGCAGTTTGTTGGTCAGGCCGCGGGCCAGCTGGGCGAGGATGTCCGCCGGGTCGCCGCCGTTGGCCAGCAGGCGCTGGGCCTTCTGCAGTTCCTCGTCGCGCAGGCGTTCGGCCTGCTGGCGGTAGGCGCGCAGCACGTCCACCGCGGCCAGCTCGCGCAGGCGCTGCATGAATTCGTGGACGCCGTCGCCGACCAGCTCCTCGGCGGCCTGGGCGGCGCCCTGGCGGCTCTTGAGGTTTTCCGCGACCACTTCGTGGAGGTCGTCGACGCTATAGAGGTAGACGTCGTCCAGCTCGCCGACTTCCGGCTCGATGTCGCGCGGCACGGCGATGTCGACCATGAACATCGGCTTGTGCCGGCGCTGCTTGAGCGCCCGCTCCACCGCGCCCTTGCCGAGGATCGGCAACTGGCTGGCGGTGGAACTGATGACGATGTCGCTGTGCGCCAGGTGCTCGGGCATGTCCGCCAGCAGGATCGCCTCGGCGCCCAGCTCCTGGGCCAGCAGGCTGGCGCGCTCGAGGGTGCGGTTGGCCACCACGATGCGCTTCACGCCCTGCTCGTGCAGGTGGCGGGCGACCAGGGTGATGGTCTCGCCGGCGCCGATCAGCAGCGCCTGGCTGCGGTGCAGGTCGCTGAAGATCTGCCGCGCCAGGCTGACCGCGGCGAAGGCCACCGACACCGGGTTCTCGCCGATGGCGGTGTCGGTGCGCACGGTCTTGGCGGTGCTGAAGGTGGCCTGGAACAGGCGGCCGAGCATCGGGCCTATGGTGCCGGCCTCGCGGGCCACGGCGTAGGCGGACTTCATCTGGCCGAGGATCTGCGGCTCGCCGAGCACCATGGAGTCCAGGCCGGCGGCCACGCGCATCATGTGGCGCACCGCGTCCTCGTCCTGGTGCACGTAGGCGCAGTTGCGCAGCTCGTCCAGGCTCAGGCGGTGGTAGTCGGCGAGCCAGGCCAGCACGTCCTCGGCTTCCGGATGCTCGATCTCCAGGTACAGCTCGCTGCGGTTGCAGGTGGAGAGGATCGCCGCCTCGCGGCTGGCGGTCAGCCGGCAGAGCAGCTGCAGGGCCTCGACCATCTGCCCGGGGGTGAACGCCACGCGCTCGCGGACGGCCACGGAAGCTGTCTTGTGGTTGATGCCAAGGGCGATGAAGGCCATGCGGGATCGCTGAGGTAATTCGGGAAGCCCGCAATTGTCCTACGTCGACCGGTGGAGGACAACCACCGCAATACAAGCAGCCGATCTGTGCGTCTATGCTGGGTTTGGCGGCCCCCACCCCATGGGCTTGCCGAATGGCTTATGTCATGATGGGGCACAACCCGCCGTTCAGGTCCCTCTCTTTCGTCTATGAACAAATCCCTAGCGCTGCTGACCGCCCTGCTGCTGCTCGGTGGCTGCCAATCCATGCTGCACAAGGAACCGGCGCCGAAACCGGCCAAGGACAGTGCGGCCAGCGCAGAGAAGGGCCGCAAGTACGGCTCCTTCAGCGAGGACACCCTGTACTCCCTGCTGGTGGCGGAGATCGCCGGCCAGCGCAACCGCTTCGACATCGCCCTGGCCAACTACGTCGACCAGGCCAAGCAGACCCAGGACCCGGGCGTGGCCGAGCGCGCCTTCCGCATCGCCGAGTACCTGGGCGCCGACCAGGAAGCCCTGGACACCTCGCTGATCTGGGCCAAGGCCGCCCCCGACGACCTCGACGCGCAGCGCGCCGCCGCCCTGCAGCTGGCGCGCACCGGCCAGTACGACGAATCCATGGTGTACATGGAGAAGGTCCTCAACGGCCAGGGCGACACCCATTTCGACTTCCTCGCCCTGTCCGCCGCGGAAACCGACGCGGACACCCGCGCCGGCCTGCTGCAGAGCTTCGACCGCCTGCTGAAGAAGTACCCCGACAACGGCCAGCTGCTGTTCGGCAAGGCCCTGCTGCTGCAGCAGGACGGCCGCCCGCAGGAGGCCCTGAGCCTGCTGGAGAGCAAGCCGGCCAGCCGCCACGAAGTGGCGCCGATGCTGCTGCGCGCGCGCCTGCTGCAGAGCATGAAGCGCAGCGACGAGGCCCTGCCGCTACTCAAGGCCGGCATCAAGGAACACCCGGACGACAAGCGCGTGCGCCTGGCCTACGCCCGCCTGCTGGTGGAGCAGAACCGCCTGGACGACGCCAAGGCCGAGTTCTCCGCCCTGGTGCAGCAGTTCCCCGACGACGACGACCTGCGCTTCTCCCTGGCCCTGGTGTGCCTGGAGGCCCAGGCCTGGAACGAAGCCAAGGTCTACCTGCAGGAACTGGTCGAGCGCGACAGCCACACCGACGCCGCGCACTTCAACCTCGGCCGCCTCGCCGAGGAGCAGAAGGACCCGGAAACCGCACTGAAGGAATACGCCCAGGTCGGCCCGGGCAACGACTTCCTCCCGGCACAGCTGCGCCAGAGCGAAATCCTCATGGACTCCGGGCGCAGCGCCGAAGCCTCGCGGCGCCTCGCCGAGGCCCGCGAGCGCCAGCCCGACTACGCCATCCAGCTGTACCTGATCGAGGCCGAGGGCCTGTCCAACCGCAACCAGACCGACCGCGCCTGGCAGGTCATCGAACAGGGCACCAAGCAGTTCCCCGACGACCTCAACCTGCTCTACACCCGCTCCATGCTGGCGGAGAAGCGCGACGACCTGGTGCAGATGGAGAAGGACCTGCGCCTGATCATCCAGCGCGAGCCGGACAACGCCATGGCGCTCAACGCCCTGGGCTACACCCTGGCCGACCGCACCACGCGCTACGACGAGGCCCGCGAACTGATCCAGAAGGCCCACCAGCTGAACCCGGACGACCCGGCCATCCTCGACAGCCTGGGCTGGGTCAACTACCGCCTGGGCAACCTCGACCAGGCCGAGACCTACCTGCGCCAGGCCCTGGAGAAGTTCCCCGACCACGAAGTGGCCGCCCACCTGGGCGAAGTGCTCTGGGCCCGCGGCAAGCAGCGCGAGGCCCGCGAAGTCTGGAGCACCGCCCTGCAGAACCAGCCCGACAGCCCGGTGCTGCGCGACACCCTGCTGCGCCTGACCGGGTCCAAGACCCCCTGAGATTTCCCATGCGTCTGATTCACGTCCTTGGCGCCGCCGCCCTGCTCCTGCTCAGCGGCTGCGCCGGCTTCACCACCCAGGAAGCCCTGCAAGGCCAGGGCAACGCCAACAGCTGGAAGACCCACAAGGAACGCGTCGCCGCCCTCGACGGCTGGCAGATCGACGGCAAGGTCGGCATCCGCGCGCCCCGGGACTCCGGCAGCGGCACCCTGTTCTGGCTGCAACGCCAGGGCTACTACGACATCCGCCTGTCCGGCCCGCTGGGCCGCGGCGCGGCGCGCCTGACCGGGCGCGAAGGCGCGGTGACCCTCGAAGTCGCCGGGCAGGGCCGCTTCCAGGCCGAGTCCCCCGAGGCCCTGCTGGAACAGCAGATGGGCTGGCGCCTGCCGGTGTCCCACCTGCTCTGGTGGATCCGCGGCCTGCCGGCGCCGGACAGCAAGAGCCGCCTGACCCTCGACAGCGACAGCCGCCTGGCGCGCCTGGAGCAGGACGGCTGGGACGTGGAATACAGCAGCTACGCCCAGCAGGACGGCTACTGGCTGCCCGAGCGCCTGAAGCTGCACGGCGAGAACCTCGACGTCACCCTGGTGATCAAGAGCTGGCAACCGCGCCTGCTCGGCCAGGCCCGCTGACATGCGCGAACGCCTGACCCTGCCGGCCCCGGCCAAGCTCAACCTGTTCCTGCACATCCTCGGGCGCCGCGCCGACGGCTACCACGAGCTGCAGACGCTGTTCCAGTTCCTCGACCACGCCGACGAGCTGCACTTCGCCCCGCGCGAGGACGGGCAGATCCGCCTGCACACCGAGATCCCCGGCGTGCCCCACGACAGCAACCTGATCGTCCGCGCCGCACGCCAACTGCAGGAACAGTCCGGTTGCCGGCTGGGCGCCGACATCTGGCTGGACAAGCATCTGCCCATGGGCGGCGGCATCGGCGGCGGCAGCTCGGATGCGGCCACCACCCTGGTCGGCCTCAACCACCTCTGGCAACTGGGCTGGGACGAAGACCACCTGGCGGCCCTGGGCCTGGGCCTGGGCGCCGACGTGCCGGTGTTCGTGCGCGGCCGCGCGGCCTTCGCCGAAGGGGTCGGCGAGAAGCTCACGCCGGTCGAGCTGGAGGAGCCCTGGTTCCTCGTCGCCGTACCGCAAGTCTTTGTCAGCACAGCAGAAGTTTTCTCCGATCCCGAGTTGACACGGGATACCGCGCCCATTAAAGTTCGCAGCCTTCTCGGGGTGGACGGTCGAAACGACTGTCAGACGGTCGTCGAGAAACGTTACCCAGCTGTACGTAACGCGCTGATGTCGTTGAACAAATTCACATCGGCCAGACTGACCGGAACCGGAGCTTGTGTGTTTGGGAGCTTCCCAAACCAGGGCGATGCTGATAAAGTTCGCCGCCAACTTCCGGCCACTCTGCCAAGCTTCGTCGCACGGGGTCGCAACATCTCCCTGTTGCATCGCAAGCTTCAAGAGCTGACCTGAGAAGGGATGCAGAGCATTCGGTTGTACGATACAGGGGCGTCGCCAAGCGGTAAGGCAGCAGGTTTTGATCCTGCCATGCGTTGGTTCGAATCCAGCCGCCCCTGCCATTAACCCCACGGGGGTTTGCGTACGACGGTAACCGAAGCGCTGCACAGCAAAATTCATAGGGGCGTCGCCAAGCGGTAAGGCAGCAGGTTTTGATCCTGCCATGCGTTGGTTCGAATCCAGCCGCCCCTGCCATATACAAAAAAGCTGTTCAAAAGCCACGGCCTTTGAACAGCTTTTTGGTTCATCAGGCCCACCCTCAGCCGGCAGGTACTGCGCGTGTCCAAGATGATGGTCTTCACGGGGAACGCCAACCCCGACCTGGCACGCCGAGTCGTGCGTCAACTGCACATTCCCCTCGGTGATGTTTCCGTCGGCAAGTTCTCCGATGGCGAAATCAGTGTCGAAATCAACGAGAACGTCCGCGGCAAGGACGTCTTCCTGATCCAGCCGACCTGCGCTCCGACCAACGACAACCTGATGGAACTGGTGGTGATGGCCGATGCCTTCCGCCGCTCCTCGGCCACTCGTATCACCGCGGTCATCCCCTACTTCGGCTATGCCCGCCAGGATCGCCGCCCGCGTTCCGCCCGCGTGGCCATCAGCGCGAAGGTCGTCGCCGACATGCTGACCGTGGTGGGCGTCAACCGCGTCCTCACCGTCGACCTGCACGCCGACCAGATCCAGGGCTTCTTCGATATCCCCGTCGACAACATCTACGGCTCGCCCGTACTGGTCGACGACATCGAGGACCAGCGCTTCGAGAACCTGATGATCGTCTCCCCGGACATCGGTGGCGTGGTGCGCGCTCGCGCCGTCGCCAAGTCCCTGGGCGTCGACCTTGCCATCATCGACAAGCGTCGTCCGAAGGCCAACCAGTCCGAAGTCATGCACATCATCGGTGATGTCGAAGGCCGTACCTGCGTACTGGTCGACGACATGGTCGATACCGCCGGCACCCTCGGCCACGCCGCCAAGGCTCTGAAAGAGCACGGCGCCGCCAAGGTCATCGCCTACTGCACCCATCCGGTGCTGTCGGGCCGTGCCATCGAGAACATCGAGGGTTCCGTACTGGACGAGCTGGTGGTGACCAACACCATCCCGCTGTCCGCCGCTGCCCAGGCCTGTGGCCGCATCCGCCAGCTGGACATCGCTCCGGTCGTGGCCGAAGCCATGCGCCGGATCAGCAACGAAGAATCGATCAGCGCCATGTTCCGCTGAGGAACAGGGCCTGACGAAAGCGCCCCGCCACGGCGGGGCAATTGAAGATTCGCCCGAACGCTGGTCGCAAGCGCTCGGGCGATCTTTTCATTGTGGAGATAGAGTAATGGTTGACTTTGTTCTGAATGCCCAAGCGCGTTCCGACCTGGGGAAAGGTGCGAGCCGCCGCCTGCGTCGTAACGCCGGCCTGGTTCCCGCGGTCATCTACGGTGGCGAGAAAGCCCCGGTTTCCGTGACCCTGGAACTGCGTGAAATCGCCAAACTGCTGGAAAACGAGGCTGCCTTCAGCCACGTCATCGCCCTGAACGTCGATGGCGCCAAGGAAACCGTGCTGATCAAGGCCCTGCAGCGCCATCCGGCCAAAGGCTTCGTCATGCACGCCGACTTCCTGCGCGTCGTCGCCGACCACAAGCTGACCGCTCACGTTCCGCTGCACTTCCTCAACGAGGAAACCGCAGTTGGCGTCAAGCAAGGCGGCGGTGAAGTTTCCCACGTCATTTCCGAAGTCGAAGTTTCCTGCCTGCCGAAAGACCTGCCGGAATTCATCGAAGTCGACCTGGCGAAAGTCGAAGTCGGTCAGATCGTTCACCTGTCCGACCTCAAGCTGCCGAAAGGCGTGGAACTGGTTCAGCTGGCCCATGGCAACGACCTGGCCGTGGCCAACATCCACGCTTCCCGCGTAGTCAAGGAAGAAGGCGAGGAAGGCGCGGCCGAGTAATCGCTCGCTAGCCTCCCGCCTCAAGGAAAGGGCCCCCGTCGTGACCGCCGTGCAACTGATCGTTGGCCTGGGCAACCCAGGCCCGGAATACGAACAGACCCGGCATAACGCGGGGGCCCTTTTCGTCGAGCGCCTGGCCGACCGCGAACGCGTCAGCCTGAGCCCCGACAAGAAGTATTTCGGCCTGGTCGGCAAGTTCAGCCACCAGGGCCGCGACGTTCGTCTGCTCATCCCCACCACCTACATGAACCGCAGCGGCCAGGCCGTGGCGGCGCTCGCCGGGTTCTTCCGCATCCCGGTCGAAGCCATCCTGGTGGCCCACGACGAACTCGACATGCCCCCCGGCACCGCCAAGCTCAAGAAGGGCGGCGGCCATGGCGGGCACAACGGGCTGCGCGACATCATCGCCCAGCTCGGCAACCAGAACGGCTTCCATCGCCTGCGGCTTGGCATCGGCCATCCGGGGCACAGCAGCCTGGTCTCCGGCTTCGTCCTCGGCCGCGCCCCGCGCAGCGAGCAGGAGCTGCTGGACGCCAGCATCGATTCCGCCCTCGGCGTGCTGCCGGAAATGCTCGCAGGCGACTGGACCCGCGCGATGCACAAGCTGCACAGCCCGAAGGCCTGACCCGTCTCGCCAGAGGTACACAGCATGGGCTTCAACTGCGGCATCGTCGGCTTGCCCAACGTCGGCAAATCCACCCTGTTCAACGCCCTGACCAAATCGGGTATCGCGGCAGAGAACTTCCCCTTCTGCACCATCGAGCCGAACAGCGGCATCGTGCCCATGCCCGACGCGCGCCTCGACGCCCTGGCGGCGATCGTCAAGCCCGAGCGGGTGATCCCCACCACCATGGAGTTCGTCGACATCGCCGGCCTGGTGGCGGGCGCCTCCAAGGGCGAGGGCCTGGGCAACAAGTTCCTCGCCAACATCCGCGAGACCGACGCCATCGCCCACGTGGTGCGCTGCTTCGAGGACGACAACGTCATCCACGTCAGCAACAGCGTCGACCCCAAGCGCGACATCGAGATCATCGACCTCGAACTGATCTTCGCCGACCTCGACAGCTGCGAGAAGCAACTGCAGAAGGTCGCCCGCAACGCCAAGGGCGGCGACAAGGAAGCCATCGCGCAGAAGGCCCTGCTGGAAAAGCTCATCGCCCACTTCACCGCCGGCAAGCCCGCGCGCAGCCTGGTCAAGGACATGGCTGACGAAGAGAAGCGCCTGGTGCGCGGCTTCCACCTGCTGACCAGCAAGCCGGTGATGTACATCGCCAACGTCGCCGAGGAAGGCTTCGAGAACAACCCGCACCTGGACGCCGTGCGCGCCATCGCCGAAGAAGAAGGCGCGGTCGTGGTGCCGGTGTGCAACAAGATCGAAGCAGAAATCGCCGAACTGGACGACGACGAGGAGAAGCAGATGTTCCTCGAGTCCATGGGCATGGAAGAGCCGGGCCTGAACCGCGTGATCCGCGCCGGCTACGAACTGCTCAACCTGCAGACCTACTTCACCGCCGGGGTGAAGGAAGTCCGCGCCTGGACCGTGCGCATCGGCGCCACCGCCCCGCAGGCCGCCGCGGTGATCCACACCGACTTCGAAAAAGGCTTCATCCGCGCCGAAGTCGTGGCCTACGACGACTTCATCCAGTACAAGGGCGAAGCCGGCGCCAAGGAAGCCGGCAAATGGCGCCTGGAAGGCAAGGACTACATCGTCAAGGACGGCGACGTGATGCACTTCCGCTTCAACGTCTGACGATTTTTGCTGGATCTCGGTGGCGCTCAGTAGCGCTTGGTGGACAGGTTGGCCCATTTGAAATCAATGGGTTACGTAAACAATACGGTCTGCTGAGCGTTCCTATTGTTCATCGAGGTCCGGAAAATTCGGGGGTAGCGTTGGGGGTACTCGTGTTCAACCGTGGGGGTACTTTTCCCCGCAGTGGAGTCCAACGATGCCCGAAAACCTACTCACCGACCTCAAGGTCAGGTCGGCCAAATCGACTGATCGAGACTGGAAACTATCAGACGGCGGGGGCCTGTTCCTACTGGTAAAGCCCACCGGCGGCAAGCTCTGGCGGTGGAAGTACCGCCTGCAAGGTAAGGAGAACCTCTTTGCCATTGGCGGCTTTCCTCAAGTAAGCCTTGCTGAGGCGCGTGCGGCCCGCGAGAAAGCGCGAATCCTCGTCAAGCAAGGTATCCATCCTGCCCATGAACGGCAGCAGGTCAAGCAGCGCAACTTGGAAGTGCTGGAGGAACGCAAGCGCGCAAAGGAAAGCTCGTTCGCCAAGGTGGCGCAGGCGTACCTGGCCGAGATCAAGCCAGTCTTTGCGCTCAGTTCCTACCGCACGAAAGAGTCCCGTATCAGGAAATACCTGTCACCCAAATTCGATGGGATGCCGATGAGCGACATTGGCGTGAAGCAGATCCGCCCGTTGCTGGAGGAGTGCAAGGCCCACGGTGCATGGGCCGCGATTCACGTCAAAGGCGATCTTTCGGCCATCTTCGAATTCGCGGTAGTGCGGGGTCTGGTCGAGGCCAATCCTATACCCAGTCTTCGTGGGCTGCTGCGTGTGCCGTTCAGCGAGAGCAAGGCGGCGATGACGCGAGAGCAAATCCAGAAGTTCTATCAGGAGTTGCGCGGCTACCGGGGCTATCCGGAAACCTCTTTGTGTCTGCGGTTGATTGCTCTGACGGCTTGCCGTCCAGGGGAAGCGGCGGATGCCGAGTGGGACGAGTTCGACTTTGAGGATGCTCTGTGGCGTCGGCCTGCGGCGAAGATGAAAGCGCGGCGTGACCATGTCAGCCCGTTGTCCACGCAGGCCGTAGCAGTGCTGGAGGATTTGCAGTGCATCACGGGCGGTGGCCGCTATCTGTTCCCACACCGTAGTGGCAAGGGCTTCACTACGCCCAACCGGCTAACCTACGCGATGCGCGACATGAACCTGGGCCGGGGCACGACGCCGCATTGCTGGCGGACGACCTTTTCGACCTGGGCCAATGAGAACGGATACCGGCCTGATGCGATTGAGCGGCAGCTTGCCCACGTGGAAAGCAACAAGGTGCGGGCGACCTACAACAAGGCGCTGTTGCTGGATCAGAGAAGGACGCTGTTGCAGGACTGGGCGGACTATCTGGGTGCGGCGGAGGGCAGCGGCACGGCATAGGGGCGATTTGACCGGGTGTTGTAGAACGAATGGACAGGAGCGGCCTTTTCCTTTTCTGGATAGGGCCGTTGTCCCTTGAGTGCCGTTCCCTTGCCATTTGCCTTTGCTTAAGGCTGGGTGCTGGGAATGGGGTAAACAATGGAATAAATGGGGTAATTTTGAATTGATTGCCCCTTTTGAGGCTCATGTCGCTCATTTCCTTCTTGGTCGGCCATGCCAGCCCCTCGCGACCGGTCCAATGTTCAGGAAATGGGGTAGTCAAATACTGTTAATGAGGTATTTTTAGAGACAATGCCCCATTTAAAGGCTATGATTACCCCATTTACACAGCCTGGGCTTACATTTCCATGCACTCGCTCACACCCGAGTACCTTGCCGCGCTTCGCTTCGATGGCACTCAGGCCGCCACGTTGCGCACACTGGGCGAGTACCAGGGGAAGCAGCAACTCTACGCCGCGCAGTCGCCCGAAGCCCTCAAGGGCCTGCGCCAGATCGCGGTGGTGGAGTCCACCGAGTCGTCTAACCGGCTGGAAGGTGTTGTCGTAGCGCCCTCGCGGCTGAAGTCTCTGGTCATCCGCAACGCAACACCAAAGAGCCGCTCCGAACAGGAGATCGCCGGCTACCGTGATGCCCTGGCGCTGATCCACGAGTCCGCCGCGCACATGCCCTTCAGTGAGGGAGTGGTGCTGCAACTGCACACCCTGCTGTACCGCTATATGCCGCAGGCGGGCGGACGCTGGAAGGCCACCAATAACGACATCATCGAGCGTCACCCGGACGGCACGTCACGTCTACGCTTCCAGCCGGTCGCTGCGCACCTCACACCCATGGCTATGACCGATCTGGCCGGGCGCTACGCCACCGCGCTGGATCAGCACCTGGCCGACCCCCTCGTACTGGTGCCGCTGGCGATGCTCGACTTCCTGTGCATCCACCCCTTCCCGGACGGCAACGGTCGCATGTCCCGTTTGCTGACCCTGCTGCTGCTCTACCACTTCGACTATGCCGTGGGTCGCTACATCAGTTTGGAACGCGTCTTCGAGGACACCAAGGAAGGTTATTACGAGACGCTGGAAGCCAGCTCGCAGGGCTGGCACCAGGGGCAGCACGACGTCAAACCCTGGCTCGACTACTTCTGGGGTGCCTTACTACGGGCCTACCGTGAGTTCGAGGAGCGTGTCGGCACCATCGAACGGGGACGTGGCAGCAAAGGCGACCGAGTGCGGACGGAAGTTCTGGGGCGCACCCAGCCGTTCTCGATTTCCGAGATTGAAGAAGCCTGTCCGGGCGTGAGCCGGGACATGGTTCGACTAGTGCTGCGAGCGATGAAATCAGAGGAGTTGATCGAATCGACTGGCAAGGGGCGAGGTGCGAAATGGAAGCGCATCACAGCAGGCACCTCCGGTAGTACAGCGGTTCTGGCGATTGGCCACAAGATGGATCAGTGAGGACTCTCCATGGATAACGTTTTCCAATTCCGCGACCAGCTCATCGAACGATACGGCAGCTTTTCCCGCAGTTTCGTTCGCATCGCTGCGCCTGATATCCAAGCCGAGGTCGAACATCAATATGCGCAAGGCCGCTATTGGCCTGAGCCGCTGGTGCAGATCAACCCGAATTACCAACGCCAGGGCACGGTGCAGAAACTGGTGGCGCAGGGGGTCTTGCATGCTGCCTGCGCAGAGATCTTCCAGGTCGGGAAGTCTGAAGGTTCGCCAGAACCCCTGCATCTTTACAAGCACCAGATGGAAGCCTTGGCCAAAGGCCAGGAACGCCAAAGCTATGTGGTCACGACCGGAACGGGGTCGGGGAAGTCCCTGTCCTTTTTCATCCCGATCATCGACCGCATTCTCAAGGCCAAGCAATCTGATGGCAAAGCACGTACCAGTGCCATTGTCATCTATCCGATGAATGCTCTGGCCAACAGCCAGCTGGAAGAACTCGACAAGTTTCTGCATGGCTATGCGCCAGAGCTTCGTCCCTTCACCGTCAAGCGCTACACCGGCCAGGAAAGCAAGGCGGAACGCAGCGCCATCGCGGATGACCCGCCCGATATCCTGCTCACTAACTTCATGATGCTGGAGTACATCCTCACGCGCTTCGACGAAGTGGATCGGCGTGTGGTGGAACACTGCGAGGGACTTGAGTTCCTGGTGCTGGATGAGTTGCATACCTATCGTGGCCGTCAAGGGGCGGACGTTGCCTTGCTAGTGCGGCGCCTGCGAGAGCGCTTGAAAGCCGAGCAACTGGTCTGCATCGGCACGTCGGCCACCATGTCCAGCACAGGTAGCCAAGCCGACCGCAACCGCGTGGTAGCCGACGTGGCTAGCAAACTTTTTGGCACCCAGATCAGCGAGCATGACGTCATCGGCGAGACCTTGGAGCGCGTCACCAACCCGCTCAAGGACGTCAACGCCATCCGCACAGAACTACCGGCGGCCATTACGCGAAAGCAGGATATCTGGGCTGACTTCGACGCCTTTCGCAATGATCCGTTATCCATCTGGGTGGAGTTGAACCTGGGTATCGAACTACCTGCCGACGAGCCTCCCAGGCGGGCGAGCCCCATGATGTTGGAAGAGGCCAGCCGCCGTCTCGCCGAAGACGCGGGTTGCCAGCCTGAAGCCGCTCGCACCGCCCTGCAGCGCTTTCTAGTGGCTGCCCATGATGTGCGCACGCCCCAGGGCAGGCCGCCTTTCGCGTTCAAGCTGCACCAGTTCATCAGCGGTCCCGGCAAGGTACTCACCACGCTGGAGGCGCGAGGTAAGCGCCATGTCACGCTCGATGCTCAGCGTTTCGCGCCGGGGCGACAGCAAGAGAATGTGCTGCTTTACCCGACTCACTTCTGCCGCGATTGCGGCCAGGAATACCTACCTGTCTGGCACGCACAGCAACCGGTCAGCTTCAGCTCACGTGAAATCGACGATATCGCGGCAGAAGACGACGCCAGCTATGGCTTCCTGTGTCCTCTGGTGCCCGGGCAGCAATACGGTGGCCTGCTCGAAGACCTGCCGGAAACCTGGATCGACCTCAGCCGTAGCGAACCCAAAATCAAGCCAGCCTACAAGAATGCCGTTCCCTATATGGTCACGGTCGATGCCAAAGGGCAAACGGGCTCGGGGGCGGAGTTCTGGTTCATTCCGGGAAAGTTCCGCTTCTGCCTGAACTGCGGCACGACACACGAAGCCCACGGCAAGGATGCCAACCGCCTCTCCAGCCTGTCCGGCGAAGGCCGCTCTTCGGCCACTACCATGATTGCCCTGGCGGCCTTGCAGCAATTGTTCGCACTTTCCGAACCTGCGCCAGGGCAGCCTGACCCACGCAAGTTGCTTGGGTTTACCGACAACCGCCAGGATGCCGCTCTGCAGGCGGGGCATTTCAACGACTTCATTTTCCTGCTGACGCTGCGTGCCGGCTTGATCGGCGCACTACAGGGCAGCGGCGGCCAACTCGATGAAGAACACTTGGCCGAAAGCGTATTCAAGGCCCTCGGCTTTCAAGGGGTCGATGAAGCGACCTTGGTGGAGTATCTGCGCACCCCCAAGCTCATGGGACTGGCCCGACAAGAAGCGCAACGCACATTGCGCTTCATCATCGCCTACCGGCTACTGCGTGATCTGCGGCGTGGCTGGCGCTTCAATAATCCGAATCTGGATCAACTCGGCCTGTTGCAGATTCGGTATCGAGACCTAGATGCCTTTTGCGCTGACGCCAGCATCTTTGCTGCAAACAGCACCTTGACCAAATTGACGGCAGTGCAGCGGACAGTTTTGTTCGAACTACTGTTCGACGCCTTGCGCCGCCATCTGTGCCTGGAAAGTCGTTACCTCGACCCGGTCGAGCAGGACAAGGCACGCACCAGCGCCCACACCTACCTGAATGAACGTTGGGCCTTCGCTCCCGACGAGAAACTCGATACCGGCCGCTATCTCATCCTCGGCAAGCGCCCGGAATACAAGGGCAAGCCGCGCACCGACTTGGTGACAGGTGGTCCACGCTCCCGTCTGCTACGGCAAATAAAGACGGCCGCCTTCTGGCGCAACAGCGCCTGCGCCAGCGAGGTCGCGCAGTGGAAAGATGTCGAGTGGGCTAAGCTGATCGAAGCGCTGCTGGAGTCCGCCAAGGACTATGGCTATGTGCAGCGCCAACCTATCGACGCCCAGCTCGCAGGCTGGCGCCTGAACGCGGCTGCTCTGGACTGGTGCCTGATTGCCGATCAGCCGCAAACTGATAGTAATCGAATCAACCAGTATTTCCGCACCCTGTACCTCGGCATTGCCGACCTGCTGCGTCGGCCCTCGCATCCGCTGTTCGACTTCGAGGCCCAGGAACACACGGCCCAGGTGGATGCGCCACGCCGGCAACTGCTGGAGCAGCGTTTTCGCTACACCGAAAAAGACAGGCAGGATTGGGCGCAGAACCCGGCCCACGAAGCGCCGTTGGAACGTCTGCCGGTGATGTTCTGCTCCCCCACGATGGAGCTTGGCGTGGATATCTCCGCGCTCAACACCGTGTACCTGCGCAATGTGCCGCCGACCCCAGCCAACTACGCCCAGCGCAGCGGCCGTGCGGGTCGCTCGGGTCAGCAGGCGCTAGTCATCACCTACTGCGCGGCACTCAGTCCGCATGACCAGTGGTTCTTCCACAATGCAGAGCAAATGGTGCATGGCGTAGTGCGAGCGCCAACCCTCGACCTGAGCAACCGCGATCTCATCGACAGCCATCTGCAAGCGGTCTGGCTGGCCAGCACCCAGGTGCCGCTGGACGACAGCATTGCGCCCATGCTGGATCTTGACCAGTCCGGCAAACCACTGAAACAGCCCTTGCACGAAGCGCTCCGGGCGCAGGCTGTCCAGCAGCGGGCCTTGGCCAGTGCCGACCGGGTCATCGACCAGCTTGAGGGCGAGCTTGAAGGCAGCGCCTGGTTCACTCCAGACTATGTGCGCCAGGTCATCGTCAATGCGGCGCAAGCGTTCTCTGGGGCGCTGGAGCGCTGGCGCGTGCTGTTCGATGCCACCCGTCAGCAGATGGATATGGCTGATCGCATCGTCAAGAGCCATACCGCCTCGCACACTGAGCGCCAAAATGCCCAGCGCCGCTACGGCGACGCCGCGCGCCAGTACGCCGTATTGCTCAAATCCGGCAACGGCCAGAACAATGACTTCTATACCTATCGCTACTTGGCCAGCCAAGGCTTCCTGCCAGGCTACAACTTCCCGCGCCTGCCGCTGATGGCATGGATTCCCGCCCGTGGCGGCCAGGCCGTCAATGGCAAGGATGACGAAGGCAGCATGGTCAGCCGGCCGCGCTTCCTGGCCCTGTCCGAATTCGGCCCCCGCAGCCTCATTTATCACCAGGGCCGCATGTACCGCGTGGTGCGTGCCAAACTCAACGTAGGCAATACAGACCACATTTCCGGCAACAGCCAATTGGCAACTATTGCCTCTCTAGTGTGTAGCCAGTGTGGCTACGGCCATCTCGGCGAGCCGGGCGGCGAACAGCCGCTGGTCAATCGCTGCGAGAACTGTGATGCCTTGCTCACCGAGCACGATTGGGTGCGCGAACTCTACCGTATCGAAACCGTAGAAACTGTGGCCACCGAGCGCATCTCCATCAACGACGAGGAGCGCCAGCGTCAGGGCTTCGAGCTGCAAACCACCTACCGCTTCCTGCCCGGCCCCGATGGCCGTATCCAGCAGCAGAAGGCCACGATTCAACAAGGCGAGGACGTGCTGGGCGAGCTCACCTACGCGCCCGCTGCGCAAATCTGGCGCATCAACCGCGGCTGGCGCAGGCGCAAAGACAAGGAGCAACTGGGCTTCTACATCAACCCCATCACGGGCACCTGGAGCAAGCAGGATGCACCGGATGCGGAAGACGACCAGGGCGGCGACGATGCTTTGCTGGAGAAGGTGCCCAACCAACGCATCGTTCCCTTTGTGGAAGATCATCGCAATCTGCTGATCTTCGCTCCCGTACATGCCTTGCCTCTGGAGGCCATGGCCACATTGCAGGCCGCGCTTAAGCGCGGCATCGAAATGACCTTCCAGATCGAGGAATCCGAACTGGTGGTCGAGCCACTGCCAAAGTCCGACGAGCGCCGCGCCTTGCTGTTTTACGAAGCGGCGGAAGGCGGTGCGGGTGTGCTCACGCGTCTGGCAAACAATCGCGACGACCTTGCACTCGTAGCCAGCAATGCCCTGCAACTGATTCACTATCGCAAACCGCAGAGCGGCATTTGGACGCTGGACGATCTGCCGTCGCTGGAACAGACCGATGCACTTGGCAATCATCAGTGTGAAGCCGGCTGCTACCAGTGCCTACTGTCCTACTTCAACCAGCCGGACCACGAACACATCAACCGCCGCAATGCGGATGCGCTCAAGCTGCTGGTCGCGCTGGCCAATGCCCAGGTACAGCCCGTAACGAGCAGCCCGGCCACCGTTGCCTCGACGACTTCAGCTTACGAGCCACTTGATGCTTGGCTGTCCGCGCTCCGCCAGGCAGGGGCCGTGCAACCTGATGCGGTCAACGTCTCCGTCAACAATGGCGCAGCCACCGCAGCGGCCCAGTACAAGGCATCTCGTGTTTTGGTGTTTCTGTCCGCGGTGGATCAGCAGACCACCAGCGTATTGCAGGACAAAGGCTGGCAGGTACTCGATTTTTCGGATGCTTCACGCTGGCCACAACAATTCGCCGCGCACGCCGATGTGTTCGGTTCTAAGGAATAAAGGCGCATGACGATCCTCGAACACGACTTCCTGCCCGGCAACTTGGTGCGTGCCCGTGGCCGCGAATGGGTGGTGCAGAGCGACTCCCGCCGCGACTGGTTGCGCTTGCGCCCATTGAGCGGGGCCGATGACGAAAGTATCGCCCTGATCCCCGAGCTGGAACTGCATCCCGTCGAACCTGCCACCTTCGACTGGCCCGACCCCGCACGCGCGGGAAGCCACGCCGCCGCGCTGTTGCTGCGCGATGCCTTGCGCCTGACTCTGCGCGCCGGGGCCGGCCCGTTCCGCTCCTTCGGCAATATTGCCGTGGAGCCACGCGGTTACCAGCTTGTGCCGCTACTGATGGCGCTGCGCCTGTCCACGGTGCGTTTGTTGATCGCCGACGACGTGGGTATCGGCAAGACCATTGAAGCCGGTCTGATTGCACGCGAACTCATGGATCGCGGCGAAATCGCCCGCCTGGCCATCCTCTGCCCGCCGCACCTTGTCGAGCAATGGCAAAGTGAGTTGGAAATCCGCTTCAACCTTCAGGCCGTGGCGCTGACTTCGGCTTCGGCCTCCCGCATCGAACGTGATCTTCCGCATGGTGTGCGCCTGTTCGACCATCATCCCGTGGTGGTCGTCAGCCTGGACTACATCAAGAGCGAACGCCACCGCGAACAGTTTCTCGCCACTGCCCCCGAATGCATCATCGTTGACGAGGCCCACACCTGCGCCAGCAGCGGCGCGGGCAAGCAATTGCGCTTCGAACTGCTGCAACGCCTTGCCCGTGACGCGCAGCGACACCTGATCCTGCTGACCGCCACCCCCCACTCCGGTGACGAAACCGCCTTCTACAACCTGCTGTCGCTGCTCGATCCACGCTTTGCCGCATTACAAGGCCGCATGACGGCCTCCGACCCGCTGCGTCAGGAACTGGCCCGCCACTTCGTTCAGCGCCGTCGCAAGGATATCGTTGAATGGCAGGCCGAGACCCATGACGGACGAGGTTTTCCCCGTCGCATGAAAACCGAGCTCACCTACCAGCTCAGCGGCGAATGGGGCGCGTTTTTCGACGCCGTGCAGGATTACTGCCGCGAACTGGCTGAAACCGTTGAGCAGCAAGAACAGCAAGGCGGCGCTCGCCTCATCTGGTACGCCACCCTGGCATTGCTGCGCTGCGTGGCGTCGTCGCCCGCTGCCGCCGTCAAGGCACTGACCACGCGGCTGGAAGGCACCCTGCCGGATGACGACCTGCTCAGTGATGAGCGCCTGCACGATGGTGAGGCCGACGACCTTTCAGGCAGCGATCTGGAGCCGCCTGCCCAGGTGCAGGACGCCGCGCCGCGCCTGCAAGCCCTGATCGCCGACGCGCAACGTCTTTCCGGCAAGGCCGGTGATCCCAAGCTGGCGGCGCTCATCCGGCATATCGGCCTGCTGGTAAAGGAGGGCTACCATCCTGTGGTGTTCTGCCGCTACATCGCCACCGCCCATTACGTGGCCGAACACATCAAGGCCGCTTTCCCCAAGGCCACCGTTGATGCCGTCACCGGCGAACTCACACCCGAAGAACGCCGCGAGCGCGTGGACGACATGGAGGATACCGAGCAACGGATCCTGGTCGCTACCGACTGCCTCTCCGAAGGCATCAACCTGCAACATCTATTCACCGCTGTCGTCCACTACGACTTGGCCTGGAACCCCACCCGCCATGAACAGCGCGAAGGCCGCGTCGATCGTTTCGGCCAGCAGGCCGATGAGGTGCGCTGCACCATGCTCTACGGGCAAGACAACCCGGTAGATGGTTTCGTGCTCAATGTCATCATCAAGAAGGGCGAGGCCATTCAGAAGGAGCTCGGCGTGCTCGTTCCCATGCCCGAGGACACTGCCCGCATCAATCAGGCCCTGGTCAAGGCGGCATTGATGAAACGCAGCGACAGTCGCACCTCATCGCCGCAGGTCGCATTCGACTTCGGTGAGCCGGAGCAATTGCTCGCTCCTCTGCAAGCCCAATGGCGCGACGCGCTGGAAAAAGCCAAGGCCAATCGCACCGTGTTCGCCCAGCGCCGCATCAAGCCAGACGAGGTGCTGCCCGAATGGCACAAACAGCAGCAGGCCTTGGGTACCCAGGATGACGTGCAGCGTTTCCTGCAAAGCGCTTGCGTGCGTTTAGGGTCACCGCTGGAAATCGGTCGCAAGCAGACTGCACGCTTCTTGCCGCAGCACCTCCCCGAAGCCCTGCGCCAACGCTTGGCCGACGAGGGCATCGACAAACCCCAGCTCATCGACTTCAGCGAACTGCACCGCAGTCATCCGCTGGTCGGCCTGCTCGCCCAGCACCTGCTGGAAGATGCACTCAGCGGCGAACGTCCGCTGGCCGCCCGTTGTGCTGCCACTCTTACCAATGACGTGGAGGTCGTCACCACCCTCTATCTTCTGCGCCTGCGCCACCAGCTCAGCTACGTACGCCGTCGCGAACCCTTCCAGATGATGGCGGAAGAAACCGTTGCTCTGGCTGTGAAGGGCCGCAACGCTCCCCAATGGCTGGCCGACGATGGCGTGAGTCGCCTGCTCGAATGCACGCCCAGCGGTAACCTGCCGCCAGAGGCGGCACAGCGCGAAATCCGCACTGCGCTCGACTTTCTCGTCGCGCACCCGCAGCAACTGCAAGCGGTGGCCCAACAGCGGGCTGATGCCCTGCTGGCCGACCACCAGCGCGTGCGCGAAGCCACCCGTGACGTCGGCCAGTACAGCGTCAGCCCCTGCCTGCCGGTCGATGTGATGGGCGTGTACGTGCTGCTGCCTGACTCGCTATAAGCCTCGGCCTGGAGAAGAACAACCATGAAACGCATCCGCAAGGCCCAGGCCACGCTGAACCTGCCCACCCTCAAGCTCGAAGGGGGGGTATTCCTGCCCGATCAACTGGAAAAAGCCGCTCAGGGCCGCGCCAGCGCCCAGAGCGAGGCCGACTACGGTACCCCCAAGGGCGTCAAGCTCAAGGACGAATACAGCCGCGCTTTCCAGATCGCCTGCGCCCAATGGCAGCACTTCGCCGCGCAGATGGAACGCGCCGACGTCGATGCCGCGCAGCTCACCACCGCCTTCGTCCACGAACTGCTGCGCGATACCTTTGGCTACGCCACCTCGCAAGCCGCGGCAGCACAGCAAGTGGGTGAACTGCGTTACCCGGTCAGCCTCATGGCTGGTACCTTGCCCGTCTTGGTGGCACCACACTCTCTGGGCCTGGACGAGGCTGACGCGCGGTTTGCCGTGCAAGGCGGCGGCAACCGTAAGAAAGCCCCGTTCCAGGCCATGCAGGAATTGCTCAACGCCAGCGAACCGCTGCAATGGGGCATCGTCAGCAACGGCAGACAGCTGCGGCTGCTGCGCGACGCAGCCTCGCTCACCCGCCCCAGCTTTCTCGAAGTCGATCTGGCCGATCTGCTCGGCGGCCAGCGCTATGCCGAATTCGCCAACGTCTGGCGTCTACTGCACGCCAGCCGCGCATCCCGCCCCGGCCAGGGCGCTACGGCGTGCATCTGGGAACAATGGCGCAGCGAAGGCCAGCAGGAAGGCACTCGGGTGCGCGATGGCCTGCGCAACGGCGTCGAGCAGGCCCTGCTGACCTTCGGCGCAGGTTTCCTGCAACACCCTGCCAACCACGCCCTACGCGCCGCCCTGAACGACGGCACGCTCAGCAAGGATGACTATTTCCAACAACTGCTGCGCCTGATCTACCGGCTCATCTTCGTTTTCACCGTGGAAGAGCGCGGCGTGCTGCACCCGCAGGACGACAGCGCCGAAGCACAGGTTGCCCGCCGCGCCTATGCCGAAGGCTACGCCCTGGCCCGCCTGCGCGAGCTGTGCCTCAAGCGCCGTGCCCGCACTCGCCACGACGACCAGTGGCAAGCCATCCGCATCGTCTTCCGTGGTCTGGCACAGGGCGAGCCGCGCCTGGCCCTGCCCGCGCTGGGCGGCCTGTTCGCGCCCGAACAATGCCCCGATCTGGATGTCGCCAGCCTGGACAACGCCCACCTGCTCACCGCCTTGCAACACCTGCGCTGGGCAGTGGTCGCGCAAGGCAAGGGCAGCAGCCTCATCCCAGTGGACTACCGCAATATGGGCCCGGAGGAACTGGGTAGTGTCTACGAAAGCTTGCTGGAGCTGGTGCCTGCCATCGACCTGCCCGCGCGCACGTTCGGCTTTGTCGGCCGTACCGAGGAAGGCAGCACCGCTGGCAACGCCCGCAAGCTCACCGGTAGCTACTACACCCCCGACAGTCTGGTGCAGGAGCTGATCAAAAGCGCGCTCGATCCCGTCATCGAACAGCGCCTGGCCGCGCAGTCGACCAACCCTACAGAGGCACTGCTGGCCATCCGCGTTATCGACCCGGCCTGCGGCAGCGGCCACTTCCTGCTCGCCGCCGCCCGCCGCTTGGCGGAAAAGCTCGCCCAGTTGCGCAGCCTAGAAGGCGGGCAGGAAGGCGCCATCCAGCCGCAGGACTACCGCCACGCCCTGCGCGAAGTGGTGGCCCGCTGCATCTACGGCGTGGACCGCAACCCCATGGCCATCGAACTGGCGCGCATGGCCTTGTGGCTGGAAGGCTACGAAGAAGGCCGCCCACTGGGCTTTCTCGACCACCACCTGCAAGTGGGCGACGCCCTGTTGGGCCTGACCGACATGAACGCGCTGGAACAAGGCATCGCCAAGGATGCCTTCAAACCCTTGAGCGGCGATGACAAGGACGTCTGCAAGGAGCTGGCCAAAGCCAACGCCTCCGGCCTCAAGCAGATCGCCAAGGATCTGCAAGGCCGCCAGATGCTGCTGGGCGTGGACAACCGAAGCGGCCTCGAAGCCTTACGTGCCATCGAAACCCTGCCCGCCGATACCCCCGAGCAGGTGGCCGCCAAGGAACACGCCTGGCGCCACTTTCTGGAGGACTCCGCTAACAGCTCGCTGGCCCACACGGCCGATGCGTTGGTGGGTGCCTACCTGCTGCCCAAGGTGCAGGACACCGCCGACACCGTGCCCACCAGCATCACCTTGCATGCGCTGCTGACCGACCCGCAACGCGCCCAGACCGAGCACGCCGCCCCCATCGCCGCCGCGCGCGCCGCCTGCAAGCAGGCCCGCGTGTTCCACTGGCCGCTGGCCTTCCCGCAGGTGTTTGCGCAAGGCGGCTTCGATTGCGTGCTGGGCAATCCGCCGTGGGAGGTGTCGCAGATGGGCGAAGAGGAGTTCTTCGCCACGCGTGCCCAGCGCATCGCGGAACTGGCGGGCGATGCGCGCAAACAAGCCATTGCTGCACTGCCTGAAACCGATCCGCGTCTGTGGGATGAGTTTGTCAAGGAAAGCCAACGGATTGCGGCCGCCAACAACTTCTACCGGGAATCGGGACGCTTTCCGCTGACGGCTGTTGGCAAGCTCAACACCTATCCCTTGTTTGCCGAAACTATTCTACAAATCCATGCCGACAGTGGTCGCGCCGGCTTCATCGTGCCTACCGGCATTGCTACTGACGACAGCACCAAGGCGTACTTCGGCCATATCACACAGAACCGGTGGCTGGTCAGCCTGTACGACATCGAGAACCGCGAAAAGCTGTTTCCTGCTGTCGATAGCCGGATGAAGTTCTGCCTGCTCACTCTGGGCGCAGCGGAACGGGCCGAGTTCGTCTGCTTCGCCACCCAGGTCAGCCAACTGGCCGACCCGCGCCGTCGCTTCACCCTCACGCCCGAGGAATTCCTCCTCATCAACCCCAACACGCTCACCTGCCCGGTATTCCGCAGCGAGCGCGATTCGGAACTGACCAAGAAGCTCTACCGCGCCGCCCCGGTGCTGATGCGCGATGCCGTCACCGCAGACGAGGGCAAGCAAGCCAAGGAGGTGGAACCCACGCAAAACCCGTGGGGTATTACTTTCGCGCAAGGTCTCTTCAACATGACCAGCGCAAGCCACCTGTTCAAGGACGAGCCAGCCGCCGACCATCTGCCGCTCTACGAAGCCAAGCTCATCCACCAGTTCGACCACCGCTGGGCTACCTACACGGCGGACGGCAACAGCCGCGATGTCACGCTAGCCGAAAAATCCAACCCGGATTTCACCGTCACCCCGCGCTACTGGGTACAAGCCCGCGAAGTCTGGCTGCGCGTCGCCCGTTTGCCCGATGGCTTGCTGAAGGCTCTCAAGGACGGCAACGCACAGGCCACCGTGCTCGGCGTGACCCAGTTGCTGTTCGGTCGGCACCTAGCCGAACAGCGCCGCGCCCATCCGGGCATGGGCACATACCCCGCCTGGAAAGCCTTTGTCGTCCGCCACCCCTATGCGCAAACCATCGCGCCCACGTCGTTGGGTCTCGTCGGCAACAGCCCAGAAAGCCTGCAACCCCTGAACGACGACTACCTGCCCGCCGAAGGCGAAGCCAAGGTGCAGCCCTACACGCCCGGTGCCCGCAACGCCACGGCCTGGTACGCCACTGACCCTGAAGCCGAGAGCGCCGTGCTGGCGCTCGCCGCCGACTACGGCCATCTGCCTGCATCGGAGACGCCCTTGGCGGACGAACCCGCCGTGCTCGCCCTGGCCGAACGCTGGTTGCAGGTCGCCTGCCCGCAGTGGTTGATGGGGTGGCGGGATATTACCAATGCGACCAATGAGCGGACGGTCATTGCGTCGGTGGTGCCGTTGGCTGGCGTTGGCAATCAGATGCCATTGATGCTGTTCCCCGACGGAGGAAACCGTGCACGATTCGCTGCGCTGCTCGCCAACCTGTCTGCGCTGGTATTTGACTTTGTGGCGCGGCACAAGACAGGCGGCACGCACATGAATTACTTCATCTACAAACAGCTTCCCGTATTGCCGCCAGACCGCTACACCGAGGCCGACCTCGCTTTCATCGTGCCGCGCGTACTGGAACTGACCTACACCACCCATGACCTTGCCGCTTGGGCCAGAGATCTGGGCTACGAAGGCCCGCCCTTCGCCTTCGACCCCGACCGCCGCGCCACCCTGCGCGCCGAACTCGACGCCTACTACGCCAAACTCTACGGCCTCACCGAGGAAGAACTGCGCTATATCCTCGACCCCGCCGACGTCATGGGCGCCGACTACCCCAGCGAAACCTTCCGCGTGCTCCGAAACAATGAGCTGCGGGATTTCGGGGCGTACAGGGAGACGTCAGTCACGCCCCTTCGATTGGCCAGTGTCGATGGCGAAACCCGTCGCGATCATGTGCAGTACCGCACCCAGCATCTGGTGTTGGAAGCCTTCAAGCGAGGTTTCCAGGTAGAAGACGCATTGCCTGTTCAGGCTGAAGCCACGGCTCGGCAGGTCGTCGATCGAGCGTCCCTGCCTGATGGAATCTGGGCACGACCACAACAGAATGAAGGTGCGGAGACGGGGGTGGCCCTGGCCGCCTTGCTCAAGGCTGCGCAGGCCCCATGGCCAGTGCGCCATGTACGTCTCGCCGCCGTCTTGGCGCTTGAGCCCAGGCTGATGACGCCTTTGCTGGATGCGCAGGATGCTCTGGATTGGCAACGCCTGGTAGGCGAAGAAGCCAGGCCGCTGCCCGGGGCGGTGTTGAGCTTCATCCCGCGTGCAAATCAGGCTTGGGGCGGGGCTGTGCGCTTCCTGCGAAGCAGTGGCTACCTGATTGAAGATCTTGGAGCGGGGACTTGGGCCAAAGGTGCCGAACTGGATGTGCCTGCTGCCGAATGGGCCGAAGGACGCGCCCAGATGATTCTTGTTTTCCTGCAAGCGCGAGGGCAAGACTTCGATCGTGTCATTCGCGAATTGCCTGACGAGATAGGGGGATGGATTGAAGCCGCAGCCTGACATGTTCCAGCAACAGCTATGCCTTACTCCGCCGGCACAGATGCATGAGCCACGTTTATGGGTGAGGCGGCTGGTGATATGGGAGAAACCTGGAGAGCCGCCCTTGCGGGATGTTCCATTACGTCCAGGCCTGAACATCGTCTGGACGCCGGACGACAATGGCATCGGTCATGGCGGAGGCAAGACTTTGTTCTGCAGGCTGCTGCGCTATTGCCTGGGCGAGGACAAGTTTGCTCCCGAAGATCAGCGCGACGGAATCGGTTCGGCGTTTCCCAACGGATGGGTTGGCATGGAAGTCGTGCTGGATGGCGCCTGTTGGGCCGTCCTTCGACCCTTGGGTATCCGGCGGCGGCATTTCGCAGTACTGGATGGCAATCTCGATGAGCTTGTTCTCAGCGAAATGCCGGCCACCGGCCTGTCTCCGTTGCTCAACGCCATCGAAGAGAATCTGCTGACACCAGGCGTCAGAGATCTGATCGCTGGCAAGAAACAAGGGCATCAGGCCTGGCAGATTGCGCTGGCGCTGTTGAGCAGGGACCAGGAATGCAGATTCGACCATGTTCTTGAATGGCGGTCCTCACTATCCGACTCGGAGTCGCCGGCGCGGGGGTTGAATCGAACCGAGAGGCTGGAGGCACTGCGAGCCCTGTTGAACGCCATCGATCCCTCCGAACAGACGCTCCGCGTCGACATCGCCGCGATGAGCGAGTCGAGCCGCAGCCAGGAGCAGGAAATAGGCCATCGTGCCTGGGAAATCCGCAAGCTGAGAAAGCAGCTTTTGGAAGTGCTTGGCGTTGCGGACGATGAGCTTGCGCAGGGGGCTCTGGGCGTCGAAATCCTGCGCCGGGCGGCGCAGGAGCGGTTGGCAGCGGAAACCCAGTCCAGCGGGGCGGGCGCGACTCTGGATATAGATTCCGTGCGGCAGGCGCACGAAAAGGCCCAAGCGGAGGTGGCAAGAATCCAGGCTGATATCGGAAGGCAAGAGGCTGTGATACCAGCCATCGAGCGGGCGATATCCGCGATCAAGGGCGAATATCCAACATTGGCCTACTCGCTCAAGGAAGCAGAAAACTATCCTTGTCCCATCTGCGAGGTGCCCATTGACCGCGTGCTGGCGAGTCAATGCGGGTTGTCACACAAGGTTCCAGATCTGGAGGCTTGCAAGGCTAGGTTGGAGAACGGCAGAAAAACGCTCAAGGATGAACAGGAGCGTCTGGAATCAGCCCAATCGCTACTGAAGCAGTTGCGACCTGAGCTGGCGTTGGCGAAACAGGATGCAACGCGCAGGGAAGAGCATTACCAGAACCTGCTGAAGCTTCGCGAACAGCGCGATGGGGCGTGGTATGCCGCACGCAAGGCCGTGGACGATGTCGAGCGCCTGGCCTCGCTGTTCGAACAGCAGCAAACTACCGAAGCCCGCCTGGATAGGCATCAAACCGAGATAGAGCAAGTGCGGGAGCGGATCGCGGCGCTGCAAAACCAGAACGCGACGGTTTTCTCGAAGCTTGCCCAGAAGTTCGACCCGATCATCCGACGCTTGGTCGGACCTGAAGCCAGTGGCGAAATCCGATTGACCGGAAACGGGCTGAGCCTGGTTGTCCAGATGGGTGGTGATCGTTCGACATCTGCGATCGATTCGCTGAAAGTCGTGGCTTTCGATCTCGCGACCCTGTGCATGAGTATCGATGGTGACACGAGGCTTCCGGCTTTCCTGATCCATGACAGCCCACGTGAAGCCGACCTTGGGCTCGCTTTGTACCACGGTCTATTTCATCTTGTGCATGAACTGGAAGGATTTGGATCGGCCCCCTTGTTTCAGTACATCGTGACGACTACTACCCCGCCTCCGAAAGAGTATGCACAAGCACCTTGGCTTGCTTTGCAGCTTCGCGGTTCGCCAGCTGCCGATCGTCTCTTAAAAAGAGATTTGTAAAAGGTGAGACAGGAATGAGTTTCCGAAGACTGGGCCGAGAGTTGGTTGAATGAACCCGCTGCAACGCGCCCTCATCGAAAAAACCGGCCACGACAACGGCTTCGAACACGTGCTGTCGTCGGCTGGCGATGCGGTGATACTGGCTTCGGCCCGCCATCGCAGCCAGGCGGTAGTGACGGCATCGGCCGATGGCTTCGGCTTGCGCCTTCAACCGGCTACGCCCGCGCTGCTGCCGGAACTGTTGCGCAGTTTCCAACCGCGGGCCGGAGCTGATGACGTGTTTTGTGTGCTGACCCTGCCCGATTTGGCGGCTCTCCTGCGCCGCACGGCCAGTCTGTCGCAGGCCTTGCCGAATCAGGCAGTGAGCGACTACCACACGGCCGTGGCGCAAGCTGTCGAGACGATATCTGCCGAAGCCAGGGGCACGGAAGTCGAACGCCTGGTGCGTCAGCGCGTGGGGCAGGCGCGTTACCGCGATGCCTTGCTGACCTACTGGGGTGGTGCCTGCGCAGTGACCGGCGTCGCTGTGACTGAAGCGCTGCGTGCCAGCCATGCCAAACCCTGGGCTGAATGTGCCGACGATGCCGAGCGGCTGGATGCCTTCAACGGCTTTCTGTTGGTGGCCAATCTCGATGCGCTGTTCGATCGCTTTCTGATCAGCTTCGACGATACCGGGCATCTGCTGACCAGCACCCGCCTGTCCCAAAGCGATCTGCCTGGGCTTGGCATTCATTCGGGAATGACGTTGCGCTGGCTGGCCAGCGAGCACCGGCATTATTTACAGTGGCACCGCGAGCGCTTCCTGCTCGGTGCCTGATCGAAGGAAAAACATGGCCAAGGCCGAAGCAAGCGTTGAAGAACTGGTATCAATGATCGAGCGGGGCGAACTGCGTTTGCCAGAGATGCAGCGCCAGTATGTGTGGCGCTCCACGCGAGTGCGCGATCTGCTGGATTCGCTGTATCGCGGCTATCCATCAGGCGCAATCCTGCTTTGGGAAACGGATGAAACTGTGCCTCTGCAGGATTTCGCGGTCAGCCAGAACACGAATCCCTACCAGAGCACCCGGCTCCTGCTGGATGGTCAGCAGCGTCTGACATCGCTCTCTGCCGTCATTCGCGGCGAGCCAGTATCGGTGCGCGGCCGTCGTCGGCCTATCGACTTGCTGTTCAACTTGGAGCATTCCGACCAGTTGGCGGTCGTGACCGAAGTAGAAGAGAACGGCGACGACGAGGACGATGCTGACGACGATAGCGAACTGATTGGCGATGAGACGGACTCGACCGAGGACGAACTGCTCAAGCGCTTCAACAAGATGACGTTCGTGGTGGCCACGAGGAAGCTGGAGCAGTTGCCGCATTGGGTGAAAGTGTCGGAAGTATTCAAGACCGACAACGATGCGCCGTTCCTCAAACGTGCCGGTATCAGTGGTTTTGACGATCCGCGGTACGAGAAGTACAGTCAGCGCCTGGCCCGGCTACGTGGCATCCGCAAGTACGTTTATCGGATGGACGTGCTGGAACGCACGCTTTCCTACGATGAGGTCACGGAAATCTTCGTCCGGGTCAATTCACTGGGAGCCAAGCTGCGCAGTTCCGACTTGGCTCTGGCTCAGATCACCGCCAAGTGGCGGCACTCGCTGCAGACGTTCCAGGATTTCCAGAAGGCATGCGCCAAGACGGGCTTTGACCTTGATCTCGGTTTGCACTTGAAGAATCTGATGGCGTTTGCCACCGGTCAATCACGTTTTCAGATCGTGGGTAGCCTGAATGTGGAGAAGCTGCAGAAGGCATGGAAAGAAGCTTGCGATGGCATGGAGTTCGCGCTCAACTTCCTGCGCAGCAATCTTGGCATCGATAGCCCGGCACTGTTGTCGTCGCCTTTCCTGCTGGTGGTGCTGGCGTATTTCGGGCATAGCCGCAACTATGCGCTGAGCAACGATGAGGCCCGCCAACTGCGCTACTGGGCGCTGATGGCCAATGCCAAAGGCCGCTTCTCCCGAGGCTCCAGCGAAACCATTCTGGATCAGGATTTGGCAAATATTCGTCAGGGCGGAGCGGTGAGCGAGCTGATCGACCGGCTGCGCCTGCAGTTCGGCCGCCTGGACATTACCGCGGAGGAGCTGGAAGGCCGCAACCAGCGCAGCGCGCTGTTCAAGACCATGTTCCTGGCTTTCCGCGCTGCCGGTGCGAAAGATTGGCGCAGCCATCTGGCCATTGCTCTAGATCATTCGGGCGCCCAGCATCGCTTGCAGTTCCATCACATCTTTCCCAAAGCCGTACTGAAGACCAGCTTCACTGCCCGCGAGGCGGATGACATCGCCAATCTGGCCTTCATCGGCGGCAAGACGAATCGCGCGATCAGCGACAAGGCCCCGGCGGTTTACCTGCCCCCACTGGTGGACCGGCTTGGCGAGCCAGCATTCGCAGCACAGTGCATCCCGGTTGAGGCATCGCTGCTGGAAGTGGAAAGCTACAAGGATTTCTTGCTTGAGCGACGCAAGAGGATTGCAACGGCGCTGAATACGTTTGTTGGTCCTGCAGATTAAGCCGGTGGACGGCTGTGTATGTAGGCCAGGGGGCCTCATACTGCCTGATCTAGCTACCGAGGTAGATGGCAGTGATTTGAACGCGCTCGTGTCCCAACTCACGGCTGATGGTCTGACGAGCATGGCGGTCTTCTATGCGCTGCGTTGGACTTAACTCCGTGACTAATGGTCCACCTGCTGCTGGCGGCGGCCTCCCCGTCAACGTCTCATAACGGCTTTGCGCGTACTGATGGCGAAGGCCATGCATATGACTCAGACTCGCCGCCTTGCACTGTCCATCGTAGACGTTCCGCTGCTGGATGTAGGTCTTGTTTGCCGGGATCAGTGATCCTGTGCCCGCCAGGCGGTGTGCTGCGTGGAGCGCCTCGCGTTGCTCTGTCGTTGTGATGGGCACAGTTCGCTCCCGACCGCCCTTGGTCCACGATCCCTTGAGGGCGATGTGGTCGCCCCGATCCGCGTAACTGGGCTGGAACTTGATCGCTTCCTCCCGACGCAATCCGAAGGCGGCCTGTAGCTGAAGGCTCATGCGTACGTGCGCGTCGGTGACCTGTTCAAGACCTGTGCCCAGTTCTTGGGCCTTGCTGACGTTGGTCACATAGCGGCGCTCGGCCACGCCGAGTTGCGTGTTGTCCGCTGGCAGGATGCCGGCCTTGCCGATCTTCTCGGCCCACCAGCGCAAGTGAGAGAGCCGATTCTTGATGGTACCGGACGACAAGCCTTCTTCCTGCCAGCGATCCAGCAGCGCCTGGGCGTGCTTGCCCTTGAGTGACGACGCCTTCATCTGCCGGAAACCGGCCTCGCGCAGTTGCCGCGCGGCCAGCGACAGCGAACGCATCCGGTCGGCCTGCGTGGTGTAGCTGCCGTCACGGTTGCGCTGGCAGAGCTGTCGCAGGGAGTAGGTCAAGTCGTCCATCTTCCGGCCTCCAAGCAAAGCGCCGTACTGCGTTGTCCTGAAATTCAGTGGTTAGTGTTGGTGCCAGCTCGCCAAGGCGAGATCCCGTGAGGGCAAGGGCATGGTGTTCAGGAGACACCAGAGCCTCGAATGAGGCGTCCGTCTTGCTCCCTGCTGGAAGCCCGGACGGAGGTACTACAAGACGAAAGTGATGTGAACGTGGACGAGTCCTCCTATGAAGTGAGTGGGATGAGAAATGCAACGGGAGCCCTGTGCGTCGCGCACAGGCAATTGCTGCAAAGGACAGTGCGCCAGGCGGCGCGATAGGGATGAGTTCAAACAGACGAAGAAGGCTCCGCCCTGGGTAGGGCCGGTATGCGGTCGGAGCCTGGGCATACCTGGGGTGGCTCCACCCTGTCGGGCCAGCGCTTGCAGGAACCTGCGCTGATGGGGGGCCGATGTACGAAGCCCATCGGTCTTGGCAACTGCCCGATCAATGTAGGGCGGCCATCATCATGTAGGCCGCACGCAATAGGAACTGGCTTTTGCCCGCATTGTTGGTGGTGTGGCGCGGGTCGTCACTGCGGAGTGCAGTGACGACCCGTTTCGCGGCAGCATTTGCTACGCAGGATGGGGCTGCCATCCCCTGACCTGCATTACCTGTGCTGCGATGTCCCCAGCGTTCGTCGGGACGTTCAGCATCTTGCGGATGTTGGCGATGTGCGCCAGGGCGGTTTCACGCGATGCCGGTGGCGCAGTCGGTTCCGGGCGGGCTTCGGTGCGCGGCGGAGTTGTAGGCCGGTTCGCGGCAGACGCCTCCTTGCGTCCTGCCCACAGACGGAACTCGCCCGCAAAAACGCGCTTCACCAAGGCGAAGAAGTAGGCCACGACATTGCGCACGGTGCCGCTCTGGCTGCGTGCCTGCAACTCGTCGAGTACTTCCTGGCGATGCTGCGGCGGCAGCCGCCGCAAGGCGGCCTGCACGTCTTTTTGCTGATCTGCCTGGGCATTACTCAGGCAAGGCGGCAAGCTCACCGATTGCGATGCCGAATCGCCGTCGCTTTCGCGCGCGCGGTACGTACGTTCTTTTTTATACATATACGTCTTATACGTACCGCCCTGCTCAGCCGTCATGTGGCGAGCGTGTCCGGTCTGTTGCGGAACAAGCGTGTTGCCAGCGGAATCGCCAGACAATGGCAGTGGGTCTGCTGCTTCGCTCGCCTGCGACGGCGGCGTAGGGGGCAAATCATCGTCATCGTGACGCTGATCGTGGGTCGCAATGGAGGCAGCTTCAGGTGCCTGTGCCAGCGTTGCCCGAATGTGGACAGCCACCCGATCCACCTGGTTGTTTTCGTGGCCGATGGAAGATTGCAGAAGCGCGGGCAGACTGGCATCGAGCGTGCAGGCCTGCTGGAAGTGCAGGGCGCTTTCGTGAACCTGATACAGCTCGCTGAGCACATGCCCCGTCAGAGGGTCGCGTTGCTGGCCGACCAGACTGATCCACCCCGTCAGCCGAAGCACCACGAGAACGCGCCGGGCCGTCTCGTACCCGGCCCTCTGCCCCAGCGGGGTGGAGGTGAGATAGCGGCGCAACTGCCCCAGATTCGCCAGCGGGCTGATGCCTTCCGCAGAGCGCAGCATGCGCAGCACCTGCCAGCCATTGCGCTCCAGCGGCGTGAGGCGAGCATCGAGCATGAGCGAGGCGGGCGTGGTGAACAGGGCATCTTGCCCCAGCGGGATGTGGCGGGTGTGATGGTCTGCCATGAGAGTTCTCCGAGGTCTGGGCCACAGCGGCCAGTTCTCCTGCATCTCATCGCGTACCGTTCCGGGCGTCAGCCAACAATGCGGTCTGCGTCATACCCGTTTTATCCGGTAGGCGCAGCGCTGGCACCGGCATCCAGACTGATTTATCATCCCGATACCCCTATGGGGGTACAACTGGGGGTACTTCCAGCAATTCTCGCAAAGGCCGTGGCCCGATTTCCTCGTGAAACCTAGCATTTACGGCCCTTTGCCGACCGATCAACGTTTAAACGTGTGATCAACGTCTAAATCGAAATATAGATTTCAGTAGACATTGGTGAACACAAAACCCCTTGATACCAGCGGTATCAAGGGGTTTTTCATGTCTACCAAAATCTACAAGTGCGCGTTGCGATCCACACCACAGCCGGGTACGCTGCCGGGTACAGCGAATTCATACCCGGCAAGAGAACCGGGTATAGGGCGAAGGAAGCAATCATGCCTCTCACCGATACTCAGTGCCGAACCGCTAAACCCAAGGAAAAGCCATACAAGCTCACGGACGGAAACGGCTTGTACCTGGAGGTGAAGCCCAATGGCGTCAAGGCCTGGCGCTATCGCTTCGAACTGAGCGATGGCGACACCAGAAAGGAAAGCGTCTTCGCGATTGGCGACTACGTGATCGCTCCGAAAGCGGAACCCCCCGACCAAGCCCAAGAACGGCGAAATGGCCGACGATTCACGCTTTCCGAAGCACGCGATGAGCGCGTCAAAGCACGCGCGCTCGTCGTACAAGGGATCAATCCAGCACATCACCGTCAACAAGAGCGAATCAAGAAAGCTCATGAGAGAGCTATCACTTTTGAGGCTGTCGCCAAGGAATGGCTGACACTGAAAGACTGGGAGGAAATCACCAAGTCCAAGCGGCTCAAGATGCTGGAGCGGACCGTTTTCCCAAGAATTGGCGAAATGCCGATCAAAGCAATAACCCCCGCTCACATCCTTGAGGTGCTGAAGGGGGTAGCCCAGGACAACGGCCCGTCGGTCGCAGCTGAAGCCAAACGGACCATGTCTGGCGTCTTCGAACTGGCGATAGCCACTCTCCGAGCCAGCAGCGATCCCGTACACCCTGTTCGAAAAGCATTGCCCCCAAACAAAACACAGCACAAGCGGGCACTTTCGACAGAGGAAATTGGCCAACTTTTGCGAGACGTTGAATCCCACGGCGGGCGCCATGAAACCCTCTGCGCCTTCCGCCTCATGTGGCTGACGCTGTGCAGGCCAAACGAAGCAGTGGAAGCCCAATGGTCGGAATTTGACTTCGACAAGGCTATCTGGCGCATCCCTGCCGAGCGGATGAAAAAGCGAAAGGAACACACGATTCCGCTCCCCAAGCAGGCAGTAGAGATGCTCCAGGCCCTTCATGGCATCACCGGTAAGTACGTTCACGTCTTTCCGCACCGAGATGTGCGTACCCGACCAATGGTGTCTGCATCGTTCCGCCAGATGCTCAACGCCTTGGGCTGGGGAGGAAAATACAGCCCTCACGCCACACGCACGACAGGCAGCACCAGACTCAATGAAATGGGGTTTTCAGCAGACTGGATCGAAAGGCAACTGGCACATACCGAGCAGAATGTAGTTCGGCGCACCTATAACCACGCAGAGTATCTAGCCGACCGGGCTAAAATGATGCAGCAATGGGCGGATATGCTGGAAGCTTGGAAGGCCAATAGCGAGGGCTCATCCAGCGTAAACACCTAGGCCTAGACTCACATACCTTACCTGCACTGAGGTGGTGGACGCTTCCGATGAGTAATTGCATGGACTTGACCACCCATTTGCATTCGACTTGACCAGCCATTTGCATCGGATGTGACCAGCCATTTGCATCGGATGTGACCAGCGCACGGGTATGTCTTGACCGGCAGAAATCGACCCTTAGCGGACGTCAAGATCGAGGCGCTATTGCCTACCGATAACGCAAAGGTAGTCCGTTGCCAATCTTGATTCGGTAGAAAACCTGATCTGGATCTTCCTGGCACCAGTATCTGAAAAAAAGATGTGGTTCGGTTCCTGCGAAGTGCTCACTTAGCATTCTGTCGGCAGGTACCGTCAGTTTTGGCTCTGACCATTGCTGAGCTAAAACACCTATTGGCTTCTCAGATGAAAAAATTATCCAAGTAGCCTCGCCGCCACTGATGCCAGGCAAATAGCCTATGGTTTGCACCTTCTCGAATAGCGTACGTAGCGTTGCAGTGGCCTCGACGGCGATTGACGTCTCATGACTCTTCAAATCGTCTCCTGCATGCACGCTATCTCGATCCATGGAAATCACCAAAACAAGGGCTCCTTAAGACGTGCGCTGATATGTGACTTCTCAGCGTAAAGATGGCGGCGGCTATCGTCTACTGCCTGCTTCTAGCCGGTTGCAAACGGTCGTGATCGGCAAGAATCGACCCATTGCGGTCGTTCGCGGATGACCTAAACCAGCCAGAAGCAGTCGTTTAGGCAGCTGCAACGTGGTAATAAATCACCTGAACACCGCCACGCTTGCCTTTGCCTCGCACTCCAGCGGATTTTTCTCACTCCCCCGGCAGTTCAGCCTAGTCTCACTGCTTCTCGGGCATCGTGTGCGCCAGTGTTAAGTCTTTTTGCGTAGTTTGAAAGTCTCAATAAATAGGAATTTCGTAAGGCATGGCAATCCCGGATTTATCTCGCCTCTCTTCTTCATGATAAATCGCAAGAGACGTATAAATTATTGCATACCGTACTTTTTTCATAAGCCTCAATGTTTGGTCTCGCAACTCTTTATCTGTAATTATAAGAGGATATCCTTTTAAATTAGCCTTCCCCTCAATCAGGGCTAGATCAGCGGCTATTTTTGATTTGATAATTTTTTGCTCTGCCTTCGGAACTCCGCCCTTGAGTATTTTTTTGTTCTCCTCCACGCGACCTAAAATTTTCGCATGTTTTTCTTCTTCGCGTTCAAGCTCAAAAGACTTAGTAATTTTATAGAGGTCATCAATAACCACCTTGAAACCGCCATGCTCCATTTTATTCCTTATATCCGCCAACTTTCCTGCATTTGAATCCATCCAATGATCATGCCCTTCGGCTTCATCGTCATTTATTTCCCTGGACAACCAGTACAAGGCCAACAGAAAAGGATTATCTGATTCTAAGAATCTGTCCTTAACCGCCTTGCCATCCCCATACCAGACATTGGAAAAATGAACTCTAGCAGTAGAGCTTGGCTCCAGATATTTAAAAAGAAGCACCGCCAACTTATCAAAGCAAGAATACAGCAACCTAAAACAAATCTTAATCTGCTCGATATCGCGACGATATAAGCAATAATCCAGAGAATCTGTCAGGAAAAGATCATTGCTCGCATAATGCGGAACCTCTCTTCTTGCGTACTTGCTCTCAATCGCCTCAAAATAAGTAAATCTAGCATGCGCATACTGGTGTTTAATTTCAGAGAAACCACCGCTTAACCATAAACTTTCGGCTACACCGATCAGGGGGTTGATCGAATAACGCACGCTGGGTAGACCCATCACGTCCTGGGCCGCAGCTGGCTCGTTAGAAATCTCATTCAAGTCGTTAATGAATAGGCGATTCTTTAAACACCACTGTTTATACAAACGCTCTTTCTGCGATCTTCCGACGCTCCCCTGAATGGTAGACAGATGAGGGAAGCTCTCACAAATCTCGTCGAAATTCTCATCGAAATACCGGACAAAATCCATCAGATGCTGCGCAGCATCCACAGTTGCTAAATGTCCTTCATCGAATAGATCACCCTTGCACTCATAAATATATTTTAATATTGGGTAAGCTTCTTTCTGGAAGTATATGCCGTGACTTTCATCATATAAGCCACGCGAAATCTCCAGAAGAGCCTGCCCTTTGCAAAGGAACGCCATAGGGTTATTGAAAGTGGCTATTGCTCTATCATATTCGACTACAGCCTCAAAATACCGGCCCTGCTCATAAAGAGCATTAGCTAAGTTTGTATATACCCGACTCCTCAAGTCATCATCAAGTGCAGAGAACCCTGGTTCATACTGGGCCTTTTTGAAAAACTTAACTTGAAGCCCCAACTTTTCATCCCAACGGGACCTCAGCCGATCAGTAAGTACAGCATACCCATTTCCGATAATATAATAATTATGCGCCCGCAACTCAGAGCTATCGTACGAGCGACGAACTAACAAATCTATAAAGGTGTTAATTTCATCGTACTTGCGCCCGATAATTAGCTTATCCATCCTCGCGGCATCATGATCAACGCAAGTCTGTTCCATTAAGTACGACCTCCTATAGTTGAGGAATTAACTTTCAGCCAAACCTTGAGCTTAATCTGATACCGCTACCAAGTGAAGAAACATCGACCAAGGCAGGGAATACCTCTTCCGTTAACGAAATCTGAATCACCCCTGGTTTTGCAGACGTCCAATGACCGCTACTGGCCGTTAGCTGCCCTTCTTGAAGGACAGCTTTGGGTCGCTAGCTGACTCAAGAAGGCGCCGGCTCGAAACCCGGCGCCAAAGTAGAAAAGGTCAAACCTCGGTCTGCTCCGCCATTTCTAGAGCGTCGTCCACCTCAATCCCGAGGTATCGAACAGTGCTCTCCAGTTTCGTATGGCCTAGCAGCAGTTGAACTGCCCGCAGGTTCTTCGTTCTGCGATAAATCAGCGATGCTTTGGTTCTACGAAGCGTATGGGTTCCGTAGAGCGTGGGGTCGAGACCGATTGTCGTTACCCAAGCTTTCACTATACGGGCGTACTGCCTCGTGGATAGGTGCGCTGAATGTCGAACACGGCTGGGAAAAAGGAAATCGTCGTTGCGACGGCGAGCGGCAAGGATCCAAGCTTCAACTGACGCTCTCGTCTGGGCGGTGATTTCGAACTGCACTGGCCGCTGGGTCTTCTGTTGCATGACGATTGCGCGCGTCGATACTTGATCACCGTGAGCGATGTCTCTGACGCGCAGCTTCGTTAAATCGCAGGCTCGTAGCTTGCTGTCGATGGCGAGATTGAACAGCGCCAGATCACGATCCTTGTTTGCGATTTCCAGTCGCACTCTGATAGCCCAAATGTCCCTGAGTCTCAGCGGTGCTTTCTGGCCGACCAGTTTGCCCTTGTTCCAAGGTTCGTGAGCTTTCGTTGTGGGTGTGGCCATGATTCGTCCTCCACATGATTGAAGGACTAGGGTGCATCGCTCCTAGCTCCAGGGGCTCTTCGACCAGGCTCTATGGCCGGAGATGCTCTTAAAACACTCATGTCGGATATTTCGCTTCCACCGCCGCTGACTCTCAGCGACTTCAGACTACTTTCAGATTCGCCGCTGATACTCCCCTCATCGAACGACCCCTGGGGGGATCACCATGACCCAGCAAGAATGGAGCGGCCTGTTTCCATTCCACTTTGGCTCCGTCGCCGAGCGACAAGCTCGACTGACCTTGCGCCGCGAGGGCGACTCCGACCGCGAGGAGCTTGAAACCTTCATCCATGCGCGTTTCGAGTCCATCCACCACGCTGACGTCCACCACTATCTGCCGGAGCTCATCGGACTTCAGGACAGCCACGGGCGCTTGATCGCAGCCGCAGGCATTCGTCCGGCCAGTCATGGGCCGCTGTTTCTTGAGCACTACCTGGACGAGCCGCTGGAGGGCGTTGTGTCGCGGCTTGCAGGTCGTGCCGTCGGTCGTGAGCAGTTGGTCGAGGTGGGCAACCTTGCTGCCCTGAGTGCTGGCAGTGCGCGCGTAATCATTACTGCCGTGACCTGGCTGCTGGCTGCGCGCGACCTGCAGTGGGTCGCCTTTACCGGCACCTCCACCCTGGTCAACAGCTTCCACCGATTGGGATTGGAACCAACCGTCATCGCCGAAGCAGATCCGCGTCGTCTGAAAGGCGAACTGGCCAGCTGGGGCAGCTATTACGCGCAGCATCCACTGGTCTACGCAGGAAACATCGGTTACGGCCATGACGAGCTGGAGCGCACGGGTGTGTACAAGCGCATGGGTTTCCCGATGCTGCTGCAGGAGGCCGGCCATGCAGCATGAACTGAATGCCTTTCGTGAGGTGCTGCAGGCGCACGCCACGGAGCATGCGTCGAAAGTGGCTGTACGCGGAATCACGGGCAACGTCACCTATGCCCAGCTTCTGGCTGAAATTGAACGTCGCGAAGCATGGCTGCGAGAACAACCCGAAGGGTCGTTTGCCCTCGCATTGGAGAACGGCTCCGAAGCGATCTTCTGGGATCTGGCCGCCCTCTTCGCTGAGCGCCCTTGCGTCATCCTCCCGCCCTTTTTCAGTGCCGCACAGCGCCTGCATTGTTTGATGCAGACCCAGGCGACACTGGCCGTCGCCAACGACTCCTTCGCAGAAGATCTGCGAGCAGCTGGTTTCACACCAGGCGAGCGCTTCTGGGAGCGGCCGGCCGTTGTCGACGCCGATCTACCGGCAGGCACTGCCAAGATCACCTACACCTCCGGTAGCACCGGGTCGCCCAAGGGCGTATGCCTGAGCGCCTCTTCCCTGCTGTGCGTTGCACAGGAACTCCAAGCGGCGAGCCGTCCCACCGCGCCCACGAAGTACCTCGCAGTGCTTCCGCTGGCCGTCTTACTGGAGAACCTCGGTATTTATGCAGCGCTGCTGGCGGGAGCCAGCATCACGCTCTATCCGCAAGCGCAGATGGGTATCGGTGGCGCCAGTCAGGTCGACTGGAAACGCTTCCTCGGCACCGTTGCACTCAGCGGCGCTGAGAGCCTGATTCTGGTGCCACAGCTCCTGCTTGGTCTTGTCACTGCCATCGAGCGCGGCATGATGAAAGTTGGCCCCCTGCGATTCGTCGCAGTAGGTGGTGCCAAAGTCGCGAGCAGCTTGCTGGAGCGCGCCGAAGCAGTGGGGCTTCCGGTCTTCGAAGGCTACGGGCTCTCCGAATGCGCCTCCGTGGTTTGCCTGAACCGCCCTGGCGATCAGCATCCAGGAAGCGTTGGCCGTCCCCTACCGCACGTCCAGGTGCGTATCGCGGACGACGGGGAAGTGCTGGTTCGCGGTTCCACCCTGCTGGGCTACCTCGGCGAACCTTCTTTCGACGGGGAATGGTGGCCAACCGGCGATCTCGGCCATTTCGACGCTGCTGGATTCCTCTACCTGGCTGGCCGCAAGAAGAACCAGTTCATCACCAGCTTCGGTCGTAACGTGAATCCCGAGTGGATCGAGGCCGAGCTTTCCCAGACAGGCGTAATCCTCCAGGCCTTCGTCCACGGCGAGGGGCTGCCACGCAACTTCGCATTGCTCTGGCCCATCGACCCTGGCATCAGCGACGAAGTCATCGAACAGGCCGTGCAGCAATGCAACGCCGGCTTACCCGATTACGCACGGGTTCATGCCTGGAGACGCCTACCCAGCCCCTTTAGCGGTGCTGACGGAACCCTTACCAGTAACGGCCGACCGCGCCGCCAGGAAATCCTCTGTCGCCACCAGCCCCTCATCACTGAACTCTCGCAACCCTGAGGCCTGCCATGAATTTCTTCGACACTCTCCAATCAGCCACCACTCAGGAACGCCAGGCACTTTTCAGCGTCCCTGTCATTCGCGATGCCCTGGGCGGCGTTGTCAGCCTGGAGGGTTACATCGCCTTCCTCACTCAGGCCTATCACCACGTTCGCCATACTGTGCCACTGATGATGGCGTGCGGCGCTCGTCTGCCCAGCCGACTTGAATGGTTGCGCGGTGCAGTCTGCGAATACATCGAGGAGGAGTACGGCCACGAGCAGTGGATTCTCAATGACATTGCAGCCTGCGGTGGCGACGCGGAGCAGGTGCGTAACAGCCGCCCCAGCCTGCCGATCGAGCTGATGGTGGCCTTCCTCTATGACTTGATTGCCCGCGACAATCCCGTCGGCCTGTTCGGCATGGTCAACGTCCTCGAAGGTACCAGTATCGCCCTGGCTACCCAGGCCGCCGGCAGTATCCAGCAAGGACTTGGACTACCGTCGACGGCATTCAGCTACCTGAGCTCCCACGGCGCGCTCGACCAGGATCACATGGCAACCTATCGCGAGCTGATGAACCGCCTGGAGCGTCCGGAAGATCAAGAAGCGGTGATTCATTCCGCCAAGGTCGTCTACCAGCTGTACACCGAGATGTTCCGAGGCCTACCGCGAGCCCACCAGACAGAGGTGCAACATGCGCTTGCGTGAGTCGGTTGTGGTATTGACCGGTGCCAGCGGCGGCATTGGCCTGGAACTGGCCAGCCAGCTGTGTGCTGGCGGCGCCCGAGTGCTGGCCATCAGCCGGCACCTTGGCGGTCTGGCGGTGCTCATGAACCGTTATCCCAATCAGTTGCGCTGGCACTCCGCCGATCTTCGTACCAAGAATGGCCGGCAGGAGGTAGCCACTGCTGCCTGGGCCATGGGCGGCGTGAACGTGCTGATCAACGCCGCAGGCGTGAACCGCTTCGCCCTGCTTGAGCAGATCGACGAAGACACGCTGGACGACCTGCTGGATCTCAACATCAAGGCCCCCCTGCAGCTGACCCGCCTGCTGCTGCCATTGTTGCGCGAGCAGCCTCATGCGTTGGTGGTCAACGTCGGCTCCATCTACGGCTCCATCGGCTATCCCGGCTACGCGACCTATAGCGCCAGTAAGTTCGCCTTGCGCGGCTTCTCCGAGGCGCTTCGACGCGAATTGGCCGATACCACGGTCGACGTTCTCTACGCAGCGCCACGTGCCACCCGTACATCGATGAATACAACTGCCGCCACCGCGCTCAACCAAGCGCTGAAAGTAGGGATGGATGATCCGGTCGATGTCGCGCGGGCAGTGCTTGATGCGGTGCAACACCAACTCAACGAGCTGTACCTGGGATGGCCGGAGAAACTCTTCGTGCGCCTCAACGGCATGCTGCCCGGCGTGGTTGACCGCGCGTTGCGCAAGCAGCTCCCATTGATCCGCCGTTACAGCGATGCCAACGCCAAGGAGCACAGCAAATGAAACGCCTGATACTCGCGAGCCTCATTGCCTTCTCTCCGCTTACCTGGGCGCTGGATCAGGCTGGCAGCCAGCACCTCAGCGCGATCCAGCAACGTTGGGCGCAAATCCAGTACCAGTTGCCCGAAGCACAACGCGCAGCCGCTTTCGAAAAGCTGGCGAGCGACGCAGAGGCCTTCACCCACGAGCAGCCCCAGGCTGCTGAAGCCTGGATCTGGCACGGAATCGTCACCAGCAGTTGGGCCGGTGCCACGGGCGGGCTTGGCGCGCTGGGCAAGGTCAAGGCTGCCCGGGCCAGCCTGGAGAAGGCCCTGGCTCTCGATCCAAACGCTTTGCAGGGGTCGGCCTACACCAGCCTCGGCGCACTATATGACCGAGTGCCTGGCTGGCCCATCGGGTTCGGTGACTCGGACAAGGCAGATGAGCTGCTGCGCAAGGCTCTGCAGTTGAATCCAGGTGGCATCGACAGCAACTACTTCTGGGGTGACCATCTCTATCGCCAAGGGCATTACGTCGAAGCGCGTGCGGCTTTGCAGAAAGCACTGCAGGCACAGCCACGGCCCGGCCGAGAGCTGGCCGACCAGGGCCGACGCGGTGAAATCGATGCTTTACTCAAGACGATCAAGGACAAGCAGGACTAAGCATGCGGTTGCTTGTAGTCGAAGACGACCCCGCTCTGGGGGAAGGTATCTGCAACGGATTGCGCCAGGAGGGTTACACCATCGACTGGCTGCAGGACGGGGTGAGTGCATTGCACGCCTTGCAGCAGGAGACATTCGATCTCGTCGTGCTGGATCTGGGACTTCCGCGCCTGGATGGCATCGAGGTGCTACGCCGGTTGCGTGCTGGGGGCGATGCGGTGCCCGTCCTGATTCTGACAGCCCGTGACGCGACCGAGGATCGCATTGCGGGTCTCGATGCCGGCGCCGACGACTACCTGGTCAAACCGTTCGATCTCAACGAGCTGAAAGCTCGTCTGCGTGCGCTACTTCGACGTAGCGCAGGTCGCGCCAAGGTGCTGATCGAGCATGCCGGGGTGACACTCGACCCGGCCACTCGACAAGTCAGCTACCAGGGACATCCAGTCGTGCTGACCCCGAAAGAGTACCGGCTGCTCCATGAACTGCTGTCCCAACCCGGCAAGGTCTTCACCCGTGAGCGGCTCACTCAGCTCCTTTACGGCTGGGATGAAGAGCCCGAGAGCAACACGCTGGAAGTGAACGTCTATCACCTGCGCAAGAAACTCTTCAACGATCTGATCCGCACCGTGCGCGGCATTGGCTACCTGGTGGAAGGCAAAGCATGAGTTCGTTGCGCCAACGCACGCTCTGGCGAGTCATGCTGCTATTGCTGGTCGGTACCAGCCTGCTTGTGCTCTACAACTATCACGACAGCAGCCACGAGATCGACGAGATCTACGACGCCCATCTCGCGCAAAACGCGCGCCTCTTGCAAGGCGTCATGAGCATGCCGCTGGACGACAAGGATCGCCATGCTTTGTACCTGGCATTCAATGAAGCACTGAGTCAGGCGGGCAAGCATCGCATCGGTCACCCCTACGAGAGCAAACTCGCCTTCCAGGTGTGGCGCATCAACGGTGAAGTCTTGGTACATACCGCCAGTGCCCCGAGCTTCACTCGCCCGCTGACCAAGCCCGGCTTTTCAAACATCATGGTGGGGGAGCAGCAATGGCGCAGCTTCGTGCTTCCCGTGCCAGAGCGCCAGTTGGTGATCTGGGTCGGTGAACGCAACGATGTGCGCAACGACCTGATCGGTCGCATCGTCCGCCACACCTTGTTTCCCTTCCTGATTGGCAGCCTCGCGTTAGCGCTACTGGTGTGGCTGGCCATCGGCTGGGGCCTGCAACCGCTGCAGAATATGGCTCGCGTCATCCGAGCGCGGCATGCAGAGTCACTGGAGCCACTGCAACTCGTGCCTCTACCTCGGGAGCTGGAACCTATGCAGGCGGCGCTCAACCGGCTGCTGGGGCAGATTGATGAGCTGCTGCGCCGTGAACATCGATTTATCGCCGACGCCGCCCATGAGATGCGTACGCCCCTGGCAATCCTTCGGCTGCATGCGCAGAACGCGCTTGAGGCCAGGAACGATGTTGAGCGAGATAAAGCCCTAGAGTTTCTGGTTGGTGGTGTGGATCGTCTCAGTCGAGTGGTAAACCAGCTACTGACCATGGCGAGAATCGAGCCGCGACTCGGGCAACGCAACTGGGTGGCAGTGGATGTCGCTGCAGTGGCGACAGAGACATTGGCGGAGATGACACCCTGGATTTTGGATCAAGGCCAGGAACCGTCTCTGGAAATCACCAAGGGCGACTATCAGCTTCAAAGTGATGCAGGGGCTTTGGGCATTGCTCTGCAGAACCTGGTCGCAAACGCAGTAAATCACTCACCAACTGGCGGTCGAATCAACGTCACGCTACACCGCGAAGGCAGCGCCATCGTAGTCAACGTGGAAGATCAGGGGCCAGGCATCGACGAGGAAGACCTTGAGCGTGTCTTCGAACGCTTCTACAGCAAAGGATCTGAGAACGGCGCCGGACTGGGCCTGTCCATTGTGGCGATGATCATGGAGCGGCTTGGAGGCAGCGTACAGTTGAGCAATCTACCCTCCGGCGGACTTCGCGCAACGCTGAGGGTCATTCCTGCTTCCTGAGCACTGATGTCCGCTACGGGTCGGTAATGACCTCTAGCCAGAGGCAGCAATCGGCCAGGAGCGGGCACTCCCTCATTAACAGCGATCTGCAGCGTTATAGAGAGAAAAGGACCGACAATAACGGGCCACGTATTAGCCTGGGCTTCAACCGGACTTCGGCAAAATCGAATTCCTCCACCTCCGCGCTCGCCAGCATCATGCCAGGCATCTCACTCAACGCGGATACAAGGCATGACCGACTTCGATCCCTCGGAATGGCTGGGGCGTACCCAGGAAGTTCACGACCAACTTAGCCGCAACCTCGTGCAACGCATCGCGGCTACCTTCAATGCATCGGCGCCGGCCCACGGCGAAGAGCTGCCATGGCTCTGGCACTGGTGCTTCTTCAACGATCAGGTGGCGGGCAACCGTCTGGGCCCGGACGGCCACCCGGTGCTGGGTACTTTCATGCCACCGGCCCACGGGCGCAATCGCATGTGGGCAGGCGGCCGGCTGGATTTCCTCGAACCCTTGCGGATCGGCGCCGAAGCCTGGCGCAAGACGCGTATCGAGCGCATCGAGGAGAAGGCCGGGCGCACCGGTTCGCTGCTGTTCGTTACCCTCGCCCACGAGTATTGGCAGGACCGTCAACTGTGCCTGCGCGAGGAGCAGGACATCGTCTACCGCGAGCCCTCGCCGCCCAAGCTCGGCGCAGGCGAGCCCTCGCCCCAGATGGGTTGGGAAGAGCGCATCGCGCCTGACCCCACCCTGCTCTTCCGCTACTCCGCGGTGACCTTCAACGCCCACCGCATCCACTACGACTGGCCCTACGTCACCGGCGCCGAGGGCTACCCCGGCCTGGTGGTGCACGGCCCACTGACTGCAACCCTGAGCCTCGCTGCCTTCGCCCGCGCCAACCCGCTGGCACGCCTGCGCCGCTTCAGCTTCCGAGGCGTGCGCCCGTTAATCGCACCCGAGCCGTTCCAGGTGGGTGGACGCCACACCGAACCCGGCGTAGCCGAACTGTGGGCCGCCAATTCCACCGGCGTGTGCCAGCGCGCCGAAGTCCTGTTCGACTGACCCTGCCCCGCGTCCATCCCGCTGACGCAGCCCAAAGGAAGAGCGATGAACCACCACGACAACGAAGAACTCAATGCCATCCGCGAAGGCGTGCGCGCCCTCTGTGCGGAGTTCCCCGCCGAGTACTGGCGCAAGGTCGATGAAGCGAAAGGCTTCCCCGAAGCCTTCGTCAAGGCCATGACCGAGGCCGGCTGGCTGTCGGCGATGATCCCCGAGGAATACGGCGGCTCCGGCCTGGGCCTGGCCGAGGCCTCGGTGATCCTCGAGGAGGTCAACCGCTGCGGCGGCAACTCCGGGACCATCCACGGGCAGATGTACAACATGTTCACCCTGCTGCGTAACGGCAGCGAGGAGCAGAAGCGCTACTACCTGCCCAAACTCGCCAGCGGCGAACTGCGCCTGCAGTCCATGGGCGTCACCGAGCCGACCACCGGCACCGACACCACCAAGATCAAGACCACCGCCGTGCGCAAGGGCGACAAATACGTCATCAATGGCCAGAAGGTGTGGATCTCGCGGGTGCAGCACTCCGACCTGATGATCCTGCTGGCCCGCACCACGCCGTTGGCCGAGGTGAAGAAGAAGGCCGAGGGCATGTCGATCTTCCTGGTCGACCTGCGCGAGGCCATCGGCAACGGCCTGACCGTGCAGCCCATCGCCAACATGGTCAACCACGAGACCAACGAGCTGTTCTTCGACAACCTGGAAATCCCCGCCAGCAGCCTGATCGGCGAGGAGGGCAAGGGTTTCCGCTACATCCTCGACGGCCTCAACGCCGAGCGCACGCTGATCGCCGCCGAATGCATCGGCGACGGCCGCTGGTTCATCGACAAAGCCAGCCAATATGCCCGCGACCGCGTGGTGTTCGGCCGCCCCATCGGGCAGAACCAGGGCGTGCAGTTCCCCATCGCCGAGGCGCACATCGAGGTGGAAGCGGCCGACCTGATGCGCTGGAAGGCCTGCGCGGAATACGACGCCGGGCGCAACGCCGGGGCCGCGGCGAACATGGCCAAGTACCTGGCGGCCAAGGCCAGCTGGGAGGCGGCCAACGCCTGCCTGCAGACCCATGGCGGCTTCGGCTTCGCCAACGAATACGACGTCGAGCGCAAGTTCCGCGAGACGCGGCTGTACCAGGTGGCGCCGATCTCCACCAACCTGATCCTCTCCTACGTGGCCGAGCACCTGCTCGAACTGCCGCGCTCGTTCTGACGGAGGCCACATGCAACTGGACAAGCTGCGCAGCGCGCTGTTCGTGCCGGGAGATCGCCCGGAGCGCTTCGCCAAGGCCCTGGCCAGCGGCGCCGATGCCGTGATCGTCGACCTGGAGGATGCCGTGCAGGCGTCCGCCAAGGCCCAGGCGCGCGAACATCTGCGCGCCTTCCTCGACGCCCACCCCGACGCCGGCGTCTGGGTACGGGTGAACATGGCCGGGCACCGGGAACACGATGCGGACCTCGACCTGTGCCGTCATCGTGGCGTGGTCGGCCTGCTGCTTCCCAAGTCGGAAAGCGTCGAGCAGGTGGTCAATGCCGCCACGGTCGGCAAACCGGTACTGCCCATCGTCGAGAGCGCCCTGGGCCTGCGGGCGTTGCCGGAAATGGCACGGGTTGCCGGCGTGCAGCGCCTGACCTTCGGCGGCCTCGACCTGTGCCTGGACCTGGGCATCAGCGCGGGTACCCCGGTCGCAACGCGCCTGCTCGACCAGGTACGCTACGAGCTGTTGCTGCACACCCGCCTGGCCGGCCTCGCCGCGCCACTGGACACCGTGTTTCCCGAGATCGCCAACCCCGAGGGCCTCGCCCGCTTCGCCCACGATGCCCGAGATGCCGGTTTCGCCGGCATGCTGTGCATCCACCCGCGCCAGGTCATCGGCGTGCACCAGGCGCTGGCGCCAACCCGTGAACAGTTGGATTGGGCGCAAAAGATCGTCGGCGCGGCCCAAGGCAATGGTGCTTTCCAACTGGACGGGCAGATGGTCGATGCACCGGTGATCGAACGCGCCCGGCGCCTGCTCGCACTGCACGACTGACAGTACCGACCTCGCTTGCGCCGGCCCTCGTGGCCGGCTTTTTTTGCACCGCCGCCACCCCGCAGATGCGCTTGCGAGCAGATATCCAGGCAGCGCAAAGACGAACACCCGGTCCATCGTGGAGACCGGGCGTGCGTTTACCTCAGGGTAGGGATTCCGGCATCGGCAAGAGTTGGCTCGCCGTCCGGGCGCACCGGGCAAGCCCGGTGGATCGGGCAGCCGCCTTCTTGTGGAAGGCGGCCCCGCAACTCATTTCAGCGACAGCGTGTAAGAGAGGATCAGGCGATTCTCGTCCAGCTCGCCGGCGCCATCGGAGCGCACCGTCGCATTGCGCCAGCGCACGCCGAAATTCTTCAGCGGGCCGCTCTGCACCACGTAGGTGATATCCAGGTTGCGCTCCCATTCCTTGCCGGCCTTGCCGCCGATCTCATAGCCGTCGCCACGGATGTAGCGGTTGATCATGGTCAGGCCGGGGATGCCGAAGGCGCTGAAGTCCAGGTCATGGCGCACCTGCCAGGAGGTTTCCTGCGCGCGGGTGAAGTCGAGGATCTGCACCACGTTGGCACCGTAGGTGTCGGCATCCTGCAGGTACGGGAAGGGGCTATCGCCGCTGTTGTCCTGGTAGCCGACACGGAAGGTCTGCGCGCCGTAGTTGGCCGAGAGCATAGCGGTGGTCAGGCCGTTGTCGATGTCGCCACCACGGGCAGCGCCGTTCTCCGAGGAATCGAAGTAGCCCAGGTTGGCGCTCAGTACCCAGTCACCCACCTTGCGGCTGCCCTGGAAGCCCAGGTAGTTCTGCTCGTAGACATCCTGCAGTTCGGCACGCCAGTAGGCGAGGTTGACCGTCGGCGAAAAGGCGTAGGTAGCGCCGAAGTAGTCGAAGTGATCACCACTGACGTTGTAGTTGCCGGCGATGATCTCGTCGTGGTTGCCACTGGAGTTGCGGAAGTTGACCTTGTCGAAACGGCCCAGGTCCAGGGTCAGGTTGTCGATGTCGCTGGAGGTCAGCGTGGCGCCGTTGTAGATCGGCGGCAGCAGGCGCGCATCGCTGGAGAGCAGCACCGGCGTCTTGGGGGTGAAGCCGCCGACCTTCAGCTCGGTCCTGGCGATCTTCATCTTCGCCACGCCCGAGAGGTCGCTGTAGCTGCCAGGGCCGGAATCGCCGAAGCGGTTGGGCAGCAGGCCGGTACCGGCGCGGGCGTCGGAGGAATCGAGCTTCAGGCCCAGCGCGCTGTACAGCTCCAGCCCCACGCCGACGGTGCCTTCGGTGTAGCCCGACTTGGCGCTGAACATGAAGCCCTGGGCCCATTCCTCACGCTTGGATTGCGGCGCGTTGTCCTGGCGGAAGTCGCGGTTGAAGTAGATGTTGCGCAGGCCGAGGTTGACGCTGCTGTCCTTGATGAAGTCGGCATGGGCCAGCGCCGGGAGCGCCAGGGCCGGCGGCAGCGCGAGCAGGCCGCAGAGCCGGGCCAGAGAAGGATTCTGCATGGAGGTATCCGTGTTGGTTGTTGTTGTTTTCGAATGACCCGGAAGGGGAACGCCGGGGTGCGCAGAAGGATGCAAACGCGAAGGCACGGACAGGTATTGGGTTTTTCTTAAGGAGCCGTTTCACGAAAACGAAGAGCGCCTCGCAGCCCAGGCGGGCGCGGCGACTTAAGCAATGCGGAAGGCAGGCTTTTGCGATGCGAAATTGCCCCGCCCGCGTCACCTTGCCCATGCTGGCCGGCATTCCCCTGGCAAGCCCATTCCCCCAAGAACAAGGCCGACCCCATGCACGACGCGCTGATCGTTTCTCCCCTGCGAACCCCCATCGGCAAGTTCGGCGGCGCCCTCGCCCCGTTGACCGCCGACCAGCTCGCCGCCGGCATCATCCAGGCCCTGCTGCAGCGCCTGGACATTTCCCCGGCGACGCTGGACGAGGTGATCGTCTCGCAGTCCTATGCCTCCAGCGAGGCTCCCTGCATGGGCCGCTATGCCGCGCTGGCCGCCGGCCTGCCGCTGGAAGTGCCCGGCTATACCCTCGACCGCCGCTGCGGTTCCGGCCTGCAGGCACTGGCCGACGCGGCGATGCACGTGCAGACCGGCCACGCCCAGGCGGTGCTGGTGGTGGGCGTGGAGAGCATGAGCAACATCGAGTACTACAGCACCGACATGCGCTGGGGCGCCCGCGCCGGCAGCGTGAAGTTCCACGACCGCCTGGAGCGCGGCCGCGAGCGCTCGCAGCCGCACGAGCGCTTCGGCTACATCTCCGGCATGCCCGAGACCGCCGAGAACCTGGCCCGCGACTACGGCATCAGCCGCGAGGAAGCCGACCGCTTCGCCGTGCGCAGCCACCACAATGCCGCCGCCGCGTGGCGTGACGGACGCTTCGCCGAAGAAGTGGTAGCGATCGACGTACCCGGCAGGCGTGGCAGTCGAACCACCGTATCGATGGACGAAGGCATCCGCGAGGACGCCAGCCTGGAAAGCATGGCCGGCCTGCGCGTGCTGCTGCCTGACGGCGTGTGCACGGCGGGCAATTCCAGCCAGCAGAATGACGCTGCGGCGGCCTGCCTGGTGGTCTCGCCGGACTATGCCCGACGCCACGACCTCAAGCCGCTGGCGCGCCTGGTGGACTGGGCGGCAGCCGGCTGCGACCCCGCGCGCATGGGCATCGGCCCGGTGCCGGCGGTGGAGAAGCTGCTGCAACGCACCCGGCGCACGTTGGCCGAGATGGACCTGATCGAGGTCAACGAAGCCTTCGCCGCCCAGGCGCTGGCCGTGCTCAAGGCCTGGGGCCTGGAGGATGACGAGCGGGTCAACGTCAACGGTTCGGGCATCTCCCTGGGCCATCCGATCGGCGCCACCGGCGTGCGCATCATGACCACCCTGCTCCACGAGATGCAGCGCCGCGGCGCACGCTACGGACTGGAAACCCTGTGCATCGGCGGCGGCCAGGGCATGGCCGCGCTGTTCGAACGGGTGTGAGGACGGGCATGAACTGGATCGAAGTCAACCAGGCCGCCCTGCGCTACCAGTTGCTGCCAGCCGAACGCCCCGACACGCCGGTGCTGGTACTCATCCACGAGATGGGCGGCAGCCTGGAAAGCTGGGACGACCTCTGCGCCACCCTGGCCGGCGAACTCACGCTGCTGCGCTACGACACCCGCTGCGCCGGGCTGTCGGAAAAATTTCCCGGCGAGTTGACCATCGACGATCACGTGGCCGACCTGGCAGCCCTGCTCGACGCGCTGCGGATCGATACCCCCGTCGCGCTGATGGGCGTCGCTGTCGGAGCGGCCATCGCCATCCGTTTCGCCGCCCGGTATCCCGGGCGCTGCCAGCAGCTGATCGGCCTGGCGCCGGCCTGCGGGGTCGCCGCTTCGGCTCGCGATGCCACCCGCCGGCGCGCTGCCGCGTTGCGTGAAGAAGGCCTGGGCGAACTGGTGCCGGCACTGCTGGAAAAAACCTGGCCTGCCCCGCTGCGCACCGATGCCGGGCGCTTCGACGCCTTCCGCCTGCGCTGGCGCGCCGCCGATCCCCAGGGCTTCGCCGCAACTTTCGCCATGCTGGCCGGCCTGGAACTGGAAAACGACCTGCCCCGCCTTCCGCAACGCACCCTGCTGGTGGCCGGCGAATACGACGCCCTGCGGCCCCCGTCAGAAATAGACCGCCTGGCCCGATGCGCTGCACAGATCGAGCCTTTGCAGGTAGCCTCCGGGCATTTCATGCCGCTGCAGAGCCCCCGACTGGTCGCCGCGCTGGTGCGCGGTTATGTGTGCGCCGGGTTGTCCGGCTCGACGCTCTACCGGGCGTTCATCGAGCACCCGCAGCACCGCGTCGGCGCCAGTGGCCATGCCGCCTGAAGCACACCGTGATAGCAGAACAACGACAATGAGGAACCACGCCCCATGATGCAGTCGCGCAAGATCGGTGACATCAAGGTCACCCGCATACTCGAATACGCAGGCCCCACCCACGACCCGGCGTTCCTCTTCCCACAGATGGACAGCCAGGTGCTGGAAGAACACCGCGAGCTGATGGCGCCGAACCACTGGATTCCGCACATGAACAAGCTGATCGTCACCATCCAGTTCTGGATCGTGCACGTGGGCAGCGAGATCGTGGTGATCGACACCGGCGTCGGCAACTTCAAGCCGCGCCCGGGCATCGCGCGGATGAACATGCTCAACGGCCTGGTGCGCGAGTGGATGATTGCAGCCGGCGCGCCGCCGGAGAAAGTCACCCATGTGGTCATCACCCACCTGCACGCCGACCATGTGGGCTGGAACACCACCTGGAAGGACGGGCGCTGGGAGCCGACCTTCCCCAACGCCACCTACCACTTCCCCAAGGACGACTTCGACTTCTGCCACCAGGGCAAGAACAAGGAAGGCGGTGTCATCGACGTGTTCGGCGAATCCTTCTTCGACAGCGTGATGCCCATCGTCGATGCCGGCCTTGCGCGGATGATGGTCCCCGGCGAGGAAGTCGCCGACTGCCTGCAGGTGCAGGCAGCGCCCGGCCACAGCCCCGGCCAGGTAATCTTCAAGGTACGCTCCGGCAACGAGGAAGGCATCTTCTGCGGCGACATCCTGCACAGCCCGGTGCAGATCGTCCGCCCGGACATCAACTCCGGCTACTGCATCTGGGAAGACACCGCCCGGCAGACGCGCCTGGCCTTCCTCAATGAAGCCGCCGACTCCGGCGCGCTGATCCTGCCGGTGCACTTCGGCGAGCCCCATTGCGGCTTCATCCGCCGCCAGGGCGAGGGCTTCCGCTTCGAGGCGGCTCACTGGTGAGCCCGTTGCCCGCGCCGCCCCATGCGGCGCGGGCCGTGCATGGCGGCGCCGGAGCGACGAACACCGTCTATGCAGGCCATTCACCAGCCAGTACCGTGGCATACCACTTGGCAAGAAGTACCTGACCATGGCGATGCATTTCGATATCACGGATTTCCGGCTGTTCATCAACATCGCGGAAACCAGCAGTCTCACCCGCGGCGCGGAGCGCTCCTTCCTCTCCGTGCCAGCCACCAGCAACCGCATCAAGAACCTCGAGGACAACCTCGGCATGCGTCTGCTGGAGCGCTCGCCACAGGGCGTGACCCTGACCAACGCGGGCAAGACCTACCTGCAGCACGCGCGCATCATTCTTTCCCAGCTGGAGATGCTCACCGGCGACCTGCAGCAGTACGCCGAAGGCCTCAAGGGCCAGTTGCGCCTGCTGGCCAACACCACGGCCATTACCGAATACCTGCCGCCAGTGGTGGGCGAATACCTCAAGACCCACCCCGACGTGCACATCGATATGCGCGAGCGCTTGAGCGACGACATCGTGCGCTGCATCCGCGATGGCAGCGCGGACCTGGGCATCGTCTCCGGCAGCGTGGTCACCGACGGCCTGCAGAGCGTGCCGCTGGTGAGCAGCCGGTTGATGGTCATCGCCCCCGAAGGCCACCCGATCCTCGAAGGTGGCGAAGTGTATTTCAAGCAAGCCCTGCAATACGCCTTCGTCTCCCTGCTCGAAGGCAGCGCCATCCACGTCTTCCTCAGCCGCGCGGCGGCGGCGCTGCACATCCCCTTGACCATCCGCGTGCAGGTCGCCAGCTCCGATGCCATCTTCCGCATGGTCGAGGCCGGCGCCGGCATCGCCATCGTGCCCCAGGCCGGCTTCGAGCGGCTCAAGGGCAGCCAGAAAATCGGCTCGTGCAAGCTGCTCGACCCCTGGGCGGTGCGCACCTTCCAACTCTGCGCCCAGGACTTCGACGGCCTCTCGGCCTTCGCCCGCGACTTCGCCGACAGCCTGATCGACTGCTACCGCGCGGCTTAACCCCAGGTTAAGTCCCCCTTTCGAAGAGGCCAATTGTCCACCTCAAACGAGTCTGGGAGCCTTGTCGCACAAGGATGCGCCACGTTCCAGGGCGCTCCGCCACCAACAATGACAAGGACCACCCATGGCCGAACAACGTTGGAAGAAACGCCCCGAGGGCTCGAACTGGGGCGACTTCGGCCCCGACGACCAGAGGGGCCGGCTGAACCTGCTGACGCCGCAGAAGGTGCTGCAGGGCATCGCCGAAGTGCGCGAGGGGCTGGCCTTCTGCCTCAGCCTGCCGCTGGACTACCCGGGCGGCAACGCGATGAACGTCAACCGCCTGCCGCCGATCCTGCGCCCGCTGTTGCGCAAGGGCGGGGTCAACATGAACTACCAGTACCAGTGGATCCAGGAAGGCCGCCCCGACGTGCTCAGCGATGATCTGGCGATCCTCCACCTGCAGTACTCCACCCAGTGGGATGCGCTCTCCCACGTCGGCGCGCTGTTCGACGCCGATGACGACGGCGTCCCCGAGCCGCTGTACTACAACGGTTTCAGCGCTGGCGGCGACATCGAAGGCCCCAGCGACCTCCAGGACTGCGGTATCGCCGGGCCGATCAAGCCCCACAGCACCTCCTGCGCCCACGCGCTGGGCATCGAGCGCATGGCCGAGACCTGCGTGCAGGGCCGCGGCGTGCTGATCGACCTGCACCACCACTTCGGCCTCGAGCGCACGCACATCGGCTACGACGAGCTGATGCGGGTGATGGACGCCGACAACGTGGAAGTCGAGGCCGGCGACATCGTCTGCCTGCATACCGGTTACGCCGAAGCCCTGCTGGGGATGAACCGCAACCCCGACCCGACGGAACTGGATCGGCTGGCCGCCGTGCTCGACGGCCATGATTCGCGGCTGCTGAACTGGATCACCGACAGCAACCTGGTGGCCATCGCCGCCGACAACTACTCGGTGGAAATCTTCCCCGCCGGCCATGCCGGTGATTGCTGCTCGGTGATGCCGCTGCACCACCACTGCCTGTTCAAGCTGGGAGTACACCTGGGTGAACTCTGGCACCTCACGCCGCTGGCCAACTGGCTGCGCGCCAATGGCCGCAACCGCTTCCTGCTCACCGCCCCGCCACTGCGCCTGCCCGGCGCCGTGGGCGCCCCGCTCAACCCCATCGCCACAGTCTGACGGAGTTCCATTATGCCCAGAGAACGCGTGCTCATTACCGGAGGCGCCTCCGGCATCGGCGCGGCCATCGCCCAACGCTGCCGCGAGGACGGCTTCGAGCCGGTGATCATCGACCGCATCGGCGACGGCCTGATCGCCGACCTGAGCGATACCCGCGCCACCGCCGCCGCCCTCGAACAGGTCCTGGCCGATGGCCCGATCACCCGCCTGGTGAACAACGTCGGCATGGTCTGCCCCAACCCCGCCGACGAGCAGAGCTTCGAAGAACTGGAACGCGTCTGGGCGCTGAACGTCCGCTGCTCGCTGCAGTGCATGCAGGCGCTGCTGCCGGGCATGAAGGCCGCCGGCTTCGGGCGCATCCTCAACATGTCCTCGCGCGCCGCGCTGGGCAAGGAGCTGCGCAGTGCCTACGCGGCCACCAAGGCCGGGTTGCTGGGCATGACCCGCGTCTGGGCGCTGGAGCTGGGCCGGCATGGCATCACCGCCAATGCCATCGGCCCCGGCCCCATTCGCACCGAGCTGTTCGAACGCGCCAACCCGCCGGACAGCCCGCGCACCCGGGCGATCATCGACAGCGTGCCGGTCAAGCGCCTGGGCGTGCCGGACGACATCGCCCAGGCGGCCTCGTTCTTCCTCGATGCACGCGCTGGCTTCGTCACCGGCCAGGTGCTCTACGTGTGCGGCGGCATGACCGTCGGCGTAGCCGCCGTCTGACCTGCATCACCCCGCTGGCCCGCCTCATCAACGGGCCAGCAGCTTGTTAATCCGCGGTTAAACACCCCTTCCGCAGATTGAAATTGTGACCCCCAGGGCGCGCTGGCAAGCTGGTTTCCAGGCGCGATGAAGGCCGGAAAAGGCCGCATCCGGCCGCGATGAAAACGAAAAGGACCCGCAGTCATGATCGACAAGCTTTGCCCCAGTGCCGCCCAGGCGCTGGCCGAGATTCCCGACGGCGCGATCATCGCCGTGGGCGGCTTCGGCGGTGCCGGGATGCCCGAAGACCTGATCGACGCGCTGATCGCCCAGGGCGCGTGCGACCTCACCCTGGTGAGCAACAACGCCGGCCAGGGCGATACCGGCCTGGCCGCTCTGCTCAAGGCCGGCCGCGTGCGCCGCATTCTCTGTTCCTACCCGCGCATGGTCGGCTCCCACGTGTTCGAGGAACTGTACCGTGCCGGCAGAATCGAGCTGGAGATCGTCCCCCAGGGCAACCTCGCCGAGCGCCTGCGCGCCGCCGGCTGCGGTATCGGCGGGTTCTTCACCCCCACCGGCTACGGCACGCTGCTCGCCGAAGGCAAGGAAACCCGCCTGATCGACGGCCGCCACTACGTGTTCGAAACCCCGATCCACGTCGACTACGCGCTGATCAACGCCGAGGTCGGCGACCGCTGGGGCAACCTGGTGTACCGCAAGACCGCGCGCAACTTCAGCCCGGTGATGGCCATGGCCGCGCGCCACACCATCGCCTCGGTGGGGCGTGTCTGCGCCCTGGGCGAGATCGACCCGGAGCAGGTGGTCACCCCAGGCATCTTCGTCAAACGGATCGTGCAGCGCACCCGAGCCGTCGCCCCCAGTGAAGTCCACCGCAGCAAGGCAGGTTGAGCATGGACAAACAGACCCGCAACGCCATGGCCGCCCGCGTGGCCCGCGACATCCCCGAAGGTGCCTACGTCAACCTGGGCATCGGCCTGCCGACCCTGGTGGCCAACCACCTGCCGGCGGACAAGGACATCTTCCTGCACAGCGAGAATGGCGTGCTCGGCCGCTGGACCGGTGCCAAGCCCGGCGAGGAAGACTGGGACATGATCAACGCCGGCAAGGAGCCCATCTGCCTGTCGCCGGGCGCGGCGTTTTTCCACCATGCCGACTCCTTCGGCATGATGCGCGGTGGCCACCTGGACATCTGCGTGCTCGGCGCCTTCCAGGTTGCGGCCAACGGTGACCTGGCCAACTGGCACACCGGCTCGCCGGACGCCATCCCTGCCGTCGGGGGCGCCATGGATCTGGCCATCGGCGCCAAGCGTATCTTCGTGATGATGGAGCACTTGGCGAAGGACGGAGCGTGCAAGCTCATCGAACACTGCACCTACCCGCTCACCGGCATCGGCTGCGTCAGCCGCGTGTACACCGACCTCGCCACACTGGAGATCACCGCCGAGGGCGTGCAGGTCATCGAGCTGGCGGGCGAGACCACGGCCGAGGCGCTGCAGGCCGTCACGCCGATCCCGCTGGACTTCTCCACGCTGCGCAGCCGCCCTGCGCGGGCCTTGAGCCCGAGCGCCGAGCGGGCGCTGAGCAGCTCCACCTGAGGACGCCGCCGTGAGCACCTTCGACCGTGCAAGAGCCTGGGATCAGGGCGATCTGACACAGCTGCTGAGCCTGGAAGACGGCCCACAGGACACCTTCCGTGCCACCGTCAACGACAGCAACGTCAACGGCCGCGTGTACGCCGGACAACTGCTCGGCCAGGCCCTCTGGGCCGCCGCGCAGACCGTGCCGCACCGCGTGCCCAGTACCCTGCAGGCCACTTTCCTGCAGGGCGCGCGCCCCGAGGACGCGCTGGAATACAAGGTGGAAGCGCTGCAGGATGGCCGGCGCTTCTCCAGCCGGCACATCTACGGCGTGCAGGGCACCGCGCTGGTGCTCAGCGCCCACGCGACCTTCCAGCACCCCGGCGAATGCATCGATGCGACGCCACGCCTAGAGCGCGAAGTCCCGCCCCCGGAAAGCCTGCCGGACCTGCGCGAACTGGCCGAGCGCTACCCCGGCCAGGGCGAGGCGGCGCAGGTGCGTTTCACCGGGCAACCACTGCTGGATATCCGCCCGGTGAATCCCGCGGTGTACTTCGGCCGCACACCGTCGCAGAACGAAATCGCCTACTGGGTACGCCTGCTGCAACCGCTGACGGCCGAAGGTTGCCTGCACCATGCGGCGCTTGCGTATCTCTCCGACTGCTGGTTCAACGGCGCCCTGACACCCCCTGCGGGTGCGAGGGAGCTGTGGCAACGGCACTACGTCGCCAACCTCAACCACACGCTGTGGTTCCACACCCCCGAACCGGCCTGCGACGACTGGCTGCTGTTCGTCAGCCAGGCCACCCGCAGCCTGGCCGGACGCGGCCTGGCGCTGGCGCACATCTACCGCCGCGACGGCCGCCTGATCGCCAGCATGGCCCAGGACCTGCTGACTTCACCGAGGACCGACTGACCGCTTAGCACGATCGAAAGGCAGGCTTTCGCAAAGGCAAATGGGCGCGCGAAGCAATCTACCGCATGCTCGCCTCACGAACCGAGCCCCCGCCCGCCTGGCGGTCAGCTCGCACGACGAGCGCCACCCAAACGCTGCAACCGCGGCCACGCGCCGCGAACCGACACCCAATAACAATAAGGACGGTAATCACCATGTTCGACTGGTACAAAACCGGCTCCCGGCAGGAGCGCAAGACCTTCTGGGCCTGCTTCTCCGGCTGGGCGCTGGATACCTACGACGCGCAGATGTTCAGCTTCCTGCTGCCGGCGCTGATGGCGGTCTGGCAGATCTCCAAGGGCGAGGCCGGCATCGTCGGCACCGCCGCGCTGCTCTCGGCCTCCCTAGGCGGCTGGATCGCCGGCATCCTCAGCGACCGCTATGGCCGTGTGCGCATCCTGATCTTCACCATCTGCTGGTTCACCCTGTTCGGCTTCATCGCCGGCTTCACCCAGAGCTATGAGCAGATGCTGGTGATCCGCACCCTGCAGGGCCTGGGTTTCGGTGGTGAGTGGGCGGTCGGCGCGGCGCTGATGGCCGAGGTCATCCGCCCGGAACACCGTGGCAAGGCATTGGGCTTCGTGCAGAGCGGCTTCGCCCTGGGCTGGGCTGCCGCCGCGGTGATCATGACTGGCCTGCTCGCCTGGCTGCCGCAGGATCTGGCCTGGCGCGTGGCCTTCTGGGTCGGCGTGATTCCGGCTGGCTTCGTGCTGTTCATCCGCCTCCACGTGAAGGATCCGGAGATCTACCGGCAGGCCACCGCCAAGGTAGAAGAGAAGGCCTCGATGCTCTCCGCCTTCCGCCCCGCCGTGATCCGCCTGACTCTGCTGGCCGCCGTACTGGTCACCGGCCTGCAGGCCGCCGCCTACACCATCATGGCCTGGCTGCCGACGCTGATGGTCTCCGAGCGCGGGCTCAAGCCTGGCCCGGTGATCTTCACCATGCTGATCATGTGCGCGGGCGCTTTCGCCGGCTTCATGGTCACCGCCTGGATCGCCGACCGCTACGGCCGTCGCCCCGCCCTGCTGCTGTTCAGCGTCGGCGCTTGGATCTTCACCGTGGTCTACATGCTGGTGCCGATGAGTACGGAACTGCTGATGGCCATGGCCTTCCCCGTGGGCGCTTTCGCCACCGGCATCTTCGCGGTGCTCGGCCCGTTCCTGAGCGAACTCTTCCCCACCCATGTGCGCACCACCTGCATGGGCTTCTCCTACAACCTGGGCAAATCCCTGGGCGCGCTGTCCATCGCCGGCGTCGGCGTGCTCTCCGAGAAGATCGGCCTGGCGCAGTCCATCGGCACGTTCTGCCTGGTGGCCTACGCACTGTCCGTGACCGCTGTGCTGCTGCTGCCCGAAACCCGTGGCGTACGCCTGCAGGATGTCGACGCCAAGGTCATGAACGACGGCGAAAGCGAGCCCTCCAGCGGCGCCCAACTGTCCCAGAGCAAACTCTGACACCCGAGGAATCACCATGCTGTACTGCGTAAGAATGGACGTGAACATTCCCCGCGATATCCCGGCCGAGGAAGTCGAGGCGATCAAGGCCGCCGAGAAGGCCCGCGCCACCGAAATCCAGCGTTCGGGGAAATGGCCGCACCTGTGGCGCGTCGTCGGCCAGTACTCGAACATCAGCGTGTTCGACTTAGAGAGCAACGACGAGCTGCACGCTCTGCTCTCCAGCCTTCCGCTGTTCCCCTTCATGACGATACAGGTCACCCCGCTGGCCAGGCACCCCTCCTCCATCGCCTGACTCTGGCGGCGGCTCTTCCGGGCCGCCGCCGTCTTCCCACGACTTTCAGGATGCGGCCACGCCATGCCAATGCTGCTGCAAGCGGACGCGCTCGACCTCAGTGAACTGATCCGCCCCGGCGATACCGTACTCTGGGGCCAGGCCAACGCCGAACCCCTGCCGCTGACCCAGGCGCTGATGGAGCAACGCGCGCGCATCGGCCGCTTCCGCGTCATGCTCGGCATCGCCAGCAGCCGGACCTGTGGCCCCGAACATGCCGACGTGGTCGATTTCCTCGCCTACTGCGGCGCCGGCGCCAACCGCGAACTGGGCAACGCCGGGGTGCTCGATATCCTGCCCAGCCACTATTCGCAACTGCCCGGGCTGATCGCCAGCGGAGCCCTGCGCATCGACGTGCTGATGCTGCAACTGGCACCCGCCGACGCCAATGGCCGCTACAGCCTGGGCATCGCCCACGAATACCTGCTGCCTGCATTGGACCACGCGCGGGTGGTCATTGCCGAAGTGAACCAGCAGGCGCCACGCACCTTCGGCGAACGCACACTGGGCGAGGAAGACCTCGACGCCATCCTGCACACCGACCGGCCTCCACTGGAAAATCCCCCGGCGCGCATCCGCGAAGCGGACACCCGTATCGCCGCGCACATAGCCGAGCTGATCGACGACGGCGCCACCTTGCAGATCGGCATCGGCGCCATTCCCGACGCGGTGCTCGGCGCTCTGCGCGCCCATCAAGACCTGGGTGTGCATTCGGGCAGCCTGGGCGACAGCGTCGCGCAACTGATGCAGGCCGGCGTGATCACCAACGCCTGCAAGAGCCGCGACCGGCATGTCAGCGTAGGCGGGGTGCTATTGGGCAGCCGGGTGATCCACGACTACGCCCACGACAACCCGGCCATCCAGTTGCGCTCTACCGCCTATACCCACGACGCGGACGTGCTCGCCAGCCTGGACCGCTTCGTGGCGATCAACTCCGCCGTGGAGGTCGACCTCACCGGCCAGATCAACTCGGAAGTCGCCGCCGGCAGCTACGTCGGCGCCGTGGGTGGCGCCTTGGACTTCCTGCGCGGCGCTGCTCGCGCCAAAGGCGGCCTGCCCATCATCGCCCTGCCCTCCACCGCAGGCAGCGGCAGCCGCATCGTCGCCCGACTCAACGGCCCCGCCACTATCCCGCGCAGTGATGCCGGGTTGATCGTCACCGAATTCGGCGTCGCCGACTTACGTGGCAAGACTATTCGGGAAAGAGTGGCATGCATGCTGGAAATCGCCCACCCGCGACACCGTGCGGCGCTGGAGGCACAACTCTAAGCTCGCGCGGGGCATGACGGTCGACTTCCGCTTTTTACGACCCAGCAATCCGCCATGAAGAAATCGAAGCTTCGAAGGAATGTCCGCTGAGGCTCGGAAACGAGCCTTGACGCCGGCCCCCCCCCCAGGCAACTGCCCTCCTCGGCACTTGCCATGCAGGGACAACACCAGGTTCCGCGGTTCACCGTGAAGGTTGCCGTTGGCAGGCAGCCAGCTCTTATCTGTAATGATCCTGACACGGAATTGGAAGCCACCCTGGCAGGCATGTGCATTGGCCAAATTCCTGCCTATCTGACTGAGCCCCATCTGCGGTCAGGAAAGCTGGTTTCTGTTTTGGCTGATCTCGCCCCTGCGCCATGGGATCTGTTCATATACCGCCCGCAGCAGGGTCCTGTATCGAAGCGGGTGCGATTGGTGTACGCCCACCTTAAGCAGGCTTTCTCAAACCCCAAGCTATTTCCCCAGGGCCTGGGGACATAGCTTGAATACCTGCCAGCAATCGTCCGCTTTTGGCCGCTTGCTGCCGGCCACGGCCGGCAGCGTTGGGCTTTCTACGACACAGCAATTAGATTCGAAATAATTTCAGTCCTACATCACTGCCATGACATACCCACCATGGAGGCTCTCCAGCCATGTCATTGCAGTGTCCTCGTTGTAACTCCCCCAAGATCGCAACCCTGCACCCCGCCATGAAGATCGGTGCCTTGGTCGGCACGATCGGTGGCGCCGCACGCGGCGCATCAGCCGCTCTTGCTGGCGGCCAGACCGGCGCAGCAGTCGGCGCCATTGCCGGCCCGTTGGGCATCACCCTTGGCTCATTGTCCGGCGCCATTCTCGGCGGCCTGACCGGTGGCGTCGGCGGTTGTGCGCTGGGTGCCCAGCTCGGCGACCAGTTGGATCGTCACGTGCTCGCCAACAACCTCTGCCTGATCTGCGGTCATCGCTTCAACCTGCCGACCTGATCGGCTTCGTTCTTCGCTCCCCTTCCCTTTCATCCCTTCCGCCGGTGCTGCGCTTCGCGCAGCGCTTTATGCCGGCTATTGCTCACAGGAAACTCATCATGGCTCATCTCATCGAACGTATGGCCTATGTCGGCGAAGCTCCCTGGCATGGCCTGGGCAGTCGCCTCTCCCCGAAACAACCGCTGGAAGCCTGGCAGCGAGAAGCTGGCATGGACTGGCAAATCCAGGAAAGCCCGGTCCATTTCAAAGCCGACGCAGTCGGTCACCTGGGTAGCATCCATTCTTTCCCCGAACAGAAGGTGCTCTACCGCTCCGATACCAAGGCTCCGCTCTCGGTAGTCTCCCAGCGCTATCAGGTGGTGCAGCCGCGAGAGGTGTTGGAGTTCTATCGCGACCTGACCCAGGTCTCTGGCTACGAGTTGGAAACCGCTGGTGTGCTCAAGGGCGGCCGCAAATTCTGGGCACTGGCACGCACTGGGCAAAACACCTCGCTGAAGGGCAACGACCTGGTCAACGGCTACCTGCTGCTGGCCACCTCTTGCGACGGCACCCTGGCCACCACGGCGACGCCGACCACCGTACGGGTAGTCTGCAACAACACTCTGACCATCGCCGTCGACGGTGCTACCCGGGCGATCAAGGTGCCGCACAGCACCCGCTTCGATGCCCAGGTGGTGAAAAAGCAACTGGGCATCGCCGTCTCGCAATGGGACGAGTTCATGTACCGCATGCGTCATCTCGCCGAGCGCAAAGTGCAGTGGCACGAAGCTATGGGCTATTTCATGCAAGTGCTCTGCGACGCCCAGCCCAACAATCCGTTACCGGATGCCCTGCCGAACGAGCGTGCGCTGCGTCGAGTGCAAAGCCTGTACGAAGGCCGCGGTCGTGGTTCGCAGTTGGAGGCTGCCAACGGCACCGCTTGGGGTCTGCTCAATGCCGTCACCGAGTACGTAGACCACGAGCGACGCGCACGCAGCAACGAATACCGCATGGACTCGGCCTGGTTCGGCCAAGGGGCAGTGATCAAACAACGTGCCCTGGATGTGGCCCTGCAGCTGGTAGCCTGACGACAGTTCCCTCCTCTCGCTATTCATCTTCGCCCAAGCAGTTCTGCGGCTACAGCGATTGCTCGCAAGTACCACAGCATTGGGCGCTCTCTTCCACCCGCCGGGGTTCCGCTCCTGTGGAGTGGACTCCGGTGTTTCATTGGAGGCCTCTCTCATGGGCTGGCTGTTCTCATCCCGTACCCGGTCAGAGCTGATCCGAGATCTGACCCGACCTGAAGACCAGGCTCGCGCCCACGTTCGAGTCATTGCCCACACCCTGCGGGGCAATGTGCTGTGGTCGGTCAGCGAAGTGACAGCGAAAACCGAAGGCGTTCACCCAGGCCTCGCTCCCGGCGAGTCCATGCGCTACATCCGCTGTGATCTGCTGCAACGCCGTGGCGGTGAGTGGGGGTACAAGGCCATGGATGAGTCCATGGCGCCGTACTACTACAGTTGCCCGCTGCGCTATCTCGACCTGGCCAAGGAACTCTCTCCCGCCTGGCGCGACAAGGTTCGCGCCCATCATGCTCGGCGACGTCAGTCGGCGACCGCCACAGCCGGCGCTGTAGCCCAGTAAGCGGGAGTGATCGCAGCGCCACCTGGATGCGGTCCTCCCGTTGATGGCCTGACGGCCATGGCCCTCTTCATTCCTCCCACGATGCCCGACCGGCTCTGCCGGCCGGGCATTTTTATGTCCGGAGAAAAAGCCTCATGACTCACGCCCATTCCACACCCAACAGGGCACGGCAGCGCCCTGCCCTGCGCCTGGTCGGTACCAAGGATCTGTCCCGCGATGACTGGCTGGCGGTACGCAAACACGGTATTGGCAGTTCTGACGCTGCGGCCGCGGTCGGCCTCAACCCCTACAAGTCGCAGCTGGAACTGTGGCTGGAAAAGACCGGCCGCGACGCTGGGCTGCCCAAGAGCGATCCGAACGACGAGGAAAGCCCAACCTACTGGGGCAACATCTTGGAGCCCATCGTCGCCAACCACTATGCCCGCCGTACCGGCAACCGGGTACGGCGGATCAATGCCGTGCTGCAGCATCCGGATCCGAAACTGGACTGGATGCTGGCCAACATCGACCGCGAGGTGATCGGCGCCAGCGACGTGCAGATCCTTGAGTGCAAGACCGCCGGTATCAATGGCGCTCGCCTGTGGAAGGACGGTGTACCGGTGTACGTGCAACTGCAGGTGATGCACCAGTTGGCGGTCACCGGCAAGCAGGCAGCCGACGTAGCCGTGTTGCTCGGTGGCCAGCACCTGGAGATCCATCGCATTGAGCGCGACGAGGAGCTCATCGGCCGCTTGATCGAGCTGGAGCGCGACTTCTGGGGCTACGTGCAACGCGATACGCCACCGCCGGCGGATGGTTCCGACTCGGCGGAGCAGGCCCTGCGCTGCCTGTACCCGGAGGACCACGGCCACACCCTGGACTTCACTCAGGATCCGGTGTTGTCGGCCGCCTTCGATGAGCTGCAGATGGTACGCGCCAGCCTGGAGGCCCAGGGCAAGCGCGAGGCCGAGTTGAAGCAGCAACTGCAGCAGGCCATGGGCGATGCCAGCCGGGCGCTGTTCGCCAATGGCGCCGTGTCCTGGCGCAAGGCCAAGGACAGCGTGGTGCTCGATGTGCCCCTGCTGCTCAAGGAAAAGCCCTACCTACTGGCGCGCTACCCCGCCACCAAGCTCGGCAGCCGGCGCTTCCTGATCATCTGATATCGCTTCCCCCCTTGACCACCTCGGCGTCATCCCTGCGCCGGGGTGGTCTTTTTTATTCATCCACTGGAGAACCACCATGCTCAAAGGCTTGGCCATTACCCCGCCAGTGCTCGGGCGGATTTCCATCGGCAAGGTCGTCGAGAAGAACGGCAAGCGACTGCCGGAGAAGGACGATCAATTCACCCTCACTTCGCAGGTCCAGCTGCTGGATGGCTGGTTGGCCCATCCCCTGGACGAGGAACTGCGCAAAGCGCAGGGCGGCAAGATCCGCAGCATTCCGATCCGCCTGTTGTTCAACGCGCCGGAGCTGAATTTCCGCGCCGAGTACTGCCTGTTCGATCGGCAATCCGGGCGGCCGCTGTGTGTCGGCAACGGTGAGACCTGTAAGCGCCGGGGTCAGGACGGTATCGCCTCGCTGCCCTGCCCTTCGCCGGATGGCTGTCCGTTGGCCAAGGGTGGTGCCTGCAAGCCCTACGGTCGCCTCAACGTCGCCATCGGCGATGAGGATCCGCTGGGCAGCTTCGTGTTCCGCACCACCGGCTTCAACAGCATCCGCACCCTCGCAGCGCGACTGCAGTACCTGCAGGCGATTTCCGGCAACCGCCTGGCGTGCCTGCCGCTGGAGCTGCGTCTGCGCGGCAAGTCCACCCGGCAAAGCCACGGCTCGCCGATCTTCTACGTCGACATCACGGTGCGCAGTGGCCTGTCGATGGAGGAAGCGCTGCTACAAGCCCGGGAACTCGATGAAGCGCGCCAGGCCTCCGGCTTCGACCAGGTGGCGCTGGATGCCACGGCGCGGCTGGGCTTTGCCAACGGCGCTTTCGAGGACAGCGACGAGGAGACCGGGGCCATCGCCGAAGAGTTCTTCCCGGAGCCGGCCCCCGAGTCGCCCCCTTCGGCCGCTCCAGTAGCGGAACCGCTCACTACGCCGAAACCCACCCTGTCGACGCTGCTGAAAGCCCGCGCCGAAGCTCGGGCCCAACATGCCGCGGACTGATGTCCGCGGCATCCCCCACCCTTCAACCTACGAGGAGGATCGCGCCATGAGCCTAGTGCGTTTCATTGGTTTGCTGTTCGTGTTCATCGGCGTACTGGCCAGTTGTACGGTGGCTGTTGCGTTGCTGGTGCTCATGTTTCGTTTCTGGCCGCTGGCGCTAGTAATTGTGCTGGCGCTTGTCCTGCTCCACCGACTCCTCCAACGGGTCAGGCTCCGCATTTCCCTCTAGTCCCCTGGCGGCATAAGCAGGAGCCGTCGGGGCTCCTACTCGCCGATTTCTCATTTCAACTTTCCGCCTAACAGGAGCACTCACCATGATCACACGGTGTCTGATCTGTAACTCTTCCGTGGTGCTGTCCAAGGATGCCGCCAAAGCACTGGCTCGGCTGATGGGCACGCTGGACGGTTTCTTGCGCGGCATCCAGCAGTCACCTGCCCAGCAGCAGCCGATTACCTCGGACCTGCATTGCGAAAGCCCGCTGGAGCGCGCGTTCAACCTGATGCTCGATGGCGTCTGCGGCGCGGCGGCGAACTGGAACAGCACCGGCGATTTCATTCGCGACGTGCGCCGCTTCCAGTTCATGGAATACGACTGCCTCTGTCTTCGTTGCGGGGCGAAGTACAACGAAGAGCCCATACCGCGCCGCTAGCTCAACTCTGCTGGCTGAAGTGGCCCCCCTCACCCGCGACTAAGTCGCTCACTTAACCGTTCGACCATCTCTACGACCAACTGACGGTCGCTCTCCTCCAAGGCATTCAGCAATCCGCTGATCCGCGTGGCCTGGTCATCCGGGCGCAAGCTGGCCTCGCTCAGCAGTTCCATCGCGTTGCAATTGAAGATAGTCGCGAACTCGAACAGCCGGGCAATGTTGGGCATGACGATTCCGCGCTCGATGCGTGACACCGCCTCATTCCCCACGCCCAGGATCTCCGCCACTTCGTCCTGCGTCATCCCACAGCGCATGCGCTGCTTAGCAATCGCCCGCCCTACCGCTTCAGCCAGTGCTTTCTGATCCGTACCAGACATGATACCTCTCCCATTCAACCTGAATGGTTGGGCACCACCTCATTGACATGAAGAACACCACAGGTCGAAAATCACCTCAAAAGGTTGATTTTCGACTTTATTGGTGATCTTTCTTCACTCGATACAGGGATTGTCCCCATGCACAAGCAACTGCTCCTGGCTTCTCTCCTTGGCTGGCTGGCCACCAGCACCGCTTTTGCCGGCACCTACGAATGGACTTCCAGCTACACCCAAGGCGTCGAAGAACACCTGGTCGACGACGGCAACGGCAACCAATTGGACATCGCCTGCCCGGACGATGACGAAAGCTCCGTCTCCGCCTACGCCACCATCGCCGGTAAGCGGTACTCCTCTGAACATGACGGCTTCGACGTCATCGTCGACGGCACCACCTTCAGCAACCCCTTCTACACCGACTGTGAAGCCTGCAGTTCCAGCTTCCCGGGCTTCTGGGCGGCGCTGCGCAAGGCCCGCACCCTGCAGCTCAGCGCCGGAGGGCAGACGGTGAAGCTCCCGACCCAGAACCTTTCCCAGGTTCTCCAACCCCTGACCAGCAAGAAAAACCTCTGCCGCTCCGCCTGGTAGCCCGGAGCTCTTTCACAGGAATCTTTTCGATGAAGAAGTACCTCCCCCTGCTCCTGATCGTCGCTGCGCTGACCGGTTGCGATTCCAAGCCGCCCATTACCGTTGAACTGGGACAGAACGAAATGTGGGGCAGCCCACAGCTCCAAATCACCTCCAAGAAGAACGAGGTCACCATCAACAGTGTGGAAGTGAATCGAGGGAACTGTAAGCGCTACGTCTGGGAAGACCTGCCGCACAAGATGACCTTCGGCGAAGTGCTGAAGGTCGACTCGCGCTACTGCCAGAAGGTCGTCGAGGTTTCCATTTCCACCAGCGAGGGCGACTACGACTTCAGCTTCGACAGCTAATCCCTAGCTTCTCTTAACCCCCACTCGGAATACCCAACTCCGCCCACGGCCCTCGCTTGGCCGTGGGCGGAGCGGGGACCTTTTTGTTTTTTGAAAACCCAGGAACTGCCCGTCGAGACACATCCCAGAAGAGCAAAGCACCACAGCCACACACACTCAAGGACCTGAACCCATGACCCCGACGTACCGCAAAACCCTGCTCGCCCTGGCGATTTCCGCCAGTGCCCTGCCCCTCGCTGCACACGCCCTGACGTTGACCAACAGCGGCTTGGATAGCGAAGGCAACACCTACACCGACAGCACCGAAGTCACCGGTGCCTTCACTGGCAGCGACCAGCCCCTTCGCCTCTACAGCGACACCTTCAACCACGACCTGGTGCTCAATGCCCAGATCCAAGCCACCGGCGATGACCTCAACGGTGTCGACCTGTCCTACGCCGGCGATGATGACGCTCCCTCGCCCATCGGCGCGCCGACCGAGGTGTTCGGCAACCTGCAAAACAAGGGCAGCATCACGGTGAATGGCGCCGGCGTTACCGGCCTGCTGATCGATCCGGCCATCATCCACGGCAACCTGGTCAATGAAGGTACCCTGCAGGTGGCTGGTGGTGTGCTCGAGGGCGACGGTATCCGTGGCCTCAAGTTCGCCGGCCAGTCGGTGTTGCAGGGGGACCTGGTCAACGCTGCGAGCGGCAAGATCCTCGCCGATGGCAAAGAGGCCACGGGCATTCAGCTCAAGGGCGGCACCATCGCTGGCAAGCTGATCAACGATGGCCTGATCCAGGTCAGCGGCGCCGGTTCGACGGCAATCCTCGCCACCTATGACGATGACATCGGTGGTCCGGATCGGGTGGACCTCGGCGGGATCGAGAACCATGGCAGCATCCTGGCCAGCGGCGATGATGCAACCGCGCTACGTCTCGATGGCGTGAGCTTTGCCAATGCGCCGGTCCAGGTGCTCAACACCGGCACGATCCAGGCTGACGATGCCGCCATCGAGGTCGGTGCCTTCGATATCGACGGCGCGAACGCCAGCAATACCCTGGTCATCCAGAACAGCGGCAATTTGATTTCCAAAGACGAAGCCATTGATGCCTCCCAGGCTAGCGGCGGCGTGCACCTGATCTGGAACGCCGGCAGCATCACCGGCAACCTGATCGACCTATCCAATATCGAAGTGAACGGCGACGTGACCTTCAGCGGTACCGACGCCAGTACCGATGGCGCGAACATCCGCCTGAAGGACGCCGGTTGGCTGGATGTTGGTAGCGATGCTGCCAACACGCCGGCACACTTGGAATTCGCTCAGCCGCACACCACGATCCAGGGCAACCTGGATGTGGCGGGCAACTCCTCGCTGGGGCTTAACCTGAGTTCGGCCACGGATCCGAACAAGGCCGTGGTTGCGGTCTCCGGCACGGCGGAATTCGCCAAGGGCTCGCAGATCCAGCTGGCGGCCCAGGGCAATGACTTCAAGGCCCAGGGCACGACCTATACCTTGGTCCAAGCCGGCACCCTGCAGGATGAAGGCGTGAGCGTGACCAGCCGCTCGGCCCTGCTGAACGTCGACACCGTCAGCAGTGGCGACAACCAGATCCTGGCCAAGGTCAGCACCAAGGGCCAGGACGAAGTCGGTGAGGTGATCGGTCAGATTGGCGGCTCGGCCAACGCCCAACGTGCAGGCGCGGCCTTTAGCCAGGTGATTACTGGACTGGCGCAGAGCAATCCCGACGATCCGGTGTTCCAGGCCTACGTGAATGCCTCGCAGGATCCGGTGGCGCTGAAGCAACTGGCTGAGCAGCTGGCCCCAGAGGTGAACGGTGGCGCAACCCAGGCTGCCACCAGTGGGCAGACGCTGATGAGCAACGTCACCGGCAATCGCACCAGCAGCCTACGCGGTGCGTCTTCGGGCGATGTGCTGCAGAACACCGGCATCTGGGCCCAGGCGCTGTACAGCGACGCCAACCAGGATCTGCGTGACGGCGTGGCCGGCTTCAACGCCTACAGCCGCGGCATCGCCATCGGCGCCGATGGCAAGCTCACCGATCAGCTGACCCTGGGCGTGGCCTACAGCTTCCTGCACACCAGCGTGAACAGCGACAGCGGCAACACCACCGATGTCGACGGCAATGCTCTCACCCTGTACAGCGGCTTCGAACAAGGCAACTACTTCGTCGATGCCAACTTGAGCTACGGGATCAACGACAACGAGAGCAAACGCCACGTCGCCGGCACCACCGCCAAGGGCGATTACGACAGCCAGGTGCTGGGCGCCAATGTGGTCGGTGGCTACACCTATCACCTGAACGAGCAGATCCTCATCGAGCCGCGTCTGGCCGCTCGCTATGCGCGCGTCGACATCGATGGCTACCACGAGAAGGGTTCGTCGGCGGCGCTCAAGGTCGATAGCCAGCGCTACGAGGTGGCGGAACTGGGGGCTGGTGTGCGAGTGGCGGGCGACTTCCCGGTCGGCAATGGCAACCTGCAGCCGCAGGCCAAGCTGATGGCCTACCATGACTTCGCTGCCGATGAAGCCCAGAGCACGTCGACCTTTGTGCTGAGTGGCACGCCCTTCGTAAGCCAAGGTGCCAAGGCCGTACGCAACAGCTACGAAGCGGGTGTCGGTGCAGACTACCATCTGGGCGCGGTCACGGTTGGAGTCAGCTACGACTACACCGGCAAGACTGACTTCAATGCCGACACCTTAACCGCCAAGGTTCGTTACGACTTCTGATGAGCCACTACCTTTCCGGCCCACCTCTGTGGGCCGGTTTTCTTCGAACCCTATTGGCGCTGCTGGTGGGCGTCCTGCTAGCCGGCTGCCAGTCGCCCCGCGAAGCGCTGCAGCAGTTGGCGGATGAGCGTGGGCGACAACTGGAGATACTGCCGGGGCAGCCGTTCCCGTTGGCCATGCTTCCACCGCAGAGCGCCACGAAAGTCACTCGCCTGCGCGTCTACCTGGAGGGCGATGGCCATGCCTGGGCCACGGCGACACAACCCAGCCTGGATCCGAGCCCGCACAACCTGCTGGTGGCGCGGCTGGCCGTGGACGATCCGACGCCGAATGCCTACCTGGCGCGGCCTTGCCAATTCGTGATGGTACCGAGTTGCGAACCTGCGCTCTGGACTAATCGGCGCTTTTCCCAGGAGGTGGTCACCAACCTCAGCCAGACGCTGGATCAGTTGAAGCAACGTTACGGCAATCGGGAGTTCGAGCTGGTGGGGTATTCCGGCGGGGCAGCACTGGCACTGCTGCTGGCAGCTCAACGAGACGACATTACTCAGGTCCAGACTCTGGCCGGCAACCTCAGCCCTAGGCTTTGGGCACAAATGAAAGGGCTCTCGCCCCTCGACGGTTCGCTGGATCCGTTGGACTATCGGGATCGGCTGGCTTCAATACCACAGCGACATCTGGAGGGTGACGCAGACAACGTGATCCCCGCATCGCTAGCCAAGGCCTACCTGGAACGGCTACCTCCATACGCTTGCAGTCAGGTTGTAATCTCTCCGGCTACGGATCACCAGCAAGGCTGGGAGAATGCCTGGAAAACCTGGCGAGGTCAGCAGCTAAACTGCAAGAGCAATTGAGTTCTACAGCCACAAGCCGCCGGTGACCATGGATCGTCTTAGCAACCCTGACGGTAGATCTGCGAGAGGCGCATTTCTGGGATATCACAGCCGTTGCGGCGCTGGATAAGGTAGTCCTCAAACTGCGTCGCGCTGGAGTCCAGGTGGATGTCATCGGCATGAACCAAGCAACTGCAACGCTGGTTGATCGGTTTGGAGTTCACGACAAGCCTGACGGGATTGACTCATTGATGGGGCACTAGCAATGGGCCCTCACCGCCTATGTACCTGTTCGGCTGCGGTGGGCTTACGAGAGCCCGCCGTTGACCGGCGCACTCAAGGTCAGGACGCCTTGAAGCGGACGCTTGCCTAGCAACTTCGAAAATTACGAACGCTCTGCAGCGCGCTGCAGAAAGTCAGACACGGCGGTTTCCACGCAACTGGAGTCCGCCGTCGAGTACAAATGACGTCTTGAACGCTCTTTCCTCCCCGATGCCAGTCCCATAGGCGGACCAGAAGAAGATGGCCATAATCGGCGCTTGCCCCCGATCCAGGCCCCGTCGATGTCCGAGCAACCCAGCCCAGCCAACGCAGAACAAGCCTCCCCTGCCCGCCCCCGACGCTTCCGCCGGCCCCGCTGGCTGGAATGGCGACAGCGCCTGGCGTTCTGGGTCGGCGCGCTGCTGGTGGGCCTGGTGGCGCTGGCCTTCGCCTGGCTGGCGGACCAGTCCTTCGCCCTGTTCAAGCGCATGCTCGGCGTCTCCCCCTGGCTGCCGCTGCTTGTCACCCCCGCGGGTTTCGCCCTGCTGGCCTGGATCACCCAGCACTGGTTCGTCGAGGCCAAGGGCAGTGGCATTCCCCAGGTGATCGCCGCGCTGGAGTCGCCTTCGCGGCGTTTCCGCGCCCAGGTGCTGGCGCTGCCGGTGGCCGCCGTACGCATGCTCTTCACCCTGGGTGCGCTGCTGGTGGGCGGCTCGGTGGGGCGCGAAGGGCCCACGGTGCACGTCGGCGCCGCGGTCATCTACGCCTTCGGCCGGCGCCTGGGGCTGCATGGCCGGCGCACCATCGCCGGGCTGATCCTCGCCGGTGGCGCGGCCGGCATCGCCGCGGCCTTCAACACGCCGCTGGCCGGCATCGTGTTCGCCATCGAGGAGCTCAGCCGCACCTTCGAGCAGCGCTTCAGCGGCCTGGTGCTGACCGCGGTGCTGATCGGCGGCGCCGTCACCCTCGGGCTGATGGGCAACTACTCCTACTTCGGCGAGATCGGCGGCAATCTGCCGGCGGGCTGGGGCTGGAGCGAGGTGCCGGCCTGCGCGCTGCTCGGCGGCCTGCTGGGCGGGCTCTACGTCAAGCTGGTACTGCCGGTCGCATGTGCCGCCTGCGAGAACGCTTCCCGGTGCGCTTCGCCGGCGCCTGCGGCCTGCTGCTGGCGCTGCTGGGGCAGGCCTCGGGCAACCACGTGTTCGGCACCGGCTACGAGGAAACCCGCGCCCTGCTCGAAGGCCACCCGGTGACCGACCAGGGCTTCTTGCTGTGGAAGTTCCTAGCCAACGTAGTCTCATATCTGGCGGGCATCCCTGGGGGATTATTTTCCCCTTCGCTGAGCATAGGCGCGGCCTTCGCCCCGCTGCTGGCCCAGTTGCCCGACGTCAACCCGCAGACCTGCGCGCTACTGGGCATGGGCGCCTACCTCGCCGGGGTGACGCGCTCGCCGCTGACCGCCTCGGTGATCGTCCTGGAACTCTCCCACAGCCCCGACCTGGTCATCCCCATGCTGGCAGCCACGGTCATGGCCACGGCGGTCTCCGGCTGGATAGCCCCGGTCTCGCTGTACCACGCTCTGGCGCGGCAGGTCCTCGACAAGCTGGCACCAAATAGACCCTGAGCTAAAAGCAGTCGCGCGCTCTTAGACTTTCGGCTAAAAACCTGGGCAAGCCGGGCGCAAGCGTTCTACGGTTAGTCATTCAGGCACAAGAACAAGAACCTGGAGACCGAGCCATGATCCGACGCACCCGCCTGGCGCTGGCCGGCGCCGCTTTCCTCGCCGTCTGCGCCACCGCCCAGGCCGCCCCTGTCTTCATCAACATCCTCACCGGCGGCACCAGCGGGGTGTACTACCCCGTGGGCGTCGGCCTGTCGCAGATCTACAGCCACGGCATCGAGGGCAGCAAGACCTCGGTGCAGGCCACCAAGGCCTCGGTGGAGAACCTCAACCTGCTGCAGGCCGGCCGCGGCGAACTGGCCTTCGCTCTTGGCGACTCGGTGGCCGACGCCTGGAAAGGCGAGGCCGACGCCGGCTTCAAGACGCCGCTGAAGAAGCTGCGGGCCATCGCCGGCACTTACCCCAACTACATCCAGATCGTCGCCAGCAAGGAGTCGGGGATCACCTCCCTGGCCGACCTCAAGGGCAAGCGCATCTCCGTCGGCGCGCCCAAGTCCGGCACCGAGCTGAACGCCCGTGCGATCTTCAAGGCCGCCGGGCTGAGCTACCAGGACATGGGCAAGGTGGAGTACCTGCCCTTCGCCGAATCGGTGGAGCTGATCAAGAACCGCCAACTCGACGCCACCCTGCAGTCCTCGGGCCTGGGCCAGGCATCGATCCGCGACCTGGCCTCAACCATGCCGGTCAGCTTCGTGGCGATCCCCGCCGAGGTGGTGGCGAAGATCGGCAACAACGCCTACCTGCCGGCGACCATCCCCGCCAAGACCTACGACGGCCAGGACGCCGACGTACCCACCGCGGCCATCGTCAACATCCTTGTGACCCGCGAGGGCGTCAGCGACGAGTTGGCTTACCAGATGACCAAGCAGTTGTTCGATAACCTGCCGCGCCTGGTCACCGCCCATGCGGCGGCCAAGGACATCAGCCTGGACAAGGCGGCTAAGAACCTGCCGATTCCGCTGCACCCCGGCGCCGAGCGCTTCTACAAGGAAAAAGGTCTGCTTCCCTGAGCCATGGGCCGGCCCCACGCCGGGGCCGGCCACCGCAGGAGACCCCGAATGAGCGATACCGCCCACGGCCTGCATGCCGACACCGAGCGCTGGCCCGCCAGCCTGTTCGCCGTCGCCCTGGCCTTCTCGATCTTCCAGGTCGCCACCGCGGCCTTCCCGCTGATCTCCACCCAGGTCCTGCGCGCGGTGCACGTGGGCTTCCTGCTGCTGGTCGTCTACCTATGCTACCCGGCGCGCGGCCATGGCCGCCCCTGGCAACCGCTGGCCTGGCTGCTGGGCCTGGCCGGCATGGCCACGGCGGCCTACCAGTGGTTCTTCGAGGCCGACCTGATCCAGCGCTCCGGCGAGCTGACCCACGGCGACATGCTCATCGGCCTGGTACTGATCGTGCTGGTGTTCGAGGCCGCCCGGCGCGTCATGGGCATCGCCCTGCCGATCATCTGCGCCCTGTTCCTCGTCTACGGTCTGCTCGGCCAGTACCTGCCGGGCGACCTGGCGCACCGCGGCTATGGCTTCGACCAAATCGTCAACCAGCTATCCTTCGGCACGGAAGGCCTGTACGGCACGCCCACCTACGTGTCGGCCACCTACATCTACCTGTTCATCCTATTCGGCGCCTTCCTCGAACAGGCCGGGATGATCCGCCTGTTCACCGACTTCGCCATGGGCCTGTTCGGCCACCGCAGCGGCGGACCGGCCAAGGTCTCGGTGTTCTCCTCGGCGCTGATGGGCACCATCACCGGCTCCGGGGTGGCCAATGTGGTCACCACCGGGCAGTTCACCATTCCGTTGATGAAACGCTTCGGTTACTCGCCGGCCTTCGCTGGCGGCGTCGAAGCCACCTCCAGCATGGGCAGCCAGATCATGCCCCCGGTGATGGGGGCGGTGGCCTTCATCATGGCCGAGACCATCAACGTGCCCTACGCCGAGGTGGCCAAGGCGGCGCTGATCCCGGCCCTGCTGTATTTCGGCTCGGTGTACTGGATGGTCCACCTGGAGGCCCGGCGCAGCCATTTGCACGGCCTGCCGCCGGAGCAATGCCCAAGCGCCTGGGGCGCGCTGCGCCAGCGCTGGTTCCTGCTGATCCCGCTGCTGGTGCTGATCGCCCTGCTGTTTTCCGGGCGTACCCCGCTGTACTCGGGCATGGTCGGCCTAGCGCTGACTGCCATTGTCATCCTCGGCTCGGCGATCATCCTGCGCGCCGGCAACACCTGGCTGCGCATCGCCTTCTGGGTGGCGCTAGGGGTGCTCTGCTCGGGGTTCTTCCGCCTGGGTATCGGCATCGTCTTCCTGGTCATCGCCGCCCTGGCGCTGGCCTGCTTCTTCATCCGCGGCGGCCGCGCCACCCTGCGGGCCTGCGTCATGGCCCTGGCCGAAGGCGCCCGCCACGCGGTGCCGGTGGGCATCGCCTGCACCCTGGTCGGGGTGATCATCGGCGTCATCTCGCTGACCGGGGTGGCCACCACCTTCGCCGGCTACATCCTCGACCTGGGCCGCGATAACCTGTTCCTCTCGCTGGTGCTGACCATGCTCACCTGCCTGGTGCTGGGCATGGGCATCCCGACCATCCCCAACTACATCATCACCAGTTCCATCGCGGCCCCCGCCCTGCTGGAGCTGGGCGTGCCGCTGATCGTCTCGCACATGTTCGTGTTCTATTTCGGCATCCTCGCCGACCTCACCCCGCCGGTGGCCCTGGCCTGCTTCGCCGCCGCCCCCATCGCCCAGGAGAGGGGGCTGAAGATCAGCTTCTGGGCGGTGCGCATCGCCCTGGCCGGCTTCGTCGTGCCCTTCATGGCGGTCTACGACCCGGCGCTGATGATGCAGGGCGACAGTTGGGCGGCCACGCTCTACATGCTGGTCAAGGCGATCTTCGCAGTGGTGCTCTGGGGCATGGCCTCCATCGGCCACCTCAGTGCCCCCATGCCTTGGTGGGAGCGCAGCCTGGCGTTCGCCGCCGGCCTGCTGCTGATCCTCGCCCTGCCAATCAGCGACGAGGCCGGCTTCGCCCTGGGCGCGGCTGTGCTCGGCTGGCACCTGTGGCGCCATCGCGGCGCGGCCGGACAGCCGGCATGACCGGCCTGTGCCTGGGGCTGGCCGGGGTGGTCTGGGCCAGCCTGCCGCTGCAGCACTTCACCCTGGCTTGGCAGCACAGCATCGAGAAGATCCGCTGGGAAGAGGACTACCAGGTGACCTCTGCCGGCCTGCTGCTCGGCGAGGCGAGAGTGCGCGGCAACGGCGCCGGCATGGAAATTCCGGACGGTGCGGTCCTGCGCGACGGCGCCTGGCACTACCGGCGCCACCTTCCACCGTTGCAACCGCTGCACGCCGGGCGCACGCCCGAGGCCGGCGACTACCAGCTGTGCACCGAACACGGCTGCCAGGCGCTGTCGCACTGGCTGGGGCCACCGACGACGGCGACCCCGGCCGTGGATTTCTGGGCCTGCGAGACGACCACCGAAACGTCCCGGCCCCTCTAGCGCAGCGAATCGCGCTCGCTCAGCCGACGACGTGCAGGTAGTGCAGGTGCCTTTCATACTGATCGAGAATGTCGCTGATCACGTCATCGCGGCTCCAGCCCATGATGTCGTAGTCTTGGCCACCCTCGCGCAGATGCACCTCGGCACGGAAGTACTTGCGCGCATCGCTGCTCTCCTCGGTGTCACGCATGACGAAACTGGGTGTGGTGAACGCGCGCGGTCGCACTTCGTAGAGGAAGCGGCCTTCGCCGGCGTGGTCCAGTTCCAGGCTCACGCGGCCGTCTTCGCGCTCGCTCACCGTTACCTCGTAGCCCTGCTTGCGCAATTCGGCGGCGACCTCCTCGCACGCCGGCCTCGCCACCTCGGCGATGAAGCGCGTCACGTGGGCACGCCGCGGCAACATGGCGATGTTGCGCAGGCGCCGCTGCCAGCCGCCATGGGCATGGGGCGCCTGGCGCGGCGACGGCAGTGTCTGGTTGCGCAGGCCGCGGCGGGTGGCGTCCAGGTGCAACGCACGGAACAATCCCCAGATCGAAGCCAGGAGGATGATGGAGAACGGCAGCGCACTGGCGATGGTCGCGGTCTGCAGTGCCTTCAGCCCGTTGGCCAGCAGTAGCGCGATCGCCACCACGCCAATGCTCACCGACCAGAAGATGCGCTGCCATAGCGGCGAGTGGTCATGCCCGGACGAGGCCAGCATATCCACCACCAGAGCACCGGAATCGGCGGAGGTGACGAAGAACACCACCACCATCAGTACCGCGACCATGGACACCACGCTCGACAGCGGGAAATGCTCGAGGAAGGCGAACAGCGCCAGCGAGCTGTCCTGGTCGACTATCGCCGCCAGGTCTTGCACGCCATCGGTGAGGATCATGTGGATCGCAGAGTCACCGAAAACCGTCATCCACAGCAGGGTGAAACCGGCCGGTACGAACAGCACGCCACAGACGAACTCGCGAATCGTCCGGCCACGCGAGATGCGCGCGATGAACAGACCCACGAAAGGCGACCAGGACAACCACCAGCCCCAGTACAGCAGGGTCCAACCACCGATCCAGTCCGTGGGCTGGTAGGCGTAGAGATTGAACGTCTTGTAGACGATGTCGGACAGGTAGGCGCCGGTATTCTGTACGTAGGTCTGCAGAAGGAAGACCGTGGGGCCCAGCAACAGCACGAAGAGCAGCAGCACCGCCGCCAGCCCCAGGTTGAGCTCCGAAAGAATGCGGATGCCCTTATCCAGGCCGCTGGCCACCGAAAGCGTGGCCAGGCCGCAGGTAATGGCGATCAGGACGATCTGCACGGTGGGGTTCACCGGCAAACCGAACAGATGGTGGAAACCGCTGTTGATCTGCAGCACGCCATAGCCCAGCGAAGTGGCGACACCGAACACGGTGCCGAGGATGGCGAAAATGTCCACGGCATGGCCGATGGGCCCATGGATGCGCTCGCCGATCAGCGGATAGAGCGCCGAACGCAGCGTGAGCGGCAAGCCCTTGCGGAAGCTGAAGTAGGCCAGGATCAGCCCGACCATCGCATAGATCGCCCAGGCGTGCAGGCCCCAGTGGAAGAAGGTGATCTTCATCGCTTCGCGCGCGGCGGCTACCGTGCCCGGCTCACCCACCGGCGGCGTGGTGAAATGCATGACCGGCTCGGCGACGCCGAAGAACATCAGGCCGATGCCCATGCCGGCGGAAAACAGCATGGCGAACCAACTGCTGCTGCGGTACTCCGGCTCGCTGTGGTCGGGGCCGAGCTTGATATCGCCATAGCGACTGACCGCCAGGAACACGACGCTGATCAGGATCAGCGCCACCGCGAGGATGTAGAACCAGCTGGCATTGGTGATGATCCATTGCTGCACGTCGTTGAACAACGCTTGTGCCTGCTCCTGGAAAACGGAGGCATAGAGCACCAGTACCAAGATAAGCACTGCACTGCTGTAGAACACCGGTGGATTCAGGGTACTCCTTGGCTTGGATGGGGCATTCATTGCGGGTTTTCTCCTTTGAATCTGTGTGCCGAAGCACAGCGGAAAACCTATCAAGGGTAACAAGCATGGCCTGCTATCCCTACCGCAAATGGGAAATGGGTGCTTTTTTCGCCGAGTAATTCCTGGCTCTCCAGCCAGCGTGATGACGCTTACGCAACGGTGCGAACGTGAGGCGCTGGTACTTCACTCACCGCGAAAGGGTCCTGTAGACTTGCGCTCCGGGTGTCTGCTGCAAGGGTGGCGAGACAGGTCAATGCGTAGGTCGGGCCGCCGCGCGGAGAGCTTGTGCGCATGCAACAGAATCCCCTGCCCCGTGCCCAGCGAATGGCCGAACGCGCCTTCGCCAACCTTGAACGTTTCCTGCATATCGAAGCCGTCAGTGGCGCCGTCCTGCTGGTCGCCGCCGTCATCGCCCTGCTGTGGGCGAACTCCCCGGCCGCCCATGGCTACGACGCCCTATGGCACGCTCCGCTGTCCATCGGAATCGGCTCCTTCACGTTCTCGCGTTCGCTCCACTTCTGGATAAACGATGGGTTGATGACCGTGTTCTTCCTGGTCGTCGGCATGGAAATCCGCCGGGAAATCCATGAGGGTGCCCTGGCCAACCTGCGCCAGGCGGCATTACCCATGATAGCGGCTGTTGGTGGTGTCCTGGCGCCGGCAGCGATCTACCTGGCGATAAACCACACCCCCGCCGCGCACTCGGGCTGGGCCATACCGACGGCCACCGACATCGCCTTCGCGGTGGGCGTGCTGGCGTTGCTGGGCAAATCCATCCCCGCCAACGTCAGGGTGTTCCTGCTGGCGCTGGCCGTCATCGACGACATCATCGCGGTCCTGATCATCGCCGTCTTCTACTCAGGAGGCCTCGACTACAGTGGCTTCGCCATCACGGCAGTGGGCATCCTGCTCGTGCTCGGCCTGCAGAAGATCGGCGTCGGAACCGCCTACGCCTATGTGCTTCCGGGTGCGGTGACCTGGGCCGGCCTGCTCATGACCGGGGCGCATCCCAGCCTGGCTGGCGTGGTGCTCGGCCTGATGACACCGGTATACAGCATGCCGATGCGGGAGCGCCCCCTGGAGCGTGTTTCGCGCATCACCGGCGAACTGATCGGCCGGGCCCAATCGCCGGAACGGGACGCAAGCGACCTGATGCCGCCCCTGAAGAGCCTGCGCCATGCTCAGCGCGAACTGGTCCCGCCCGTGGTACGCGTTCAGCAGGCCCTGCATCCCTGGGTCGCCTACGGCATCATGCCCCTGTTCGCCCTTGCCAATGCCGGGGTCAGCCTCCAGGGCATCGACCTGGCTGCCGAGGCACCGCATTGGGTCCTGCTGGGCGTGGCCGCCGCGCTCATCGTCGGGAAACCACTCGGCATCATCAGCATCACCTGGTTGATGGTGCGCCTGGGCTGGTGTGCATTGCCGAGCGGGGTCACCTGGCGAGGCGTCATCCTGATCGGGCTGCTCGCGGGTATCGGCTTCACCATGTCGATCTTCATCGCCATGCTCGGCTTCTCCGAGCCCAGCCTGCTCGGCCCCGCGAAGCTCGGCGTACTGATCGGCTCCACCTTCGCCGCGGCGCTGGGGCTGGCCTGGGGGGCTTTCGTCATGCGTCAGGACAAGGGAAGGGAGCCTGCGCGCGCGAAGTGAACGATCCGATCCAGGATCCGCCTCAGGGTCATCCGGCGCCATTCAGCACATGAATAGGCCTTGACCACCCAACTCGCTCGGCAGCAACGTCATCCCCACCCCTTCCGGAGCGACGCCATGCCCAGCCTGAATCCAAGCCGCGAACAACTTGCCCGGTTCACCGAGGAAATGCCGGCAGGCAAGCCGATACTGATGCTCAATCTGCTGCGTTACCGGACCGAAGCCGACTATCCGCCGGATGCGGGAGCGCCCCCCTGCACCGGCCGCGAGGCCTATGCCCGCTATGCCCGCGTCGCCGGGGCGAAAGTCGCCGCAGTCGGCGGCTCGGTTCGGCTGCTGGCAGACGCCCATGTGGCGCTCATCGCTCCGGAAGACGAGCGATGGGACGAAATTCTGCTGGTGCGCTACCCCTCGAGGGAAGCGTTCCTGAGCATGCTGGCCGATAGCGAATATCGTGCGGCAACGGTGCATCGCACAGCCGCCCTGGCCGACTCGCGACTCATCGCCAGCACCGAACGCGAGGCCTGAGCCCCCAAGGCACCGATTGCATCCGCTACCGGTGCCCGAGACTTCAGGCTGCCATCCGCTCGCAAGCCTCGGCGCAGAGTCGGCAAGCCGCCGCGCACTGGCGGCAATGCTCATGCTCGTGCTTGCCGCACTCCTCGCCACATGCCCTGCAAATCCATGCACAAAGCCGGCAGGCGTCTTTGGCCAACGAGCTGTTTCTGGCCATGAGCAATGCGGCGAGACGGCAAGTATCGGCACAATCGCGATCCAGCTCGATGCATCGAGCCATCGACCGCACATTTTCTTCGCCCAGGCATGCACTGGCACATCGCTCACAAGCAACGGCGCAGTCTGTGCACGCCTGCAAACAGGCCTCGTAGTCTTGAGTCTGCATGGGTTGATCCTCGCTTCGTTATCGTGGTTGAAGGAATCGCCAAACGACCGCGCTTGATCGTTCTGCACAAGGCGACAACCCGGTCGACCGACGTCTGACAAAGGGGTTCAGGATTTCGGCCGACCGCCCGAGTGACCATGCGTAACGACAGGGCCTGCCAGCCGGCGCTCGGCCCAGCGCACAACGACCGTCAGCCTCTCGGGCCGAACGCCCGAAGCAGGCCAGTCCGGATGACGTGGTACATTGCCCCCCTTTCAGCGCCCCAGGTCGACAGATAGCCCAGTGAAACGCCCGGACAGCGTCGCCCAATGAACATTCCACCCAGCCTCAGCCACCCCTGGCGCCTGCGCCTGGTCATCCTGCTCTTCGGCCTTCTTTCGGCCGTGCTCTGCTGGCGCCTGCTCGAACTGCAATTGCATCAGCGCGAGTTCCTGCAGGCCCATGGCGATGCGCGTAGCCTGCGTTATCTGAAGATTCCCGCCCATCGCGGCGAGATCACCGACCGCCGGGGAGAGCCCCTGGCGGTGAGCACGCCGATGCTCACCCTCTGGGCCAACGGCAGGGAACTGGCCGCGGCCCCCGAGCGCTGGGCGGAACTCGCCAATGCCCTGGGCCAAACGCCTGCGGCCTTCGCGGCGCGCCTGCAGGCCAACAGCGAACGCGAGTTCTTCTACCTGGAGCGGGGCCTGCCGCCGGTGGTCGGGCAGGCCATCCTGGCGCGCAAGGTGCCGGGCGTCTATGCGCGGGAAGAGTATCGGCGCTTCTACCCGGCCAGCGATACGACGTCCCAGGTGGTCGGCTTCACCGATATCGACGGCCACGGCCAGGAGGGCGTGGAATATGCCTTCGACAGTTGGCTGTCCGGGGTGCCCGGCCGACGCCTGGTGCTCAAGGACCTGTACGGGCGCGTGGTGAAGAACCTGCAGGTCGTGCGCAACGCCAAGCCCGGCAAGGACCTGGCGTTGTCGCTGGACCTGCGCCTGCAATACCTCGCCAACCGCGAACTGAAGCGGGCGCTGGACCAGTTCGGCGCCAAGGCCGGCAGCCTGGTGATGATCGACGTGCGTACCGGTGAGTTGCTGGCGATGGCCAACCAGCCCACCTTCAACCCGAACAACCGCCAGGGCCTGGACCCCGCGGCCATCCGCAACCGCGCGCTGACCGACGTGTTCGAGCCAGGCTCCACCGTCAAGCCCATTTCCATGTGCGCCGCCCTGGAAAGCGGCCGCTGGCGGCCGTCCGACCAGGTCGAAGTGTGGCCCGGCAGCCTGCGCATCGGCCACTACACCATTCGCGACGTGACCCGCAGCGAGGGCCGCATACTCGACCTCACCGGCATCCTCATCAACTCCAGCAACGTCGGCATGAGCAAGGTGGCGTTCGACATCGGCGGCCAAGCCATCCACGACGTGATGCAACGGATGGGCCTGGGCCAGTACACCGGTCTGGGCTTCCCCGGCGAGCGCGTCGGTAACCTACCGGCCTACCCGCGCTGGCGGCCAGCGGAGACGGCCACGCTGTCGTACGGTTACGGCCTGTCGATAACCGCCGTGCAGCTGGCACACGCCTATGCCACCCTGGCCAATGGCGGGCGCATGGTACCCCTATCGCTGGTGCGCCGCGAGCGCGCACCGCGCCCCGAGCAGGTCATTCCGGAAAAGGTCGCGCACACCGTGACGGCCATGCTCGAACAGGTGGTCGAATCGCCCCGCGGCATCCATCGCGCCCGGGTGCCCGGCTATCACGTGGCCGGCAAGAGCGGCACAGCGCGCAAGGCCGCCACCGGTGCGCGCGGCTACCGGGAAAACGCCTACCGCTCGATGTTCGTCGGCTTCGGCCCGATCAGCGCTCCGCGCATCGCCATCTCGGTGGTAATCGACGAGCCCAGCCGCGACGGCTACTTCGGCGGTAAGGTCGCCGCGCCGGTGTTCAGTCGCGTGATGAGCGGCGCCCTGCGCATCCTGGAAGTCCCACCCGACAATCTGCCGGAGCCGCCCTTGCGCGAGGCGGCAACGGCCAGCCAGACACTGGCGTCGGGCTGAGGTGCCCTCGAAACGCCTTTCGCCATTTTCCTGAACTTCTCCCGACCCGGCTCGACCAAGACTATTCAAACCGAGTCGAACGGGAGGATTTCCATGGAGCAACTCAACACCTGGCTCGATCTGGCCTTTCTCGGTCATCTGCTGCTAGTGGCGGCCACGACCGTGATCGGCTATGGGCTGTTTCGTTTCCTGCTGGGCGCCACAAGGAAGCGCCTGGAGGGTAGGACCAGCCACTGGGCACGCTACGCATCGGTCATCGCGAACAGGACCCGCAACACCCTGGTGTTCGTCTTCGCGCTGATGCTGGCCCTCAAGTTGGTCACCCTTCCCGTCAACTGGGAGATGGCGCTGGCCCATGGATGGTTCGTCGTCCTGGCCCTGCAGGTGGCACTGTGGCTCGATGCCTGCGCCCGCCTGTGGACCCGCGACCTCGCCCTCTCGCGATTCGGTGGCATCCAGAACCCGGTGATGGCGACAATCATCTCGGTGGTAGTGCTGATCGTCGTCTGGGCTGTAATGCTGCTTTCCATCCTGGCCAACCTGGGCGTCGACATCACCGCCCTGATCGCCAGCCTGGGCGTAGGTGGCATCGCTGTAGCACTCGCAGTGCAGACCATCTTGAGCGACGTGTTCGCATCACTCTCGATTGGCTTCGACAAGCCGTTCGAGATCGATGACTTCGTGGTGTTCGGTGACGTGGCGGGCACCATCGAGCACATAGGCTTGAAGACCACCCGCATCCGCAGCCTCAGTGGCGAGCAGATCGTCTGCTCCAACACCGAACTGCTCAAGCAGACGCTGCATAACTACAAACGAATGAATACGAGGCGGATCGTGTTCCAGTTCGGAATCAGCTACCGGACCCCAGCCGACAAGGCAAAGGCGGTGACGGGACTCGTAAAGGAAATCATCGACGCCCAGACAGAGGCGAAGTTCGACCGCGCCCATCTAGCCGCCTTCGAAGAAAGCCGGCTGCTGTTCGAGGTCGTCTACATCATGCAAACCGCCGACTACAACCGCTATATGGACGTCCAGCAGGCGATCAACCTGCGGCTACTTTCGGGGCTCGATGAGCTAGGCGTCGAATTCGCCTTCCCGGTACGGGAATTGCGCATGCCGGAGCAAACCGGCAAGGCAGTTCAATAGAGCTTTCCTGTCGCGGCCCTGAAAAAAGAAACCCGGCCGAAGCCGGGTCCTTAAAGGGAAAATCCATCATTGTGGATGCTCAGCAGGAGATGGGGTTCAGACTGGTCAGCTGCAATGATGACGATTGGATAGTGTCAAAGTGACACGAGCAATACAACCCTCTATGTAATGGTGTAGCACCCTTCAGCCCTCAAAACGGCCCTTGAAGTCCCCCTAGCCCTCAGGCTGAAGCTAACTCCCCGCGTGAGCTCTTGCTGCGACACCGCCCAGCGTGACTCCTTGAGCCAGCTCTTCGACGATCTCGGCGGCGGGAAGAATGCTGCGAATACGGCCCACCTGCTCGCCGGCATATAGCGCTGTAGCTTCGAGCAAGGCCGCGGGCAATTGGTCGACGAGTGGAACGGGCGAAAAGACCGGCAGGCCCGGTCTTTGGAAAACGGCCGCATGGGCCTTCATCGGCAGCAGCCTACGTGTGAACGATAGGCTCGAATTGAACCACCGCAGCCAGGCGGGAATGGAACCATCCGCCCGACACCAGCGATCGGTCGCCTTGTTGGGCACCACACGATGAACGTCCGGCCACCCCAATCCGAACAGCTCAGTGACAAGGGTATCCTGCGCTGCCAGCAGCCTCTGGCGATATGCCTCATGCGCGTTGCTCTCGGGCGTCAGCACAAAGCGTGTTCCCGAGCAGACGCCATGTGCCCCCAGACGAATAGCCCGCTCAGCATCCTCTGCCGTGTAAATACCTCCGGCCGCGAAAAGGGGGATGGTCGACGTCAGCGCAACGATTTCCGGCAGAACAGCATCGAGCCGCTGGGTTGCCCTAACATGGCCACCAGCCTCGACACCCTGCACAACCAACCCGTCGACCCCGGCATCGAGCGCCCTTTCCGCTTCCTGCCTTGACCCCACCTGCTGGAAGACGAACACACCCTCGCGGCGAAGCTGCTGGATCAAGGGTTTTCCATCCCCCCAGAACAGCGTGACCATCGGTACCTGCTGACGGATGACCACTTCGACATGCTTCATGCGCGTGTAGGGCAGCAGCAGGTTGACGCAGATCGGTTGCCCGGCCGCCTTCGCCCGGGTCTGCTCGATGGTTTGTTCCCAGACCGAGACATCATGCAGACCTAGCGTGCCGATTCCTCCTGCCGCACAAACCGCCCCGGCCAAAGCCGGCCCCGAGATGGACGTCATGCCGGCCTGCATCACGGGGTAACGGACTCCCAGCGACTCGAGTTTGCTCAATGGCGATGACCTGCCCGCTTCACCGATTGCGGATAGACAACGGGAGTCTTGATCGTTGTTCATTACATTGACTCTCTTGGTGGGTGGACATCGCCGATGCAATGACTCAGCAGGCCAGATTGGCCGCTACGAAATCCCAGTTCACCAGATGCCAGAACGCATTGAGGTACTTGGGACGGGCATTGCGATAATCGATGTAGTAGGCGTGCTCCCACAGGTCGCAGGTCAGCAGGGGCCTATCGGCAGAGGTCAGCGGCGTTTCCGCGTTGCTGGTGTTCACGATGGCGAGCGAGCCGCTGGGCTTTCTCACCAGCCAGGTCCAGGAAGAGCCGAAGTTGCTGACCGCTTTGTCGTTGAACGCCTGCTGGAAACCCTCGAAGGAGCCGAATCCGGTGTCGATGGCATCGCCCAGCGCGCCGTCCGGCCGACCGCCGCCGCTGGGGCTCAGGCAGTTCCAATAGAAACTGTGGTTCCAGATTTGCGCAGCGTTGTTGAAGGTCGCCCCTTCGGAAGTCCTGATGATTTCCTCCAGGGTGCGGCCTTCGAACTCGCCACCTCGGATCAACTCGTTCAATTTCACTACGTAGGCAGCGTGATGCTTGCCGTAGTGATATTCGAGCGTCTCTTTCGAAATATGGGGAGCGAGCGCGTCCAGTTCGAAAGGAAGCTGGGGGAGTTCGAATACCATGGGTGTTCTCCGTTTTCGATGGCAGAAACCATCCGACAGGGGCTAACCGGCGGACAGCGAAGCGCCAGGTCTGGAATCACTTCAGGGAAGGCCGGTTACGCACCGGCAGGCATACGCGCTCAGCCGGCGCGGAACTTGGGCAAGCCGATGTCGCCGCGGACAAAATTGCCCAGCATGTAGCAGAGCGCGACTTTCAGGACGGACTCGTCCGGGCGGGCCTGCCCCTTGCGCGCTATGCGCATGAGCTGGTGCGTGTACCAGATGATTTCCATCATCCGCGAGCGGTCGATGGCCTCCACGCCGGAAACCCTGGGGCTGACTTCATGGCTAGGGTCCAGGCCAGCAAGGAGACGTTGCGGTACGGCGGGGTCGAGGCTGAGCAGGCGAGCCAGCCCGACCAGCTCCAGAGCCCCACTCTGCAACGCCTCATTCATGCCCGCGACGGTACGAAAGCCACCGGTCACCATCAGTGGCACGGACGTCTGTTCCCTCACCTTCTCGGCGAACGCGAGGAAATAGGCCTCGCGCTGACGAGTACTTTCCTTCTGCACCGGCTGTGTGCCGGTCATCGCCGGTGACTCATAGGTGCCGCCGGAAATCTCGATCATGTCGATACCAGCATCCGCGATGGCCAGCACGGCCTCCATGGATTCACCTTCATCGTAACCGCCTTTCTGGAAGTCGGCCGAGTTGAGCTTGATACCTATCGGGTAATCGTGGCCCACCGCATCTCGCATAGCGTGATAGACGGCCATGAGGAAACGCCGACGCTTCTCCGGCGTACCGCCCCAGTCGTCCTCGCGCCGGTTATGGTGCGGCGACAGGAACTGGTTGATCAGATAGCCGTGGGCGGCATGGATCTGGACGCCACCAAATCCAGCTTTCTTGGCGATACGAGCAGTGCTGGCGAAACGATCGATGACCTCCTTGATCTCGTCAGGCCGGATTTCGCGGGGTGTCGGGAAATAGGGAGCCAGCTCCGCGTTGAAGGGAATGGCGGAGGGCGCCAGGTTCTCCCGATTGAGGCCGTTCATCGCCTGCTTCCCGGGGTGGTTGATCTGCATCCAGAGCTGGGTACCGCCGCTGCTTCCTCGCCGTGCCCACTCGCGCAGGAACTCCAGATGTCGCTCGTCCTCCACCACCACGTTGTCAGGCTCGCTGCGAGCCCGGCCGTCGATCATGACATTGCCGGTGAGGCTCAGGCCGACACCACCCTGCGCCCAGGCCTCGTAGAGCGGCAGCAGCCAGTGGCTGGGGGCTCCATGCTTGTCGCCCATGGATTCGTGCATGGCCGCCTTGGCGATGCGATTGCGGATGATGGTGCCGGTCTTCAGGATCAGTGGCTTGGCCAGGCCTGATTCGGGATATTCGACCGATGGCTTTTCTGACTGGAATGCGTTCATGGGAGCCCTCGCTGCAGCAACCTGCGTGTGCAGACGACTCTAAGGACTGGCCCTGCGCATGACGAACGATGATTTCTGTCGCACGATTAAGCCCTGCTTAACCATCAGGACTGGGCACCGGTGTCACCTGGGAACGAATCCAGTCGAAGGCATCCCTGAGCAGTTCAGCCTTTCCGTTGTCAGGACGGAATACGAAGTAGGCGCTGAGTGGCGTCGTCAGCGGTGGCAGCACTGCCACCAGGCGGGTGTCCGGCCAGAGTTTCGAAAACGGTGTCCCCGCCGGCAGGAAGCCCAGCGCGATCCCCAGACCCCGTTCCGCCGCATGCAGGGCAGCCAGGTCGGAATCCACCAGCAGGTCCCCTTTGCTCGGGACGGTGGAAACCTTGGCGAGACTCGCCAGAGACTCCCAGCCGAACTGCTCATGCCTGCGGCGGATCAACGTATGGTGCTCCAGGTCTTCCAGCCGGTTCACCGGATGCCGCGCCAGCAGAGAGGGGGCCGCGAGCAGCACTGCCTCGCATCCGCACAGCAGCCAGGACTCCAGTCCGGGCCATTGGCCGTGGCCGACACGGATGGCAGCATCGACCGGCTCCTTTTCGAAATCGACCAACTCCATGCTGGCTTCGAGCGAAAGGCTCACCCCCGGATGGCGGGCCTGAAAAACCTCGACGTGGGGAAGCAGGAACTCATGTGCAATGAGGGGCGTCATGCTCAACCGCAGCGTCGGCCTGTCGAAACGATGGGCGAATTCGGCGTGCCCCTGTCGATATGTCGCCAGCGTCTGCGAGGCCACCCGGGCAAACTGGTGGCCCGCGTCCGTGAGTTCCAGGCGCCGAGTCAGGCGCCGGAACAGTGGCAGCCCCAACTGATTTTCCAGCTGTTTGATCTGCTGGCTGATCGCCGAAGTCGTCAGGTGCAGTTCCTGGGCGGCCTTGCTGAAACTCAGAAGTCTGGCCGAGGCTTCGAATGCCGGAAGAAGTTGAAGCGGAGGCGGACGTCGCATCGATGTCATGGAGAGCTGCTTCAGTAGGTTCGACTATGGAATGAATGGATGCCTTGTTCCCGCGCATCGGAAACAAGGTCAGCCTACGTTGCCATCGGAACCGCAGGCAACCAGTCAAGACCATCAACGCTGGATTGAGACTGCTCTGGGTCGCAATCCATCACTACCGTTAACGGGCCCAACGAGATGGAGTCAGAGCGTGGTCAGCACGTTCCGACAAGCTGGTCAGGCGCCCCAAGCGAAGACACCTGGCTCCCACTGGCTTCACTCGCAAAGACTGTCCGTCCTCGATCAGGTAGTGGCAGGCGTTGATGACGTTCTGCTTACCTGTACCGTCGCGATGCTTGAACATCCCTACCCCGCACCGCTCCTTGTACCGTGCCTTGTCATGGTTGCAGCTGTGGAAGTACCCCCAGCCATCCGTGATCCTCTCCCACAGTTTGCCAATAGCTTTAGCCTTAACGATGTCCATGAGCACCTTCCGGCCATCGAAGAAGAAGGCCGCATGGATGTGGTAGCCCATGTCCTCGCCTTGTTCTACAGCGCAGATGTAGCCCGTCGCGTGCTGGAAGACCGGATCGTATTCCCGAGCCCGGATCAGCCTGTCTAGGTCCTCGAAGACGTCCTCTACCTTCAAGCGAGCACGTGCTGCTTCCCGGTAGTACAGATTCACCCTCACCACTACGGTACGAGAGCGGCTATCCATCACCCGCTCTACGTACTCGGTGACGGCTTGCCGATTACGCTTCTCCCGGCAAACACGGTCATGCTTCCCACGCTTGAACCACTTGGTCTGCACGTGCACCCGGATCCTCTCCACGAGCCAGTTGTAGGTCTGGGCCTCTGATAGGAGCCCTCCCTCGCTCTCGTCCATGCACGTCATCCCGAACATCCCGAACTCGATGCCGATGTCGTAGCACGCTTCCTTGAACGCAAGCAGGTGTTCACTCAGGGCATACGCCTCGTCATGCACCAGGTGATACATCTGCCGGACGTGATCGAAGTACCGAGAGAGCCTGGTTCTCTTGATGAGCTCATCCCCCTGTGCGTCGTAGCTGATCCTGAATGCAGGACCATCGTGACGGATCACTGCATTCACGAGTCGTTCGATCTGGATAGCGATGTCGGATTGGGAGAGGTGTTTGGCTGCTTGATTGGTCATGGTGTGTACCTGGTTGTTGGAAGACATACCAAGTACGGAGTGGGTATTTTTAAACTGGTGAGGTGGGTAGCTAGCTAGGTGTCTGGTATTTAGGTGGAGTGGGAGAGAGGATACATAGTTAGAGAGAGTTAGTAGCTATATCAATAAACCCCACGACCCTATTTTCAAAACACCAAGCGCCATCGAGCATCTAGACGAAGAACACCAAGCGTAGCCGGAAGAAATAACAGAACAGGACACTGGGAGTTATCTGAGAAATAGCACCAGCCTAAGCAGACGGCAGAGCTACCCGATGACCAGGGAGCCTTGGTCATCGGGTAGCTCTATCGGCATCAATGTTTACCTGCAACCTGGACTTTCTCATCACGCTCAGCGATCCGATCAAGGATCCACTCGTGCACTTCGCTCTCCAACCAGCGAACGCAACGCTCCCCCACAGATAAAGGAAGCGGGAACGTGCCGAGAGCGATGTATTTATAGATGGTCGAGCGAGCAAGACTGGTGAGGTCCATGACCTCTTTTAAACTGATGATCCTCATGGACATGGACGGTGCTCCTGTATTGGTCCAGAGGATGGGCAACATTCATAAAATTTAACTAGCTGTAGTCTCTTCCACAAAAGAGACCAAGCCATGCTTGGAAAGCTGCTCTTGAGAAAGCTCAGATTCTTTCGTCCAGATCTCGATGTGTCCCTTGGTGCTGCTTAAAGAAATTACACATTCAGGGCCATCTCCCCTGGGCTCTTGAGCAAAGACCAAGGTCATCGAATCATCCGTGTCTCTATTTTTGGCAGGGAACGCAAGCACCCTCCGCCCTACCAAGCTCGCAAAAGCGCTATCCCCCGCTATTCGATTCTTAACCCGCGAAGCCAAATGGAAAGCCCACCAGCACATGTCAGCAACCATGACCTCAAGTGAGGAATCATCTTTACCCGACGCGTGGAGGCTTTCAGTCATGATTTTCTCTAGGCCATCAATTTGGGGGAGACGGACAGAGTCGCCCAAGACGCTCCAGTGATTCGAAAGAAGCAGGCTTACGCCTTGATAGATCCTCCAGACAAGCATTTCATAAGTGCGGCCAAGGCCCTGAAACGCCCCTTGCACCCGCGAAAATCGCTCCGCAAAACCATGGCGGCTCTCCTCAGAGCGCATTGCCTCACCATAAAAAGCTACAACTGGGCTGCTGCAGTCCGCCGAAGCAAGCCCTGGATGGTTCAGGTTCAGGATATAGCTGCTGGTCACTTTCGTATCGGCATAGAGCGAGTCCGAGAGCCCCGCTATCTTTCGGCGAATGAAGCCAAGCTGCAGGAGTTCCTTCAGCCACCTGTCGACCTTCTCCTCCCCCTCCCCCAATAACTGTCGGAGTTGAGCGAGCCCGAGGCCATCTACCAGTCCCAGTTCATTGGCATGGGCGAATAGCGTTGCGAGTAATAGGCGGAGTTGCGGTCTCAGAAGCTCATTCGATGATGCCGGCGTCCGGTTGGCCTCATAATCACGATAGATCACACCACTGAAAAGGTGACGCAGAACGGGCCCATGATGGGATGCCGAAGTGCTGAGGTCGCCGAGTTTGCAGGCCAGCCCCTGGCTCACCTTCAGCCCGAGCGTGGGTCTTCCTGCAGTAGCAACCTTGCGGCAGTCAAAGCATTGATGTTCAATCAATGCCTCGCGGGCCCTGGATGCCACTCCAGGGGTCACCTCCAAGGATCGAGCCAATTCCTTCACAGACATTTCCTTCCATTGGGTAGCATCAAAACGATAGATGAACGCGATGAGGAAATACTTCGCCTCAGCCCCAACGCCAGCTATCGGTGCAGTCAGCAGCACCTCCCCCATGCCATACCCCCCTTTTTCGAGCTTTTACCCCCTATACCGCACTTGAACCCCAAAAATCCATAGCGTAACGTTACCGTAACGCAACAAAATTGGATGGAAGGCATGGCTAGAGAATCTGAATCATTCGCAGTATGGGTATCAAAAAAACTTCTAACGAATTCCGATATCGCCTGGGCACAAAACTACCTGCATGGAAAAGGGGAAATATCTCTCCATGGGCCTGTAGATTTAGATCGACTTCTTAAAGTAGGAGTACAACTAGAGAGAACCGACTCAGGAAGAAATTCCCTTAGTCAGTTAAAGGCAGCCTATAGGACAAGGAAAAGCAGGAGTGCGGAGGAAAGATCAAGTACAGGAAACATCAGCCCCGCAGAGCAAAACCTCTCTTCTCAAAACAGAAACCATAAGGCTCTAATAAAATTAGCCGCCGAAGTATTAAAATACGAAGAAGCGTTTAAAGCAAAACTAAAACACTCAGAGAACCAGATAAAAGAATTAAAAGAGAGGATATCTAAATCTAAAAAAATCACACAAAAATCCCTCAATAAATCAAAAAAAGCAGCAAAAACACTGAACAACTTTCGGAAAAGCCCCCTAAAAAACTCAGAAATAGAAAAAATCATACAGGACAATGAAGAGATCAAAGAACTACTTATAGACACATTAAACATTCTAGACCCACTCCCCCCTCAAAAGCGCACCATAAGAGAATCAGATATCAACAGATATAAAAAACGGCCAACCACAGAAACCACAGAAACCACAGAAACCACAGAAACCACAGAAATTCAAAATACCCCTCAAAAGAAAACACCAACAACAATTTTTGAACTAACAGAGAAGATAAACAAATTATTTACAGAAAACTAAAGAGAGAAAGACAACCCCACAACAGCCCCAAGCAGTACATCGAGCACACAAAAATCATGAGTCCACCAACACGCAAACCAGATCAACAACCCCCCTAAGCATCGTGATAAAAGAGAAACCCAGACGAAAACCAAACATCCATACTCAAACCAAATCAAACATATAAAAGCATTAAAACATACACCCACCGCCTATCCAGAAACAGTTCAACAGGGATATTTGACTAAACGATTTCCACAACGTACTACTTAGTACGCACTCCACTCGCCAGTGTAACAGGGTAATTTCCCGCTATCTAACTGGCTCTAGTGCTCATTGCCATACGGATCAACTGCCGCTCCTTGGCAATATGTCTGCACGGCCTTCCAGACTGGCGTATAGATAGCGTTACTGGTGGATCAATTGCAGATCGCAAAATCATGCCCCACAGTTGTGCGGCCATAGACTTTTGCCGGCGACCACAGCCATTGGACGTGATAGGCCTTCCTTTCACCATACTCTGTCATGCAGTACACATTGCCTGGGACCTCAGCAATCACGTGGATCCGGAGGTATCACTAATTGAAGCCTCCCATCTCAGGAATCGGTGCAAACCAACCCCGACAGCCCGGCCTACTACGCCACCGACGGCACCATCTACAAGGACGGGGAATTCGCGCTGTCCGGAGCGCTCACCGGGAACTGGAATGCCTTAATCTTCGCCACTCACAATAGCTCCAAGGAGTCCGACGAAGTGCCCCCAATTGGAGCGAGTGGAAGCAGTTGACGGTGGGGGCGGCGCCAACTGGCAGAGCCGTACCTATTACGAGGAGCGGGACCCCTGGGCCAGCGCCAGGAGCAGTCCGACTACCTGGTCGCCAACCTGATGGCCCATTACGACATCACTCCCCAGATATCAGCGCAGTTGAACGTCAACAACCTGCTCGACCAGGAGCACCGGACTGGGGTGAACTGGTACGGTCAGGGCATCTGGGGTGCCCCCAGGAGTCTATTGGCTACCTTGAACTACAGTTTTGAGCAGCAGTCAGCGACGAGGGCAGATAGCTTCCCGCAGCCCTCGTAGGCTCAGCAAAGCCCCTGATCGGCAACAACTGTGCGCTTGCACCACGCCCCCTATTACTGAACAGCGCCTTAACTTGGCCCTCTCCGTGCCGGGGGCGCTTGCTCCAACCCTCTCTCCCACTCCGACCGGTTCCAGGGTCGTCTCGATTAGAGCATGTAGAGCCCTTTAATCCGGGTACAAAACCGGGTACGAAAAATAAAAAAATCAACGAAGCACCTTAAACTACTGGCCTATAAAACCTTACTTCCAATCTAACGTCTAAGCCCCCGGCAGCGCCCCAGGGCGCCCGCCAGCAAGCCGAAAAGGCCCCCGCGCACCCCGCGGGGCCTTTTTCGTTCCCGCCCTACCGCTCGTCCCGCTAAACGCTTGAAAGAACAGAAAAATATCTAACCAAAGGGGGTTGACAGCCCCCCGAAAGATCCGGAAAATGCGCGCCACTCGGCTACATAGCTCAGTCGGTTAGAGCGCAGCATTCATAATGCTGATGTCCCAGGTTCAAGTCCCGGTGTAGCCACCATTATTTTCAAGGGGTTAGCGCAAGCTAGCCCCTTTTCTTTTGGGCCGGCAGACTACAAGCCGACTACATCCTGTCTACGCCCCTCCCCTGCACCAATCATCACGCACAAAAAAAGCCCCGCATCTGCGAGGCCCTTTCATCAGCAAGCATCTCTAGCCGTGAGCAGCCAAAGGCTCAACTTCGTGCTCGATCTGTTCGCCATTCGCCGCGTAAGCAGTCGCCAGGGCGTACTCACCTTGCAGGTTCATCCAGAACTCGGCGGACGTATCGAAGTAGCGGCCCAGCCGGATAGCCATATCCGCAGTGACGCCACGACGCTCGCGGACAATGTCATTCACGGTCGGAGCCGACACGTTCAAGGCACGAGCTAGTGCGGCCGGGGTCATCCCCAGCTCTTGTAGGTACTCTTCACGCAGGATCTCCCCTGGATGGATGGGGCGCATTCCGTTGGTTGTCATGGTCCACCTCCCTCAGTGGTAATCCACTATCTCGACTTGATCCGGGCCTGCCTCGGTCCACACGAAGCAGACACGCCATTGGTCGTTGATTCTGATGCTGTGCTGGCCCGACCGGTTGCCATGCAACGCTTCCAACCGGTTACCGGGTGGAGAGCGCAAGTCTCGTAGCTCGACGGCAGCGTGAAGCATCAACAGCTTGCGAGTAGCGACGGTAAGAATCGCGCTCCAGCGCCTGGAAGAGCCCGTCTCGAACAACTGGCGGGTGCCTTCGCATCGGAAGCCCAGGATCAATTTTAATCCTTAACGTTAAGCATTAACGCAGTCAGAGAATACCATAGGTCCAGTCGAGGTCAACTGGTAGCCCGATTGAGTAAGTGGCGAGTAACGCACAGCGGATTCCAGATGCTCCGGCGACAGGTGCGCATAACGCATAGTCACGGTGATCGAGGAGTATCCGAGAATTCTCTGCAACGTGAGTATGTCCCCTCCCCCCATCATGTAATGACTCGCGAAGGTGTGCCGTAGGATGTGGGTCACCTGACCAGGTGTATGGAAGCCGCAACGCTGGTAGGCACATCGAAAAGCAGCACGGCAGGACATGAACAAGCGGCCAGAGCCTGGCATACCTCGGCCGAGGATCAGTCTTTCCAGTTCTGCGGGGATAGGCACCGCCCTACTCTGCCGGTTCTTGGTTCGGTGGTAGTGAACCTTGCCGCCTTGTACGGCCCCCCCCGGGAAAGGCTTTCGGCTTCATCCCAACGGGCGCCTGTGGCGAGACACAGCAGTGCGACCGGGTAGGTATGTGTATTGGTGCTGGCTTGGCACTCCTCAAGGAGCCTTGTCACTTGATCCAGGGTGAGAAAGGTCAGCTCCGAAGGGCTCGAGGATCGGCACGAAGGGCGTCGGCTTGCCGCTGTCGTAGACAACGTGCCAATACGGTGTCGGTTGGCGGCGTGGGTCGTGTTTCGCGCAGAAAGAACGGGGGCGGCAGAGCCACCGGCCATTTTCCTTGTAGGGGCGCCCAGGGGGCCGGCAGTCGGGACACGGCGACGGGCTGGACGATTGGGGTCCCATCCTTGCGACAAAGCACACAGAGCAGTCGCAGTCGGCGGGGTGTGGCAGGTGCCGATATTGATTGGCGAGCATCTACAAGCACCTCCCAGTCGAAACTCTCTTGAAGGCGTAGAACGAGTTCAGCGTTGAGGGAGCGGCGAGAGGTCTTGGCGGCAACCTTCGCTCTACTCAGCAGCCCAGGCGGCAGGCGGAGCTTGAACTGGGGGAAGGTGCGGGCGTTATTCATCGTCGTAGTCCCCTTGGCAGAAGATCGACTTGCCCCGCTCCAGGTCGCGGCGGATGCGTTGGAGGTTAATGACGCGGCGGCGGCCGATTTTCACCGTAGGAACGGTCTTGGTCTCTACCCAGCCCCGCACCACGTCCTCGGTGATTTCTTCCATGCCGAGCATCTGAGCGAATACGACCTGGGAGCAGAACGGCGCCGTGCGGAAATCGGCGACCTTCTCAGCCGCTCCAGTGACAGTGAACCCCACTATTCCAGACTCTTCCATGGTTTTGCCCTATAATAAAAATCACACCTACTGAGTAACATTTACTAAGTAAGTCAACCATACATCTAGATTGCTACTAAGTAGAATATTTGGGCATGATAAAAGACCGCCTTATAACCTTGTTCAACAAGGAGCGGACAAGCGTCTGGTTCGAGAAGGAAACCGGTATTGATCGTTACCGGTGGGGAAACGTGCGCAACGGCAAAGCACGTATTACGGATGCCGAGATCGAGGCTGTGATAGCCCTTTTCCCTCAGTACGCCCTTTGGCTGGTGACGGGAGAAGTCGCGCCCGATAGCGGCCAGACCAGTCCTGAATACGATGAGGCTCATCGAAACTTGGCCGGACAAGACGCGGGATAGCGATTACACAGGAAGTAGCTAGGCGCTGGTACGCCCGAACGAGATAAGGCAAGGAGTAGCAAATGGGGCTATACGACAGGGAATGGTTCAGGAGCGCTCGTAGCGAACAGGACGAGCAACCGGCATCTGCCCAGAATGGTCGCCAAGAACCAAAAATCACGACAAAACAACGAGAGCCCTGGATCAAAAAAATGCCTGTACCTCCCGAATACGCGGTATGGGCAGCGCGGTATGAATTAGCAATTCGCAGGCGCACGCGAAAAACGTTCCTTTTAGGCCTTTTTACCGGCGCCGCCCTATCTTTGGGAACCCTGTGGTTTTCAGGAATACTTTCCGTATAAATAATCCGAAGGACACAAAGATGCGAAAGTTAAATACACTCCATGCAAGGGCTTGCGCTGAATGTTCGATGAATTATTCCTAGCCATTTCCCGTGGCTCTTCTTATCTATTAGAAAAAGCAACTAAGACTGCATACACCGACTGGACCAGTATCCTGACAGATATAATTGCAGTATCGGCAGCTTTAGGCGCATTAGCACTCCCAATATCTCTGAACGTAATCGAAGCAACTCGAAACAGATATCGAAGCCCTTCCCTATTGATGATCTACCATCGAATATCTGAAGTAGACCCTCAAAAACTTAACAGATCACTATTCTCGTTCCTTTCCTTTGCAATTCTTTTCAAATTAATATTTCTTTCAAATTACATAGAAACACAATACTTAATCCCACCTCTACTGGCAGCAACTCTGCTATTTACAGGCACCATATCCGATCTATTCCGCCATCTACACTTCACTTACAAATTGATGTCGGACATTTCAGAAATCAAAAGCGAACTGATAGATGCAATATGCCTTGGAACAAACTCACCGTCTATTGTCATAGACAAAAAATCTGAACTCAAGCATCCGATAAAATTAACTAGAAATTTTTTTTACATCAGAAAAATCAAGCGACTGTCAAAATCCCCCGAATCGCTCATACCCACAGTTCTAGAAATTGAAGCCTATGAACTAGTAAGTGATCACAGCAAAATACAAATAGACCAGAGAATTCAGAGCCTCGCATATGAACACCTAAAAAGACTTCCCGCCGAGGAATCAAAATTATTCCTAACGCAACTTCTGAATTCAACGCCAAGACTTTTGGCAGAGATTGAAAATACTCGAGAACTAGACGTTTATCAAGAAGCAGCAGGACTATATCTATATATCCTCCCTCGCGCGCTCTTTAAGTGCGAAAAGTTTTCGCAGCACTTCTTCGAAGCGGAAAGAATAGCGCGATATCGAGAGAAGGCATTACCTCCCTATGGGCGGTTCTTTAGAAACGGTCGAATATTCTTAAACTGCTTCCTCGACAAGGGAAGTATTTTCGTTTACCGCGCCCTATTCGCACACTTCAAGTCGCTTGCATGGAATGCTGTCTATACTATGCCAGACGATTTTCCATCCCTCATCGAGCATGCCAATCAAATGGTATCTTGGTCGTTTCGCGATCAAGGCCAAGGCTGGAACTTACCACAAGCAGTTCCCGAACTATGGAGCTACCCCAAAATAAGGGAACTTGCCAGCGATGTCGACAATAATTACTCCGGAATTATTACTTACGAGAAACTCAAAGAGAATTTTGACACCATATACGTTCCAGAAATGAATGTATATTTGGCAGAGAACTGCCACCCTAGCGAATTATTAGAAAAACAGCAAAAACTAGAATCCACTCTAATATCCCTTTGGAACGAGGTGGGACTTAAAGAGATTTCTAACGGCATGGAGATTGAGACCTTGAATATGCTGGGAGTTATCCTGGCAACTTCTCCAGAAATCTTTATTGATTGTCGAGAGTTAAAGAATCCCGCAGGAGCGGGCGCTATTAACGTAGGTGGATCACCAGTCCCCTCTTCCATCGAATCTTGCGTAAAGGCTCTAGTTCATGAAAAAAATTTCGCCGAACGATTCCATAGCAACGATACTCTAGAGTTCAAAATTGTAGATGCCATTGGTGCGTTAATCATCTACGAGCTATGGCGAACAAGAATATTCGAAGCTCCAGGGCGCGCTCGCGAAACAACAACACAGCCAATACCAATTCCTAATGCAAAGATTAGAGAACTTAAAGCGGCATCAAAACGAGCAGTCACTCTAGAAAACTCCTTCAATAAAACACTATCAAACAAAGCCTTTACTGACAGAATAGGATTACTGAAAGACCAGGTCGAAGAGCTAAAGGCCATATGCAAAGATTTTTCAGTAGAGCTTAAAAACTCACTTGAAGTTTCGGTAGAACGAGCCATTACAAAACAACCCCTATCAAAAAATGAGCTAGATAGATTTCTGTCTGAATTTTTTAAAGACATTGAGACTCATAAACAAGAAGTACCACTATTAGCCTACATCCGCCTCGCAGACCCTAAGCCCTACTCGATTACTGTCCCATATCCACGCGAGGCGTTTTTAGAAAACACAGACATCCATTATGTATTTAATGGATTAGGTAGAACACTAACAAACTACCATGACTGGATGTGCGCCCAAATATTATTCAGAACATCGAGCTCCATTGAAACCTCTTCCCCAGCCCCGTTCGGCGAATTAATCTTAATATCAAAAAACGGTAAAAGCGAGCTAGAAAACATGGGATTCAGTTTTCATGGAGACTCCTTGCACTGGCCACAGAATAGATACAAATCAAAATATCACTTTATAAATATAGACCAAAACAAATACTTCCAACTATCTCGCCAAGACCACCCTGTAAACGTAGCTATAAAATATAAAAACACCCCAATCACAATTGAAATGACCGAAGAAAACGGCAAAGTTATACACAAGATAAGCTATTATATAGCTCTACACCAAAGCTATCTCGAACGTATAGTTTGACTTCATTAAAATTCATGACAATAGGTGACTACATCATAGCGCTAGCGCGAAACAGTGAGGTTGAACCAGCTAACAGCCGCTCTGAAAGCCCGGAAATAAGTGGTTTTGAGGCCGAGCGATGGTCACGCCATGCGATTCATAATGCTGATGTCCCAGGTTCAAGTCCCGGTGTAGCCACCATTATTTTCAAGGGGTTAGCGAAAGCTAACCCCTTTTCTTTTTGGGCGGCGATTACAAAGCGTCAGCAACCTGGCCCTCCCTCTCGCGCCCCTCAAGCCCCCGCATCCCTCTGTTCATTTAAGTAAGCGATACGTTGGTTCAGCGAAGGTGCCTAATCCTGGCTCTGCTCCTCTCCCCCCTCTCCCGGAGGGAGAGGGGGGCCGTTGGAGCTGCCGGAAACTCCAGAGTCATCCTGAACACGTAGTACCATCTGGACGGCTGGCGTGGCCGGCAAGTCCAATCGCGGACGAAGTCCGCTCCTACGCCCATGCTTCCCTGAACCGTAGGAGCGGACTCTGTCCGCGATTCGGTGGATAACGCCATCGGCGTTATGCGTCCTACGGATTTCCCGAGAGCCTTAGGTGCTGGGAGTTCGGAGTCATCCTGATACTTTCATCGAGCCAGCAGTTCTAACCGTGAGTCGCTAGCTCGTACTGGCTCTGCAGGTTCATCCAGAACCCGGCTGAGGTGTCGAAGTAGCGGCCCAGCCGAATAGCCATATCCGCAGTGACGCCACGGCGCTCGCGGACAATGTCTTTAACAGTCGGGACCGACACATTCAAGGCGCGAGCCAGAGCGGCCGGAGTTATCCCCAGCGCCTGCTGGAACTCTTCACGCAGGATTTCCCCAGGATGAATGGGGCGCATTCCGTTGGTTGTCATGGTCCAGCTCCCTCAGTGGCAATCCACTATCTCTGCTCCATTTGAGCCAAGGAACGCGCCAGGCGGGCGGCATTAGCTGGGGACTTCAGCAGATGAACAGTTTCCATCAGGCTGTTGAAGCTATCGAGCGAAAGCAGCACGGCATTCGGCGCGTCTCGACGAGAAATCACGATGAAATCCTCGCCATCGACAACATCTTCGATGAGCTTCTTCAGGTTGTTGCGGGCATAGGAGAAGTTGACTACACGCATAACGGCACCTCCTGGGTATTTCTCGTACAGGCCGAGCGCTGAAAACCTCGAAGTTCAGCTCCGAAAGCGGGCCGGTATCGAACAGGATCATTCTCCGAAGACCACCGCTCGAGCCTTGCTCCTGCGAACTGGAAGCTCGATGTCAGCTCCACCTACAGATGCGAAGTGGGCACGAATCCGGCTCCCCAAGCCTTCCCGCTTTTCATCCTTGGAGAGTGCACGCACCAGGATCTCCCTGGCCTCCTCTTCCATAGAGCGACCATGACTGTCGGCGCGCGCACGGAGCCGGATCTCCAGGTCGTCGTCCAGGTTTCTGATGGTGATGCTGGCCATGGCTGCCTCCAGTGCGATCATTCAAATACCGGTGTCCACTGACGGAACTCACAGCTCATCCAGCGAAATCTCCCTGGAAGGCTCATCGCGACGTTCCTCCACTAGCTGGCGTAGCTCCATGTCCTCGTCATCGGCCGCTTCAGGGGCGTCGACGGCCTCAGGCACCTGGCTGGACAGCATGGAGAAAGGATGCATGGTGGACTCCAAGTGTTCCGGGGCAATAGCGCATCCCATGATGATCGAAGAGTGCCCCGGAATTCGCCGCAACGGCGGTATGCTCCCTCCCCCTCTCCTGTAATGACAGGCGAAGGCATGCCGTAGGACGCAGCCCCGCCCATCGGCTCCCACTCCAGATACCCGAATTGTTTCACCCCGGGAAAAACTCCTTCGCGCATTCGTTAGCTAGCTAATGTTATCCCCGGGCGCTACCTTTGCCTTCGCAGGTTCTTCCATTTCCTGCCCTCCCATAGCCATTGCCCGCCCCCGCTCCGAGCGGGCGATGGCTTCTTTTTTCCCGCTTTTCAGGGCGTTTGTATGCGTTATCTCGTCCGCACGCTGATCGTGGTCTGTCTTTCCCTCCTGCTCGGGCTGGCGGCCCAGGAATGGACGTTGTTCGTCCAGGGGTTGCCCATGGGCGGAGGCTTGCGCGCGATGCTGACGGTGCTGCCCTTGTTGGCCGTGGGCAGCGGCTGCGCGGCCTGGCTGGCCGACCATCCCGAGCTAGGCTAGCCCTAGAGCCGCTGCAGAATGCCCTCGCCCACCACGCGAGTGGTTTCCAGGCCGTGGTCGAGGTGGCCTTCTTCGCGCAGGAAGCTTTCCACCGCGCGCTCGATGCGTGTAGCGCCAGTTTCGTCGTGCCAGTGGAAGCGCAACAGCATGGCCGCGCTGAGGATGGCAGCCAGGGGGTTGGCGCGACCACTGCCGGCGATATCGGGGGCGCTGCCGTGGACCGGCTCGGCCAGGGCCAGTCGCTCGCCCAGGTTGAGCGAGGGCGCCAGGGCCAGGCCGCCACCCCAGTGGCTGGCGAGGTCGGAGAGGATGTCGCCGAACAGGTTGCTGGTGACGATCAGGTCGAAGGCTTCCGGGCGCTCCACCAGTTGCAGGGCCGCCACGTCCACCAGGCGCTCGTCGAGCACGTCGCCCCAGCCTTCGGTAGCCAGCAGGTCGCGGCAGGTGTCGCGGAACAGACCGCAGGTCAGCGGCAGGACGTTGGCCTTGTGCACCAGGGTGATGCGCCGCGCCTGGCGTTGCCGGGCGATGCTTGATGCGGCCTGGGCCAGGCGCGCGCAGGCGGCGCGGCTGATCACCCGTTCGGCGATGGCCACGCCATCGGCCTCCCAGTGCTCGCGGCCGCTGTACAGCCCTTCGCTGTTCTCGCGCAGGATCAATAGGTCGACGCCGGCGTGGGGCGATACCGCCGGCCAGGTGCGCACCGGGCGCAGGTTGAGGTACAGGCCCAGTTCCTGGCGCAGGCGCAGGATGGCGCTGCGGTAGCCTTCTACCTTGTGGCTGGGCGAGGACACCGCGCCGAACAGCCCGGCTCCGCATTCCCGCAGCGCTTCCAGGGTGGCTTCGGGCACCGAGGTGCCGTGGCGCTGGAAGCACTCCCAACCCGCCTCCGCTTCGCGCAGGCGCAGGTCGGGTAGCAGTTTCTGCAGTACGGCCACGGCCGGCGGCACGACCTCACGGCCGATGCCGTCGCCGGGGATCACGCAGAGTTCGCGCATGCTCGCCTCTTCGTCAGTGGCCTTGCCCTATCTTCGGTCTGCCCGGCGCGCCCGGCGAGGCGGGCCGGACGACCGGCACGGGGCGGCTCAGGCCTCGCCCATGGGGCGCAGGCGATACTGCGGCGGCAGTTGGTCGAGGCCGCTGACGGTGACGTTGAGGTTCTTCCAGCGGCCGTCCTTGATGCCGTAGATGCAGCCGTGCACCGACAGCGGCTGGCCGCGGTGCCAGGCGTTCTGCACGATGGTGGTGTGGCTGACGTTGGCCACCTGCTGGATGACGTTCAGCTCGCACAGGCGGTCGACGCGCTCTTCCTCGCTGGCGAACTGGGACAGGTGGTCGCGGTACTCGTAGGCGAGGTCGCGGATGGTCCGCAGCCAGCCGTCGATCAGGCCGAACTGCTGGTCCTGCAGCGAGGCGCGCACGCCGCCACAGCCGTAGTGGCCGGTGACCAGGATGTGTTTCACCTTGAGCACGTCCACCGCGTACTGGATCACCGACAGGCAGTTGAGGTCGGTGTGCAGCACCACGTTGGCGACGTTGCGGTGGACGAACAGGTCGCCGGGCAGCATGCCGACGATCTCGTTGGCCGGCACCCGTGCATCGGAGCAGCCGATCCACAGGTATTCCGGTGCCTGCTGGCGGGCCAGCTTGGCGAAGAAGTCAGGGTCCTCGCGATTGATTGCTTCGGCCCAGCGGGCGTTGTTCTCGAACAGTTGTTCCAGGTCGCTCATGGTGGCTCCTCCTCTGCGGCTGGCGCACCTTACGTAACGCCGACGGCCTTTGACAAGCACTATGGCTCAAGGCGTGGCGTGCTGCCGCCACCAGCGCGGCAGGCGCGGCTCCAGTTGCCCGGCGAGTTGCTGCCAGGCGGCGTGCCAGGCCTCGGCTTCGGCGGCCAGGTGCGCCCAGTCGGGGTTGCGGCGGTCCAGCGCGGCGAGTTGCTCAGCCTCCAGCCAGGCGTGCCCGGCGCGCAGGGCGGCGGCGAATTCGGCATCCACCAGGGCGCGGCGATGCACCGCTTCGAAACGGCACCAAAGGGACTGCTCCAGCGGCTCGTCGGCCTTGCTGAGCAGGCTGGCGCCGGCGGCCGCCTCGAAGCCCAACGGCTGGAACAGCGACAGGCACGGCGCCGAGGTGCCGGTGGCGGCCAGGCGCGGGCCGTCCGGGCCCAGGCGGGCGATGAGGCTGGCGGTGGTCTGCGAGGGGCGCCAGAAGCTGCCGGCGTGCATGCACACCTGGCGGTTGTCGTGGCGGGTGAAGTTGTGGTCGCGCCGGCCGTGGTTGCGCAGGGCGACCACCAGGGCCTCCCAGCCGGGCTGGCGCGGGCAACTGGCGAGGAACTCCTGGTTCATCCGCCGGCGCTGGTGCGCCCCGGCCACCCAGGGCAGCAGGCGACCGTCGAAGGCGCGGGCGAAGTGGAAGTCGCCGCGGCCGTTCCAGCAGCCCAGGCGCCGGGCGTGGGCCGGCAGATCGTGGCTGCACAGGTCGTATTCGTGGCCGATGCTCAGGGCGTTGGAGATGGCGCAGCGCTCCACCCGCCGCGCCGCCCACAGGCGGCCGGCGGTTTCCAGCACCCAGGCCTCGCCGGCATCGGCGATGACGAAGCTGTTGTCGTAGCGCAGGCGCTTGTTGCGAAAGCCCGCCGGCCCGCCCTGGCCGTGGCGTTCCAGCAGGCCGGTGATCACTTCCAGGGCTTCGCGCGCGCTGGCGCCGCGCTCCAGGCCCAGGCGCACCAGATCCATGCCCAGCAGCGCCTCGCCGGTCTGGTCCACCAGGCGAGTGAAGACCGCTTCGTTGCCGACGGCCACGCCGTGCTCGTTCACGCCCATTTCCGCGCCCCACAGCCAAGCGGGCTGGCTGAGGATGACGGCATGGCGGTCGGCGACCTGGGGAATCTCCAGGTAGGTGGCGCGCATCTGCCTGGCCGTATCGCCACGCACCGCGGGCAGGCGCAGCAGGCGCTGGGGTTCGGAGGGTTCGCGGTCGCTATTCTTGGCGAACCAGGTGCAGCCGTCGGCGCGCAGGACGAGGGTGTCACACATGGGCGCCCTCCTGCCGCGCGCCGGCGGCATGTGAGGCGGGAAGCGGATGACGACGGGCAGGCGCCGCCGCTGCAGCGGTTGGCTTCATGTCGCGACCTTGTTCTTGTTATTGATCGCCCAGCCTACGCCTGTGCGCGGCGGCCGGATATGGCCTGGATGACGGTCAGTCGAGCAGGGTGCAGGCCATCACCAGGGCGTCCTCGCGCCCGCCCACCGCCGGGTAGTAGCCGCGCCGGCGGCCGATCTCGTTGAAGCCGAAGCGCTCGTACAGGCGGTAGGCGCTCTGGTTGGTCTCGCGCACCTCCAGGAAGCACTCCCGCGCGCCCAGCTCGCCGGCCCGCGCCATCAGGTGTTCGAGCAGGCGCAGGCCGAGGCCGCGGCCCTGGCTTTCCGGCTTCACCGTGATGTTCAGCAGGTGCGCCTCGTCGAGGATGATCTGGATGACGCCATGGCCGACCTGCTGGGTGCCTTCGAACATCAGCCAGCAGTCGTAGCTCTTCAGGCCGTCGGTGAAGATGCCGCGGGTCCAGGGGTGGCTGAAGGCGGCGTATTCGATCTTGAGCACGGCGTCGAGATCCGCCTCGGTCATCGGGCGGAAGGAAATGGCGTCGGTCATTCTGCGTCCTGGTCCAGCCAGCGCTGGCGCACCCGGCGCATGGCGCGCCACAGCTCGCCCTTGAGGGCGGGTTCGTCGCTCAGCCGCTCCAGGCCGGGGATGGCCCAGGCCACGCCCAGTTCCTCGATCTGCAGTTCGCGCAGCATCGCCTCGTCGTCCGCCTCGCCGGCGAAGCGCACGGCGGGCCGGCCGACCAGCCACAGGCAGCGGCACGGGCCGCTGTCTTCCAGGCGCGCGGCGACGAAGCCCTGGACGAACTCGCGGGCCGCCTGCGGGCCCTGGTCCATGTTGCCGCCGGAGAGCAGCGGCCAGCGCACCGGTTCGCCGAGCAGTTGCGGGCTGTCCGGCAGGCCGGCGGCGCGCAGCAGGTCCTTGAGCAGCAGGTAGGCCGGGTCGCGGCTGGCCAGGGGCTCGCCAGTAGGCAGTTCGACCAGCAGCGCACAGGCGCCGGCGCGCAGCAACTGCAGGCTGAAGCGCGGCGGCGGCTCGACCGGCGCGCGCGGTGCAGGCGCCTCAGCTTCGGCGGGCGCCTCGGCGGCCACCGGCGTGCGAGCCTGGGCGGCGGGGCGCGGCACCACCACCGGGATCGAGGGCCGGGCCTCGGGCGTCGGCGTCGGTTTCTCCGGCGCGGCGACCGGCGTGCGGGCGGTTTCGGGCGCAGCGTTCGGCACCGGGGCCTGGACGGGCTCCGGCGCTTCCAGCAGCTGCGGGCGCGAAGGCGCGGCGAAAGGCAGCACCACGCGGGGCAGCCAGGAGGCGACCTGCATGGCGCCGAGATAGGCGCGGCGGCGGGCTTCTTCGATCAAGAGTCCTGTACCTGTGGGCATCCTGCGGGCGCAGGGCTAAACGCAACGGAGCGGAATTGTCGCGTGAAACGCGCCCGACGGAAAGGCCGGCCGGCGGATGGGCCGCTCAGCAGCCCTTGTTCATGCCGACGCAGGTGTCCTGGCGGGGGATGCCGTTGAAGGCCTGGTTGAAGTCGATGTTGATCGGCGAAACCAGATTGCCGTTGGCGTCGCGGTACTTGGGCATGTTCATGAAGGCGCCCTTGAGCGCGGTGATCATCTGCCCGGAGTCCATGTCGCGCCACTGCACGTCCTGGCTCTGCAGGGAGATGAAGAAGCCCTTGGCGGCGCCGGCCAGGCCGGCCTGGCTCAGGTCGCCCACCGGCAGCGACTGGAACTGGCTGAGCTTGAAGCAGGTGGTAATGCCAAGGATGGCGCAGCTGTTGGAGGTGAACAGCCCGGTGACGATGTCCGTCCACAGCGGCACGCAGCCGTTGGTGCAGTCCAGCCGCGAGCCGTTGGTCATGCCGGCGTAGGTGCCGCGCACCGGGTCGCTGGCGCCGCCGGAGGTGACCAGGCCGGCATCCGCCTCCACCGTGCTGCTGCGGTAGATGCCCGCCAGGCCGAGCAGCAGTTGCTGCCCTACCGTGGCCTTGTTGTAGATGGCGTCGGCAGTGCCCTTGATGTGCACCGGAATGTTCCCGGTCAGCGACTGGATGTCGCCGGAAAGCACGCCCTTGGCCTGGTTGAAGCCGATGCGCACGCCGACCATCTTGTTGCCGTCGTAGGCGAACTCGACGTAGGGATCGACGATGGTGAAGGGGTTGATCTGCCCGGTCTGGTTGTTGACCGTGCCCAGGGCGAAGTTGTTGATGGAGATGTCCGCGCTGTTGGCGGCTTCGCCGGCGCGGTCGTAGAGGCCGAGCTGCAGCTTGTTCATGTTCAGCTGCGTTTCCACCGTGGCGCCGATGTTCAGCCGGGTGTAGTTGATGCCCGCGGCGGCGTCGGTGGCCAGGTTGATGAAGGCCTGGCCGGTGACGTCGGACAGCTGGCTGTCGCTCAGCGCCCGCAGCTCGGCGTTCGCGCCGCCGGCCAGGCACAGCAGCACGCCGGCCAGCAGCAGGCGCCGTACGCAAAGGAAGGTCATGGGTTTTCCCCCTGGAGCTTGGTCCCGGCCATGGGCGCTCCCCTCATCGGGCCGGGACCTGGAACAGGTTGAGGTTGCCCTGCACGTGCAGCACGCCGTCGACGCGGGCGCTGAGCAGGTCGGTCTGCACCAGGCCGGCATCGGTGCTGCGGGCCTTGTTGGCGCCGGCCAGGGTCAGGCTGACGCCGTTGAAGTTGACGTCCTTCAGGCCGACCCGCAGGACCTGGCGGTTGAAGGCGGCGCCGTCGCCGCCGAAGCCGCTGTTGATGGAGAGGATGTCCACGGTGACCTCGTCGAAGCTGAAGGTCCCGCTGATGTTGTCCAGCACCAGGAAGTTGTTGCCGCTGCCTGCCGGCTGGATCGCCACCCGCGCGCCGCAGCCACCCGGGCAGCGGGTGATGCTGGGGGTCTTCTGGATGTTGACCGTGACGCCCAGGCTCAGGCCGTCCTGGCCGACCACCTGGCCGAGGTCGTCGTCCGGCAGGGTGCGCAGTTCCGCCTGGGCGAGCGGGCCGGCCAGCATCGCCAGCAGGGCGACGGCGGCGGCCCGGAGCCGGCGGCGGGTCGGAAGCAGCGGTGGAAAGCTCATCGTGCCGTGCTCCGTCAGAGGTTGTGGGAAGTGACTTTGAGGTAGTTGAAGCTCAACCCGGACAGCTCGCTGCGCCCCAGGTTGACGCCGCCGGTCGGCACCGCACCGTAGGAGGCCCGGGTGCCGCCGATGTTCAGGTTGTCGATCACCAGGCTGGTGCGCGGCGCGTTGGCGTAGAAGTCCGCGGCGTTGGCCGCGGTCAGCATGGGCAGCTCGAAGGTGAAGTTGCCGTCGGCGGTCACCGACAGCAGCAGCGGCTGGGACTTGCCGTAGCCCAGGGCGACGCTGGCGTAGGCGTTGGTCAGGTAGACGCTGCGCGCGGCCTTCTCCGCCGCGCTGGCGCAGTTGGCGTTGCCCGCGGCGCAGGAGAGGATGTCGAGGGTCTTGGCATAGAGGTTCAGGCGCAGTTCGCCGACCAGTTGGCTGCGCGCGCTGGAGCCCCACAGGCGCAGGTAGCTGCCGTCCATCGCCAGGTCCTGGAAGTCCAGGGCCAGCACGTCGGTGCGGGTGCCGCCACTGACCGGCACGGTGAAGTCGAAGCGCGCGCCCAGGTCGACCTTCTCGCTGGCGCGGCTCGAACAACCGCTGCCGGCGCCGGCGAAGCCGCTGATGCAGGGCTGCCCGGCATTGTTGGCGATCAGTGGCGGGAAGGCCAGTTCGAGCACGTCGGCGTCGCTGGGCAGGGTGTTGACCACGCGGCCGTCGGCGAGCTGGGTGGTGAGCAGCGAGCCCTTGGCCAGGTTGAGCTTGAAGGGATAGGTCAGGCGGCCGATGGTCACCGGCTGCAGGTTGCTGCCGTGGTTGCTGCCGGTGGCGCCCAGGTAGAGGTTGCGCACCGCGATGGAGACGTCCTTGCCGTTGGGGTCTTTCAGCCCGGTGATGTTGGTGGTGGCCTTGCTGCCGTCGATCATGGCGTTGTCCACCACGAAGCCGATGCCGGCGCCCTGCACGTCGGACAGCTGCTCGTCGTCCAGGGCGACCATGTCGGCGCGCGCCGCCAGGGCCATCCAGGCAAGGCAGGCGCCGGTCGCCAGCGCAATGCGGGCGGGGCGCGGAAGGCTGATACGGCTGCTGGCCATGGCCACCTCTTGTTCTTTTCTCGTTCGCCGACCAAGGGGCAAAAGCCCTGTCTGCCACTATAGGGAGTCGCCGGCCCTTGCGGCCCGACCCATAGTCGAGAATCGCCTGCTGGCAGGTGGCCGCCGTGTTACCCAAGGTCACACCGGCGTAACAGCCGCGTCAGCCGTGGCGGAACAGCCCGATCAGGTGCTCGGCGATGGCGCCTTTTATGGCCTCCAGGTTCAGCCGCGACTGCGCCTGCAGCTTCGCGCTGTTGAGCCGGTGCAGGTGCAGCGAGGGCATGCGCGCCTCGTACTCGCGCAGGTCGCCCTTGACCAGCACCGGCAGGAAGGGCTCGTCGCGCATGCGGTAGCGGCGGATCAGCAGCTTCAGGCCGTCCTGGAACGGCAGTTCGGCGGAGCCCACCAGGCGGTGCTCGCCGGGGATCTTCAGGTACAGGCCGCTGTGGCCCATGGTCTCGCCGGGCAGGATGTGGATGCCGGTGGGCTCCACGGCATCGGCGGGGATGTCGTGGAAGGTGTCGAACCAGGCCTGCTCGTTGGGCAGGATGGTGATGCCGCCCTCCTGGCTCTCGGGGATCACGAAGCTGTAGTTGCTGTAGAGCTTCTCCACGTAGGAGGAATAGATGCACAGGCGGTTCTCGAAGCGCCTGAGGAAGTCGATGGCCTCGCTGCGGTCGGTGATGGCGTCCAGGTCCCAGTCCAGGTCGTCCTGGCGCTCCAGTTCGGCCCAGCGGGCCTTGGCGAGTGCGGCGTCGTAAGTCATGGCGGCAATTGGCTAGTGGCTGTTAGCCAACTGGCAGAAAACATGCCAGGAATTTCAGGGGGTTAACGCCGTTTTTCAGAGCCGTGGCGACATCCCGCACGGCGTAAACTGCCGCGTTTCGTCACCCCTTCCGCCGCGGGCGGACCTTTGCAGTACAATCGCCCCCTTTACCGGTCAACAGCGGCTACCCGATGATCGACCCCCGACGCGTACTGCGCGCCCTCGCCGAACACTGGGCCCTGCTCGAACCGCTCTGCGAGCGCTTCGACAGCGGCACCCTGGCCCTGGCGGAGCTGCGCCTGCAACTCACGGCGCAGCTGCCCGAAGGCAGCCCGGCGGACGTCACCGCCCTGCTCGACCAGTGGATCCGCCTGGACATCCTGGTGCCGGTGGCCAAGAGCCCCAACCGCTTCGAGCTGAACGCCCAGATCCACGACTTCCTCGCCTACCTGCGCCACGAGCACCGCCTGGGCCTGTGCCTGGAGATCGAGGCCTACCTGCGCCACCTGGAGCGCCTGGCCGGCTACATCCGCGACGCCTTCGAGGTGCGCGACGGCAACGACCTGGCGCGCCAGCTGCGCCTGCTCGACATGCGCGTGCGCGACGTGCTGAAGAAGCTGGCCAACGACGAACAGGCGCTGATCGCCGTGGCCGAGCGGGCCAAGACCAGCGACCGGCAGATTCCCCTGCGCCAGCGCTACGCCGAGGTCCTGGCGACCTGGGACGAGTACGTCGAGCCGATGATCCAGTTGGTCTCCGCCGACGGCGCCTTCGAGCAGGGCGTGCGCCGCGTCGAGCAGGTGCTGCTGCGCCTGCTGGGCGAACAGCAGCGTCTCGGCCAGTTGGTGGACGACGACCAGTTGCTGCGCACCCACGCGCGCATCCTGGAGATGCAGACCACCGCCCAGCTCACCCTGCGCCGCGCCCGCGAGCTGCTGCTGCCGCTGCGCGAGGAAGCCCGCCGGCACAACGCGATCACCCGCGGCGCCGCCCTGGCCCTGTCGGTGATCCGCCGCAAGGGCATCGACGCCGTGCCCCAGGCCTCCCTGCCGCTGTTCACCCGGCCGCAGAGCACCTTCCTCGGCAGCGCCTCGCAGGTGGAAAGCTACGTCTTCGCCCTGGCCCGCTTCGAGCCCAAGCCCGCGCACTTCCCCAAGGCGACCGGCAAGCGCGGCGGCGACGGCCCGCGCAACGCGCCACGCACCGCGCGGGAGATGCTCGAGCGCTGCCAGGCCGCCCTGCCGCTGCCGGACCTGATGGTCTGGCTGCTGCAGCAGGAGCCCGAGGGCGCCACCGACGAGCTGCTCTACTGGTTCTCGCGCCTGTCGCGCGACGGCCGCTTCCAGCGCGAGCGCCTGGAGCGCCGTGACTACGATACCGCCCAGCACAGCGTCAGCCTGTGCTCCTTCGCCCTGCTCGCCGCCCCGAGCGGCAAGGCCGACAAAGCGAGCGAACCCCATGCAAATTAATCTTTCCGAACTGACCCAGCTCGGGCCGATCTTCCGCGAGCTGTTCAAGGGCTTCCACATCAGCCGCCGCGACCCCGAGCTGTACAGCCAGCTGTCCAACCAGCAGGACCAGTACCGCGCACTGTTCCGCTCGCTGGGCTTCGAGCTGGTCTGCGACACCCGCGGCTTCTACTACTTCGTCCCCGAGCAGATCGGCGCCCAGGTCAACAAGACCGCCCAGCGCCTGGCGCTGTTCACCTTCATCCTGGTGGAACACCTGGCCGACCAGGGCCGCGACCCGCTGGCCGTGCTCGACGGCGGCAGCATCGGCCGCGACGAGCTGCCGCCGCTGCTGGAGAAGTACCGCGACCTGTTCCTGCAGGCCGAGGTGACCACCCAGGAAGAACTGGAAGAGAAGGTCATGCGCCGGATGACCCAGCTCGGCTTCGCCGCCGAGGACAACGGCGTGTACCGCTTCCTGCCGCCTGTGCACCGCTTCCTCGACGTCTGCCTGTCGGTGCAGCAGGACCGCGACCTGGCCGCCAGCCTGCACGCCAAGGACCTGGCCTACGTCGCCCCGGCCCTGGCCGAGGAGGACGAGGAGCCGATCGTCAGCCTGGAAGAACCCGCCGAGCCGGCCGCGCCGCTGGTTGAAGAAGCGGAAAGCGAGGAAGACGCCCTCGCCCGCGCCATCGCCGAAGAACAAGCCGACATGGAGGCCCAGGCATGACCCAGGAACGCTACGGCATTCGCCGCTTCGCCCTGCTCAACACCGCCGGCTACAGCCTCGGCGTGTTCCCCCTGGAGCAGCCGCTGTCGGTGTACGGCGCCAACAACCTCGGCAAGTCCGCCTCGATCAACGCGCTGCAGTTCCCGATCCTGGCGCGCATGTCGGACATGAGCTTCGGCAAGTACAGCCTGGAAGCCTCGCGCAAGTTCTACTTCGCCACCGACACCAGCTACATCCTCATCGAGCTGGAACTGCCCCACGGCCGCCACGTCATCGGCTGCGGCGGGCGCGGCCCGGGCGGCGGCTTCGGCCACCAGTTCTTCGCCTACCAGGGCGAGCTGGACCTTGAGCACTACCAGAAGAACGGCACCTGCCTGCGCCTGCGCGAGCTGTATGCCAGCCTGGAGCGCGCCGGCCTGAAGGCCTACGAACTCAAGCCCGACGAACTGCGCCGGCTGCTGGTCGGCGGCCACACCTCGGTGCCGCTGGACCTGACGCTGATCCCGCTGCGCTCCACCAGCGAACAGAGCCTGAAGACCTTCCGCTCGCTGTTCATCAACCTGCTGCACATGCGCGAGATCACCGCGGCCAAGCTCAAGCAGCTGTTCCTCGACGCCTTCGAGCACAGCCTGCGCTCGGGCAGCGTCGACTACATCGCCGCCTGCGAGGAAGCCTTCCGCGACGTGCGCCGCATGGAGGGCGACTACCAGGCCCTGGTCGCCGCCGGCCCGCTGGTCGAGGCCCTGGCCAACGGCGTGCAGCAGCGCGAATTCCTGCGCGGCAAGATGCACCGCCTCTCGCCGCTGCTCGACAACCTGCTGGGCACCTGGGAAGACTACGCCGGGGCGCGCAAGGAAGAGCTGGTGATCCAGGCCGAGCACTACCGCAGCGAGCAGGACGGCCTGCAGAACGAACAGCGCGGCGGCACCGCCGAGCTGATGCGCCTGGAGCGCGAGATCAGCGAGATCCAGCGCTGGATGGGCGAGCTGGCGGTGCTGAAGAACCGCTTCGCCCTGGTCGACGACGCCAAGGTCCTGGAGCAGCAGCTGCTCGCCGCCAAGGACGCCCACGACGAACTGGCCGGCGCCCTGGCCCACTCGCGGCAGTTCTCCAGCGAAGACCTCGACGAGCGCGTGCGCGATCTGGAGAAGCGCGTGAAGAGCGTGCGCCAGCAGCTCGAACACGCCGACAACAACAGCTATGCGCGCCTGCGCGAGGAATTCTCGCAGCAGGACGTGGAGCGCCTGATGCGCCTGTTCAACGGCGCGCTGTTCAGCCTGCCGCTGGGCGACAAGGGCGTGAGCCTGGACGAGGAAGGCCAGTGGGTCGGCAGCGTCGAGAAGATCCTCGACGCCTTCAAGGGCGAGCGCTTCGAAGTGCCCGGCCTGTCCATCGACCTCTCGCACATCGAGCCGCCGGCGCTGCAGGCACTGGCCGATCGCGCCGCCCTGCGCGACCAGAAGGAGCGCCTGGAGAAGGAGCTCAAGCAGCTCAGGACGCAACAGGCCGTGGCCGCCGACCGCAACGCCAGCAAGGCCCAGGCCGACAAGCTGTACCAGGACGTACTCGACGCGCAGAAGGCCCTGGAAGACTTCCGCCGTAGCGAGACGCTGAGCGCCGAGGAACCGGCCAAGCTGGAAAAACTCGCGCAACTGGAAGCCACCCAGGACGAGCTCAAGCGCTCGGCCGACGCCTTCACCGAGCGCGTCCAGCAGCTTTCCGCCAAGCTGCAACTGGTGGGCCGCCAGCTGGCCGACCTGGAAGCCAAGCAGCGCACCCTCGACGACGCCCTGCGCCGCCGCCAGCTGCTGCCCGCCGACCTGCCGTTCGGCACGCCGTTCATGGAACCGGTGGACGACTCCCTGGACAACCTGCTGCCGCTGCTCAACGACTACCAGGACACCTGGCAGCAACTACAGCGCATCGACGGCCAGATCGAGGCGCTGTACGCCCAGGTGCGCCTGAAGGGCGTGGCCAAGTTCGACAGCGAGGACGACCCCGAGCGCCGCCTGCAACTGCTGATCAACGCCTACGCGCACCGCACCGACGAGGCCCTGACCCTGGCCAAGGCGCGCCGCGCGGCGGTGACCGACATCGCCCGAACGCTGCGCAACATCCGCAGCGATTACGACAACCTCGAACACCAGCTGGCGCTGTTCAACCGCGAGATCAACAAGCGCCAGGTGTCGAACCTGCAGAGCTTCCGCATCGTGCTGGCGCCGAACAAGGAAGCGCTCAAGCACATAGACCAGATCATCCACAGCGCCGGCCAGTACGAGGAAGGCGAGAACCTCTCGGTGTTCGACCTGACGCAGAGCGCCGAGCAGGATGCCAAGAACGAGGAAGCCAAGGACTACCTGTCGCGCCTGGTGGCGGCGAACAACAACCAGCTGGGCCTGAAGGACCTGTTCGAGCTGGCGTTCGAGATCACCAAGGTCGGCGGCCAGCCGATCGTCCACACCGACATCGACGGCGCCGCCTCCAACGGCACCACCATGACCATCAAGGCGCTGACCAACATGTACCTGTTGCTGCACCTGATGGACCGCGAGCAGGCCGGGCGCATCCGCCTGCCCTACTACCTCGACGAGGCCGCCGACATCGACGAACGCAACCAGGCCGCGCTGCTGGAAACCAGCCTGCAGCTGGGCTTCGTGCCGATCCTGGCGAGCGTCAAGCCGCAGGTATCGGCGCAGGTGGCCATCGACCTGGAAGGTGGCAGCGGGCCCAACGGCATCTACATCGACGAGGCCGACTGGAAGTTCATCCGCCGCCGCGAACTGGCCGTCGACCACCCCGCCGCCACGGCCGAGGAGGCCGCGGAACCGGCCTGAGCGCCCCCGCCGCCGGCGCGCAGCCGGCGGCGGCATTCATGAGCAGGCTATGGAGTTTGGCCGGAAAGGCCAGGTTACATATAATGGCTTGCATTCTCATTGGCGACACCACGGGAGTTTCCATGTCTGTTCGTCTGCTCGCCGGCGTCAAGGGCGCTGTCCTGGCCTGCCTGCTCGGCGGCCTGTCTCTGCACGCCGCTGCCGATCCGGTCACCCTCACCCTGTACAACGGCCAGCATGCCGCCACCGGCATCGCCATCGCCAAGGCCTTCACCGACAAGACCGGCATCCAGGTCAAGATCCGCAAGGGCGGCGACGGCCAGTTGGCCAGCCAGATCACCGAGGAAGGCGCGCGCTCGCCGGCCGACGTTATCTACACCGAGGAATCGCCGCCGCTGATGCGCCTGTCCGGCGCCGGCCTGCTGGCCCCGCTGGACGCCGGTACCCTGGCCCTGGTCGAGGCGCAGAACGCCGGCGGCAAGGGCGACTGGGTGGGCATCACCGCCCGCGCCCGGGTGCTGGCCTACAACCCGAAGAAGATCGACGAGAAGGACCTGCCCAAGAGCCTGATGGACCTGTCCGACCCGCAGTGGTCCGGGCGCTTCGGCTTCGTTCCTACCAGCGGCGCCTTCCTCGAACAGGTTTCCGCGGTGATCAAGCTCAAGGGCCGCGACGCCGCCGAGGACTGGCTCACCGGGCTGAAGGCCTTCGGCTCCATCTACACCAACAACGTCACCGCCATGAAAGCCGTGGAGAACGGCGAGGTCGACATGGCGCTGATCAACAACTACTACTGGTACACCCTGAAGAAGGAGAAGGGCGAGCTGAACTCGCGCCTGTACTTCTTCGGCAACCAGGACCCGGGCGCGCTGGTCACCGTCTCCGGCGCCGCCGTGCTCAAGTCCAGCCAGCATCCGCAGGAGGCCCAGCAGTTCGTCGCCTTCATGCTCAGCGAAGAGGGCCAGAAGGCCATCCTCAGCCAGTCCGCCGAATACCCGCTGCGCAAAGGCATGCAGGCCGACCCGCAGCTCAAGCCGTTCGCCGAGCTGAACCCACCGCAGCTCAGCCCCGCCGACATGGGTGAGGCCAAGGACGCGCTGGACCTCGAACGCGACGTCGGCCTGAACTGATGTCCATCGCCGCGCCCGTGGTCCAGGCCCGCGGCGGCCACGGGCGCAAGGCGCCGCTGTGGCTGCTGCCGCCGGTGCTCCTGCTCGCCCTGCTGGCGGCGCTGCCGCTGTTCTACGTCGCGGCCAAGGCCTGGGACTCGGGCTGGCACCTGGCCTGGGAACTGCTCTGGCGGCCCTACGTGTTCCGCCTGTTCGGCAACACCCTCAAGCTGCTGGTGCTGGTCACCGTGCTCAGCGCCCTGCTCGGCCTGGCCTGTGCCTGGCTGGTGGAGCGCAGCGACCTGCCCGGGCGGCGCTACTGGAACGTGCTGCTGTGCCTGCCGTTCGCCATCCCCTCCTTCGTCAGCAGCTTCACCTGGGTATCCCTGAGCCCGGCCTACGAGGGCCTGGGCGGCGCGGTGCTGGTCATGGCCATGTCCAAGTACCCGCTGGTGTACCTGCCGCTGGCCGCCACCCTGCGCAACCTCGACCCGTCGCTGGAGGAAAGCGCGCGCATGCTCGGCGTGTCGCGCCGCCAGGTGTTCTGGCGGGTGACCCTGCCGCTGCTGCGCCCGACCCTGGCCGCCACCAGCCTGCTGGTGGCGCTGCACATGCTGGTGGAGTTCGGCGCGCTGTCGATCCTGCGCTTCCAGACCTTCACCACGGCGATCTACCAGGAGTTCGAACTGGAGTTCAGCAACGCCACCGCGGCCATGCTCTCCTCGGTGCTGCTGGCGCTGTGCTTCCTGCTGCTGTGGCTGGAACTGCGCATGCGCGGCCGCGGCCGCCTGGTGCGCACCGGCCAGGGCAGCGCGCGGCAGGCCGAGCGCGTTCACCTGCACGCCTGGAAATGGCCGCTGCAACTGCTGCTGGTGGCGCTGGTGGTGATCGGCACCGGCATCCCCATGGCCATGCTCGGCTACTGGCTGCTCACCGGCGCCTCGGCGGCCTTCCCGCTGCTGGAGATCGGCCAGGCGCTGCTGTCGTCGCTGTCGCTGTCCTTCGGCGGTGCCCTGCTCGGCTGCCTGCTGGCGCTGCCGGTGAGCATCCTGGTGGTGCGCTACCCCGGCCCGCTGGCGCGCTGGGCGCAACGCCTGCCCTACCTGCTGCAGGCCCTGCCGGGGCTGGTGATCGCCCTGTCGCTGGTGTACTTCGCCCTGCACTACGTGCCGGACCTGTACCAGACCAGCGCGCTGCTGCTGATCGCCTACGCCCTGCTGTTCCTGCCCCTGGCCCAGGCGCCGATCCGCGTGGCCCTGGAAAAGGCCTCGCCGCAACTGGAAGAAGCCGCCCGCACGCTGGGCCAGACACCGCTGCGCGCCTTCCTGCGCATCACCCTGCCGATCATCTCGCCGGCCATGGGCGCGGGGTTCGTGCTGGTGTTCCTCGACAGCATGAAGGAGCTGACCGCCACCCTGGTGCTCGGGCCCACGGGGCTGACGACCCTGGCTACGGCGGTGTGGGTGCATACCTCGACGCTGGAGTACGCGGCGGCGGCGCCCTATGCGGCGTTGCTGATTCTGATTTCCGGGGTGCCGGTGTACCTGCTGACGACGCGGGCGGCGCGGAGTGGGCGCTGAAGCGGGAGCGCTTTCGTAGGAGCGAGCTTGCTCGCGAACCAAGCTCCTTGTGACATAGGCGCGGTGGGACACTCTGTTCCCTCTCCCTAACCCTCTCCCTGAAGGGAGAGGGGACCATTGGGCAGACGCTGGTGCTCCTGAGTCAGCCGGCAACACCGAAAGCTACCGGCTGAAACCATCACTTCTCTCGGCACGGACAAGCCCCCTCTCCCTTCAGGGAGAGGGCTGGGGAGAGGGTGCTCTTTGAGCCAAACACCAAGCCGCCTGTTGTTCGCGAGCAAGCTCGCTCCTACGAAAATCAAAAGCCCCGCACATCCCAAGCAAAAACGCCCCGCCGGTCTCCCGGCGGGGCGCTTGGTCTCGGATAAGCGGCGTATAACCGCGAACGGTTATACGCCCTACTCGCCCACCGCCTTCCCCAACGGAATCTTCGGCGCCCACTGCAGCCACTCATCCTGGTATTCGTCGAACAATGCAAAGGTCTGCCCCGGCCGTGCCGCGGCGCCCATCTGCGCATTGTCCGGCGTAGCGAAGGCCACGCCGCCGGCGAGGATGGTCTCGAAGGACTCGGTACGCACCTTCACCCCCTTGAACAGCCCGGCATCCACACCCACCCCGCTGGTGTTCCAGAAGCGGCTGCCGGTGCGCACCAGGGGCGCGTAGCGCGGCTCGATGAGGATGTGGATCAGCACCCGGTCGCCCTGCTCGCCCAGTTCGAAGGAGGTCACCTTGCCCACCTGCACCTCGCGGTAGGTCACCGGCACGCCCGGCTTCAGCGAGCCGCGGCGGGCGGCGCTCAAGGTCAGGCGCAGGCCGTCGGCGTCGAGCAGGCGGTTGGGCTGCTGCGCCAGCAGGTTGAAACTGTTCTGCGCCGGGCCCGGCTTGGCCGCCGGCAGCACTTCGATATACGGGCCGCTGACCAGGGTGCCGAGGTTCTCCGCGCCGCCCAGGCCCAACTGCGCCGAGACCACCCAGAAGCGGCTGCCCTGGCGGGCGATGCTGTCCTGGGCCTTGATCAGGCGCGCCTTGAGCACCACGCCGCCGAGGTCGCGGCTGAGGTCCACCTGTTCCACGCGGCCCACTTCCAGGCCGCGGTAGCGGATCACCGTGCCCTCGCGCAGGCCGTCGGCCGAGTCGGCGCGCAGCTCGATCAGTTGGCCCTTGGCGTGGGCGCTGTCCTCGCTGTCGTAGAGGGCGAAGCGGCGCACCTTGGTGATGGGCGCGGCCTTGGGGTCGGGAGTGTCGAAGGCGATGCCGCCGCTGATCAGCGTCTGCAGCGATTCGCTCTTGAACTTGATGCCGTTGAGGTCGCCGCTCAATGTCACGCCGCTGACGTTCCAGAAGCGCGTCGAGGTGTTCACCAGGGCCGCGTATTCGGGCTCGATGTGCACGCCCACCACCACCCGTTGGCGATCGCGGGACAGCTGGTAGCTCTGCACGGTGCCGACCTTCATCTGCCGGTAGAGGATGGGCGTGCCCACCTCCAGCGAGCCCAGGCGGTCGCTGGTCAGCACCAGGTGCAGGCCGGGCGCGTCGAGGTTCAGCGGCGGTGCCTTCGGGCGCACGGTGAACTCACGGGTGGGCTCGCCCTCCTTGGAGAAGCGCACGGCGATGTAGTTGCCCTTCACCAGCGCCTCCAGCCCGGTGATGCCGGCCAGCGAGATGCTCGGCTTGACCAGCCAGAACTCGCTCTTGGCGTTGAGGAACTCCTCGGTGCGCGGGTCCATGGACAGGGTGGCGGTGGCGCCGTTGAAGTCCTTGTTCATGTCGATGGCCTTCACCGTGCCCACCTGCACGCCGTTGTACATCACCGGGGTGCTGCCGGCGGAAAGGCCGCTGACGTCGTCCACCTTCAGGCGCACCGCCAGGCCCGCCTGGGCGGCGTCGTAGTCCTCGTAGAGGCGGAAGGGCTTGGTCGGGTCGGTGGGCGGGCTGTCCGGGTAGCTGTCCGGGGTGGCGAAGGCGATGCCGCCGGCGGCGATACTGGCCAGCGACTCGGTGCGCAGCTTCAGGCCGCTGAGGCTGCCGGACAGGGTGATGCCGCTGGCGTTCCAGAAGCGCGTGTGCTTGCGCACCAGGTTGGCGTAGGCCGGCTCGATGTGGATCTTCACCTCGATGGTCTTCTGGTCGTCGGCCAGCTGGTAGCTCTTCACCTGGCCGACCTGGATCTGCCGGTAGTAGATGGGGCTGCCCTGCTCCAGCGAACCCAGGCGCTCGGCCTTGAGCATCAGGTGCAGGCCGGGCAGGCTGTCGGACAGCGGCGGCGGCTCCTTGAGCGCGACGAAGTCGTGGTTGAGCTCGCCCTTCACCGGGTCGACGGCGATGTAGTTGCCCGACACCAGGGTCTCCAGCCCGGTCACCCCGGCCAGGGACACGCGCGGCTTGACCAGCCAGAAGCGCGTGCGCTTGCTCAGGTACTCGATGCTTTCCTTGCGCATCTCGACCACCGCGGTGACGCCCAGGGTAGGCTTGTTCACGTGCAGATCGACGACCTTGCCCACGGCGATGCCCTTGAAGATCACCTCGGTCTTGTTCGGCTGGATGCCGTCGCCGCTCTCGAACTGGATGTTGATGGTCACCCCGGCCTGGTCGTAGGCGCGCCAGGCCAGCCAGGCGCCGATGGCCAGGGCGATCAGCGGCAGGATCCAGATCGCCGACCAGTTGGTGGTCTTGCGCAGTTTCGGGGTGGGGAGTTCACTCATCGTCGTTTTCCGCGTCCGTGTTATCCCAGATCAGCCTGGGATCGAAAGTCACTGCCGCCAGCATGGTCAGCACCACCACAGTGGCGAAGGCGGCTGCACCGAGGTTCGCCTCGATGCTGGCCAGGTTGCCGAAGTTCACCAGGGTCACGAGGATGGCGATGACGAAGATATCGAGCATCGACCAACGACCTATCCACTCGATGAAGCGGTACATCAGGATGCGTTGCCGCGCCGACATCGGCTGGTGGCGCTGCACCGAATAAAGCAGCAGGGCGATGCCGACCAGCTTGAAGGTCGGCACCAGGATGCTGGCGACGAACACCACCGCGGCCACCGGGATCATGTCCGCGTGGATCAGCTCCACCACCCCTTCCATGATGGTCGCCGGGGTGCCGCTGCCGAGGAAGTTGACGGTCATGATCGGCAGCAGGTTCGCCGGGATATAGAGGATGGCCGCGGTGATCAGCAGCGCCCAGGTGCGGGTGAGGCTGTTCGGCCGCCGCGCATGCAGCACCGAGCCACAGCGCGAACAGTGCTGCGGCTCCTCGTCGGTGGCGCGGTTGAGCTGGTGGCATTCGCCGCAGGTCAGGATGCCGGCGTCAATGGCCCTCATCGTCGAACTCCCCGGCCAGCGATTCCCACACCTGGTGGCGCGACATGGTCACCTCCAGCCATATCTGGCTGAGCAGCAGGCCGATGAAGCAGGCCAGGCCCACGCCGATGTGCAGCTCGGCCATGTCGATCAGTTTGACGATGGCCACCAGGATGCCCATCAGGTAGACCTCCAGCATGCCCCACTCGCGCAGGTGCTGGTACCAGCGCAGCAGTTGCATGGCCTGCGCGCGCGCCACGTCGAAGCGCAGGCTGCAGAGGACGAACAGCTGGCACAGCAGCTTGGCCAGGGGAATCACCATGCTGCACAGGAACACCAGCACGGCCACTCCGTGCATGCCCGAAGCGTACAGGCCAAGCACCCCGCCCCAGACGGTGTCGATACCGACCTGGCCGAGGATGTCGATCTTCATGATCGGCAGGAAGTTGGCCGGGATGTAGAGGAAAAGCGCGGTGAGCACCAGCGCCATGGCGCGGCGCACCATGTGCGGCCGGTGGATTTCCAGCTCGTAGCCGCAGCGCGGGCAGACCGAGCGGTTGCCCGTGGGGACCGGCTCGCGGCGCATCAGCAGGTCGCATTCATGGCAGGCGATCAGCTGCTCCAGCGGCAGGTCTTGCAGCGCACGGCTGTCGGTTTCGGACATGGGGGGACTCAGGATGGTTTGTGCCTATTGTAGACGAGGCGGCCCCCGCGGCGCTGCGCCCGCAGCGCCTCGGAATCGGCCGAAAAGCCGCTCGCGGGGCTTGCCATCGGCGGTGTTTCAGGCCCTGGGTTTCCCAGTGGCTCCTGCCGCCGCCCGGCGCTTTGCCATGGCGGGGCTGGTGCCGCGTGGAAGGAACCGGCCCTCGGCCTTGGCGGGCCGCGCCGGGAGTACCGCATCAGCCACGATCGCACCCAGCGTCATCCGCATGCCGAATTTGTTGAGGATGCCATTGAGCGTCCCGATGGTGGGGTTTCCCTTGTCGCTCTCGAGCTGGTAGAGCGCCTTCGTCGATATCCTGCACATGGCGGCGAAGGTGTCCTGGTCGAGCCCGGTGACCTCGACGCGCAACCGGCGAATGGAAACACCGAGCGACTCCCGCCCCTGCACATTCGCCCGCAGAATGTCGTCGATCAGCCGCTGGCGCTCCTCGGTGGTGATGTTCCTCATAGCAGGCCCCATCAGCCTTTTTCGGCAATAAAATTCCGGTTCATCCCTTCCGCCCCCTATAAATCGGCATTTTAATTCCGACTCACATTCATTTGCGCGGCTTGGCCCGGGCGGTGGGTTCGGCGATCAGCGGATCGTCCGGCCAATAGTGCTTGGGGTAGCGGCCCTTGAGGTCCTTCTTCACTTCGGCGTAGGTGCTGCGCCAGAAGTTGGCCAGGTCCTGGGTCACCTGCACCGGGCGCTGCGCCGGTGACAGCAGGTGCAGTTTCACCGCCAGGCGGCCGCCGGCGATGCGCGGGGTGTCGGCCAGGCCGAACAGTTCCTGCAGGCGTACCGCCAATACCGGCGGGAATTCGCTGTAGTCCAGGCGGATGTTCGAGCCGGACGGCACCTGCAGGGTGCGCGGCGCCAGCTCGTCCAGGCGCTGCGGCAGCGGCCAGGGCAGCAGGCCGTGGAGGATGCCGGGCAGCTCCAGGTTGGCGAAGTGGGCCAGGCGCGAGACCTTGCCCAGGTACGGCAGCAGCCAGTCCTCCAGCGAGGCCAGCAGGGCCGCGTCGCCGACGTCCGGCCACTCGCTTTCGCCCTTGTCTTCCAGGTCGAGACGGCGCAGCAGGTTCACCCGCGCCTGCCACTGGCGCAGTTCCGGGGTCCAGGGCAGCAGTTCCAGGCCCTTGCGCCGCACCAGGCCGAGCAGCGCGCGGCTGCGGGCTTCGGCGTCGAGGCCGGGCAGCGCCTCGCGGCTGAGCACCAGTTCGCCGACCTTGCGCTGGCGTTCGGCGCGCAGCACGCCTTCGCGCTCGTCCCAGTCCAGTTCGTCATGCACCTTCACCTGCTCGGCCAGCACAGTATCGAACAGCGCCGCGTCCAGGGCGGCGGCCAGGTAGATGCGTTCTTCGCGCTGGCCCTGGCGGCTGCCGAGGTCGGCGACCACCAGCCAGGGTTCCTTCATCAAGGCGTCCGGCTCGCCGAACTGCGCGGCGCGGCCGTTGGCCAGGCGGTATTCGCCGCCGCCCTCGCGACGCTGGCGGGCCACGCGGTCGGGATAGGCGAAGGCCAGCAGCGCGCCCAGCCAGCGCGGGTGGTCGGTGTCGGCCACCGCTTCGCTCGGCTTGCCGCGCAGGTAGCCGCGGAACTGCCGGGCCAGTTGCTTGGCCCGTTGCACTGCGCCGCGACTGGCGCGGTTGCCGGCCGACTCACCGGCGAGCAGCGCCGTGCGTTCGTGCAGGTCGGCGCCGGCGCCGCGCAGGATGTCGCGCTCGCCCAGCAAGGCGGCGACATCACAGGCCAGGCTGCCCAGGCCCAGCGCCTGGCCGCGCAGCAGCAGGTGGGCGATGCGCGGGTGCGCCGGCAGTTCGGCCATGGCCTGACCGTGGGCGTTCAGCGCGCCGCTGTCGTTCAGTGCGCCGAGACGCGCGAGCAGCTCGCGGGCCTGGGCGTAGGCCGCGGCCGGCGGCACGTCGAGCCAGGCCAGTTCCTCCGGCGCCACGCCCCAGCGGCCCAGTTGCAGGGCCAGGCCGGCGAGGTCGGCCTGGAGGATTTCCGCCGTTCCGTAGGCCGGCAGTTGCTCGTGCTGCGCCTCGGACCACAGGCGGTAGCACACGCCCGGCTCCAGGCGCCCGGCGCGGCCGGCGCGCTGGGTGGCCGAGGCGCGGGAGATGCGCTGGGTCTCCAGGCGGGTCATGCCGCTGCCCGGGTCGAAGCGCGGCACCCGCGCCAGCCCGGCGTCGACCACCACGCGCACGCCGTCGATGGTCAGGCTGGTCTCGGCGATGTTGGTGGCCAGCACTACCTTGCGCTTGCCGGGCGGCGCCGGCTCGATGGCGGCGCGCTGGGCGGACAGTTCCAGCTCGCCGTGCAATGGGCACAGCAGCACCTCGTCGCGCCCGGCCAGGGCCTCGCCCAGTTGCTCGGCGACGCGGCGAATCTCCGCCTGCCCCGGGAGGAACACCAGCAGGCTGCCGGGCTCGTCGGCCAGGGCCTGGAGCACCGTCTGCACCACCCGCGGCTCGACGAATTCGCCAGCCTGCCAGGGCCGTCCCCAGCGCAGCTCCACCGGGAACATGCGCCCCTCGCTGCGCACCACCGGCGCCTCGTCGAGCAAGGCGGACAGCCGCTCGCCCTCCAGGGTGGCGGACATCACCAGCACCTTCAGCGGCGTATCGCGCAGCAGTTCGCGGCCGTTCAAGGTCAGCGCCAGGGCCAGGTCGGCGTCCAGGCTGCGCTCGTGGAATTCGTCGAAGATCACCAGGCCCACGCCTTCCAGCGCTGGGTCGTCCTGCAGGCGGCGGGTGAGGATGCCCTCGGTGACCACCTCGATGCGCGTCTTCGGCCCTACCCTGCTGTCCAGGCGGATGCGGTAGCCGACCGTGTCGCCGACCTTCTCCCCCAGCTCCGCGGCCAGGCGCTCGGCCGCGGCGCGGGCGGCCAGGCGGCGCGGTTCGAGCATGAGGATGCCCTGCCCGGCCAGCCAGGGCTCGTCGAGCAGCGCCAGCGGCACCCGGGTGGTCTTGCCGGCGCCGGGCGGCGCCTCCAGCACGGCCTCGTCGCGCTCGCCCAGGGCCTGGCGCAGGGATGGCAGAATGGCATCGATGGGAAGGGCATTCATGGCTATATTTCATCCACCCTTAAGCACGCGGAAATAACGAACCGGCGATTATAACGGCGAACCACGGCCGGCCCGCCGCAGTCCTATGCAACAAGGAGCAGCGGCCGACGATAGAGGCCCCTGCGCCGCATTGATATAGTTGCTCGAAGCCTATTCCGGAGGTCCTAGATGCGTCTTGCCACCCGAGTTTCCTGCGCGGTTCTCAGCGCAGCCCTGCTGAGCCAGCTGGCCGCCTGCGGCACCCTGTTCTACCCCGACCGCCGCGGCCAGATCGACGGCCGCATCGACCCGGCCATCGCCGTGTTCGATGCCATCGGACTGTTGTTCTACATCATCCCGGGGCTGATCGCCTTCGGCGTAGACTTCGCCACCGGAGCCATCTACCTGCCGGACGAGAAATACTCCGTCGCCCCCGAGAAACTGCACGAGGCGGTCGGCGCCGACGGCCAGGTGGACCGGACTAAACTCAAGGCAATCATCGAACGCGAGACCGGCCGGGCCCTGCCGCTGGACGACCCACGCCTGATCCAGCGCGTCGGCAACCCGCAGCAGCTGGCCAGCCTGGGGCTCAAGCTGGAGGGCTGACATGCACGCGGCACTGGGGCGCCACCTGGAAAAACTCCTCGACTACCACCTGTGGGCCCACGAACGCATCCTCGAGGCCGTCGCGCCCCTGGACGAGGCCGCCTACCGCGAACCGCGCGGGCTGTTCTTCGGCAGCCTGCACGGCACCCTCAACCACCTCGCGGTGGGCGACCGCATCTGGCTCGATCGCGTCGAGGGCCGGCCCTGGCAGTTCACCCGCCTGGACAGCGAGGCCGCGCCGGACCGCGCCGCCCTGGCCGACTTCCTCCGCGAAGGCGTGCAGGGCTGGAAGCAGTGGCTGGCCCGGCAGGACGAGCGCGACCTCGGCAAGCTGCTGGAATACCGCAACATGGCCGGCCAGGACCACCGCCAGAGCCTGGCCGACATCGTCCAGCACCTGGTCAACCACGGCACCCACCACCGTGGGCAGATGAGCGCCGCGCTCACCGCCCTCGGCCAGCCGGCGCCGCTGCTCGACTACATCTACTTCCTGCCACTGCGCCAGGACACCCGCTGAACTTGGACAACCGACGCGCCCGCCTGCTGCACCTGGCCACCAGCGCCTCGCTGGCGGTGGCCGTCACCCTGGTGGTGGCCAAGGCCCTGGCCTGGTGGCACAGCGGCTCGGTGAGCCTGCTGGCCGGCCTGACCGACTCCCTGCTCGACGGCGCCGCCTCGCTGCTCAACCTGCTGGCGGTGCGCTATTCGCTACGCCCGGCGGACGACGACCACCGCTACGGCCACGGCAAGGCGGAGTCGCTGTCGGGCATGGGCCAGGCGCTGTTCATCTCGGTCAGCGCGGTGCTCATCGGATCCCAGGCGCTGGACCGCCTGCAGCACCCCGAACCGCTGGGCGCCACCGGCTGGGGCATCCTGGTGATGCTGTTGTCGCTGGCGCTGACCGCCGCGCTGCTGGGCGTGCAGCGCTACGTCATCAAGCACACCGGTTCGCTGGCGGTGCAGGCCGACTCGCTGCACTACCGCTCCGACCTGCTGCTCAACGGCAGCATCCTGGTTGCCCTGTTGCTGGCGCACTACGGCTTCCCGCGGATGGATGCGGTCTTCGGCCTGGGCATCGCCGCCTACATTCTCTGGAGCGCCGTGCGCATCGCCCGCGAGTCAGTGGCGGTGCTGATGGACGAGGAACTGCCGGCGGACGTCAGCGAGCGCATGCTCGAACTGGTGCGCCAGGTGCCCGGAGTGGTCGGCGCCCACGACCTGCGCACGCGGATTTCCGGCGATCGCTGGTTCGTCCAGCTGCACCTGGAGCTGCCCGGCGACATGCGCCTGTCCCAGGCCCACACCCTGTGCGACCAGGCCGTGCTGGCGATCCGCGCCGAGTTCCCCCGGGCCGAGGTGCTGGTGCACGCCGACCCGCTGGAAGTGGTGGGCCGGGAAACCATCAGTTGATGCTGTAGCCGCGCCCCTGCAGGCAACTGCCCAGCGCGCCGCGGTAGGTATCCACGGCCTGCTGCGACGGCGCGTAGCCGGCCATGGCCGGGTCGAAGCCGCTCTGCCCGACCGCCCAGGTGTGGCACTCGTAACGGTCCTGGGCCTGCTGCTGCGGGCTCTGTCCGTACATCGGGTAGGCGATCACGTCGTAGGGATTGCCCGTCGGCAGCGGGGCCTGCGCCACCTGCGGCGGAGGTGGCACCACTTCGTAGGTCTGCGAGGAATTGTCGAACAGGTAGTAGGTGCCGGCAGCGAGGAAGTACAGCATGCTGCCGAACCACAGTTGCTCGGCGTAGGACGGCAGGTAGCGCACCCGCACGCCGTAGGGCGGCGCCACCACCACGTAGCGCACGCCATGGGGGCGGTACCAGTAGCCGTCGTTGAAGAAATAGTCGCTGCCGCGCCAGGGCACCCGGTAATAGCCCGAGGGCACGCGGTCCACCACATAGCCCGGCCGCCAGTTCGACGGATGCGGCCCCCAGTTGCCGCCCGGGCGGCCATGCCAGGCATTGCCGGGCGCGGGCGGCGGCCGGCCCTGCCAGGAACCGCCTCCGCCGGAAGGCCGGCCGGGGCCGTGGCCATTGCCGCCACCCTGGTTGGGGCTGGACCACTGGGTGGTCCAGTTCCCGGGACGGTGGTCGGGGCCGCGGTCGTCATGACCGGTGGCGGGGCGGCCCGGCGATTGGCCGTTCCAGTCGTTCTGGGGTCGGCCTTGTCCCTGGCTGGCCTGGTTGCCCTGGGGCCGGCCTTGCCATTGACCGCCCTGGTTGCCCTGCGGTCGGCCTTGCCATTGGTTGCCCTGGCTGCCTTGCGGCCGGCCTTGCCACTGGCCGCCCTGGTTGCCTTGCGGCCGGCCCTGCCACTGGCCGCCCTGGTTGCCCTGCGGCCGGCCTTGCCATTGGTTGCCTTGGTTGCCCTGCGGACGCCCCTGCCATTGGTTGCCCTGGTTGCCCTGCGGACGGCCCTGCCACTGGCCGCCCCCATTTCCGCCACCATGCCCACCCTGTCCGCCATGGCCGCCCTGCCCGGGCCCCTGCCCTTCGGCGAAGGCCTGGCCAGCGATGGCCAGTGACAGCAACCCAACGGATGCCAGACGCCAGATGCCCGACTTCATGAATGCCTCGCAGCGGCCTGCCGGCCGATCTCACTCGTTTGCATGACAGATAGACAACCGCGCAGACCGCGCATCCCCGGGGCCAGGGTAAAGTCAAGGTAAAGGTCGGCGGGCAAATCGCAGGCAAGAAAAAAGGGAGGTCGGTGACCTCCCCTCGGGGAATTCGTCCTGGCTCGTCGCTTCTGGCGCCGGCTCACCTCGCTCCACCTTCTGGGCGGTGCGTAGCCCGGTGGCCTGGGCGACCCGATCGGGTCGACAGGCCGCGATGCGCCTGATTGGGCGGATCGCCGTGGACGTATGGGTCCGGGCCGTGATTTCTGGAGCCATGTTACGGGGAGCGAAGCGGCAGCGGATTGCGAAGATTGCGCATCGAACTACCAATTGCGCAATAAATCACCAAGAATGTATAAAAACATGCAAGTCGATAAATTTTCGAGGCCACAATGAACAAACTGGACCGCTACGACCTGCGAATCCTCGCCGAATTGCAGCGCGATGCGCGCATCTCCAACCAGGAGCTGGCCGAACGCATCGGCCTGTCGCCCTCGCCCTGCTCGCGGCGCGTCAAGCAACTGGAAGACGACGGCTACATCCTGCGCCAGGTCGCCCTGCTGGACAGCAAGAAGCTCGGCCTGAGCCTCACCGCCTTCGTCCTGATCGGCATGGACAGGCACACCCCGGAGCGCTTCGAGCACTTCCAGTCGATCATCGCCCAGTGCCCGGAGGTGCTGGAGTGCAGCCTGGTCACCGGGATGGATGCGGACTACCAGCTGAAGGTGATGGTGCCGGACATGGAGCACTACCAGCACTTCCTGCTCGGCACCCTGACGCGCATCGAAGGCGTGACCAGCGTGCGGTCGAGCTTCGTGCTGCGCAACATCATGGCCAGCACCGAACTGCCGCTGGAGCACCTGCGCAGCTGACCCGGCAAATGTAGGAGCGCGCCCTGCGCGCGAATCGCGGGCAGGGCCCGCTCCTACAGGGGACCGGCGCGGCTGGGGCCGCGTAGCGGATCTCATCCGCGATCCGCGCCGATACCTCCGGCAAACACAAGACCCGTAGGATGGCGTTGAGCGAAGCGATACCCATCACCACGACCGCATGGGTTTCGCCAAGGCTCACCCCATCCGTTGAGGCGCGCCTTGGCGCAGCCGGCAAGACAGTTGCTCCTACCGTCCAGGCGGGCACGGCTCGCTCCTACGAAGGAGGTCCGCTGCGACAAATGCGCGCACCCCGCGTCCTGCCAGCGCCGCCCGGCGCTCGACTATTTCCCGCCAGGGCCGCTGCGGCGGGACTTCTTCGGCCGCTGCCGGCCCCGCGCGGGAAATTCTGCTCACTTTCTGCACGGCGCTGATCAACCGACGACCAAGCCCTTATAATGCCGCCCGTCCTCGCGACCGCCGGACCTTCCGGCCCCCACTCAAGCGCCCGCGCCGGGCAGGAGCAGCAATGAACGAGAGTTTCGAAGACTGGATGATGTACGGGCTGGTCAGCGCCCTGGTCCTGTTCATGGCCTTCATCGTCTGGGACCTGGCCAAGAAGTCCAAGGCCGGACGCATGGGCACCATGGTGCTGTTCTTCGCCCTCGGCCTCGGCGTCTTCGGCTTCCTGGTCAAATCCTTCGTGGTCGCCGGCCTGGAAGGCGGTTTCTGATCCGGCCCTAGGGCTGCGCCTCGCGCCACTCCCCCGGCTGCAGCCCGTCCAGGCTCCAGGGGCCGATGCGCACCCGCACCAGGCGCAGGGTCGGCAGGCCGACGGCCGCCGTCATACGCCGCACCTGGCGGTTGCGTCCCTCGCGGATCACCAGTTCCAGCCAGGCAGTGGGCACCGACTTGCGGAAACGCACCGGCGGCACCCGCTCCCACAATTGCGGCTCGTCGATGCGCCACGCCTCGGCCGGCAACGTCGGGCCATCGTTGAGCTGCACGCCTTCGCGCAGGCGCTGCAACTGCGCCTCGTCCGGCTCGCCCTCCACCTGCACCCAATAGGTCTTCGGCAGCTTGTGCTTGGGGTCGGCGATGCGCGCTTGCAGGCGGCCGTCGTTGGTCAGCAGCAGCAGGCCCTCGCTGTCGCGGTCCAGGCGCCCGGCGGGATAGACGCCGGGCACCGGCACGTAGTCCTTGAGCGTCGCCCTGCCCTCGCCATCGCTGAACTGCGTCAGCACGTCGAACGGCTTGTTCAGCAGGATCAGCCGCGGCTGCTCCGGCGGAGCCTTGGCGACGCGGCGGGGAGCGGGACGGCGGGAGGTGGGACGAGGCGGACGGGGCATGGGCAGGAAACGGCAACGAGTCGGCGGAGCACAAGGATGGGCCGGCATGCTAGGTTGTGCCACCGTTCCCCCGCAAGAGCACGCAGAGCATCCCACCATGCCCAAGGCCCGTCGCTCCCCCTGGCTGATCACCCTGCTCAACCTCGCCGGCCGCCTCGGCGGCGGCTACAGCGGGCCGCAAAGCCCGAACTTCGACGGCCTGCGCTTCCGCAACCTGGACGCCAAGCCGCACCACGGCTTCCGTGAATTCCTCAAGTGGCAGCTGGAGCGCGACAGGCAACTGGCCTGGATCGAACAGCCCGGCGCCGAACGCCGCCCGGAAACCCCGGCGCAGGTCAGCGGCGAGGAACTGCGCGTCACCTACATCAACCACGCCACCCTGCTGATCCAGCACCGCGGCCTGAACATCCTCACCGACCCGCTGTGGTGCGAACGCACCAGCCCCTTCAGCTTCGTCGGCCCCAAGCGCCACCACCCGCCGGGCCTGGCCCTGGACGAACTGCCGCCGATCAACCTGATCCTGGTCAGCCACAACCACTACGACCACCTGGACGTCGGCAGCCTGGGCGAACTGGCCCGGCGCTTCCCGCAAGCCAAGGTGGTGACCGGCCTGGGCAACGCCGAGCTGATCCGCGCCTGCGGCTTCGTCGACGTGCACGAGCTGGACTGGTGGCAGAGCCTGCCGCTGCACGAGGGCATGCTGCTCACCGGCGTGCCGGCGCAGCACTGGTCGGCGCGCTCGCGCTACGACACCAACCGCACCCTGTGGCTGGGCTTCGTGCTGGAATCGGCGGACGGTCCCGTGCTGTTCCCCGGCGACACCGGCCTGGGCCCGGAATTCGCGCTGATCCGCGAACGCTTCGGTCCGATGCGCTTCGCCGCGCTGCCCATCGGCGCCTACGAACCGCGCTGGTTCATGCGCCACCACCACATGAACCCGGACGACGCCGTGCAGGCCCACCGCACGCTGGAATCGCAGTGCAGCATGGCCATCCACTTCGGCACCTTCCGCCTCAGCGACGAAGGCCAGTTCGCCCCCGTCCACGACCTGGCCCGGGCGTTGGATGAACAGGGCGTGGAAAGCCAGGCGTTCCGCGCGCCCAAGCCGGGGGAGCAGTGGTTGGTGGGGCGGATGGGTGGGTGAAGGGGCCTAATGCTTGTTCGCGAGGGGAGTCTCCCGGAACCATTGGTGCCGACCTGAACGCAGCCCCTCTCCCCAACCCTCTCCCTGAAGGGAGAGGGGGCTAGTCCGTGCCAACGTTGAGGACGTGCCTCATGGAGAGATCAGGCGCTATGCGAGGCATCTGGGAATGCTGAAGTGCCAGCGCACGCCGAACAGCTCCCTCTCCCGTCAGGGCGAGGGGGCTAGTCCGTGTCGGCGTGGAAGACGTGCCTCATGGAAATATCAGGCGCTATGCGAGGCATCAGGAAGTGCTGAAGTGCCAGTGCACGCCGAACGGCTCCCTCTCCCTTCCACTACTGTCCGGAATATTTTCGAGGGGGCGTCTGGAGGGCTTGCGGGGGCTGAAGGCACGGGTTAAACCGTTGAGCGCCAACTCAACCTCACAGCCCCCGCAAGATGTTCAGGATAAGCCGTTTTCACGATGTACTAAAAGCGCTGCCTCGCGGCGTCTTCGATCGACTGGTCGCCGACAAACACAGCAAGCGCTTTGGCAGTTGGGATCACCTAGTCGCCATGGTGTATGCCCAACTGGCCGGCGTGAGCAGCCTGCGGGCGCTTGAAACCAGCTTCAACAGCCATCCCCATCAGCACTATCACCTGGGGACGGGCCCGATCCGGCGTTCCACCCTGGCCGATGCCAACGAACGCCGTAATACCGAGGTCTTCGCCCAGGTTGCGCACTACCTGATGGCGGGCGTCTGCCGGCAGTTACGCCGTGACGGGAAGGAACTGCTGTACCTGCTGGACTCCACCACGATCACCCTCAAGGGCCCTGGCTTCGACGAATGGACGCTGTCCAATCGAACCCGCTCCCAGGGGCTGAAAGTCCATGTGCTGTATGCCGAGCAGGCGGCAGCACCGGTGCATTGCAGCTTCAGCGCAGCCAACGTCAACGACATCGACGAAGGCCGGACGCTGGGTATCGAGCCACAGGCCACCTACGTATTCGACAAGGGCTATTACGACTTCAACTGGTGGGCGAGCCTGGATGCCCAGAAGGCCCGCTTCGTCACACGATTCAAGTCCAATGTGCGGCTCAAGGTCCTGGCCCAGCGCGAGGTTCCCCAGCAAGACCGGGAAACGATCCTGCGAGACGAAGAGGTGAACTTCTCCAACCGCAACCCAGGTGGCCGACGGCGTAATCACTACACCCAGCCCCTGCGGCGGATCCTGGTGAACCGCCCAGGCGATGAGCCGCCTCTAAGCCTGGCGACCAACGACCTGAGCAGCCCGGCGGCAGAAATCGCCGAGCGCTACCGGGATCGCTGGCGGATCGAGCTGTTTTTCAAATGGATCAAGCAACACCTGAAGGTCAGGCGTTTCCTGGGCCGTAGCGAGAATGCCGTGCGCATCCAGATTCTCTGTGCGCTGATCAGCTACTTGCTGCTGAACCTTTACCAACGCAGGACGGGAACGCGGCAAAGCCTGTGGATGCTGATGGTGGCGGTACAGGCGACGCTGTTTCAGCGTCCTGGTCTGGAGGCCGAACGTTACCGACGACGGTAGGAGCGAATACGCGAGATCAACCTGCGTCAGGGGCAGCTGTTAATAGCATGAGGCGTGCCGGACAGCAGTGCTCTCCCTTCAGGGAGAGGGCTGGGGAGAGGGCTGGGGAGAGGGCTGGGGAGAGGGTGCTCTTTGGAGGCATCGCAGAGAGGCACCGTTCGCGAGCAAGCTCGCTCCTACAAAAGTCACGCCTCCATTTCGCGCAACAGCTCATCGAGCAACGCCGAAGCCCCGAAGCGCAGATGCTCGGATGTGATCCAATCATCCCCAAGCATCTCCTGCGCGATAGCCAGGTAGACCTCGGCATCGTCCAGGCTACGAATGCCACCAGCAGCCTTGAAGCCCACCTTGCCGCCCGACTCCACGATGCATTCCAGCATCACCCGCGCAGCCTCCGGCGTAGCATTCACGGCCACCTTGCCAGTGCTGGTCTTGAGAAAGTCGGCGCCACCAGCAATGGCCTCGCGACAAGCCGTACGAATCAACTCAGGCTCACCCAACTCGCCGCTTTCGACGATCACCTTGAGCCGATGGTAGGGCCCGCACAGCGCCTTGCAGGCCCGGATCAGCTCCACCGCGCCATCGGCCCGTCCAGCCTTGAGCGCCTGCCAGGGATAGACCAGGTCGATCTCGTCGGCGCCTTCGGCAAGGGTACGCCGCACCTCCTCCACCACCTCGGCCAAAGGCGCATCCCCGGCGGGAAAGTTGCACACACTGGCGACCTTCACCGCCCGCGCACCAAAGCCATTGAGCGTGCGCCGCGCCACATGCACGAAACGCGGGTAGACGCACACCGCGGCCACCTCGCCATAGGGCGTCAACGCCCGGCGGCAGAGCTGGACGATGCGCGGCATGTCGTCGTCGGCGTTCAGCGAGGTCAGGTCGAGCAGCGACAGTACCCGCGTGGCGCGTTCGGCGCGGGTCGGTTGCAGGGGTTCAGCCATGGCGTCCTCCGGTTGCGGCCTTTGCGCCATCCTGCCACGGGCCCTCCCCGCGCGGGCGGGAAAGGGCCGTGGCCATGCGCCGGATCAACGGAACGGCGGCTCGTCGAAACTGCGCAGCTTGCGCGAGTGCAGCGAGTTGAGCTGGGTGCGCAGCAGGTCGACGGCGGCGATGCCGATCGCCAGGTGCTGGCTCACCGCGCGCTGGTAGAAGGCGCTGGCGGCGCCGGGCAACTTGATCTCGCTGTGCAGCGGCTTGTCCGACACGCACAGCAGCGTGCCGTAGGGCACCCGCAGGCGGTAGCCCTGGGCGGCGATGGTGCCGCTCTCCATGTCCACCGCCACGGCCCGCGCCAGGTTGATCAGCGGACGCTCCTGGGCCCAGTGCAGCTCCCAGTTGCGGTCGTCGTAGGTCAGCACGGTGCCGGTGCGCAGGCGCCGCTTGAGTTGTTCGCCGCGTTCGCCGGTAACCAGCGCCGCGGCCTCCTGCAGCGCCACCTGCACCTCGGCCAGCGCCGGGATCGGGATGTGCGGCGGCAGCACCCGGTCGAGGATGCCGTCGCGGCGCATGTAGGCGTGGGCCAGCACGTAGTCGCCGATGGTCTGCGACTGCCGCAGGCCGCCGCAGTGGCCGATCATCAGCCAGCAGTGCGGGCGCAGCACGGCCAGGTGGTCGGTGATGTTCTTGGCGTTGGACGGGCCGACGCCGATGTTGATCAGGGTGACGCCGTCGCCGTCGCTGGCGATCAGGTGATAGGCCGGCATCTGGAAACGGTGCCACTCGACGCCGGCGATGATGGCGTTGGCCTCGCCCCGATCCATGTCGCGCTCGATCACCACGTTGCCCGGCAGCACCATGCGCACGAAGCGCGGGTCCTCGTGCAGGCGCTCCAGGCCCATGTGGATGAACTGATCGACGTAGCGGTGGTAGTTGGTCAGCAGGATCCACGGCTGCACGCAGCGCCAGTCGCTGCCGGTGTAGTGCACCAGGCGGCGCAGCGAGAAGTCGGTGCGCGCGGCGTCGAACAGCGCCAGCGGCATGGGGTCGGCGCCTTCCCACTGGTACAGGCCGTCGGCGATGCCGTCGGAAGTGGCCGACAGATCGGTGCTGGGGAACACCCGCGCCAGTTCGGCGGCGGTCACGCCCGAGCCGGCCAGCTCATCGCCCTGCTCCACCACGTAGGGATAGGGAATGTTCTGCTCGCTGGGGCCGACCTCGATGCGCACGGTGAAGTCTTCCATCAGCGGGCGCAACTGCTCCAGCAGGTATTTGCGGAAGGCCGCGGGGTGGGTGATGGTGACGGCATAGGTGCCGGGCGTCTGCACCTTGGCGTAGGCGCGGGTGGTCGAGGGCACCTCGCCCTGGCACAGGTAGGTCAGGCGAAGCTGCGGATAGCGGAACAGCGCGCGCTCCTCGGCGCCCGGCTGCTCGCGGGTCTTCAGGTAGCGCCGCAGAGCCTGGCTGAGCGCCCCGGTGGCGCGCTGGTGCAAGGCGGCAAGGCGGTCGACCGCTTCTTCTGCGGTATGGGCGACGACGAAAGCGTCGCCGAGCTCGGCATTCATGGTGGGCTTCCTGTCTGAGCGATCAGCTCCATCTTGCCTGCTTATTTGCAGGAAGGGGATGACTGAATCATGTCCTTGGTTCCCCATCCAGCCGGGAGGACTCCCACTGTGCGGGCAACCATTAAAAGACTATATTCAGTCCTTAACTCTTCCAGGTGCCGCCACCATGCGCTACTCCTCCCAGGTCAAACCCATCAGTTACCTCAAGGCCAATGCGGCAGAGGTGCTCAAGCAGCTCGGCGAGCAGCAGGAGCCGCTCATCATCACCCAGAACGGCGAAGCCAAGGCGGTGATTCAGGACGTCCGCAGCTATGAGGAAACCCAGGAGACCCTGGCCCTGCTGAAACTACTGGCACTGGGCAACCAGGAAATCGAGGAAGGCCGATTCGCTGCTCTGGACGAAGTGGCGAAACGCCTGCGCGGGGACGCCTGATGGGGGCAGAATCGCCCTATCGCGTGTTCATCACGCAGGGCGCCGAACGCGATTTGAAGTCCATCCACGACTACGTTGCCGAATTCGACGGGCCGCAACATGCGGTTCATGTCCTGAGCATGCTGCTGGAATGCATCGGCGAGCTGAGTCACTCACCGGAGCGCGGAAATTTCCCCAAGGAACTGCTGAGCCTGGGCATCCGCGAATACCGCCAGCTGTTCTTCAAGCCCTACCGCATCATCTATCGCCAGCGTGAACGGGACATTCACGTCTATCTGGTAGTGGACGGCCGCCGCGACCTGCAACACCTGCTGAGTCGGCGCCTGCTGGGCTAGGCCGGGAGCCTCGCGGCTCCCGGCCAGCGGCATCAGGCCAGATGCGGCGTCGCCCGCGCCACCAGCGCCTCGACGTCCGTGCCGCGCGGCAGGGTGCCGTAGACGCGGCCGCCGCCGCCCAGGCGGCTGCCGATGAAGGCGTCGGAGACGGTGGCGTTGCCGGCTTCCAGCAGCAGCTTGGCCTGCAGGGCCACGGCCACGTCCTCGGTGAGCTGGCGGGCGCGGAACTGGATGTCGGCGGTGTCGGCGAAGGAGGCCTTGAGGTTGCCGATGAAGGCTGCCAGGCGGGCGTCGCCGTGGCCGTCGCCGAGTTCGTGGAACAGCGCGTCGAGTACGCCCGGCTCCTTGGACAGGGCGCGCAGCACGTCCAGGCACTGGACGTTGCCCGAGCCTTCCCAGGTGGAGTTCACCGGGGCCTCGCGGTACAGGCGCGGGAGGATGGTGTCTTCGACGTAGCCGGCGCCACCCAGGCATTCGGCGGCTTCGTTGATCATCGCCGGGGCGCGTTTGCAGATCCAGTACTTGCCCACGGCGGTGACCAGGCGGGCGAACTTGTCTTCCTGCTCGTCGTGCAGGTGGTCCAGGGCGCGGCCCATGCGCATGGTCAGGGCCAGCGCGGCCTCGCTTTCCAGGGCCAGGTCGGCCAGCACGTTCTGCATCAGCGGCTGTTCGGCCAGCACCCGGCCGCCGACCTGGCGGTAGGCGCAGTGGTGCGCGGCCTGGGTCAGCGCCTGGCGCATCAGGGCGCTGGAGCCGACCATGCAGTCGAAGCGGGTCATGGCCACCATCTCGATGATGGTCGGCACGCCGCGGCCCTCCTCGCCCACCATCCAGGCCAGGGCGCCGCGGTACTCCACCTCGCTGGAGGCGTTGGACCAGTTGCCCAGCTTGTTCTTCAGGCGCTGCACGTAGAACTCGTTGCGCGTGCCGTCCGGGCGGTGGCGCGGCAGCAGGAAGCAGGTCAGGCCCTTGTCGGTGTAGGCCAGGGTGAGGAAGGCGTCGCACATCGGCGCCGAGCAGAACCACTTGTGCCCGACCAGCTCGTAGGCCTGGCCCGGGCCGGGGATGCCCACCGGGTAGGCGCGGGTGGTGTTGGCGCGCACGTCGGTGCCGCCCTGCTTCTCGGTCATGGCCATGCCGATGGTGGCGCCGGCCTTCTGCTCGATCGGCAGGTTGCGCGGGTCGTATTCGCTGGCGAGGATCTTCGGCAGCCATTTCTCGGCGATGTCCGGCTGCAGGCGGATCGCCGGGACGCTGGCGAAGGTCATGGTCAGCGGGCAGCCGGTGCCGGCCTCAGCCTGGCTGTGCAGGTAGCTCAGGCCGGCGCGGGCGACGTGGGCGCCGGCGCGCGGGTCGGTCCAGGGCATGGACGGGATGCCGTGCTCGATGGCCGTGCGCATCAGCTCGTGGTAGGCCGGGTGGAATTCCACCAGGTCGACGCGGTGGCCGTAGCGGTCGTGGCTCTTGAACACCGGCTTGTTCTCGTTGGCGAGGAAGCCGGCGGCCATCAGCGGCCCGCCGGCCAAAGCGCCGTAGGCTCCCAGGCGCTGCTCGGCCCAGCCGCCGTCGTAGCGGCGCACCCATTCCTGCAAGGGCAGGTCGATGCGGTAGAGGTTGGCGCCGTCCAGCGGCGGCACCTGGTTGGTCACTTCGTGGGTCTCGGCGTACTGGTGCAGGTTCATCGCTGTTCCTCCGGCTGGGGCGCGCCGACGGCGCGCAGGCAGAAATCGACGAGGGCCTGGCTGACTTGCTCCAGGCCAGGGCTGGGTTGCCCGGCATCGCGGGCGGCTCGGGCCGGCGGCGACAGCGGGCCGACCAGGGATTCGGCGATCGCCCCCACCAGGCAGGCGGCGATCAGCGGCGCGGGGCCGCAGTGGAAGTGGCCGCTGCGCACGCCCTCTTCCAGCAGTTCGATGAAGAGTTCGGCATAGGCCTCGCGGTAGAGCAGGCGCTGTTCGTCCACCTCGGGGTCGACCGGTTCGGCGATCAGCGCGAAGGCCAGGCGCCGGCTGTCCCAGGCGCGCCGGGCGAACTGGCGCAGGCCGCGGGCCAGGCACCCGGCCGGCCCGCCGGTGCCGCGCAGGACGACGGCCAGGGCGTCCACCTCGCGCTGGCTGGCGCGGGCGAAGACTTCGGCGGCCAGTTCGCCCTTGCCGCGGAAATGCCGGTACAGGCTGCCGGTGGCGATGCCCGCCTCTTCGGCCAGGCCCTGCATGGTCAGCGCCGCGAAGCCGCCCTCGGCGACCCGCGCCAGGGCCAGCTGGAGGATACGCTCGCGCAGTTCCACGTCCTTCTGCAGGCGGGCTTCGGTGAGACGGTAGACCATGCTCTGAATCCGGATTCATTGTTTCAAGCAGTGAATCACGGTTCAGGGCTTGGCCATAGGGGGAATTGCGCCAGCGGTGCGGGCGTTCCGGCCAGCGGAGCGCGCCGCGTGAAGCAACGGGCGCGGCGGATCAGGCGTGGCTGGGCAGCGCCGGCTGGCACAGCAGCCAGTCGTGCAGCAGGGTCTGCAGTTCCTCGAACTTCACCGGCTTGGCCAGGTAGTCGCTCATCCCCGCCGCCAGGCAGCGCTCGCGGTCGCCGCTGTGGCTGTGGGCGGTGATGGCCAGCACCGGCAGCTCGCCGCCCTGGGGCAGCGCGCGGATCGCCCGGCAGGTGGCGAAGCCGTCCATGATCGGCATCTGGCAGTCCAGCAGCACGGCATCGACGCCTTCGCGGCGCAGCAGGTCGATGGCTTCCGAGCCGTTGTCGGCGGTGCGCACCCGGTAGCCCAGCTTGAGCAGCATGCCGCGGATCACCAGTTGGTTGATGGCGTTGTCCTCCACCACCAGCACCGTGCACTGTTCCGGACGGCGCAGGGCCTGGCCGCCGGCGCGGCGTGGCGGCACGCTGAAGCTCTGCGCCGGCTGGCCGAGGTTCAGTTCGAGGACGAAACGGCTGCCGCGCCCGGGGCTGGAATGGTGCTGCAGTTGCCCGCCGAGCAGCTCGGTGAGCTGGCGGCACAGCGCCAGGCCGATGCCCAGGCCGCCGTACTCGCGGGTCAGCGAGCCGTCGAGTTGGTGGAAGCGCTGGTACAGCGCATCGTCGGCCGGCGTCTCGAAGCCGATGCCGGAGTCCTGCACCGTCACCCGCAGGGCGACGCCGTCGCTCTGCCGCTGGCCGTCCACGCGCAGGCTCACGCCGCCCTGATGGGTGAACTTGATGGCGTTGTCCAGCAGGTAGCCGAGGGTCTGGGCCAACTTGCCGGCGTCGCCTTCCAGGGTGTCGGGCAGGTTCTCGTCCAGCTGCAGGTCGAAGCGCAGGCCCTTGGCCTCGGCGCGCGGCGCGTACTGGGCGCGCAGGCTGTCGAACAGGCCGCGCAGGCTGAAGGGCTCGCGCCGCGGGTAGAGCTTGCCGGCCTGCAGTTCGATCAGCGCGAGGATGTCGTTGACCATGCGCATCATGTCGCGCGCCGAGCCGGTGGCGGTCTTCTGGTACTGCGCCAGCTCCACGTCCATGGGCACCGTCTGCATCAGCTCCAGCGAGCCGATCACCCCGCTCATGGGCGTGCGCAGCTCGTGGGTGACGGTGGCCAGGAACTCGTCCTTCAGGCGGTTGCTGTTGGCCAGTTCGAGGTTGAGCTGCTCCAGCTTGCGACTGGATTCCTGGAGGATGCGCGTGCGCTCTTCCTTCATGGCGTTGATGCGGTCGGCCAGGGCCAGGGACAGCAGGCCCACCTCCAGCGCCGAGCCGATCTGCCCGGAGTACATGGTGAAGAACACGTTGGGCAGGAAGCCCAGCACCATCAGAGTGTTGATGGTCCCGCCGAGGAGGAAGGCGGTCCAGGCGAAGATGAAGTAGCGCGCCACGCGCATGCCGCGCAGCCAGGCGAGGATGCCGGCGCTGAAGATCACCACCACGAAGGCCAGCGCCAGGTAGGTGGCCAGGCGCAGCGACAGCGCATAGCTGGCCGAGAACGCCAGCAGCATCACCAGCGCGCCCACGGCCATCAGCGCCAGCAGGGTGCGGTCGACCCACGGGCTGTGTTCGCGGGTGTGCAGGAAGCTGCGCGCGAACTGGCAGCCGAACAGGCTGGCGGAGCCGATCAGGAAGGGCGTGGCGGCGTTGGCCCACCAGGGGCTGTTGGGCCAGAAGTACTCGATGCCGGCGCCGTTGACCGAGACCTGGTAGAGGCCGAAGGAGGCGATGTAGAGGATGTAATAGAGGTAGCTGGTGTCGCGCACGCTGACGAAGATGAACAGGTTGTACACCAGCATCACCAGCAGCACGCCGTAGATGATGCCGAGCACGTAGACGTTGCCCGGCAGGTTCTCCATGTAGGCCTTGGGCGACCAGAGCGTCAGCGGCGCCTGGATCGAGCCCTGGCTCTCCAGGCGCAGGTAGACGCGCAGCGGCTTGCCGGGCGCGAGCTTGAGGTCGAACAGGTAGTTGGTCAGGCTGATCGGCCGGCTGGCGAACGGCAGGGTGTCGCCGGTGCGCTGGGCCAGCTGGTACTTGCCGTCGGCGCCGGGCAGGTAGAGGTCCAGGCGGTCCAGCGGCGGGTAGGCCAGTTCCAGCAGCCAGGGCGCCGGGTCCTGGGATTCCTGCGGGCGGTAGTCCAGGTCCAGGCGGATCCAGAACACCGAGCGCGAGTAGCCGGCGTTGAGCACGTCGCGGTCGTGGCGGCGGAAGCTGTCGGCCAGGGCCGCGGAGGTGATGTCGGCGATGTCGGCGGTGCCGCGCACGTCCTCGAAGACATCAATCGAGTGGCCCAGCGGCAGGCGGCTGGTGTGCTCGTCGAAGCTGACCGCGCCGGCCAGCGGCGAAAGAAGGAGAAGGAAGAGGATCAGCCAGCGCTGCATGCTACCCCGCAGTGCCCCTCCGGACGGCGCCCAGGGGCCCCATCCCCCGCGATCGGCGCGCCCTGTGGGCGTGATTTTCGAATCGGCCAACTTTAGCACGCCGGCATGACGATCAAGCAGCGCCGGGCCGGGGGTCGGGGCAAACGACGCCTGCCGGGTTTAGTGGTAAGCTCCCGCGCCATGAAAACGCCAACCTCCCGTCCCGTAGTGCTCTGCCTGTCCGGCCACGACCCCAGTGGCGGCGCCGGCCTGCAGGCCGACATCGAAGCCCTGATCGCCCAAGGCTGCCATGCGGCGCCCGCCGTCACCGCGCTGACCGTTCAGGACACCGTCAACGTTTCCGACTTCCGCGTGCTCGACCGCGAGTGGGTGCTGGCCCAGGCCAAAGCCGTGATCGCCGACCTGCCGGTGGCCGCGGTCAAGCTGGGCATGCTCGGCTCGGTGGAGATGGTCGACACCGTGGTCGAGATCATGCAGTCGCTGCCCGGCGTGCCGCTGGTCTGCGACCCGGTGCTGCGCGCCGGCGGCGGCGGCGCCCTGGGCAAGGACGAAGTCGGCTACGCGATCCGCGAGCGGCTGTTCCCGGTGGCCGCCATCGCCACGCCGAACCTGCCGGAGGCGCGCATCCTCGCCGAGCTGCCCGAAGGCAGCGCCGAGGAATGCGCCGAGAAGCTGCTGCCGTACATCCGCAACCTGCTGATCACCGGCGGCCACGGTGACGAGTCCGAGGTGCACAACCGCCTGTACGGCCGCGACGGCAGCCGGCACACCTTCACCTGCCAGCGCCTGCCGGGCAGCTACCACGGCTCCGGCTGCACCCTGGCCAGCGCCCTGTCCGGCCGCCTGGCCCTGGGCGAGGAGTTGGCCAGCGCCGTGCGCAGCGCCCTCGACTACACCTGGCGCACCCTGCGCGACGCCGAGGCTCCCGGCCACGGCCAGTACGTCCCGCGCCGGCTGCCGCTGGACTTCTGCTCCTGATTCACCTGCCGAGGCCTTCATGAAACTCCGCGGACTCTACGCCATCACCGATAGCAAGCTGCTCGCCGACGGCCGCCTGCTGCCCTACGTCGAGGCCGCGCTGCGCGGTGGCGCGCGCCTGCTGCAGTACCGCGACAAGTCCGCCGACGAGTCGCGCCGCCTGCGCGAGGCCGAGGCCCTGCGCGAACTCTGCGAGCGCCACGGCGCCACCCTGATCATCAACGACGACGCCGAGCTGGCCGCGCGCCTGGGCGTGAGCGTGCACCTGGGCCAGACCGACGGCTCCCTGGCCGCCGCCCGCGCCCTGCTGGGCCGCCAGGCGATCATCGGCGCCACCTGCCACGGCAGCCTGCAACTGGCCGACCAGGCCGTCGCCGAGGGCGCCGACTACGTGGCCTTCGGCCGCTTCTTCCAGTCGCTGACCAAGCCCGGCGCCTCCGAGGCCAGCCCCGAGCTGCTGGAACAGGCCCGCGCGCGCTTCGCCAACGTGCCGCTGGTGGCCATCGGCGGCGTGAGCCTGGACAACGCCCCCGAGCTGATCGGCCGCGGCGCCGACCTGCTGGCGGTGATCAACGCGCTCTTCGCCGCCGACACCCCGGCCGAAGTGGAGCGCCGCGCCCGCGCCTTCGCCGCGCTGTTCTAACCCTTTCCCGCGGCGCCGCTGCGCGCCGCTTTCACGGATCCCAACGAGAGGTCGCCATGTCCCGTTCCGAACTCCTCTTCGCCAACGCCCAGAAGCACATCCCCGGCGGCGTCAACTCGCCGGTGCGCGCCTTCAAGAGCGTCGGCGGCACCCCGCTGTTCTTCAAGCACGCGGAAGGCGCCTACGTGGTGGACGAAGACGACAAGCGCTACGTCGACTACGTCGGCTCCTGGGGCCCGATGATCCTCGGCCACGCCCACCCGGAAGTGCTCGACGCGGTGCGCCGCCAGCTGGAACACGGCCTGTCCTACGGCGCACCGACTGCGCTGGAAGTGGAAATGGCCGACCTGGTCTGCTCGCTGGTGCCGTCCATGGACATGGTGCGCATGGTCAGCTCCGGCACCGAGGCGACCATGAGCGCCATCCGCCTGGCCCGCGGCTACACCGGCCGCGACGACATCATCAAGTTCGAGGGTTGCTACCACGGCCACTCCGACAGCCTGCTGGTGAAGGCCGGCTCCGGCGCCCTGACCTTCGGCGTGCCGAACTCCCCGGGCGTGCCGGCGGACTTCGCCAAGCACACCCTGACGCTGCCGTTCAACGACCTGGAAGCGGTGGACAAGGCCCTGGACGAGTGCGGCCAGAACGTCGCCTGCATCATCGTCGAGCCGGTGGCCGGCAACATGAACTGCGTGCCGCCCGCCCCGGGCTTCCTCCAGGGCCTGCGCAAGGCCTGCGACAAGCACGGCGTGGTGCTGATCTTCGACGAGGTGATGACCGGCTTCCGCGTCCATCTCGGCAGCGCCCAGGCGCTGTACGGCGTGACCCCGGACCTGTCGACCTTCGGCAAGATCATCGGCGGCGGCATGCCGGTGGGCGCCTTCGGCGGCAAGCGCGAGATCATGCAGCAGATTTCCCCGCTGGGCCCGGTCTACCAGGCCGGCACCCTGTCGGGCAACCCGCTGGCCATGGCCGCCGGCCTGACCACCCTGAAGCTGATCAGCCGCCCGGGCTTCCACGACGAGCTGACCGACTACACCAGCCGCATGCTGCAGGGCCTGCAGGAGCGCGCCGATGCCGCCGGCATCCCGTTCGTCACCACCCAGGCCGGCGCCATGTTCGGCCTGTACTTCAGCGGCGCGGACGACATCGTCACCTTCGCCGACGTAATGGCCAGCGACGCCGAGCGCTTCAAGCGCTTCTTCCACCTGATGCTGGACGGCGGCGTGTACCTGGCGCCCAGCGCCTACGAGGCCGGCTTCACCTCCATCGCCCACGGCGACACCGAGCTGAAGCTGACCCTCGACGCCGCCGAGCGCGCCTTCGCCGCCCTCAAGTGAGCCCCTCCGGCCGCGGCGCTCGCCGCGGCCAATTTTCCGTCGTTACGCTTTCCCGGCGAGCCCTACGCCGGTTTCTTGGCCATTCGGACGGAAACCGCGAAAAACACCGTAAAGACTTTGTAAGGAAGCGTCGGCTTATTTCATAATGTGCAGGCCGGCACGTTTTCGCCGGCCGGGCATTGTGCCCGCCCCGTTGCCGGAGGCCGTTTCTCCCCATGTACCGTTCTGGTCGCGCCCTGCTGCTGGGCAGCCTGTTGTTCATCTCGCCCCTGTTCGCGCAGGCGGGAGGCAACTCGCTGCTGGTTCCGGCGACCGGCCGTTGCAGCCTGAACACGGTGCCCGAGCAACTGCAGCAGGCCCTGGCCAGCTGCCAGCAGATCGCCAATGGCGGCGACGCCCAGGCGCAGTTCGAACTGGGCGAGTACTACTACACCGGCGAACGCGCCCCGCGCGACTTCCCCGCCGCCCTGCGCTGGTACGAAAAAGCCTCGCTGCAGGGCCACGCCCAGGCCCAGTGGCGCCTGGGGACCATGTTCTTCCGCGGCGAAGGGGTCAAGGCCAACAACATCCAGGCCTACATAGTGCTGAAGATGGCCGCGGTGAACGGCGCCGAAGACGCCATGGACAGCGCCGACCTGGTCGCCGAGCAGATGAGCAAGGACGAACTGGACATCGCCAGCAAGGTGCTGGGGCAGATCTTCCGCAACTACCTGATCGAACTGCAGACCGCGGGCAATACGCCGTTTTCGCCGTTGCCCTAAAAAAAGAAGCTGGAAGCTGGAAGCTGGAAGCTGGAAGCTGGAAGCTGGAAGCATGCAGCCACTTCCAGCTCATGGCTTCAAGCTTCTAGCTCTTATCCGGCATCGGCATCGGAAACGGCATCACGTTGCCGCCGCCCTTGGCTTCGCTGATCTTCGGCGTGCCCAGGCGCTCGACTTCGTCGATGCGGATGATCGCGTGCAGCGGCACGAAGCTGCGGATAACGCCCTCGAACTGGGCCTTGAGCTTCTCTTCGCTGGGGTCCACGACCACCTGGGTGCGCTCGCCGAAGACGAACTCCTCGATTTCCAGGAAGCCCCACAGATCGCTCTGGTAGATCTGCTTGGCGTACATCTCGAACACCTGGCCCTGGTTGAGGAAGACGACTTTGTAGATCGGGTTCTCGCGCTTGTTCACACTACTGTCCGGAATATTTTCGAGGGGGCGTCTGGAGGGCTTGCGGGGGCTGAAGGCACGGGTTAAACCGTTGAGCGCCAACTCAACCTCACAGCCCCCGCAAGATGTTCAGGATAAGCCGTTTTCACGATGTACTAAAAGCGCTGCCTCGCGGCGTCTTCGATCGACTGGTCGCCGAACACGGCGCCGACAAGCACAGCAAGCGCTTTGGCAGCTGGGATCACCTGGTCGCCATGGTGTATGCCCAACTGGCCGGCGTGAGCAGCCTGCGGGCGCTTGAAACCAGCTTCAACAGCCATCCCCATCAGCACTATCACCTGGGGACGGGCCCGATCCGGCGTTCCACCCTGGCCGATGCCAACGAACGCCGTAATACCGAGGTCTTCGCCCAGGTTGCGCACTACCTGATGGCGGGCGTCTGCCGGCAGTTACGCCGTGACGGGAAGGAACTGCTGTACCTGCTGGACTCCACCACGATCACCCTCAAGGGCCCTGGCTTCGACGAATGGACGCTGTCCAATCGAACCCGCTCCCAGGGGCTGAAAGTCCATGTGCTGTATGCCGAGCAGGCGGCAGCACCGGTGCATTGCAGCTTCAGCGCAGCCAACGTCAACGACATCGACGAAGGCCGGACGCTGGGTATCGAGCCACAGGCCACCTACGTATTCGACAAGGGCTATTACGACTTCAACTGGTGGGCGAGCCTGGATGCCCAGAAGGCCCGCTTCGTCACACGATTCAAGTCCAATGTGCGGCTCAAGGTCCTGGCCCAGCGCGAGGTTCCCCAGCAAGACCGGGAAACGATCCTGCGAGACGAAGAGGTGAACTTCTCCAACCGCAACCCAGGTGGCCGACGGCGTAATCACTACACCCAGCCCCTGCGGCGGATCCTGGTGAACCGCCCAGGCGATGAGCCGCCTCTAAGCCTGGCGACCAACGACCTGAGCAGCCCGGCGGCAGAAATCGCCGAGCGCTACCGGGATCGCTGGCGGATCGAGCTGTTTTTCAAATGGATCAAGCAACACCTGAAGGTCAGGCGTTTCCTGGGCCGTAGCGAGAATGCCGTGCGCATCCAGATTCTCTGTGCGCTGATCAGCTACTTGCTGCTGAACCTTTACCAACGCAGGACGGGAACGCGGCAAAGCCTGTGGATGCTGATGGTGGCGGTACAGGCGACGCTGTTTCAGCGTCCTGGTCTGGAGGCCGAACGTTACCGACGACGGCAGGAGCGAATACGCGAGATCAACCTGCGTCAGGGGCAGCTGTTAATAGCATGAGGCGTGCCGGACAGCAGTGCGCTTGTTCATGAACGACGGGTGACAGTTCTGCGAAAAGGAGGGCGCGAATCATAGCACAGCCGCCTGGCGCGCAACCCTAGGAACGGGCCCGGCGCGCCACTATAATGCCCGGTCATTTTGGATTTCCCCGACGAAACGCGCATGGCCAAGAAGCTTTTCATCCAGACCCACGGCTGCCAGATGAACGAGTACGACAGCTCGCGCATGGCCGACCTGCTGGGCGAGGAACATGCCCTGGAGCTGACCGCGAAGGCCGAAGAAGCCGACGTGATCCTCCTCAATACCTGCTCGATCCGCGAAAAGGCCCAGGAGAAGGTGTTCTCCGAACTGGGCGCCTGGCGGGCCCTGAAGCAGCGCAAGCCGGAGCTGGTGATCGGCGTCGGCGGCTGCGTGGCCAGCCAGGAAGGCGCCGCCATCCGCGAGCGCGCGCCGTTCGTCGACGTGGTGTTCGGCCCGCAGACACTGCACCGCCTGCCGGAAATGATCGACGCCGCGCGCACCACCCGCAAACCGCAGGTGGACGTGTCCTTCCCGGAGATCGAGAAGTTCGACCGCCTGCCCGAACCGCGGGTTGACGGCCCCACCGCTTTCGTCTCGGTGATGGAAGGCTGCAGCAAGTACTGCAGCTTCTGCGTGGTGCCCTACACCCGCGGCGAGGAAGTCAGCCGACCGTTCGACGACGTGCTCGCCGAGGTCATCCACCTGGCCGAGAACGGCGTCAGGGAAGTCACCCTGCTGGGGCAGAACGTCAACGGCTTCCGCGGCGCCACCCATGACGGGCGCATCGCCGACTTCGCCGAACTGCTGCGGGTGGTCGCCGAGGTCGACGGCATCGAGCGCATCCGCTACACCACCTCGCACCCGCTGGAGTTCAGCGACGCGCTGATCGCCGCCCACGCCGAACTGCCGCAGCTGGTGCCCTTCGTCCACCTGCCGGTGCAGTCCGGCTCGGACCGCGTGCTGGCCGCCATGAAGCGCAACCACACCGCGCTGGAATACAAGTCGCGCATCCGCAAGCTCAAGGCCGCGGTGCCGGACATCTGCATCAGTTCGGACTTCATCGTCGGCTTCCCCGGCGAGACCGACAAGGACTTCGAACAGACCATGAAGCTGGTGGAAGAAGTCGGTTTCGACTACTCCTTCGTCTTCATCTACAGCCAGCGCCCGGGCACCCCGGCGTCGGACCTGGCGGACGACACCCCGGAAGAAGTGAAGAAGCAGCGCCTGATGATTCTCAACACGCGCCTGCAGCAGCAGGGCTTCGAGATCAGCCGACGCATGGTCGGCAGCATCCAGCGCATCCTCGTCACCGACTATTCCAAGCGCGACCCGGGCCAGCTGCAGGGCCGCACGGCGAACAACCGCGTGGTCAACTTCGCCTGCGACAATCCGCGCCTGATCGGCCAGTTCGCCGAAGTGGAGATCTACGAGGCCCTGCCCAACTCGCTGCGCGGCCGCCTCATCGAGCCCACCCGTCACTGAAGTGCATCCCGGCGCCCGACTTTCCCACAGGGGCCGCCGGGGTTATTCTTCGGTCATCCCTAATTTCCCAACGGTCATACCGACAGCACCTTGAACGCCCCCCTGGATCTTCATCGCTTCACCCTGGAACCCTTCGACGCGCGCAGCTTCGCCAATCTCTGCGGGCAGTTCGACGAGCACCTGCACCAGATCGAGAAACGCCTGGACATCGAGATCCGCAACCGCGGCAACCAGTTCGAACTGGTTGGCGAGGCCGCGCGCACCCAGGCCGCCGAGCACCTGCTGCAGCGCCTGTACCGCGAGGCGCAGAGCGGCACCGAGCTGACCCCGGACATGGTCCACCTGTTCCTCCAGGAATCCGGCCTGGAAGACCTGGCCAGCTCCGGCGAGGCGCCCAGCATCACGCTGAAGACGCGCAAGGCGCACATCCGCCCGCGCGGCGCCAACCAGCAGCGCTACGTCAAGGCCATCCTCGACCACGACATCAACTTCGGCATCGGCCCGGCCGGCACCGGCAAGACCTACCTGGCGGTGGCCTGCGCGGTGGACGCCCTGGAGCGCGAGCAGATCCGCCGCATCCTGCTGGTGCGCCCGGCGGTGGAGGCCGGCGAGAAGCTCGGCTTCCTGCCCGGCGACCTGTCGCAGAAGATCGACCCCTACCTGCGCCCGCTGTACGACGCCCTGTACGAGATGCTCGGCTTCGAGACCGTGGCCAAGCTGATCGAGCGCCAGGTGATCGAGGTCGCGCCGCTGGCCTACATGCGCGGGCGCACGCTGAACAACAGCTTCATCATCCTCGACGAAAGCCAGAACACCACCATCGAGCAGATGAAGATGTTCCTCACCCGCATCGGCTTCGGCTCCACCGCGGTGATCACCGGCGACGCCACCCAGGTCGACCTGCCGCGCGGCACCCGCTCGGGCCTCAAGCACGTGATGGAAGTGCTGCGCGACGTGCCGGGCATCAGCTTCACCCACTTCAAGCCCAAGGACGTGGTGCGCCACCCGCTGGTGCAACGCATAGTCGAGGCCTACGAGCGCTTCGAGGCACGCCAGCCGCTGCGCCAGGACGGCGAGCGCGCCCCCGGGGAAACCCGCGATGCTTGAACTCGACCTGCAGGTCGCCAGCCAAGCCGCCGACCTGCCCGCCGAGGCGCAGCTGCGCCAGTGGTGCGAACTGGCCCTGCGCCAGCGCCAGGCCGACTCCGAGCTGACCATCCGCCTGGTGGACGAGGCCGAGGGCCGCGAGCTGAACCGCACCTGGCGGCACAAGGACTACGCCACCAACGTGCTGTCCTTCCCCGCCGACGTACCCGACGAGCTGCTGGACATCCCGCTGCTGGGCGACCTGGTGATCTGCGTGCCGGTGGTCGAGCGCGAAGCCGCCGAACAGGGCAAGGCGCCGGCGGCGCACTGGGCCCACCTGGTGATCCACGGTTGCCTGCACCTTTTGGGCTACGACCATATCGAAGACGCCGAGGCCGAGGAAATGGAGGCCCTGGAACGGCAATTGCTGGCCGAACTGGGCTACCCCGACCCGTACGCGGCGGATGAAGAATAAAAGCCAACGAGCAAAGGAAAGATGAGCGAAGACCGATCGAGCAACGGGCATAAGTCCTGGCTGGACAAGATCACCCAGGCTTTTGCCCATGAGCCGAGAAACCGCCAGGAGCTCCTCGAGCTGCTGCGCGACGCCCACGACAACAAGCTGCTGGACAGCGAGGCGCTGTCCATCGTCGAGGGCGCCATCCAGGTCGCCGACCTGCAGGTGCGCGACATCATGGTGCCGCGTTCGCAGATGATCAGCATCAAGGCCAGCCAGAGCCCGCGCGAGTTCCTCCCGGCGATCATCGAGGCGGCGCACTCGCGCTACCCGGTGGTGGGCGAGAGCCTCGACGACGTGATGGGCGTGCTGCTGGCCAAGGACCTGCTGCCGCTGATCCTCCACGACGACAGCCACGCCTTCAACATCAAGGACCTGCTGCGCCCGGCCACCTTCGTGCCCGAGTCCAAGCGCCTGAACGTGCTGCTGCGCGAGTTCCGCGCCAACCACAACCACATGGCCATCGTCATCGACGAGTACGGCGGCGTGGCGGGCCTGGTGACCATCGAGGACGTGCTGGAGCAGATCGTCGGCGACATCGAGGACGAGCACGACGTCGAGGAAGACAGCTACATCAAGCCGCTGCCCAGCGGCGACTTCATCGTCAAGGCGCTGACCCCGGTGGAAGCCTTCAACGATTTCTTCGGCGCGGAATTCTCCGACGAGGAATTCGACACCGTCGGCGGCCTGGTGATGAGCGCCTTCGGCCACCTGCCCAAGCGCAACGAGACCACCGAACTGGGCGGCTTCCGCTTCCGCGTGCTCAACGCCGACAGCCGCCGCCTGCACCTGCTGCGTCTGACGCCGCTGCGCGACTGAGGCGGGCCTGCTCCTCTGTAGGAGCGCGCCCTGCGCGCGAATCACGGGCAGGGCCCGCTCCTACAGTTCCAGGGAAGCACCATCGTAGGATGGGTTGAGCCTTGCGATACCCATCACCGCAACCGCATGGGTTTCGCAAGGCTCAACCCATCCTACGAAGAGCGCCTCCCGCCGCGGACAAGCTCCGCGCCTACGGGCCGTTCAGACATCCTGCAACACAGCGTCGCAGACGCCTCGCGGCTTTTCGCCCTCGTCCCCATAGCCGACCGTTCGTCTCTCCATTACTCTTGCGCATCGCCAAATCGCTTCCAAGGAATACCGATGCGCTGGATCACCCGTCCCGGCTGGCCGGGCCACCTGCTGGCCCTTGCCGCCGGCGCCATCACCCCGCTGGCCCTGGCCCCCTACGGCATCTGGCCGCTGGCGCTGCTCTCCGTCGCCCTGTTCTACCTCGGGCTGCGTGGCGTCACCCCGGGCTCGGCGCTGTGGCGCGGCTGGTGGTACGGCTTCGGCGCCTTCCTCGCCGGCACCGGCTGGATCTATTACAGCATCCACGACTTCGGCGGCGCCTCGCCGGCCCTGGCCGGTTTCCTGGTGGTCGGCTTCAGCGCCGGGGTGGCGTTCTTCTTCGGCCTGCCGGCCTGGGCCTGGGCGCGCCTGCTGCGGCGCAACAACGCACCGGTCAGCGACTCCCTGGCCTTCGCCGCGCTGTGGCTGGGCCTGGAGGTGTTCCGCAGCTGGTTCCTCACCGGCTTCCCCTGGCTGTTCACCGGCTACAGCCAGCTGCAGGGCCCGCTGGCCGGCCTGGCGCCGATCGGCGGCGTGTGGCTGATCTCCTTCAGCATCGCCCTGTGCGCCGCGCTGCTGATCAACCTGCCGCAGCTGACCTTCCGCCCGGCGCAACTGGTCGTCGGCCTGGTCCTGCTGCTGGCACCGTGGATCGCCGGCCTCGTCCTCAAGGGCCACGCCTGGACCGCCCCCGCCGGCGAGCCGCTGACCGTCGCCGCCATCCAGGGCAACGTCGCCCAGGACATGAAGTGGGACCCCAAGCACGTCACCGCGCAACTGGAGCTGTACCGCGACCTCAGCGCCGAGCAGCACGACGTCGACCTGATCGTCCTGCCGGAAACCGCCGTGCCGCTGCTCAAGGACCAGGCCGGCGGCTACCTGGCCATGCTCGACGAAATGGCCAGGCAGAAGCGTGCCGCTCTCATCACCGGCGTGCCCATGCGCCAGCGCGACGCCGACGGCGTGCACTACTACAACGGCATCACCGTGGTCGGCGACGGCAGCGGCGACTACCTCAAGCAGAAGCTGGTGCCCTTCGGCGAATACGTGCCGCTGCAGGACCTGCTGCGCGGCCTGATCACCTTCTTCGACCTGCCCATGTCCGACTTCGCCCGCGGCCCGGCCGACCAGGCGCTGCTCAAGGCCAAGGGCTACGCCGTCGCGCCGTACATCTGCTACGAAGTGGTCTACCCGGAATTCGCCGCCGGCCTCGCGGCGCAGAGCCAGCTGCTGCTGACCATCAGCAACGACGCCTGGTTCGGCACCTCCATCGGCCCGCTGCAACACCTGCAGATGGCGCAGATGCGCGCCCTGGAAGCCGGACGCTGGATGGTCCGCGGCACCAACAACGGCGTCACCGCGCTGATCGACCCGCAGGGCCGCATCGCCCACGAGATCCCGCAGTTCCAGCAGGGCGTGCTGCGCGGCGAGGTCACCCCGATGCAGGGCCTGACGCCCTACCTGAAATGGCGCCTGTGGCCGCTGGGCACCCTGGCGGTGGTCCTGGCGCTCTGGGCCGTGGTGCGCCGCCAGACCGCGCCCGAGCAGCGCCGGATGTTCGGCTGAGTGTAGGAGCGGATTCATCCGCGATAGCCAGCCACGCGCCATTCCCATGTAGGAGCGCGCCCTGCGCGCGAATCGCGGACAAGGTCCGCGATGCATTCCCTCAGCGATAGAACAACCGGTACCCCAGCAACCCCAGCGCCTCGTTGAGCAACTGGTTGCTCTGCCAGAACGCCTTGGCCTCCGGCAGCCAGCCGCCGAACGGGCGGGCGTTGTCCACGCCGATGAAGCCCATCGGCGCCGGCACCACCTCCAGGCCGTTGGCCTCGAAACTCCAGAGCGCACGCGGCATGTGCTGCGCCTGGGTGACCAGCACCACGCGGCGCACGCCGGCCTGGCGGAGAATTTCCGCGCTCATGGCGGCGTTCTCCCAGGTGGTGCGGCTGCGCCCTTCCTGCCAGCGCACGCTCACGCCATAGTCGTCCGCCAGGCTGGTGGCCATGATCTGCGCCTCGCTGGGCGGCGTGCCGTAGTGCAGGCCGCCGGAAGTCAGGATCGGCAAGCCGCTGGCCTTGGCCAGGCGCGCGGCGTAGCGCAGCCGCTCGCGGGCCATGAGCCCGGGCTGGTCGTCGCCCCAGGCCGGGTCGCCGCGCTCGCGGCCCGCGCCGAGGATGACGATGGCCTCGGCGCGCTGCGCCAGCCCCGCCCACTCCGAACGCGTCAGGGCCGGCTGGCGCTCCAGCAGGCGCGCGCCCCACTCCACCGTCAGCGGCAGGCTGAGCAGCCAGAAGCCGGCGAACCCGGCGACGAAGCAGGCCAACGCCAGCCTCGGCCGGCGGCGGCGCAGGACGAAGCCCAGCAACAGGAGAATGAGCAGGATGCCCGGCGGCATCAGGATCTGCTTGATGAGATAGCGCAGCGGCATCGGCGGCTCCTTTCATGGAGCGCCACAGCCTAGCGGATGAACGCGCGGAATCAACGCCCGCGGGAGCCGCGGAACAACTGCGAACCACAGGAAGCGCAGGGCATCACCCCGTGCTGGCGGTTGTACACCACCGGCGTGCCGCACAGCGCGCAGAGCAATTGCAGGTGGCGGTGGGACGGACGCGTCTTGCCGGCGCTGCCGCCCAGGCGCGCCCGCGTGGAACGGGCGGGAGCGTGCTCGATCAGCGCCAGTTCCTCGGCGGCGGCGTGCCAGCCGCGCAGCCAGTTGACATCCTGGTCGAGGTAGGCGCGGATCAACTGCATCTCGGCGCTGCTCAGGCCGCGCAACTCCAATTCCTCGGGATGCTCATCGCGCAGGCGTTCCGCGGTCTCGGCCTCGTCCAGGGCCAGTTCAAGTCGATGCAACAACCGCTCATAAAGACCGGGACCCGACAAACTTGCACGATGCAGCTCAGCCATCAGTCACCTCAAGCAGGCGGAAACCTCCCGCCCTCAGGCCAAGCTTAGCGCCCCGGCCCCCGGGCCACCGAGCGCGCGACAAACGGCGCGGGCTACCGGCTCGGGGAGGGCTCATGTATGCTACGAGGCTTTATGCAGCCCCTTGCCGACCGGCCGCCGCGGTGCCCCGGCAAGACGGGAGCGCCCGCTCCGCTCCCACGGCCGCGCCGTCTATTCCGTACAGGTCCAAGTCGCGCCATGCACGAGCAATACCAGCCTCTCGAGATCGAATCCCAGGCCCAGAAGTACTGGAACGAACACAACTCCTTCCGCGTCGAGGAAGTCCCCGGCAAGGAGAAGTTCTACTGCCTGTCGATGTTCCCGTATCCGAGCGGCAAGCTGCACATGGGCCACGTGCGCAACTACACCATCGGCGACGTGATCAGCCGCTACCAGCGCATGCAGGGCAAGAACGTCCTGCAGCCGATGGGCTGGGACGCCTTCGGCATGCCGGCGGAAAACGCCGCGATGAAGAACAACGTCGCCCCCGCCGCCTGGACCTACGACAACATCGCCTACATGAAGGCCCAGCTCAACAGCCTGGGCCTGGCCATCGACTGGTCGCGCGAAGTCACTACCTGCAAGCCGGACTACTACCGCTGGGAGCAGTGGCTGTTCACCCGCCTGTTCGAGAAGGGCGTGATCTACCGCAAGAACGGCACCGTCAACTGGGACCCGGTGGACCAGACCGTGCTGGCCAACGAGCAGGTCATCGACGGCCGCGGCTGGCGCTCGGGCGCGCTGATCGAGAAGCGCGAAATCCCGATGTACTACTTCAAGATCACCGCCTACGCCGAAGAACTGCTGGAAAGCCTCGACCACCTGCCGGGCTGGCCCGAGCAGGTCAAGACCATGCAGCGCAACTGGATCGGCAAGTCCCGCGGCATGGAGATCGCCTTCCCCTACGACCAGGCCTCCATCGGCGAGACCGGCCAGCTGAAGGTCTTCACCACCCGTCCGGACACCCTGATGGGCGCCACCTACGTGGCCGTGGCAGCCGAGCACCCGCTGGCGACCCTGGCCGCCCAGCGCGAGCCGGCCCTGCAGGCGTTCATCGACGAGTGCAAGCGCGGCGGCGTCGCCGAGGCGGACATCGCCACCCAGGAGAAGAAGGGCGTCGCCACTTCCCTGTTCGTCGAGCACCCGCTGACCGGCGAGAAACTGCCGCTGTGGATCGCCAACTACGTGCTGATGACCTACGGCGAAGGCGCGGTGATGGCCGTGCCGGCCCATGACGAACGCGACTTCGAGTTCGCCAACAAATATCAGCTGCCGATCCGGCAGGTGATCACCCTGGCCGCCGGCGACGACGGCTACGACGCCAGCACCTGGCAGGAGTGGTACGGCGCCAAGGACGACAGCGTCCGCACCGTCAACTCCGGCAAGTACGACGGCCTCGGCTACCAGGCCGCCTTCGACGCCATCGGCGCCGACCTGGCCGCCAAGGGCCTGGGCCAGGCGCGCACCCAGTTCCGCCTGCGCGACTGGGGCATCAGCCGCCAGCGCTACTGGGGCTGCCCGATCCCGATCATCCACTGCGAGGCCTGCGGCGACGTGCCGGTGCCGGCCGAGCAGCTGCCGGTGGTGCTGCCGGAGAACGTAGTGCCGGACGGCGCCGGTTCGCCCCTGGCCAAGATGCCCGAGTTCTACGAGTGCAGCTGCCCGAAATGCGGCCAGCCGGCCAAGCGCGAAACCGACACCATGGACACCTTCGTCGAATCGTCCTGGTACTTCGCCCGCTACGCCTGCCCGCAGTTCGAAGACGGCATGCTGGACAAGAAGGCCGCCAACTACTGGCTGCCGGTGGACCAGTACATCGGCGGCATCGAGCACGCCATCCTGCACCTGCTGTACGCGCGCTTCTTCCACAAGCTGATGCGCGACGAGGGCCTGATCGACTCCGACGAGCCGTTCAAGGACCTGCTGACCCAGGGCATGGTGGTCGCCGAGACCTACTACCGCACCACCGCCAACGGCGGCAAGGACTGGTTCAACCCGGCCGACGTGGAAGTCGAGCGTGACGCCAAGGCCAAGGTCACAGGCGCGCGCCTGAAGACCGACGGCCTGCCGGTGGAGATCGGCGGCACCGAGAAGATGTCCAAGTCGAAGAACAACGGCGTGGACCCGCAGGCCATGATCGACGCCTACGGCGCCGATACCTGCCGCCTGTTCATGATGTTCGCCTCGCCGCCGGACATGAGCCTGGAGTGGTCCGACTCCGGCGTCGAGGGCGCGAGCCGCTTCCTGCGCCGCGTCTGGCGCCTGGCCCAGGCCCACGTCAACGCCGGCTTCGCCGCCGCCGTGGCGCAGGACACGCTGGACGACGCGCAGAAGGAAATCCGTCGCGCCATCCACCTGGCCATCAAGCAGGCCAGCCAGGATATCGGCCAGAACCACAAGTTCAACACCGCCATCGCCGCGGTGATGACGCTGATGAACGTGCTGGAGAAGGTCCCGCAGGAAGGCGCCGGCAACCGCGCCCTGCTGCAGGAAGGCCTGGAGACCGTTGCCCTGCTGCTGGCGCCGATCACCCCGCACATCTGCCACGTGCTCTGGCACGAGCTGGGCCACACCGGCGCGGTGATCGACGCGCCCTGGCCGCAGGTCGACGAGAGCGCGCTGGTGCAGGACACCCTGCAACTGGTGGTGCAGGTCAACGGCAAGCTGCGCGGGCACATCGAAGTGCCGGCCGAGGCCAGCCGAGAGGACGTCGAGGCCACCGCCCGCGCCAACGAGAACGTGCTGCGCTTCACCGACGGCCTGACCATCCGCAAGGTGATCGTGGTCCCCGGCAAGCTGGTCAACATCGTCGCCAACTGATGGCATTCGCCCGCGGCGCTTGCCGCGGGCAACCCGGATCAACAGGAGTGAGGGAAGCTTGATGAAACGTATCCTGACCGGCATCGCGCTGATCGGCCTGACCACCGTGCTGGCCGCCTGCGGTTTCCACCTGCGCGGCCTGGGCGATACGAACTTCGCGCTCAAGGAAGTCGACCTGAGCGCGCGCAACGCCTATGGCGACACCGTCAAGGACCTGCAGCGCCTGCTGGAGAACAGCGGCGTGAAAGTGACCAAGAGCGCGCCCTACCACCTGTTCCTCGCCAGCGAGGCCGAGACCCAGCGCACCGCCAGCTACAGCAGCTCGGCGCGCAGTGCCGAGTACGAGCTGACCACCACGGTCGACTACGAAGTGCGCGGCGCCGACAACCTGCTGCTGATGACCGACAAGGTCGAGGTGCAGAAGGTCTACCTGCACGACGAGAACAACCTGATCGGCTCCGACCAGGAAGCCGCCCAGCTGCGCAAGGAAATGCGCCGCGACCTGGTGCAGCAACTCGCCCTGCGCCTGCAGATGCTCACCCCGGCCCGCCTGGAATACCTGCAGCAGCAGGCCGAAGCCAAGGCCAAGGCCGAAGCCGACGCGCTCAAGGCCGCGGACGAAGCGGCCAGGCAGCAGCCGCAGCAGTCGCCGATCGAACTGCCCAAGGCGCAGTAAGAGGACCAGGGGGCCGGCCATGCCGGCCCCAGTACTTTCATGAAGCTCAATCCCGCCCAACTCGCCAAGCACCTGCAGGGCAGCCTGGCCCCCGTCTACGTGGTCAGCGGCGACGAACCGCTGCTCTGCCAGGAAGCCTGCGACGCCATCCGCGCCGCCTGCCGCCAGCGTGATTTCAGCGAACGCCAGGTGTTCAACGCCGAAGCCAACTTCGACTGGGGCCTGCTGCTGGAAGCCGGCGCCAGCCTCTCGCTGTTCGCCGAGAAGCGCCTGCTGGAGCTGCGCCTGCCCTCCGGCAAACCCGGCGACAAGGGCGCCGCCGCCCTCCAGGAATACCTGCAGCGCCCGCCGGAAGACACGGTGCTGCTGGTCACCCTGCCCAAGCTCGACGGCGCCACCCAGAAGACCAAGTGGGCCAAGGCGCTGATCGACGGCGAGGCCGCGCAGTTCATCCAGATCTGGCCGGTGGACGTGCACCAGTTGCCGCAGTGGATCCGCCAGCGCCTGTCCCAGGCCGGCCTCGCCGCCAGCCAGGACGCGGTGGACCTGATCGCCGCAAGGGTGGAAGGCAACCTGCTGGCCGCCGCGCAGGAGATCGAAAAGCTCAAGCTGCTGGCCGACGGCAACCAGCTCGACGCCGCCACCGTGCAGGCGGCGGTGGCCGACAGCGCGCGCTTCGACGTGTTCGGCCTGATCGACGCGGCCCTGGCCGGCGAAGCCGCGCACAGCCTGCGCATGCTCGAAGGCCTGCGCGGCGAAGGCGTGGAACCGCCGGTGATCCTCTGGGCCCTGGCCCGGGAAATCCGCCAGCTGGCCGGCATCGCCCAGCAGTTCGGCCAGGGCGTGCCCCTGGACAAGGCCTTCGCCCAATGCCGCCCGCCGGTGTGGGACAAACGCCGCCCCCTGCTCACCCGCGCCCTGCAGCGCCACAGCGGCAACCGCTGGAACCAGCTGCTGCAGGACGCCCAGCTGATCGACGCGCAGATCAAGGGCCAGGCCCAGGGCGACGCCTGGAACGGCCTGGCACGCCTGGCGCTGCTGCTGGCCGGCCAGCGTTTGCCGCTGCCGCCGGGCTGATCCCCCTGCCGTCTCCCTGCGCGCGAATCGCGGATAAATCCGCTCCTACAGACCCAGGTGATGGGTATCGCTTCGCTCAACCCATCCTACGGGGTGTCGGGTTTGCCGGAGCCGTAGGAGCGGACCTTGTCCGCGATGGCCGGACGTCCCGGCGCGATTCGCGGATGAGATCCGCTCCTACGCTGCTCACCCGCGCCGTTCCCTGGTAGGAGCGCGCCCTGCGCGCGAATCGCGGGCAGGGCCCGCTCCTACAGATTGATGCCGGACAACCGCCGTTCGGCACCTGTGCGCTGTACGACAAGAACCACTGCGCTGCCGCGCAATACGCCCGGCCGGCGCCTCCCTATCGTCGCCCCATCGACCCGCCGATAAGGAGAACAAAGCGATGCCGGCCGATCCTATTACCCTGGCCGTGGTGCGCGGCGCGCTGGAGATGACCCAGCGCGAGATGACACTGACGCTGGAGAAAACCAGCCGTTCCAGCGTCTTCAACCTCGCCCACGACTATTCCAACGCGCTCTTCGACCACCACTCGGAAATGATCCTGCAGGGCCAGGACATCCCCATCCACCTGGGCTCGCTGATCCCGGCGATGAAGGCTGTGTCCGGCTACTTCGGCGACGACATCGCCGAAGGCGACGTGATCTACCACAACGACCCCACCTACGCCGGCAGCCACATCATCGACTGCTGCATGTACAAGCCGGTGTTCTACCAGGGCGAGTTGGTGTTCTGGACCGTGTGCAAGGGCCACCTCACCGACATCGGCGGCCCGGTGCCGGCCGGCTACAACCCCGACGCCAAGGAAATCTACGCCGAAGGCCTGCGCATCCCGCCGGTGAAGCTGTGGGAAAAGGGCCGCCGCCGCGAGGACGTGATCAACCTGCTGCTCACCAACATGCGCGCCCGGCGCAACCAGGAAGGCGACCTCAACGCCCAGTACGGCGCCTGCCGCGTCGGCGAGCGCAACCTGGTCGCCCTGCTCGACAAGTACGGCGTGGCCACGGTGCGCGAGTGCATCGCCGAGCTGAAGGACATGGCCGACCGGCAGATGCGCGAGCTGATCCGCTCGGTGCCCGACGGCAGCTACACCGGCCACGCGGTGCTGGAGGACTCCGGCCACGGCCTGGGCGAGCTGGCCATCAGCGCCACCGTCACCATCGAGGACGACAGTTGCCACATCGCCGTACAGAGCCCGCCGCAGGTGCCCTACTTCATCAACTCCTACGCCGGCAACTCGATGTCGGGCATCTACCTCGGGCTGATGATGTTCGCCCAGGTGCCGCCGCCCTATAACGCCGGGCTGTACCGCTGCGTGACCGTGGACCTGGGGCCGAAAGGCACCCTGTGCAACGCCGAGGAACCGGCGCCCCACGTCAACTGCACCACCACGCCCATGGAAACCCTCACCGACGCCGTGCGCCAGGCCTTCGAACAGGCCGCGCCGGAACGCGTCACCGCCTCCTGGGGGCACACCAGCGGGGTGAACATCGCCGGCGTCGACCCGCGCACCGGCGAGGAATACGTGACCATGGTGCTGGCCTCGATCATCTCCGGCGCCGGCGCCACCTCGGAGCTGGACGGCTGGCACGCCTGCGGCCCGCTGTGCTGCTTCGGCGCCCTCTACTCCGGGGACATCGAGCTGCTGGAGTACAGCTACCCGATCCTCATCCACCGCTACGGCCTGATGGCCGACAGCGCCGGCGCCGGCCAGCTGCGCGGCGGCTCGGGCACCTGCCTGGAAGTGGAGCCGCTGGACCACGAGATGACCGTGATCTCCTTCGGCGAAGGCCGCCAGCGCACCACCATGGGCGCCGCCGGCGCGGCCAACGGCCTGGACGCGCCCAAGCTGGGCGGCGTGGAGATCGTCCGCGCCGGCGAGCACGAGAAGCACACCCGCAACGTCATGACCGTGCTCAAGCCCGGCGAACGCCTGGTCAACCGCACCCCGGGTGGCGGCGGCTACGGCCCGGCCTTCCGCCGCCTGCCCGAGGCGGTCGCCCGCGACGTGCGCGACGGCCTGGTCTCGCCGCAGGGCGCCGAACTCGACTACGGCGTGGTGCTGAGCCCCGCCGGCGAAGTCGACCACGACGCCACCGCCCAACGCCGCCAAACCGCCTGAGGAAACCGACATGCACAGCCAATACCGCCTCGGTGTCGACGCCGGCGGCACCTTCACCGACTTCATCCTGGCCGAGCGCGAAGGCCGCGTTCACCTGTTCAAGGCCCTTTCCACCCCGCAGGACGGCACCCTGGCCATCGCCGACGGCCTGCGCCAGATCAGCCAGGCGCTGGGCCGCCCGGTGCAGGAGGTCGTCGCCAACTGCGACCTCTGCATCAACGGCACCACCGTGGCGCTCAACGCGCTGATCGAACTCAAGGGCGTCAAGGTCGGCCTGCTGGCCAGCGCCGGCCACGAGGACAGCATCGAAATCCGCCTGGGCCACAAGGAAGAAGGCTACCGCTACGACCCCGACTACCCGCCGGCGCCGCAGCTGGCCCCGCGCTTCCTGCGCCGTCCGGTGCGCGGGCGCATCCTCGCCGATGGCCGCGAGCACACGCCGCTGAACGAGGACGACGTGCGCGAGGCCGCGCGGCTGTTCGCCGAGCAGGGCGTGGAGGCGGTCGCCGTGTCCTTCCTCTGGTCGGTGCGCAACCCGGCTCACGAGCAGCGCGCCGCGGCCATCCTCCGCGAAATGCTGCCGGGGGTGTTCGTCTGCACCGGCACCGAGGTGTTCCCGCAAATCCGCGAGTACACCCGCACCTCCACCACCCTGGTCAACGCCTACCTGAGCCCGGTGATGGCGCGCTACGTGGCGAAGATCGACGACTACTTCCGCCAGCTCGGCGCGCAGCGCCCGGTGCGCTACTTCCAGTCCAACGGCGGCCTGGCCACCGGCGAGCACATGCGCGGCCGCGCGGTGAACGCGATCAACTCCGGCCCGGCCTCGGCGCCCCAGGCCGGGCTGTTCGTGGCCCAGCCGTTCGGCATCCGCAACGTCATCACCGTGGACATGGGCGGCACCTCCTTCGACATCACCCTGACCCGTGAAGGCAAGACCAACCTCAGCCGCGACGCCGACTTCCTGCGCCAGCGCATCGGCGTGCCGATGATCCAGGTCGAGACCCTCGGCGCCGGCGGCGGCTCCATCGCCCACATCAACCCCTACGGCATGCTCGAAGTCGGTCCGCAGAGCGCCGGCTCCAGCCCCGGCCCGGTGGCCTACGGCCAGGGCGGCGAACAGCCGACGGTGACCGACGCCAACCTCGCCCTGGGCTACCTCAACCCCGAGGCGCGCCTGGGCGGGCGCATCAGCCTGGACCGCGAGGCGGCGCTGGCGGCCATCCGCGGGAAGATCGCCGAGCCCCTGGGCATGGACGTGGACAAGGCGGCCTGGGGCATCCACGCCATCGTCAACGCCAACATGGTCAACGGCATCCGCCGCGTGTCCATCGAGCGCGGCTACGACCCGCGCGACTTCGCCCTGATCGGCGCCGGCGGCGCGGCGGGCGTGCACATGACCGCGCTGGCCGAGGACATGGGCATCGACACCGTGCTGATCCCCAAGGTCGCCTCCGGCCTGTGCGCGCTCGGGCAGATCCTCTCCGACGTGAAGCACAACTACCTGGCCACCTACCCCATCCTCGCCCGCGAGGACGCCGACCTTGCCGGCCTGGAAGCGGCCTTCGCCGAACTGGAGCAGCAGGGCCGCGCCACCCTGCGCGGCGACGGCTTCCGCGACGAGGACATCGCCGTGGTGCGCAGCCTGGAGATGCGCTACGTCGGGCAGATCCACGAATGCACGGTGGAAATCGGCGACCTGCAGGTCAACGCCGACACCCTGCCGGCCATAGTCGAAGCCTTCCACCGCCGCCACGAGGCGCTCTACACCTACGCCGAGGCGGACAACCCGGTGGAGATCGTCAACCTGGAAAGCCAGGTGATCGGCCGCGTCTCGCGCCCGCCCTTCCCCAGCCTGGCGGCCAGCGACGGCCATGCCCAGCGGGCCCTGGCAGGCAGCCGGCCGATGCTTTTCGGCGAGGACGGCATCCGCACCGACACGCCGGTGTACCAGGGCGCCCTGCTGCTGGCCGGCGACCGCCTGCACGGCCCGGCGGTGATCGAGGAAGCCACCACCAACATCCTCATCCGCCCCGGCTGGGTCGTCGAGCTGCACGAGTCCGGCTGCTACCGCCTGACGCGCCAGCGCTGAGCCGCACGGCCGGGGCCCCGCCCCGGCCGTTGCCCGGGATGCGGCACGGGACCTGCTTGGAAAACGCCCCTGCACGCCAGCCACACAGCGCCCGCCATGACCGCCATCGCCCGCTTCGACACCGCCAGCCAGCCCGAACAGCAGCGCCAGGCCTACTGGAACCAGTGCGTCAGCGGCGCCTATTTCCCGCTGGAACTGGACTACACCGGGCCCCAGCCCCTGTGCGCCAGCCTGGAGCTCTTCGACCTGGGCGAACTGTCGCTCTCCCAGTTGCGCTCCACGCCGCTGTGCTACCGCCGCCAGACACGCCACCTGAGCGCCTGCGACGAGGCGTCGTTCCTGCTGACGCTGCCGCTGCACAGCTGTTTCGAATTTACCCAGCGCGGCCGCAGCACCCGCTGCGCGCCCGGGTCCTTCGTCCTCGAGCGCAGCGCCGAGCCCTACGAGTTCCACTACGCCCAGGACAACCTGCTGCGCGTGCTCAAGCTGCCCGAGACCACCCTGCGCCGCCACGTGGCCGCACCCGATCGCCTCTGCGCCCTGGCCTTCGACGCCAGCCAGGGCGCCGGCGCCCTTTTCGTCGACTACCTGGAGCTGTGCGTGCGGCGCCTCGGCGAACTGCACCCCGGCGACGAAGCGCACCTTGGCCGCCAGCTCATGGAACTGCTGGGCCTGGCCCTGGAGCGCCAGGCCCCGGGCGAGAGCGGCGAAAGCGCGGTGAGCGCCGCCCACCTGCTGCGCATCGAGCGGCACATCCACCGCCACCTCGGCGACAACGACCTGAGTCCAGCCAGCATCGCCGCGGCTTGCGGCATTTCGGTGCGCTACCTGCACCGCCTGTTCCAGGGCAGCGGCCGCAGCGTGCAGGAGTGGATTCGCGCATTGCGTCTGCAGGCCTGCCACGAAGCCCTGAGCAGCGGCCCGCCGAACCTGCCGCTGGGCGAGCTGGCCTACCGCTGGGGCTTCGCCGACCAGGCCCACTTCAGCCGCCTGTTCAAGCAGCGCTTCGGCGTCACCCCCGGCGAGGTCCGGCGCAACCGACCAAAGGCCTGAGCCGAGCATGGACATTCCCGGCGAAAGCGCCGATGATGCCCGCGCCCGCAATGGGCGGGCGTTCATCCCGAGGAGAAGAGCATGGCGAAGAAAGCCAAGCGGCCGAACAAGGCCAAGTCCCTGGTAGCCCAACCGCTGTTCCGCAGCCGCCAGGAAAAACCGCTGAAAGGCAAAGGCAGCTACCGCCGCGAAGCCTCCCACAACTGGGAGGCTTCGTTCTTTCTGGCAGCCTGAAAACCGCACGTCCCTCCGCATCGCCCCGCCCTCGTCCCTCCCCGCCCCCTGCGCTTCCCGGCCAGTTCGATTGAACTTGGCAGCCCGTTCGAGCCTCCATGGAATAGGCACGACACCCGGAGAAGCACGATGAACACCAGGACACTCGCCGCCGGCCTGGTGCTGGCCCTGCTGCCCATGGCCGGCTCGGCCTGGGCCTTCTGTTCCGACCAGCAGGCCCTGGCCAAGGGCCGCCAGGTCGCGGACAAGGTCGCCGCCATCACCCAGCGCGACCCGGAAACCGCCAAGCGTCTCAACGCCCAGCTCGCCGCCATGAAGAAGAGCCGTTCCAGCAAGGAGCGCCCGGACGACTGCGCGGCCTACGACCAGATGCTCAAGGAGCTGGACCAGAGCGCCGCCAAGGCCAAGCCAGCCCCCTGAACCTGCAACAACCTGTCATCGCGGCGCCCGGCCCGGCGGCAGACGCTCCGGCGTCCGCGTGCTAAGGTGGCCGCTGCCTGAAGAACCCGCCGAGGAGCGCAATGCGCACACCCGCTTCACCCTTCCGTCTGTTTCCCCTCTGCCTGACCCTTCTCAGTGCCTGCGTGCTCTCCGCCTGCGCCGACGCGCCGGCGGCGAATTCGCAGCCGTCCACGGCCAGCGTGCTGCTCGACGCCGATGGCCAGCCGTTGCCGTCCATCAGCTTCGAGACCTGGCGCGAGGGCTTCCGCCAGCAGGCCCTGGCCGCCGGCATCAGCGCGCAGACCTTCGACCAGGCCTTCGCCGGCCTGGAGCCCGACCCGGCGGTGGTCACCGCCGACCGCAGCCAGCCGGAGTTCACCCGGCCGGTGTGGGAATACCTGGCCGGCGCCGTGTCGCCGGCGCGCATCCGCAATGGCCAGGGCAAGCTGACGCAGAACGCCGCCGTGCTGCAGCGCATCGACAGCCGCTACGCGGTGGATGCCGAGGCCGTGGTGGCGATCTGGGGCATGGAAAGCAACTTCGGCAACAACATGGGCGAGCGCAACGTGATCCGCTCCCTGGCCACCCTGGCCTACGAAGGGCGCCGCCCGGAGTACGCCCACGGCCAGTTGCTGAGCGCCCTGCGGATCATCCAGCACGGCGACGTGCCGGCCAGCGCCATGGTCGGCTCCTGGGCTGGCGCCATGGGCCAGACGCAGTTCATCCCCACCACCTACGACCAGTACGCGGTGGACTTCGACGGCGACGGCCGCCGCGACATCTGGCGCTCCGCCGACGACGCCCTCGCCTCCACCGCCAACTACCTCCAGGCCTCCGGCTGGAAGCCCGGCCAGAGCTGGGGTTTCGAGGTGCGCCTGGCCCAGGGCTTCGACTACGCCCAGGCCGACATGAGCATCCGCAAGCCGATCGGCGAATGGCTGCGCCTGGGCGTGCAACCGGTGGGCGGGCGCCTGCCGGGCAACCCCCAGGCCACGGCCTCGCTGTTGCTGCCGGCCGGCTACCGCGGGCCGGCGTTCCTGGTGCTGGACAACTTCCGCGCCATCCTCAGGTACAACAACTCCACCGCCTATGCGCTGGCCGTCGGGCTGCTGTCGGACAGCTTCAAGGGCCTGGGCCGCATCGAGGCCGGCTGGCCGGTGGAAGACCGCCCGCTCAGCCGCAGCGAGCGCATCGCCCTGCAGCAGGGCCTGGCCGCCCGCGGCTACCAGCCGGGCAACCCGGACGGCATCATCGGCGCCAACACCCGCACGGCCATCCGCGCCTACCAGCAGAGCCAGGGCCTGCCGGCCGACGGCTACCCCACTCCGGCGCTGCTGGCGCGCCTGCAGCAAGGCGACTGAAAGGTCCAGTGCGGGCCGGCAACGCCGGCCCGCACCGACCGCCTCATTCGTAGAACAGCGTGAACATCGCCGAAGCCCGCACCGCACCGCCGCTGATGCGGTTGGAAGTCTTGTAGTACCTGGCCACCAGCGGGATCGACAGCGGCAGATTGGAGCCCGAGACGTTCGCCTGGGTCAGGCGGGTGGACAGCGGCAGCACCGTGGAACTGGACGCGTCGCCCTGGAACAGCTGGATGCCGACGCCCGCCGCGTAGTCCGCGCCCTTCGCATTGTCGATGACGTTGGCGACGGTCGCGGCGTTCAGCGGATCGATCCTGTAGCTGACCTTCATGCTGCCGCTGCACAGCAGGCCGATATTGAACGGGGCGGCCTTGCTGTCGTCGGTCATCACCCCGATGCCTGGCGGGAAGTCGGTGACCGTCACCTGGGGCATCCGCACGCGCACGTCGGTGCCCGAGGTGATCTGGCAGGCGGGCGCGCTGACGATGGTCTGCCCCGACAGGGTCAGCTGGGAGACCTCGATGGCGTTGTAGAACACTTGTGACAGGCCACCGATCCGTATCACGCCGGGGCTGACGTCGCCGGTCTTCACCAGATACACGATGAAGTGCGTGAAAGGATCGTAGGTGCCGGCCCGGTAGCTCCAGTTCAGCGCCGAGACTTCCGACCAGGTGCGATTGTCGGTCACCCCGAGCGGAAACGGATCGGGCACACAGGAAGACTGGCCCACGTTGCACCAGAACACCGCGATGCCGATACCGGGAACGTTCGTGGCATGGACCGCAGGATTGCCGGTGGGCTGGCCGATGTCGCTGCTCAGGCGGCCGCTGATACGCCCCGCCGAACAGCGGTTGAGCATGCCGGTGGCCCCCCATTTCCAACCCGAACGCCAGAGCACCGCGCCTACCGGTTTATCCCGCGGAACCGACAGCGTGGCAGGTAGAGGCCAATCGACTTTGCCGGGGCCAGCATACCCCGAGCCGCCGTTGCTCCAGGAGCAGTCGGCCTCGGCCAGCACCGGCGACAGTAGCGCCAGGCCCGAGGCGATCGACAACCCCAGGGATTTCATGGGCAATGACAAGGATCCGACACGCAAGCATTTCCGTGACACTTCTCGTTCTCCATCCAGTGGCAGACGAACGGTGCCCGGAACCTCCGCACACGACTCCCCCGCTCCGTGGCAATGTGCCCCGGCTCGGCGGCAGGCGCCTGCCGGGTCGGACCATGATCGGGGTGTCGCCGCCCTGGCTCAACGGCCCGTCCGCGCAAATGCAAACGGGTTCCGCCGCCAGGGCTCAGGATGTCGAATGCGTCACTCGTAGATCATGCTGAAGGTCGCAGCGGTGTTGAGGGCGCCGGGCGTGACCCGCGCGCCGGTCTGGTAGTAGCGGGCGAACAGCGAGATACGCTGCGCGCCGCCCTGGGTCCAGCCCTCGAACACCGTCATCCGCAGCGGCAGCACCACGCTCTTGCCGCCAAGCTCGCGGAACAGCTGGATGCCGACGTTGCGCGCCAGGCCGTCGCCCTGCCGGTTGGCCAGGACGTCGGGGAAGTTGCTGGGGTACAGCGGATCGATTCGGTAGCTCAGGCGGATGTCCGGATCGCACTCCATGCGCAGGTCGAACGGCCGCCCCAGCCAGGGGTCGGGCAACACGCCGCCCTCCTGGAAGGCATCCACCGGGACCGTCGGCAGGCGTATGGTCTGGGTGCTGCTGGCGGGGTCGAGCCGGCAGCCCCGGGCGGTCACCTTCAAGCGCCCGTGGATGCTCAGCTCGCCGACGTCCAGGTTGTCGTAGCGCACCGTCGCGGTGCCGAGGAAGTCGTGCACGCCCGAGGCGATCGGCCCGGTCTTGACCAGCAGCACCAGCCAGTTGTTCTCCGGATCGTAGTCCCAGGGCCCGACCTCCCAGTCCAGACTGGTGACCGGCAGCGAGGGCTCGCAGCTGTTGCCCCGGTTGCACCAGTACACGGCGACGCCCATGCCTGGCACGTTGGTGGAATGCACGCCGCCGTTGTACCAGCCCGGCACCTCGAGCAGCGGGCCGATGTGCCCCGCCACCCGCCCGGACACCCTGCCCGAGGCGTTGCAGGCGATGCGCACGCCGGTGGCGTTTTGCCAGGCGCTGGAATACAGCATCCGGCCTGGCGCCAGGTCCTGGGGGAAGTCCAGGTCCGCCGGCAGCTCGACCTTGTAGACGGACTTCATGTAGCCCTGCTTGAAACTGCATTTCGCCCAGGCCGCCGGTGCGGCGAGGCACAGCAGCAGGCACAGGGCACAACCCAGGGTTCTGTTGAACATGGAAGGCCTCACTCGTAGGTCAGGGTCAGCGTGGCCGAGGTGGTCACCAGCCCCGAGGTGACCTTCGGGGAGATCTGGTAGTACCTGGCCAGCAGCGGGATGCGCACCAGGCCGGCCGCGGTCGAGGGGGTGTGCAGCAGCTTGGTCATGATGGGCAGCGGCTGCGCGTCGTCGCCATCGCCGTGGAACAGCTGGATGCCGACGTTCCTGGCCATATGCGGCCCCTCGCGGTTGGCCATGACGCCCACCGCCGCGGCCGACAGCGACAGCGGGTCGACCCGGTAGCTGAGGCGGATGCCGGCGTCGCACTGCAGGTTGATGTCGAAGCGCTTCTGCCAGGGCTCCGGCAATACCCCCGGGCCCTGGAAGGCATCCAGGGGCGCGGTGGGCATCTGCACCACCAGGTTGGGCGTGTCCAGCCGACAGGTCGGTGCACTGGTTGTCAACGAGCCCTGGACGCTGAGCGTACCGATGTCCAGGTCGATGTAGCGTACCGTCGCCGTGCCAGCGAAGCTGTGGAGGCCAGCCTGGAGCGGCCCGGTCTTCACCAGCCGCACCCACCAGTTGTTCCTGGGCGAATAGGTCTCGGCAAACACCCGCCAGTCCAGCTTCTGTACCAGCGACACGCTCTCGTTCGGCACGGGAGGGCTTCCGCACTTGGAGTCGTAGTTGCACCAGAACACCTGGATGCCCACACCCGGAATGTCGGTATCCAGCACCTCGCCATTGCCGAACCCGGGAATGCCCGACAGCGGCGCACCGAAGCCGCCGCCCAGTTGGCCCTGGGCTTGGCCGCTGCTGTCGCAGCGGATGGTCACGCCGGTCGCGCGCTGCCAGCCGCTGTCGAACAGCGCGGTGCCGACCGGCACGTCCCGCGGAACGGCCAGGACGTTATCGATGGGCACGCTGAAGACCGAGGTCATGTAGCCCGGCACGAAGGCGCAGGAAGCCCAGGCCGAGGGCGTGGCGAACAGCAGCAGGCAGAGCGGCAGGGTTGTTCTCAGCATGGGGAGTCTCCGTGGACGCCGGGCGCCCACCTGTCAGTTGGCGGATCGGCGGCAGAGCGCCTCGAGGCGGAAGAACGGCTGGCCTTCGGCCTTCGCTTCCGGCAGTTGGTAGGCGGCCGCGCACTGGCGGTCGGGGCTGGTTCCCCAGCGCACCAGCAGTTCGCCCTGCGCCTGTTCGGCGCGTAGGAACACGCGGCTGCCCTGCCCCACCAGGGTCAGGCTGGTACCCTCGGCATCCAGCACCTCGGCGCCCACCGGCAGCTTGCCGCCGTCCTCGTCCCGCAGCGTCAGCAGCAGCGGCTGGCCGTTGCGCGTCGGGTACTTGAGCAGGGCCACCGAGCCGAAGCGCGGGGCCACCGTCTGCTCGGTCAGTTGCAGTTCGACGTCCTCGCCCAGGCCCTTGGGGTCCAGCCCCACGCGATTGCGCCGGTAGGGGGTGAGGCCGCTGGTGAAGGCGAAGCCGTTGCCGGCGACCTGCGCGCCGGTGCTGTTGACCAGGCCGGCGCCGCTGGCGCCGCGGGCCTCGACCAGGACCTTGGTCTCGCCCTGGTCGGGGCTGAAGTTGATGCCGCCGGCATGGGCCAGCAGGCTGCCGGACAGGCCCACGCCCAGTTGCCGGTAGCCGTCGCCATCGCTGACGCTGGCCGACAGCGAGGCGGCCGAGGCGCGATACTGGGCGTTGGCGCCGCTGCTGGTGCTGCTGCCGCCGTCGTTGCGGCTGCGCGATGCGTAGACGCCGTAGCTGAAGGCGCTGCGCTCGCCGAGGGAGCCGGACAGGCCGAGCTGGGCATCGCTGGCGCCGTTGTCGGTGCGGCTGTAGGAACTGCTCAGGTAGGGCGAGCTGGGCGCGCGGCCCAGGGGCAGCGACAGGCTGAGCATGTACTGGTTCTGGCTCTGCCCGGACTGCGAGCGGGTGCGGCTGGCCGACAGGTTAAGGCTGCCCCAGCGCCAGCCGTTGCTGTAGCCGGCCTGGTAGCTGAGGTCGCTGCCGGCGTCGACGTTCCAGTAGTTCTGCGCCGAGCCGCTGAGGTAGAAGCTGCCCCAGCCGTCCGCCAGGGGCTGGCTGATGTTGGCCTGCAGACGGTTGCGCTGGCGGAAGCGCCCGGTGCCGCCGGAGCCGTCGCTCAGTTCGGCGAACTCGCCCAGCCCCAGGTAGCCTTCGCTGGAAAAGCGGTAGGCGGCGACTGCGAAGTTGGTACGCGTCGACTCCACCAGCTTGCTGTAGCTCAGCCGGTAGCTCTCCCCGCTGGCATCGCCGCCCAGGCCGTGGACCGGGTCCAGGCCGGAGGCGCTGGAGCGGGTGACGTCGAAGGCGAAGGCGCCCACCGGCGTACTCAGCGCTACCCCGCCCTGCAGCGCCAGGTAGTTCTGCGCGACTATGCCGCCGGTGTAGCCGGTCCACAGGTTGGACAGGCCGCGCTGGTAGGTGCCCTGGAGGAACTTAGGCGCGTCGTCCAGGCGCTCGTCGCGGTACTCGCCGGCGCTGAGGCTGTAGCGCGACACGCCCGGACGCAGCAGCTGCGCCACGCTGGCGAAGGGCACGGTGAAGCGCCGTTCGCGGCCGTCGGCCTCGGTCACGGTGACTTCCAGGTCGCCGGCATAGCCGGTGCCGTAGAGCTCGTCGATGATGAAGGGGCCGGGCGCCACCGTGGTTTCGTAGAGGATGTTGCCGCCCTGGCGCACCGTGACCTTGGCGTTGGTCTCGGCGGTGCCGCGGATGGCCGGGGCGAAGCCGCGCTGCGAGTCGGGCAGCATGCGCTCGTCCGAGGCCAGCTGGACGCCGGTGAAGGGCACGCTGTCGAACAGGTCGGCGGGGGTGTAGTACTCGCCCAGGGTCAACTGCGACTTCAGCGCGGTGATGTCGCGCTGGGCGTAGCTGCTGATGGCGTCGTACTCGGAAACGCCGTCGGAACGGCTGTAGCTGCCGTTGTGGCGCAGGCGCCAGTCGCCGAGGTTCACCCCGCTGTTGAGCCCGGCGTAGTACTGGCTGGAGCTGCTGCCGCCGACGTCGCTGCGGTAGGCGTTGGCGTTGTAGTCGACGAAGGCCGCGGTGATGCCGCGGTCCCAGTCGCGCGGGTCGACGTGGTCGGCGCGGGTGCGGCGCAGGTAGGCCTGGGGAATGCTCAGTTCCAGGCGCATGTCGGCCAGGTCGGGCGCAACCCGGCTGTCCGGGATCAGGCGCTGGAGGTCGATGCACGCCGGGTCGGCGGCCTGCAGCGCCTCGCGGGCCTCGGCCGGCAGGCGGTCGATGGCCAGCCCCAGCAGCGGCAGTTGCTCGCGCGCCCAGCACACGCTGGCGTCCTCGCGCACCTCGACGCGCTGCCGCCCCTGCCAGTTGTCGTTGAGGTACAGGTCCAGCGTGTAGCTGCCGGGCTGCACCGGGCTGCCCTGCTCGAAGCGCGTCAGGTCGACCGTCTGGCCCGGCGCGTTGCGCAGGAAGTCGGTGTCGAAGCGCACCGGCTGGTCGTCCGCCCAGCCGACGAGGCTCGGCAGGCCGGCCAGGGCGGCGGCGAGCGAGCCCAGGGCGACGGTGGTCCCGCGCCGCCCGCTCCAGCGCCGGATGAAGCCTGTGCAGGAGCCCATGCCGGTCACGGCAGCTTGACCTTGTCGTCGGTGGCGACGCCGTAGTCGCTCATCCAGCTGTACTCCAGGGTGCCGCCGGCGGCCTGCAGGGTGGCGGGCAGGGCGAAGTCCTCGTGGGAGAACGGCTTGAGCATGCCCGGGCCGAGATCGTGGCCGCGCCCGCCCTGCTTCAGCCCCAGGCTGGCGTAGGAGACGTGGTAAGGCGTGGGATTTTCCCCGCGCAGTACGCGCTTGCCCGCCTGCTCCAGCACCTGCCAGCGCACCTTGCGCACCGCCTCCGCGGCGCTGCCGGGCAGCCCCGAGGGGCGGTAGAACAGCTTCAGCCGCGAACGCACGGCGATCTGCATGTAGCTGCGCTCGCTGGCGTCCGGCAGCGGCGGGATCTCCAGGGCGTTGAACCAGAACAGCGACTCTCGGTCGTCCGGCAGCGTCTCGCCGCTGAAGGCCACGCGCACCGACTGGCCCTTGGCGGGGTCGAGGCGGAAGATCGGCGGGGTGATGACGAAGGGCGCGTCGGCATCCTGGGGTTGCGTCTGGATGTCGCCTTCGTCGACCCAGATCTGCATCAGCGCCGGGACCTTGCCGTCGTTGCTCAGGCGGACGGTGATTTCCCGCTCGCCGGCGGGGTAGACCAGGCGGGTGCCCTGGACGGTGACGGCGGCCCAGGCGGAAGTGCTCAGGCACGCGGCAAAGGCGAGCCCTGCCGTCATTGCGACAGCACGAATCAGCATGCTCATGGAAACCTCGGTGGATGCCCCGGGAGTCGCCTCCCGGGGGAAGCGGGACTTACTGGTAGCTCATGGTGTACTGCAGGTTGGTCTTCAGTACGCCAGGGGTGGTAGTGGCACTGCTCGCGGCATACTTGGCGACGAACCCCAGGGAAGCCTTGCCGTCGGCACCGGACTCCACCTGGTAGCCGCCGGAGCTGGAAATGTCGCTCAGGTCGATCTTGGTGGTGCCGTCGGCGCGGAACAGGGCGACTTGCGCATTGGTGCCGCCGTTCGCGGGAGGGATGGTGTTGTTCAGGTTGCCGGTGGCGGGGTCGACGTTGCCGCCGGTGGCGAACACCGCGGCGACCATGGCATTGGCGTCGCAGCCAGTGGTGTTGAGGGTGAAGGTCTGCGAGCCGGCAACCGTCCCGGCGCCCTGCAGGAGGTCGGCGTTCACCGGCTGCAGGGTGACGAGCTGGCTGGCGCTGGAAGGCTCGAGGGTGCAGGTCTTGGCGTTGACCAGGCCCTCGAAGGTCAGGGTACCGTCGGCAGCCGTTGCCGCACCGGACAAGCCGGCCACGGAAAGACACGCCAGGGCGGCGATTAGCTTCTTGCTCATTTGTTCGAACTCCAGGTCGATACGGCGTCAGGCAGCGCTTGGCTGGCACTGACTCGTTGGTTGTCAGGGCGTCTTCAAAGGCCCGGACAAATGGTCGAACAAACTCGGAAATGAATTAAGGTAAGGGAACCCCCAAAAAACGTAGGAAACGCCCTATACGCCCAATCGAACTTTTCCCCTATACAGTCAGGGAAAGGCGCCTTCAGCCCCACTTATTTCCTGGCAATGTGCCACTATTCCCGTAAGCCATATCTGTGACCGGCCGCACAGAGGCCCGGGGCAAGCGCGGTTCGTGGGTATGGCGCGGAGGGGAAAGAGAGGTGTCGCAGGGAGGGGAAAATTCGCAGGATGAACGGCCGGCCCCTTGCGGGCCGGCCGGGGTATCGGGCGCCGGTCAGCCGATCTTGCCGCCGTGGGCCTGCTGGTCGGCGTGGTACGAGGAGCGCACCAGCGGGCCGGAAGCGACGTTCTTGAAGCCCATCTTCGCGCCTTCCTCGGCGAACCAGGCGAAGGTGTCCGGGTGGACGAAGCGCTGCACCGGCAGGTGGTTGCGCGAGGGCTGCAGGTACTGGCCGAGGGTCAGCATGTCGATGTCGTGCTCGCGCATGCGCTGCATGACCTCGATGACCTCGTCGTCGGTCTCGCCCAGGCCGAGCATCAGGCCGGACTTGGTCGGCACGTGGGGCACCAGTTGCTTGAACTTCTGCAGCAGGTCCAGCGACCACTCGAAGTCCGAACCCGGGCGCGAGGACTTGTACAGCCGCGGCACGGTTTCCAGGTTGTGGTTGAACACGTCCGGCGGCTCGGCGGCGGTGATTTCCAGGGCGATGTCCATGCGTCCGCGGTAGTCCGGGACCAGGGTTTCCAGCTGGATGCCGGGGGACAGCTTGCGGATTTCGCGCAGGCAGTCGGCGAAGTGCTGGGCGCCGCCGTCGCGCAGATCGTCGCGGTCCACCGAGGTGATCACCACGTACTTCAGGCGCAGGTCGGCGATGGCGATGGCCAGGTTGGTCGGCTCGTCCACGTCCAGCGGCTTCGGCCGGCCGTGGCCGACGTCGCAGAACGGGCAGCGGCGGGTGCAGATGTCGCCCATGATCATGAAGGTCGCGGTGCCGCCGGAGAAGCACTCGCCCAGGTTCGGGCAGGAGGCCTCTTCGCACACGCTGTGCAGCTTGTGCTTGCGCAGCAGTTGCTTGATGCGGTCCACCTCGGGCGAGACCGGGATGCGCACGCGGATCCAGTCGGGTTTCTTCGGCAGTTCCTCGGTGGGGATGATCTTCACCGGAATGCGCGCCACCTTCTCGGCGCCGCGCAGTTTCACGCCGACTTCCACCTTGCCCGGCTTGCCTTGGCCCGGGGTCTCCACAACAGTGCTCATCTCAGTTCGATCCCGCCCGTTAGGGTCTTCTGTTCAGCGTAGCCAAGACGCTCGGTGAGTTCGCCGCGCAGGCGTTCGCGCACCTCGGCCAGGGTGATGGGGCCGGCCAGCTCGCGCAGCTGGGTCATGGCCATGCCTGCGTAGCCGCAGGGATTGATACGACGGAAAGGCTCCAGGTCCATGTCGACGTTCAGCGCCAGGCCATGGAAGGACCGGCCGTTGCGGATGCGCAGGCCGAGGGAGGCGATCTTCGCGCCGTCCACGTAGACGCCCGGGGCGTCGGGTTTGGACACGGCGCTGACGCCGAAGCCCTCGAGCAGGCCGATCAGGCTCTGTTCGATGCGCGTGACCAGCTCGCGCACGCCCAGGTGCGAGCGGCGCACGTCGAGCAGCAGGTAGGCCACCAGTTGGCCGGGGCCGTGGTAGGTCACCTGGCCGCCGCGGTCCACCTTGACCACCGGGATGTCGCCGGGCATCAGCACGTGTTCGGCCTTGCCGGCCTGGCCCTGGGTGAACACCCGCTCGTGCTCCAGCAGCCAGACTTCGTCGGGCGTGCCCTCGTCGCGCTCGGCGGTGAAGCGCTGCATGGCGTGCCAGGTCGGCTCGTAGGGCAGCACGCCGAGTTCGCGGAAGCCCAGGGAAGAACCGGCCTCGGGCATCACAGCACCATGTGCACGCGGCCGCTGGCGCGCAGGTCGCTGTGGATGTTCTGCAACTGGTCGACGCCGGTGGCGGTGATCAGCACCTGCACCGAGAGGAAGCGACCGTTGCGGCTGTCGCGGCTCACCAGGGTGGTGACGTCCAGGTCCGGCGCGTGGCGCTGGATGATCTCCACGACCAGGTCGGCGAAGCCGTCGCCGGCGTCACCGATCACCTTGATCGGGTAGCGTTCGCAGGGGAACTCGATCTTGGGCGCGGGAGGAGTGCTGGTATCAGTGGTTTCAGTCATGGCTGTCGCGGGCGGGTAGCCCGCCTCCGCACGAAGCTCCCGGGTCGGGAGGTTCCGGATGGATCGGACCTGACGGCTGCCGACGCCACGGGGGAGGTCGATCAGGCGCAGGCGCGCATTTTACCTGAGTCGAGCGCGCGCATGCGTAGAAATTCCCGGGCTTGTATACAAAAGTACGAGCCCGGGGGACCGTCGGTCAGTTGAACAGGCCGTAGAAGAACAGGCGGATGCTATCCCACAGGCGGCGGAAGATACCACCCTCCTCCACGGCGTTCAGGGCCACCAGGTCGGAGGTGCGCACGACCTTGTCGCCCAGCTTCACTTCCACCTTGCCGATCACCTGGCCCTGCTGGATCGGAGCCATCAGCTGCGGCTGCAGCACCATATTGGCCTGCAGCTGCTTGAGCTGGCCGCGCGGCACGGTCATGGTCAGGTCTTCGGACAGGCCGGCCTTCACTTCATGCTCGGAGCCCTTCCAGACCATGGCCTTGGTCAGCTCGGCGCCTTTCTTGTAGAAGGTCTGCGATTCGAAGAAGCGGAAGCCGTAGGTCAGCAGCTTCTGCGTCTCGGCGGCGCGGGCCTGCTCGCTGTTGGTGCCGAACACCACGGCGATCATGCGCTGGCCGTCACGCACGGCGGAGGCCACCAGGCAGTAGCCGGCTTCCTCGGTGTGGCCGGTCTTCAGGCCGTCGACGGTCTTGTCGCGCCACAGCAGCAGGTTGCGGTTGGGCTGCTTGATGTTGTTCCAGAGGAATTCCTTCTGGGCGTAGATGGCGTAGTGGGTCGGCTCGCCGTAGATGATGGCGCGGGCCAGGGTCGCCATGTCGCGGGCCGAGGAGTAGTGCTCCGGGTTCGGCAGGCCGGTGGCGTCCATGAAGTGGGAATTGGTCATACCCAGCTTCTGCGCGGTGTTGTTCATCATGTCGGCGAAGGCGTCCTCGCTGCCGGCGATGTGCTCGGCGAGGGCGACGGAGGCGTCGTTGCCCGACTGGATGATGATGCCGTGCAGCAGGTCGCTGACCGACACCTGCGAGCCCAGCTTGATGAACATGCGCGAGCCGCCGGTGCGCCAGGCGTGCTCGCTGACGGTGACCTGGTCGCTCTCGGCGATGCGCCCGCCCTCGATTTCCTTGGTGGCGATGTAGGCGGTCATCAGCTTGGTCAGGCTGGCCGGGGGCAGGCGCTCGTCGGCGTTGTTCTCCACCAGGACCTGGCCGCTGGCGCCGTCCATCAGCACCCAGGCCTTGGCCGCCAGCTGCGGCGCGGCGGGGACAACGGATTCAGCCGCCCAGCCGGCCACGGGGGCGCTGAGCAACACGAGCATGGACAGGCGTTTGGCGATGGTGATGATATTCATCCGTCTCTCTGGGTTCACTAATGGTCAAACAATCCCTTGGGGGAATTCCCGGGCGGCCTCTGGCGTGCCGCTTGATCGGTGCGCCGCGTTCAGTCCGGGCGCACCAGCTTGGGTTGGCCGAGGTTGGCCAGGCGGATGCTGTCCTGCATCCGCGCCGCTTCATCCTGCGTTCCGATCGGCCCCAGGCGTACCCGGTGCAGGGTCTGCTTGTTGACCACGACCGAGCTGATAAAGACCTGGGCGGAAGTCATGCCGCTGATCTTGTCCCTGAGCAGTTCCGCAGCGTCCGGGTTGGCGAAGGCACCCACCTGGAGATACAGGCCAGCGGCTGGTAATGAAGCGTTTTTTTTTGAGTCGACCTGCACCGGCGCCACGGGCGCGGCGTGCTGCGCCGGCGGCGGGGTGTAGACCTCGATCGGCTGGGCCATGGCCAGCGCCTGGGGCTGCGCGCCGGCCGCCGGGGCGCTCTGCAGCGGCGCCATCTTCGGGTGCGCCAGGACCATCGGCACCGGGCGCCCCTGGGCGGCCCACCAGCGCTGCGGATCGATGCCCTCGACCTTGACCCGCGCGGTGCCGGTCTCGGCGTAGCCGAGCTTCTTGGCCGCGGCGAAGGACAGGTCGATGACGCGGTCGGAATAGAACGGGCCGCGGTCGTTGACGCGGACGATGACGCTCTTGCCGTTGTCCAGGTTGGTCACCCGCACGTAGCTGGGCAGCGGCAGCGTCTTGTGCGCCGCGGTCATGCCGTAGAGGTCGTACATCTCGCCGTTGGCGGTGGCCTGGCCGTGGAACTTGGTGCCGTACCAGGACGCCGTGCCGGTCACGCTGTAGGCGCGCGCGTCGCTGAGCGGGTAGTAGGTCTTGCCCAGCACGGTGTAGGGGTTGTTCTTGAACGGGCCGTTGTGCGGCATCGGCACGGCATCGGGGATGCGCGACACGTCGACGTCCCACCAGGGGGCGCCGTCGCGGTGCGGCCGGTTGTAGTCCATCGGCCCGGAAAGGCCGCCGCTTTTCGCCGGCTGCGGAGCCCGGGAGCTGGTGCAGCTGGCGAGCAGCACGGCGCTCAGGCCGAAGCACGCCGCCGCCGACCAGAAGCCCGGTCGCTTCAGTCGCTGGTTCACTGGACACCTCGCACCCGGACGATCTCGCCGGCCAGCTGATGGACCGCCATGGCGTACATGGCGCTGCGGTTGTAGCGGGTGATCACGTAGAAGTTGGGCAGCCCGACCCAGTATTCGGGGCCGTCGGCGCCTTCGAAGCGGATGGCGGTGACCTTGAGGTCGTCGCGCAGCACGTCATGGGTGCGCCAGCCCGCGGCGCGCAGCTGGCCGAGGCTCATCTGCGGCTCCAGGCCCTGGGTGATGGCGTCCTGGGCGCTGTCCATGCTCAGCTCGGCCTGCGACACCACCGGCTCGCCGGCCTGCCAGCCATGCTGCTTGAAGTAGCTGGCGACGCTGCCGATGGCATCGGTCGGGTCGGTCCAGATATTGATGTGGCCGTCGCCGTCGAAGTCCACGGCGTAGGCGCGGAAGCTGCTGGGCATGAACTGCGGCAGGCCCATGGCGCCGGCGTAGGAACCGTTCAGGCCGAGCGGGTCGACCTGCTGCTCGCGGGCCAGCAGGAGGAACTGCTTGAGTTCCTTGCGGAAGAAGTCGGCGCGCGGCGGGTAGTCGAAGGCCAGGGTGGACAGCGCGTCCATCACCCGGTAATTGCCGGTGTTGCGGCCGAAGAAGGTCTCGACGCCGATGATCGCCACTATGTACTGGGCCGGCACGCCGTAGTCCTTCTCCGCGCGGGCCAGGGCCTCGGCGTTCTGGTTCCAGAACTCCACGCCGCGCTTGATGCGCGCGTCGGTGAGGAAGATCGGCCGGTAGTCCTTCCACGGCTTGACGCGCTCGGCGGGCCGGGAAATGGCGTCGAGGATCGACTGCTTGCGTTCGACGTCCTGGAACAGCGAAAGCAGCTGCTCGTCGGCGAAGCCGTAATCGCGGGTCATCTCGCCGACGAACTGGGCGACCTGGGGCGAACCGTCGTAGTCGCCCGCCTGGGCGGCGCCGCCGAAGCCGATGGCCCCGGCCAGCCCCACCCAATGGACACCCCTGACGGCCCACTCGCGCAGTATCTGCATTCCTTTCTTCACTCTGGTCTCAACGTTTCTTCTTCAAACCTGGGCGATCCATTTCCGGTGCGTATGAATCGACATCAAAACCCCGAACCCTGACATCAGCGTCACCAGCGAAGTTCCGCCGTAGCTGATGAAGGGAAGCGGAACCCCCACGACCGGCAGCAACCCGCTGACCATACCAATGTTGACGAACACGTACACGAAGAAGGTCATGGTGATGCTGCCGGCCAGCAGCTTGCCATACAGCGTCTGGGCCTGCGCCGTGATCACCAGCCCGCGGTAGATCACCATCAGGTACAGGGCCAGCAGCAGGCATACCCCCACCAGGCCGAACTCTTCGCCGAGCACGGCAATGATAAAGTCCGTATGGCTTTCCGGCAAAAAATCCAGGTGCGACTGGGTGCCCAGCAGCCAGCCCTTGCCGAACACGCCGCCGGAACCGATGGCCGCTTTTGACTGGATGATGTTCCAGCCGGTGCCCAGCGGGTCGCTTTCCGGGTCGAGGAAAGTCAGCACGCGCTGCTTCTGGTAATCGTGCATGACGAAGAACCACATGGCCACCGCCACCGGTACCGCCGCGGTCACCGCGCCGAGGATCCAGCGCCACTGCAGGCCGCCGACGAACAGCACGAAGGCGCCGGAGGCCAGCACCAGCATGGCGGTGCCCAGGTCCGGCTGCTTGAGGATCAGTACGAAGGGCACGCCGATCAGCGCCAGGCTGATCGCCAGGTGCTTGAGGTTCGGCGGCAGGTTGCGCTTGGACATGTACCAGGCCAGCGTCATGGGCATGAACAGCTTCATGAACTCGGCGGGCTGGAAGCGGATCACCCCGGGGATGTTGATCCAGCGCGTGGCGCCCATGGCGTTGTGGCCCATGACGTCCACCACCACCAGCAGCAGCACCCCGATCAGGTAGCCCAGCGGCACCCAGCGCGCCAGGAAGCGCGGCTCGATCTGGGCGATGACGAACATCATCACCAGGCCCAGGCCGAAGGACGAGGCCTGCTTGAGCAGCAGGTCCCAGCTCTTGCCGCTGGCCGAATAGAGGACGAACAGGCCGGCCGCGCCCAGCACCAGCAACAGCAGCAGCAGCAGGCCGTCGATGTGCAGCCGCTGCAGCAGGCTGGCGCGCCGCTTCATCACGTCCTCGTTGGACAGCGTGCGGTCGAAGTTGGGGTTCATGTTCATGCTCATGGCTTCGGCGCCTCCGCCACCTGTGGCGCGAATTCGGGCTTGAGCTTGCCGCTCTCGTCCAGCAGCCAGGCGTCCATCACCTGCTTGAGCACGGGGGCGGCGACGCCGGAGCCGGACTCGCCGTTCTCCACCATCACCGACACCGCGATCTGCGGGTTGTCCGCCGGGGCGAAGCCGATGAACAGCGCGTGGTCGCGGTTGCGCTCGTTGAGCTTGGAACGGTCGTAGCGCTCGTTCTGCTTGATCGCCACCACCTGCGCGGTACCGGACTTGCCGGCGATGCGGTAGACCGAGGCGGCGCCGACCTTGTGCGCGGTGCCGCGGGCATTGTGCACCACTTGCTGCATGTCGGAGTCGATCAGTTCCCAGTTGCCCGGCTCGCGCAGCTCGATGTCGGGCATCGGCTCGGGGTCGACCGGCGGCTGGCCGTCGACGGTCCTGGCCAGGTGCGGGCGGATCCACTTGCCGTGGTTGGCGATCAGCGCGGTCATCTGCGCCAGCTGCAGCGGCGTGGACTGCATGTAGCCCTGGCCGATGCCGAGGATCAGCGTCTCGCCGGGGAACCAGACCTGGCGGCGGGTGGCGCGCTTCCACTCGCGCGAGGGCATCAGCCCCGGCGACTCGCCGTACATGTCCAGGGACACGCGCTGGCCGAAGCCGAAGCGGCTCATGTAGTCGTGCAGCCTGTCGATGCCGAGCTTGTGGGCGAGGTCGTAGAAGTAGGTGTCGTTGGAACGCATGATCGCCGTCTCCAGGTTCACCCAGCCCTCGCCGGAGCGGTTCCAGTTGCGGTACTTGTGGTCGTAGTTGGGCAGTTGGTAGTAGCCGGGGTCGAAGACCCGCGAGCTGGGCGTGACCACTCCGGCGTCGAGGCCGGCCAGGGCCACCGCCGGCTTCACCGTCGAGCCCGGCGGGTACAGGCCGCGCAGCACGCGGTTGTACAGCGGGCGGTCGATGGAATCACGCAGCGCCGAGTAGTCCTTGAAGCTGATACCGGTGACGAACAGGTTGGGGTCGTAGCTGGGCTGGCTGACCATCGCCAGCACCTCGCCGGTGGCCGGCTGGATCGCCACGATGGCGCCGCGGCGCCCGCCCAGGGCCTCCTCGGCCTTGGCCTGCAGCTTGCTGTCGATGCTCAGGACGATGTCCTTGCCCGGCACCGGGTCGGTGCGCTTGAGCACGCGCAGCACGCGGCCGCGGGCGTTGGTCTCGACCTCCTCGTAGCCCACGGTGCCGTGCAGCTCGGCCTCGTAGAACTTCTCCACGCCGGTCTTGCCGATGTGGTGGGTGCCGGAATAGTTGACCGGGTCGAGCACCTTCAGCTCGGCCTCGTTGATCCGCCCGACGTAGCCCACCGAATGGGCGAAGTGCTCGCCCAGCGGATAGTGGCGGACGAACTGCGCGGTGACGTCGATACCCGGCAGACGGTACTGGTTCACGGCGATGCGGGCGATCTGCTCCTCGGACAGCTCGAACATGATCGGCACCGGCTCGAACGGCCGCCGGCCCTGCTTCATGCGCTTCTCGAAGATCGCCTTGTCCTCCTCGGTCAGGCCGAGGATCTCCACCAGCGCCTGCAGCTCCTGCTGCAGGTTCTCGGTGCGCTCGCGGGTGACCGTGAGGCTGAAGCTGGGGCGGTTGTCGGCGATCAGCACGCCGTTGCGGTCGTAGATCAGGCCGCGGTTCGGCGGGATCGGCTGGACGTGGACGCGGTTGTTCTCCGACAGCGTCGAGTGGTACTCGTACTGGGTGACCTGCAGGTGGTACATGCGCGCCACCAGCACCAGGGCCAGGAGGAAGATCGCCACCGCGCCGACGACGACCCGGCGACGCACCAGGCGGGCGTCCTTCTCGTGGTCCTTGAGTTGTATCGGCTGCGGCATCGGGTACGGCTACGACTACTTGTGGTAGGGGTGCCCGGACAGCACCGTCCAGGCGCGGTAGATCTGCTCGCCCACCAGGATGCGCACCAGCGGGTGCGGCAACGTCAGCGGCGACAGCGACCAGCGCTGTTCGCTGCGCGCACAGACCTCCGGCGCCAGCCCTTCCGGGCCGCCGACCATGAGGTTGACGGTGCGTGCGTCCAGGCGCCAGCGATCCAGCTCGGCGGCCAGTTGCGGGGTGCTCCAGGGCTTGCCTTCGACTTCCAGGGTCACCACCCGTTCACCGGGCTGCACCTTGGCCAGCATGGCTTCGCCTTCCTGGCGGATCAGCCGCGCCACGTCGGCGTTCTTGCCGCGCGTGTTCAGCGGGATCTCCACCAGTTCCAGGGACAGCTCCGAGGGCAGGCGCTTGACGTACTCCTGCCAGCCCTCCTCGACCCAGCGCGGCATGCGCGAGCCGACCGCGATCAGACGCAGGCGCAAGGGCGCTTACTCGCCGCTGTGATGGGCGCGGCTCTGTTCGGCGCCGAGCCAGAGGCGCTCCAGGTCGTAGAACTGGCGGGTGGCCGGCTGCATGACGTGGACCACGACGTTGCCCAGGTCGATCAGCACCCACTCGCCGCCTTCCTGGCCTTCGCTGCCGATCGGCTTGACGCCCTGTTCCTTGACCTTCTCCAGGACGTTGTCGGCCAGCGACTTGACCTGGCGGCTGGAGGAGCCGGAGGCGATGACCATGACGTCGGTGATGCTGGTCTTGTCGCGTACGTCGAGGACGGTGATGTCCTGCGCTTTCATGTCTTCCAGAGCGGCGACGGCCAGCTCGACCAGTTGTTCGGTTTGCATTGAATGACTCTCTAGTTTGCCAGGGACGCGCGGTACAGCCCGTGCGCCTCGATGTAGTTCAATACCGCGTCCGGCACCAGGAAGCGCGGCGAGCGCCCCTGCGCCAGCAGGGCGCGGATCTGGGTGGCCGACACCGCCAGGGGCGTCTGCCAGATGAAAGTGACCTGCCCGGCCGGCCCGGCGAGGGCGTTGGGGTCGGCCATGCTACGCGCCGCCAGCAGATCGCGCAGGGCTTCCGGCGCTTCCACGTCAGCATCCGGGCGCTGCAGCACCAGCATGTGGCAGTGCTGCAGCAGTTCGTCCCAGCGGTGCCAGGTGGGTAGGCCGCAGAAAGCGTCCCAGCCGACCATCAGGAACAGCTGCGCCTCGCTCCCCAACTCCGCGCGCAGCGATTCCAGGGTGTCGATGGTGTAGGACGGCTTGTCGCGGGCCAGTTCGCGGGCATCCACCGTCAGGGGCGCGACGCCGGCCACCGCCAGCTCGACCATGGCCAGGCGCTGCTGCGCCGAGACCTGCGGCGTCTCGCGGTGCGGCGGGCGCGCCGCCGGCAACAGGCGCAGCTCGTCGAGCCCCAGCAGTTCGGCGGTCTCCAGCGCACTGCGCAGGTGCCCGATGTGCACCGGATCGAAGGTGCCGCCGAAGAGGCCGATCCGCCGCGGGCGTTGCTTGCCCATCAGGTGCGCACGTGCCCGTCGCCGAAGACCACGTACTTCTCACTGGTCAGGCCTTCCAGGCCGACCGGGCCGCGGGCGTGCAGCTTGTCGGTGGAAATGCCGATCTCCGCCCCCAGGCCATACTCGAAGCCGTCGGCGAAGCGCGTCGAGGCGTTGACCATGACCGAAGCCGAGTCCACCTCGGCGAGGAAGCGCCGGGCGTTGCTGAAGCTCTCGCTGACGATGGCGTCGGTGTGCTGCGAGCCGTAGGTGTTGATGTGCTCGATGGCGCTGTCCAGGTCGTCGACGATGCGGATCGACAGGATCGGCGCGTTGTACTCGGTGCGCCAGTCTTCCTCGGTCGCCTCCAGCACGTCGCTGCCCAGCAGCGCGCGGGTGGCGGCGTCGCCGCGCAGCTCCACGCCCTTGTCGCGGTAGATGGCGGCCAGCGGCGGCAGCACGCGCGCGGCGATGGCCTGGTGCACCAGCAGGGTTTCCATGGTGTTGCACGGCGCGTAGCGCTGGGTCTTGGCGTTGTCGGCGATGCGGATGGCCTTGTCGAGGTCGGCCGACTCGTCGATGAACACGTGGCAGATGCCGTCCAGGTGCTTGATCACCGGCACCTTGGCCTCGCGGCTGATGCGCTCGATCAGCCCCTTGCCGCCGCGCGGGACTATCACGTCGACGTACTCGGGCATGCTGATCAGCGCGCCCACGGCGGCGCGGTCAGTGGTCTCGACCACCTGCACGGCGCTCGCCGGCAGGCCGGCCGCGGCCAGGCCTGCCTGGATGCAACGGGCGATGGCCTGGTTGGAATGGATGGCCTCGGAGCCGCCGCGCAGGATGGTGGCGTTGCCCGATTTCAGGCACAGGCTGGCGGCGTCGATGGTCACGTTCGGCCGCGACTCGTAGATGATCCCGACCACGCCCAGGGGCACGCGCATCTTGCCGATCTGGATGCCCGAGGGCACGAAGCGCATGTCGCGGATCTCGCCGATGGGGTCCGGCAGCTTGGCCACCTGGCGCAGGCCCTCAATCATGTCGTCGATGCGCGCCGGGGTCAGCGCCAGGCGGTCGAGCATGGCTGGCTCCAGGCCATTGGCCCGGCCGGCGGCCAGGTCCTGCTCGTTGGCGTGGGCGAGCTGCTCGCGGGCAGCGTCCAGGGCATCGGCGGCAGCCAGCAGGGCGGCGTTCTTCTGCGCGGTGGAGGCCCGCGCGAGCACGCGCGAGGCTTCACGGGCGGCGCGGCCCAGGCGGCTCATATAGTCGAGGACGGACTCGGTCATGGTTCGTACGCGTCTGCGTGAGGGAAATGCGCGATTATAGCGACCCCGCCTGCGCCCGCCCAGCCACAGCAGCCAGCCGGTAGACAGGGCGTCCCACCGGCGCGCCGGTAACGCCGCCCGGGCGCCGCGGGCCGCGCCCCGGCCGCGGAACGGTGACACCCGCAACAGCGCGTTGCGATTTCCCCCGCCCGAAGGTTGGGTAAACAAAAGGCCGGCCTCTGTCTACCTTGGAGCCACCCCGCCGCGCACTGCCAGCCGTTCGCCATCCGGCACGCCAGGGAAGAACAACAAGAGGCGGAACACCGCCGGAGATTCGCCATGCGCTACCGCACCGACTACAGCGCCCAGGCCCTCACCGCCGCCCCGGCGGTGCTCGAACTGGACGGCTGGCAACTCCACTACCAGGCCTTCGCCCACCGCGCGGACGACCCGCGCCCGCCGGTGCTGCTGCTCGGCGGCGCCTTCCAGAGCTTCCGCTCCTTCGCCGGCGAAGTCAGCGAGCTGCTCGCCGAGCACCCGGTGATCCTCCTCGACCTGCCCAGCCAGGGCGGCAACCTGCAACTGGCGCCGCAGCTGAGCCTGGAGGACCTGGCCGACCTGATCGCCACCTTCGCCGAGGCATTGCGCCTGCCGCCGCTGATGCCCATCGGCCTGTCCTACGGCTCGGCCCTGGCCGCCCTCTTCGCCGCCCGCCACCCCGGGCGCTGCGCGCGCCTGCTGCTGGCCGGCATCACCGCCTTCGGCCGCCCCGGCGCCCGCGCCCTGCTGGAAGAAGCCCTGGCGCGCCTGGACCTGGGCCAGCACGAGCCCTTCGCCAACGGCGTGCTGACCGGCCTGGTCAACCCGCTGCGCCTGGCCGATACCGGCGTCTCCCCGGTGTTCCGCAAGGCCCTGCTGCGCCAGTTGCAGCGCCTGACACCGGCGGAAGTCGAACGCTACCGGCAGAACAGCCGGCGCCTGCTGGCCTTCGGCGGCTTCGAGCGCCACCCGCAATGCCCGGCCCTGGTGCTGGCCGGCGAATACGACCACTTCACCCAGCCCTGGGAACACGCCGAATTCGCCCTCGCCTGCGCCGACGCGCAGTTCGCCCTGATCCACGACGCCGACCACCTGGCCCAGTTCGAACGCCGCGGCGCCTGCGCCCGGCTGTACACACCCTTCCTCGACGGCCAGCCGCTGCCGCGCAACGCCGCCGGCAGCACGCGCTTCCAGCGCCAGCAACTGCCGCACCTGGAGCGCCGCTTCGAACCGCGCCTGGCGCCACCGCAACCCCGCGCCCTGCTGCGCCACGCCGACGGCGGGCAATGGCGCGCAGAACTGGTGGAAATCGGCTACTTCGGCGGCCTGGCCCACGCCGACCTGCCGCCGGAACTGCCGCAACGCGGCTGGCGCCTGACCATCCCCGGCGTGGAAGAACTGGACATCCTCCCGCTGCGCCGCACCACGGACGGCGTCGCCTTCATCTTCCCCCACGGCGATCCCCGCGCCAGCGCCAGCCTGGCGGAGCTGGTGGTGCCGTTGCAGCAAGGGGCCTGCGCGGCCTGAGGCAACGGAACGGCGTATAACCGCGAACGGTTATACGCCCTACGCCCAAACTCCCGTAGGGCGCATAACGCCCCGTAGGATGGGTGGAGCGAAGCGATACCCATCACCGTGACCGCATGGGTTTCGTAAACTCAACCCATCCTACGAAAAGCGCTTCAGGTGCGGGCTTCGATGACGCGCACCAGGCTCGGCATGCGCCCGCGCGGCAGGCACAACTCGGCGCCGTGCACCTGTGGATCGAGCACTTCCACGCCGGCGAAGCCGCAGCCGCGGAAGGCCGCGGCTATTTCCGCCTCGCTGCGGTAGTGCAGCGGGTAGCCGCCGCGGGTGAGCCGGCCGATCAGGCCGACGCCCCAGCGGATCTGCCGGTAGCGCGGGTGTTCGCGCAGGTCGGGGTAGAGTTCGGTGAGGTAGGTGGCCGCCGGGAAGTCGGCCAGGACCGCCGCCAGGCGCGTCCAGAAACCCTCGATCAGCGGGCGCTGGAAGTAGTTCACCAGGCCCTCGGTGATCACCACCACGGGGCGCTGGCGATCGAGCTGGGCGAAGAGCGCGGCCAGGGTGTGCGGGCCGGTCTCGGCGAGAATGTCCACGGAGTGCACCCGGTGCCTTTCGTCCAGCCAGCCTTGCCCTTGCAGCAGGGCCGACTTGCGCGCGGCCATGGGCGGCAGGTCCGCCTCCAGGTAGTCCAGCTGTGGGTAACGCTGGCGGAAGCGCCTGCCGCGCGGCGACAGGCCGCAGGCGATCTCCACCACCTGGGTGACGCCGCGCTGCTCGATGGCCTGGCGCAGGCGCGCGTCTATCAGCAGATGGCGCTGCAGCAGGAAGTCCTCGATGTTCAGCCCGAAGCCCAGGCGCGCGCCCCAGGCGATCGGCGCCACGCAGCCGTGCACCCAGCGCCCGAAGGCGGTGGCGAAGGCCGGCTCGGCGAGCTTGTGGCGGAACCAGACATAGCCGGTGTAGTGCGCACTGGGGGTGATGTGCGCGCTGTCGGCGCGGATGCGTTCAGCCATGATTCAGTCTCTTGTTGTTATCATCCGCCAGCCTAAGAGCGCCCTGGTACCCACGACAATCCCATGCCTGCCGATCCCATCCTTGGTTTGCCCTGGCCCGAAGCGCGGCCGCTGCCCCATTCCTTCTTCGACCGCGACGCCCTGCTGGTGGCGCGCCAGCTGCTGGGCAAGGTGATCCGTCACCGCGTCGGCGAGCTCTGGCTGTCCACGCGGATCATCGAGACCGAAGCCTATTACCTGGCCGAGAAAGGCAGCCACGCCTCGCTCGGCTACACCGAGAAGCGCAAGGCGCTGTTCCTCGACGGCGGGCACATCTACATGTACTACGCGCGCGGCGGCGACTCGCTGAACTTCAGCGCAGGCGGCGCCGGCAATGCCGTGCTGATCAAGTCCGGCCACCCGTGGATGGACCGCGTCAGCGGCGACGAGGCCCTGGCCCGCATGCGCCAGCTCAACCCCGCCGCCGATGGCAGCGAGCGCCCGCTGGGCAAGCTCTGCGCCGGCCAGACCCTGCTGTGCAAGGCCATGGGCCTCAAGGTGCCGGACTGGGACGCCAGGCAGTTCGACGTGCAGCGGCTGTTCGTCGACGACGTCGGCGACACCCCGGCCCAGGTCATCCAGACCACCCGCCTGGGCATCCCCCACGGCCGCGACGAGCACCTGATGTACCGCTTCGTCGACGCTGCCTTCGCGCCCTTCTGCACGCGAAACCCACTGCGCCGCGGCCAGGTCGAAGGCCGCGACTATTACCTGCTGGACAGCTCGGAAGCGCACCGCACATGAGCCTGGACCTGTTCAACCAATGGATCGCCGGCCACCCGCAGTGGCTGGGGCTGGTGGTCTTCCTCATCGCCTTCCTCGAATGCGCGGCGGTGGTCGGCCTGGTGCTGCCCGGCGTGGTGATGCTCTTCGCCGTGGCCGTGCTGGCCGGCGGCGGCGCCCTGGGCCTGGGGCAGACGCTGCTGCTGGCCTTCGCCGGCGGCCTGCTGGGCGACCTCTGCTCGTACTTCCTCGGCCGCCGCTTCCACCAGGACATCCGCCGCCTGCCGCTGCTGCGCCACCATCCGGAATGGCTGGCCGGCGCCGAAGGCTTCGTCGCCCGCTACGGCGTCACCAGCCTGCTGGTGGGCCGCTTCATCGGCGCCCTGCGGCCGTTCCTGCCACTGGTGGCGGGCATGCTCGACATGCCCTTCGGGCGCTTCCTGGCGGTCTCCATCCTGGCCGCCGCCGGCTGGTCGGTGGCCTACCTGCTGCCCGGCTGGACCACCGGCGCGGCCTTGCGCCTGCCACTGCCGGAAGGCTTCTGGCCGGAGATGGCGGTGGTCGCCGGCGGCCTGGCCGTGCTCGGCGGCGCCTTGATCCATGCCTGCCTGAAGCGGCGCCACGGCACCGCACTGATCGCCGCCGGGCTGAGCACCGCCCTGCTGCTGGGTATCCTGATCGGCTGGCCGCACCTGGATGCCCTCGACCACGGCCTGATGACGCTGATCCAGCAGGAACGCAGCCCGCTGCTGAACCACATCATGGTGGCGGTGACGCGCCTGGGCGACTTCCGCACCCAGGTGATCGTCGGCATCGTCGTCAGCGGCCTGCTGCTGGGCCTGGGCAAATGGCGCCACGCGCTGTTCGCCGGCGGCACCCTGCTGGCCACGGCGCTGCTCAACACCACCCTCAAGCACTTCTTCGGCCGCGCCCGCCCGGAGGTGATCGCCGACCCGCTGAGCGCCTTCAGCATGCCCAGCGGGCACAGCTCGGCGTCCTTCGCCTGCTTCCTGGTGCTCGGCGTGCTGGCCAGCCGCGAGGGCTCGCCGCGGGTGCGCCTGACCTGGCTGCTGCTGGCCATGCTGCCGGCCGCGTGGATTGCCGGCTCGCGCCTGTACCTGGGCGCGCACTGGCCCAGCGACGTGATCGCCGGCGCCCTGCTCGCCGCCGCCGTCTGCGCCGCCGCGCTCTGGGCCAGCCAACTGCGCCAGCCGCTGCCGGCCCTGCCCAAGCGCATCTGGTGGTGCCTGGTGCCGGTCCTGCTGCTGGTGTTCTCGGTCTCGGTCGGCTGGGATCTCAGCCACGCCGTGGCGCGCTACACCCCGCGCTGAGGCTCAGCGCCAGGGCGCGCCGCGCAGATGCTCGGCGCAGCGCTGCTGGACGAACTCGCGCAACAGCGTCACCGGCGGGCTCAGCTGCGCGCGGTGGGTGCAGAACAGGTTCAGCGGCGCCGCCTCGCCCCGGTGGTCGGCCAGGGCCACTTCCAGGCGCCCGGCGCGCACGTCGGCGGCCACGTCCAGCCAGGACTTGTAGACCAGCCCGCGCCCGGCCACCGCCCAGCGCCGCACCACGTCGGCGTCGTCGCTGACGCGGTCGCCGGCCACCTCGACCGTCTCGTCGCCGAAGCGCCAGCGTTCGTGCACACGGCCGCCGAGCATGTACAGCAGGCAGTTGTGCCGGGCCAGGTCCTGCGGCCGCTGCGGCCGGCCATGCAGGGCGAAGTAGGCCGGAGCGCCGCACAGCACGCGGCGGTTGTCCGGCGCCAGGGGCAGCGCCACCAGGCTGGAATCCGGCGGCTGGCCGAGGCGGATGGCCACGTCCACCGGCTGGCGGTAGAGGTCGGCCTGGCGGTCGCTGAGCAGCAGGCGCAGGACCAGCCGCGGGTGCTGCGCCTGGAACTCGTCGAGCCAGGGCAACAGCACGTTGCGCCCCAGGTCCGAGGGTGCCGAGACCTGCAACGGCCCGGCGATCTCGCTGCGCCCGCCGGCCAGCAGCTGGCGGCCCTCCTCCAGGCTCTGCAGCGAGGCCCGCGCATGGGCCAGGAACAGCTCGCCCTCGGCGGTCAGCCGCAGGCTGCGGGTGGAACGGGCGAACAGGCGCGCCTGCAGGGCGCCCTCCAGGCGCTTGAGCGCGGCGCTGGCCACCGCCGGCGACACCTCCAGTTCGCGGGCCGCGGCGGAGAGGCTGCCGCGCTCGGCGGTGCGGACGAACAGCTGGAGGTCGTCGAAACGCAGCATTTTCAATTTTCCTTTGAAAGAGACTTTCTTCCTACGCGGTTTTTCTTCACAACGAAAGAGCGGAGGATGCGCCCATCCCCCACTGCCGCAAGGAAGAGTCCCGATGAGCAGCCCCATTACCCTGATCGCCATCATCCGCGCCAAGCCCGGCCGCGCCGACGCCCTGCAGGCCCGCCTGGCCGAGCTGCGCGTGCCCTCGCGGGCCGAGCCCGGCTGCATCCAGTACGACCTGCACCGCGACCGCAAGGACGCCGACCTGATCTACATGATCGAGCAATGGCGCGACGAGGCGGCCCTCGCCGAGCACGAGGCCAGCGAGCACTTCCAGGCCTTCGTCGCGGCCAGCCGGGACGATCTGGACGAACTCGACATCCGCCTGATGAACCGCATCGACTGAGGAGCCGCCATGAAAGCCATCGGTTACACCCACAGCCGCCCGATCGACGCCGACGACGCCCTGCTCGACATCCAGCTGCCGGAGCCGACGCCCGGCCCGCGCGACCTGCTGGTGGAGGTCCGCGCCATTTCCGTCAACCCGGTGGACACCAAGGTGCGCCAGCGCACGGAGCCTGCGGCCGGCGAATACAAGGTGCTGGGTTGGGACGCCGCCGGCGTGGTCCGCGCAGTGGGCAGCGAGGTCAGCCTGTTCCGTCCCGGCGACGAGGTGTTCTACGCCGGCGACCTGACGCGCCCGGGCAGCAACGCCGAACTGCAGCTGGTGGACGAGCGCATCGTCGGCGCCAAGCCGGCCAGACTCGACTTCGCCCAGGCCGCGGCCCTGCCGCTGACCAGCATCACCGCCTGGGAACTGCTGTTCGAACGCCTGCAGATCGCCGAGGGCCCGGGCAGCGCCGGGCAGAGCCTGCTGATCGTCGGCGCCGCCGGCGGCGTGGGCTCCATCCTCGTCCAACTGGCCCGGCACCTGACCGGCGTGACCGTGATCGGCACGGCCTCGCGGGCGGAAACCCGGGAATGGGTCCGCGACCTCGGCGCCCACCACGTCATCGACCACGGCAAGCCGCTGAGCGAGGAACTGCAGCGCATCGGCATCGGCCAGGTGAGCCACGTGGCCAGCCTGACGCACACCGACAGCCACCTGCAGCAGATAGTCGCCAGCCTGCGCCCGCAGGGCCGCCTGGGCCTGATCGACGACCCGGCGAACCTGAACGTGAGCCTGCTCAAGCAGAAGAGCCTGTCGCTGCACTGGGAGTTCATGTACACCCGCTCGATGTTCCAGACCGACGACATGATCGAGCAGCACCGCCTGCTGCAGCGCGTGTCCAGCCTGGTCGACCAGGGCGTGCTGCGCACCACCCTGGGCGAGCACTTCGGCCGCATCGACGCCGCCAACCTGCGCCGCGCCCACGCGCTGCTGGAGAGCGGCAAGGCCAAGGGCAAGATCGTGCTGGAGGGGTTCTGAGCGGCGGGGAGGCACGGTACGCCGCCCCCACGCCATCCCCATGTAGGAGCACGCCCTGCGCGCGAATCGCGGGCAGGGCCCGTTCGCCGTGAGGCACGGCATTCCTCCCCCGTAGGAGCGGACCTTGTCCGCGATAGCCGGAGGTTTCGGCGCGATTCGCGGATAAGATCCGCTCCTACGCAACCCCACCCGCACCGTTCCCTTGTAGGAGCGCGCCCTGCGCGCGAAATCGCGGGCAGGGCCCGCTCCTACAGTCCGCCGGGAGGCACGGCATTCCTCCCCCGTAGGAGCGGACCTTGTCCGCGATAGCCGGAGGTTTCGGCGCGATTCGCGGATAAGATCCGCTCCTACGCTGCCCCACCCGCACCGTTCCCTTGTAGGAGCGCGCCCTGCGCGCGAAATCGCGGGCAGGGCCCGTTCGCCGGGAGGCACGGCATTCCTCTCCTGTAGGAGCGGACCTTGTCCGCGATTGCCGGACATACCGACGCAATTCGCGGATGAGGTCCTACGCTGCAGGCGAGCACAGCTTTTCGTAGGAGCGCGCCCTGCGCGCGATTTCGCGGGCAGGGCCCGCTCCTACAGGTTATGGGGAGGTACGGCATCCCGGCCGGCGGATAACCGCGAACGGTTATTCGCCCTACGGCTCGGCCTGGGCGAGCAGGCGGCAGAGTTTTTCGGTGGCGGCCAGCATGGCGTAGCTCGGCCGCTCCAGGTTGCGGTCGGGCAGCACCCACAGCTGATTCAGGCGCGTTGCGCTCAGTTGCTTCATGGCCCGCCATTGCGCCGCCTGTTCGGCATTGGGCGCCAATATCACTTGCGGATCGCGGGCCAGCACCGCTTCCATGCCCACCTGCGGCGCCGGCTGCTGCAGGTCGTCGAACAGGTTGCGCGCGCCGCAGACCTGCAGGGCGTCGCTGACCACCTGGCGTCCGCCCAGGGTGTACAGCGGGCGGTTCCATACCTGGTAGAACAGCCGCAGCGGGTGCTCGCGGGCGTACTGCCGGCGCAGTTCGGCGATGCGCTGGCGGAAGCTGGCGGCCAGGGCCGTGGCCTTGTCCTGGGCGTCGAGCAGCGCACCCAGCTCTTCCAGTTGGCTGGGGATATCCTCCAGCCGGTGCGGCTCGGCGACGTAGAGCTTCAGGCCCAGGCCCTTCAGCCGCGCCATCTGCGCATCGGGAATGCTGCCGGGCCAGACCAGCACCAGGTCCGGCCGCAGGCTCAGCAGGCGCTCCAGGTTCAGTTGCCCGTAGCGCCCCAGCGACGGCAGGGCCGCCAGTTGCGCCGGGCGTTCGTCGCCGTCGAGCACACCCACCAGGCGCGCGCCGGCGCCCAGTTCCAGGACGCTGTCGGTCATCGAGGGCGACAGGCTCACCACCCGCTGCGCCGCCAGTGCCGGCAGGCCTAGCGATAGCAGCAGGACGGCAACGAGCAGGCGCATCAGAGCAACTGGCGCGGCAGGCGGTACAGCCAGAGGATCAGCAGGCTGGTCAGCACGAGGAGGATCAGCGCCACGCCGGACAGGTCGGTGAAACACGCCAGCACGCCGATCCAGGCCGGCAGGCTGGCGCCGAGGACGCCGTTGCGCCAGGTGCGCGCCAGCTCCGCCCAGGCGGCGGGCTCTTCGGCCGTGTCACGGGCCTTGCCGGCGTCGATCAGGGCGAGCTTGTAGCGGCGGAACAGCGGCAGGGTGAAGTACATCGAGACCAGCGCGGCGACGTACAGCGGGGTGGCCAGCACGGCCAGGGCGTCGATCTCGAAGCCCCACAGCAGCAGCGCCAGCAGCGGCCCGAGGGCCAGGACCAGGTGCAGCCACCACAGACGCCCCAGGCGGCCGAACTCGGCGGCGCGGTTCACTGCGCCTCGATCTCCGCCTCGCCCTGGTGCAGCTCGCCGAGCATGTGCCCGAGCTTGCCGGCCTTGGTCGCCAGGTAGCGCTTGTTGTGCGGGTTCAGGCCCTTCTGCAGGGGCACGCGCTCGGCCACGGTGAGGCCGTAGCCTTCCAGCGCCTTGACCTTGCGCGGGTTGTTGGTCATCAGCTTCAGCGAGCAGACGCCCAGGTGCTGCAGCATCGGCAGGCACATGGCGTAATCGCGCTGGTCGGCGCCGAAGCCCAGCCTGAGGTTGGCTTCGACCGTGTCCGCACCTTCGTCCTGCAGGGCGTAGGCGCGGATCTTGTTCAGCAGGCCGATGCCACGGCCCTCCTGGCGCAGGTACAGCAGCACGCCGCGGCCTTCGCGGGCGATGGCCGAGAGCGCGCCTTCGAGCTGGAAGCCGCAGTCGCAGCGCAGGCTGAACAGGGCATCGCCGGTCAGGCATTCGGAATGCAGGCGACCGAGCACCGGCTGGCCGTCGTCGAGGGTGCCCATGGTCAGGGCGACATGTTCCTTGCCGGTTTCCTCGTCGAGGAAGCCATGCATGGTGAATTCGCCGAAGGGAGTGGGCAGCTTGGAGGCGGCGACGAACACGACGGACACCGGAAACTCCTGAAAGTCAGACAGTAGTAAGGAGCCGGCATTGTAACAGCAGTGCCGGGGCCGCCGTCATTGCGAAATCCGCAACTTGGCTATCGAAGCCATCGATGGATCGGCGATCTGGCAGAGTCCCTTCACGGCCTCGCGAGCTAGAGCAGAACAAGGCGGGAACAGGTTCGGAAGCGCAGTTCAGGCCGCTAAATGAGCATTTCGAACCTGTTCCCAACGCAGTTATGCCGACGCGCAGCAGGCTGTGGAGGGGCTCTCAGTGTTTGGACTGGATATACATCATCCCCTGCTCCTCCCGCCAACCGACGCGGTTGAGGAAGCTCATGCCCAGCAGGATCTCGGTGGGGAACTCGCCTTCCAGCACGCTGGCGTCGACGCCCAGCACCTCGATGCCGCCGAGCTTCACGCTGTTCAGGCTGATGCGCCAGCCCTTGACGGTGCCGCTGGCGGTGGAGGCGACCATGGGCTTGCCGACCACCCGGTAGTCGATGCCCAGGCGGCGCGCCTGGGCTTCGTTCATGGCCACCGTGGTGGCGCCGGTGTCGACCAGGAACTGGGCGTTCTGGCCGTTGATCGAGCCGGACACCCAGTAATGCCCGCCGGTGCCGCGGGCGATGCTCATTTCCTGTACCGGCGCCGGGGCCGAGTAGCCGCTGGCGTTGTATTCGCGGCTCAGTTCGTAGGTGCGTTCCACGCCCTCGACGCGCAGCACCGCCTTGTGCGCGTCGGCGCTGACCACCTGCACGCCCTGCGGCCCGGTCTCGCCCACGCGGAGGAACTTGCGCTGGCCGTCGATGTTGACCACCGCGGCGTTGGGGAACAGCCCCACCACCCACACCTGCGGGGCGGCGAGGGCCGCGCTGGCGGCAAGGGCGAGGCTCAGGGCGGGCAGCAGGCGCAGCATGATGGGGCTCCTTGTCGGCTGGCGCGAGGGTGGCGCCACGTTACACCGGCGCCGCTGCGCCGTCAGTGATGAAGTCGGCTGTTGTCAGGGCAGCTGTCGTCAGAGCAGCCAGGTGGCCCAGGCCCAGACCAGGCCCTGCATGGCCAGCCAGGCGAAGACCCCGGCGAGGACGTCGTCGAGCATGATGCCAACGCCGCCGTGCACGTGGCGGTCGACCCAGCGGATCGGCCAGGGCTTGAGGATGTCGAAGAAGCGGAACACCAGGAAGCCCGCCAGCAGCCACCACCAGCCCTCGGGCACCAGCCAGAGGGTGATCCACATGCCGACCATCTCGTCCCAGACGATGCCCTCGTGGTCGTGCACGCGCAGGTCATCGGCGACCCGGCCGCACAGCCAGAAGCCGAACAGCATGGTCAGCCCCAGCATCAGCCAGTAGCCCCAGTCCGGCAGCAGCTGCCACAGCGGGACGAAGGGGATGGCCACCAGCGAGCCCCAGGTGCCCGGCGCCTTGGGCAGGGTCCCGGAGCCGAAGCCGAAGGCCAGGAAATGCCAGGGGTTGCGCCAGACCGACGGCGGCACGGGCTGGGCGGGAGCTTGGTCGGGATGTTCGGGCACTGCGGTCACTCCGTGAAATGCAGGTAGCCGCCCTGGCGCGGCGTGATGTCGTGGCCGGCGCCTTCCAGCACGCGCACCCCGCTGCCGGCCTCGACGCGGCCGATGGCCGCCAGCTGCGGCCACTGCGCCTGCAGGGCCGGCAACTGCGCGGGCGGCAGGGTGAAGGCGATGACGTAGTCGTCGCCGGCGCCGAGCTTGGCCTGCAGCGCGCGCTCGGCGCCCAGCAGGCTTTCCAGCGGCGCGCTGGCCGGCAGGCGTTCGGCTTCGATGATCAAGGCCACGCCGGAGGCGCGGGCAATGTGGCCGCAGTCGGCGAGCAGGCCGTCGGACACGTCCAGCGCCGCCGTGGCGCGGCCGCGCAGGGCCAGGCCGAGGGCCAGTTGCGGCTGCGGCGCCCAGTAGCGCGCCAATAGCGGCTCGGCCACTTCGGGTTCGGCGGCAAGGCGGCCGAGCACCAGCTCCAGGGCGGCGCCGGCCTCGCCGACCGGGCCGCCGACGCAGAGCAGGTCGCCGGGGCGGGCGCCGCTGCGGGTCAGCGCCTGGCCGACGGGCACCTGGCCGAACACCGTGAGGGTCATGCTCAGCGGGCCGCGGGTGGTGTCGCCGCCGACCAGCGCCAGGCCGCAGGCCGCGGCCATGCGGTTCAGGCCCTGGGCGAAGGCTTCCAGCCAGGCCGGATCGGCTTCGGGCAGGGTCAGGGCGAGGGTGAAGGCCAGGGGCGCGGCACCCATGGCCGCCAGGTCGCTGGCGGAAACCGCCAGGGCGCGCTGGCCGAGCAGGAAGGGATCGCACAGCGCGGGGAAATGCACGCCGGCCACCAGGGTGTCGGTGGACACCGCCAGTTGCTGGCCGGCGGCCGGCGCCAGCAGGGCGCAGTCGTCGCCGATGCCCAGGGCCACGCCATCGGCCGCGGCCGCACAGGCGGCCGCGGCGAAATAGCGGCGGATCAGTTCGAACTCACCCATGCCTTGCGGCGGACTCAGCGCTTGGCGCCGCGCAGCTCGGCGGCGCGCAGACGCGGCGCCAGCTTGTCCAGCACACCGTTGACGAACTTGTGGCCGTCGGTGGCGCCGAAGGTCTTGGCCAGCTCGATGCCTTCGTTGATCACCACCTTGTAGGGCACGTCCAGGCGGTTGCGCAGCTCGTAGGTGGCCAGGCGCAGGATGGCCAGCTCGACCGGGTCGATCTCTTCCAGCGGGCGGTCCAGGCAGGGGGTGAATTCCTGGTCCAGCTCGGTCTTCAGGCGCGGCACGCCGTGGAGGATCTCGTGGAAGTAGGCGCCGTCGACGTCGCTGAAGTCGTTGTCGGTGCGGAAGGTCGCCTCGATCTCGTTCAGCGGCTGGCCGGCCATCTGCCAGGAGTACAGGGCCTGCACCGCGAGGCTGCGGGCCTTGCGGCGCATGGCGATCTTGTTGGGCTTGGCCGGCTTGGACGGAGCGCCGTTGTCGTTGCTGCTCACTTGGCCTCCAGCTGCGACAGCAGGCTCACCATTTCCAGGGCGGACAGCGCGGCCTCGGCGCCCTTGTTGCCGGCCTTGGTGCCGGAGCGCTCGATGGCCTGTTCGATGGAGTCGACGGTCAGCACGCCGAAGGCCACCGGCACGCCGAACTGCAGGGAAACCTGCGCCAGGCCCTTGGTGCACTCGCCGGCAACGTATTCGAAGTGCGGGGTGCCGCCGCGGATCACCGCGCCGAGGGCGATGATGGCGTCGAACTCGCCGCGCTGAGCGACTTTCTGGGTCACCAGGGGGATCTCGAAGGCACCCGGGGCGCGGATGATGGTGATGTCGCCTTCGGCGACGCCGTGGCGCACCAGCGCGTCGATGGCGCCTTGCACCAGGCTTTCCACCACGAAGCTGTTGAAGCGGCCAACCACCAGGGCGAAGCGGCCTTTGGGGGCGATGAAGGTACCTTCGATGGTCTTCAGTGTCATGGGCAGGTCTCGTTTCGTTAAAGAGCAGGAGCGTCGGCGACGCTCCGCGAAATTAGGCTAGAAGAACGGCGCCGCCGTGCCAGGGCACGGCGGCGCGGGTTCATTCGGCGGGCAGGTATTCTACAACTTCCAGGTCGAAACCGGATATCGCGTTGAAGCGCATCGGCGCCGACATCAGGCGCATCTTGCGCACGCCCAGGTCGCGGAGGATCTGCGAACCGGCGCCGACGGTGCTGTAGGTGGTGGTGGGCTTGGGCGCCGGCGCGCTGGCGGCGATCTCGCGCACGTGGGCCAGCAGGTCCTCGCCGCCGATCTGGTGGCCCAGCAGCAGCACCACGCCGCTGCCGGCCTCGGCCACCTTGGCCATGGCCGCGCGCAGGCTCCAGCGCCCGGCCTGGTTGACCATCAGCAGGTCGCGCAGCGGGTCCATGTTGTGCACGCGCACCAGGGTCGGCTCTTCCGCGCAGATCTCGCCCAGGGTCAGCGCCAGGTGCACCTCGCCCTCCACCGAGTCGCGGTAGGTGATCAGGTTGAACTGGCCCAGCTCGGTGTCCAGCGGCTGCTCGGCGAGGCGCTCGACGGTGCGCTCGTGGATCAGGCGGTAGTGGATCAGGTCGGCGATGGTGCCGATCTTGATGCCGTGCTGCTCGGCGAAGGCTTCCAGCTCCGGGCGGCGGGCCATGCTGCCGTCGTCGTTCATGATCTCGCAGATCACCCCGGAGGCCTCGAAGCCGCCCATGCGCGCCAGGTCGCAGGCCGCCTCGGTGTGGCCGGCGCGGGCCAGCACGCCGCCGGGCTGGGCCATCAGCGGGAAGATGTGGCCGGGGCTGACGATATCGGCGGCCACCGCTTCCTTCGCGGCGGCGGCCTGCACGGTGCGAGCGCGGTCGGCGGCGGAGATACCGGTGGTGACGCCTTCGGCGGCCTCGATGGAAACGGTGAACTTGGTGCCGAAGCCCGAGCCGTTGCGCTGCACCATCAGCGACAGGCCCAGGCGCTCGCAGCGCTCGCGGGTCATCGGCATGCAGATCAGGCCGCGGGCGTACTTGGCCATGAAGTTGATGTCTTCGGTGCGCACGCACTCGGCGGCCATGATCAGGTCGCCTTCGTTCTCGCGGTCCTCGTCATCCATGAGGATGACCATCTTGCCTTGGCGGATGTCTTCGACCAGTTCTTCGATGCTGTTGAGTGCCATCTGGGCAGCTCCTATCAATGCTTCATGAAGCCGTTTTCGGCCAGGAATGCTTCGGTGATGCCGCTGGCGGCGGGCTCGGCGGCCTTGTCGCCGAGCAGCAGGCGCTCCAGGTAGCGCGCCAGCAGGTCCACTTCCAGGTTCACCTGAAGACCGGGGCGGTAGTCGCCCATGATGGTCTCGAGCAGGGTGTGCGGGACTATGGTCAGCTCGAACTCGGCGCCATTCACCGCGTTGACCGTGAGGCTGGTGCCGTCGACGGTGATCGAGCCCTTCAGCGCGATGTACTTGGCCAGCTCGCGCGGGGCGCGCACGGTGAACTGGATGGCGCGGGCGTTATCCTCGCGCTTGACGATCTCGCCGACGCCGTCGACGTGGCCGCTGACCAGGTGGCCGCCCAGGCGGGTGGTGGGGGTCAGGGCCTTCTCCAGGTTGACGCGGCTGCCGACCTTGAGCTGGGCGAAGGCGGTGCGCGCCAGGGTCTCGCGGCTGACGTCGGCCCAGAAGCCGTCGCCGGGCAGCTCCACGGCGGTCAGGCAGATGCCGTTGACGGCGATGCTGTCGCCGAGCTTGACGTCGGCGAGGTCGAGCTTGCCGGTCTGCACGTAGAGACGCACGTCACCGCCCTTGGGGGTGATCGAGCGGATGCTGCCGATGGCTTCGATTATGCCGGTGAACATGGGGCCTCCCGGACGGCGCAATGCGGTTGCGCGCAGGCGTGCCGGCCGGCGCGAGCCAGCGCAGTGGAAACGAAGGGGTGGTGCATGGTGTTGGAACTCCTGTTTTGGGAAAAACAGGGCATACCGATCGAAGGGACACGACGCGCAGGCGTGCAGACGCACCTTGCGCAGGTTCATCCCGTTCTCTCTTCATCCGGACTGTTACCGTCGGCCCCGGGATCGCACCGGGTCTGCTGACCTTGCCGCTGCGGCGGTAAGCCGGTCGTGGCAAGCGCTCGCGGGCTCGACGCGTTGCGCGCCATCACCGCCGGTGGGGACTTGCACCCCGCCCTGAGAACGTCAATCGCGGCCGTTACAGCGTTGACCGCGTGTGGCGTTTTACCACAGGCCGGCGCAAGTCGGAAGGTTCAGTTTGCTCTCCCCCCGCATTCGCAGGGGGTAGCGCAGACAATTCCGTCAGACCGGCCGCGCCGTGACCAGCCAGTCGTCGCCCACGGCGCGGATGTCGGCGATCTTCAGTTCGCGCGCCTCGGCCATCTTCTCCAGCGGCAGCTCCAGCAGCGGGCGGGCGCTGGAGCCCAGTAGCTTGGGCGCAACGAATATTTGGTACTCGTCCACCAGCCCCAGTCGGGCGAAGGCCCCGGCCAGGCGCGGGCCGGCTTCCACCAGCACTTCGTTGGCGCCGCGCGCGCCCAGTTCGGCGAGCAGCTTCGCCAGGTCGACGTGGCCATCGGCGCCGGGCAGCACCAGCAGTTCGCGGCCCTCGGCGGCGAAACCGTCGCGTTCGGCGCAGCTGGCCACCAGCGCCGGGCCGGCCTGGTAGAAAGCAGCGTCGGTCGGCACCCGCAGGCGACCGTCCACCAGCACGCGCAGCGGCTGGCGCGCAGCGGCCAGGGCGGTCTGCTCGGCGTCCAGACCCAGCTCGTCGGGGCGCACGGTCAGGCGGGCAGCGTCCAGCAGCACCGTGTCGGCGCCGGAAAGCACCACGCTGGAGCGCGCCCGCAGGCGCTGCACGGCGCGGCGCGCGGCGGGGCCGGTGATCCACTGGCTCTCGCCGCTGGCCATGGCGGTGCGCCCGTCCAGGCTCATCGCCAGCTTGACGCGGACGAAGGGCAGGCCGGTCTCCATGCGCTTGATGAAGCCGGCGTTGATTTCCCGGGCCTCGGCCTCCAGCACGCCGCAGGCCACCTCGATGCCGGCCTCGGCCAGGCGCCGCAGCCCCTGCCCGGCGACCTGCGGGTTGGGGTCCTGCATGGCCGCCACCACGCGGGCGACGCCGGCCTTCACCAGGGCATCGGCGCAGGGCGGGGTGCGGCCGAAGTGGCTGCAGGGCTCCAGGGTGACGTAGGCGGTGGCGCCACGGGCGTTGTCGCCGGCCTGGCGCAGGGCGTGGACCTCGGCATGGGGCTCGCCGGCGCGGACGTGCCAGCCTTCGCCGATCACCACGCCGTCCTTGACCAGCACGCAGCCGACGCGGGGGTTGGGATGGGTGGAATACAGCCCCTTGCGCGCCAGTTCCAGCGCGCGGGCCATCCAGGCCTGGTCGACGGCGCTCATTCCTTGGACGGCTCCCGGGCCAGGCGCTCGATTTCCTCGCGGAACTCGTTGAGGTCCTGGAAGCGCCGGTACACCGAGGCGAAGCGGATGTAGGCCACCTCGTCGAGCTTCTGCAGCTCGGCCATCACCAGCTCGCCGAGCACCCGCGACTTCACCTCGCGCTCGCCGGTGGCGCGCAGCTTGTGCTTGATGTGGGCGATGGCCTCTTCCAGGCGCTCGACGCTGACCGGACGCTTCTCCAGCGCGCGCTGCATGCCGGCGCGCAGCTTGTCCTCGTCGAACGGCTGGCGGCTGCCGTCCTGCTTGATCAGCCGCGGCATGACCAGCTCGGCGGTCTCGAAGGTGGTGAAGCGCTCGCCGCAGGCCAGGCACTCGCGGCGGCGGCGGACCTGGTCGCCCTCGGCGACCAGGCGGGAATCGATGACTTTGGTGTCGTGGGCACCGCAGAAGGGACAATGCATGGCAGAGAATGGCCCTACGAAATGGTGGCCCATGGTACCCCATCCGCCCGGGCCCTTCGACCGGCCGTTCGACGAAACATCCGGCGCCGCGCTCCCCGAGACAAGCCGCAGGCTTTACGCTATACAGGCGCCGCCCTGGAAACCGCCGCGAGGGAAATCGCCCATGCCGCACCGCCTTCTCTGCCTGCTCGCCCTGGCCCTGCTGGCCGCCTGTTCGAGCAAGCAACCCGCTCCGCAGCCTCCCGCCGCCAGCGCCCCGGCCAAGGCCGTCGCGACGCCGCTGCCGGCCAACCTGCGCGAATTGTCCGGGGTGCTCACCAGCAGCCGCGGCGCCTTGCCCGATGGCGCCGAGGTGGAACTGGCCCTGTTGTTGATGGATGAACGCGACCGCCCGCAGCGCGCCCTGGCCAGCCTGGTACTGGTGGGCAACGGCGGCGCCCTGCCTTTCAGCCTGCGCTACGACCCCAGCGACTTCCCCAGCGGCGGGCGCATCGAACTGCATGCGCGGGTGGCGCAGAACGGCCAGTTGGCCTGGCGCCTGCGCCCGCTGACCATCGCTCCCGGGCAGTCCCGGGCCCTCGGCGAGCTGCGCCTGGAGCCGGCGCCGTGAAGGCCCCGCAGGACCTGCAGCAGGCCCTGGGCGAGCTGCTCGGCGACGCCCGCCTGGGCGCCGAGCGCCTGCCCGGCACCGACATCGCGCTGTGGCTGATCGATGCGCAGAACATGGACCGCCAGTTCAGCCCCGACGAGACCCGCCGCATCCTCGAAGAACCGCCCTACTGGTGCTTCTGCTGGGCCAGCGGCCTGGCCCTGGCGCGCTGGCTGGCCGAGCGCCCGCAGTGGGTGGCCGGCAAGCGCGTGCTGGACTTCGGCGCCGGCTCCGGCATCGCCGCCATCGCCGCGGCCAAGGCCGGCGCCGCCGAAGTGGTGGCCTGCGACCTCGACCCGCTGGCCCTGGCCGCCAGCCGCGCCAATGCCGAGCTGAACGGCGTACAGCTGAGCTATTCGGAAGACTTCTTCGGCGAGGAGGACCGCTACGACCTGATCCTAGTCGCCGACGTGCTCTACGACCGCGCCAACCTGCCGCTGCTCGACGCCTTCCTCGGCAAGGGCCGCGAGGCCCTGGTGGCCGACTCGCGGGTGCGCGACTTCCAGCACCCGCAGTACCGGCGCCTGGACATCCTCGACGCCTGCACCTGGCCGGACCTGGCCGAGCCCTACGAATTCCGCAAGGTCAGCCTGTATCACGCCAGCCGTCCCCTGTAGGAGCAACCGTCTGCGTCGAGGTGCTTTTCGTAGGATGGGTTGAGCTTGCGAAACCCATCGGGCCATGGTGATGGGTATCGCTTCGCTCAACCCATCCTACGGGCTTTCCTGGAACTGTAGGAAGCGGGCCCTGCCCGCGATTCGCGCGCAGGGCGCGCTCCTACAGGAACCCAGGGCGCGGCATTGCCTTGTTTCCGTCCGCCGCGCCCCCACTTATAGTGACCAGCCCCCTTTCGCCCCTTTCGCCCGACGAGAGCCCCCATGAGCGACACGCCCTACATCTTCGACGTCACCAGCGCCGACTTCGACCAGTTGGTGATCCAGAACTCCTTTCACAAGCCGGTGCTGGTCGACTTCTGGGCCGACTGGTGCGCGCCCTGCAAGGCGCTGATGCCGATGCTGGCGCAGGTCGCCGAGTCCTACCAGGGCGAGCTGCTACTGGCCAAGGTCAACTGCGACGTCGAGCAGGACATCGTCATGCGCTTCGGCATCCGCAGCCTGCCCACCGTGGTGCTGTTCAAGGACGGCCAGCCGGTCGACGGCTTCGCCGGCGCACAACCGGAATCGGCGGTGCGGCAGATGCTGGAGCAGCACGTACAACCGCCGGCGGCCCCCGCCGCCAACCCGCTGGACGCCGCCGAAGCGGCCTTCGCCGAAGGCCGCTTCGCCGAGGCCGAGGCCCAGCTCAAGGCCCTGCTGGGCGAAGACAACACCAATGCCGCGGCGCTGATTCTCTATGCCCGCTGCCTGGCCGAGCGCGGCGAACTGGGCGAAGCCGAGACGGTGCTGGACGCGGTGAAGAGCGACGAGCACAAGTCCGCCCTGGCCGCCGCCCGCGCCCAGTTGACCTTCCTGCGCCAGGCCGCCGACCTGCCCGACGCCGCCACCCTGAAGACCCGCCTGGCGGCCGACGCCGGCGACGACGAGGCCGCCTACCAACTGGCCGTGCAGCAACTCGCCCGTCAGCAGTACGAAGCGGCGATGGATGGCCTGCTGCGCCTGTTCCAGCGCAACCGCAGCTACGGCGAAGACCTGCCGCGCAAGACGCTGGTGCAGGTGTTCGACCTGCTGGGCAATGAGCATCCGCTGGTGATCGCCTATCGGCGGAAGTTGGCCAATCTGCTGTATTGAGTGGCGGGGTTCGTTTCGTGTAGGAGCGAGCTTGCTCGCGAACCTGGCGCGGGGTTCAACTCCGCTCCCTCTCCCTAACCCTCTCCCTGAAGGGAGAGGGGACCGTTGGGCGTGCTCGGGTATTTCGGCATTAGCCGGCTACCACGAAGCTTCCGACTGACTCCAAATCCTTTCTCGGCACGGACAAGCCCCCTCTCCCTTCAGGGCGGGGCGCGCAGCCGAGGGCTGGGGAGAGGGAAAGGCGCCACACCCAGCATCAGAGCATCCGGTTGGCACCGTTCGCGAGCAAGCTCGCTCCTACGAAAAGCAAAAATCAAAAAGCTCCTACTCCCCAACCCAGGTAAACACCTGAGTCCCCTCCCGCACCTCGATCCTCACATCCGCGCTATGCCGCAAGCGCACCAACAAGCCCTTGGCCGCGCCGGCGCTCCCGGCCAGGGCGGCCAGTTCGTCGAGCAACTGCGGGCCTTCATAGCTGCCGGCCTGGCGCAACAGGTCGCGGGCCGCCTGCCACAGTCGATCAACGCCGCTGGGCGCCACCGGCGGGTTATCCACAGGCGCTGCCGGCGCGGCGACCGGTGCGGCGGGCGCATGGCGCAGTGCCGCGCCCAGGCGTTGCCACTCTTCCTCGTCCAGTTCCAGGCTCAGATCCACCGGCCAGTCGCCGATGCTTCCACGGATTCGCATGTCGGTTTCCTCCTGCATGGCCGGCATGCTCCCACGCTTGCCCGGCCGCGCCAATCTCCCGGAGCGCCTCTAGCCAGCCGCAATATTTCGTTATAACGTAACGCACCCTCGATTTTCCCCTCCCGGAGACCGTCCATGCGCCCCTTGCTGCTCGCCCTCGCCCTGATCCCCTTCGCCGCCGCCCAGGCCCATGACGAACACGAGCACGGCAGCCTCGGCAAGCACGAGCACGGCGTGGCCCAGCTCAACGTCGCGCTGGACGGCAACACCCTGGAGCTGGAAGTGGACAGCCCGGCGATGAACTTCGTCGGCTTCGAGCACCCGGCCAGCAGCGCCGCCGACCAGGCCACCGTGGCTGCCGCCCGCGCCCAACTGGGCAAGCCGCTGGAGCTGGTGCAGGCGCCGGCCGCGGCCAAGTGCGGCGTCGCCGAAGTGGAACTGGAAAGCCCGCTGTTCGGCAATGCCAAGCCCCATGAGCACGACCACGACCACGACCACGACCACGACGACGATGGCGACGAGCACGAAGGCCACCAGCACAGCGACATCAACGCCCACTACAAGATGACCTGCGCCGCGCCCGAGGCCCTTACCAGCCTCGATTTCGCCCCGCTGTTCAAGCGCTTCCCCGGCACCCAGAAGCTGGTGGTGCAGTTGATCGGCCCGAACGGCCAGCAGGGCGCCGAGCTGACCCCGGCCAGCAGCCTGCTGAAGTTCTGACGCGCCCCATGGACACCCTGCTCGAACTCCGCGACCTCGGCTTCGCCTGGCCCGGCCAGGCGGAGCTGCTGGACATCCCGCAGTTTTCCCTCGGCCGTGGCGAGACGCTGTTCCTCAAGGGCCCCTCCGGCAGCGGCAAGACCACCCTGCTCGGCCTGCTGGGCGGCGTGCAGAAGCCCCGGCGCGGCAGCATCCGCCTGCTCGGCGAGGACCTGGCGCAGCTCTCCGCCGCGCGCCGCGACCACTTCCGCGTCGACCACACCGGCTACATCTTCCAGCAGTTCAACCTGCTGCCGTTCCTCTCGGTGCAGGAGAACGTCGAGCTGCCCTGCCACTTCTCGCGCAGCCGCGCGGCCCGCGCCCGCGAGCGCCACGGCAGCGTCGGCGAAGCCGCCAGCACCCTGCTCGCGCACCTGGGCCTGGGCGACGCGGCGCTGCTGCAGCGGCGCGCCGACAACCTCTCCATCGGCCAGCAGCAGCGCGTCGCCGCGGCGCGCGCGCTGATCGGCCAGCCGGAACTGGTGATCGCCGACGAGCCGACCTCGGCGCTGGACGCCGACGCCCGCGAAGCCTTCCTCCAACTGCTGTTCGCCGAATGCCGCGCGGCCGGCGCCAGCCTGCTGTTCGTCAGCCACGACCAGAGCCTGGCGCCGCTGTTCGACCGCAGCCTGTCGCTGGCCGACCTCAACCGCGCCGCCACCGTCCCCGGGATCTGAGCATGTACCTGTTGCGCCTGGCCCTGGCCAGCCTTTCCAACCGCCGTTTCACCGCGTGGCTCACGGTCTTCGCCATCGCCCTCTCCGCCTGCCTGCTGCTGGCCGTGGAGCGGGTGCGCAGCGAGGCCCGCGCCAGCTTCGCCAGCACCATTTCCGGCACCGACCTGATCGTCGGCGCGCGCTCGGGCTCGATCAACCTGCTGCTGTACTCGGTGTTCCGCATCGGCAATGCCACCAACAACATTCGCTGGGAGAGCTTCGAGACGGTCAAGGCCAGCCCGCTGGTGAAGTGGGCCATCCCGATCTCCCTGGGCGACTCGCACCGCGGCTACCGGGTGATGGGCACCGACACCGGCTACTTCGAGCACTACCGCTACGGCCGCGACCAGCAGCTGCAACTGGCCGAGGGCCGGCCATTCGGCCAGGACCTGTTCGACGTGGTGCTCGGCGCCGAGGTGGCCGAGGCGCTGCACTACAAGCTGGGCGACCACATAGTGCTGAGCCACGGGGTGAGCACCATCAGCCTGGTGCAGCACGACGACAAGCCATTCACCGTGGTCGGCATCCTCAAGCGTACCGGCACCCCGGTGGACCGCACCCTGCACATTTCCCTGGCCGGCATGGAGGCGCTGCACGTCGACTGGAAGAACGGCGTGCCGGCCCGCGGCGCCGGGCGCATCAGCGCCGACCAGGCACGCCACATGGACCTGCAGCCGACCGCCATCACCGCCTTCCTGCTCGGCCTGAAGAGCAAGGTGGCGACCTTCGCCCTGCAGCGGCAGATCAACGAATACGACGGCGAACCGCTGCTGGCCATCCTCCCCGGCGTGGCCCTGCAGGAGCTGTGGGGGCTGATGGGCACGGCGGAGAAGGCGCTGTTCGTGGTCTCGCTGTTCGTGGTGCTGACCGGCCTGATCGGCATGCTCACCGCCATCCTCACCAGCCTCAACGAACGCCGCCGCGAAATGGCCATCCTGCGCTCGGTGGGCGCGCGGCCCTGGCACGTGTTCAGCCTGCTGCTGGCCGAGGCCTTCGCCCTGGCCCTGGCCGGCGTCACCCTCGGCCTGGGCCTGCTGTACGCCGGCATCGCCGCCGCCCAGGGCTACGTGCAGGCCAACTACGGCATCTTCCTGCCGCTGGCGGCGCCGAGCGCCTATGAGTGGTCGCTGCTCGGCGGCATACTGCTGGCCGCCCTACTGATCGGCTGCGTGCCGGCCTGGCGCGCCTATCGCCAGTCGCTGGCCGACGGCCTGTCGATCCGCATCTGAGTAGCCCCATGAAAACAACCGCTTCCACTCTCCTCGCCCTGTGCCTGCTAGCTACCAGCGCGGCCTGGGCCGCCACGCCGCAGACGCTGACCTGGCCGCAGCTGATCCCCGAGGGCGCGCCGCCGCCCCCGCCGCCGGTGCCGCTGCACGACATTTCCCAGCTCAGCGACGCGCTCAACGCCGAGAGCGGCCCGGCGGCCAGGCAGCAGTCGCCGGCCGCCCCGGTGGTGCAGGCGCTGGACGGCCAGCAGGTGAAGCTGCCCGGCTACATAGTGCCGCTGGACGTCGGCCAGGACGGCGAGGTCAACGAGTTCCTCCTGGTGCCCTACTACGGCGCCTGCATCCACGTGCCGCCGCCGCCGTCCAACCAGATCGTCTACGTGCACCAGGCCCACGGGGTGAAGATGGACGAGCTGTACCAGCCCTACTGGGTGGTCGGGCGCATGCAGGTGAAGCACATCGACAGCGACCTGGCCCAGGCCGGCTACCAGCTCAAGGCCGACGAGGTCACGCCCTACGAATACGAGGGCGAATGACCTGCGACCATCTGCCACAGGCATTACCCCTACGAGGTAGGAGGGCTTTATTGAGCTGAATCAAGAAGAATCGCTTAGCGCTGTCTACCATGATGCTCACCAACGCTTATTCCAAAATCATGGAGCATCACCATCATGCGCAAGTCCTGGCTCACCGCCTCCCTGCTCGCCGCCGCCGTATCCACGCCGTTCGCCGCCCAGGCTGCGGACATCCAGGGCCACAAGGCCGGTGACTTCATCGTCCGCGGCGGCTTCGCCACCGTCGACCCCAACGACGACAGCGGCAACCTCAAGCTCGACGGTGCCAAGGTCGGCGGCACCAAGGCCACCGTGGACAGCGATACCCAGCTGGGCCTGACCTTCAGCTACCTGATCACCGACAAGATCGGTGTCGAGCTGGTCGCCGCCACCCCGTTCAACCACCAGGTCGACGTCAAGGGCCTCGGCCCGGGCCTGGACGGCAAGCTGGCCGACATCAAGCAGCTGCCGCCGACCGTGCTGCTGCAGTACTACCCCATGGGCGGCACCAACTCCGCCTTCCAGCCCTACGGCGGCCTGGGCGTGAACTACACCACCTTCTTCGACGAAGACCTGGCCGGCTTCCGCAAGGACCAGGGCTTCAGCAACCTGAAGCTGCAGGACTCCTGGGGCCTGGCCGGCGAACTGGGCTTCGACTACATGCTCAACGAGCACGCCCTGTTCAACGTTGCCGTGTGGTACATGGACATCGACACCAAGGCCAGCGTCAACGGCCCGGGCGCCCTGGGCATCCAGAAGACCAAGGTCGACGTGGACGTCGATCCGTGGGTGTACATGATCGGCTTCGGTTACAAGTTCTAAGCGCCTGACCACGATCTGTTGCGAGTCGGCATAACGGCGATAGCCGTCGACAAATGCCGGTAGTGCTTAAGAAGGGATGCCGTTTCTCTGTCTGGGGAAACGGCATTTTTTCATTTGGGGGGCTGTGGTTTCGCTTACGAATCCTGATTCCTCGCTCCGATCCCCACCTCGTCATTCACGCGAACACGGGACGCGGCTCCATCGCGAACAGCGCTTGCGCTGGCCCGAAGGGGAATAACCCAGCCGCCTTGGCTTGGGTGTTTCTGCGCCGCTCCGAGTTTGCCCGACCGTCTCGTTTCGCCCCCTCGGGCGAGTCCCTTTTGTCAGTCGCCACAAAAGGAACCAAAAAGGCTTGCCCCGCCATACGGGCCCGATGGAGCCGGGCTACCCTCGCGAATTCCCCCGCCACGGAGGCCCGCCCCGAGGGTACGTCCCTGTAGCCCATCGGGGCTCTCGCGACATCCATGTCGCATGACCTCCTGAGCGCCGGTTTCGCTCGGCCTGCTGAAGGGGCGTTCCGGTGCGCGCGGATGTTTCTCTGGAAATCCAAAAGCCAGAGCAAGAGCGGACGCGCTTTTGCTTTTCGTAGGAGCAAGCTTGCTCGCGAACCCGCCAGTCACTGGGTTATTCCCCTTCGGGCCAGCGCAAGCGCTGTTCGCGATGGAGCCGCGTCCCGCGTTCGCGGGAATGACGTGGGGGGAGATAGGCATTTCAGGATGACTCAGGATTCGCCCCCCGCTCAGGACAGCCCCCTCTCCCGCTTGCGGGAGAGGGCTGGGGAGAGGGCGCTCTTAAACCCACCTGCATAGGACCCCGGTGTCCCCGCCAACGGTTATACGCCCTACATTCCAGGTAACTTGTTTTACTTCCTGCTTTTCAATAAGTAACCCACTTATATCCGTTGCCTACCTCATTCATAGGAATACACCTACGACTCATCAGAAGTTTCCTAATATTCGAAATTTCAGGAAGCAGGGAGAATTCACCTACCGAAAAACCTGCAAGGAAAAACTCCATGAAAAGTCTCACTCTCCCCGCAGCCGTACTCCTCGCCCTGGCGGCCGGTGGCGCCCAGGCAGCGACCGGTGGCCAGATCAGCTTCACCGGCCACGTTATGGAAGACACCTGCGAAGTCAGCGTGAACGGTGGCGGCGCCGATGCCTCCATCAACCTGCCGTCGATCTCCACCAGCGACTTCGACACCGTGGGCTCCACCGCCGGCGAGCAGCGCTTCACCATCGCCCTGAACGGCTGCACCGTCGGCCAGACCTACAAGGTCGACTTCGCCTCGGCCAACGTCAACCCGACCACCGGCAACCTCGCCTTCAACGGCGAAGCCATGAGCATGTCCGGCATCGAGCTGCAGATCGCCAACGAAGAACTGGAAGCCATCGACCTGCGCACCAACGCCAACAACGTCAGTAAGCCCATGGACGAAGCCGGCCCGCTGGAATTCGCCTACTACGCCCGTTACGTGCAGACCTCGGAACTGGTATCGCCCGGTACCGCCGACACCGCCCTGCTGTATTCCATCCGTTACGACTGACAGCGGCCCCGGATGCATCCCCCTCCCCCATCGGGGGATGCACTCGGAATATTCATCACGCGCATGAACACATCGACGAAAGTTCATACACAGACTGAATGAGTAAACGCACTTACAAGTTCTCCGGAAAACTTCACCGCCCGGGAACTTGCCAGTATGCCGGCCCCGCCTAGACTCCACCCAAAGTCCTTCTTTACAGAGAAGGAGGTTGCCCGATGCGTCCCGCTACCCACTTGTTCTTCCTGCTCGGTCTTTGCCTGCTGGCGTTCCAGGCCAACGCCAGCATCGTCATCACCGGCACCCGCGTGGTCTACCCGGCCGCCGAGCGGGACATCACCGTCAACATCCGCAACACCGGCAAGACGCCGTCGCTGATCAAGGCCTGGGTGGACAACGGCAAGGGCACGCCCGGCGCAGACAAGCAGGGGCGCTCGCCCTTCATCGTCACGCCGCCGGTCTCGCGGGTCGACCCGGACAAGGGCCTGCTGCTGCGCATCGCCAACATCGACCGCTCGCTGCCCCAGGACCGCGAATCGGTGTTCTGGCTGAACGTCCTGGAGGTGCCCTCGAGCAGCCCGGACAAGGCCGACGCGGCCGCCAGCAGCAACAGCGCGGGCAAGCTGCAGGTGGCCTTCCGTTCGCAGCTCAAGCTGTTCTACCGCCCGGCCAAGCTCAAGGGCGTGGCCGCCGACGCGGCGCAGCAGCTGAAGTGGCGCATCGTTTCCGAGGGCGGCAAGAGCACGCTGCGCGCGGTCAACGACCTGCCCTACTCGGTGTCCCTGGCCCGCCTGCAACTGCGCTCGGGCGCCAGGCAATACGACAACGACGACCTGGACATGGTCCCGGCCAAGGGCAGCTACGGCATCGCCCTGCCCCGCGACGCGGCGGCCTGGGCCAGGCCCGGCGCACGGGTCCGCTACACCTGGATCAACGATTTCGGCGGCCTGATCGAAACCGAAGCCACCGTCGAGTAACCCTCCCTCGCGAGGTCCATCGTGTCCCCTTCGATACTGTCCCGCCTCCTGCGTCTGGGGTGCCTGGGAGGGCTCTTCTGCGCCCTGCTCCCGGCCCCGGCAGTGGCCGCCGAAGGCACCGGCGAGGTGCACTTCGACCGCGGCCTGCTGGAGACGCTGGGCATGAGCACGGACGTTTCCGGGTTCGAGAAGAACCCCTCGGCGCTGCCGCCGGGCACCTACTCCCTCGACCTGACCCTGAACAAGGTGTATTTCGGCCAGCAGGAAGTGCGCGTGGTGCATACCGCCGAGCAACGCCAGGTCTACTGCTTCACCCAGGAACAACTGGAACAGTGGGGCGTGCTGCTGCCCGAGCCCGCCGCCGACGCCAAGCCCGCCAGCGGCGACTGCGTCGACCTGCCCGAACGCGTGCCGCAGAGCCGCGTGGAACTGGACGGCGCCAGCGGGGCCATCCTCCTCACCCTGCCCCAGGCCTACGTCAAGCAGCGCCCGCGCAACTATGCGCCGCCGCAGAGCTGGGATTCGGGGATCAACGCCGGCTTCGTCAGCTACACCAGCAACTTCGACCGCTCCAGCAACAGCCAGGACACCCGCAACGACCTGTTCCTCGGCCTCAACGGCGGCCTCAACCTGCTGGACTGGCGCCTGCGCCACAACGCCACCTTCAGCCACGGCGACACCACCCGCCAGGGCAGCCACTACCGCACCTTGAACAACTACGCCCAGCGCGACATCACCGCGCTGTCCTCGCAGCTGACCCTCGGCCAGCACTTCACCGCCGGCGACCTGTTCGACAGCATCCCCTTCAGCGGCGTGCAGCTGGAGAGCGACGAGCGCATGCTGCCCGAGAGCGAGCGCGGCTTCGCGCCGGTGGTGCGCGGCATCGCCGACAGCAACGCGACCGTGAAGATCCACCAGGGCCAGCAACTGATCCACCAGGTCAGCGTGCCGCCCGGCCCCTTCGTCATCGACGACCTGTACAACACCGGCTACACCGAGGACCTGCTGGTCACGGTGATCGAGGCCGACGGCCGCGAGAAGAGCTTCAGCGTGCCCTATTCCTATGCCGCCGAACTGCTCAGGCCCGGCGCCTCGCGCTACCAGGTGGCCTCCGGCAGCTACCGCGGCGAGGACGTCGACAACCCGCTGAAGTTCGTCCAGGGCGGCTACCGCCGGGGCCTGAGCAACAACCTCAGCGCCTATTCCGGCGCGGTGATCGCCGACAGCTACATGGCCTCGCTGATCGGCGCCGCGCTGAACACGCGCTACGGCGCCTTCTCCCTGGACGCCACCCTGTCGCGCTTCGACGCCCTGCCCGCCGACGCCGCGGGCCAGGGCATGCCCGACAACGGCGAAAGCTACCGCCTGGCCTACAACAAGTCGTTCGGCGGCACCAACCTGCAGCTGTCCTACCGCCGCTCGGACAAGGGCTACCTGGGGCTGGCCGCCGCGGCCGACGCCCTGGACACCGACAACGCCAGCCTGTTCCGCGAGCGCGACCGCGTCCAGCTCAGCCTCAGCCAGGCGCTGGCCGGCGGCAGCCTGTACATTTCCGGCGTGGGGCAGAGCTACTGGACCGGCGAGCGGCGCAGCCTGACCTTCAGCAGCGGCTTCAGCCGCACCTTCAACTGGGGCAGCCTGGGCCTGTCGGCGACGCGCTTCCAGAGCGTCGACGGCTACGACAACCAGTACCTGCTGAGCATCAGCATCCCGCTGGGCCGCGATGCCGGCGCGCCGCGCCTGAGCAGCACCCTGTCGCTGCAGGACGCGCACAACCGCTCGCTGCAGACCAGCCTCAGCGGCATCGCCGGCGAGCGCGGCCAGTGGAACTACAACCTGTACGGCAACCACAGCCAGGCCGACAGCGCCAGCACCCAGTCCTACGGCGGCAACCTCAACCTGCGCACCTCCGCCAGCGCCCTGGGCGCCAGCCTGGCGCGCGGCGACGGCTTCAGCCGCGAGTCGCTGTCGGCGCGCGGCAGCCTGGTGGCCTATTCCGGCGGCATCGCGCTGTCGCCGAGCCAGGGCGAGACCATGGCGATAGTCGAGGCCGAAGGCGCCGCGGGCGCCCTGCTGCCCCGCGGCCGCGTGCGCCTCGACGACGACGGCAAGGCCCTGCTCACCGGGCTGACGCCCTACCGCCACAACGAGATAGTGCTGGACGCCAAGAGCGCCACCGCCGACGTCGAGATCAAGGAAAACATCCAGAAGACCGCGCCGCGCTACGGCGCCATCGTGCGGGTGCCCTACCGCACCCGCAGCGGCATCTCGGTGCTGCTCGAACTGCGCCGCCCCGGAGGCCAGGAGGTGCCCTTCGGCGCCGAGGTCGGCGGCGCCGGCGAAGTCCTCGCCTACGTCGGCCAGGACAACCTGGTCTACCTGTACCTGGAAAAGGGCCGCGACAGCTACCGGGTATCCTGGGGCGAGGCGGACGAGCAGCAATGCAGCTTCACTTACGCCATGCCGGCGAAGAAGGACAAGCAGGACAGCTACCGGGCCATCCCGGTCGACTGCCAGGCCGCCGCCGGCGGCCCGCCAAGCGAGGAAAGACCATGATCCACCCGCGCCGCCGCCCCCTGTTCCACTGCCTGGCCCTGGCCGCCTGCCTGCTGCAGGCGCTGCCGGCCGCCGCCGACGAGTGCCCGGTCGAGCCGAACCAGTGCTACTTCACCAACCAGCAGTTCACCTACGACGGCGAGACCTACATCAGCGCCGGCCTGCCGGTGGGCAGCGTGCTGGGCACCCTGAACCTGTCTCTGGACTACGCCTGCCGCCTGCAGGAATACCTGGCCGGGGACGCCGGGCGCTACATCGTGCTGGGCGTGGCCAGCGAGGCCAGCCACATGCAGGGCAACGACTTCGCCACCAACCTCAACGGCCTGGTCTACCGGGTGATTCCCTCGGGCAAGGACGGCGTCGGCGTCAAGCAGGTGGGCGGGGTGGCCGAGCGCATCCAGCTGGGCATCGTCGGCGACCGCAGCCTGGGCCCCAGCGAATGCGTCAGCGGCTCGCTGTCCAACAGCTTCATCGAGGTGCTGAAGAACGGCCCGATCGACACCCCCGGGGTGTACTCGATCAACTTCCGCGAGCCGGCGCTGTTCGTCGGCTCGCGCTGGAACAACACGCCGCCGGCCTACCCCATCGACCCCTTCCCGGGCGTCGCCCTGACCTTCCTGCCCACCACCTGCGAGATGACCGACGCGCCGACGCGGGTCGATTTCGGCAGTTTCAGCAAGAACCAGTTGCCCCTGCAGCGGCGTTTCGACTTTCATTGGCAGTGCGACGGCGGCGCGGTCATCCACACCACGCTGTCACCGGCCAACGGCCAGCTCCTCGACGGCAACACCGCGCTGCTCCACGAATCCGCCGGTTTGCTGCTGAAGATCAAGGACCTGCAGAACGAGCGGTACGTAGTCTTCAACCAGCCCGTCGAGCACGTGGTCCGCACGCCGCGCTCGCTGAGCTTCGACACCGCCTTCGAGGCCGAGCTGCTGGCGGGCGCCGAGGTCCGGCCGGGGCCCTTCGAGTTCGTCGTGCTCTACACCACCGAATACAAGTGAGCGCCCCATGTACCTCTGGTTGAAGCACCTGCACATCACCCTGGCAGTCCTCAGCAGCCTGCTCTTCCTCTGGCGCCTGGGGCTGAGCTGGCGAGGCCGGCGCCTGGCCGGCTGGCAGCGCTGGGCGCCGCACCTGGTGGACAGCCTGCTGCTGCTCAGCGCCCTGGGCCTGGTGCACCTGGCCATGCCCTGGCCGCTGCCGCTGTGGCTGCAGGCCAAGCTGGGGCTGCTGGTGGGCTACATCGTGCTCGCCGCCTTCGCCATGCGCAGCGCCGCGCGCGGGCCCAAGGCGCTGCTCAGCGCCCTGGCCCTGGCCTGCCTGGGCGGCATCTTCTACCTGGCGCTGAACAAGCCCTGGTGGTGATCAGCGCCCGAGCAGGCGCGCCAGGCCCTCGCCGATCGGCGTCGGCCGTTCCAGGCGGTAGTGCGCCAGCAGGCGGCCGTTGTCGGCGCGGGAATGGCGGATGTCGCCGGGGCGCGCCTCGGCGTGGGTCACCTGCGGCAGGCCGCCGACCAGCGCGCCGATCTCGCCCAGCAGCTGGTTCAGGCTGGTCACCTGGTTCAGCCCGACATTGACCGCTCCTTCCGGCACCTGTGGTGCCTCCAGCGCCTGCACCAGCAACTGCACCAGGTCGGCGACGTAGATGAAGTCGCGGGTCTGCTCGCCGTCGCCGAATACCGTGATCGGCTGCCCGCTCAAGGCGCGCTGGGTGAAGATGCTGATCACCCCGGAATAGGGCGAGGACGGGTCCTGGCGCGGGCCGTAGACGTTGAAGAAGCGGAACACCGCCGGCTCCAGGCCATGCTGGCGACGGTAGAAGTCGAAGTAGTACTCGCCGGCCAGCTTGTCCGCCGCGTAGGGCGTCAGCGGCGCCTTGGGCAGGTCCTCGACTATCGCCGTGCCCTGGCCGTTTTGGCCGTAGACGGCAGCGCTGGAGGCATACAGCACACGCTTCACCCCGGCTTCGCGCAGGGCTTCGCAGAGGTTCAGGGTGCCGATGAAGTTGCTCTGGTGGGTGGCCACCGGGTCGTCCACCGAGGCCTGCACCGAGGCCACCGCGGCCAGGTGCGCCACCGCCTGGCAGCCCTGCAGGGCGCGGCGGACCACGGCCGCATCGGCGACGTCGCCGACCAGCAGTTCCACCTCCGCGGCGAGGTTCTCGCGCTTGCCGGTGGACAGGTTGTCCAGCACGCGGACCTTGAAGCCGCGCGCCAGCAGCGCGTCGGCCAGGTGCGAGCCGATGAAGCCGGCGCCGCCGGTGATGAGGATGGGGGCGGCGGATGCCGGGGAGATGTCAGCCATGACGGTAGTAACGGTCCAGCAGGGTCGGCAGCGCTGCACGCCAGGCGCGCGGCTTGATGCCGAAGGTGTGGAGGATTTTCTTGCAGGCGAGCACCGCGTGCTGCGGTTCCTCGCTGGCGTCCGGGCGCGCCGCGTGGGCCTGGGCGACGGGGTCGCGCAGGGCCTGGCCGGTGAGGGTGCGGGCCTCGGCGATGATCACCTGGCCCAGGGCCAGGGTGGTGGTGGCCTCCAGGCCGCCATAGTGGTAGGTGCCCCACAGCGGCGCCTGGCAGTCCAGCTGCTTGAGCACCGAGAGGATCACCCGCGCGGCGTCGTCCACCGGGGTGGGGTTGCCGCGGCGGTCGTCCGCCAGGTACAGCTCGTCCTCGCCCAGGGCGCGGCTGAGGAAGCGGTCCAGGCTGCCGCCCGGGCTGTCGTCCAGCAGCCAGCCGAAGCGCAGCAGCACGTGGCGCGGGCAGGTGGCGCGGACCCACTGTTCCATGCGCCACAGCGCCTGGCCGCGGCGGCCCAGGGGCAGCGGCTCGTCCTTCTCGCTGTAGGCGGTGGCGCGGGCGCCGTCGAACACGCGGTAGCTGGAAGGCTGCAGCAGAAGGATTTCATAGTGCTGGCAGAGTTCGGCCAGGCGCTCCACGGCGCGTTCCTGGCCGGCCAGGCGGGCGTCGTCGACCTGCTCGGCCTGGAACCAGTCGTGGTAGTAGGCGAGGTTGATCACCGCGTCGGGGCGGGTCTCGTCCAGCAGCAGGGTCAGGCTGGAGGCATCCCAGCCCTGCTCGGGCGGGCGCGGGGCGAGGAAACCGATGTCTTCCTCGGCTCCCAGGCGGATCAGCGCCTGTCCCAGGGCATTACCGCCACCCAACAGCATCAGGCGCATACGCATCTTCAGGGGGTCACTCGAATCGTGGGCCACGGCCGGCGGCGTTTCGCCGACGCTTTGCCGGCATTTTTCCTGCGCACCGGAACAGCGTCAAGCGCGGCGCCACGCGCGGCGCGGCGCGGGTCCCTGAAAGCGGGTGGTTTTCAGCGCCGGCGGAACAGCGGCCGCGGCTCGATTGCCGAGCGCCCGTAGAGCACGCTGAGCCCGGCCAGGCCCTTGAGCGCGTCCTCCACGGACTTGTCCGCGCGCACCGCGAAGGCGTCGAAACCGCACTGGCGCAGGTGCGCCAGCTGATCGCGCAGCACCTCGCCCACCGCGCGCAGCTCGCCGCGCCAGCCCAGGCGCCGGCGCAGCAGGTAGGCCAGGCTGTAGCCGCGGCCGTCGCGGAAGCTGGGGAGGTCGATGGCGATGAGCGGCCATGCCTGGCGCGGCGCATCTGATCCGGTTTTTTGCAGGAGACCTGAATCTGTTTCGTGCCCAGGGCGCTTCCTATAGTCGCGGCGCATCCCAAGCCTGATGGGCCACGACAATGAGCCAGAGAATCCCCGCGAAGATCGTCGAGATCGCCGCCCCGCAACGCTTCACCCCGCCGCCCAAGCCGCTCTCGGCGGTCACTCCGGCGGTCTACACCAAGCGCTTCCGCGGCCGCTTCCGCGACCTGCGGCGGCTCGGCGGGGCGCTGCTGTTCCTGCTGTTCTTCGGCACCCTGTGGCTGCAGTGGAACGGCCGCCAGGCGGTGCTCTGGGACCTGCCCGAGCGCAAGTTCTACATCTTCGGCGCGACCTTCTGGCCGCAGGACCTGATCCTGCTCTCGGCGCTGCTGATCATCGCCGCCTTCGGCCTGTTCTTCATCACCGTGCTGGCCGGCCGCGTGTGGTGCGGCTACACCTGCCCGCAGAGCGTGTGGACCTGGATCTTCATGTGGGCCGAGCAGGTCACCGAGGGCGACCGCAACCAGCGCATGAAGCTGGACAAGGCCCCGCCCAGCGCCACCAAGTACCTGCGCAAGGGCGCCAAGCACGGGCTCTGGCTGCTGGTCAGCCTGGCCACGGCGCTGACCTTCGTCGGCTACTTCACCCCGGTGCGGCCGCTGGTGGCGGACCTCTTCACCCTGAAGCTGGACCTGGAAAGCGCCTTCTGGGTGGCCTTCTTCGCCGCCGCCACCTACGCCAACGCCGGCTGGCTGCGCGAGCAGGTGTGCATCCACATGTGCCCCTACTCGCGCTTCCAGAGCGTGATGTTCGACAAGGACACCCTGATCATTTCCTACGATGCAGCCCGCGGCGAATCCCGCGGGGCGCGCCGCAAGGACGCCGAGCCCAAGGCCCTCGGCCTGGGCGACTGCATCGACTGCCAGCAGTGCGTGCAGGTCTGCCCCACCGGCATCGACATCCGCGACGGCCTGCAGATCGCCTGCATCGGCTGCGCCGCCTGCGTCGACGCCTGCGACTCGGTGATGGACCGCATGGGCTACGCCCGCGGCCTGGTGCGCTACACCTCAGAACGTGCCCTGGAAGGCGGCCGCACCCACCTGCTGCGGCCGCGCCTGGTCGGCTACGCGGCGGTGCTGCTGGCCATGTTCGGCGCCTTCGCCTGGGCCCTGCAGGCGCGCCCGCTGATCGCCCTGGACGTGGCCCGCGACCGCGGCCTGTTCCGCGAGAACGCGGCCGGCGAGATCGAGAACGTCTACAACCTCAAGCTGATCAACAAGACCCAGCAGGCGCAGCGCTACCGCCTGGGCCTGGCCGAGGCCAGCGGCTACCGCCTGCAGGGCGCCCTCGACCAGCGCCTGGAGCCGGGCGAAATCCGCGACTTCGCCGTCTCGGTGGCGCGCCTCGAACTGAGCGGCAGCGGCGGCCCGGTGCCCCTGCACTTCCGCGTGAGCGCGCAGGACGGCGAGCAGGTCGAGGCGGCCAGCACCTTCGTCGCGCCGAGGCGCTGAGCGATGGCCCCGCGGCATGGCGGCGGCGCCGCGCAACGCCTAGAGTGGGAGCCCCCCAACGGCCCCCGGGACAAGATGAAGCGCTACGAGAAATTCGCCGACGAGATCGCCGAACTGATCCGCAACGGGGTGCTCGCCCCCGGGCAGAAGGTGCCCTCGGTGCGGCACGCCAGCCGCACCTACGGGGTCAGCGCCTCCACCGTGTTCCAGGCCTACTACCTGCTGGAGGACCGCGGCCTGATCGTGGCCCGCGCGCGCTCCGGCTACTTCGTCCGCGAGCACGTGCGCCGCGCCCTGGCCGAACCGGAGATCGCCCGCCACGAGGCGCAGACCACCGAGGTGGACGTCAGCGAGCTGGTGTTCTCGGTGCTCAGCTCGATCAAGGACCCGGACACCGTGCCCTTCGGCTCGGCCTTCCCCGCTCCGGAGCTGTTCCCCCTGCCGCGCCTGGCGCGCTCCATGGCCCATGCCGTGCGCGACATGGAGCCACGCGCCGCGGTGGCCGACATGACCCCGGGCAGCCACGCCCTGCGCCGGCAGATCGCCCTGCGCTACATGGTCAATGGCACACCGCTGCCGGTGGAAGAACTGGTCGTGACCAACGGCGCGCTGGAGGCGCTGAACCTGTGCCTGCAGGTGGTCACCCAGCCCGGCGACCTGGTGGCCATCGAGGCGCCGGCCTTCTACGCCACCCTGCAGGTGCTGGAGCGGCTCAAGCTCAAGGCCGTGGAAATCCCCGTGCACCCGCGCGAGGGCATCGACCTGCAGGTGCTGGCCGACAGCCTGGAGCGCCTGCCGATCAAGGCCTGCTGGTTCATGAGCAACTTCCAGAACCCGCTGGGCGCGAGCATGGGCGAGGACAGCAAGCGCGCCCTCGCCGGCCTGCTGGGCAAGCACCAGGTGCCGCTGATCGAGGACGACGTCTACGCCGAGCTGTACTTCGCCCAGCAGGCACCCAAGCCGGTGAAGGCCTACGACGCCGAAGGCCTGGTGATGCACTGCGGCAGCTTCTCCAAGAGCCTGGCGCCGGGCTACCGCGTCGGCTGGGTGGCCGGCGGGCGCTTCCACGAGCAGATCGAGCGGCTCAAGCTGATGACCAGCCTGTCGGCCTCGGTGCCGGCCCAGGCGGCCATCGCCGACTACCTGCAACACGGCGGCTACGACCGCCACCTGCGCAAGCTGCGCCACGCCCTGGAAAGCCAGCAGCACGCCATGCTCGCCGCGGTGGCCCGGCACTTCCCCGAAGCGACGCGGGTGACCCGCCCCAGCGGCGGCTACTTCCTCTGGCTGGAGCTGCCCGAACGGGTCGATGCGCTGAAACTGTTCCAGCTGGCCCACGCCCAGGGCATCAGCATCGCCCCCGGGCCGATCTTCTCCGCCACCCGCGGCTTCCGCCACTGCCTGCGGCTGAACTACGGCCACCCCTGGACGCCGCGCAGCGAAAAGGCCATGGAGACCCTCGGGCGGATCATCCAGTCGCTGTAGCGCTGCTCCGTACATTCGGACAGGATCTGTATCTGTGCGACAGATTGCCGCAGGCATAGGCTGTCAGACCAGACCCCGGACGAAGGACAGCGACCATGGACGCGGAAACCCTGACGATCCTGCTGACAGTGGGCACCGCCCTGGGCCTGCACCTGGGCGTGCGCTGGTACATCCGCCACGGCCTGCCCGGGCGTGGGCCGGATGATTGGATGGCGTAGGGCAAGCCCCGGCGGCGCCAAGGTTAGCCCGGGCGTCGTCCGCCCTGCCGGCGGAATCGCGGATGAATCCGCTCCTACCACATATCGGTGGGCACGGCTTCTCGTAGCGAGCTTGCTCGCGAACAAACGCGGTGCCATGCGGTTCGCGAGCAAGCTCGCTCCTACGAAGAGCATCCCGGCGCGGCCTGCAAGACAGTTGCTCCTGCAAGGTGCGGAGAAACGCCGTCGTAGGATGGGTTGAGCGAAGCGATACCCATCGCCACGGCGGGGGGCTGTGGGGCCGGGTTTAAGAGCGCCCTCTCCCTAACCCTCTCCCTGAAGGGAGAGGGGACCGTTGGGCAGAGTTGGATGTGCTGCAGTTAGCCGGCTGTCTCGACGGTTTCCGGCTGAAACCACTCCTCCTCTCGGCACGGACAAGCCCCCTCTCCCTTCAGGGAGAGGGCTGGGGAGAGGGAAAGGCGCCACACCCAGCACCAGAGCATCCGGTTGGCACCATTCGCGAGCAAGCTCGCTCCTACAAACAAGACCCAGCCATCTGCCGTCAGTCCGGCCGATACAGATGCCCATGCCCCGCGCTATACAACGACGACTCGCCGCCCCCCTCCGCCGCCAGCACCCGCCCGACCAGAATCAGCGCAGTCCGCTTGAAGCCCTTGGCCCGAGCCTTGGGCAGGATGTCGCCAAGGGTGCCGCTGACCTGGTCCTGGTCCGGCCAGCTGGCGCGGTGGATCACCGCGATCGGGCAGTCCGCGCCGTAGTGCGGCAACAGCTCCGCGACGATCTTTTCCAGCTGGCCCACGCCCAGGTGGATGGCCATGCTCGCCCGGTGCCGTGCCAGGTCGCCCAGGGCCTCGCCCTCGGGCATCTTCGTGCGGCTGGCGTAGCGGGTGAGGATCAGCGTCTGCGACACCTCCGGCAGCGTCAGCTCGCAGCCCAGCAGCGCGGCGCAGGCGGCAGTTGCAGTGACGCCGGGGACGATCTCGTAGGGGATGCCGAGCCGGCGCAGGTGCTGGATCTGCTCGCCGATGGCGCCGTACAGCGAAGGGTCGCCGGAATGCACGCGCGCCACGTCCTGGCCTTTCGCGTGGGCCTCGGCCAGCAGCGCGACTATCTGCTCCAGATGCAGCTCGGCGGTGTTCACCACCACCTCGGCGCTGTGCCCTTCGAGCACCGCCTCGGGCACCAGCGAGCCGGCGTAGAGGATCACCGGGCAGCTGCGCAGCAGACGCTGGCCCTTGACCGTGATGAGCTCGGGATCGCCGGGGCCGGCGCCGATGAAATAGACCGTCATGGGCGTTTCGCTTCGGATCGGGAAAGGCGCAGTCTACCCCAGCCCGCTATCCCATCAGAGCCGGCGCCATGGCCAGCGCGCAGGTGGCATTGGCGCTGCGCCGCTTGGGCACCACCAGCCGCGCCGCGCCCTCGGCCAGCGCTTCGGCCAATGCCAGGGCAGCAGCCTCAGCCACGCCAGCGCTGCCGGTGACCTGGCGGGCCTGCTCGGAAGTGGAAGTCAGGCGCTGCTCGTAAGGCGCCAGGCGCTGCGCATCCAGCAGTTCCAGGGGCAGGCGCAGTTGCCGCGACAGGTCGCGCAGGCCGCCCTCCAGGGCCTTGGCCTCGCTGCTGGCCAGGGCGCTCAGCGCCGCCTCGTCGAGGCCGGCCTCGCGCAGGCAGGCGCGCAGCAGGGCGAGCAGTTCGTCGGCGCCGCAGCCACGGCGGCACCCCAGTCCGGCAACCAGTATCACGCGGGCGATCCTTCCACGGGCAATCGCCGGGCAGCACAGCACGGCCCCGCTGGGGCGTCAACCGGCCCGGCGGCGATTGACCGCCCGCCGGGCACTGCGTAGCCTTTGCCGCTTCGAGGTTCTCCGGCCCGGCGCCGGAGCTAAGAGGGAACGTGGTCAAGGCCACGGCTGCCCCCGCAACTGTGAACGGTCCAAAACCCTTCGAATGCCACTGCCCACGGGCGGGAAGGCGAAGGCCAGGCGCAAGCCGGATCGTGAGCCAGGAGACCTGCCTCGAACCAGCATTACCACAACCGGGCGGGGTGATCCGGTGGCGGCTTCCGACGCGCGGAACCTCCGTGCGCGCGCCTCTGCCTCCCGCCATCGCAGCGCAGAGGCGACCATGCAAACCCTGGCCAAGCTCCCCGTCACCATCGTCACCGGCTTCCTCGGCGCCGGGAAGACCACCCTGCTCCGGCACATGCTCGACAACGCCGAAGGTCGCCGCATCGCGGTGATCGTCAACGAGTTCGGCGAACTGGGCATCGACGGCGAAATCCTCAAGCAATGCTCCATCGGCTGCAGCGAAGAAGAAGCCGTGGGCCGCGTCTTCGAACTGGCCAACGGCTGCCTGTGCTGCACCGTGCAGGAAGAATTCTTCCCGGTAATGCGCGAACTGGTGGCGCGTCGCGGCGAGCTGGACCAGATCCTCATCGAGACCAGCGGCCTGGCCCTGCCCAAGCCCCTGGTGCAGGCCTTCCAGTGGCCGGAAATCCGCAACGCCTGCACGGTGGATGCGGTGATCACCGTGGTCGACAGCCCGGCGGTGGCCGCCGGCACCTTCGCCGCCCATCCCGAGCAGGTGGACGAGCAGCGCAAGCAGGACCCGAACCTGGACCACGAATCGCCACTGCACGAACTGTTCGAAGACCAGTTGGCCAGCGCCGACCTGGTGGTGCTGAACAAGGCCGACCTGCTCGACGCCGACGTCCTCGCGCAAGTGCACGCGCACGTATCCGAAGAGCTGCCGCCGGCGGTGAAGATAGTCGAAGCCAGCGCCGGCCAACTGCCGCTGTCGGTGCTGCTGGGGATCAACGCCGAGGCCGAGCTGCACATCGACAGCCGCCCCACCCACCACGACCACGAAGGCCATGAGGACCACGACCACGACGAGTTCGACTCCTTCCACGTCGACCTCCCGGAAGTGCAGGAACACGCCCTGCTCGCCGCCCTCGGCCAACTGGTGGAGCGCCACGCGGTGCTGCGCGTCAAGGGCTTCGCGGCCATCCCCGGCAAGCCCATGCGCCTGCTGGTGCAAGGCGTGGGCAAGCGCTTCGACAAGCACTTCGACCGCAAGTGGCTGAGCGACGAAACCCGCGCCACCCGCCTGGTGGTGATCGGCCAGGAGCTGGACCAGGCCGCCATCGCCAACGAATTGCGCACCGCGCTGGCATGAACACCCTCACCCCCAACCCCTCTCCCGGAGGGAGAGGGGGCTGATCCGGCGCTTCGCCGATAGGCCGGCGCACGAGCACGGGCCGTGCCCATCGGTAAGCACAATGTCCGCGCGCACACCGAACCGGCCCCCTCTCCCTTCAGGGAGAGGGCTGGGGAGAGGGCGCTCCTGACCGAGCGAAAGAGGTCCCCCGCATGCACCTGCTGCGCACCCAACCCGGCGGCTTCGTCCCCGACGACGGCATCGCCCACCTGGCCCAGACGCCCGCCGAGCTGGTCATCCTCTGCAGCGGCGACTCGCACCTGGCGCTGCTCGCCGAGGCCGCCCGCGCACTGCCCGACGACTACCCGAGCCTGCGCCTGGCCAACCCCATGCAGTTGCAGAACCACGCCTCGGTGGACCTCTACGTCGACGAGGTGCTGCGGCACGCAAAGGTCATCCTCATCTCGGTGCACGGCGGCGTCGGCTACTGGCGCTACGGCATCGAGCAACTGGTGGCCCTTGCCGAGCGCGGCGCCACGCTGATCCTGGTGCCCGGCGACGACAAGCCCGACCCCGAACTCAGCGCGCTGTGCAGCGTGCCCCCCGGGGAAGCCGAACGCCTCTGGCAGTACCTGCGCCAGGGCGGCCTGGACAACGCCCGGCAATTCTTCGCCAACCTGGCCAGCCAGTACCTCGACCGTGCCTATCCCTGGAACGAACCGCGCACCCTCCCCCGCGTCGCCCTGCATCACCCCACCCATGCCGCAGCCGAACTCGGCCACTGGCAGGCCGAGTGGAACCCCGGCTGGCCGGTGGCGGCGCTGCTGTTCTACCGCCCCCACCTGCAGGCGGCGAACACCGGCTTCATCGACACCTTCTGCGCCAGCCTGCGCGCGCAGCAGCTCAACCCGCTGCCGATCGCCGTGGCCAGCCTCAAGGAAGCGGCCTGCCTGGAGCAGGTCGAGGCGCTGCTGGACGAGGCCTGCGCCGAGCTGATCATCAACACCACCGGCTTCGCCCAGTCCAACCCGGACGCGCCCCAGGCCCGCCCGTTCCGCCGCGACGTGCCGGTGCTGCAGGCCATCTGCTCGCTGGACAACCTCGAACTGTGGCGCGCCAACGCCCAGGGCCTGGGCCCGCGCGACCTGGCCATGCACGTGGCGCTGCCGGAGCTGGACGGCCGCCTGATCACCCGCCCCGTCAGCTTCAAGGGCCTGGCCTGGCGCAGCGAGCGCAGCCAGAGCGACGTGGTCTGCTACCTGGCGCACCGCCCGGGCATGGACTTCGTCGCCGAACTGGCGCGGCGCTGGGTGCTGCTGGCGCGCAAGGCCAACGCCGACAAGCGCGTGGCGCTGATCCTGGCCAACTACCCGACCCGCGACGGGCGCATCGGCAACGGCGTCGGCCTGGACACGCCCGCCGCGGCGCTGAACATCCTCCGCGCCATGGAAGCCTCGGGCTACCCGGTGGCCGGCCTGCCGGAGACTGGCGATGCGCTTATCCACAGCCTGCTCGGCGGGGTGAGCAACGACCTCGACAACCTCGACCTGCGCCCCTGCGCCCAGAGCCTGGCGCTGGCCGACTACCTGGCCTGCTTCGCGCGCCTGCCCGAGGCCAACCGGCGCGCCGTGCGCGAACGCTGGGGCGAGCCCGAGCAGGACCCGATGCACCGCAACGGGCGCATGATGGTCGCCGGCCTGCGCCTGGGCCTGGCCTTCGTCGGCATCCAGCCGGCGCGCGGCTACCAGCTCGACCCGGCGGCCATCTACCACGACCCGGCGCTGGTCCCGCCGCACGGCTACCTGGCCTTCTACTTCTGGCTGCGCGAGGCCTTCGGCGCCGACGCGGTGATCCACGTCGGCAAGCACGGCAACCTCGAATGGCTACCGGGCAAGGGCGTGGGCCTGTCCGAGGAATGCTGGCCGGACGCGATCCTCGGCCCGCTGCCGAACCTCTACCCGTTCATCGTCAACGACCCCGGCGAAGGCGCCCAGGCCAAGCGCCGCAGTCAGGCGCTGATCATCGACCACCTGATGCCGCCGCTGACCCGCGCCGAGAACTACGGCCCGCTGCGCGACCTGGAGCGCCTGGCCGACGAGTACTACGACGCCTCGCTGCTGGACCCGCGCCGCGCCGTGCAGCTGCGCGGGGAAATCCTCGACGCGGTACGCGCCGCCGCCCTGGACCGCGAGCTGGGCCTGCAACTCAACGACGACGAAGACAGCTGGCTGCCGCAACTGGACGCCTACCTCTGCGACCTCAAGGAATCGCAGATCCGCGACGGCCTGCACGTGTTCGGCGAATCGCCGGTGGGCCAGCTGCGCCGCGACACCCTGCTGTCGCTGGTGCGCATCCCGCGGGGCGACGGCAAGGGCGGCAACGCCAGCCTGCTGCGCGCCCTGGCGGCGGACCTGCAATTGGGCCGCGACCCGCTGGACAGCAACTTCGCCGAACCCTGGGACGGCCCGCGCCCCGAGGTGCTCCGGCAAGTCAGCGACGAACCCTGGCGCAGCAACGGCGACACCCGCGAGCGCCTGGAACTGCTGGCCCTGCAATTGATCGAGCAGGACCTCGACGGCCCCGGCGAAGCCAGCGCGCTGGTCCTCCGGCAACTGCGGGAAAACGTCGCGCCCTTGCTGGATGCCTGCGGCGCCAACGAGATCGGCCAACTGCTCGCCGGGCTGAACGGCCGCTTCGTCCCCGCCGGCCCCAGCGGCGCGCCCAGCCGCGGGCGCCTGGACGTGCTGCCGACCGGGCGCAACTTCTTCACCGTGGACGTGCGCAACCTGCCCACGCCCACCGCCTACCGCCTCGGCTTCCAGTCCGCCAGCCGCCTGCTGGAGCGCCACCTGCAGGACCACGGCGACCACCTGCGCCAGCTCGGCCTTTCGGTGTGGGGCACGGCGACCATGCGCAGCGGCGGCGACGACATCGCCCAGGCCCTGGCGCTGCTCGGCGTGCGCCCGGTGTGGCAGGCCGGCAGCCAGCGCGTGGAAGACTTCGAGATCCTGCCGCTGAGCCTGCTCGACCGCCCGCGGGTGGACGTGACCCTGCGCGTCTCCGGCTTCTTCCGCGACGCCTTCGCCAACCTCATCCGCCTGTTCGACGCCGCGGTGCAAGCCGTGGCCGCGCTGGACGAGCCGGAAGACATGAACCCCCTGGCCGCCCGCATGCGCGCCGAAAGCACGCAGCTGCAAGCCAGCGGCGTGACCGAGGAAGAAGCCCGGCGCCAGGCCGGCTGGCGCATCTTCGGCGCCCAGCCCGGCGCATACGGCGCGGGCGTGCAAGGGGTGATCGAGGAACGCAGCTGGGAGAACCGCGCCGACCTCGCCGCGGCCTACCTCAACTGGGGCGGCTACGCCTATGGCGCCGGCGACGACGGCACCCCGGCCCGCGAACGCTTCGCCCAGCGCCTGGACGGCCTGCAGGCGGTGTTGCACAACCAGGACAACCGCGAGCACGACATCCTCGACTCCAACGACTACTACCAGTTCCAGGGCGGCATGCTCGCCGCCGCCGAGGTCATCCAGGAGCGCCGAGTGGCCAGCTACCACGGCGACCACAGCCAGCCGGACAACCCGCGCATCCGCACGCTGAAGGAAGAACTCGGCCGCGTGCTGCGCGCCCGCGCGGTGAACCCGAAATGGATCGCCGGGATGAAGCGCCACGGCTACAAGGGCGCCTTCGAAATGGCCGCCACGGTGGACTACCTGTTCGCCTTCGACGCCACCAGCGAGCTGGTGGAAGACCACCAGTACCAGCTACTGGCCGACGCCTACCTGCTGGACGAAGACACCCGCGAATTCATCCAGCGCCACAACCCCGAAGCCCTGCGCGACATGGCCGAACGCCTGCTGGAGGCGCAGCAGCGCGGGCTTTGGCAGGAGCCTGGGGAGTATCGCGAGGCGTTGGAGAACATTCTGGTGGATAGCGAGGAGCAGTGAGGCGCGTGCTGGCTCTTCGTAGGAGCGAGCTTGCTCGCGAACAGGGGCTCGCCGGCGACTCCAGTGTTTTCGGCTGAGTCCGCCCCCTCTCCCCAGCCCTCTCCCTGAAGGGAGAGGGGGCTAGTCCGCGCCGAGATGAGGAGTGGTTTCAGCCGGAAACCTTCGGCGCTGCCGGCTAACTCCGAAATACCCGAGCACACCGAACGGTCCCCTCTCCCTTCAGGGCGGGGCGCGCAGCCGAGGGTTAGGGAGAGGGCGCTCTCATACCTGGCACCGACACGACCGGGAAACCCCCTTCGCGAGCAAGCTCGCTCCTACAGGCATCCAGTAACGTAGGGCGTATAACCGTTCGCGGTTATACGCCCTACGCCGAGCCCATTACCCCCGCCGCAACCGCCCCGCCGCATCCAGCAACAATGCCTCGGTCCCGCTCCAGCCCAGGCACCCATCGGTAATGGAAACCCCATAACGCAGCTCGCCCTTCAGCGGCTGGCAGCCGTCGAACAGGTGGCTCTCCAGCATCACCCCGCGCAGCGAGGCGTCGCCGCCCAGGCGCTGGTCGAGCACGCTGGCCAGCACCGCCGGCTGGCGCAGCGGGTCCTTGGCGCTGTTGGCGTGGCTGCAATCGACCATGATCCGCGCCGGGATGCCCTGCTTCTCCAGCCCCTCGCGGGCCGCGCGCACGCTGGCCACGTCGTAGTTCGGCCCGCCGTGGCCGCCGCGCAGCACCAGGTGGGTGTCCGGGTTGCCGAGGGTCTGCACCAGCGCCGGGCGGCCCAGGCCGTCGATGCCGAAGTGCTGGTGCGGGTGCGCCGCCGAGCGCATGGCGTCGCAGGCGATGCCGAGGCTGCCGTCGGTGCCGTTCTTGAAGCCCACCGGCAGGTCCAGGCCGCTGACCAACTCGCGGTGCACCTGGGATTCGCTGGTGCGCGCGCCGATGGCAGCCCAGCCCAACAGGTCGTCGAGGTAGCCGGCCACCAGCGGCTGCAGCAGCTCGGTGGCCACCGGCAGGCCGCGTTCGAGCATGTCCAGCATCAGCCGGCGCGACAGCGCCAGGCCCTCGGCCATGTCGCCGCTGCCGTCCAGGCGCGGGTCGTACACCAGGCCCTTCCAGCCGACGGTGGTGCGCGGCTTCTCGACGTAGGCGCGCATCACCAGCAGCAACTGGTCGCTCACTTCGGGGGCCAGGGCGGCGAGGCGTTCGGCGTAGTCGAGGGCGGAATCGGCGTCGTGCAGGGAACAGGGGCCGACCACCACCAGCAGGCGCGGGTCGCGGCCGTCGAGGATGGCGCGGATGGCCTGGCGGTCGTGCTGTACGCGTTCGGCCAGGGCGGCGGAAAGCGGCAGGCGCTGGCGCAGTTCGGCGGGGCTCGGCAGCGGCTTTTCGCGGCGGCGGGCGGAGGGGCGCGGCAGTTCGAGGACTTCAGCGGACTGCGGCAGGTCGTTGCGGATCAGGGCGGAAACGGAGGAGTTCATGGACTGGCATCCTTGGCCGGCGCGGTCATGGCCGCGCGCGGCGCTATCTGAGTGTTCGACTGAGTAGTTCGGGTGTGGCAGCGGTACGGCTGCTAAATCGCCAGTCGGAGGTGCGGTAATAGCGGTAGGTGGTGTAGGCGGTCATGTTTCGATCCTCTGTTGGAATTGCGTTGGCCTTGTGGGCCGGAAAAACAAAAACCCCGGTCGGGTTGCCGACCGGGGTTTGCTGAAACTGTCTGGTTGGCGACCCTGCTTGCTAGGGCGCCTGTGGGGTATCAGGCGCGCCTGTGGCTAAACCAATACCCATAGAAGAAATAACCGGCGGCAGCGGCCAGCACCTGCGCGCGAGCGACCGCGGAGCCGAGGGCACCGGGGCGGGCGAGGGACTGGATGGACAGGCTGGACGGCATGGTTATCTCCACAAGATGCCGGCCAAGCTACCGCATCGGCGCGGGGCTTTCAATCATCCTTTCCTATCGCCTTCATCGACGGCGCCTCGCCCGGCCGCGCCGGCTTCGCTACCATTCGCCTTTCAAGCCCACCCAGGCACGCCGCAGGTAACGCCCATGCAACCGCACTTCCCCCTCGCCGCCGTGGTCGCCGCCGACGACCTGAAACTGGCGCTGTGCCTGGCCGCCATCGACCCGGCCATCGGCGGGGTGCTGATCGAGGGCCCGCGCGGCATGGCCAAGTCGACTCTGGCCCGCGGCGTGGCCGACCTGCTCGACGGCGGGCGCTTCGTCACCCTGCCCCTGGGCGCCAGCGAGGAACGCATCGTCGGCACCCTGGACCTCGACGCCGCCCTGGGCGAGGGTCGCGCGCGCTTCTCCCCGGGCATCCTGGCCAATGCCGACGGCGGCGTGCTCTACGTCGACGAGGTGAACCTGCTGCCCGACCACCTGGTGGACCTGCTGCTGGACGTGGCCGCCAGCGGCGTCAACCATATCGAGCGCGACGGCCTGTCCCACAGCCACCCGGCGCGCTTCGTGCTGATCGGCACCATGAACCCCGAGGAAGGCGAACTGCGCCCGCAGCTGCTGGACCGCTTCGGCCTCAAGGTCGGGCTGGGCGGCACGCCGCCGCCGGCCGAGCGCGCCGAGATCGTCCGCCGCCGCCTGGCCTTCGACGCCAACCCACAGGCCTTCCTCGGCCACTGGCAGGCCGAGCAGGACGCCCTGCGCCAACGCTGCGCCCAGGCCCGCCAGCGTCTTCCCGGCATTCCCCTGGACGACGCCGCGCTGCAGGCCATCGCCGAGCGCTGCTACGCCGCCGGGGTGGACGGCCTGCGCGCCGATCTGGTCTGGCTGCGCGGCGCCCGCGCCCATGCCGCCTGGCGCGGCGCCGAGCGCATCGAGAAGGAAGATATCGACGCCCTGGAGCCCTTCGCCCTCGCCCACCGCCGCCGCCATGCGCCGCCACCACCAGCGCAGCCGCAGGCACCCCAGGCCCCGGCCGCCAACCAGCCCGAACAAGGCGCGCAAAACGAAGGCCAGTGGGGCGAACTGCCGCCCCGCGCCGTGCCCACCGGCGCCACCCGCGAACTGCCGGGCTGGCCAAAAAAGCCCTGAGCATCCGCCCGCGCCCGGCCCCAGGCGCGGATGCCAGCCCCCCACCCGGCCAACTCGCCGGCGGCCGCAGCGGCGCCCGCTGGCACGGCGCGCTGTCGCGCATCGACTGGCCGGCAACCTTCCTGCGCGGGCGCCCGAAGAAGCGTGACGAACTGGTGCTGCGCGCCCGCAGCGCCAAGCCCCGCGAACTCTGGCTGGTGATCGTCGACGCCTCGGCCAGCACCCGCCGGCACGGCGCCCTGGGCCAGGCCAAGGGCCTGCTGGCGGAAGTCTTCGAGCAGGCCTACCGGCAACGCGCGCGCCTGGCCGTGCTGCATGCCGCGGGGCGCCAGCCGCGCTGGCTGTGGCAGGGGCAGAAGGCTTCGGCGCAGTTGCGCGACTGGCTGCATGACCTGGGCGCTGGCGGCGGCACACCGCTGCCCGAGGCGCTGGCCCAGGCCGCCGACTGGCTGCAGCAGCGCCAGCGCCACAAGCCCGGCGAACGCCAGCGCCTGCTGATCGTCACCGACGGCCGCCTGAGCGACTGCCCGTCCCTGGCGCCGCTGCCCTGCGCCAGCCTGCTGGTGGATATCGAGAGCGGCCCGGTGCGCCTGGGCCGCGCCCGCCAGTTGGCCGCGAACCTCGGCGCCGAATACCGCGCCATCGGCGACCTGCCCCTGCGCTGAAGCAGGCTCAGGGCAGACCGTTGCAACCGTGCTCGCGGAACCCCGGACGCTGGCCCAGCCGCTGGTAATAGGCGGCCACGGCCGGCAGTTCGGGGCGCTGCATCGGCGTCATGAACCAGCGCTGCACCGACAGGCCGATGGCGACGTCGGCCAGGCTGAAACGCTCGCCGGCGACATGGGCGCCGGTGCGCTCCAGCTGGCGGTCGAGCAGCGCCATCAGCCGGCCCCATTCCCGCTCGCTCGCCGCGATGGCAGCAGCATCGGCATGGGCCGGGCTGTTGCGCACCCGCGCCATGAACACGTAGCGCCAGGCGTTGTTCAGCTCGGTGGCCTGCCAGCCCATCCACTGCTCCACCAACGCCCGTTCGCGAGGCGCGGACGGCAGCAGCTCGTCGCGCGGGTACTGGCTGGCGAGGTAACTGCAAATGGCATTGCTCTCCCAGAGCACGAAATCGCCGTCCACCAGCACCGGCACCAGCGCATTGGGATTGAGCGCGAGGAATTCCTCCGAGTCGGTGGCGCGGAAACCGCTGCCCCAGTCTTCCCTGGCGTAGGGAAGCTGCAGCTCGGCGCAGGTCCACAGCACCTTGCGCACATTGATCGATGAGGCCTTGCCGAGAATCCGCAGCATCTGCCGGCTCCTTGTCGAAAAGGGCAGCTTAGAGCGTCGGCGGGCGGTTCGCGAGCAAGCCCTGCACCCTCCCCACCCGTAGGATGGGTTGAGCGAAGCGATACCCATCACCATGGCAGCATGGGTTTCGCATGCTCAACCCATCCTACGAAAGCACCCCGGCGCGATGGGCAAGACAGTTGCTCCCATAGGCGGCGCACACACGCTCTTCATAGGAGCGAGGGGACGCCTAGTTCTTGCTCGCGAACCCGGCCCTACAGAAGCGGCTCCAACGCCATCCACAACGCCTCGACGCTGTCGAACCACCGATCCACCTCGGGCAGCTCCGGCCGCGCCAGGATCAGCACCGGCACGCCCCGCTCGCGCGCCACCTGCAGCTTCGGCTCGGTGGCCTGGCTGCCGCTGTTCTTGCTCACCAGCACGTCGGTGCCCAGGCGCGCGAACAGCTCGCGCTCGCCCTCCAGGCTGAAGGGCCCGCGCGCGCCCAGCACTTCGGCGCGCGCATTGCCCGGCAGGCTCTGCAAACAGCGCACGGTCCAGAACTGATGTTCGGGAATCTCGCCGAGGTGCTCCAGCGGCTCGCGCCCCAGGGTGAACAGCGGCCGGCAGAACGGCGCCAGGGCGGCGATCAACTGCGCCCAACCTGCCACTTCGCGCCAGTCGTCACCGGGCCCGGGCTGCCAGCCGGGGCGGCGCAGGGCCCAGCAGGGCACGCCGGCCAGCTGCGCGGCGCGGGCGGCGTTGCGGCTGATCTGCGCGGCGTAGGGATGGGTGGCGTCGAGCAGCAGGTCGTAGCCCTGCCCGACGATGAAATCCGCCAGGCCCTCGGCGCCGCCATAGCCGCCGACGCGCACCTGGCAGTTGAGGTCGTCGGGCACCTTGCCCAGGCCGGCCAGGCTGTACAGGTGGCCGGGGCCGAAGCGGCGGGCGATGGCCAGGGCCTCGCCGATGCCGCCCAGCAGCAGGATGCGTTTGCCGCTCACGGCTTGCGCATCGCCAGCAGGGTGATCGGCAGGGCCGCGCGCCAAGTGTCGAAGCCGCCCAGGGGCTGCGCCTGGGCCACCTGCAGGCGCACCAGCTCGCCGCCGTGACGTTCGCGCCAGCCGACCAGGGCCGCCTCGCTCTGCAGTGTCACCGCGTTGGCCAGCAGCCGGCCGCCGGGCTTGAGGCAGTCCCAGCAGTACTCCAGCACGCCCGGCACGGTGACGCCGCCGCCGATGAAGATGGCGTCCGGCGCCTCCAGGCCTTCCAGGGCTTCCGGTGCGCGCCCGGCCACCAGTTGCAGGCCGGGCACGCCGAGGGCGTCGCGGTTGTGGGCGATGTGTCCGAGGCGGCTTTCCTCGGCCTCGATGGCGAAGGCCCGGCAACTGGGGTGCGCGCGCATCCATTCGATGCCGATGGAGCCGCAGCCGGCGCCGACGTCCCAGAGCAGTTCGCCCGGCTCCGGGGCCAGGCGCGCGAGGGTCACCGCGCGCACGTCGCGCTTGGTCAGTTGGCCGTCGTGGCGGTAGGCGTCGTCGGGCAGGCCGGGGGTCAGCGCCAGGCGCCGGGCATCGGCGCCGGCCACGCAGTCGATGGCCAGAACGTTGAGCGCAGCGGCCTCGTCCAGCGACCAGTCGGCGGCCAGGCCGTCGATGCGTCGCTCGCGCTCGCCGCCCAGGTATTCCAGCACGCTCAGCCGGCTCGGCGCGAAGCCGCGTTCGCGCAACAACGCAGCCACCGCTGCCGGGCTGCGGCCATCGGCGCACAGCACCAGCAGGCGGCGCCCCGGATGCAGGCGCGCGTTCAGCGCCGCCAGCGGGCGGCCCACCAGCGACAGCAGCTCCACGTCCTGCAGCGCCCAACCCAGCCGCGCCGCCGCCAGGCTCACCGAGGACGGCGCCGGCAACACGCGCATTTCCGCCGCCGGCAGTTGCCGCGCCAGGCTCGCGCCCACGCCGAAGAACAGCGGGTCGCCGCTGGCCAGCACGCAGGTCGGGGTGCCGCGCCGCGCCAGCAGCGGCGCCATGTCGAAGGGGCTCGGCCAGCGCCTGCGCTGCGCGCCGATGCACGGCGGCAGCAGGGCCAACTGGCGCTCGCCGCCGAACACGTCGCTGGCCGCCAGCAGGGCGCGGCGGGCGGTCTTGCCGAGGCCGGCATAGCCGTCCTCGCCGATGCCGACGATGGTCAGCCAGGGCGTCATGGGGGTTCCTCTGCGTTGCGACACTGCGCCGCCGGCGTTCCGACGGGCAGGGTTTTCAAGGGGTCGGGCAAAGCGGGCATAATACAGCCTTCGTCGGTGCCCATCAGGGCCGAAGAGGGAACGCGCAGGAGCCATCCAAGCGCGGCTGCCCCCGCAACTGTAAGCAGCGAGTCCACGCGTCATTGGCCACTGGGAGACCGGGAAGGCCGCGTCGGGCAAAGACCTGCCAGCCAGGAGACCTGCCGACGGGACCAGTCGCGTGTGCAAGCATCGAGCGGGGTGTATCGATGTTGTAGATCCTCCCAATCAGGGGCGATCCGCAAGGTCACCGCGACCCAGCCATGGTGACCCTGTGCCGAATCTGCCGCCCGTTCCCCCTGTCGAAATCCGCCCGTCGCCCTGCCCGGGGCTGCTGCGCGTGGTCGCTTCCGGCGATGGCGGCATCTGCCGCATCAAGCTGCCCGGCGGGCGCCTCGACGCCAGTGGCGCCAGGGCCATCGCCCGCGCCGCCGAACGCCATGCCGACGGCGTGCTGGAGGCGACCAACCGCGCCAACCTGCAGATCCGCGGCGTGCACGAAGGCGCCGGCGCGGCGCTGTCCGCCGAGCTGCTGCAGGCCGGGCTGGGCCCGCGGGTGGCCGCCGCCGACGACGTGCGCAACCTGCTGCTCAGCCCCGCCGCCGGCGTCGACCCGGCCCAGGCCCTGGACGTCTCGCCACTGGCCGCCACGCTGCTCGACCTGTTGCAGGACAACCCGCGCTTCCACGGCCTGTCGCCCAAGTTCGCCCTGCAACTGGATGGCGGCGAATCCCTGGCGATGCTCGAACACCCCCACGACATCTGGCTGTCGGCCATGGACGCCGGGCGCTTCGCCTTCGGCCTGGCCGGCTGCCCGCCGCTGCGCGCGCAGGACAGCCCCGCGCTCGCCGCCGTCGCCAGCGAACAGCTGCCGGCCCTGGTCGAGGCCCTGCTGAACCTGTTCCTCGACCTGGCCGGCGAAGGCGTCTCGCGCATGCGCCAGTTGCTGGCAAGCCTTCCCGCCGAGGACCTGCTGGCGCGCCTCGACCTGCCGCTGCAACAGGACGTGGCCGACTGGCGCCGCGCCGCCGTCGAGCCCTTCGCCCACCTGGGCATCCGCCCGCAGCGCCAGGGCGGCCTGTGCAGCGTCGGCGCAGGCTTCGTCCTCGGCCGCCTGCACAGCGGGCTGCTGCGCGAACTGGCCGATCTCGCCGAACGCGAAGGCGACGGCAGCCTGCGCCTGACGCCCTGGCAGGGCCTGCTGCTGCCCAACGTGCCGGCCGCGCGCGCCAGCGCCGTGCTCGCCGCGCTCGACAGCCTGGGCCTGATCACCTCGGCCGCACAGCCGCTGTCCCGGCTCGTGGCCTGCAGCGGCTCGGCCGGCTGCGCCCGCGGCCTGGCCGACACCAAGGCCGACGCCCTGCGCCTGGCCGAACGCCTGCGCGCGCCGCTGCCCGCCGGCGTGCACCTGTGCGGCTGCCCGCGCTCCTGCGCCGCCGCCCACGTGGCGCCGCTGACCCTGCTGGCAGTCGCCGACGGCCGCTACGACCTCTACCGCCGCGCCCCCGGCCACGCCGGCTTCGGCCAGCCGCTGGCGCGCGACCTGACCCTCGACGCCGCGGCCGACCGGCTGCGCGATCCCGGAGCCCTACCCGATGCTTGACTACATCCGCGACGGCCAGGCGATCTACCGCCAGTCCTTCGCCACCATCCGCGCCGAGGCCGACCTCTCGGCCATTCCCGCCGACCTGGAAAAGCTCGCCGTGCGGGTGATCCACGCCTGCGGCATGGTCGACGTGGTGCAGGACCTGCGCTTCTCCCCCGGCGCCGGCGCCATCGGCCGCGCGGCCCTGGCGGCGGGCGCACCGATCCTCTGCGACGCGCGCATGGTCGCCGAGGGCGTCACCCGCGCGCGCCTGCCGGCGGCCAACGAGGTGATCTGCACGCTCAACGAAGCGGACGTCCCGGCCCTGGCCCGCGAGCTGGGCAACACCCGCTCGGCGGTAGCCCTGGAGCACTGGCGCGAACACCTGGAAGGCAGCGTGGTGGTGATCGGCAATGCCCCCACCGCGCTGTTCTACCTGCTGGAAATGCTCGACGCCGGCGCGCCGAAGCCGGCGCTGATCCTCGGCTTCCCGGTGGGCTTCGTCGGCGCCGCCGAATCCAAGGACCTGCTCGCCGCCGACAGCCGCGGCGTGCCCTACGTCATCGTCCGCGGCCGCCGCGGCGGCAGCGCCATGGCCGCCGCCGCGGTGAACGCCCTGGCCACGGAGGTGGAATGATGACCGGCCGCCTGCTCGGCCTGGGCGTCGGCCCCGGCGACCCCGAGCTGATCACCCTCAAGGCCCTGCGCCTGCTGCAAGCCGCGCCCGTGGTCGCCTACTTCGTGGCCAAGGCCAAGCACCGCGCCGGCCACGGCGGCAACGCCTTCGGCATCATCGAGCAGCACCTGGGCGACAGCCAGCAGCGCCTGCCCCTGGTGTACCCGGTGACCACCGAGAAGCTGGAGCCGCCGCTGACCTACGAGGGCGTCATCAGCGACTTCTACGACACCGCCGCCGAGCAGGTCGCCGGCCACCTGGAAGCCGGCCGCGACGTCGCGGTGATCTGCGAGGGCGATCCGTTCTTCTATGGCTCCTACATGTACCTGCACGACCGCCTGGCCGAGCGCTACCCGGCCGAAGTGGTGCCCGGCGTGTGCTCCATGCTGGGCAGCGCGGCGGTGCTCGGCGTGCCGCTGGTGTACCGCAACCAGAGCCTGTCGGTGCTCTCCGGCGTGCTGCCGGAGGACGAGCTGAAGCAGCGCCTGACGGCCGCCGATGCGGCGGTGGTGATGAAGCTCGGGCGCAACTTCGACAAGGTCCGCCGCGTGCTCCGTGAACTGGGCCGCGACGGCGGCGCGCACTACGTGGAACGGGCAACCATGCGCGAGCAGCGCATCGTGCCGCTGGACGAGGTGGACCCGATGGCCTCGCCCTACTTCTCCATGGTGGTGATCCCCGGGCAGAGGTGGCGCGGTTGATGAACGCCTCCCCCGCCATCGTCATTCTCGGCGCCAGCGCCCTGGCCACCGCCCGGCGCCTGCAGGCGCTTTATCCACAGGCGCGCATCCACGGCCTGCAGGGCCGCGTCGACGGCGCCGAGGAAAGCTACCAGGACTTCGGCGACACCCTGCGCGCGCTCTATCGTAATGACACCCCGATCATCGCCCTGTGCGCCGCCGGCATCGTCATCCGCAGCCTGGCCCCGGCGCTGCAGGAAAAAGGTGCGGAGCCACCGGTGCTGGCCGTAGCCGAGGACGGCAGCGCGGTGGTGCCGCTGCTGGGCGGCCTGGCCGGGGTCAACCGCCTGGCCCGGGAAATCGCCGCCGCGCTGGACGTGGCGCCGGCCATCACCACCAGCGGCGAGCTGCGCTTCGGCACCTGCCTGCTGGAGCCGCCGCCAGGCTACGCCCTGGCCGACATCGAGCAGGGCAAGCGCTTCGTCGCCGACCTGCTGGGTGGAGAAAGCCTGCGCATTGACGGCGACGCCCCCTGGCTGGCCGCAGCGCGCCTGCCGCTGGCCGAGGACGCCAGGCGCAGCGTGCGGGTGACCTGCGAGGCACGCCCGGCGCAGCGCGACGAACTGCTGATCCACCCACGGCGGGTGCTGGCGGAAGTCGCCGCGCCTGTGGACAACCTCGCCGAGCGGGTCCGCCAGGCCTTGCACGCGTCCGGGCTGGCGGAGGCAGCCCTGGCCGCCCTGCTCGCCCCGCGCCGGCACATGGCCGATGCGGGCCTGGCCGAGGCCGCAAAAGCGCTCGACGTGCCGCTGCGCTTCATCGATGAGCAAGCCTTGCCGGCGACGCGGGATGGCATCCACCTGAGCCTCGCCGATTCCCCCGAACAGGCCGCCGGCATCGGTCGCCCACGCGGGCGCCTGAGCGTGATCGGCCTCGGCCCCGGCGCCGCCGAGCACATGACACCGGCGGTGCGCCGCGCCCTGGACGAAGCCCAGGACCTGCTCGGCTACGAGACCTACGTGAAGATGGCCGAACCGCTGTGCGCGGACCAGGTGCGCCACTGCAGCGACAACCGCGAGGAGATGCAGCGCGCCCGCCACGCCTTCGAACTGGCCGCCAGCGGCCGGCGGGTGGTGGTGGTGTCGTCCGGCGACCCGGGCGTGTTCGCCATGGCCGCGGCGGTGGTCGAGGCGCTGCATGAAAGCAGCGACGCCGACTGGCACAACGTCGAACTGGAAGTGCTGCCCGGCGTCTCCGCCGCCCTGGCCGCCGCGGCCAAGGCCGGCGCGCCGCTGGGCCACGACTTCTGCCTGATCTCGCTGTCGGACAACCTCAAGCCCTGGGAAGTCATCGAAAAGCGCCTGGACCACGCCGGCGCCGCCGACCTGGCCATGGCCTTCTACAACCCCATCTCCAAGGCCCGCCCCTGGCAGCTGGGCCGAGCGCTGGAGATCGTCCGCCGGCACCGCGCGCCGCAAACCCTGGTGGTGCTCGGCCGCGACATCGGCCGCCCGGCCGAAGCGCTGCGCACGCTCACCCTCGGCGAACTGCAGCCGGAGATGGTGGACATGCGCACCCTGGTGATCATCGGCTCGTCGCTGACCCGCCGATTCCCGCGGGCCGGTGGCGGCGATTGGGTGTACACCCCGCGGTGGTATCGCTGAGGCAGGCCAGGCGGCGGATAACCGCGAACGGTTATTCGCCCTACGTCACGGTCGGGTCTGGCGTAGGGCGCATAACGCCTACGGCGTTATCCGCCGTTTGGCCTTGGTCCCCGGCGGCTCCGGGGTTGACCTGGGCGTTGGCTGTGGCTTCGGTGTATCGGCGGATAACCGCGAACGGTTATTCGCCCTACGTCCCTGGAAGTTCGGCGCCCGCTTGCAAATGGCCATTGCGTTGATGAAAATGCGACGAATTATCATTCTTCATCTTTCCCGGCGCCCATGGCCTCCTCCACCCTCGACATCGACCAGCTGTACAGCGACCACCACGGCTGGCTGCACGGTTGGCTGCGCAGCCGCCTGGGCAATGCCGCGGATGCCGCCGACCTGGCCCAGGACACCTTCCTGCGCGTGCTGCTCAAGCAGGAGCTGCTGGAGCTGCGCACCCCGCGCGCCTTCCTGCGCACCATCGCCCGCGGCCTGGTGATCGACCACTGGCGCCGCGAGGAACTGGAGCGCGCCTATCTGGAGTCCATCGCCCACCTGCCGGAGGCGGAAACGCCCTCGGCGGAAACCCGCGAAATGCTCCTGGAGCTGCTGGAAGGCATCGCCCGCCTGCTCGACGGCCTGAAGCCCAAGGTACGCAGCGCCTTCCTGCTGGCCCAGTGCGAGGGCCTGCCCCACGCGCAGGTCGCCGAACGGCTCGGGGTTTCCGTGCGCTCGGTGGAGCGCTATGTGGCCGAGGCACTGTTCCACTGCTACCAGGCGCGCTACGCCGAATGAACGCCAGCGCCGAACTACAACCCGACGCCCGGGTGGTCAAGCAGGCCATCCAGTGGATGCTGCGCCTGTCCGGCGGCGCCGACCCGGCCGCGCAGGAAGCCTGCGCCCGCTGGCGCGCCCAGCGCGCCGAGCACGAACTGGCCTGGCAACGCGTGCAGTCGCTGAACCAGGAACTGCGCAGCGGCCTGCAGAGCGTACCGGGCAGCCGCGTGGCCCTGGAAACCCTGGAGAAAGGCAGCCAGCGCCTGCAACGCCGCCAGGCCCTGAAACTGCTCTCGGTGGTCGCCCTGGGCGGCTCCGCCCTGTGGCTGAGCCGCGACCTCGGCCCCTGGCAGCGCTGGAGCGCCGACTACGCCAGCGGCATCGGCGAACGCAAGCGCTTCGTCCTGGCCGACGGCAGCAAGTTGCAACTGAACACCGACACCGCCGTCGACGTCTTCTTCGCCCCGCAGCAGCGCCTGCTGGTCCTGCAGCGCGGCGAAATCCTCGTCAGCACCGCCAGGGACCCCGCCCGGCCGCTGCGCGTGCGCAACCGCGACGGCCTGTTCGAAGCCCTGGGCACCCGCTTCGTGCTGCGCCAGAACGCGAGCGACACCCTGCTCAGCGTGCAGCAGGGCGCCGTGGCCATCGCCCCGCGCCGCCTGGGCCAGACCAGCACGGTGGCCGAGGCCGGCCAGCGCTATCTGGTCGACGCCAACGGCGCCACTCCGCTGGCCGCCAGCGGCATGGACAGCAGCGCCTGGGCCGACGGCCTGATCGTCAGCCGCGACATGCGCCTGGCCGACTTCCTCGCCGAAGTCGCCCGCTACCGCCACGGCCACCTCGGCTGCGACCCGCGGGTGGCCGACCTGCGCCTGTCCGGCGTGTTCCGCCTGGACGACACCGACAAACTGCTCGACCTGCTGCCGCGCACCCTGCCGGTACGCGTCATGCGCCGCAGCGATTGGTGGGTGACCGTCGAAGCCCGCACCTGAACCGGACTCCCCTGTACCTGGGAGCGAGCTTGCTCGCGAATGGAGTTTCCAGGTGGTTTAGGTGTTTTGGTTTGACTCCGTCCCCTCTCCCCAGCCCTCTCCCTGAAGGGAGAGGGGGCTATCCGTGCCACCGGTGATTTTCGTGCCATCCGGCAACACCGGAGTGTCCGGCGAGCGCCGAAATCACGCTTCACACCGAACGGTCCCCTCTCCCTTCAGGGCGGGGCGCGCAGCCGAGGGTTAGGGAGAGGGCGCTCTCATGCCTGGCACCGCCACGACCGGGGAACTCCATTCTCGAACAAGCTCGCTCCTACGAAGAACCGCATGGGCGCCATCGGAAACCTTTTCGCGGATGAGAATTATTTTTGTCGGGTTTTCCCCACTGGCCCGGCATGGAGATAAACCCTCCCATTTCCCGCCCTGACGGATACCTCTCCATGCGCGCAGTCCCGGCCCGATCTCCCGCCCCGAACTCCCCCGCCAGCCGCCTCTCCATCGCCGTGCGCGGCGCCCTGCTGTGCGCCGCCCTGGGCAGCGCCCTGCCCCTGACGGCCTGGGCCGCCGACGCCGCTAGCGTCACCCGCAGCCGCACCTACGCCATTCCTGCCGGGCCCCTGGGCGAGGTGCTCAACAGCTTCGCCCGCGAAGCCGGCATCACCCTCTCGGCCACCCCGCAGCAGACCGCCGGGCTGCAGTCCGAAGGGCTCAACGGCACCTACTCGGTGGACCAGGGCCTGGCCCGCCTGCTCGCCGACACCCCGCTGCAGGCCGAGGACCAGGGCGACGGCAGCTACGTGCTGCGCAGCGTCGCGCCCCAGGACGCCCTGGCCATGCCGGCCACCAGCGTGTTCGCCCTGGGCAACGCGCTGGGCAGCGAGGACGGCTACCTGGCCACCCACAGCCAGATCGCCACCAAGACCTCCAAGGCCCTGCTGGAAACCAGCCAGAGCGTCTCGGTGGTGACCCGCGAGCAGATCCAGGACCAGGGCTCGAAGACCGTGCAGCAGGCGATCCGCTACACCCCCGGCATCTTCACCGGCCAGGTCGGCGCCTCCAACCGCTACGACTACATCGTCATGCGCGGCTTCGCCGACAACAGCGTGGACAACATCTACCTGGACGGCCTCAAGGCCATGGGCGACAGCGGCACCTTCAGCTCGATGCAGGTCGACCCGTACTTCCTCGAACGCATCGACGTGCTCAAGGGCCCGTCCTCGGTGCTCTACGGCCGCAGCCTGCCCGGCGGCCTGGTGGCGCTGACCAGCAAGAAGCCGCTGTACGAGGACTACCACCAGGTCACCGCCAGCGTCGGCAACATGCAGCAGCGCGAGCTGGGCTTCGACTTCAGCGGCCCGCTGGACGAGGAGAAACGCATCGCCTACCGCGTGGTCGGCCTGGGCAAGGGCGCCGACACCCAGTTCGACCACACCAAGGAAGAGCGCTACGCCATCGCCCCGAGCCTGGCCATCGACTTCAGCGACGACACCACCCTGACCCTCCAGGGCTACCTGCAGCACGACCCCAACGGCGGCTACCACAGCGGCGTGCCGGCCGACGGCGCGCTGTACCACCACAACGGCCGCAAGATCGACCGCGACTTCTTCGACGGCGAACCGAGCATCGACGACTTCGACCGCACCCAGCGCATGTTCGGCTACCAGCTGGAGCACCGCATCGACGACGTCTGGTCGGCGCGGCAGAACTTCCGCTACCTGGAGTCCGACGTGAGCCTGGCGCAGGTCTACGGCTACGGCTGGACCGCCGCGGACAGCAACGAGCTGACGCGCTACTTCTCCGGCGCCCGCGAGCGCCTGGAGGCCTACATCATCGACAACATGGCCCAGGCCGAATTCGCCACCGGCGCGGCGCAGCACACCCTGCTGATGGGCCTGGACTACCAGCGCCGGCACACCTCGGTGGACTGGTCCTCCGGCTCGGTGGCGCCCATCGACGCCTTCGACCCGGTCTACGGCAACGCCGCCATCAGCTACTACCCCGACGACAACCACACCCGACGCCTGGAGCAGACCGGCGTCTACGCCCAGGACCTGATCGATGTGGACAACTGGCGCTTCTCCCTGGGCATGCGCCAGGACTGGGTGACGGTGGAAGACAAGAACCGCAGCAGCGGCAGCAAGGCCGACGACGACTGGAAGAAATTCACCGGCCGCGCCGGCGTGCTCTACCTGTTCGACAACGGCATAGCGCCCTACGTCAGCTACTCCGAGTCGTTCAACCCCAACGCCTACTCCGACCAGAACGGCACCCCGCTGGAACCCACCGAAGGCAAGCAGTGGGAGCTTGGCCTGAAGTACCAGCCGCCGGGCAGCGCCAGCCTGTACACCGCCTCGCTGTTCCACATCACCCAGGAAAACGTGGCCACCAAGGAGCCGCAGGACAACTTCTACACCTCGGTCGGCGAGATCCGCTCCCAGGGCCTGGAACTGGAAGCGCACATCCAGGCGACCAAGAACCTCAAGCTGCTGGGCAGCTACACCTACACCGACATCACCTACAGCAAGGCGCTGGACGGCAACCAGGGCCACACCCCGAACCAGGCGCCCAAGCACATGGCCTCGGTCTGGGCCGACTACGCCTTCGACGCAGGCCCCCTGGACGGCCTGAGCATCGGCGGCGGCGCCCGCTACGTCGGCGAAACCTGGGCGGACAAGGAAAACACCCTGCGCGTGCCCGACTACACCCTGGTCGACGCCCGCATCGGCTACGACCTCGGCAAGCTCGGCATGAAGGGCCTGGACGTCAGCCTCAACGCCAACAACCTGCTGGACAAGGACTACGTGGCCTCCTGCTACAACCTCGACTACTGCTACTTCGGCGAGAAACGCAACATCACCGCCACGGTCAACTACCAGTTCTGAACCCAAGCCGCCCGCACCGCGGGCGGCCCCTCACCCCAGCCCTCTTCCGCGCCCGCCGCATGCCCTCCCCAGGACCGGCCGCGCGGGAGAGGGCTGGGGTGAGGGCGGCCATTCCCTCGCTCCTACAAAGTCCCCCTCTCCTTCCCGCCGCGCGCCCTTGGTGGCGCACTGATAGGCAGCAGCATCAACCGCCCGGCGCGCTGGCTGTTCGACACCTTCCGCCTGGACGTGCAGGGCCGCTACCGGCAGTTCAACCTCGACGCCGGCTACTGGTTCCAGGACCGCAACAAGCGCGCGGTGGACCGGGCCTACCTCGGCTACCGCTTCGACGAGCGTTCCGAACTGCAGGTGGGCGCGCCGGCCAGGCCCTTCGGCCTGCTGCCCTATCCGCAGTTCGGCTGGAGCTACCACATCCCGTTCTTCCTCGGCTTCGGCGTGAATACCGGCACCGGCCTGAAGTACGGCTACAAGGACAACGACTGGGACTTCCAGGCCGCCTACTACCCGCGCATGCTGCCGTCGAGCATCCGCTACGCCCCGGAAGTCGGGCGCTACGCGGACCTCAAGGACAACGCCATCCCGGCGCTGCACGGCCGCCAGGACAACGAGAAGCGCGACCAGATCAACCTGCGCCTGACGCGCAGCTTCCAGGCCGGCGACTGGAACAACGAGCTGGGCGCGTCCCTGGCCGCCTCGCGGCTGTACAACGCCACCACCGACGACAACGGCAGCTTCTGGGCGGCCGGCGCCCACGGGGTGTTCAAGAACGGCCCCTGGACGATCTCGAGCCAGGCGATCCGCTACGAATACGACCCGAAGAACCCCGGCGGCGTCAGCGACGATTCCGTGCTCATGGGCGGCAACGGCCTGACCCCGGCCTTCCTGGTCGCGGCCAAGGGCAGCATCGGCGGGCTCAACGTCGGCTACGACCTCGCCACGCCCTGGCTGGGGCCGGTGAAGAAGGTGAAGCTGTACAACGACTACAGCCGACTGTGGAAGGACAAGAGCGGCTGGGACGACTCGCAGATGTACACCGCCGGCATCCAGTTCTTCGCCCTGCCGGTGATGGCCTGGCTGGACTTCACCTGGGCGCGCAACGCCAACCCCTGGGGCGGCGCGGAGAATGGCACGGGCTGGACCTCGACCACCTCCTCGGGCAGCAACGACTGGTACTTCCGCACCAACCTGAACATCGGCTACTACTTCTGAGCCGGGCGGTGGGGCCAGGCCGGCGCCTGGCCCCGCCGGTCTTCAGAAGCGCTCCGCCGCCTGGGCGTGGCGCCGCGTCTCGTCCTGCTCCAGGCTCTCGCGGTAGGCGTGGGCCTCCTGCTCGCTGTGGAACACGCCGACCAGCAGGCCCTGCTGGTGCACGTCCCAGCAGCGCCGGCCGAGGGCACGGAATTCGCGGGATTTGTGGTCTTCGTCGCGCTCAGTGACAACTACGCTCATGGGTTCTTCTCCGTTGTTTGACTTGCATCAAGGCGGAGTCAGAATCACTTAATTAGCCAGCTAACGAAATAGCCGAGTCAGCAAAGGTTTTTTGCGAAAAACGTGGGGAACGCGAGGCAATTGCCGTACCCACCGCGCCGGGGCGCTTTTCGTAGGATGGGTCGAGCCTGCGAAACCTATGTGGTGGTGGCGATGGGTATCGCTTCGCTCAACGCCATCCTACGAGGTGTCGATAGCCGGACGATCCGGCGCGGATCGCGGATGAGATCCGCTCCTACGCCGCCCCACCCGTGCCATTCCCCCGTAGGAGCGCGCCCTGCGCGCGAAATCGCGGGCAGGGCCCGCTCCTACAATTTGCTGTGAGGTATGGAGTTTCCTCGTAGGAGCGGACCTTGTCCGCGATAGCCGGACGCCCCGGCGCGATTCGCGGATGAGATCCGCTACGCTGCCCCACCCGCGCCATTCCCATGTAGGAGCGCGCCCTGCGCGCGAAATCGCGGGCAGGGCCCGCTCCTACAGGTTGCCGGCAGGCACGGTATGCCTCCCCCGTAGGACCTTGTCCGCGATAGCCGGACGCCCCGGCGCGGATCGCGGGCCGAGCCGGCAAGACAGCCGACGCTCTGCAGGCATGAAAAAACCCGGCATCCCCCAAAGGGAATGTCGGGCTTTTTCGGACCTGTCCGACGCTTAGAACGGAATGTCGTCGTCGAAGCTGTCGTAGTCGGCGGCCGGTTGTGGAGCCGGGGCGGCCTGTTGTTGCGGCGCCGGGCGCGGGGCCTGTTGCGGGCGCTGCTGGGGTTCGCGCGGCGCGCGCGGGGCGTCGTCGCCACCGGCGCCCGGACGGCCGCCGAGCAGTTGCATGTTGCCGTTGATGTCTACCACGATCTCGGTGGTGTAGCGGTCCTGACCGTCCTGGCCCTGCCACTTGCGGGTGCGCAGGCTACCTTCGACGTAGATCTGCGAGCCCTTGCGCACGTACTCGGCGACGATCTCCGCCAGGCGGCCGAAGAACACCACGCGGTGCCATTCGGTACGTTCCTGCTGCTGGCCGGTCTGCTTGTCCTTCCAGCTCTCGCTGGTGGCCAGGGTGACGTTGGTCACCGCGTTGCCGTTGGGCAGGTAGCGGGTTTCCGGATCGCCACCGACGTTACCAACCAGAATGACTTTGTTAACCCCACGGGCCATGACGCTCTCCTAAAGGCTTCAGCACGTCGCCGGCTCGACGCCTGCCAGGCGTTCGAGGGACGTGCGATCCACTTGTTGGGAATCTACTTTGACATAAGCGGCGGCCTCTTCGGCGACCACCATCACATCGCTCACACCGGGCAATGCCTTGAAACGCTCGGCCAACGAGGCATCGCCCAGCGCCTCGTCGGACAGGGGCAGGCGGATGCTCGTTACATACGGCGGTTCGCGCATGGTAACAGCAATCGCCAGCCATATGGCAGCCAGCACGGCGCAGCCGATGAACACCCCGTCCAACCCGCCGTGCTGGAACATCCAGCCGCCGAGGATGCCGCCCACGGCGGCGCCGAGGAACTGGCTGGTGGAGTACACGCCCATCGCCGTGCCCTTGCCGCCGGCCGGCGAGACCTTGCTCACCAGCGACGGCAGCGAGGCTTCCAGCAGGTTGAACGCGGTGAAGTAGACGACGATGCCGAACAGCAGTTCCTTCAGGCTGTAGCCGAATTCCCAGAAGAACAGCTCGCAGAGCATCAGGGTGGCCACCGCGCCGGCCAGCACGCGCTTCATCTGGCGCTTCTTCTCGGCGTAGATGATGAACGGCACCATGCCGAAGAAGCCCACCAGCAGCGCGGTCAGGTAGACCCACCAGTGTTCTTCCTTGGGCAGCCCGGCGCGCTCCACCAGGGCCAGCGGCAAGGCCACGAAGCTGGCCATGAGGATCGCGTGCAGCACCAGGATGCCGGCGTCCAGGCGCAGCAGCTCGGCGTTCTTCAGGGTCGGCAGCAGCGCCTGGCCGGCGACGCTGGACTCGCGGTGCTGCAGGCGGTGGTCCGGGGTCGGCACGAAGAACAGGATCATCAGCAGGCCGACCAGGGCCATGCCGGCGGTGAACCAGAACAGCCCGTGCAGGCCGAACAGGTGCGTCAGCACGGGGCCGGCGACCATGGCCACGGCGAAGGACACGCCGATGCTCATGCCGATGGTGGCCATGGCCTTGGTGCGGTGCTGCTCGCGGGTCAGGTCCGAGAGCATCGCCATCACCGCCGCGGAGATCGCCCCGGCGCCCTGGATCACCCGCCCGGCGATCACGCCCCAGATGCTGTCGGCGTTGGCCGCCACGGCCGCGCCGAGGGCGAACACCAGCAGGCCGACGACGATGATCGGCCGGCGGCCGATGCGGTCGGACAGGGTGCCCAGGGGAATCTGCAGGATGGCCTGGGTCAGGCCGTAGGCGCCGATGGCCAGGCCGATCAGCGCCGGGGTCGCGCCGGCCAGGTCCTGGCCGTAGGTGGCCAGGACCGGCAGGACCATGAACATGCCGAGCATGCGGAACGCGAAGACCAGGGAAAGGCCGACGGCCGCGCGGGTTTCGGTGCCACTCATGCGCTCAGTGTGGGTGTCGTGCATAAGTCCCTCAGGGGAATGACTGGAGCGGGCTGTGCTTCTTGCCCCCGCAATGGCGTGCCCATCCGTTCCCGGATGGCCGGCTGCCGCCGACGCCGAAAAATAGCCGGGCATTCTAGCAGCCCAGCCGCCCGGAGGCACAGACGCGCCACTTTGCCGCGTACTGCCGGGGAAACGTATACTCAACGGTTTTCGCCCGCCATGCGAGGCCGCTGTGGACAAGATCCTCATCCGTGGGGCACGTACCCACAACCTGAAGAACATCGACCTGACCCTGCCGCGCGACAAGCTGATCGTGATCACCGGCCTGTCCGGCTCCGGCAAGTCGTCCCTGGCCTTCGACACGCTCTACGCCGAAGGCCAGCGCCGCTACGTGGAATCCCTGTCGGCCTACGCCCGGCAGTTCCTCTCGATGATGGAAAAACCCGACGTCGACACCATCGAGGGCCTGTCGCCGGCGATTTCCATCGAGCAGAAGTCCACCTCGCACAACCCGCGCTCCACCGTGGGCACCATCACCGAGATCTACGACTACCTGCGCCTGCTCTACGCCCGCGTCGGCATCCCGCGCTGCCCGGACCATGACATCCCGCTGGAGGCGCAGACCGTCAGCCAGATGGTCGACCAGGTGCTCGCTCTGCCCGAAGGCCGCCGGCTGATGCTGCTGGCCCCGGTGATCCGCGAGCGCAAGGGCGAGCACCTGGCGGTGTTCGACGAAATGCGCGCCCAGGGCTTCGTCCGCGCGCGGGTCGACGGCAAGCTCTACGAGCTGGACGAGCTGCCCAAGCTGGACAAGAAGCAGAAGCACTCCATCGACGTGGTGGTGGACCGCTTCAAGGTCCGCGGCGACCTGCAGCAGCGCCTGGCGGAATCCTTCGAGACGGCCATCAACCTGGCCGACGGCATCGCCCTGGTCGCCCCCCTTCCCGACGAAGATGACAAAAAGCAGGGCGAAGAAGGCGAGGAGATGATCTTCTCCGCGCGCTTCGCCTGCCCGGTGTGCGGCCACTCCATCAGCGAGCTGGAACCCAAGCTGTTCTCCTTCAACAACCCCGCCGGCGCTTGCCCCACCTGCGACGGCCTGGGCGTGAAGCAGTTCTTCGACGCGCGCCGGGTGGTCAACGGCGAACTGACCCTGGCCGAGGGCGCCATCCGCGGCTGGGACAGGCGCAACGTCTATTACTTCCAGATGCTCGGCTCGCTGGCCGCGCATTTCGGCTTCAGCCTGGAGGTGCCCTTCCAGGAACTCTCGCCCGAGCACCAGAAGTTCATCCTCGGCGGCTCGGGGCGCGAGAACGTCGAGTTCCGCTACCTCAACGACCGCGGCGACATCGTCAAGCGCGCGCACCCCTTCGAGGGCATCCTGCCGAACCTGGAGCGCCGCTACCGCGAGACCGAGTCCATGACCGTGCGCGAGGAGCTGGCCAAGTTCCTCAGCACCCAGCCCTGCCCGGACTGCCACGGCACCCGCCTGCGCCGCGAGGCGCGCCACGTCTGGGTGGGCGACAAGACGCTGCCGGCGGTCACCGCGATGCCGGTGGGCGAGGCCAGCGAATACGCCGCCGGCCTGACCCTGACCGGCCGCCGCGGCGAGATCGCGGCGAAGATCCTCAAGGAAATCCGCGAGCGCCTGCAGTTCCTGGTCAACGTCGGCCTCGACTACCTGACCCTCGACCGCAGCGCCGACACCCTGTCCGGTGGCGAGGCCCAGCGCATCCGCCTGGCCAGCCAGATCGGCGCCGGCCTGGTGGGGGTGATGTACATCCTCGACGAGCCCTCCATCGGCCTGCACCAGCGCGACAACGAACGCCTGCTGGCCACCCTCACCCACCTGCGCAACCTGGGCAACACGGTGATAGTGGTGGAGCACGACGAGGACGCCATCCGCCTCGCCGACTACGTGGTGGACATCGGCCCCGGCGCCGGCGTGCACGGCGGGCAGATCGTCGCCGAGGGCACGCCCGAGCAGGTCATGAGCCATCCGGACTCGGTGACCGGCAAGTACCTTTCCGGCCGCCAGAAGATCGTGGTGCCGGCGCAGCGCACGCCGCGCAACAAGAAGCAGTTGCTCAAGCTCAAGGGCGCGCGCGGCAACAACCTGCGCAACGTCAACCTGGAGCTCCCGGTCGGCCTGTTCACCTGCGTCACCGGCGTGTCCGGCTCGGGCAAGTCGACGCTGATCAACAACACCCTGTTCCCGATCACCGCCACCGCGCTGAACGGCGCCACCAGCCTGGAAGTCGCGCCCTACGATTCCTTCGACGGCCTGCAGCACCTGGACAAGGTGGTGGACATCGATCAGAGCCCGATCGGCCGCACGCCGCGCTCCAACCCGGCGACCTACACCGGCCTGTTCACCCCGATCCGCGAACTGTTCGCCGGCGTACCGGAAGCCCGCTCCCGCGGCTACGGCCCGGGGCGCTTCTCGTTCAACGTCAAGGGCGGCCGCTGCGAGGCCTGCCAGGGCGACGGCGTGATCAAGGTGGAGATGCACTTCCTGCCGGATATCTACGTGCCCTGCGACGTCTGCAAGGGCAAGCGCTACAACCGCGAAACGCTGGAGATCCGCTACAAGGGCAAGAGCATCACCGAGGTGCTGGACATGACCATCGAGGACGCCCGCGCGTTCTTCGACGCCGTGCCGGCCATCGCCCGCAAGCTGCAGACGCTGATCGACGTGGGCCTGTCGTACATCAAGCTGGGGCAGAGCGCGACCACCCTGTCCGGCGGCGAGGCGCAGCGGGTGAAGCTGTCCCGCGAGCTGTCCAAGCGCGACACCGGCAAGACCCTGTACATCCTCGACGAACCGACCACCGGCCTGCACTTCGCGGACATCCAGCAACTGCTCGACGTGCTGCACCGCCTGCGCGACCACGGCAACACGGTGGTGGTGATCGAGCACAACCTGGACGTGATCAAGACCGCCGACTGGCTGGTCGACCTCGGCCCCGAGGGCGGCTCCAAGGGCGGCCAGATCATCGCCAGCGGCACGCCGGAGCAGGTGGCGGAGATGGAGGCCTCGCACACCGGGCGCTTCCTCAAGCCGCTGCTGGAGCGCGATCGGGCCTGACCGCTGAAAGGGGCTGTCCGTGCCCCCGGGGCGTCCGGGGGCCGGTGAGTCCAACGTGGCAATGTCATAGCCTGGGCGGCGTAGGAGCGAGCGTAGCTTTTCGTAGGATGGCGTTGAGCGAAGCGATACCCATCACCGATGGCCGCATGGGTTTCGCAAGCTCAACCCATCCTACGAAAAGCACCTCGAAGCAGCCGGCAACCCACATGAAAATGCCGCTTCCCCGTAAAAGGGAAACGGCATTTTCTTTCAAGTAGCCACTGCTACCGCCAAAGCGGCGCCTTTTCTTCCCAGCCCAAGAACATCAGGCCAGATCGAAGCGGTCCAGGTTCATCACCTTGGTCCAGGCGGCGACGAAGTCCTTCACGAACTTCTCCTTGGCATCGCTGCTGGCGTAGACCTCGGCCAGCGCCCGCAGCACCGAGTGCGAACCGAAGATCAGGTCGGCACGGGTAGCGGTCCACTTCAGCTCGCCGCCCTTGCGGGCCCGGCCCTCGAAGACCTCCGCGGAGCCGTCCACCGGCGCCCAGACGGTGCCCATGTCCAGCAGGTTGACGAAGAAGTCGTTGCTGAGCACGCCGGGCCGGTCGGTGAACACGCCATGGGCGCTGCCGTCGTAGTTGGCCCCCAGCATGCGCAGGCCGCCGACGAGCACGGTCATTTCCGGAGCGGTCAGGGTCAGCAGCTGGGCCTTGTCGACCAGCAGTGCCTCGGTGGACGCGCCGGGATTGGCGCTCTTGTAGTTGCGGAAGCCATCGGCGATGGGTTCGAGCACCTCGAAGGACTCGACGTCGGTCTGGTCCTGGCGGGCATCCGCGCGGCCCGGAGCGAAGGGCACCTCGATGTTCACGCCGGCAGCCTTGGCGGCCTGCTCGACGCCCACGTTGCCGGCCAGCACGATCACGTCGGCCAGCGAGGCCTTGCCGGAGAACCGCTGGATCTCGTCGAGCTTGGCCAATACCTTGGCGAGCTGCTTCGGGTTGTTGACCTCCCAGTCCTTCTGCGGCGCCAGGCGAATGCGCGCGCCATTGGCGCCGCCGCGCTTGTCGCCACCGCGGAAGGTGGAGGCCGAGGCCCAGGCGGTGGACACCAGCTCGGCGATCGACAGGCCGGACTCGGCGATCTTCGCCTTCAGGTCGGCGATGTCCGCGGCGCTCGGGTTGTGCGTGGCCGGCGGCAGCGGGTCCTGCCAGATCAGGTCTTCCTTCGGCACTTCCGGGCCGAGGTAGCGGGCCTTCGGCCCCATGTCGCGGTGGGTCAGCTTGAACCAGGCGCGGGCGAACGCATCGGCGAAGGCCTGCGGGTCATCGAGGAAGCGCTTGGAGATTTTCCCGAATTCCGGATCGAAGCGCAGCGTCAGGTCGGTGGTGAGCATGGTGGGCTTGCGCTTCTTCGACGGATCGAAGGGATCGGGGATGATCTCCGGCGAATCCTTGGCGACCCACTGGATGGCCCCGGCGGGCGAGCGGGTCTGTTCCCATTCGTACTTGAACAGGTTCTCGAAGAAGAAGTTGCTCCACTGGGTGGGCGTTTGCGTCCATACCACCTCGATGCCGGAGGTGATGGCGTCGGCGCCGACGCCGGAGCCATAGCTGCTGGCCCAGCCCAGGCCCTGCTGCTCGAGGGGAGCGTCTTCCGGGGGAGCGCCGACGTGGTCCGCCGAGCCGGCACCGTGGGTCTTGCCGAGGGTGTGGCCACCGGCGATCAGGGCGACGATCTCTTCGTCGTTCATCGCCATATTGCCGAAGGTCGCACGGATGGCGGGCGCGGCCGACAACGGGTCACCGCTGGCATTGGGGCCTTCGGGGTTCACATAGATCAGGCCCATCTCGGTGGCCGCCAGGGGGTTCTTGGCCAGGGCCTCGGGGTCGCGGTGGACAAGCCAGGTCTTCTCGTCGCCCCAGTTGACGTCGTTGTCCGGCTCCCATACGTCTTCGCGGCCGGCGCCGAAGCCGAAGGTACGGAACCCCATGCTTTCCAGGGCCACGTTGCCGGCGAGCACCATCAGGTCGCCCCAGGAAATCTTCTGGCCATATTTCTGCTTGATCGGCCACAGCAGGCGCCGCGCCTTGTCCAGGCTGACGTTGTCCGGCCAGGAGTTCAGCGGGGCGAAGCGCTGTTGGGCACGGCCCACGCCGCCGCGGCCGTCGGCGATACGGTAGGTACCGGCGGCGTGCCAGGCCATGCGGATCATCAGGCCACCGTAGTGGCCCCAGTCGGCCGGCCACCATTCCTGGGAGTCGGTCATCAGGTGCTTCAGGTCGGCCTTCAGGGCCGAGTAGTCGAGTTTCTTGAACTCGTCGCGGTAGTTGAACTTCTCACCCAACGGGTTGGATCTTTCCGAATGCTGGTTCAGTAGGTCCAACTTCAGTTGGTTCGGCCACCAGTCCTCGTTGGTAGTACCGCCACCAGCAACATAATGGAACGGGCATTTCGATTCATTCGACATTGCTTTCTCCTTTGTCCTCATCGGGTCGGTCTGGTCGACAGCTGCCGACGGTGGATTAAGACTAGTACCGCTCCGCTGGGGGGACCAATTTATGAAAAGCAACGGCACGATAGTTTTTGCCTCTTACCAGAACCGTGCGCGATAGCCTCCCGAACAACGGAAATACAGCACCGGAATCCTCCCCCTGGCAGCGCCTGGTGGAAACAAAAAAGCCCCTGCGACCGATAGGCGCGAGGGGCTTCTTTCATTGCAGACGAAACCTCATATCTGCGACTGCAGGTAGTTCTCCAGGCCCATCTTGGCAATCAGCCCGAGTTGCTGCTCCAGCCAGTAGGCGTGGTCTTCCTCGGTGTCGGCCAACTGGGCCTTGAGCATGTCGCGGCTGACGAAGTCCTTGTGCTGCTCGCACAGCGCGATGCCCTTGGCCAGGGCAGCACGCACCTGGCGCTCCAGCTTGAGGTCGGCTTCGAGCATTTCCGGCACGGTACGGCCCGGGTGGATATCGTCGGGACGCATGCGCGGCGTGCCCTCCAGCAACAGGATGCGGCGGATCAGGGCGTCGGCGTGCTGGGTTTCCTCTTCCATCTCGTGGTTGAGGCGCTCGTAGAGCTTGGCGAAGCCCCAGTCCTCGTACATGCGCGAGTGGATGAAGTACTGGTCGCGCGCGGCCAGCTCGCCGGTCAGCAGGGTATTGAGGTAGTCGATTACTTCAGCATGGCCTTGCATCAGTCAGCTCCATGAGTCCGGTGAATAATTGAAGAGAATTTGGTCCTCGACGACCATGACCCGCATCAATTCGAGGATAGTCCCGCCGGCGCGAGAGTGCCTTGCAAGACGCGCGGATCCTGGGCCGAAGGGAACGAGATACATTTCCAGCGGGCAATAAAAAACCGGGCCTGAGCCCGGTTTTTCATGAGTGGCGTTCGCCTTACTCAGCAGCTTCGACCGCTTCGCCGCCGACAGCACGATCAACCAGCTCGACGTACGCCATGGGGGCGTTGTCGCCAGCGCGGAAACCGCACTTGAGGATGCGCAGGTAGCCGCCCGGACGGTTGGCGTAGCGCTTGCCCAGCTCGTTGAACAGCTTGCCTACGGCAGCCTTCGAACGGGTACGGTCGAAAGCCAGACGACGGTTGGCGACGCTGTCTTCCTTGGCCAGGGTGATCAGCGGCTCGGCAACGCGGCGCAGTTCCTTGGCTTTCGGCAGGGTGGTTTTGATCAGTTCGTGTTCGAACAGCGACACAGCCATGTTCTGGAACATAGCCTTGCGGTGCGCGCTGGTGCGGCTCAGGTGACGACCACTTTTACGATGGCGCATGGTTCAATTCCTTTCCAAACTTTACGTTCGGTAGCTACGACGATCAGGCAGTAGCCTTGTCGTCTTTCTTAAGACTTGCCGGCGGCCAGTTGTCGAGGCGCATACCGAGGGACAGACCGCGAGAGGCCAGAACGTCCTTGATTTCGGTCAGGGACTTCTTGCCCAGGTTCGGAGTTTTCAGCAGCTCTACTTCGGTGCGCTGGATCAGGTCACCGATGTAGTAGATGTTCTCCGCCTTCAGGCAGTTGGCCGAACGAACGGTCAGCTCCAGGTCATCGACCGGACGCAGCAGGATCGGATCGATCTCGTCTTCCTGCTCTTCAACGACGGGTTCGCTGTCGCCCTTGAGGTCCACGAACGCTGCCAGCTGCTGTTGCAGGATGGTAGCGGCGCGACGGATAGCCTCTTCGGGGTCCAGGGTGCCGTTGGTTTCCAGATCGAGGACCAGCTTGTCCAGGTTGGTACGCTGTTCGACACGGGCGTTCTCGACCACGTAGGCAACACGACGCACGGGGCTGAACGAGGCGTCGAGCTGCAGACGGCCGATGCTGCGGCTTTCGTCTTCATCGCTCGAGCGGGCATCAGCCGGCTCGTAGCCACGGCCACGAGCGACTTTCAGCTTCATGTTCAGCGCGCCGTTATCGGCCAGGTGGGCGATAACATGGTCACCGTTGACGATCTCGACATCATGATCCAGCTGAATATCGGCAGCGGTCACCACACCCGAGCCCTTTTTCGCCAGGGTCAGCGTCACTTCGTCACGGCCGTGCAGCTTGATGGCCAGACCTTTCAGGTTGAGCAGGATTTCGATGACGTCTTCCTGAACACCTTCGATCGCCGAGTACTCGTGGAGTACGCCGTCGATCTCGGCCTCGACCACTGCACAGCCAGGCATGGAGGACAACAGGATGCGACGCAGCGCGTTGCCCAGGGTATGGCCGAAGCCACGCTCGAGAGGCTCGAGCGTGATCTTGGCGCGGGTTTGGCTGACCACCTGCACATCGATGTGGCGGGGGGTCAGGAACTCATTTACCGAACTCTGCATGGATGCACCTATTTTCTAGCCCTTACTTGGAGTAGAGCTCGACAATCAGGTTTTCGTTGATGTCGGCGGACAGGTCGGCACGAGCCGGAACGCTCTTGAAGGTACCGGCCTTCTTGTCGGTGTCCACTTCGACCCACTCAACGCGACCGCGCTGGGCGCACAGTTCGAGGGCTTGAGCGATACGCAGCTGGTTCTTCGATTTCTCGCGAACAGCAACGACGTCGCCGGCCTTCACCTGATAGGACGGGATGTTGACGGTCTGACCGTTCACGCTGATGGTCTTGTGGGACACCAGCTGACGGGATTCCGAACGGGTGGAACCGAAGCCCATACGATAGACGACGTTGTCCAGACGGCATTCCAGCAGTTGCAGCAGGTTCTCACCAGTGGAGCCCTTGCGGCGGGAAGCCTCTTGGTAGTAGCCACGGAACTGACGCTCCAGCACGCCGTAGATGCGGCGGACTTTCTGCTTCTCACGCAGCTGCAGACCGTAGTCGGACAGACGGCCACGGCGAGCGCCGTGCTGGCCAGGAACCTGTTCGGCCTTGCACTTGGAGTCGAGCGCGCGAGCGCCGCTCTTCAGGAACAGGTCGGTGCCTTCACGGCGAGACAGTTTGCATTTGGGACCAATGTAACGAGCCATTTCTCACTGTCTCCTATTACACGCGACGCTTTTTCGGCGGGCGGCAGCCGTTGTGCGGGATCGGGGTTACGTCGGTGATGCTGGCGATCTTGTAACCGCAGGCATTCAGCGCACGAACAGCCGATTCGCGACCCGGGCCCGGGCCTTTGACGTTGACGTCAAGGTTCTTCAGACCGTATTCCAGAGCAGCCTGGCCGGCACGCTCGGCCGCTACCTGGGCAGCGAACGGGGTGCTCTTACGCGAGCCGCGGAAGCCCGAACCACCGGAAGTGGCCCAGGACAGGGCGTTGCCCTGACGGTCGGTGATGGTAACGATGGTGTTGTTGAAGGACGCGTGGATATGCGCGATCCCGTCAACCACCGTCTTTTTGACTTTCTTGCGAGGACGAGCAGCAGGTTTTGCCATGACTATATTCCTAAGCGATTACTTGCGGATCGGCTTACGCGGGCCCTTGCGGGTGCGCGCGTTGGTCTTGGTACGCTGACCGCGAACCGGCAGACCGCGACGATGACGCAGACCGCGGTAGCAACCGAGGTCCATCAGACGCTTGATGTTCATGTTGATTTCGCGGCGCAGGTCACCTTCGGTGGTCAGCTTGGCCACCTCGTTGCGCAGCGAATCGATCTGCTCTTCGCTCAGGTCCTTGATCTTCACTACCGGGCTGATGCCCGTGGCAGCGCAGATGCTCTGTGCGGTGGTGCGACCTACACCATAGATGTAGGTCAGCGAGATAACAGTGTGCTTGTTATCCGGAATGTTTACGCCTGCAATACGGGCCATTCAGAAAAACTCCAATTGACAGCTACCCGGCGCCCAGGAAGCCAAGAAAGGGCGCGGATATTAGCGCTGTAATAACAAATAATCAACCCGGCAGCGCACTAGCTGCCGGGCTATAACGCGTGGATCACACTCAGCCTTGGCGCTGCTTGTGACGCGGCTCCGCGCTGCAGATCACGCGAACGACGCCTTCGCGACGGATGATCTTGCAGTTGCGGCACAGCTTCTTAACCGATGCACGAACTTTCATCAGTGACTCCTACTAACCTTACGGGCCGGTCAGCGCAGCATGCTGCTGCCGCCATAACCCTTCAGGTTGGCTTTCTTCATGAGGGATTCGTACTGGTGAGAAACGAGGTGCGATTGTACTTGGGCCATAAAGTCCATCACAACCACGACCACGATCAGCAACGAGGTCCCGCCGAGGTAGAACGGAACGTGGGCAGCCACCACCAGGAACTGGGGCAACAGGCACACCGCCGTCATGTACAGGGCACCGAACATGGTCAAACGGGTCAGCACGCCATCGATGTAGCGAGCGGACTGTTCGCCCGGACGAATACCCGGAATAAATGCACCGGACTTCTTGAGGTTTTCCGCCACGTCCTTGGGATTGAACATCAGCGCTGTGTAGAAGAAGCAGAAGAAGATGATCCCTGCACTAAACAGCAGAATGTTCAGCGGCTGCCCCGGAGCGATCGCTTGCGCGACGTCCTGCAGCCAACCCAGGCCCTCCGACTGACCGAACCAGGCGCCCAGGGACGCCGGGAACAGCAGGATGCTGCTGGCGAAGATGGCCGGGATCACGCCCGCCATGTTCACTTTCAGCGGCAGATGGCTGGTCTGCGCGGCAAACACCTTGCGACCTTGCTGGCGCTTGGCGTAATGCACGGCGATGCGGCGCTGACCGCGCTCGATGAACACCACGAACGCGATGATCGCGACGGCCAGCAGGCCTACGGCGATCAGGGCGAAGATGTTGATGTCACCTTGACGGGCGGACTCGAAGGACTGCCCGATGGCGCGCGGCAGGCCGGCGACGATCCCGGAGAAGATCAGCATGGAGATACCATTGCCGACGCCCCGCTCGGTGATCTGCTCGCCCAGCCACATCATGAACAGCGCACCCGCCACGAAGGTGGTGACTGCCACGAAGTAGAAGCCGAAGTCATTGGAGAAGGCCACGCCCTGGCTGCCCAGGCCAACGGCCATGCCGATGGCCTGGACGAGCGCCAGGACGAGCGTTGCGTAGCGGGTGTACTGGCTGATCTTGCGACGCCCAGACTCACCCTCTTTCTTCAACTGCTCCAGCTGCGGGCTGATAGCGGTCATGAGCTGCATGATGATCGACGCCGAGATGTACGGCATGATCCCCAGTGCAAAGATACTCATGCGCTCCAGCGCGCCGCCGGAAAACATGTTGAAGAGGCTAAGAATGGTCCCCTCGTTCTGCCGGAACAGTGCCGCCAAGCGATCGGGGTTGATGCCCGGAACCGGGATGTGCGCACCTATCCGATAGACGATGATCGCCAGGAACAGGAAACGCAGACGTGCCCAGAGCTCGGACAGACCGCCACCGTTGCTCAGCGCAGAGAGAGCACCTTGCTTAGCCATTTAGTCCTCGATTTTGCCGCCAGCTGCTTCGATAGCCGCACGAGCGCCCTTGGTGGCGCCGATGCCTTTCAGGGTGACCGCGCGGGCAACTTCACCGGACAGCACGACTTTGACGCGCTGTACGTTGCGGTTGATCACGTTGGCATCCTTCAGGGCCTGCACGGTGACGACTTCGCCTTCGACCTTGGCCAGCTCGGAGGTACGAACCTCGGCGCGATCCAGGGCTTTCAGGGACTTGAAGCCGAACTTCGGCAGACGACGGTGCAGCGGCTGCTGGCCACCCTCGAAGCCCGGGGCGATGGTGCCGCCGGAGCGCGAGGTCTGACCTTTGTGACCACGGCCACCGGTCTTGCCCAGACCGCTACCGATGCCACGGCCCGGACGCAGCTTCTCGCGACGGGCACCCGGCGCGGAACGCAGATCGTTCAGTTGCATGGATTAACCCTCCACACGCAGCAGGTAGTAGGCCTTGTTGATCATGCCGCGGTTCTCAGGAGTGTCCTGAACTTCGACGGTATGATTGATGCGACGCAGGCCCAGGCCTTTGACGCAGGCCTTGTGATTGGCCAGACGGCCGTTCAGGCTTTTGATCAGGGTAACTTTGACAGTTGCCATGGTTAGAGAATCTCCTCGACGCTCTTGCCACGCTTGGCCGCTACCGACTCAGGGGACTGCATGTTCTTCAGGCCCTTGAAGGTGGCGTATACCACGTTGACCGGGTTGGTCGAACCGTAGCACTTGGCCAGAACGTTCTGCACACCGGCCACTTCCAGGACGGCACGCATGGCGCCGCCGGCGATGATGCCGGTACCTTCGGAAGCCGGCTGCATGTACACCTTGGAGGCGCCATGGGCGGACTTGGTCGGGTACTGCAGGGTGGTGCCGTTCAGATCCACCTGGATCATGTTGCGGCGAGCAGCTTCCATGGCCTTCTGGATGGCGGCCGGCACTTCACGCGCCTTGCCACGACCGAAGCCAACACGGCCCTTGCCATCGCCAACCACGGTCAGCGCGGTGAAGGCGAAGATACGGCCACCTTTTACGGTTTTGGCGACGCGGTTAACTTGAACCAGCTTCTCGATGTAGCCTTCGTCGCGCTTTTGATCGTTGTTTGCCATAACTTAGAACTCCAGACCGCCTTCGCGAGCGGCATCAGCCAGGGCCTTGATGCGGCCGTGGTACTTGAAGCCAGAACGGTCGAACGCCACCTGAGTGACGCCGGCAGCCTTGGCGCGTTCGGCGACCAGTTGACCAACTTTCTTGGCTGCGTCGACGTTGCCGGTGGCACCTTCGCGCAGTTCCTTGTCCAGGGTCGAGGCGCTGGCCAGGACCTTGCCGCCGTCGGCCGCGATGACCTGGGCGTAAATGTGCTGGGAGGAGCGGTACACGCAAAGGCGTACGGCTTCCAGCTCGCGCATCTTCAGGCGTGCCTTGCGAGCGCGACGCAGACGGGTTTCTTTCTTGACGCTCATTTGCTATGCCCTACTTCTTCTTGGCTTCTTTACGAAGTACGACTTCGTCCGAATACCGCACGCCCTTGCCTTTGTACGGCTCCGGCGGACGGAAATCGCGGATCTCCGCGGCAACCTGGCCGACCAGCTGCTTGTCGATGCCCTTGATCAGGATATCGGTCTGGCTGGGGGTTTCGGCGACGATGCCGGCGGGCAGTTCGTAATCGACCGGGTGGGAGAAGCCGAGGGCCAGGGACAGCACTTGGCCTTTGGCCTGCGCCTTGTAACCAACGCCGACCAGCTGGAGCTTGCGCTCGAAGCCCTGGCTGACGCCGATCACCATGTTGTTGACCAGGGCGCGGGTGGTACCGGCCATGGCACGGGTCTGCTGGTCGCCGTTACGGGCGGCGAAACGCAGCTCACCGTTGTCCTGGATGACTTCTACGGACGGGTGGACTTTCAGCTCGAGGGAGCCTTTGGAGCCCTTGACCGAGAGTTCCTGACCAGCCAGCTTGATTTCGACGCCGGCGGGCAGCTTGACGGGGTTCTTAGCAACGCGAGACATGCTGATTCCCCTTAGAACACAGTGCAGAGCACTTCGCCACCAACGCCAGCGGCACGGGCTGCGCGGTCGGTCATCACACCTTTGTTGGTGGAGACGATCGACACACCCAGACCACCGCGAACTTTCGGCAGCTGATCTACGGACTTGTACTGGCGCAGGCCAGGACGGCTGATTCGCTTCACTTCTTCGATGACGGGCTTGCCTTCGAAGTACTTCAGCTCGATGGACAGCTGAGGCTTGGCCTCGGCGCTGACCTGATAGTCCGCAATGTAACCTTCGTCCTTGAGGACTTTGGCTACTGCCGCCTTCAGCTTGGAAGACGGCATGCTCACGACGGTCTTCTCAGCCATCTGGGCATTACGGATGCGAGTTAGCATGTCTGCTAACGGGTCCTGCATACTCATGGGCTTAATGCTCCTGATACAAAAGATAAGCCTTCAACGATACTCACCCTCAAAACGCAGGGTGAGAAAAACCCAGGCTCAGGGGAGCCGGGTATTCTAGAGACCGCTCAAAAACGAATCAAGCCCCACGAGGGGGCTTGCTTCGCAAAGCGATCAACGGAGCCGTTGCCGGCCCCGTCTCGACCGACTTACCAGCTGGCTTTCACCAGGCCCGGTACGTCGCCGCGCATGGCGGCTTCACGCAGCTTGTTACGGCTCAGGCCGAACTTGCGGTAGAAGCCGTGCGGACGACCGGTCAGGCGGCAACGGTTACGCAGGCGGCTGGCGCTCGCGTCACGCGGTTGCTTCTGCAGGGCGACCTGCGCATTCCAACGCTCTTCCTGGGAGGAGTTCGGATTAGCGATGATCGCTTTCAGCTCGGCACGCTTCTGGGCGTACTTGGCTACCGTGCGCTGACGCTTCAGCTCACGGTTTTTCATGCTCTCTTTGGCCATGTTCCTACTCCAATCAGTTGCGGAACGGGAAGTTGAAGGCGCGCAGCAGAGCGCGACCTTCATCGTCCGTACGGGCGGTGGTGGTCAGAGTGATGTCCATGCCGCGCAGAGCATCGATCTTGTCGTAATCGATTTCCGGGAAGATGATCTGCTCTTTCACGCCCATGCTGTAGTTGCCGCGGCCATCGAAGGACTTGGCATTCAGGCCGCGGAAGTCACGCACGCGCGGCAGGGAGATGGAGAGCAGGCGGTCCAGGAATTCGTACATGCGGTCGCCACGCAGGGTGACCTTCACGCCGATCGGCCAGCCTTCACGGATCTTGAAGCCGGCGATGGACTTACGAGCGTAAGTCACGACCGGCTTCTGGCCTGCGATCTTTTCCAGATCGGCCACGGCGCTCTCGATGACTTTCTTGTCACCGACAGCTTCGCCAAGACCCATGTTCAGGGTGATTTTGGTAACGCGCGGAACTTCCATCACGTTCGCCAGCTGAAGCTCTTGCTTCAGCTTGGGCGCGATTTCCTTCCGGTACAGTTCTTTCAATCGTGCCATGGTATCTACCTACTCCCTCAAGCCTGGACCGGTTTCTGGGTCGACTTGAAGACACGAACCTTCTTACCGTCTTCTACCTTGAAGCCAACGCGGTCAGCCTTGCTGGTTTCCGGGTTGAAGATGGCGACGTTGGAGACGTGCAGAGGCGCCTCCTTCTCGACGATCCCGCCTTGCTGGTTGAGCATGGGGTTGGGCTTGGTGTGGCGCTTGATCAGGTTCACACCGCCGACGACCAGACGGTCGTCAGCGAGAACTTTCAGCACCTTGCCACGCTTGCCCTTGTCCTTGCCGGCAATGACGATGACTTCGTCGTCACGACGAATTTTTTGCATGACGGCTACTCCTTACAGCACTTCAGGGGCGAGCGAGACGATCTTCATGAACTTCTCGGTACGAAGTTCACGAGTCACGGGCCCGAAGATACGGGTGCCGATCGGCTCCTGCTTGTTGTTCAGCAGGACGGCGGCGTTACCGTCGAAGCGGATGATGGAGCCGTCGGTGCGACGAACGCCGTGCTTGGTACGAACGACCACGGCAGTCATGACCTGGCCTTTCTTCACCTTGCCGCGCGGAATCGCTTCCTTGACGGTGACTTTGATGATGTCGCCAATGCCGGCGTAGCGACGGTGGGAACCGCCGAGCACCTTGATGCACATTACGCGACGCGCGCCGCTGTTATCAGCGACATCGAGCATGGATTGAGTCTGAATCATTATCTATCTCCGACCCTTAGACTTCCACTGCGCGCTCGACGATATCAACCAGGGTCCAGGCCTTGGTCTTGGCCAGCGGACGGGTTTCGCGAATGGTGACCAGGTCACCAATGCGGCACTGATTGGTTTCGTCGTGGGCGTGCAGCTTGGTCGAACGCTTCACGTATTTGCCGTAGATCGGGTGCTTGACGCGACGCTCGATCAGAACGGTGACGGTCTTGTCCATCTTGTCGCTGACGACGCGGCCGGTCAGCGTACGGACGGTTTTCTGAGCTTCAGCCATGTTCACTTACCTGCTTGCTGATTGAGCACAGTTTTGACGCGAGCGATGTCGCGCTTCACCTGCGAGAGCAGGTGGGACTGCGCCAACTGGCCAGTTGCTTTCTGCATACGCAGATTGAACTGGTCGCGCAGCAGGCCGAGCAGTTGCTCGTTCAGCTGCTCCACGGATTTCTCACGAAGTTCATTCGCTTTCATCACATCACCGTCCGCTTAACAAAGGAGGTGGCGAGCGGCAGCTTTGCAGCAGCCAGGGCGAATGCCTCACGCGCCAGCTCTTCGGATACACCCTCGATCTCGTACAGGACCTTGCCCGGTTGAATCTGGGCTACCCAGTACTCGACGCCGCCCTTACCTTTACCCATACGAACTTCGAGGGGCTTCTTGGTAACCGGCTTGTCGGGGAATACGCGGATCCAGATCTTGCCGCCACGTTTTACGTGACGGGTCAGCGCACGACGTGCGGACTCGATCTGACGCGCGGTGAGACGGCCACGGCTGGTCGCCTTGAGGGCGAACTCGCCGAAGCTGACTTTGCTACCGCGATGAGCCAGGCCACGGTTGTGACCGGTCATTTGCTTGCGGAACTTCGTACGCTTAGGTTGCAGCATTTGCGTACTCCTTACTTAGCAGCTTTTTTACGAGGAGCGGGCGCTACCGGCTTGAGCTCTTCCTGGCGGCCACCGATGACCTCGCCTTTGAAGATCCAAACCTTGACACCGATCACACCGTAGGTGGTGTGCGCTTCGTAGGTGGCATAGTCGATATCGGCACGCAGGGTGTGCAGGGGCACACGACCTTCGCGATACCATTCGGTACGAGCAATTTCAGCGCCGCCCAAACGACCGCTCACCTGGATCTTGATGCCCTTGGCACCAATACGCATGGCGTTCTGCACGGCGCGCTTCATGGCGCGACGGAACATGACGCGGCGTTCCAGCTGCTGAGCTACGCTCTGCGCAACCAGCATGCTATCGAGTTCCGGCTTGCGGATTTCCTCGATGTTGATGTGCACGGGCACACCCATTTGCTTGGTCAGGTCCTGACGCAGCTTCTCAACATCTTCACCTTTCTTGCCGATCACGATACCGGGACGGGCGGTGTGGATGGTGATACGTGCGGTTTGAGCCGGGCGATGGATATCGATACGGCTTACGGACGCGCTTTTTAGTTTGTCTTGGAGGTACTCACGGACCTTCAGGTCGGCGAACAGATAATCGGCGTAAGTGCGCTTATCTGCGTACCAAACGGAGGTGTGCTCCTTGACGATACCCAGGCGGATGCCATTGGGATGTACTTTCTGACCCATCTGATCGACTCCGTTACTTGTCCGCAACCTTGACAGTGATATGGCAAGACCGCTTGACGATGCGATCAGCACGGCCTTTGGCGCGCGGCATGATGCGCTTGAGCGAACGACCTTCGTTGACGAAGACGGTGGAGACCTTCAGGTCGTCCACATCGGCGCCTTCGTTGTGCTCAGCGTTGGCAACAGCCGACTCCAGCACTTTCTTCATGATCTCGGCGGCTTTCTTACTGCTGAAAGCCAGGAGGTTGAGCGCTTCGCCCACCTTCTTCCCGCGGATCTGGTCGGCGACCAAGCGGGCTTTCTGGGCGGAGATACGAGCGCCCGACAGCTTAGCGGCTACTTCCATCTTCCTTACCCCTTAACGCTTGGCTTTCTTGTCCGCAGCATGCCCACGATAAGTGCGGGTAGCAGCGAACTCGCCGAGTTTGTGACCGACCATGTCTTCGTTGACCAGGACCGGCACGTGTTGACGGCCGTTGTGGACAGCGATGGTCAGACCAACCATATGCGGCAGAATCATCGAACGACGCGACCAGGTCTTGATCGGCTTACGGTCGTTCTTTTCCACCGCCACTTCGACCTTCTTCAGCAGGTGAAGATCGATAAAAGGACCTTTTTTCAGAGAACGCGGCACTGTCGTATCCCTCTATTTACTTGCGGCGACGGACGATCATGTTATCGGTACGCTTGTTCGCGCGAGTCTTCTTACCCTTGGTCTGAAGACCCCACGGCGATACCGGATGACGACCAGCAGAGGTACGACCTTCACCACCACCATGCGGGTGGTCGACCGGGTTCATGGCGACGCCACGAACGGTCGGGCGAATGCCGCGCCAGCGTTTGGCACCAGCTTTACCCAGCGAACGCAGGCTGTGCTCGGAGTTCGAGACTTCACCCAGGGTCGCACGGCAGTCAGCCAGGACTTTACGCATTTCACCGGAACGCAGACGCACGGTTACGTAAGCGCCTTCACGGGCTACCAGCTGGGCCGAGGCGCCAGCGGAGCGAACCAGCTGGGCGCCTTTGCCCGGCTTCAGCTCGATACCGTGGATGGTGCTACCAACCGGGATGTTGCGCAGCGGCATGTTGTTGCCGGGCTTGATCGGAGCGCCGATACCGGAGATCAGTTGATCGCCAGCCACCACGCCTTTGGGGGCGATGATGTAACGACGCTCACCGTCCGCGTACTTCAGCAGAGCGATGTGCGCAGTGCGGTTCGGGTCATATTCCACGCGCTCGACGATGGCAGGGATGCCATCCTTGTTGCGGCGGAAGTCGACCAGACGGTAGTGCTGCTTGTGACCACCGCCGATGTGGCGGGTGGTGATACGACCGTTGTTGTTACGGCCGCCCGACTTGGACTTCTTCTCGACCAGGCCAGCGAACGGAGCACCCTTGTGCAGGTTCTGGTTCACGACCTTGACGACGAAGCGACGACCAGCGGAAGTCGGTTTGCATTTAACGATTGCCATGATGCACCCCTTTACTCAGCGCCAGCTGCGAAATCGAGATCTTGGCCGGGCTGAAGGGCGATGTACGCCTTCTTCCAGTCGTTACGCTTGCCCAGGCCGCGAACGGTACGCTTGGTCTTGCCCTGAACGTTCAGGGTGGTGACGCGACGTACTTTCACGCCGAACAGGCTTTCGACGGCCTTCTTGATTTCCAGCTTGGTTGCATCAGTGGCAACCTTGAAAACGAATTGGCTCTTGCCGTCCGCCAGCCCCGTGGCTTTCTCGGAGATATGCGGGCCCAGCAGCACTTTGAATACGCGTTCCTGGTTCATGCCAGCAGCTCCTCGAACTTCTTCACGGCGGACACGGTGACGAGCACCTTGTCGTAGGCGATCAGGCTGACCGGGTCGGAACCCTGGACGTCGCGTACATCGACGTGCGCCAGGTTGCGCGCAGCCAGGTACAGGTTTTCATCAACGCCATCGGTGACGATCAGCACGTCTTTCAGGCCCAGGCCGTCCAGCTTGCTGACCAGACCTTTGGTTTTCGGTGCATCGACGGCGAAGTCGGCAACGACAACCAGGCGGTCCAGACGGACCAGCTCGGAGAGGATGGAGCGCAGGGCTGCGCGGTACATCTTCTTGTTGAGCTTCTGGGAGTGATCCTGCGGTTTGGCGGCGAAAGTGGTGCCGCCCCCACGCCAGATGGGGCTGCGGATGGTACCAGCGCGAGCACGACCGGTGCCCTTCTGACGCCACGGCTTCTTGCCGCCACCGGAGACTTCGGAACGAGTTTTCTGAGCACGGGTGCCCTGACGACCGCCAGCCATGTAGGCGACGACAGCCTGGTGAACCAGAGTCTCGTTGAATTCGCTGCCAAAGGTACGCTCGGAGACTTCGATAGCCTGAGCGCCGTTCACATTAAGTTGCATCTCAGCTTCCCCTCTTAACCGCGAGCCTTGGCTGCCGGACGCACGAGCACGTCACCGCCGGTAGCGCCAGGAACGGCACCCTTGACCAGCAGCAGATTACGCTCGGCATCGACACGCACGACCTCAAGGGATTGAACGGTTACACGCTCAGCACCCATGTGACCGGACATTTTCTTGCCCTTGAACACTCGACCAGGAGTCTGGCACTGGCCGATCGAACCCGGGACGCGGTGGGAAACGGAGTTACCGTGGGTATTGTCCTGACCACGGAAGTTCCAGCGCTTGATGGTACCGGCGTAGCCTTTACCCTTGGACTCGCCGGTAACGTCTACCAGCTGGCCTGCCTGGAACAGATCGACGGAGATGGAATCGCCTGCCTTGAACTCCTCTTCGCCCAGACGGAATTCCCACACGCCGCGACCGGCGGCGACATTCGCCTTGGCAAAGTGACCGGCCTGAGCCTTGGTCACGCGAGAAGCACGACGCTCGCCGGCAGTTACCTGCACAGCGCGATAGCCATCGGTCTCTTCGTTCTTGAACTGGGTGACGCGATTCGGCTCGACCTCAATGACCGTGACCGGAATGGAGACACCATCTTCGGTGAAAATGCGGGTCATGCCGCACTTACGACCGACAACACCAATTGTCATCTTAAGAACCTCTTTAGTGTACGGGGCTTTCACCCGCTATGGCCGCCCATTTCAGAGCGTTACACGACCAATGCCGAAGGCATTAGCCGAGGCTGATCTGTACTTCGACGCCAGCAGCAAGGTCGAGCTTCATCAGCGCGTCGACGGTCTTGTCGGTCGGCTGAACGATGTCGAGCACACGCTTGTGGGTACGAATTTCGTACTGGTCACGAGCGTCCTTGTTGACGTGCGGGGAAATCAGCACGGTGTAACGTTCCTTGCGGGTCGGCAGAGGAATCGGACCACGCACCTGAGCCCCAGTACGTTTCGCGGTTTCCACGATTTCCTGGGTAGACTGGTCGATCAGGCGATGGTCAAAAGCCTTCAACCGAATACGGATTTGTTGATTTTGCATTTGACCTCAGACTCCAAGTTGCCATTCCCAACGGGCGGACTCCGCCCGTTAAAAGGAGGCGCAATTGTACGGATGCCCCTGGAGGGTGTCAATATTTAACCAATCCAACGAAAAAGGGGCCCCGAAGGGCCCCTTTTCCTCATGCGCTAGATCAGTCGATTACTCGATGATCTTGGCAACCACGCCGGCGCCAACGGTACGGCCGCCTTCGCGGATAGCGAAGCGCAGGCCGTCTTCCATGGCGATCGGGGCGATCAGGGTGACGGTCATCTTGACGTTGTCACCCGGCATTACCATCTCGACGCCTTCCGGCAGCTCGCAGTTGCCGGTCACGTCGGTGGTACGGAAGTAGAACTGCGGACGGTAGCCCTTGAAGAACGGGGTGTGACGACCGCCTTCTTCCTTGGACAGCACGTACACTTCGCACTCGAACTTGGTGTGCGGCTTGATGGTGCCCGGCTTGGCCAGAACCTGGCCACGCTCTACGTCTTCACGCTTGGTGCCGCGCAGCAGGACGCCGACGTTCTCGCCAGCACGACCTTCGTCGAGCAGCTTGCGGAACATTTCAACGCCGGTGCAGGTGGTCTTGGTGGTCGGACGGATACCGACGATTTCCACTTCTTCCTGGACCTTGACGATACCGCGCTCGACACGACCGGTTACCACGGTGCCGCGGCCGGAGATCGAGAACACGTCTTCGATCGGCATCAGGAACGGCTGGTCGATGGCACGAACCGGCTCGGGGATGTAGGAGTCCAGGGTTTCCACCAGCTTGCGCACGGCGGAAACGCCCATCTCGTTGTCATCCTGGCCGTTCAGGGCCATCAGCGCGGAACCGATCACGATCGGAGTGTCGTCGCCCGGGAAGTCGTAGGTGTTCAGCAGGTCGCGAACTTCCATCTCGACCAGTTCCAGCAGCTCGGCGTCGTCAACCATGTCGGCCTTGTTCAGGAACACGACGATGTAGGGAACGCCTACCTGACGGGACAGCAGGATGTGCTCGCGGGTCTGCGGCATGGGGCCGTCGGCAGCCGAGCAAACCAGGATCGCGCCGTCCATCTGGGCAGCACCGGTGATCATGTTCTTCACGTAGTCGGCGTGGCCCGGGCAGTCTACGTGAGCGTAGTGGCGTACCGGCGAGTCGTATTCGACGTGCGAAGTGTTGATGGTGATACCACGGGCTTTCTCTTCCGGCGCGTTGTCGATCTGGTCGAAGGCGCGAGCGGAGCCACCCCAGGTCTCGGAGCAGACCTTGGTCAGAGCAGCGGTCAGAGTGGTCTTACCGTGGTCAACGTGGCCGATGGTGCCAACGTTGACGTGCGGTTTGTTACGTTCAAATTTTTCCTTAGCCACGACAGTAACCTCTTAACTTAAAGGGCTGAATCAAGCTTGTTTTTTAACCAGCGCTTCGACGATGTTCGACGGAGCTTCGGCGTATTTGGAGAATTCCATGGAGTAGCTCGCGCGACCCTGGGACATGGAACGTACGTCGGTCGCATAACCGAACATCTCGCCCAGCGGAACCTCGGCACGGATAACCTTACCGGAAACCGAGTCTTCCATCCCCTGAATCAGACCGCGACGACGGTTCAGGTCGCCCATCACGTCGCCCATGTAGTCCTCAGGAGTCACCACTTCCACTTTCATGATCGGCTCGAGCACCTTGCCGCCGCCCTTCTGGGCCAGCTGCTTGGTCGCCATGGAAGCAGCGATCTTGAACGCCATCTCGTTGGAGTCGACGTCGTGGTAGGAACCATCGAACACGGTGGCCTTCAGGCCGATGAGCGGATAGCCGGCGACGACGCCGTTCTTCATCTGCTCTTCGATGCCCTTCTGGATCGCCGGGATGTATTCCTTCGGAACCACACCACCTACGACTTCGCTGGTGAACACCAGGCCTTCGGTGATGTTGCCCTTCTCGTCCACATCCGGAGTCGAGAAGCGGATCCAGCAGTGACCGAACTGACCGCGACCACCGGACTGACGAACGAACTTGCCTTCGATCTCGACGTTGTCCTTGGAGATGGTTTCGCGGTAGGAAACCTGCGGCTTGCCGATGTTGGCCTCGACGCCGAACTCGCGCTTCATGCGGTCGACGAGGATGTCCAGGTGCAGCTCACCCATACCGGAGATGATGGTCTGGCCGGTTTCTTCGTCGGTCTTGACGCGGAACGACGGGTCTTCCTGGGCCAGCTTGCCGAGGGCGATGCCCATCTTCTCCTGGTCAGCCTTGGTCTTCGGCTCGACAGCGACCGAGATGACCGGCTCCGGGAAGTCCATGCGCTCGAGGATGATCGGCTTCTCGATGTCGCACAGGGTGTCACCAGTGGTGACGTCCTTCATGCCGATCAGAGCCGCGATGTCGCCAGCGCGCACTTCCTTGATCTCGTCACGCTGGTTGGCGTGCATCTGCACCATACGACCAACGCGCTCTTTCTTGCCCTTCACGGAGTTGATGACCGACTGGCCGGACTCCAGAACGCCCGAGTAGACGCGGACGAAAGTCAGGGTACCGACGAACGGGTCGGTAGCGATCTTGAACGCCAGAGCGGAGAACGGAGCGTTGTCGTCGGCCGGACGCTCGTCGTGGATCTCGTTGTCATCGGTGCTGTCCGGGTGGACGCCCTGGATGGCCGGGATCTCGGTCGGAGCAGGCAGGAAGTCGATGACGGCGTCCAGAACCAGGGGCACGCCCTTGTTCTTGAAGGACGAACCGCAGACCGCCGGAACGATTTCGCAGGCGATGGTACGCTGGCGCAGGCCGGCCTTGATCTCTTCGATCGACAGCTCGCCGCCTTCCAGGTACTTGTTCATCAGCTCTTCGTTGGCCTCGGCAGCAGCCTCGACCATGTTGTTGCGCCATTCGTTGGCCAGGTCCAGCAGCTCGGCGGGAATCTCTTCCTCGCGGTAGCTGGTGCCCTTGTCGTCTTCGTTCCAGTAGATGGCCTTCATCTTCATCAGGTCGATCTGACCCTGGAAGTCATCTTCTGCACCGATGGCCAGCTGAACCGGGACCGGGGTGTGGCCCAGGCGGTTCTTGATCTGACCGACGACGCGCAGGAAGTTGGCGCCGGCGCGGTCCATCTTGTTCACGTAGACGATACGCGGAACGCCGTACTTGTTGGCCTGACGCCATACGGTTTCGGACTGCGGCTCAACGCCGGAGGTGCCGCAGAACACCACGACAGCACCGTCCAGTACGCGCAGAGAGCGCTCAACTTCAATGGTGAAGTCTACGTGGCCGGGGGTGTCGATGACGTTTACGCGGTATTTGTCGTACTGGCCGCGCGAACCTTCCCAGAAGGTCGTGATCGCAGCGGAGGTGATGGTGATACCACGCTCCTGCTCCTGCACCATCCAGTCGGTGGTAGCAGCGCCGTCGTGTACCTCACCCATCTTGTGGCTGAGACCTGTGTAGAACAGGATCCGCTCGGTAGTGGTGGTCTTGCCCGCGTCGACGTGGGCGCAGATACCAATGTTCCGGTAGCGGTTAATTGCTGTAGTACGAGCCATAAAGCCCTCGCAAAAGAATGGAAGCCGCGATTAGAAGCGGTAGTGGGAGAAGGCCTTGTTGGCTTCAGCCATACGGTGCACGTCTTCACGCTTCTTGACGGCGGCGCCTTTGCCTTCGGCGGCATCCAGCAGTTCGCCGGCGAGGCGCAGGGCCATGGACTTCTCGCCGCGCTTGCGGGCGTAGTCCACCAGCCAGCGCATGGCCAGGGCATTACGACGGGACGGACGTACTTCGACCGGAACCTGGTAGGTAGCACCGCCGACACGGCGGGACTTCACTTCGACCAGCGGAGCGATGGCGTCGAGAGCTTTCTCGAAGAGTTCCAGGGGGTCACCTTTACTGCGCTCTTTGACCTTGTCCAGAGCACCGTAAACGATACGCTCGGCAACGGCTTTCTTGCCGCTTTCCATCACGTGGTTCATGAACTTGGCCAGAATCTGGCTTCCGTATTTCGGATCGGCCAGGATCTCACGTTTGGCCGCTACACGACGTCTTGGCATTGATAAGCCCTCAAACGGTCTTCAGGTTAGCCCGGGACTGCAACACTTTGGTTACGCGCCCGACCTTACTCTTATCGACTCAGCAAATAGGAAAAAACGATTACTTCGGACGCTTGGCGCCGTACTTGGAACGACCCTGCTTACGGTCTTTGACACCCGAGGTGTCCAGCGAACCGCGCACGGTGTGGTAACGCACACCCGGAAGGTCCTTTACACGACCGCCACGGATCAGCACTACGCTGTGCTCTTGCAGGTTGTGACCTTCACCACCGATGTACGAAGTGACTTCGTAGCCGTTGGTCAGGCGAACACGGCATACCTTACGCAGTGCCGAGTTCGGCTTTTTCGGCGTGGTGGTGTATACGCGGGTGCATACGCCACGACGTTGCGGGCAGTTCTGCAGCGCCGGCACGTCGCTCTTGTCGACCATGCGCTTGCGCGGCTTACGCACCAGCTGGTTGATAGTTGCCATCTATAGCTCCACTGATTGTCTTACGACACTTAAACGAAATGGCAGAGCATGCGCCCTGCCAATTTTCGGGGTACAAAATACTAAAGAGCTTCCAGCACCCCGTCAAGACAAAGCCCCGGCTGTCAGGACAGCCGGGGCTTCGCTCAAGGCTTAATTGCCACTCAGGTTGAGCGCTTCGGCCAGTGCTGCTTCGGCTTCGCTGGCGCTCACGCGCTGCGGTTTGCCGAGCTCGCGCTGACGCTTGCGCTCGCTGTGATAGGCAAGGCCGGTACCCGCCGGGATCAGACGACCGACCACCACGTTTTCCTTCAGGCCGCGCAGGAAGTCGCGCTTGCCGGTGACCGCCGCCTCGGTGAGGACGCGGGTGGTCTCCTGGAAGGATGCCGCGGAGATGAACGACTCGGTCGACAGCGAGGCCTTGGTGATACCCAGCAGGACGCGCTCGTACTTGGCCGGGAACTTGTCCACGGTGGCCAGTACTTCGTTCTCTTCCAGCACCTGGACCAGTTCGACCTGGTCGCCCTTGATGAAGGAGGAGTCGCCCGACTCGGCCACTTCGACCTTGCGCAGCATCTGCCGCAGGATGGTCTCGATGTGCTTGTCGTTGATCTTCACGCCCTGCAGGCGGTACACGTCCTGGATCTCGTTGACGATGTACTTGGCCAGCGAGCTGACGCCCAGCAGACGCAGGATGTCGTGCGGGTTGCTCGGGCCGTCGGAGATGACTTCGCCGCGGTTCACCTGTTCGCCTTCGAACACGTTCAGGTGACGCCACTTCGGAATCAGCTCCTCGTACGGATCGCTACCATCGTTCGGCGTGATGACCAGGCGGCGCTTGCCCTTGGTTTCCTTGCCGAAGGAAATGGTGCCGCTGATTTCCGCCAGGATCGAAGGTTCTTTCGGACGACGAGCCTCGAACAGGTCGGCAACGCGCGGCAGACCACCGGTGATGTCGCGGGTCTTCGAGGTTTCCTGCGGGATACGTGCAACCACGTCACCCACGCGCACCTTGGCGCCGTCGGTCAGGTTGACCAGGGCGTTGGCGGGCAGGAAGTACTGCGCCGGCACGTCGGTGCCCGGCAGCAGCAGGTCCTTGCCTGCGGCGTCGATCAGCTTCACCGCCGGACGGATGTCCTTGCCGGAAGCCGGACGGTCTTTCGGATCCATCACTTCGATGTTGGTCAGACCGGTGAGTTCGTCGGTCTGGCGCTTGACGGTGATGTTCTCTTCCATGCCGGCGAAGGCAACGGTACCGTCCACTTCGGTGACGATCGGGTGGGTGTGCGGGTCCCACTTGGCGACGATGGCGCCCGGGTCGACCTTGTCACCTTCCTTCACGGAGATCACGGCGCCGTACGGCAGCTTGTAGCGCTCGCGCTCGCGACCGAAGTCGTCGGCCACGGCCAGCTCGCCGGAACGGGAAACCGCCACCAGCGCGCCGTCGGCACGCTCGACGTGCTTCAGGTTGTGCAGGCGGATGGTACCGCCGTTCTTCACCTGGACGTTGTCCACGGCGGAGGTCCGGCTGGCCGCACCACCGATGTGGAAGGTACGCATGGTCAGCTGGGTACCCGGCTCACCGATCGACTGCGCGGCGATGACGCCGACCGCTTCACCGATGTTCACCTGGTGACCACGGGCCAGATCGCGGCCGTAGCACTTGGAGCAGATGCCGTGACGGGTTTCGCAGGTGATCGGCGAACGGACCAGGACTTCGTCGACGCTCATCTGCTCGAGGAAATCGACCCACTTCTCGTCGATCAGGGTGCCGGCCGGCACGATGACGTCGTCGCCACCGGGCTTGAACACGTCGCGCGCGACCACACGGCCGAGCACGCGCTCGCCCAGCGGTTCCACCACGTCGCCGCCTTCGATGTGCGGCGACATCAGCAGGCCGTGCTCGGTGCCGCAGTCGATCTCGGTCACCACCAGGTCCTGGGCCACGTCGACCAGGCGACGGGTCAGGTAACCGGAGTTCGCGGTCTTCAGTGCGGTATCCGCCAGGCCTTTACGAGCACCGTGGGTGGAGATGAAGTACTGGAGTACGTTCAGGCCTTCACGGAAGTTCGCGGTGATGGGGGTCTCGATGATCGAGCCGTCCGGCTTGGCCATCAGGCCACGCATACCGGCCAACTGACGGATCTGGGCCGCGGAACCCCGCGCACCGGAGTCCGCCATCATGTACATGGAGTTGAAGGACTCCTGGTCGACTTCCTTGCCCTCGCGGTCGATGACCTTCTCTTTCGAGAGGTTGGCCATCATCGCCTTGGACACTTCGTCGTTGGCCTTGGACCAGAGGTCGATCACCTTGTTGTACTTCTCGCCCTGGGTTACCAGGCCGGAGGCGTACTGGGTCTCGATCTCCTTCACTTCCTCGGTGGCGGCATTGATGATGCGCGCCTTCTCGTCCGGGATGACGAAGTCGTTCACGCCGATCGAGACGCCGGAGATGGTCGAGTAGGCGAAGCCGGTGTACATCAGCTGGTCGGCGAAGATGACGGTGTCCTTCAGACCCACCACGCGGTAGCAGTGGTTGATCAGCTTGGAGATCGCCTTCTTCTTCATCGGCTGGTTGACCACGTCGTACGGCAGGCCTGCCGGTACGACCTGGAACAGCAGGGCACGGCCGACGGTAGAGTCGACGATGCGGGTGTTGGCGGTCAGGCTGCCGTCTTCGTTCTTGATCTTCTCGTTGATCCGTACTTTCACGCGGGCGTGCAGGGACACCTGGCCGCTGCGGTACGCGCGGTCGACTTCCTGCAGGTCAGCGAAGGCCATGCCCTCGCCCTTGGCGTTGATGGCTTCACGGGTCATGTAGTACAGACCCATCACCACGTCCTGCGACGGCACGATGATCGGCTCGCCGTTGGCGGGCGAGAGGATGTTGTTGGTCGACATCATCAGCGCGCGCGCTTCCAGCTGGGCCTCGAGGGTCAGCGGAACGTGGACGGCCATCTGGTCACCGTCGAAGTCGGCGTTGTACGCCGCGCACACCAGCGGGTGCAGCTGGATCGCCTTGCCTTCGATGAGCACCGGCTCGAACGCCTGGATACCCAGACGGTGCAGGGTCGGCGCACGGTTCAGCAGCACGGGGTGTTCGCGGATGACTTCGGCGAGAACGTCCCAGACCTCGGGCAGTTCGCGCTCGACCATCTTCTTCGCGGCCTTGATGGTGGTGGCCATGCCACGGGCTTCGAGCTTGCCGAAGATGAACGGCTTGAACAGCTCGAGGGCCATCTTCTTCGGCAGGCCGCACTGGTGCAGGCGCAGGGTCGGGCCGACGGTGATCACCGAACGACCGGAATAGTCCACGCGCTTGCCGAGCAGGTTCTGACGGAAGCGACCTTGCTTGCCCTTGATCATGTCGGCCAGGGACTTCAGCGGGCGCTTGTTCGAGCCGGTGATGGCGCGACCGCGGCGGCCGTTGTCCAGCAGGGCGTCGACGGCTTCCTGCAGCATGCGCTTTTCGTTGCGCACGATGATGTCCGGAGCGGCCAGGTCGAGCAGGCGCTTCAGACGGTTGTTACGGTTGATCACCCGGCGGTACAGATCGTTCAGATCCGAAGTCGCGAAGCGGCCGCCATCCAGCGGAACCAGCGGACGCAGGTCCGGCGGCAGCACCGGCAGGACGGTCAGCACCATCCACTCCGGATGGTTGCCGGAGCCCTGGAAGGCTTCCATCAGCTTCAGGCGCTTGGACAGCTTCTTGATCTTGGTTTCCGAGTTGGTCTGCGGAATCTCTTCGCGCAGGCGGCCGATCTCGTGCTCCAGGTCGATCTGGTTGAGCAGCTCGCGAACGGCCTCGGCGCCCATGCGCGCGTCGAAGTCGTCACCGAACTCTTCGAGGGCTTCGAAGTACTGCTCGTCGTTCAGCAGCTGGCCCTTCTCCAGGGTGGTCATGCCCGGGTCGATCACCACGTAGCTCTCGAAATAGAGCACGCGCTCGATGTCACGCAGGGTCATGTCCAGCAGCAGGCCGATACGGGACGGCAGGGACTTCAGGAACCAGATGTGGGCGACCGGCGAGGCCAGCTCGATGTGGCCCATGCGCTCGCGGCGCACCTTGGCCAGGGCGACTTCGACGCCGCACTTCTCGCAGATCACACCGCGGTGCTTCAGGCGCTTGTACTTACCGCACAGGCACTCGTAGTCCTTCACCGGGCCGAAGATCTTGGCGCAGAACAGGCCATCGCGCTCCGGCTTGAAGGTACGGTAGTTGATGGTCTCCGGCTTCTTAACTTCGCCGAACGACCAGGAACGAATCATCTCGGGCGAGGCCAGACCAATACGGATGGCATCGAACTCCTCGATTTGACCCTGGTTTTTCAACAGATTGAGCAAGTCTTTCAAGGCCTTTCCTCCTCACGGACCCGGTGCGGCGGCTAGCCGCCGCACCGTTTATCGTCACGTGTTATTCGGTTTCCAGTTCGATATCGATGCCGAGCGAGCGGATCTCTTTGATCAGCACGTTGAAGGACTCGGGCATGCCGGCCTCCATGCGGTGATCCCCGTCCACGATGTTCTTGTACATCTTGGTACGGCCGTTCACGTCGTCCGACTTCACGGTCAGCATTTCCTGCAGGGTGTAGGCGGCGCCGTAGGCTTCCAGCGCCCAGACCTCCATCTCCCCGAAACGCTGGCCACCGAACTGCGCCTTGCCACCCAGCGGCTGCTGGGTGACCAGGCTGTAGGAGCCGGTGGAACGTGCGTGCATCTTGTCATCGACCAGGTGGTTCAGTTTGAGCATGTACATGTAGCCGACGGTGGTCGGACGCTCGAACTGGTTGCCGGTGCGGCCGTCGAACAGGCGCATCTGGCCGCTCTCCGGCAGGTCGGCCAGCTTCAGCATGGCCTTGATCTCGCGCTCCTTGGCACCGTCGAACACCGGGGTAGCGATGGGCACGCCGCCCTTGAGGTTGTTGGCCAGAGCGACGATCTCGTTATCGGACAGCTCTTCCAGGTTCTCCTGGCGGCCACCGATCTCGTTGTAGATCTCGTTCAGGAACTGGCGCAGCTCGGCGATCTTGCGCTGCTCTTCGAGCATGCGGTTGATCTTCTCGCCCAGGCCCTTGGCCGCGAGGCCCAGGTGGGTTTCGAGGATCTGACCGACGTTCATACGCGAGGGTACGCCCAGCGGGTTCAGAACGATGTCCACCGGCGTGCCGTTGGCGTCGTGCGGCATGTCTTCGACCGGCATGATCACCGAGACCACGCCCTTGTTACCGTGGCGGCCGGCCATCTTGTCGCCCGGCTGGATGCGGCGCTTGATGGCGAGGTAGACCTTGACGATCTTCAGCACGCCCGGAGCCAGGTCGTCGCCCTGCTGCAGCTTGCGCTTCTTGTCCTCGAACTTGTCGTCGAGCATCTGACGGCGGTCGCTGAGGTAGGCCTGGGCCTTCTCCAACTGCTCGTTCAGGGCGTCTTCGGCCATGCGCAGCTTGAACCACTGGCCGCGCTCGAGACCGTCGAGGTACTCGTCGGTGATCTCGGTGCCTTTCTTCAGCGCCGGGCCGCCATCGGCGACGGCGCCGACCAGGGCCGAACGCAGACGCTCGAAGGTGGCGCCTTCGACGATGCGGAACTCCTCGTTGAGGTCCTTGCGGATCTCGTCGAGCTGCATCTTCTCGATGGACAGGGCGCGGCTGTCGCGCTCCACGCCGTCGCGGGTGAAGACCTGGACGTCGATCACGGTGCCCTTGGTGCCGGTCGGCACGCGCAGGGAGGTGTCCTTAACGTCGGACGCCTTCTCACCGAAGATCGCGCGCAGCAGCTTCTCTTCCGGAGTCAGCTGGGTCTCGCCTTTCGGGGTGACCTTGCCGACCAGGATGTCGCCGGCCTGCACTTCGGCGCCGACGTAGACGATGCCAGCTTCGTCCAGCTTGTTCAGCGCGGCCTCACCCACGTTCGGGATGTCCGCGGTGATTTCTTCTGGGCCGAGCTTGGTGTCACGGGCGACGCAGGTCAGCTCCTGGATGTGGATCGTGGTGAAACGATCCTCCTGGACCACGCGCTCGGACAGGCAGATGGAGTCTTCGAAGTTGAAGCCGTTCCAGGGCATGAACGCGACGCGCATGTTCTGGCCCAGGGCCAGTTCACCCATGTCGGTGGACGGACCGTCGGCGAGGATGTCGCCGCGGGCGATCACGTCACCCTTGCTGACCAGCGGACGCTGGTTGATGCAGGTGTTCTGGTTGGAACGGGTGTACTTGGTCAGGTTGTAGATGTCGACGCCGGCTTCACCGGTCTCGACCTCGTCATCCGCCACGCGCACCACGATACGGCTGGCGTCGACCGAGTCGATCACACCGCCGCGGCGAGCCACCACGCAGACGCCGGAGTCACGGGCGACGTTGCGCTCCATGCCGGTGCCCACCAGCGGCTTGTCGGCGCGCAGGGTCGGAACGGCCTGACGCTGCATGTTCGAACCCATGAGCGCACGGTTGGCGTCGTCGTGCTCGAGGAACGGAATCAGCGAGGCAGCGACGGAAACGACCTGCTTCGGCGATACGTCCATGAGGGTGACGTCTTCCGGCGCCTTCACGGTGAATTCGTTCAGGTGACGTACGGCGACCAGCTCGTCGATCAGGCGGCCCTTGGCGTCCAGGGTCGCGGAGGCCTGGGCGATCACGTGGTCGGCCTCTTCGATGGCGGAGAGGAACACGATCTCGTCGCTGACCAGACCTTCCTTCACCACGCGGTACGGGCTTTCCAGGAAGCCGTACTTGTTGGTGCGGGCGTAGGTCGCCAGGGAGTTGATCAGACCGATGTTCGGACCTTCGGGGGTTTCGATCGGGCACACGCGGCCGTAGTGGGTCGGGTGTACGTCACGGACCTCGAAGCCCGCGCGCTCACGGGTCAGACCGCCCGGGCCGAGTGCGGAGACACGGCGCTTGTGGGTGATCTCGGAGAGCGGGTTGTTCTGGTCCATGAACTGCGACAGCTGGCTGGAACCGAAGAACTCCTTGATCGCGGCGGCCACCGGCTTGGCGTTGATCAGGTCCTGCGGCATCAGGCCTTCGCTTTCGGCCATGGACAGACGTTCCTTGACCGCGCGCTCGACGCGCACCAGGCCAACGCGGAACTGGTTCTCGGCCATCTCGCCGACGCAGCGGACGCGACGGTTGCCCAGGTGGTCGATGTCGTCGACGATGCCCTTGCCGTTACGGATGTCGACCAGGGTGCGCAGTACGTCGACGATGTCTTCCTTGCTCAGCACGCCCGGACCTTCGATCTCGCTGCGGCCGATGCGGCGGTTGAACTTCATGCGGCCGACGGCGGACAGGTCGTAGCGTTCGGCGCTGAAGAACAGGTTGCCGAACAGGGTCTCTGCGGCTTCCTTGGTCGGCGGCTCGCCGGGACGCATCATGCGGTAGATCTCGACCAGGGCTTCCAACTGGTTGCCGGTGGAGTCGATCTTCAGCGTGTCGGAGATGAACGGACCGCAGTCGATGTCGTTGGTGTACAGGGTTTCCAGGCGCACGACCTGGGCCTTGGCGATCTTCGCCAGTACGTCGACGGTCAGCTCGGTGTTGCACTCGGCGATGATCTCGCCGGTAGCCGGGTGCACGACAGCCTTGGCCACGGTACGGCCAATGAGGTAGTCGAAGGGCACTTCCAGCTCGGTGATGCCAGCCTTTTCCAGCTGGTTGATGTGGCGCGCGGTGATACGGCGGCCCGCTTCGACGATGACCTTGCCGGCGGCATCCTTGATGTCGAAGCTGGCGATCTCGCCGCGCAGACGGTGCGGCACCAGCTCCAGACGCAGACCTTCGCCCTTGATGTGGTAGACGTTGGTCGCGTAGAAGGCATCGAGGATCTCCTCGGTGCTATAGCCCAGCGCGCGCAGCAGGACGGACGCCGGCAGCTTGCGGCGACGGTCGATACGGACGAACACGCAGTCCTTCGGATCGAATTCGAAGTCCAGCCAGGAACCGCGGTAAGGAATGATGCGCGCGGAGTACAGCAGCTTGCCGGAGCTGTGGGTCTTGCCACGGTCGTGATCGAAGAACACACCCGGGGAACGGTGCAGCTGGGAAACGATGACGCGCTCGGTACCGTTGATGATGAAGGTACCGTTCTCGGTCATCAGGGGGATTTCCCCCATGTAGACTTCCTGTTCCTTGATGTCCTTGATCGCTTTGCTCGACGACTCTTTGTCGAAGATGATCAGGCGCACTTTCACCCGCAGCGGGACGGCGAAGGTCACGCCGCGCAGCACGCACTCCTTGACGTCGAAGGCCGGCTCACCCAGGCGATAACCGACGTATTCCAGGGCAGCGTTGCCGGAATAGCTGATAATCGGGAAAACGGACTTGAAGGCCGCATGCAGACCGATGTCGCGGATCTGATCCTTGCTTGCACCTGCCTGCAGGAATTCGCGATAGGAATCCAGCTGGATGGCCAGCAAATACGGCACATCCATGACGTCCGGCAACTTGCTAAAGTCCTTGCGGATACGTTTTTTCTCAGTGTATGAGTAAGCCATCAGCGTTCCCCAGCTTGGTCACCTGCTTGTTTGGCCTCTCCCACGGGAGCAGCCGAAAAATCGTGCAAACCTGGCGTTTGCGCCACCCCTGAGGGTGGGAGTTTTCCGTTATGGGAAGGGGCCTGTCGGCACCTCACCCAGAACGGAAAAAGGCCGGTGGCAAAAAGCCACCAGCCATCAGCCTGTCGCTTGACGCTCGGGCTGTAGACGCAAGGGGCGAGCTTACTTGAGCTCGACCTTGGCGCCAGCTTCTTCCAGGGCTTTCTTGGCAGCTTCGGCCTCTTCTTTCGAAGCGCCTTCCTTGACCACGCCCGGGGCGCCGTCAACGACAGCCTTGGCTTCTTTCAGGCCCAGGCCGGTCAGTTCACGAACGACCTTGATCACGTTCACTTTCTTGTCGCCGGCTTCGGCCAGGACGATGGTGAACTCGGTCTGCTCTTCGGCAGCGGCAGCGGCAACAGCCGGGCCAGCGGCAACAGCGGCAGCAGCGGTAACGCCGAACTTCTCTTCCATCGCCTTGATCAGTTCAACGATCTGCATGACGGACATTTCGGATACGGCGTTGATGATGTCTTCGTTGGTCAGAGCCATGACTCTAATTCCTGTATTGGGTGACGGCGCTCGCGCCATCGATTAAACAAAAAAGGTTTGAAAGCGTACCGGTTGCCTTAGGCAGCGGCGGCTTCTTTCTGGTCGCGAATAGCCGCCAGAGTACGAGCCAGCTTGCTGGTGGCGCCTTGGATCACGCTCATCAGCTGTGCAACGGCTTCGTTGTAGGTCGGCAGGGTCGCCAGAACGTCGATCTGATTGGCTGCGAGGAATTGACCCTCGAACGCGGCCGCCTTGATCTCGAACTTGTCCTGACCCTTGGCGAACTCCTTGAAGATACGGGCGGCAGCGCCCGGATGTTCGTTGGAGAAAGCAATCAGGGTCGGGCCCTTGAACGTGTCGTTGAGCACTTCGAACTGAGTGCCTTCAACGGCGCGCTTGAGCAGGGTGTTACGTACGACTTTCACGTACACACCAGCTGCGCGGGCCTCTTTACGGAGTCCGGTCATTGCGCCGACGGTCACGCCACGGGCATCAGCCACGACAGCGGACAGACCGGCTTTGGCAGCCTCGTTGACTTCAGCGACGATGGCCTTCTTGTCTTCGAGTTTAATTGCCACGGGTTTACTCCTGGATGTTACCGTTTCGTCCAGCCGGAGCCGGACGGCGTTTTGGTGTCTGATCCGGTTAACGAATCGGGAGCACCATCTGCGTAGGCTTGTGGTTTAAGGCTTGCGCCGCCTACGGTCTTGGACAGCCCCCGCCAGGCAGGGACCCCAATACCTGCGGGTGATGGGCCAGGCCCACCACCCGACTTTGTCCTATCAGCCTTCCAGGGAAGCCTGATCGATCTGCAGACCCGGGCCCATGGTGGTGCTCAGGGTCACGCGCTGAACGTACACGCCCTTCGAGGAGGCGGGCTTCAGGCGCTTCAGGTCAGCCAGCAGAGCTTCGACGTTCTGCTTCAGCTTGACCGGCTCGAAATCGATCTTGCCAACGGAGGCGTGGATGATGCCGTTCTTGTCGGTACGGAAGCGAACCTGACCAGCCTTGGCGTTCTTCACGGCAGTGGCTACGTCCGGGGTCACGGTACCGACTTTCGGGTTCGGCATCAGGCCGCGCGGGCCGAGAACCTGACCCAGCTGACCGACAACGCGCATCGCGTCCGGGGAGGCGATGACCACGTCGTAGTTCAGGTCGCCGGCCTTCATCTCGGCAGCCAGCTCGTCCATACCGACCTTGTCGGCGCCTGCAGCCAGAGCGGCTTCGGCAGCCGGGCCCTGGGTGAAGACGGCAACGCGGACGCTCTTGCCGGTGCCGTTCGGCAGAACGGTGGCACCACGAACGACCTGGTCGGATTTACGCGGATCGACGCCCAGGTTGATGGCGATGTCCACGGACTCCTTGAACTTGATGGTCGACAGCTCGGCCAGCAGTTTGGCGGCGTCTTCGAAGCCGTATTGCTTGCCGGCTTCGATTTTCTCGGCGATAGCCTTTTGGCGCTTGGTCAGCTTAGCCATTACACACCCTCCACGTTGAGGCCCATGCTACGCGCGGAGCCGGCGATGGTACGCACGGCCGCATCCATGTCAGCTGCGGTCAGATCGGCCTGCTTGGTCTTGGCGATCTCTTCCAGCTGAGCACGGGTAACGGTGCCCACTTTCTGGCTGTTCGGACGGCTGGAGCCGCTGCTGATGCCAGCAGCTTTCTTCAGCAGTACCGAAGCCGGGGTGCTCTTGGTTTCGAAGGTGAAGCTGCGGTCGCTGTAAACGGTGATGATCACCGGAGTCGGCAGACCGGGCTCCATGCCCTGGGTCTTGGCGTTGAACGCCTTGCAGAACTCCATGATGTTCACGCCGTGCTGGCCCAGAGCGGGACCGACCGGCGGCGACGGGTTGGCTTGACCAGCCTTTACCTGCAGCTTGATGTAAGCCTGAATTTTCTTAGCCATGTGCTACTCCAGTTACGGGTTCTAGCGCCACAAGGGCTCCCCGGTTGCTTTCGCGTTTATCCCAAGGACGACAAAACCCCGCAGCCTATGGCTGCGGGGTGTGGGATGCATTGTGCAAGTCAGACTTTCTCGACTTGGCTGAACTCCAGCTCTACCGGGGTAGAGCGACCGAAAATGAGCACTGCGACCTGGATCCGGCTCTTTTCGTAGTTGACCTCTTCAACCACGCCATTGAAGTCCGCGAAGGGACCGTCGATGACGCGAACGGTTTCACCCGGCTCGAAGAGCGTCTTCGGCTTGGGCTTGTCGCCGCTGTCGGCGACACGACGCAGGATGGCCTCAGCCTCCTTGTCGGTGATCGGAGCCGGCTTGTCGGCGGTACCGCCGATGAAGCCCATGACGCGAGGAGTGTCCTTGACCAGGTGCCAGGTACCCTCGTTCATTTCCATCTGGACCAGCACATAGCCGGGGAAGAACTTGCGCTCGCTCTTGCGCTTCTGGCCGTTACGCATTTCCACGACTTCTTCCGTGGGAACCAGAATCTCGCCGAACTCGTCTTCCATGCCGGCCAGCTTGACCCGCTCGATCAGCGAGCGCATGACATGCTTCTCGTAACCCGAGTAGGCATGCACTACGTACCAACGCTTAGCCACGGAACACCCTTAACCTACGATCATGGAAACCAACCAACCCAGCAGGGAGTCGAGCCCCCACAGCAGCAGCGCCATAACCAGCACTACAGCGACCACGATCATGGTGGTCTGAGTCGTTTCTTGGCGAGTCGGCCATACGACCTTGCGAATCTCGGCACGCGCCTCTTTCGCCAGGGTGAAGAAGGCACGACCCTTGACGGTCTGCAGGGCCACGAAGCCAGCTACAGCCGCAAGAACCAGGATACCGAGCACGCGATAGAGGAGCGGTTGAGCGGAGTAATACTGGTTGGCGACGACGCCGACCACGACAACCACTGCGACCAAGAGCCACTTCAAGATGTCAAAACGCGACTCGTTGGCTTCTGCCTTCGCATTCATCTGCTGGGAATCCCGTTGAAGAAATGCCAAATTTCGTCGAGAAATTTGGCAGGCCAGGAGGGAATCGAACCCCCAACCTGCGGTTTTGGAGACCGCCGCTCTGCCAATTGAGCTACTGGCCTAGAACAAAGTCAGGCCGACCATTATGCCGGCCTGAGAGGGAAAGATCAATCGATTATTCGATGATCTTGGCAACCACGCCGGCGCCAACGGTACGGCCGCCTTCGCGGATAGCGAAGCGCAGGCCGTCTTCCATGGCGATCGGGGCGATCAGGGTGACGGTCATCTTGACGTTGTCACCCGGCATTACCATCTCGACGCCTTCCGGCAGCTCGCAGTTGCCGGTC
>NZ_KL647102.1:0-4035 GCF_000725445.1 Pseudomonas sp. AAC | reverse complement strand
CCGACGATTTCCACTTCTTCCTGGACCTTGACGATACCGCGCTCGACACGACCGGTTACCACGGTGCCGCGGCCGGAGATCGAGAACACGTCTTCGATCGGCATCAGGAACGGCTGGTCGATGGCACGAACCGGCTCGGGGATGTAGGAGTCCAGGGTTTCCACCAGCTTGCGCACGGCGGAAACGCCCATCTCGTTGTCATCCTGGCCGTTCAGGGCCATCAGCGCGGAACCGATCACGATCGGAGTGTCGTCGCCCGGGAAGTCGTAGGTGTTCAGCAGGTCGCGAACTTCCATCTCGACCAGTTCCAGCAGCTCGGCGTCGTCAACCATGTCGGCCTTGTTCAGGAACACGACGATGTAGGGAACGCCTACCTGACGGGACAGCAGGATGTGCTCGCGAGTCTGCGGCATGGGGCCGTCGGCAGCCGAGCAAACCAGGATCGCGCCGTCCATCTGGGCAGCACCGGTGATCATGTTCTTCACGTAGTCGGCGTGGCCCGGGCAGTCTACGTGAGCGTAGTGGCGTACCGGCGAGTCGTATTCGACGTGCGAAGTGTTGATGGTGATACCACGGGCTTTCTCTTCCGGCGCGTTGTCGATCTGGTCGAAGGCGCGAGCGGAGCCACCCCAGGTCTCGGAGCAGACCTTGGTCAGAGCAGCGGTCAGAGTGGTCTTACCGTGGTCGACGTGGCCGATGGTGCCAACGTTGACGTGCGGTTTGTTACGTTCAAACTTCTCTTTAGCCATTTTGACCGTCTCCCACTAGGAATTGAGAAAGCCGTATCACCGATAAAACAAAGGCAGATACTTTCATATCTGCCTTTGTTAAGTGGAGCTCATGAGCGGATTTGAACCGCTGACCTCACCCTTACCAAGGGTGTGCTCTACCAGCTGAGCTACATGAGCAAACATAAGCAGCAAGTCTGGAGCGGGTAGCGGGAATCGAACCCGCATCATCAGCTTGGAAGGCTGAGGTTCTACCACTGAACTATACCCGCGGAGCCTGACGCTCACGCTTGAAACTGGTGGAGGGGGAAGGATTCGAACCTTCGAAGTCTGAGACGTCAGATTTACAGTCTGATCCCTTTGGCCGCTCGGGAACCCCTCCAAGTGAGGCGGCATTCTACAGTTTGCCACCGCGCTGTCAACAGTTTTTTCTTTAAAAACTTGAGCTTAGCTCTTCGACAACGACTTCGTGAAATTCCCCTTTCAGGTCCCCCCTACGAAGCGGGCGCCATTCTATGCAAACTATTCGGCGGTTGCAACGCTTTTGCATGGCATTGTTTGCCTTTGCAATTCCGGGAAGTCCACGAGCAGTTGGCGCAGCAGGCTATCGTCCGCCAGGCGCCGGCTCTCGGGAGCGATCTGCACCCAGAAATCATGACGATTGCGCCCCAGCTCCCGCACCAGGGCATCGTACCCGGCGGTCTTCAGGCGCTCGACGACCGCGTTGGCCGAATCCTCGTTCTGGAAGATCCCCAGGGAAATGCCATCGGCGAGGTCGCCCTCGGTGATGATGTAGCTGTCGATCTTGCGCGCCTGCAGCTCACGCAGTTGCCAGAGCGAAGCCTGGCGCGAGGCCAACGGCGGCAGGTAGACCCAGTAGTCGGTTCCGGCGGCGGCGTCGATCTTCTGCCGGCTCACATGCACGTCGAGACTGGTGAGGCGCTGCTCGAGCGCCTTGGCCCGGTTCTCGTCGGAGAAGGGACCGAAATAGAGGCATGCGCTCTCCTGCGCAGGCGGCGCCCCGGCCATCTCCGCCTGACGCCGCTGCGCGGACTCCGGCGACTCGCTGAGCAGGCGAATGTTCTTCTGCTCGCCGCGGTACAGGCTCAGAGGCGCGATTTCTTTCGCCCGCAAGGGCGTCTGCTGCTGATGCCAGATGAAGTAGAAGGCGTTCAGCACCAGGAGGAACAGAAAGAACCAACGCATGAGGGGTATTACTCCAGCGGGCAGGCGATGGCCAGGCCGGTAAAGACCAGGTCGGGAAGGATTCGCGCCTGGGGCAGCTCATCCCTGACCAGTTCGGCATCTCCGCCGGTGAGGAACACGGCGCAGTCGCCGCCGAGCAGCTCGCAGGCCAACTGATATTGCTCGCGCACGAAACCGCGCAGCATCAACAGGCAGCCCCGCTCCACCGCTTCCGCGGTCTCGCGCCCCGGCGAGAGCCCCTGCAAGGCTTCGCGAGCCGCCGCGTCGTCGTAACGGATACGCCGGGTATGGGTGCGCAGTTGGCTGCGCATCAACGGCATGCCCGGGCAGATATAGCCCCCCAGGTGCTGCCCGGCGGTATCCACCAGGTCGGAGGTCACCGCGGTGCCCAGATCGAGCACCAGGCACGCACCACCCGCCAATTTGTAGCCAGCCACCAGAGCCACCCAGCGATCCAGACCGAGGCGCTGGTAGTCGCGATAGCCATTGCGGACACCGGCCAGGACCTCGGCCGGCTGCGCGATGCTCGCGTCTATGCCGAAAGCCTCGCTCAACGCCTGCACGAGCGACGCCGTTTCCTGTTCGCTGCGCACGCTGACCAGACGGCAATGACGAAGCGCGAGCCCCTCGCAGCCGCGCAGCCGCTCGAGCAGCGCAGCATCGGAATCCGCGACGCCGGAGGCGACGGCCGCCAACCCGGCGGAGCGGATCACCCGCCATTTGATCAGGCTATTGCCACAGTCCAGTTCAAGAATCATCAGACAACCTCAGACTCAACTCGCCCCCGCTGAAGCGGCTTTCCACGCCATCGACCTCGAGGCGCAACGCCCCCTGCTCGTCGATCCCCAAGGCGCGACCGACGATGTGCTTGGCCGCGGTCGAAAGCACGACTTCGCGCCCCTGCCACAGGTGGAAGGACTCCCACTCCCGCTGGCTGGCCGCAAAGCCCTGCTCGCGATGACGGGCCAGGTGCCACTCCAATTCCCGGCTCAGCGCGGCGAGCAGTTCGTTGCGATCCACCGGGCGCCCCGCGGCTTCGCGCAAGGACGTCCAGGGCTGGTCGATGCCTTCCGCGGCACGCATGTTCACATTGATGCCTATGCCGATGGCCACGCTGCATAGGTCTGCAGGGTCGCCGGTCAACTCCAGGAGAATGCCGGCCAGCTTCTTGCCACCGAGCAGAATGTCGTTCGGCCACTTCAGGCCGACACCGGCGATGCCGAGCGACTGGATGGCGCGCACCACGGCAAGGCCGACGACCAGACTCAGCCCTTCCAGCTCCTTGGGCCCTCCCCTCACGGAGATGCCCAGGGTGCAATAAAGGTTGGCGCCGAACGGACTCACCCAGGCGCGCCCGCGCCGCCCCCTTCCCGCCGTCTGCCGCTCGGCCACCACGGCGAAGGGCGTGGCGGCGCCGGCATCCAGGCGGCGCATGACTTCGGCATTGGTCGAGTCGACCGAGAACAGCACGTCCAGCGGCCAGGGCGCCCGGACCTGTTGCGGATCGATGGCCATCAACGGCTCGGCCAGGCGATAGCCACGGCCGCGCACGGATTGCACCTCCAGCCCGAACTCGCTCTCCAGGCCCTGCAGGCGTTTCCAGACGGCACTACGGCTGACACCCAGCGCCGCCCCCAGCTCCTCGCCGGAATGGAATCGTCCATCGCCCAGTAGTTTCAGCAATGTCTGCATATCGCGTCCCGCCACAATAAGGCACGCATGATATAGAGGCGCTTTCCGCTTGCCTATGCACTAGCGGCGGGCGGAATGACAGGAGATGCCTTTGTAGCCCGCGATTCGCGCGCAGGGCGCGCTCCTACAGGGCGAATGGCGCAGGTGGTGCGGCGTAGGAGCGGATCTCATCCGCGAATCGCGCCGGGACCGCCGGCAATCGCGGACAAGGTCCGCTCCTACGGGTGCAGGACGTACCCTCGTAGGATGGCGTTGAGCGAAGCGATACCCATCGCCATGGCGAGGATCCATGTAGGAGCGCGCCCTGCGCGCGAATCGCGGGCAGGGCCCGCTACAGGGAGATGCACCGGCTTTTCCGCGCGCCAAAGCAAAACCCCCGACCAGCCAGGCTGATCAGGGGTTTTGGGAT
>NZ_KL647101.1:274344-438397 GCF_000725445.1 Pseudomonas sp. AAC | reverse complement strand
CCATGTGAGAGTAGGTCATCGTCAAGCACCTATCCCAAAACCCCCGATCAGCCTGGCTGGTCGAGGGTTTTGCTTTGGCGCGCGGAAAAGCCGGAACATCTCCCTGTAGGAGCGGGGCCTGCCCGCGATTCGCGCGCAGGGCGCGCTCCTACATGGATCCTCGCCATGGCGATGGGTATCGCTTCGCTCAACGCCATCCTACGAGGGTACGTCCTGCACCCGTAGGAGCGGACCTTGTCCGCGATTGCCGGCGGTCCCGGCGCGATTCGCGGATGAGATCCGCTACGCCGCCCCACCTGCGCCATTCGCCCTGTAGGAGCGCGCCCTGCGCGCGAATCGCGGGCAGGGCCCGTGAAAGCCATGGCGCTGATGGGTATCGCTTCGCTCAACGCCATCCTACGGGGCTGCATCCCGTAGGAGCGGATTCATCCGCGATCCGGCCGGCAGGCCGGTGGCCTCAGTTCAGCTCGACCTTCTCCCCCTTCGCACTCAACTGCTCGAACGCCTGGTCCAGGCGCTGGCGAAGTTGTTCCGCATCGGGCGTGCGACGGGAGACGATGAGTTTTAACGGTAGACGGTAGAGGGTGTCGTAGGCCAGCGACGGCAGGCCGGCGGCGTTGCGGGCTTCTTCCACCGGGGCCTGGTAGTCCAGCAGGTAGTCGCCTCGTTCGCGCAGAAGCATCTGCAGCGCCGCGCTGTGGGTGCTGGTGCGGTGGACTTCCAGGTTGAGCCGCGGGTCGTCCAGCAACTGCGTGGCGGGCCGCCAGTAGCTGTAGCCGCTGATCAGGATCACCCGGCTGCCGGCCAGCCCCTGGGGCAGGCGCGGGGCGGGATGGGACGCCAGGCGATAGAGGTTGAGGGTGACCTGGCCGAGCACGTGCTCGCACTCCAGGGTGCTTTCGGCCAGCTCGGGCTTGCCGGGGGCCCCGGCCCACAGTTGCACGCTGCCGTCGCGCAGGCCCTGGTAAAGGCGGGCACTGGGCAGGGCCCGGAGTTCGGCGCGGTAGCCGGCCTGGCGCAGCAGCTTGCGGATCAGTTCGGCACCTTCGCCCTGGGTGCTGCCGTCATCGTCGGTATAGATGTACGGCGGGAACTCGTAATAGCCGACCGCCAGCGACTGGGGGCCACCGGCAGGGCCTGGCAGGGCATGGGCCAGCGACGCCGGGAGCAGCGACGAGGCCAACGGGAACAGGAGTTTCTTGAGCATTGCTGCGCCGCACCTTTATCGTTCTTGTGTTGGTGTCTGCATTGAGCATGAGTCGCCAACCGGGGCTTGTCCAGTCCGCGGCCGGCAAAGCGGCGGCGACATTCAAGAGCTGCGACCAGCGGCACAAGGGGCGGCCGGAGCGCGACCGCCACGGGGCTATGCTTGAGGGGCTGCCGGCCGCACCCGGGCCTGGCCGAGGGCTCCGCACATGCCACGCAAGGTCTTCTCCAGCAAGGTCTACCTGCACAAGACGGTCCTGGTGACCGGCGGCTGCTCGGGCATCGGCCGTGCGCTGGTCTTGCGCTTCGCCCAGGCGGGCGCCAGGCCGGTGATCCTCGACCTGGACCAGGCCGCGCTCGACAGCCTGGTGCAGCACCTGCAGCAGCACCTCAACGTCGAGGCCCTGGGGCTGCGCTGCGACATCACCGAACCCGCCGTGGTGGAGCAGGCCGTGGCCGTCGCCATCGAACGCTTCGGCGGCATCGACGTGCTGATCAACAACGCCGGCATCACCCACCGCAGCCTGTTCGCCGAGACCGACCTGAAGGTGTTCCAGCGGGTGATGGCGGTGAACTTCTACGGCGCCCTGCATTGCACCCGGGCGGCCTTGCCCAGCCTGATCGCCCGCCAGGGGCAGATAGTCGTGCTCAGTTCGCTGACCGGCTTCGCCCCCTTGCTCTATCGCAGCGCCTACAACGCCAGCAAGCATGCCCTGCATGGCCTGTTCGACACCCTGCGCATGGAGCTGGAGGGCACCGGCGTTTCGGTGACCCTGGCCTGCCCCGGCTTCACCGCCACCGACCTGCGCAAGAACGCCCTGGTCGGCGACGGCTCGGTTATCCGCCAGCCGGCCGTGGTGCTGGGCAGCGAAGTGGCTTCCCCGCGCGACGTGGCCGAGGCGATCTACCAGGGCGCCCTGCAGCGCAAGCGCCTGCTGGTGCTGTCCAACGTCAACTGGCGCGCGCGCATCCTGGCCCGTTACTGCCCCTGGCTGTTCGAGCGCCTGCTGGTGCCGCGCATGTCCGGGTTGAAGCCGAGCCGGCGCTGAGCGCTCCTGCGCTGCGCGGAGCAGACCTCAGGCTTCCTCGCGTTCCGGGCCGAGGATGTAGATGCGGTAGGCGGCGACGGTCAGCAGCAGCTGGAAGAAGCCGCTGAGGGCGCTGAGCGCCAGGCTGTAGCCGAGGGCGTTCTCGCTCAGCTGCTCGATCCAGCCCTGCAGGGCCCAGGTGGGGGCGAGGATCACCAGCACGGTGCTGAGCAGCAGGAAGAAGTGCCCGCCGGTGAGGCGGAAGCTCTCGCGCATGGCATCGATCGGGCGCAGGCCGCGCTTGACCAGCAGCACCTCGGCGAAGGCCAGCTTGATCATCACGTAGATGCCCGGCAGCACCATCAGCGACAGGCCGATGACGATCAGCAGCGAACTCAGCGCCGAGAGCAGGGCGAAGGCCGGCCACAGGCGCAGAGCCGCGCGCCACAGTTCGCCGACGCCGCGCTGGCGGCCCTCGCCGAAGTCGACCAGGTACAGCAGCAGGCTGGCGGTGTAGATGGGGTAGAAGATCAACCCGGCGGCCATGCCCCAGGGCGCGAACTGCTGGGAATTGGCGGCCATGCTCAGCTGTTGCTGGGTGAGCGTCTCCAGGACGATCCAGGGCAGACAGAGCGGCAGCAGCGTGCCGATGTGGCGGCTGAAGAAGTACCAGGTATCGCGCAGGATGGAGATGGGATTCATCGGCTCGTCTAGGGGACCAGTTGGCAATCGACTCTAACCCATGCCCGGCGGCGCAGACCAGAGTCCCCGCCAGCGTGGATGAAGAAGTTTTCATCGACCGGAACTTGTTTTTTCGCCGGTCGATCCAATCTAGTGATGCGTTCCCTCCCCCGGTGCTCACTCGAGGCCCCAGATGAATTCCGAAGAGCAAACCCTGATCGATGGCCTGTTCACTCGCCTGCAGGAAGCCGAGCGGCAAACCGCGCCGCGCGACGCCCAGGCCGAGGCGCAGATCAACCAGCACCTCGTGCGCCAGCCGGCCGCGCCCTACTACATGGCGCAGGCGATGCTGATCCAGGAGGCGGCGATCAAGCGCCTGGACCAGCGCGTCAAGGAACTCGAAGCCCAGGTCGCCAGCCTGCAGCAGAACCGCCCCAGCAGCGGCGGCTTCCTCGCCGGCCTGTTCGGCGGCGGCCAGCGCGAAGCAGCGGCGCAACCCCAGCAAGCGCAACAGCGCCCGGACGGCTGGGGCCAGACGCGCTTCTCCCAGCCCGGCGCCAATGCCAGCTACGCCAGCAACCCCAACGACTTCCGCCCCGCCGCGGCACCCCAGGCCGCGCCGGCCCAGGGCGGCGGCTTCCTGCGTGGCGCCTTGCAGACCGCCGCGGGCGTGGCCGGCGGCATGATGGTGGCGGACCTGCTGACCAACATGTTCCACCACTCGCAGCCGCAGGAAATCGTCGAGGTGATCCAGGAAGAGGTCCCGGCCGAGCATTTCGACCCGCAATCCTCCGGGCTGGACGACTCCAGCCAGTCCTCCCTCGACGGTGATCGCTACGCCGACAACGGCTTCACCGACACCGGCTACGACGATGGCGGCTTCGCCGACGACTCCAGCTTCTTCGACGACGACGGCGACATGTTCAGCTGATCGATGGCCCCGCGCCGACGACGCGGGGCTGGCGGCGCGGCGGTGGGCTGCGATAATGCGTGCCCACCGCCTGATCCGGAGCCGCCGTTGAAAACCCTCGCCCTGTTTGCCGATGTGCAGAACCTCTACTACACGGTTCGCCAGGCCTACGGCTGCCATTTCAACTACGCCGCCCTGTGGAGCGAGTTGAGCCGCGAAGGCCGCATAGTCGAGGCCTATGCCTACGCCATCGAGCGTGGCGACCCGCGCCAGCAGCAGTTCCAGCAGATCCTCCGCAACCTCGGCTTCGAGGTGAAGCTCAAACCCTACATCCAGCGCAGCGACGGCTCGGCCAAGGGCGACTGGGACGTGGGCATCACCATCGACGTGCTCGACGCCGTGGCGCGGGTGGACGAGATAGTGCTGTGCTCCGGCGACGGCGACTTCGACCTGCTGCTGCAACGCGTCCGCGCCCAGGGCAAGACGGCCGCCGCCTATGGCGTGCCGGGCCTGACCGCGCAGGCGCTGATCCGCTCGGCGACGCGCTACGTGCCCATCGAGGGCGAGCTGCTGCTGCGCCACTAGCGGCTACAATGCCGCCCATTCCCCCTTCCGTTGCGTGAGTGCTCCATGACCTTCGCCGCCCTCGGCCTGATCGAACCCCTGCTGCGCGCCCTCGACGGCCTCGGCTACCAGAACCCGACGCCCGTGCAGGCCCAGGCCATCCCCGCCGTGCTCAAGGGCCGCGACCTGCTGGCCGCGGCGCAGACCGGCACCGGCAAGACCGCCGGCTTCGCCCTGCCGCTGCTGCAGAAGCTGCTGCAGGAAGGCCCGCAGGTGGCCGCCAACTCGGTGCGCGCCCTGGTGCTGGTGCCCACCCGCGAACTGGCCGAGCAGGTGCACGACAGCTTCCGCGCCTATGGCCAGCACGTGCCGCTGCGCACGGCGGTGGCCTACGGCGGGGTGAGCATCAACCCGCAGATGATGAAGCTGCGCAAGGGCGTCGACGTGCTGGTGGCCACCCCCGGGCGGCTGCTCGACCTGTACCGGCAGAACGCCCTGAAATTCACCCAGTTGCAGGTGCTGGTGCTGGACGAGGCCGACCGCATGCTCGACCTGGGCTTCGCCCGCGAGCTGCAAGAAGTGTTCGCCGCGCTGCCGAAGCGGCGCCAGACATTGCTGTTCTCCGCCACCTTCTCCGAGGCGATCCGCCAGATGGCCGGCGGCCTGCTGCGCGACCCGCTGTCCATCGAGGTGGCGCCGCGCAACACCGCGGCGAAGACGGTGAAGCAGCAACTGATCACCGTGGACAAGAAGCGCAAGGCCGAGCTGTTCCTGCACCTGCTGCAGGCCCGCCGTTGGCGCCAGGCCCTGGTGTTCGCCAAGACGCGCAAGGGCGTCGACGAACTGGTCGGCGTGCTCCAGGCCGAAGGCATCGCCGCCGACTCCATCCACGGCGACAAGCCGCAGCCGGCGCGCCTGCGCGCACTGCAGCGGTTCAAGGACGGCGAGGTGGACTTCCTGGTGGCCACCGACGTCGCCGCCCGCGGCCTGGATATCGACCAGATGCCGCTGGTGGTCAACTTCGACCTGCCCATCGTCGCCGAGGACTACGTGCACCGCATCGGCCGCACCGGCCGCGCCGGCGCCAGCGGTCAGGCCCTGTCGCTGGTGTGCGCCGACGAGGTGCAGCAACTGGCGGCCATCGAGACGCTGATCGGGCAACTGCTGCCGCGTTCCGAAGAAGACGGCTTCGAGGCCGAGCACAGGGTGCCGCAGACGACCCTGGGCGGCCAGGTGCTGAAGAAGCCGAAGAAACCCAAGCAGCCCAAGGTGCCGGCCAAGCCGGGCAATATCCACCTGGGCGAGCTGCTGGCCGACAAGCCGCAGGTGAAGGCGGTGCGCAAGGCGCCGGGCTTCGCCAAGGCGCCGGCCGGCAAGGGCAAGCCGAAGGGCCGTTGAGGGCGCGAGGGGGTACGAAAGGCCGTGCCCCCGCTCAATCGAGGTTGTGGCCGATACGCCACAACACCCCGCTCGGATCATGTAGCGTGAAGTCCCGCATCCGCCAAGCCCGATCCTCCGGCTCCCCCAACTGCACCCCATAACGCCCGGCGATATCGATCCCGCGCAGACGCTGCCACCAGGCATCGGCGTCCTCCACCAGCAGGTGCAGCATCAGGTTCTCGGCGAATTCCTTCACGTAGTAGTTCTGCAGCAGGAAGGCGCAGTGGTCGCCGTGATGGAAGTAGCTCAGCTCCTCCGAGCTCCACGGGTTGGCGAAGCCCAGGTCGCGGTAGAAGGCCTGGGACTGGGCGTAGTCGCGGGCCGGGACGAAGACTTTCAGTTCGACGCTGTTCAGCTTGCTCATGGCGCTTCCTTGTCGTGGCACTGGCCTCTGCCGGGCGGCTGGCGCGCAGTCTAGCGCAGGCTCAGAGGGCGCGCTGCATGTAGCGGTGGCTGGCCACGCCCGGCAGGTTGGAGTGTCGCTCGGCCTGCACCGCGAAGCCCAGGCGCTCGTACAGCGCCTGGGCCCGCGGGTTGGCCACCGACACGTCGAGGGCGGCCATGGGCAGGCCGGCGCGGCGGCCGCGCTCGAGGAAGTGGGCGACCAGTTGGCTGCCCAGGCCTTCGCCGCGCAGTTCCGGCGCCACGCCGAGGTGGGCGAGGTACAGCGTCCGTTTCGGCGGCGGGCAGATGATCCGCTCCAGTTGCAGGCCACGGCGGATCACCGCCGCCGCGCCCAGGCCGAAGAAGCCGAATATCTGCCGGCTGGCGGCGAGCAGGTAGCCGAGGTTGGCCTCGCCGCCGAACACGGTGCCCACCGCCACCACCCGCCCGTTCAGTTCGCCTACCGTGTGCTGGCGCCAGCCGAACTGGCCGCCGCCCTGGACGAAGGCGTGGCGCAGGAAGTCCTGGGCGCTGTTGCGCCCCGGGCGGGCGAAGGCATAGTCGAAGGCATCGGGGCCGGAGCTGTAGATCAGCGGGACGGCGGCGTCGACGTCCTCGGGGCGGGCCGGGCGGAAGCTCAGGGGCATGGCGCGGACTCTGCTGGGGAGAATCCGCAATCTAGCACTATGGTTCCAATTTCAGCCAGCGCAAGGCGCCCAGGCCGGCGGCGCGGCCGCTGGCGAAGCAGGCGGTGAGCAGGTAGCCGCCGGTGGGCGCCTCCCAGTCGAGCATCTCGCCGGCGCAGAACACGCCGGGCAGGGCGTCCAGCATCAGCTGCTTATCCATAGCCTCGAAGGTGACGCCGCCGGCGCTGCTGATGGCTTCGTCCAGCGGGCGCGGGCGCACCACCGTCAGCGGCAGGGCCTTGATCAGCGCGGCCAGGCGCTGCGGCTCGGCGTAGTCGGCGGCTGTGGACAACTCGCGCAGCAGGCCGGCGCGCACGCCGTCCAGGCCCAGGCGGCCGCGCAGGTGGTTGGCCATGGACTTGGAGCCGCGCGGCTGGGCCAGGGCTTTCGCCACCTGCTCGATGCTGCGGTTGGGCAGCAGGTCGAGCAATACGCTGGCCGAGCCGTCGCGGGCGATGCGCTCGCGGATGCCGGCGGACAGCGCATAGACCAGGCTGCCCTCGATGCCGCCGGCGGTGACCACGAATTCGCCCTGGCGCGGCGCCTCGCCCTCCAGGCCCATGGCCACCGGCTTGACCGGCGCGCCGGCGAACTTGTCGCGGAAGAACTCGCTCCAGCCCGCCACCTCGAAGCCGCAGTTCGACGGCCGCAGGGGCGCGACCGCCACGCCGCGCGCCTGCAGCGTCGGCACCCAGGCGCCGTCGGAACCCAGGCGTTGCCAGCTGCCGCCGCCCAGGGCCAGCACGGTCACGTCGGCCTGCAGGGCCTGGCGCCCTTCGGGGCCGTCGATCAGCAGGCGGCCTTGTTCGTCCCAGCCCTGCCAGCGGCTGCGGGTGTGGATAACCACGCCGCTGTCGCGCAGGCGCTTGAGCCAGGCGCGCAACAGGGGCGCGGCCTTCATGTCGGTGGGGAAGACGCGGCCGGACGTGCCGACGAAAGTATTTATCCCCAGGCCATGGATCCACTCGCGCAGGGCCTGGCTGTCGAAATCCGCGAGCAGCGCGCCGATTTCCCCGCGGCGTTCGCCGTAGCGGCCGACGAAGGCCGCCTGATCTTCGGAGTGGGTGATGTTCATGCCACCCACGCCGGCCAGCAGGAACTTGCGCCCCACCGAGGGCATGGCGTCGTACAGCGCCACGCGCACGCCGGCGCCGGCCAGTACTTCGGCGGCCATCAGGCCGGCGGGGCCGCCGCCGATGACGATGGCGCTGGGGGAGGGCAGGGAGCTGTGCTCGGTCATGGGCTGGGCATGGTCGGTGGAAAGGGCGCGCATTCTAGCCTAGCCGCTGGCGGCCGGGGCTGGTCAATTCGCCGGCGCCTGCGCGGGGGCCCCGGCGCGTAAGCAAGTCACAGGTTTGTACCCAGGATATCCACAGGCGGCTCCACAGCTTTCGGGGACAACGTTGCCACACGTAGGATGGGTGGAGCGTAGCGATACCCATCGAATGCAGCATGGGTTTCGCAAGCTCAACCCATCCTACGGGTGTGCTGGTCATATTTTGTTCGTTGGGCTGGAGGTCCCGTGAATACTGGGCTGCAGCGAATACCCCGCAGTTTTTCCACAGGAGGTTCCACAGCATCCGTGGAAAAGTCGCACCTTTTCCTCCGAACGCTGTCTGGTCATCTTTCGTACATCCGGCTGCGGCCCAGGCCCGGCGTGGGCCAGGGCAGACTCCCCGCAGGTTTTCCACAGGTTGCTCCACAGTTGCCGTGGACAACTCAGCCCAGGCCCAGGCGCTGCCAGACGCGCTGCGCGCTGTGGTGGAGAATGCCGTGGCGCCGGGCCAGGGCCGCGCGGTCCTTGTCGTAGCCGCCGCCGATCACCCCCAGCACCGGGATGTCGCGGGCCAGGCAGCGTTCGATCACGCGCTCGTCGCGGGCGGCCAGGCCGGCGTCGGTGAGGTTCAGGTAGCCCAGGGCGTCGTCCTTGTGCACGTCCACCCCGGCGTCGTAGAGCACCAGGTCCGGCTGGTACAGCGGCAGCAGGTAGTCCAGCGCCTCGTCCACCACCCGCAGGTAGTCGGCGTCGCCCATGTGCAGCGGCAGGGGGATGTCCCAGTCGCTGTGCGCCTTGCGCGCGGGGAAGTTCTTCTCGCAGTGCAGCGAGACGGTGATGGCGTCCGGCACCTGCTCCAGGATGCGCGCGGTGCCGTCGCCCTGGTGCACGTCGCAGTCGAAGATCAGCACGCGCCCGGCGCGGCCGCTTGCCAGTAGGTGCAGGGCGATCACCGCCAGGTCGTTGAAGATGCAGAAGCCCGAGGCGTGGTCGTGGTGCGCATGGTGGGTGCCGCCGGCGAGGTGGCAGGCCAGCCCGTGCCTTAGCGCCAGGTCGGCGCCCAGCAGCGAGCCGCCCACCGCCCGCACCGTGCGCCGGGCCAGGGCCTCGCTCCAGGGCAGGCCGAGGCGGCGCAGTTCCTCGCGGCTCATGTCGCCGCTGCAGTAGCGCTCGATGTAGCCGCGGTCGTGGGCCAGGGCGAGGATGTCCGCCGGGCAGGGCTCGGGGCGCAGCAGCGCCGCGTCGCTGGTCAGGCCGCTGTCCACCAGGTGTTCCTTGAGCAGGCGGAACTTCTCCATGGGGAAGCGGTGGCCGGCGGGAAAGGGCGGGCTGTAGTCGTCGTGGTAGACCAGGGGCAACGGCATGGGGCAGGGCTCGGGCGGTTCAGCAGCAAGGGTAAGCCGGCCCCGCGGCCGGGCGCCAGGGCCGCGCATGGGGCACAATAGGCAGCTGACGAATCTTGCCGAGGCGAACCATGCACCTGCCCAGCCTGAGCACTCCGCGCCTGCTGCTGCGCCCCTGGCGCGACGGCGACCTGGAGGCCTTCGCCGCCCTCAACGCCGACCCCGAGGTGATGCGCCACTTCCCCGCCTGCATGGGCCGCGAGGACAGCGACGCCCTGGCCGCGCGCATCCACGCGCACTTCGCCGAGCACGGCTTCGGCCAGTGGATAGTCGAGCGCCGCGACGACGGCGCCTTCCTCGGCGTGCTGGGCGTGCAGCACGTGGGCTTCGAGGCCGCCTTCACCCCGGCGGTGGAGATCGGCTGGCGCCTGAGCCGGGCGTTCTGGCGCCAGGGCTATGCGCTGGAGGCAGCGCGGGCGGTGCTGGAGTACGCCTTCGCGCACCTGCGCCTGACCGAGGTGGTGGCCTTCACCGTGCCGGCCAACCTGCCGTCCCAGGGCCTGATGCAACGCCTGGGCATGCGGCGTGATGCGGCCGCCGACTTCGAGCACCCGCGCCTGCCCCAGGGCCACGCGCTGCGCCCGCACGTGCTGTTCCGCATCAGCCGCGAGCAATGGCTGGAGGCGCAGACATGAGCGCCGCCGACGATGTGCGCGCCTACCACGCGCTGAGCTGCCACGCCCCGGAGCGCTTCGCCCCTGGGCCCGGCCAACTGGACTGGGCGACCCAGCCGGCGCCCTTCCGCCGCTACGCCGGGGCGCGGCCGATCGAATTGCTGCACCGCCCGCAGGAGGAATCGCCGGGCTACGACGGCGTGTTCGCCGGCCCCCTCGGCGAGCCCGCGCCGCTGGGCCTGGAAAGCGTCTCGCAACTGCTCTACGACAGCCTGGCGATCTCCGCCTGGAAGCAAGCCGGCGGCAGCCGCTGGGCGCTGCGCGTCAACCCCTCCAGCGGCAACCTGCACCCCACCGAGGCCTACCTGCTGCTGCCGGCCGGGGCTGTGGACAAGTCCGCCGTGCTGGCCCACTACACTGCCGACGAACACCTGCTGGAAGTGCGCGCCGAGCTACCGCCCGCCATGGCGCAGCAACTGCCAGGCGCCGGCCTGCTGCTGGCGCTGGCCAGCATTCCCTGGCGCGAGGCCTGGAAGTACGGCGAGCGCGCCTACCGCTACTGCCAGCACGACTTCGGCCACGCGCTGGCGGCCCTGGCCATCGCCGCGGCCATCCAGGGTTGGGAAGTGCGGCTGCTGCGCGCGGTGGACGAGCGCAGTCTGGATGCCGCGTTCGGCCTCGACCGCGAAGGTTTCCACGAGCGCGAAGCGGTGGATGCGCTGCTGTGGATAGGTCCGCCCCAGGACGGCGAGCCCCGTGTGCCCGAGGCGCTACTGCGGGGACTGGCGGCGTTGGAACTGCAAGGCGCTCCGAATCGCCTCTCGCGCAGTTACCGGCACTGGCCGGAGCTGGAGCGCGTCCACGCGCTGTGCCGCGCGCCGGCGCTGGCTCCCGCCGATTGGCGCCTGCCGCGCGCCGAGGCGACTGCGGACAACCCCGGCCTGCCATTGCGCCCGATCCTCCACCGCCGGCGCAGCGCGCAGAGCCTGGACGGCCGCAGCGGCATCCACGCCGAACTGCTGCTGGCCTGGCTGCGCCGCCTGCTGCCGGAAAACTCGCCGGTGCCCTTCGCCTGCTCGGGCGAGCCGCCGCGCCTCGACCTGCTGCTGTTCGTCCACCGCGTCCAGGGCCTGGCGCCGGGGCTCTACTGGCTGGGCCGCAGCGGCCGCGCGCCGGGCGGGTTGCGCGGGGACTTCCAGTGGCGCCGGGCGGATGCCGAACTACCGCTGTACCTGTTGCTGGAAGGCGACGCCCGCCAGCTTTCGGCCTTCCTTTCCTGCGGCCAGGACATCGCCAGCGACGGCTGCGTGGCCTTCGCCATGCTCGCCGACCTGGACGCCGCCCTGGCCGAAGGCCCCTGGACCTACCCGCGGCTGTACTGGGAGGCCGGGCAGATCGGCCAACTGCTCTACCTGGAGGCCGAGGCCGCCGGGCTCTCGGGCACCGGCATCGGCTGCTACTTCGACGAGGCGCTGCGGGAATTGCTCGGCGAAGGCCCGGACCGCCCGGTCAGCCTCTATCATTTCACCATCGGCCGCGCGGTATGGGACACTCGCCTGAGCAGTTCGCCCGCGTACCCCCAGCCGCGCCGCCCGCATCCCATTCGCAGTACCGATTCCGAGGAAACGTCATGACCCAGATCCTGGACAACCTGGTGGCTTTGCTGAGCCTGGAACCCATCGAGGAGAACCTGTTCCGGGGCATCAGCCAGGACCTCGGCTTCCGCCAGCTGTACGGCGGCCAGGTGCTCGGCCAGGCGCTGTCGGCGGCCAGCCAGACGGTGGAGCCGGCGCGCCACGTGCACTCCATGCACGGCTACTTCCTGCGCCCGGGCGACGCCAGCATGCCGGTGGTCTACCAGGTCGACCGCGTGCGCGACGGCGGCACCTTCAGCACCCGCCGCGTCACGGCGATCCAGAAGGGCCAGCCGATCTTCGCCCTGAGCACCTCCTTCCAGTACGACGAGGAGGGCTTCCAGCACCAGATCCCGATGCCCGATGTGGTCGGCCCGGAGAACCTGCCGACGGACCTGGAGCTCAAGCAGCGCAGCATCGCCCAGTTCCCCGAGCGTATCCGCGACAAGCTGCTGTACCCCAAGCCCATCGAGATCCGCCCGGTCACCCAGAACGACCCCTACGACCCGCAGGTCGGCGAGCCGATCAAGTACCTCTGGCTGCGCGCCGACGGCAAGCTGCCGGACGTGCCGGCGCTGCACAAGTACATCCTCGCCTACGCCTCGGACTTCGGTTTCCTCACCACCTCGCTGCTGCCCCACGGCCGCTCGGTGTGGCAGAAGGACATGCAGGTGGCCACCATCGACCACTCCGTGTGGTTCCACCGCGACCTGCGCGCGGACGAGTGGCTGCTGTACGCCATCGACAGCCCCTGGGCCGGCAACGGCCGCGGCTTCGTGCGCGGCAGCATCTTCAACCGCGACGGCCAGTTGGTGGCCTCGTCGACCCAGGAAGGCCTGATCCGCCGCCGCGAGGACTGGGCATGAAACCGGGCCTGATCCGCCACTGGGTGTTCGACATGGACGGCACCCTGACCCTGGCGGTGCACGACTTCCCGGCGATCAAGCGGGCCCTGGGCATTCCCCAGGAAGACGACATCCTCACCCACCTGGCGGCGCTGCCCGCGGCCGAGGCGGCGGCCAAGCACGCCTGGCTGCTGGAGCACGAACGCGAGCTGGCGTTGGCCTCCACCGCCGCGCCCGGCGCGGTGGACCTGGTGCGCGCGCTGCACGAGGCCGGCTACCGCCTCGGCATCCTCACCCGCAACGCCCACGAGCTGGCGCTGGTGACCCTGCAGGCCATCGGCCTGGGCGACTGCTTCGCCAGCGGCGACATCCTCGGCCGCGGCGAAGCCCGGCCCAAGCCCAACCCGGACGGCCTGCTGCACCTGGCCGAGCGTTGGGGCGTGCAGCCCAAAGACATGCTGATGGTCGGCGACTACCGCTTCGACCTGGAATGCGGCCGCGCGGCGGGCAGCTACACGGCGCTGGTCAACCTGGCGGAAAACCCCTGGCCGGAACTGAGCGACTGGCACGCCGCGGATTGCGCAGCCCTGGGACGCCTGGCCGGGGTGTTGGCGTAGGGCGAATAACGCTCTGCGTTATCCGCCGCTTAATGGCGATCCCCGGCGGCGCCGAGGTTGGCCTGGGCGCCGTCCGCCCTGCCGGCGGAATCGCGGATGAATCCGCTCCTACGGGTGAGAATGCCATGCCTCACGGCAACCTGTAGGAGCGGGCCCTGCCCGCGAAATCGCGCGCAGGGCGCGCTCCTACATTGGAATGGCGCGGGTGGTTCTGGCTATCGCGGACAAGGTCCGCTCGAAGTGCGGAGAAACGCCGTCGTAGGATGGGTTGAGCGAAGCGATACCCATCACCACGGCAGCATGGGTTTCGCAGGCTCAACCCATCCTACGAAGCGCGCCTCGGCGCAAGTTGTCCCAACGGGGACATGCCGTGCAGCATGGCGAATGCGTAGGGCGAATAACGCTCCGCGTTATCCGCCGCTTAACGGCGATCCCCGGCGGCGCCGAGGTTGGCCTGGGCGCCGTCCGCCCTGCCGGCGGAATCGCGGATGAATCCGCTCCTACGGGTGAGAATGCCATGCCTCACGGCAACCTGTAGGAGCGGGCCCTGCCCGCGATTTCGCGCGCAGGGCGCGCTCCTACATTGGAATGGCGCGGGTGGTTCCGGCTATCGCGGACAAGGTCCGCTCGAAGTGCGGAGAAACGCCGTCGTAGGATGGGTTGAGCGAAGCGATACCCATCATCACGGCAGCATGGGTTTCGCAGGCTCAACCCATCCTACGAAGAGCGTCTCGGCGCGGTCAGCAAGACAGTTGCCCCTACTGGGCCGTGACGAGGTGCTCTTCGTAGCGGGCCTTGCCCGCGATGGCTACAACTCCGGCGTCCAGGTCAACGCCAGCAGCGCGGTGCGGCCGGCTTCCTTGTAGTGCAGGGTTTCGCTGGGGAAACCCATGGGATCGGTCGGGCGCTGGTAGCTGGCGCGGGCGTAGTCGCGGTCCAGCAGGTTCTGCAGCTTCAGGTCCCAGCGCAGGGTTTCGCTGAACTGCCAGCTGCCGCGCAGATCGAGCACGCCGTAGCCGCCCAGGCGGTCCTGGTTGGCCGCGTCGGCGTAGCTGTTGCTCAGCGCGCGCCAGGTGCCGCCGACGCCGAAGGCGCCGAACTGGCGGTCCAGGTCCAGGCTCAGGGTGCGCCGGGCGCGGCGCGGCAGGGTGTGGCCGGTGTCGCGGTCGCGCGGGTCGATGATGCTCAGGCCGAGGTTGGCCTGCCAGCCGAGGACCTCACGGGCCAGGCTGGCCTCGAAGCCGTCGATGCGCGCCTTGGCGATGTTCTGCGGCATGTTGCTGGCGCTGTCCCAGGCGATCAGGTCGTCCACCTCGGTACGGTACAGCGCGGCCTCCAGGTGCGTGCCGGCGAAGTCGCCGCGCCATTGCAGCTCGTAGGTCTTCGAGGTCTCGGCCTTCAGGTCCGGGTTGCTGGCGCCGGGGTAGTAGAGGTCGCTGAAGGTCGGCGCGCGGAAGCCCTCGCCGTAGCTGGCGATCCAGCTCTGGTTGTCACCTACCGGCAGGGTGACGGCGGCGTTCCAGCTGTTCTGCGAGCCGTAGCGCTCGTTGTCGTCGTGGCGCAGGCCCAGCTCGGTGGAGAAGGCCTCGCCCTTGAAGCTGTGCTGGGCGAAGAAGGCGTGGTTGGTGCGGCTGTCCTCGGCGAAGGCGGTGCTGCCCTCGACCTTGTCCTCGTACCAGTCCGCGCCCAGGGCGAGCTGGTTGCGCGCGTCCAACTGCAGGCGGTTGAGCCAGCTGGCCGAATGCCGGGTGGTTTCCAGGGTGCCGTTGTTCCACACCTCGGCGGCGCCGACGGCCTTGTTGCGGTCGAAGCTGCGGCCCAGCTCCACGCGGCTGTTCCACATCGAGGTCAGCTGGCCTTCGAGGTAGCCGCTGTAGCTGCTGACGCGGAACTCGTCGTGGGGCTCGGCGGGGGCGTAGCTGTAGGCGTCGTCGTATTCGCTGTCGCCGCGCTGGTCGTTGAGGCTGAAGCCGGCCTTCCAGTCGTCGTTCAGGCGGTGGTCCAGGTTCAGGTGCACGGCCTTGTTGCGCTGGCCGTCGTGGTCGCTGTCGGCGCCGACGTTGTCGCGGGTGTAGTCGTAGCCGCGGCTCTCGTCGAGGCTGGCGCCGAGGTCGAAGCGGGTGCGCTCGTCGCCGCCGGCGAGCGAGGCGCTGCGCTGGAAGGTGCCGTTGCTGCCGGCGGCCAGGCGCACTTGCGGGTGCAGGCCGGCTTCGCCGCGGCGGGTGAAGATCTGGATCACCCCGCCGATGGCGTCGGCGCCGTACAGCGCCGAACGCGGGCCGCGGGTCACTTCCACGCGCTCGATGTTGTCGATGCTCAGGTAGTCCAGGCGGGCGATGCCGCTGCTGGCCGAGGCGATGCGCTGGCCGTCCACCAGCACCAGCGTTTGGCCGGGGTTGGTGCCGCGCAGGAAGTAGCTGGTCAGGCCGCCGGCGTTGCTCAGCTGCACGCCGGGTACGCGCTGCAGCAGCTCGGGCACGCTGCGCGCCTGCAGGCGCTCGATGTCGTCGTGGGTGAAGACGGTGTTGGCCGCAGTGGCCTGGCCGCGGGGTTCGGCCTGGCGCGCCGAGGTGATGACCATCGACGGCAACTGGTAGGCCTGTTCGGCATCGTCGCCGGCGAAGGCCGCCGCGGGCAGCACGGCGACGGCCAGGGCAAGACGGGAAAGTTTCATCGCTGGGGTTCCTCAAAAGTGGACTTTCGAGGAGGGCTGGCAAGGGCGGGAGTGGCCGCGCTTGAAGGTGCGGCCCTCCGCAACACCTGTCATGCGTGTCGAGGGCGGTCTCCGGGCTGCCGACTCGCACGCTCCCGGCCTTCCCATGCGTGGCGCACAGTGGCGGATTGGAGCGCGGCAGGCGCAAGGCCTGCGGTCGGTTACCGTTGCGGGGGCAGCGCAGGCCTTTCACCTGCTTCCCGTTACCTCGAACGAAAACGTGCGCACCTTACGAACAACGCGACGGCCGGGCAAGTCGGGCCGATGCGGAACCTGTCCGTCAGACGCCCCTTTCCTCTGCGGCCCGTCACGTCCATGGCGGCGCCCCGCCTGCGCCCGGGCGCTTTCCGGCGGCTGCGACAAAGTCACTCAGCACGCTGCGAACCGCGGCCGGAAAGCTCCGGCCGGCAACCGCGAATGCGGCGCCACGCGGGCGTTCCAGCCGGTTTTTGTAGGAGTTTTCTGGTCTTTCGGGGCGGCGGAAAACTTTGCCGGATTTTGATAGGGCCGCCGTCCGGGCACTTGTTAGCTTCCTAAGCAGTAGAGGAGGGGAGCACGTGTCCAAAGAGCGCATCATCCAGGAATTCGTCCCGGGCAAGCAGGTGACCCTGGCGCACCTGATCGCGCATCCCCAGGAGGAGCTGTCGAGCAAGATCGGCGTTCCCGGGGCGCAGGCCATCGGCATCATGACCCTCACCCCGGGCGAGACCGCGATGATCGCCGGCGACTTCGCCACCAAGGCCGCCGACGTGCGCATCGGCTTCCTCGACCGCTTCAGCGGCGCGCTGGTGCTGCACGGCAGCGTCGGCGCGGTGGAGGAGGCGCTGGCGCAGACCTGCGCCGCCCTCGGCCGGCTGCTGGACTACAGCGTCTGCCCGGTGACCAGGAGCTGACCATGGACGCGCCGCGTTATGCCCTGATCGGTGGCGTCGGAGCCGGCAAGACCACCCTGTTCAACGCCCTGTGCGGCAACCCCGAAGCGGCGCGCAAGACCCAGGCGCTGGACTACGGCCCCGGCGGCGCGCTGGACACCCCCGGCGAGTTCGTCAGCCACCCGCGCCTGTACCGCGCGCTGATCACCAGCACCGACGACGTCGACACCCTGGTCTACGTGCACCCCGCCGACTCGACGGAGTGCCGGCTGCCGCCCGGGCTGCTGGACATCCATGCCGGCAAGCGGCTGATCGGGGTGATCAGCAAGTGCGACCTGCCCGGCGTCGACCTGCCCGCCATCGAACGCCTGCTGCGCGCCCACGGCATCGACGGCGCGATCGTCCACACCGCCAGCGACGACCCCGCCAGCATCGAGCGCCTGCGCGCGCTGTTGAACGCACGGAATCCGATCGAGGACCTGTTGAGATGAAGAAGCTGATTACCGCCAATGACATCCGTGAAGCCATCGCCGCCGGGCAGAGTTCCCTGGCCGTGGAGCTGCCGCGCTGCATCGTCACCCCGGAGGCGCGCACGGTCGCCGAACAGGCGGGCCTGGCGCTGGTCGAGCGGGTGGCCGGCGAGCCGGCGGCGGCCGCGAGTGAACCGGCCGCGGCCGGGCCGAGCGAGGACGAGCTGGCGCGGATTCGCGCCGAGGTGCTGGCGCGGCTGCCCGCCGAAGTGGACGCGCAACTGGTCGACCAACTGGTGCGCAAGGCCGCGCAACAGGGCGGCGCCTGCGTGGCCCGGGCGGCCTTCGAGGCGCGCACCGGCGCCGGCGGGATCAAGCTGGTGAAGGGCGGCAGCGTGCGCTTCGGCCGCCTGGAAGGCGTGCCGGGCGAATACCAGATCGGCATCACCGACGTGGTCGGCGCCGAGGACGGCAGCAGCATGGGCGCCGGCTTCATGCAGTGGGAAAACGCCTTCTTCCCCTGGACGCTGAACTACGACGAAGTGGACCTGGTGCTGGAGGGCGAGCTGCACATCCGCCAGAACGGCGAGACCCTGGTGGGCCAGCCCGGCGACCTGCTGTTCATTCCCAAGGGCAGCGCCATCGAGTTCGGCACCCCCAGCCGGGTGCGCTTCCTCTACGTGGCCTGGCCGGCCAACTGGCAGGAACAGTGAGGCGGCCATGAGCACTTTCATCACCGAAAGCTGGCTGCGCGAGCGCCACGGCCTGAGCGAAGGCACCGAGCTGCGGCTGCCCGCCGATGCGCGGTTGACTCCCGCCGCCCGCGCGCTGATCGACGAGCGCCACCTGTCGCTGAAGTTCCATGACGAACAGGGCCGCCTGTACCGGGCGACCGAAGAGCCGGACGCGGACGGCGCGCCGTGCCTGCAGGCGGTGCACGGGCTGACCGGCAGCGCCTGGCGCGTCGCCGCGACCTGCCAGCTGTGCGGCTCGGCGCCGGCCGACAAGCCCGCCGGCATGACCCATCTGAACGCCCACGAACTGGTGGCCAAGAACGACCCGCGCCTGCAGTTCCGCGCCCAGCTGGACGCGGCCATCGCCCTGGCGGTGTGGCTGCAGGTGGAGCTGCCGGAGCCGGCCGAGCTGGCCGCCTGGCTGGCCGACATCCGTTCGCTGCTCGGCCAGCTGATGCGCGCCGACGTGCTGGACGAGGAGCTGGCCGGGTTCGCCGTCGGCGGGCTCGACCAGGCCGTGCTGCACCGCCTGTCCCACGCGCCGCTGAAATACCTGGGCCACGACCACCTGGTGCCCGAGTGCGGCCACGGCCGCGCGCCGGCGCTGCTCAACCTGCTGCGGGCCAAGGTCCGCGAGGTGGAAATCTGCGCCGCCCAGGTGTTCATGGAGGCCGGCTTCAAGCTGCGCCGCGCGGACCTGCTGCACGCCCTCAACCGGCTGTCCAGCGCGCTCTACGTGGCCATGCTGCTGAGCCTGCTGCACCTGCGCGGGCAACCCTGGCCGAGCGCCGCGGAACTGAGCCGGCGCGTGCAGGGAGAGGCCCCATGAAACTGTTCGACGACTGCCGCCGGGCCGCCCGGCAGAACCCGCCGCGGGTGGTCTTCCCCGACGCCCTGGACCGCCGCGCCATCGAGGCGGCGCAGTTCCTCAAGGCCGAGGGCCTGGCCGAGCCGCTGCTGCTGGGCAACCCCTTCGCCCTGCGCGGCTACTGCCTGGAGCGGCACATCCGCCTGGGCGACCTCGGGCTGATCGATCCCGCGCGCTCGCCCTGGCTGCACGGCTTCGCCCAGGACCTGGCCCGGCGCCAGGACAAGCTCAGCCCCGAGCAGGCCCTGGAACAACTGCACGACCCGCTGTGGTTCGGCGCGGCGCTGCTGGCGGCCGGCCAGGTCGACCTGTGCATCGCCGGCAACCTCAGCGCCACCGCCGACGTGCTGCGCGCCGGCCTGCGGGTGGTCGGCCTGGCGCCGGGCAACCGCACGCTGTCCTCGGTGTTCTTCATGCTGCCAGCGGACGGCGGCGCCCCCTTGGCCTTCGCCGATTGCGGCGTGGTGCCGCGGCCGACGGTGGAGCAACTGGCGGACATCGCCCTGGCCTCGGCGGCCAGCTTCGAGCAGGTGACCGGCGAGCCGGCGCGGGTGGCGATGCTCTCGTTCTCCAGCCACGGCAGCGCCAGGCACGCCGACGCCGAGGCGGTGCGCCAGGCCTGCGAGCTTGTGCGCGAGCGCCGGCCGGAGCTGTGCGTCGACGGCGAGATCCAGTTCGACGCCGCCTTCGTCCCCGAGGTGGCCGTGGCGAAGGTGCCCGGCAGCCCGCTGGGCGGGGCGGCCAACGTGTTCGTGTTCCCCAGCCTGGAGGCCGGGAACATCGGCTACAAGATCGCCCAGCGGCTCGGCGGCATGAACGCCATCGGCCCGATGCTGCAGGGCATGAACGCGCCGCTGCACGACCTGTCGCGCGGCTGCACGAGCGAGGAAATGATCCAGACGGTGCTGCTGGCCAACAAGATGGCCGGCGGCGCCGAGGCTGTCGGGCGAGTCGCCTGAGCCGGACGGCGGCCCCCGCCGTCCGGGGGTAACGCGAGTGGCTAGCCACTCCGAAGAGGCCCTGCGAAGGGCGATCGATTGTTCGAGGAGAGTGAGATGGAAGCATTAGGCATGATCGAAACCAAGGGCCTGGTGGCGCTGATCGAGGCCTCCGACGCCATGGTCAAGGCCGCCCGGGTGAAGCTGGTGGGCGTCAAGCAGATCGGCGGTGGCCTGGTCACCGCCATGGTCCGTGGCGATGTAGCAGCCTGCAAGGCGGCCACCGATGCCGGCGCGGCCGCCGCGCAGCGCGTCGGCGAAGTGGTCTCGGTGCAGGTGATCCCGCGTCCGCATTCGGACCTGGAAGAGGTCTTTCCGATCAAGCTGGCGGCGGATCGCCCGGTGGATTGAGCGGCCCGCCGCGACCGTCCGAGCGGTGCCCGAGCCCGCCCTGCGCGTTCCGGGCGCCGCCACCGAGGATCCATGCGTATGCCGCGAGGGACGCGGCCCGACGAGGTAACAGGCGATGAAACTGGCGATTGTCGTAGGGCAGGTGGTGTGCACCGTGAAGCATCCGGGCGTGGGCCTGGACCGGCTGCTGCTGGTCGAGATGCTCGACCGCGCCGGCCGCCCCGACGGTGAACGGCACGTGGCCAGCGACAGCCTCGGCGCCGGCAACGGCGAGTGGGTGATGCTGGCCGGCGGCAGCGCCGCGCGCCAGGCCCTGGCCGAGGTGCGTGCGCCGATCGACCTGTGCGTGGTCGGCATCGTCGACGAAGCGGTGCTCGACGGCAGCCTGCTCTACCGCAAATAGGCCCGCCCCCGGCGGTCATTCACGACAAGCGTCCTCCACCGGCCCGCGCCAGGTGGAGTGGCCCGGCTCATCCCTGAATTCTGTGAGGCACGACGTGGACATCAACCCGAAGGAAATCGAACAGGTGGTCAAGGCGGTGCTCGCCTCGATAGGGGCGACCTCCACGGCCGCTGTCGCATCGCCGGGCGCGACCTGCGCCCCCGGCGTGTTCGTCGAACTGGACGCCGCCGTGGCCGCCGCCGCGCAGGCGCAGAAGGCATTGCGCTCGGTGGCCATGCGCGACCGGGCCATCGCCGCCATCCGCGCCGCCGGCGAGCGCCACGCCCAGGAGCTGGCGGAGCTGGCGGTGGAGGAAACCGGCATGGGCCGGGTGGCCGACAAGACCGCCAAGAACATCGCCCAGGCCCGCCACACCCCCGGCAGCGAATGCCTGCAGGCGCAGGTGCTCAGCGGCGACCGCGGGCTGACGCTGATCGAGAACGCGGCCTGGGGCGTGATCGCCTCGGTGACGCCCTCGACCAACCCGGCGGCCACTGTCATCAACAACGCCATCAGCATGATCGCCGCCGGCAACAGCGTGGTGTTCGCCCCGCACCCGGCGGCCAAGCGGGTGTCGCAGCGTACCGTCAGCCTGCTCAACGAGGCCATGGTCGAGGCCGGCGCGCCGGCCAACCTGATCACCACCGTGCAGCGCCCGGACATCGAGACCGCCCAGCGGCTGTTCCGCTATCCCGGCATCGGCCTGCTGGTGGTGACCGGCGGCGAGGCGGTGGTGGAAGCCGCGCGCAAGCACACCGACAAGCGCCTGATCGCCGCCGGCGCCGGCAACCCGCCGGTGGTGGTGGACGAGACCGCCGACCTGGCCCGCGCCGCGCGCGACATCGTGTTCGGCGCCTCGTTCGACAACAACATCATCTGCGCCGACGAAAAGGTGCTGATCGTGGTCGACAGCGTGGCCGACGCCCTCAAGGCCGAGATGCTCAAGCAGCAGGCCGTGGAGCTGAGCGCCGCCCAGGGCCAGCAACTGCTGCCCTTGCTTTTGCCGAAGGTCGACGAGCAGGGGCGCGGCAGCGTCTCGCGCGACTGGGTCGGCCGCGACGCGGCGAAGATCGCCGCCGCCATCGGCCTGCAGGTGCCGGAGCAGACGCGCCTGCTGCTGCTGGAAACCGCCGCCGACCATCCCTTCGCCATCACCGAAATGATGATGCCGGTGCTGCCGATGGTGCGCGTGGCCAACGTCGACCAGGCCATCGCCCTGGTCGTGAAGCTGGAGGGCGGCTGCCACCACACGGCGGCCATGCACTCGCGCAACCTCGACCACCTGGACCGCATGGCCAACGCCATGGACACCAGCATCTTCGTCAAGAACGGGCCGTGCCTGGCCGGCCTGGGCTTCGGCGGCGAGGGCTGGACCACCATGACCATCACCACGCCGACCGGCGAGGGCGTGACCTCGGCGCGCACCTTCGTGCGCCTGCGCCGCTGCGTCATGGTCGACCACCTGCGGATCGTCTGAGGCGGCCATGCAACGCGATCTCGAAAACTGGCTGCTGCCGCGCCTGGAACGCGCCGCCTACTGCCTGGCGCACCCCGTCGCGCAACCGGGCGACCGCGGGCCGCTGAGCCTGGGCATCGACCTGGGCACCAGCGCCGTGGTCTCGGTGGTGCTCGACGCCCAGGCGCTGCCGGTGGCGGTGCGCCTGGACTGGGCCGACGTGGTGCGCGACGGCGTGGTCTGGGACTTCTTCGGCGCGGTGAAGCTGGTGCGCAGCCAGGTGGAAAGCCTGGAGCGGCAACTGGGCGTGTGCTTCCAGCGCGCCGCGACCTCGTACCCGCCGGGCACCGAACCGAGCATTTCCACCCACGTGCTGGAGGCCGTCGACCTGGAGGTTTCCCACGTGATCGACGAGCCCTCGGCGGTGGCGCGGATGCTGCGCCTGGACCGCGCCGCGGTGGTGGACATCGGTGGCGGCACCACCGGCGTCGCCGTGGTGCACGACGGCGAAGTGACCTATTCCGCCGACGAACCCACCGGCGGGCATCACGTCAGCCTGGTGCTGGCCGGCCACCTCGGCGTGTCGCTGGAGATGGCCGAACGGCGCAAGCGCGAGGAGGGCCAGATCCTGTGGCCGCTGGTGCGCCCGGTGTTCGAAAAGATGGCCGACATCGTCCACACGCACCTGCAAGGCCAGGACGTGGACGCCATCTACCTGTCCGGCGGCTCCTGCACCCTGCCCGGCGTACAGCCGCTGTTCGCCGCGGCCTTCCCCGCGCAGCGGGTGATCCTGCCCGCGCCGCCGCTGTTCACCACGCCGCTGGCCATCGCCGCCTGCGGCCTGCAAGCCGAGGAGGAACGCTGACATGCACGAGCAGGACGTCGGCCGGGTGATCTATCGCGCCCTGGACATGCTCAATGCCCGCGCGGTGCGCGAATTCCGCGTGCCGCCCAGCACCTACATCGGCCCCGGCGCCACCGTGCGCGCCGGCGAGGCCTGCGCGGCGCTGGGCATCCGCCGGCTGTTCGTGATGGTCGACGGCCGCCTGCACGAGCAGGCGCTGGACCAGGGCCTGCTGCGCTCGCTGGACGACGCCGGGCTGGGCTGCGAATGCCTGGTCTACGCCGGCGGCGAGCCGCACAGCGAAGTGGTGGAGGCCGCCGGCCGGCAACTGCTGGCCGCCGACTGCGACGGCGTGCTGGCCTTCGGCGGCGGCTCGGTGCTCGACGCGGCCAAGGCCACCGCGCTGCTGGCGGCCAACCCGGAGCGCCGGGTGAGCGAGCTTGGCGACGGCCCGGCGCTGCGCCGGCGCATGCCGCTGATCGCCGTGCCGACCACCGCCGGCACCGGCTCCGAGGCCACCAACGTGGCGGTGATCACCGACAGCCAGCGGCACCTGAAGCAGGTGCTGGTGCACACCGACCTGATTCCCGACCTGGCGATCATCGACGCCTGCCTGACCCTCGGCGTGCCGCCGGCGGTGACCGCCGCCACCGGCATCGACGCGCTGACCCACGCCATCGAAGCCTACGTCGCGCCGAGCGCCACGCCGCTGACCCAGGGCCTGGCCCTGCGCGCCGTGGCGCTGATCGGCGAGGCCCTGCCGCTGGCGGTGGGGCAGGGCGGCAACGTCGGCGCCCGCGAGTCGATGATGCTCGCCTCGTACATGGCCGGCATGGCCTTTTCCAATTCCGGCCTGGGCCTGTGCCACGCCACCGCGCACCCCCTCGGCGCGCGCTACGGCATCCCCCACGGCCAGGCCAACGCCCTGATGCTGCCGGCGGTGATGCGCTTCAACCAACTGGTGTGCAAGCGCGCCTACGCCGACATCGGCCATGCCCTCAGCCGCGAAAGCCTGGATGCCGAGCGCAGCATCGCCGCGGTGCAGCGCCTGATCGACGAAGTCGGCGCCGCCGGCCGCGACCTGCAGGCCCACGGCGTGCGCCGCGAGGACTTCGCCGCGCTGGCCGAGGCGGCCCTGCAGGACATCTGCCTGGCCGGCAACCCGCGCAGCGCCTGCGCGCAACAGATCGTCGCGATCTACCAGGACGCCTGGCAGCGCCGAGGCGCCTGCCAGCAAGGAAACAATTCTGTTCAGGAGCAGTTGTCATGAGCATCAACGAAATCATCCTGTACGTGATGATGGTCTTCCTGCTGATCGGGGCGGTGGACCGGGTATTCAGCCAGTTCGGCGGCTCCGAAAAGGTCCTCGGCCATCTCGGCCTGGGCTGGCTCGGGCGCGGCATCGGCGGCTCCGGCGGGCAGTTCGAGGAAGGCTTCATGGCCATGGGCGCGCTGGGTCTGGCCATGGTCGGCATCACCGCCCTGGCGCCGGTGCTGGCCAACCTGCTGGGGCCGCTGGTGATCCCGCTGTACGAGAGCGTCGGGGCGAGCCCGGCGATGTTCGCCGGCACCCTGCTGGCCAACGACATGGGCGCCTTTTCCCTGGCCAAGGAGCTGGCCGGCGGCGACACCGCCGCCTGGCTGTACTCGGGGCTGATCCTCGGCGCCATGATGGGCCCGACCCTGGTGTTCATCATCCCGGTGGCGCTGGGCATCATCGACCCCGCCGACCGCCGCTACCTGGCCCTGGGCACCCTGGCCGGGATCGTCACCGTGCCCCTGGGCTGCATCGCCGGCGGGCTGGTGGCGATGTACTCGGGCATCGAGGTCAACGGCGAGCCGGTGAGCTTCTCGCTGGCGATGATCCTCATCAACATGATCCCGGTGCTGGTGGTCGCGGCGCTGATCGCCCTGGGCCTGAAGTTCTGCCCGGAGAAGATCATCGCCGGCTTCGAGGTGTTCGCCAAACTGCTGGTGGGGCTGATCACCCTCGGCCTGGCCGCCGCGGTGGTGGAGTTCACCGTGGGCTGGACGCTGATCCCGGGGCTGGACCCGATCTTCATGGCCGAAGGCGACGAGCCCGGCGCGGTGATGCGCGCCATGGAGGTGATCGGCTCGATCGCCTGCGTGCTGCTCGGCGCCTACCCCATGGTGCTGCTGCTGACGCGCTGGTTCGGCACCCCGCTGATGAAAGTCGGCGGCCTGCTGGGCATGAACAAGGACGCCGCCGCCGGCATGGTGGCGACTCTGGCCAATGTGATCCCGATGTTCGGCATGTTCGGCAAGATGGATGCGCGCGGCAAGATCATCAACTGCGCCTTCGCCGTGTCCGCCGGCTTCGCCCTGGGCGACCACCTCGGCTTCACCGCGGCGAACATGTCCGCGATGATCTTCCCGATGCTGGTGGGCAAGCTGTTCGGCGGCATCACCGCGGTGGCCGTGGCCATGCTCATCGCGCCCAGGTCCGAAGCCCAGCCCGAGCCGGTGGCGTTGCCCGACGCCGACCTGCAGCGGGCCGAGTAGGGCGCGGCCATGAGCAGGCGCGAACTGCGCAGCGTCGGCATCGACGTCGGCACCACCACCACCCAGGTGATCTTCTCGCGCCTGGTGCTGGTCAACCGTGCCTCGCTGTCCCAGGTGCCGCACTACGAGTTCGCCGCGCGGGAGGTCACCTACGTCAGCCCGGTGGCCTTCACCCCGATCGACTTCGAGGGCCACCTGCGCGAGGACGAGCTGCTCGCCTTCATCCTCGAACAGTACCGCGCCGCGGGCCTGGAGCCCGCGCAGGTGGAGTCCGGCGCCATCATCATCACCGGCGAGACCTCCAAGGCGCGCAACGCCCGCCCGGCGGTGCTGCGCCTGGCCGAGCGGCTGGGCGACTTCGTGGTCGCCAGCGCCGGGCCGCACCTGGAATCGGTGATCGCCGGGCGCGGCGCCGGCGCGGCGGAGCTGTCCGCCGCCTGCGCCGGGCGGGTGCTGAACATCGACATCGGCGGCGGCACCGCCAACTACGTGTTGTTCGAGGCCGGCCGGGTGATCGGTTCGGCCTGCCTGAACGTCGGCGGGCGCCTGGTGGAAACCGACAGCCGCGGCGCGCTGCTGCGCCTGCACGGGCCGGCGCGGGCGATCTGCCGCGAGCTGTTCGGTGGCGAGCCGCAGGCGCTGTCCAGCGAGCAACTGCGCACGGTGGCGCGGCGCATGGCGGCGCTGCTCTACGAAGTGATCGACGGCGCGCTTTCGCCGCTGGCCCGGGAACTGTTGATGACCGAGCCGCTGCCGGCGGTGGGCCGGCTGCAGGCGCTGACCCTCTCCGGCGGCGTCGGCGAATGCTTCTACCACGGCGCGGAGCAGGCGCCGTTCCGCTTCGGCGACATCGGCCCGCTGCTGGCCGCGGCGCTGCACGAGGACCCCGGCTTCCAGCGCCTGCCGCTGGCCGAGCCGAAGCAGACCGTGCGCGCCACGGTGATTGGCGCCGGCGCCCACAGCCTGTCGCTGTCCGGCAGCACCATCTGGCTGCGCGAAATGCAGCTGCCGATGCGCAACGTGCCGGTGGTGCCCTGCGCGACCGACTGGGCCGCCGGCCAGGGCGCGGGCATCGCCGACGGCTGGCGGCAGAACCTGCTGCGCATGGACCTGCGCGCCGACGAAGACCTCTACGCCCTGGCCCTGCCGGCGGACCTGCCGGTGGCCTACCGGGCCATCCAGCGCTGCGTGGAAGAACTCGCCGGTTTCCAGCGCCATGAATCCCAAGCCCATCCGTTGCTGGTGGTGGCCGCCCAGGACCTCGGCAAGGTCCTCGGCATGCTCCTGCAGCCGCGCCTGGCCGGCCGCGCCCTGGCGGTAATCGACGAGGTGGCGACCAGCGATGGCGACTACATCGATATCGGCAGCCCGTTGTTCGACGGCGAGATCCTTCCGGTCACCGTCAAGTCACTGGCTTTCCCTTCCTGAGGTGGTGTGATGAAACTCAAGACCCAGTTGTTCGGCAAGACCTATCAGTTCAAGGACGTCAAGGAGGTCCTGGCCAAGGCCAACGAGCCGCGCTCGGGCGACGTGCTCGCCGGCGTGGCGGCGGGCACCGCCCAGGAGCGGGTGGCGGCCAAGCAGGTGCTGTCGGAGCTGACGGTGGCCGACGTGCGCATGAACCCGGTGATCCCCTACGAGGAGGACAGCGTCACCCGGCTGATCCAGGACGGCATCAACGAGAGCGCCTACGCGCGCATCGCCCAGTGGCGCATCGGCGAGCTGCGCGAATACATCCTCGCCGACGACACCGGCGCCGACGACATCGCCTTCCTGCGCAAGGGCCTGAGTTCCGAGGTGGTGGCGGCGGTGGCGAAGATCTGCTCCAACGCCGACCTGATCTACGCCGCCAAGCGCATGCCGGTGGTGAAGAAGGCCAACAACACCATGGGCCTGCCCGGCCGCTTCAGCGCGCGCCTGCAGCCCAACGACACCCGCGACGACGTGCAGAGCATCGCCGCGCAGATGTACGAGGGCCTGTCCTACGGCATCGGCGACGCGGTGATCGGCGTCAATCCGGTGACCGACAACGTCGAGAACCTCACCCGCGTGCTGCACACCGTGTACGAGGCCATCGACAAGTTCGCCATCCCCACCCAGGGCTGCGTGCTGGCCCACGTCACCACGCAGATGGAGGCGATCCGCCGCGGCGCGCCGGGCGGGCTGATCTTCCAGAGCATCTGCGGCAGCGAGAAGGGCCTGCGCGAGTTCGGCGTGGAGCTGGAGATGCTCGAAGAGGCGCGCGCGGTGGGCGCCGAGTACAACCGCATCGCCGGGCCCAACTGCCTGTACTTCGAGACCGGCCAGGGCTCGGCGCTGTCCGCCGGCGCCCACTACGGCGCCGACCAGCTGACCATGGAAGCGCGCAACTACGGCCTGGCCCGCCACTTCGACCCCTTCATGGTCAACACCGTGGTCGGCTTCATCGGCCCGGAGTACCTGTACAACGACCGCCAGATCATCCGTGCCGGCCTGGAAGACCACTTCATGGGCAAGCTCAGCGGCATCTCCATGGGCTGCGACTGCTGCTACACCAACCACGCCGACGCCGACCAGAACTCCAACGAGAACCTGATGATCCTGCTCGCCACCGCCGGCTGCAACTTCATCATCGGCATGCCGATGGGCGACGACATCATGCTCAATTACCAGACCAACGCCTTCCACGACACCGCCACCATCCGCCAGCTGCTGGGCCTGCGCCCGGCGCCGGAGTTCGAGCGCTGGCTCGAACGCATGGGCCTGATGAGCGACGGCCGGCTGACCGCCCGCGCCGGCGATCCATCCATTTTCTTCTGAGGGAAGCGACATGCATCAGCAGCAGATCGAGGACATCGTCCGTTCGGTATTGAATGAACTCCAGGCCCGCCCCGCGCCGGCGGCGCCTGACGTTCCGGCAGCGGCGCCGAGCGCCGTGGAAGAGGGCCTGTGCGCCTGGGACCTGGGCTCGGAACAGGCCCGCCAGTGGATCGGCGTCCAGGCCCCGCAGCGCCCCGAGGTGCTGGAGGAGTTCCGCAAGGCCACCGCCGCGCGGGTGTGCCTGGGCCGCGCCGGCGTGCGCCCGCGTACCCAGGCGTTGCTGCGCTTCCTCGCCGACCACTCGCGCTCCAAGGACACCGTGCTCAAGGAGGTGCCCGCCGAGTGGGTGGCCCAGCAGGGCCTGCTGGAAGTGCAGTCGGAAATCGACACCAAGGACCAGTACCTGACCCGCCCGGACATGGGCCGCCGCCTCAGCGAAAAGGCGGTGGCGACCCTGCTCGCCGAGTGCAAGAAGAACCCGCAGGTACAGGTGGTGATCTCCGACGGCCTGTCCACCGACGCGGTGACGGTGAACTTCCAGGAAATCCTCCCGCCGCTGCTGGAGGGCCTGAAGAACGCCGGGCTGGACGTCGGCACGCCGTTCTTCGTGCGCTACGGGCGGGTCAAGGTCGAGGACCAGATCGGCGAACTGCTCGGCGCCCAGGTGGTGATCCTGCTGGTGGGCGAGCGCCCCGGCCTGGGCCAGTCCGAGAGCCTGTCCTGCTACGCCGTGTACAAGCCGACCCTGGCCGGCACCGTGGAAGCCGACCGCACCTGTATCTCGAACATCCACCGCGGCGGCACGCCGCCGGTGGAAGCGGCGGCGGTGATCGTCGACCTGGCCCGGCGGATGCTGGAGAAGCAGGCCTCCGGCATCGCCCTGAACCGCTGAGCCCATTGCTGAGGAGCAACCCGACATGAGCATTCTCGATCCGATCAAACCGAGCGTCACGGCCATGCGCCTGATCGCCTCGTTGCAGGAAGACTTCCGCCGCGAGCTGAAGGTGGGCGAGCACATCCGCAGCCTCGGGCTGATCAGCGTCGACTCCGACGACGTCGCCTACATCGCCGCCGACGAGGCCACCAAGCAGGCCCAGGTGGAAGTGGTGTACGGCCGTTCGCTGTACGCCGGGGCGGCCAACGGGCCTTCGTCCACCGCCGGCGAGGTGCTGATCATGCTCGGCGGCCCCAACCCCGCCGAGGTGCGCGCCGGGCTCGACGCCATGAACGAGGTGATCGAGGCCGGCCCGAGCTTCCGCTGGGCCGACGACGCCCACAGCGTGGCCTTCCTCGCCCACGTGGTATCGCGTACCGGCAGCTACCTGTCGGCCGGCGCCGGCATCGCCCTGGGCGACCCCATCGCCTACCTGGTGGCGCCGCCGCTGGAGGCCACCTACGGCATCGACGCCGCGCTCAAGGCCGCCGACGTGCAACTGGTGACCTACGTGCCGCCGCCCTCGGAAACCAACTACTCGGCGGCCTTCCTCGCCGGCAGCCAGGCGGCCTGCCGCGCCGCCTGCAACGCCTTCTCCGAGGCGGTGCTGGAGATCGCCCGCAACCCCATCCAGCGGGCCTGAGGAGGTGAGCGCCATGATCGATGCCCTGGGCCTGCTGGAAGTCAGGGGCCTGGCCTGCGGCATAGAGGCCGCCGACGCCATGCTCAAGGCGGCGTCGGTGCGCCTGCTGCGCCAGGCCGTGACCAACCCGGCGCTGGTCACCCTGGTGGTGGAGGGCGACCTGGCCGCCTGCCGCGCCGCGCTGGACGCCGGCGCGGCGCTGGCCAGCCGGCGCGGCTGCCTGGTCGGCCGCAAGGAGATCGGCCGCCCGGAAGACGACACCGCCTACCTGCTGGGCAGCCTGCTGGACGCCGGGCAAGGCCCGGCCCCGGCGCCGGCGCCGGCCCCGCAGGAGGCGCTGCTCGGCCTGCTCGCCCGGCGCAAGCACGGCTACAGCGCCAGCGAGGTGGCGGCGGCCTTCGACATCCCGGTGGCGCAGGCCCGGGCCTGGCTGGAAGGCCTCTTCGCCCAGGGCCGGCTGCGCCGCCGCAGTAGCCGTTACCGCCTGCCGGGAGGGGCGCCGCGATGATCGCCGTCGAGGCCCTGGACGCCGGGGAAATCCGCCGCCGGGTGTTCGCCGCCGGCGTGGTGGGGGCGGGCGGCGCGGGCTTCCCGACCCACGTCAAGCTCGAGGCCGAGGCGGAGATCTACCTGGTCAACGGCGCCGAGTGCGAGCCTCTGCTCAAGGTCGACCAGCAGCTCGCCGTGGAACAGGCCGAATGGCTGCTCAAGGGCCTGCTCCACGGCATGGCCGCCACCGGCGCGAAGGAGGGCATCATCGCCCTCAAGGCCAAGTACCGCGCGGCCATCGAGCGCCTGCAGCCGCTGCTGCCCGAGCGCGTGCGCCTGCACATACTGCCGGACGTCTACCCGGCCGGCGACGAGGTCATCACCATCTGGCTGGCCACCGGCCGGCGCGTGCCGCCGGCGGCGTTGCCGCTGGCCATCGGCGTGGTGGTGAGCAACGTGCAGACGCTGATCAACGTCGGCCGCGCGGTGGAGCTGCAACTGCCGGTGACCCACCGCACCCTGACCGTGAACGGCGCGGTGCGCCAGCCGCTGACCCTCAGCCTGCCGCTGGGCACGCCGCTGCGCGAGGCCCTGGCCTTGGCCGGCGGCAGCACCCTGGAGCGCCCGGCCTTCATCAATGGCGGGCCGATGATGGGGCGCCTGCTGGACGACCTCGACGAACCGGTCAGCAAGACCACCGGCGGCCTGCTGGTGCTGCCGCAGGATCACCTGCTGGTGCGCCGCCGCCGGCAGAGCATGGACTCGGTGCTGGCCATGGCCCGCTCGGTGTGCGAGCAGTGCACGCTGTGCACCGAGCTGTGCCCGCGGCACATGATCGGCCACGAGCTGCCGCCGCACCTGATCGTGCGCGCCACCAACTACCAGCACGTCGCCCAGCCCAGCGTGCTGCTGTCGGCGCTGACCTGCTCCGAGTGCGGCATCTGCGAGGCCTACGCCTGCCCGGTGGAGATTTCGCCGATGCGCCTGAACCAGGCGCTCAAGGCCCGCCTGCGCGAAGAGGGCGCCCGCTACCAGGGCGAACTGCGCGGCGCCGACCCCATGGCCGAATACCGCCTGCTGCCGGTCAGCCGCCTGGTCTCGCGCCTGGAGTTGCAGGCCTATAACCACAAGGCGCCATTGCTGGCGCAGGAACATCACCCCGCCGAAGTGCGCCTGGCGCTGCGCCAGCACATCGGCGTGGCCGCCCGGCCCTGCGTCGCCGTGGGCCAGCAGGTGGCGCTGGGCGAATGCATCGCCGAAGCGCCCGAAGGACAACTCGGCGTGCCGCTGCACGCCAGCATCGCCGGCCGCGTGGCGGAGGTCGGCGACAGCCACGTCCGCCTCGTCGCCAACCCGCCAGGAGAAGCCTGATGCACCACGCCATAGGTTTGATCGAACTGACCAGCATCGCCCGCGGCGTGCAGCTCGCCGACCTGATGCTGAAGAGCGCCGACGTGCAGTTGCTGGCGGCCAAGACCATCTGCCCCGGCAAATACATCGCCATGGTCGGCGGCGAGGTCGCCGCGGTGCGCCAGGCGGTGCAGGCCGGCGCGGCCGAGGGCGGGCAGATGCTGGTGGACCAGTTCGTCCTGGCGAACATCCACGAGTCGGTGCTGCCGGCCATCAGCGGCGTCAACCCGGTGGAGCGGCCGCGCGCGCTGGGGGTGGTGGAAACCTTCAGCGTGGCGGCCTGCATCGAGGCCGCCGACGCCGCGGTGAAGGCGGCCAACGTCACCCTGGTGCGCGTGCACATGGCCTTCGGCATCGGCGGCAAGTGCTACCTGGTGCTGACCGGCGAGGTCGCCGACGTGGAGGCGGCGGTGCGGGTGGCCTGCGCCAGCGCCGGGGAAAAGGGGCTGCTGGTCCACGGCATGACCGTGCCCAGGCCGCACCTTGACCTGTGGCAACACCTGCTCTGAGCAATTCCCCACAGTGTGAGGTAGCCATAGAGCCACCCACCTGGCAGTGCCTTGCATGACGAAACCCGACCCGCTCGCGCGGGTCCCTGAAGCTATCGGGCAAGGCGTCATGTCGGACAAGAAAAGCGCAATCGATCTGCATCACCTCTGGGCGTGCGACGACACGCCGGGCAGGCTGGACGAACCCCTGGGCCACTGCGACGGCGTGCGCCGGCGGCAGACCCGCGACGTCTACGCCCACGCCTGCAACATCACCGCCTGGCAGCAGCTCTACGACCAGCTCGACCCCGGGCCCTTCCGCGGCGAGCTGACCGAGGTCTGGCTCGACGGCCTGCAGTTCTTCCGCGAATACACCAGCCACGCGCTGCACCAGTCCTGCATGGTCTGGCCCGGCGCCTTCTGGTTCGGCATCCCCTACGGCGACAAGGACGTCGGCTACATCGGCCGCGACTGCATCGACGCCCAGGCCATCGCCGTGCGCCCGGGCGGCCGCGAGTTCGAGCTGAGCACCCCGGACGACTACAACATCCTCGGCCTGGTGGTGGAGCGCGAGGCGCTGCTGGAGCACCTGGAACTGGAGGAACTGCGCCACCTCGGCCTGCTGCTGGATGAGTCGCGCCTGCTGCAGGTCGGGCCCGGCGCCCGGCGGCGCCTGTGCGACTTCATGCGCGCCGCGCTGGCGCTGGCCCAGGTCGAGCCGCTGAGCCTGCGCGAGCCCGCGGTGGCGCGGCAGCTGAACCACGACCTGCTGCTCTGCCTGCTGGACCTGCTGCAGGGCGCAGAACCCGCCCGCCACGCCTGCTCCCGCACCCTGCTGCGCAAGCACTGGGTGGTTGCCCGGGCGCGCGAATACGTGCTGGACAACCCCAGCCGGCCGGTGAGCGCGCTGGAGCTCTGCCGGCTCCTGCACGTCAGCCAGCGCACGCTGCGCAACTGCTTCCTGGACGTGCTCGGGCGCAGCCCCATCCACTACCTCAAGGCCGTGCGCCTGAACGCCGTGCACCGCGAGCTGGGCAGCCCCCACTCGCCCTACGCGACCGTGCAGGACGCCGCCATGGCCTGGGGCTTCTGGCACATGGGGCAGTTCGGGCGCGACTACCAGCGGCTCTTCGGTGAGCGGCCCTCGGCCACCCTGGCCAACCGCGAACGCCTGAGCGCGGCCTGGTAGGCCGCACCTCTTCTCCCCGGCGCGCCCGCGCCCGGCCCTTCGCGGTCCGGGGCGGCGTAGCGCGCCGGGCTCTCCCTTGCCCTGCAGGAAACCCTTCCATGTCCGACCGAAGCATCCTCGTCATCAACTGCGGCAGTTCGTCGATCAAGTTCGCCCTGGTCGACGAAAGCGCCCCCGAGTTCCGCGCCAGCGGCATCGTCGAATGCCTGGGCACGCCCCAGGCCAGCCTGCGCATCGTCGACGCCGGCGGCCGCGTCGACCTCGCCCTGCCGAACGCCGACCACCGCCAGGCCCTGGCGCGCCTGCTGCCGCTGGTGCAGGTAGCCGCCGAAGGGCGCCTGCAAGGCATCGGCCACCGCGTGGTGCATGGCGGCGAGCACTTCAGTCAGGCCTGCCGCATCGACCCGCAGGTCATGCAGAACATCCGCGACACCGTCGCCCTGGCGCCGCTGCACAACCCCGGCGCCCTGGCCGGCATCGAGGCGGCCCTGGCGCTGTACCCGCAGCTGCCGCAGGTGGCGGTGTTCGACACCGCCTTCCACCAGAGCCTGCCCGAGCACGCCTACCGCTACGCCCTGCCGGAAAGGCTGTACCGGCATTTCGGCGTGCGCCGCTACGGCTTCCACGGCACCAGCCACCGCTACGTCAGCCAGTGCGCCGCCACCCTGTGCGGCCTGCCGCCGGAGGACAGCTGCTGGCTGTCGGCGCACCTGGGCAACGGCTGCTCCACCTGCGCCATCGTCAACGGCCGCAGCCGCGACACCAGCATGGGCATGACGCCGCTGGAGGGTCTGGTGATGGGCACGCGCAGCGGCGACGTCGACCCCAACCTGCACGGCCACCTGATCCGCAGCCTGGGCTGGACCATCGAGGAAGTCGACAGGATGCTCAACGAAGACAGCGGCCTGCTCGGCCTGTCGGGCCTGTCCAACGACATGCGCACCCTGGAACAGGCGCGCGCCCGGGGCCACGCGGGCGCGGCCCTGGCCATCGAGGTGTTCTGCTACCGCCTGGCCAAGTCCCTGGCGGCGATGGGCTGCGCCATGCCGCGCATCGACGGCCTGGTGTTCACCGGCGGGATCGGCGAGAACTCGGTGCTGGTGCGCGCCAGGACCCTGGCCCACCTGGGGTTCCTCGGCTTCGCCGTCGACGAGGCGGCCAACGCGGCCTGCGTGGGCGGCCGCTGCCGGGAAATCCACCAGCCCGGCTCGCCGCGGGTGCTGGTGGTGCCCACCGCCGAGGAACGGATGATCGCCCTGGACACGCTGGCGCTGCTGGGCTGACGCCGCGCGCCGGGGCTCAGGCCTCGGGCGCGGGGGTGGCCAGCAGGGCCAGGCGCTCGGCGATGGCGCGTTCGATGCCGGCGGCGTCCAGGCCGCATTCGGCGAGCATTTGCGCCGGCTTGGCGTGCTCCACGTAGTAGTCCGGCAGGCCCAGGTGCAGCAGCGGCTGCTGGCGGTTCTCGCGGGCGAGGAACTCGCCGACCGCGGCGCCGGCGCCGCCCATCACGGCGTTTTCTTCGATTGTCACCAGCAGCTCGTGGCTGTCGGCCAGCTCACGCACCAGGGCCTCGTCCAGCGGCTTGACGAAGCGCATGTCGGCGACGGTCGCGTCGAAGCGCTCGGCCACCTGCAGGGCCTCGGCCAGTTGCACGCCGAAGGCCAGGATGGCGACCTTGCCGGCCTTGCCCTGGCGGCGCAGCACGCCCTTGCCGATCTCCACCGGCGCAAGCGTCGGGTCGATCGGGGTGTTCGGTCCGCTGCCGCGCGGGTAGCGCACCGCTGCCGGGCCCTGGAACAGGTAGCCGGTGGTCAGCAGCTTGCGCAGTTCGTCCTCGTCGCTGGGGGTCATCACCAGCATGCCGGGGATGCAGCGCAGGTAGGAAAGGTCGAAGCTGCCGGCGTGGGTCGGGCCGTCCTCGCCGACCAGACCGGCGCGGTCGATGGCGAAGAGCACGTCGAGGTTCTGCACCGCGACGTCGTGGATCAGCTGGTCGTAGCCGCGCTGCAGGAAGGTGGAGTAGATCGCCACCACCGGCTTGATGCCGTCGCAGGCCATGCCGGCGGCGAGGGTCACGGCGTGCTGCTCGGCGATGGCGACGTCGAAGTAGCGCTCCGGGAAGCGCTCGGCGAAGGCCACCAGGTCAGAGCCTTCCTTCATCGCCGGGGTGATGCCGACCAGGCGCGGGTCCTGCGACGCCATGTCGCACAGCCACTGGCCGAAGACGTTGGAGTACTTCGGCCCGCCGGCCTTCTTCGGCGCAGCGCCGGCCGGCTCCAGCTTGGTGATGGCGTGGTAGCCGATGGGGTCGGCCTCGGCCGGGGCGAAGCCCTTGCCCTTCTTGGTCACCACGTGGAGGAACTGCGGGCCCTTGAGGTCGCGCATGTTGCGCAGGGTGGCGATCAGCGTGGGCAGGTCGTGGCCGTCGATGGGGCCGATGTAGTTCCAGCCCAGTTCCTCGAACAGGGTGCCGGGCACCAGCATGCCCTTGGCGTATTCCTCGGTGCGGCGGGCGATCTCCCAGGCGCCGGGCAGGCGCGAGAGCACCTTCTTGCTGCCTTCGCGCATGCTGCTGTAGGTGCGGCTGGAGAGGATCTTGGCCAGGTAGTTGGACAGGCCGCCGACGTTGTGCGAGATCGACATGTCGTTGTCGTTGAGGATCACCAGCATGTCGGCCTGCACGTCGGAGGCGTGGTTCAGCGCCTCGAAGGCCATGCCGGCGGTCAGCGCGCCGTCGCCGATCACCGCCACCGACTTGCGCCCCGAGCCCTGCATGCGCGCGGCGATGGCCATGCCCAGGGCGGCGCTGATGGAGGTGCTGGAGTGGCCGACGCCGAAGGTGTCGTACTCGCTCTCCGAGCGCCGCGGGAAGGCGGCCAGGCCGTCTTTCTGGCGCAGGGTGCCCATGCGCTCGCGGCGGCCGGTGAGGATCTTGTGCGGGTAGGCCTGGTGGCCGACGTCCCACACCAGGCGGTCGTCCGGGGTGTCGAAGACGTAGTGCAGGGCGATGGTCAGCTCGATCACCCCCAGGCCCGCGCCGAAGTGGCCGCCGGTCTGGCCGACGCTGTAGAGCAGGTACTGGCGCAGTTCGTCGGCGAGGCTGACGAGCTCCGCCTCGCCCAGCCGGCGCAGCTCGACCGGCGTGTTGGCGCGGTCGAGCAGGGGGGTGGCGGGGCGCTCGCGGGGGATCTCGTGGAACGTCGTGGGCATCAGGCTGATCGTTATGAGAGGCAAAGATGCGGCAGTTTACCTGATGCTTCTGACAGGCCCAAGCAAGGTGGGGGTGCTGTTTGGTTGGGGGAGGGGGTGGTTTTCTTGCGGTCGTTCCTGCGGGGCGGGGCTGGTTTTGCCTGTGGGCCTTGGGCCAGAGCGCTTGGCCTTCCAAGGGGCGTTCCGGTGCGCGCGGATGTTTCTCTGGAAATCCGTGCGGCGTTATGCGCCGAATCGCGGACGGAGTCCGCTCTTACGTCCGTGCTTCCCTGAACCGTAGGAGCAACTGTCTTGCGCCGAGGTGCTCTTCGTAGGATGGGTTGAGCTTGCGAAACCCATGCGGTTACGCTGATGGGTATCGCTTCGCTCAACGCCATCCTACGAAAAGCCGTGCTTCCTGGAACCGTAGGAGCGGACTCACCGGCCACACCGGGCGTCCCGGTGCATTTGGCCTACGGCGCATAACCGCGGAACCTGCCGGCTGACGCTGTGTTATCCACCCACTCAGGACGGCCCCCTCTCCCTCTGGGAGAGGGCTGGGGTGAGGGTTGCGGACTTCGCCGACACCTCGCCGCCTGGCCCGTACCGCCGACCCCTCAGCTACGCCGCTCGACGATATAGCGAGCCAGCTCCCGCAGCGGCTCGGCGCCCTCGCCAAAGCCTTCCAGGGCCGCCAGGGCCTGGTCGCGCAGGGCCATGGCGTAGGTCTTGGCGGCTTCCAGGCCGAGCAGGGCGGGGTAGGTGGGTTTGTCGTGGGCCTGGTCCTTGCCCTGGGTCTTGCCCAGGGTGGCCGTGTCGCTTTCCACGTCGAGGATGTCGTCCTGCACCTGGAACGCCAGGCCGATGGCCCCGGCGTAGCGGGCCAGGGCTTCCAGGCGCTCGGCGTCGGCCTGGCCGCTGGCCAGGGCGCCGAGGCGCACGCTGGCTTCGATCAGCGCGCCGGTCTTGTGCCGGTGCATGGTTTCCAGGGCCGCCTGGTCGATCCTGCGGCCCACCGCCTCGAGGTCGATGGCCTGGCCGCCGACCATGCCGGCGGAACCGGCGGCGCGGGCCAGGGCGGTGACCATGGCCAGGCGCGTCTCGGCGTCCTGCGGGTTCAGCCGGGCCTCGGCCAGCACTTCGAAGGCCAGCGCCTGCAGGCCGTCGCCGGCGAGGATGGCGCAGGCCTCGTCGAAGGCGATGTGGGTGGTCGGCTGGCCGCGGCGCAGGTCGTCGTCGTCCATCGCCGGCAGGTCGTCGTGGACCAGCGAGTAGGCGTGGATCAGCTCCACCGCGCAGGCCGCACCGTCGGCCCGGGCGGGGTCGCCGCCGAGGGCTTCGCAGGCGGCGTAGGCCAGCAGCGGGCGCACGCGCTTGCCGCCGTTGACCACGCTGTAGCGCATGGCCCGGTAGAGGCGCTGGAGGTCTTCGCGGGGCGGGGTGAACAGGGTTTCCAGGGCGGCGTCTACGCGCGCCTGGCAGCGCGCCTGGTAGGCGGCGATCATGCGTCTTCGCCTTCGCTGTCGAACGGCGCCTCGCTCAGCTCGCCGTCGCGCTCCAGCAGCACCTGCACCTTCTGCTCGGCCTGGCTCAGCGCCGCCTGGCATTCGCGGGTCAGGCGGATGCCCTGCTCGAAGGCGCCGAGCGAGTCCTCCAAGGACAACTCGCCACTTTCCAGGCGTTCCACCAGGGTTTGCAGTTCGGCGAGGGACTGTTCGAAATCGACGGCTTTCTTGCGGGCCATGGGGACATCTCGGCGGGGTATTCGGAACCCGGCGACACTAGCAGAGACGGGCCTTGCGGGCAAATCCGCGGGCCTTGCCCGGCATCCCGGCGACGCGGGTTTCGCGCTAAGCTTGGGCCATGAACTACCTCGCCCATCTCCACCTCGGCGGTTCGCAGCCGGCGCAGTTGCTCGGCAGCCTTTATGGCGATTTCGTCAAGGGGCCGCTGGCCGGACGCTGGCCGGCGGACATCGAGGCGGCCATCCGCCTGCACCGGCGCATCGATGCCTTCACCGACAGCCATCCGCTGGTGCATGCGGCGAAGCTGCGCTTTCCCGCCGAGCGGCGGCGCCTGGCGGGCGTGCTGCTGGACGTGTTCTTCGACCATTGCCTGGCGCGGGACTGGGACACATTCAGCAACGAGCCGCTCAGCGAATTCACCCGCCGCGTCTATGGTGTACTGAACACCACCCCGCAGTTGCCCGAGCGCCTGGCGCGCATCGCCCCGCGCATGGCGGCGCAGGACTGGCTGGGCAGCTACCGCGAGTTCACGGTGCTGCAGGACGTGCTCGCCGGCATGGCCCGCCGGCTGTCGCGCCCGGGCCTGCTGGACGGCGCCTGGGAGGAACTGGCCGAGCGCTACCAGCCGCTGAGCGACGACTTCCGCGCGTTCTACCCGCAACTGCTGGCGCTGGCCGGGCGGCGCGACAATCTGCCTGGGGATCGCCCCCGGCTTGATATGCATCAAACGTAGGAAAGCCATGAAAGGATGCAATAGAACCCACGACGGAGAGGGAGGTGCAGCATGCTCAAATCATTGATGATCGCCACGGATTTGTCTTCGCGCTCGGAGAAGGCCCTGCAACGCGCCGGTGCCCTGGCCAAGCGCTTCGGCTGCCCGTGGACGGTGCTCTGCGTGGTGGACGAGGACCAGCCGGTGGCGCTGGTCGAACAGGAGGCGACGCAGGTCCGGCTGCTGCTGGAGGCGCGCCTTGTCGAACTCACCGCCCTGGGCGGCGGTTGCCCGCGCATCCGCGTCGAGGTCGGCGACCCGAACCAGAAGATCGTCAGCTGCGCGCTGGAAGAGGACGTCGACCTGCTGGTGATGGGCTCGCACCGCAAGAGCGTGCTGCGCGACATCTTCGTCGGCACCACGGTGGAACGCGTGGTGCGCGCCGGCAAGCTGCCGGTGCTGATGGTCAACCAGCCGGCGGTCGGCGAATACCGCGACCTGCTGCTGGCGCTGGACACCTCGCCGGCCTCGGCCAACGCGGTGCGCGTCGCCGAGCGCCTGGGCCTGCTGCAGGGCGCGGTGCGCCGCGCCATCTATGCCTTCAGCCCGCTGGCCAAGGGCATGATGCAGTACTCGGGGGTCAGCGAGGAGCGCATCGACGAGTTCGTCGGCACCGAGACGCGCCAGGCGGTGGATGAGTTCAAGGCGTTCCTGCGCGACCAGCAGCTGGAACCCTGGATCGACGAACAGCTGGTCGCCGTCGGCCTGCCGGGCAACGTGCTGGAGCGCATGTCCGAAAAGCACCGGCCGGACCTGCTGGTGATGGGTACCCGGGGCATGGGAGGGATCAAGCGTGCCCTGATCGGCAGTGTCGCCGACTACGCCCTGCGCGAACTGGATTGCGACATCCTGGTCGTGCCGCCGGAAACCGGCGTGTAGGACGGCGCGGCGCAGGCCCGCGCGCCAAGGGAACGACGGCGCCCGCCAATGGCGGGCGCCGGTCTTTCCGGTTGGAGTTCAAGCCTGCGCCGCCGTCCGGGGCGGAACCTGCCAGCCGTGGCGCCCGGCAGGTTCGACTTTCTCTTTCAGGCTCTTTCAGGCGGCCAGCGCCTGCTCCCGAGCGACTTCCCCGTAGATCACCGTGCCGATGGCGGCATGGGCCTGCTGCGCCAGCTGGGCGCGGTCGCGGCCCTGGCTGGGCAGCGGCGCGAGCAGGTGGATCTCCACGCAGCCGCGGTCGTTGCGCAGCAGCCGCAGCAGGTGGCTGAGCAGGTCGTCGTCGCCGATGAAGGGCGCCAGGTGGTCCGGCTCGCCGTCGCGCAGGTAGCGCAGGGCCACCGGCTGCAGCGGCACCCCGGCCTGGATGGCGCCGGCCAGCAGGCGCCCGTGGAAGTTGCGCAGGCCGCGGCCGTCGGTGGTGGTGCCTTCCGGGAAGATCAGCGTCGAGCGGCCCAGCTGCAGGGCCCCGGCGATCTGCTCGCCGAGGCGGCTGCCGTCGCCCGAGCCGCGGCGGATGAACAGGGTGCCGGCCTTTTCCGCCAGCCAGCCGGCCAGCGGCCACTGGCGCACCTCGGCCTTGGACAGGAAGGTCAGCGGGGCCAGGGCGCCGAGCAGCGGGATGTCGAGCCAGGACACGTGGTTGCTGACCCACAGCGCCGGGCCCGGGGGCAGCTCGCCGTAGACCTTCACCCGCAGCGGCAGGGCGCGGCGCAGGCGCGCCAGCCACCAGCGCGTCAGGCCCTGGCGCAGGGCGGTCCAGTCGTAGCCGGGCAGGCGTTCGAGCAGCGCCACCCCGGCGGCCAGCGCCAGGCCCAGGCCGATCACCGCCAGCAGGCGGGCGCTTCGCCAGGCGCCGCGCATCACACGGCCGCCTTGAAGTGGCGGGCGTAGCGCGGGCACAGCTCGTCGCGCTTGAGCAGGATGAACACGTCGGCGACCTGGAAGTCCGGGTCCCAGCAGGGCTCGCCGCAGATCTTCGCGCCCAGGCGCATGTAGGCCTTGAGCAGCGGCGGCAGCTCGGCGGTGAGGTTGTCCGGCAGTTCCTGCGCCGGCAGCGGCGTCTTCGGCTCGGCGCGCAGGTTCTCGCGGCACAGGTAGCGCTCGCGCAGGCGCTGCATCACCGCCAGGGCCTGGATGCCGCCGTCGCGCATGGGGATGCTGGCGCAGCCCATCAGGTAGCGGTAGCCGCCCTCGTTGAGCACCTCGGCCAGCTCGCCCCAGAGCACGGCGATGGTGGCGCCGTTGCGGTAGGCCGGGTCGACGCAGGTGCGGCCGATCTCCAGCACCGGGCCCTGCAGCTCGGCCAGGCCGTCGAGGTGGAATTCCTCCTCGCTGTAGAAGCGCCCCAGGCGCTCGGCGGCGCGGTGGTCGAGCAGGCGGGTGGTGGCCACCAGGGCGCCGCTGGCCAGGTCGCGCACGCCGATGTGCAGGCAGTGGCTGTCGTAGTCGTCCAGGTCCAGGCCGAGCTCGGCGCCTTTGAGGCGTGCATCGAACTCGCTGCTGAAGACGCGGAAGCGCAGGGCCTGGGCTTCGCGCAGGGCGCGGGCGCCGCGCAGGCGCACGGCTTTCAGGCGGCGTTCTTCGCGCGGGGTGTCGCAGGCGTGGGCGGTCTGACTCATGCGGAGGCCTCCATGGGCCGGCCAGGCGGGTTGCGGCCGGTCGCCTTTGTTGTGCAAGCTCAGGCTAGGAAGCGGCGGTGTCACGCTTGTGACCCTGGCGTGATGCTTGTATGACAACACCACCCCCCGATGAGGATCGCCCCATGCCCTGGAACCGCCTGCTCGGCCCGCTGGAGCCACTGCCCGCCGGCCTGGCCCTGGAGGACTGGTACGCCGAACTGCTGGCCTGCGCCGCAGGCGCCGGGCCGCTGGAGCTGGCGGTGCTCGCCGGGCGCCTGGCGGCCACCCCCGGCCTGGCCTTCCTCGGCGGCTACCAGGCGGCCCTGCGCGCCCTGTGGCCGGCGGCCCCGGCCGGGCTGGGCGCGCTCTGCGTCAGCGAGGGCAAGAGCCTGCGCCCGGCGGACCTGGCCACCCGCCTGGACGGCCTGACCCTGCATGGCCGCAAGGACTTCGCCACCGCCGCCGACAGCGCCGCCTGGTACCTGGTGGCCGCGCGCGACGAGCCGGACGGCGAGGCCCCGCGCCTGGCCATGACCGTGGTGCTGGCCGGCGCCCCCGGCGCGCGCCTGGAGCCGATGCCGGCCATGCCGCTGATCCCCGACATCCCCCACGCCCGGCTGATCCTCGAGGGCGCCCATTGCGAGCGCCTGCCGGGCGACGGCTGGGACGCCTACAGCAAGCCGTTCCGCGGCCTGGAAGACCTGCACGTGATGGCCGCGCTGCTGGCCTGGCTGTACGGCGTGGGCCTGGCCAGCCACTGGCCGCGGGAATTGCCCCTGCGCCTGGCCGGGCTGCTGGCCGGCTGCGCCGAAGTGGCGCGGCACCCGGTGGGCGACACGGCGACGCACCTGCTGCTGGGCGGCCTGTTCGCCCAGTTCGACGCCCTGGCCCCGGCGCTGGACGCCGCCATCGGCCAGGGCCCGGAGCATTGGGCGCAGCTGTGGAAGCGCGACCGCGCGGTGCTCGCCCTGGGCGGCAGCGCCCGCGCCAGGCGCCTGGACAAGGCCTGGGCGGCACTGGGGCTTGACCCAGGTCAGTGAGGCCGGCGCGCGCGCCTGGGTACCCTGCGCGACATTCCGCCGCCCCACCGGCATGACCCGCAGGAAGCTCCATGCGTCGCGAACCCATAGTGCTGTTCGACAACGGCACCCACCAATGCCTGTGCTTCGACGACCTCGTCAGTGGCGACGGGGTGCAGTCCAACCAGTTCCTCATCGTCGACCACGGCCAGTACCTGCTGCTCGACCCGGGCGGCGACCTGACCTACACGCCGCTGTCGCTGGAACTGTCGAAGCTGATGCCGTTGCAGGACCTGGACTACATCTTCGCCTCGCACCAGGACCCGGACATCATCGCCGCGCTGGACAAGTGGCTGCTGCACACCCGCGCCAAGGTCGTCTGCTCCAAGCTCTGGGCGCGCTTCCTGCCGCACCTGACGGCCAGCTACCTGGCGGTCAGCCACGGCATCTCCACCTACGACCGCGTCATCGCCGTGCCCGACCGCGGCCAGTCGCTAAGCCTCGGGCGCTGCCAGCTGAAGGTGCTGCCGGCGCACTTCCTGCACTCGGTGGGCAACTTCCAGATCTACGACCCGGTCAGCCGCATCCTCTTCTCCGGCGACATGGGCGCCTCCCTGGTGGACGACGCCAGCCCGGTGCAGGACTTCGCCGAGCACCTGCCGCACATGCTCGGCTTCCACCGCCGCTACATGGCCAGCAACAAGGTGTGCCGGCTGTGGGCGGACATGGTGCGCGGCCTGGACGTGCAGATGATGGTGCCGCAGCACGGCCGGCCCTTCGTCGGGCGGCCGATGATCGACGCCTTCCTGGACTGGATCAGCGGCCTGGAATGCGGCATGGACCTGCTCGGCCCGGCCGACTACCAGGTGCCGCGCTGAATTCGTCCGCCATTACGGCGTGATCGGCGCTTATAGCCGTCATGGCAGCATGCTAGGGTTCCGCCGGAGCTGACGACAAGAGGCCCGCCGATGCCCATGCCCTCCCTGCGCCCGCTGCTGCGTGGCCTCACCCTGGCCGCCGGCCTGTGCCTGCTGGCGCCGGCCCATGCGGAAACCTGGCCGGACGCCGACTGGCAGTCCGGCCCCGCGCCCAGTGGCCCGGCGTTGCAGGCCTTCGAGGCCTATGCCTTCCCGGCGCGCGACGACGCCACCCGCCAGGGTGTGCGCAGCGACGCCGTGGTGGTGATCCGCGACGGCCAGCTGGTCTACGAACGCTATGCCGGGCCGACACGGGCGCAGACCCCGCACCTGGCCTGGTCGATGAGCAAGAGCATCATGGCCTGCGTGCTCGGCGTGGCCTACGGCGAGGGCCGCTTCCAGCTGGACGACGCGGTGGCGCAGCACTTCGCGCCCTTCGCCGCGCACCCGCAGGTGAAGATGCGCCACCTGCTCAACTGGGCCTCGGGCCTGGCCTGGGAAGAGGACTACGAATACGCCCCGCTGAAATCCTCGGTGGTGGCCATGCTCTACACCCGCGGCCGCGACGACATGGCCGGCTTCGTCACCGGCTTCCCCGCCGACGCCGAACCGGGCCAGCGCTTCCGCTACTCCAGCGGCGACAGCAACGTGCTCGCCGCCAGCCTCAGGCAGATGGTCGGCGACGCCTACGCGGACTACCCCTGGACCGCGCTGTTCGAGCCCCTGGGCATCCGCTCGGCGGTGTGGGAACGCGACGCCAGCGGCACCTTCGTCGGCTCCTCCTACGCCTACATGAGCGCCCGCGACCTGGCGCGCATCGGCCTGCTGATGCAGCGCGGCGGACGCTGGAAGGAGCGCCAGCTGCTGCCCCAGGCCTGGATGCAGTTCGCCCTCACGCCGTTCGCCAACTACCGCCCGAGCGCGGAAGACGCCAGCGACGGCGTGCCCGGCGGCCAGTGGTGGCTCAACCGCGCCCCGGCCGGCGCCGGCCTGCCCTGGCCGAACGCCCCGGAAACCGCCTTCGCCGCCCTCGGCCACTGGGGCCAGGCGCTCTACGTGCTGCCCGACCAGAAGCTGGTGATAGTGCGCTACGCCGACGACCGCGACGGCAGCTACCGCCACGACGACTTCCTCAAGCGGGCCCTCGCGGCCTTCGCCCAGCCGGAGGCCAAGCCATGATCCGCCGCCACCCGCTGCTCAGCCTGCTGCTCCTGCTGCTCGTCGCCCTGGCCGGCTGGGCCTGGGCCAACCGCGTGCACCTGGAATCCTTCCCGCCGATCATCGGCGCCTACACGGCCAAGGAGTACTGCTCCTGCCGCTACGTCATGGGCAACAGCGCCGAGTACTGCCAGGGCTACACCAAGCAGTACGTGCCCACCAGCGCCTTCCTCGACGACGCCGAGCACAAGCGCGTGACCGCCCGCGGCCTGGGCAGCACCCAGACCGCCGCCTGGCTCGGCCCGCGCGAGGGCTGCCGGCTGCTGCCGCAGCCGTAGGGCGGATAACGCCTACGGCGTTGTCCTTGGGCACCAGTATTCCGGTCGGTGGCGGCCTTGGCGATGGGTATCGCTTCGCTCGGCCCATTCTACGAGCTTAAGCTTGGACAACCTGGTTTGCGACCTGACCACAGACTTGCCTGACCGGGTTTTTCACCGAACTGCCGATAGCCGACAGCCCTAAACTAGAAATATCCGTAAAGACTCTCGAGAACTACCTACAGAACGACTGAAACCCTTGTAATAGGATGCTCAGCTGACTAAAAGGAGCTTTACATATGGCTAATCACGGTTACATGACTATAACCGGCAAGGCTCAAGGGTTGATTTCGGCAGGCTGCTCAACTCAGGATTCCATCGGTAACAAATGCCAAGCGGAGCATGCCGACGAAATCATGGTGCTGTCTTGTAGTCACAATATGGCCAATGTCGGAAATATTGATAAGCCAACACATCATCCGATTATCATAACCAAAAACGTTGATAAATCCTCACCGCTCCTGGCTCAGGCGCTCTCAAGCAGAGAGGAAATAAACTGTACCATCAGTTTTTACCGCGTGTCTTCCTTTGGCATGCAGGAGAAGTTCTATTCTATTTCGATCAATGGTGGAATTATTGCTGACCTGACACTCGAAATGCCTCACGCTATTTTGCTGCACGACGCAGAACCGCAAGAACATGTCGCCATCCGTTACCGAGATATCACTTGGACCCACCACTCTGCTGGCACCAGCGGATATAGCACGTGGGGAAATGACGAATGAAACCGACAAGCGAAAGTTGCATGCCTGGCAGTTGTGATTACTGGATGGTCAGTGACGCCGCTAGAAAACTTGGAAGTCAAGCCGGCACATTAGGTGCTAGGCACATCAAAGACGGCACGCTACGCTTGCAATTTAACCGTGAAGTTGCTTATTACGCTAGAAGCATTGTTAATGATGTCGAACAGGGTAAAAAAAGCCCTGAGCAGGGTCTAAACGACCTCAAGAACGAACAGAACAGCCTGTTGAGCCAATCACTAGAGGTGGCTCAAAAAGGTGTGGGAGCTATCGCCGGAGCGCTTCAATTCGCAGCAGGTGCCGGGATATGCTACGGCTCAGCTGGTATGCTGTGCCTTTTTGCCGGGGCCCCTCTGATGGCACATGGTGCCAATAATGCGTATGAAAATGGGCGAAACTTATGGGAAGGTCGCTCAGATATACAGGGGCCTGTCAGGAAGGGTTACCAAGAGGCTGCAAAAATGATGGGCGGAGGAGCCTTTGAAGGGGATATGGCTTATGGAACCGTTGACTTGGGGCTTTCCGCATACGGCGTTGGTAGGCTGATATTAAAGCCTGATGCATGGCGTTTGTTTAGATATGTGCGCGCTGATTATGTTCGCGGGTATGAAAATTCAAGCAAGGCTGCATTAACATTTGAAGTTATCTCCGATACTGCAACAGTGAACTCTATGTATCTGGAAGGCAAAAGTCGTGACAGGTGATTCATTGCTTGTTGCAATATTGTATTCACTTATATCGCTGATGGTCTTTTGGGCTTTCTACTCAATCTCAAGAAGGATTTCAGGGGTTAGCCTTACGCATCGAAGGTTTTGGTTATTTTTTGTGTTGCTTATGCTTTGGGGGGCAAGCCAACTCAGCGTGGCTCGCTATGGTTATATTTTTTTATATTTACCATCCAAAGAGATTTTTGAGAGTAATTATGTGGTTCGATGGATTGCTTTTATAAGTGCCCTGCTCCAAACGTTTTGTCTCCCGAGTAGAGACAACCCAAGACGCTGGTTTTCACGAAAGTAAACTCACATCTAAACAATCCCGCAGGATGTTTCCATCCTGATTAATTAGGGCACGAGTGTCCCTTCCTCAAGCCAAGACGCCTCAATGAAGTGCTCTGGCTACTCACCTGCATGTCGTCCCATCGCTCTGCCGCCGCTGGACATCCACGCGGTATGGCCCAAGACCCGCTACATGCCGTTGAAGATCCGTTGCGCCATCGATGCGCTGGTGGCCGGAATTCCCGCCCTGCTGGCCGACTGAACCATTGGCCTTGCCGCCTGCCCAACGGGCTCGCCGGCCGGTTTGCAAGCCGACGGCGGGCGGCTATCGTTGGCCGTTGATCCAGCCGTTTTCCATGTAAGGGATTTCATGCGCTCGCTGTTCGCCTTCCTCTTCGCGGCCTGCTTCGCCGCCTCCGCCCAGGCGGCCTGGTACCTCGACTACGAGTCCTCGCGGCTGAACTTCGTCACCGGCCGCGGCGCCGCCGGCGCCGACAACAACCGCTTCCTGGTCATGCACGGCAGCGTCGACGACCACGGCAAGGCCAGCCTGCGCATCGAGCTGGACTCGGTGCTCAGCGGCGTGCCGCTGCGCGACGAGCGCATCCGCGAGCTGCTGTTCGAGACCGAACGCTACCCCGAGGCCAGCGTGGAGGCGCAACTGGACCTGGGGCCGATCCTCGGCCTGGCCAACGGCGCGCAGCTGGAAATGCCGCTGCCGTTGCGCCTGGACCTGCACGGCGCCAGCCGCGCCTACCGCGCCGAGGTGCTGGTGACGCGCCTGGACGAACGGCGCTTCCAGGTGGTGACGCTGTCGCCGCTGATCCTCGACGCCGCCGACTTCGGCCTGGCGCCGGGCGTGGAGAAACTGCGCAAGCTCGCCGGCCTGCAGACCATCAACCTGGCGGTGCCGGTGGGCGCCGTGCTGATCTTCGCCCAGCGGTGAGCGGGCCGGTCTTCCCCTGGCGCAGCGGCAACCGCTTCGCCCTGCTGGTGGACGGGGAGGACTTCTTCCCGAGCATGCTCACGGCCATCGCCCGGGCGCAGCGCCAGGTGGACCTGGAGCTGTACCTGGTGGAGGGCGGCACCTGTTCCGAACTGCTGCTGGAAACCCTGATCGACGCCCTGCGCCGCGGCGTGGCGGTGCGCTGCCTGTTCGACGGCTTCGGCGCCCTGCGCCTGGGCAGCGCCTGGGGCCGCCGGCTGCGCGAGGCCGGCGGCGAGCTGCGCCTGTACAACCCGTTGCGCTGGCGCGGCGGCTGGCGCAACCTGTTCCGCGACCACCGCAAGCTGCTGCTGGTGGACCAGGACCTGGGCTACGTCGGCGGCGCCGGCGCCACCGACGAGTTCTGGTCGGTGCCGGAGAACGCCAGCGCCTGGCACGAGGTGATGGTGGAAATGCAGGGCCCGGTGCTGGCCGACTGGCTGGTGCTGTTCGAGCGCCAGTGGCATGCCTGCCTGCAGGCCAAGGCCTGGCGCCCGCAGCAGATGCTGCCGCCGGCGCGCCTGCCGCCCACGCCCGTCGGTGGCAGCGGCCTGGGCCGGGTGGCCTACGCCGACGCCCGCCAGCACCGCGACATCCTGCAGTCGCTGGTGCGCAGCCTGAACGGCGCGCAGCAGCGCATCTGGCTGGCCACGCCGTATTTCCTGCCCACCTGGAAGGTCCGCCGGGCCCTGCGCAAGGCCGCTCGGCGTGGGGTGGAGGTGCGCCTGCTGCTGACCGGCCGGCTCACCGACCATGCCCCCGTGCGCTATGCTGGGCAGCGCTATTACCCGCGCCTGCTGCGCGCCGGCATCCGCATCTTCGAATACCAGCCGCGCTTCCTGCACATGAAGGTGGTGCTGGTGGACGATTGGACGAGCGTCGGTTCGTGCAACTTCGATCATTGGAACTTGCGGTTCAATCTGGATGCCAATATCGAGATACTGGACGCCGACTTCACGGCGGCGGTGGCCGATTGCCTGATCGCCGACTTCGCCGCCAGCCGGGAGATCGATTTCACGCTGTGGCACGGCCGCTCCCTGTGGATGCGCCTGCACCAGCGGTTGTGGGGCTGGCTCGACCGGGTGGTGGTCAACTTCCTTGACCGCCGCCGTTGAGCGGTCCGCCGGGGCAGGCACCCCGGGGAGAACGGGAGCAGGGTCGTGAACAAGATCGGCAAGGAAAGGTTCATCGGGCTGGAGTGGTTGCGCTTCCTGCTCGGGATATACGTGGTGGTCTACCACACCCTCCATGCCTACCCGGCGGAGCAGAAGTTCCGCGGGCTGGACGAGCTGACCAGCCTGGGCTTCTTCGCCACCAGCACCTTCTTCGTGCTCTCCGGCTTCCTCCTGGCCCACGTCTACGTCACCGACGGCCAGTTGCGCGAGAGCCCGCGCAGCTTCCTCACCAAGCGCTTCTCCAACCTCTACCCGATCCACATCTTCTCGATCCTGCTGACCATCGGCGTGCTGCTGCTGATCAGCCAGTTGGGCATCGGCCCGGACCTGGACCAGGCCACCCCGCGCTTCGTGGTCTACGACACCCACGAGCGCCTCGGCCAGAGCCACCCGGAGCTGTTCCGCCACTGGATGAGCGACCGCGAGCTGCTGCTCAACAGCATCCTCCAGCTGACCATGCTGCAGGCCTGGAACCCGCTGTACCTGACCTTCAACGCACCGCTCTGGTCGCTGTCCACGCTGTTCTTCTTCTACCTCTGCTTCCCGGCGCTGGCGCCGCGGCTGATGCGTATCGGCAACAAGCGGCGGGCGCTGCTGGCGCTCTGGCTGCTGTACCTGGTGCCGCCGCTGCTGCTGGCGCTGCACCAGCAGTACGGCATGCCCTGGACCGGCCTGCTGCACCGCAACCCGATCCTGCGCCTGCCGGAATTCCTCGGCGGCATCCTCGCCTACGGCCTGTTCCGCGAGCACAAGGACAGCGGCCGCCTGCCCGGCACCGGCGCGGTGCTGGCGCTGGGCACCTTCGTGGTGGCCAACTTCCTCGCCGCCGACTACCTCTACACCCAGGGCGCGCGACACTGGTACTTCCTGCTGCACAACGGCCTGCTGCTGCCGGCGCAGCTGGTGCTGGTGTACATCAGCGCCTTGCCGCGCGACCCGCACAGCCCGGCGATCCGCCACTGGTCGCCGCGCCTGGGAGCGGCCTCGCTGTCGCTGTTCGCCCTGCACGTGCCGCTGTTCACCCTGTTCTCCCGCACCGAGAAGCTGATCCGCGCGCCCGGCGACTGCCTGGCCGACTGGGCCTACTGCATCACCGCGGCCACCGAGCAGCAGCTGTCGCTGTGGCTGTACCCGCTGTTCCTGCTGTTCATGGTGGTCAGCTGCGTGCTGTTCCAGGAGCGCTTGGTGGTACCCACGCGCAAGTGGCTGGTGCGTCACCTGTTACCGCAGGCGGCGCAGAGGCGCCCGGCCACGCTGCCCTGAGGCGCCGCCACCCGGACTTTCGGCGGGTGGCTAGGCGGCCGGCGCTGGTTATGCTCGCGGCATGACCACAAGAAGGGACTGACGCATGTTGCGATCGCTGCTGGGCCTGGTTCTCCTGCTGCTGGCCGGTTGCAGTTCCCCCGGCGCCTTCTTCGGCGCCACCGACGGCCAGGCCTTCGCGCCGCTGCTACCCGGCGACGCGCAGCACGCCCTGGTCTACCTCTATCGCCCGCAGAACCAGTGGGCCGACGAGGAACTGGAAGCCCCCGGCCTGTTCCTCAACAACGAGCTGATCGGCAGCCTGCCGAGCAACGGCTACCTGGCCCTGGAGTTCGAACCGGGCAGCTTCAAGCTGGAAATGCGCCGGCCGCTGTTCGGCAGCTTCTGGACCTTCTTCGCCGACGGCCCGCTGGATTTCACCCGTATTTCCAGCTTCATGCTCGAAGCCAAGGCCGGCGGCGTCTACTACCTGCGCTACGACGAGGACCGCGTGCCCGCCAAGCGCAGCCACAGCGAGGGCGACGGCCCGCTGCAACTGATCGAGGCGCGCCTGGCCGAGCCCGAGATCGCCAGCACCCGCCTGGTCCAGGAACCGGCGCAGATCGCTGCCAGCGGCTACGAGGTGCGGCGCCAACGGCGCTTCTGGGAAGGTGTCGGCAAGGCCCTGGACAAGGTCGGCATCTGAACCCCTCCAGGTTATGAGTTGAACTCATAGCTCCTTGAGTTTTTATGCTTACCGGCCCGCAACGGGCCGGTGCTAAAAAATCGCGCAACGGCTCCCGACAACAACAACGAGCGATTGCGCCATGCCTTCATCCCTCCCGCTGCTTTCCCGCTTCCCGCTCGTTCCTCCTCCAATTCCGTCGCGAACCGCCTACTGAACCCGGCTGCCCCGCAGCCCTGCGCACGGACCTTCGCGGTCCGCGCCCCCGCTCGCCCTGACGATCCCACGAGGTACCCATGAAACAGCTCGATCTCTACATCGGTGAAGGCTTCGAAGGCCCCGGCGTCAACGCCGCGCACATCAACATCCTGCTCGGCCCGCGCAACGGCCCCGCCGGCCAGGCCTTCGCCAGCAGCCTGGCCTCGCCCAGCCAGGGCCACTGCCCGTTCATGGTGATCGCCCAGCCGAACCTCCCGGTCAAGCCGATGACCCTCTACGTGAACAAGGCCCCGATCGGCGGCGACCTGCACGCCAACGCCACCTGGGGCGCGTCCCAGGCCGGCATCGCCAAGGCCGTCACCGAGGCCCTGCTGGACGGCACCCTGCCGGCCGAAGCCGAGGACGAGTGGGCCATCGTCACCGCCAACTGGGTCAACCCGGCCTGCGACGACCTGGATGCCGTCTACCTGAACAACTACAACGCCTGCCGCACCGCCATCCGCGCGGCGCTGGCCTGCAAGCCCGAGCGCGCGCAGCTGGCCGACGTAGTCGGGCAGATCGCCAACCCCTTCTACACCCCCAAAGCCTGAGGTCGCCGCCATGCAATACATCCGTCTCGGCAACTCCGGCCTGCAGGTCTCCAAGCTGTGCCTGGGCACCATGAACATGGGTACCCCGGACTGGAAGCCGTGGATCTTCGACGAACAGCGCAGCGAACCGATCGTGAAGCACGCGCTGGACGCCGGGGTGAACTTCATCGACCTGGCCGACTTCTACTCCGCCGGCGTCGGCGAGGAAGTGGTGGGGCGCATCCTCAAGCGCCTGGTGCGCCGCGAGGACATCGTGGTCACCACCAAGGTCGGCTACGGCACCCGCCAGGGCATCAACGCCAGCGGCCATTCGCGCAAGCACATCATGGACAGCATCGACGCCTCCCTGGCGCGCCTGGGCATGGACTACGTCGACATCTACATGCTGCATTTCTATGACGTGAACACCCCGGTGGAAGAGGCGATGGGCGCGCTGAACGACATCGTCCGCGCCGGCAAGGCCCGCTACATCGGCGTATCCACCATGCTCACCGGGCAACTGGCGAAAATCCTCATGGCCTGCGAGCGCAACGGCTGGGTCAAGCCGATCAACATGCAGCTGCAGCTCAACTGCGCCTACCGCGAGGAAGAACGCGAGATGATCCCCTTCTGCCGCGACCAGGGCCTCGGCGTCTCGGTGTTCAGCCCGCTGGCCCGTGGCCTGCTGACCGGCGATGCGCAATCCACGCGCAACCAGACCGATTTCTTCACCCAGCAGATGTACGCCGACGAGGCCTCCTTCGAGATCGCCCGCTCGGTGCAGCGCGTGGCCCAGCGCCGCGGCGTGAGCAACGCGCAGGTCGCCCAGGCCTGGGTGCTCAACCACCCCGGCGTGGACTGCATGCTGGTCGGCGCCGACACCACGGCGCAGTTCGACAGCGCCCTGGCCGCCCTGGAGACGCGCCTGGACGAGGAAGAACTCTACGAACTGGAGCGCAACTACACGCCTTGCGACCTGATCAACGACTACACCGCCGGCAAGCGCATCCTCCGCGTGGCCCGGCCGATGCGCGAGACCTTTTCGCTGACGGAGGCCGTGGCATGAGCGTACTGCTGAAAGCCGGCCACTACATCGACGGACAGTGGCACAGCGGCGGCCCGACCTACGCGGTCCGCAACCCGGCCACCGGCGAGGTGATCATTGAGGTGCCGCGCGGCGGTGCCGAGGAAACCAACGCCGCCATCGCCGCCGCCGAGCGCGCCCTGCCGGCCTGGCGCGCTCTGCTGGCCAAGGAACGCGCGGCGCGCCTGCGCCGCTGGGCCGAACTGATGCTGGCCAGCCAGGACGAACTGGCGCGCCTGCTCAGCCGCGAGCAGGGCAAGCCGCTGGCCGAGGCGAAAGGCGAGGTGGCCTACGCCGCCAGCTTCCTAGAATGGTTCGCCGAGGAAGCCAAGCGCGTGTACGGCGACGTGATCCCTTCGCCCAAGGCCGACGCGCGCATCGTCGTCACCAAGCAGCCGATCGGCGTGGTGGCCGCCATCACCCCGTGGAACTTCCCCCTGGCCATGGTCACCCGCAAGGTTGGCCCGGCTCTGGCGGCGGGCTGCACGCTGATCCTCAAGCCCTCGGAAGAGACGCCGCTGTCGGCCTTCGCCCTGGCCGTGCTGGCCGAGCAGGCGGGCATCCCGGCCGGGGTGTTCAACATCGTCTCCGGCGACGCCCCGGCCATCGGCGGCGCGCTGCAGGCCTCCGGCGTGGTGCGCAAGCTGTCGTTCACCGGCTCCACCCGCACCGGCAAGCTGCTGATGCGCCAGGCTGCGGACACCCTGAAGAAGGTCTCCCTGGAACTGGGCGGCAACGCGCCCTTCATCGTCTTCGCCGACGCCGACCTGGACGCCGCGGTGCGCGGCGCCATGGCCTCGAAGTTCCGCAACACCGGGCAGACCTGCGTGTGCGTCAACCGCTTCTACGTGCAGGACGAGGTGTACGAAGCCTTCACCGCCAAGCTCGCTGAAGCGGTGCGCGCGCTGCGCGTGGGCAACGCCCTGGAGGGCGACACCGAGCAGGGCCCGCTGATCAACGAAGCGGCCCTGGCCAAGGTCGAGCAGCACGTCGGCGACGCCCTGGAGAAGGGCGCCCGGCTGCTCTGCGGCGGCCAGCGCCACGCCCTGGGCGGCACCTTCTACGAGCCCACGGTGCTGGCCGAGGCGAACGCCGGGATGCTGATCGCCGGCGAGGAAACCTTCGGCCCGGTGGCCGCCTGCTTCCGCTTCCGCGACGAGGCCGAGGCGCTGCGCCTGGCCAACGACACGCCCTACGGCCTCTCCGCCTACTTCTACAGCCGCGACATCGGCCGCGTCTGGCGCATGGCCGAGGGCCTGGAGGCCGGCATGGTCGGCATCAACGAAGGGATCATCTCCACCGAGGTGGCGCCCTTCGGCGGCATCAAGGAATCCGGCCTGGGCCGCGAGGGCTCCAAGTACGGCCTCGACGACTACCTGGAGATCAAGTACCTGCTGCTCGGCGGCCTGTCCGACTGACGCCGCCCCGCATGCAGCCGCGGCCACGCCGCTAAGGAGTTCCGCCAACCGCCGCCGCCCCGACCGGTGCGGCGGTCACCTTTCCGTTCAGACAACAAGAAAAAAACTCGGAGACGATCATGTCGGGTAACACAGTCAGAATCGATGACCTGCCCATCGGCAGGTTCCACATCAAGATCGCCGGCCTCACCTTCGGCGCCCACTTCACCGACGGCTACATCCTCGGGCTGATCGGCATCGCCTTCACCCTGATCAACCCGCAACTGAACCTCGACCCCTTCTGGCAGGGCCTGATCGGCAGCTCGGCGCTGCTCGGCCTGTTCTTCGGCAGCCTGTTCTTCGGCTGGATTTCCGACCACCTGGGGCGGCAGAAAATCTTCCTCATCAGCTTCGTGCTGATCACCCTGGCCTCGCTGCTGCAGTTCTTCGCCGAGACGGCGCTGCAACTGTTCCTCTGCCGGGTGCTGATCGGCATCGGCCTGGGCGGCGACTTCAGCGTCGGCCACGCCATGCTCGCCGAGTTCTCGCCGAAGAAGCACCGCGGCGTGCTGCTGGGCTCCTTCAGCGTGATCTGGACCTTCGGCTACGTCGCCGCCACCTTCGTCGGCACCGCCATGCTCGGCCTGGGCGACGACGCCTGGCGCTGGATGCTGGCGTCCTCGGCGATCCCCGCGGCCATGATCCTGATCGCCCGCATCGGCACCCCGGAATCGCCGCGCTGGCTGGTGCACAAGGGCCGTGTGGAAGAAGCGCGGGCCATAGTGCGCAAGCACCTGGGCGCGCACGTGGTGCTCGACGACGAGATGGCCGAGGAGCACAAGGGCGGCTTCCGCCAGCTGTTCAGCGCGCAGTACCGCAAGCGCACCGCGTTCAACTGCCTGTTCTTCATCTGCATCGTCATGCCGTACTTCGCCATCTACACCTTCCTGCCGTCGATCCTGCAGAAGATGGGCCTGGCCGAGGGTTTCGGCACCGAGATGCTGCTCAACGCGCTGCTGGTGGTGGGCGCCTTGCTGGGCATCTGGTGCACGGTGAAATTCACCCGCCGCGGTTTCCTCATCGGCTCCTTCCTGATCCTCTCCGCCGCGCTCTTCCTGCTGGTGCTGCTGCCCGGCAGCCTGGCCTGGCTGATGGTGGCGACCTTCGGCCTGTTCACCCTGGTGCTCTCGGCGGTGAGCAACCTGGTCGGCGTCTACCCGGCGGAAAGCTTCCCCACCGAAGTGCGCGCCGGCGGCATCGGCCTGGCCACCGCCGCCAGCCGCCTGGGCTCGGCGCTGAGCACCTTCCTGCTGCCGGTCAGCGTGGCCGGCATCGGCCTCAACCCGACCATGGCCATCCTCGCCGGCATCCTCCTGTTCGGCGCGCTGATCTCCATGGCCTGGGCGCCGGAGACCAAGTACCTGACGCTGACCGATGCCGGCAAGGGTGAAGGCGAGGCGGGGCCGGCGCAGCCGGCGGCGAAGGTGATGGCGGTGCTCTAGCCGGCCGTGTCAGGGAGCCTGCGGTGAAGGGGCTCCCTGTTCAGGTTGGGAGGCGAAATGGCTTTTCTCCCATTCCCGATCGGGACGTTTCGGACATGGAGCGGGGATGCATGCGCTGTATGAGCTTGTGCAATAATTGAGCACTGCACGAGGTGCTCATGACTGCAAAAGCGAAGACAGGGAAGGAAAGAAAGGCTATCCAGCCCGGAGCTGTTCCCATTGAAGTGCCTGTTACCGATCCTGAAGAGACCGGACGCTACCTGCATGTCCATCTGGACGACGAGGAAGAGCAGAAGAATCTCTATGCCGCCATCATTCGTGCTGCGGACATGAAAAGCCCGGAAATCGTGGCGGAACATATCGAGCCATACAATCATGCCATGCGGAGTTTCCAATACAGCAGCAGTCGGATTGCGAGCGCCTTGTCCGAAGCGGTGAGAGGTCATGAGCCGATGCACGTGGCGTCGCTCCAGGCGAGGGATGCGTCACGTGATACCGATCGATTCGCAGCTTGTGGTGAGACGGTTCTGAATGTCCGACGGGCACTGGACATGCTGGAGAACCCACCGAAGGCTAACAAGGCCTTGAAGAAGATCCTCTCGCTGCGCTGACTGCTGGCGCCAAGAAGAATGAATGGATTTCATCACTGTCGACTTCGACAAGTCGGTGAACCGCAGGACGTTTGACTGCGTCTCTCCAGACCTCAACGACTACATCGTCAAATACGCCTCCCAGGATCAGAAGCGCCATCTGTCCAGGACATTCCTGGCGCTGGGAAGGGAGCGAACGCTCCTCGGGTACTACACGCTGGCGAATACGTCGGTTCGCCTCGAGGACGTGGCCGAGCAGGAGCGGAAACGGCTCCCGCGCTATCCGCTTCCGGCAGTGCTGCTGAGTCGTCTGGCAGTGGATAGGTCGTGCCAACGGCAGGGGTTGGGGCAACGACTACTCGCTGATGTATTTCGCCGCCTCTATGCAATGTCGAAGCATGCCGGTATCGCTTTCCTGGCAGTCGACGCCAAGGATGAGGCGGCGGCAAGGTACTACAAGTCGCTGGGTTTCGAATCTTCCGATATGGACCGGTTACGCCTGGTGTATCCGACAGCGCCTCTTTTTGAAGAGCTTGCCCATCAGGATTCGAGCGGGCGACCCCCAGCTACCGGCATCCGTAAGTAGATACCGCTAGGCACCTCAGGCTGTTCTGGAGGTGCCATCCGACAACGGCGGATAACGCTTCGCGTTATGCGCCCTACGGTCGGGGGATGTCCTGCTCCAGGCGCCTGGTCGAAGAGGGCCACGCCGAGGGTGCCCTCCAGGGCTGCTAGGCGCCGGGAGACGGCCGCGTGGCCTCAGGGACTCATCAGCCCGCGGATGCGCCGGGTGAGGTCGTCCAGCTGGCGCAGGGTGCCGACGTCGTGGGCGCGTTCGTCGTCCGCCTGCGACAGGCCCAGGGCGACGTTGGCCAGGGCGTGGACCCGCGCGGGTTCCACGCCCAGCACGTGGGCGACGCGCTTGGCGGTGGCGGTGTCGTTCAGGGCTTCCTGGGCTGCGTCGAGCAACTCCTTCAGCAGTCGCTCGTCCAGCAGGTTCAGTGTGTGCTTGATAGACATGATCGGGTCCTTGCGGTGGCGATTTCCGGCGTCCGTGAGCGGGGGCGGACTCCAGCGCATGATCTTGGACCGCCATGCCTTTGGGAGGAGCGCGAAGGCCTGTGCAATTCCTCCGAGTCGGACGGGGGAGATTTCCACGCGAGGGGCGAAGCTGTCGGCAAATCCTCAAAACGGCTAGGGGTTGCTCATCAGTTCCAGCCAGTCCTGGAAGCGCTGCACCTTGGACAGGCCGCGCTTGTCGGCGGGGATGTCGAGCCAGTAGCCGTAGGGGCCGAGCACTTCCACCGGGGTGATCGGCAGCAGGCTGCCGGCGGCCAGTTCGCGTTCGATCATCTGCCGGTCGATCACCGCCAGGCCGCCGCCGGCCAGGGCGGTGTGGATGACCTGGTCGAGGGTGCTGAACTCGATGCCGCTGCCGGCGTCGACGTCGTTGCGGCCCACGGCTTCCAGCCAGTTCTCCCAGACCTTCAGGCGCTTGCCCTCGTGGAGGATGTGCAGCAGCGGGTGGGCGTGCAGCTCCGGCGGGCGCTCGCCGTCGAACAGTTCCGGGCTGGCCACGGCGATGTGCCGTTCCATCACCAGCAACTGGCTGTGGCAGTGGGCGGCGGCTTCCAGGCCGAAGCGGATGCGGCAGTCCAGTTCGCCGGGGTTGTCCGCGTCCTGGGCGTTGGTCACGCTCAGGCTGATGTCCGGGTAGCGCTGGAGGAAGCTGCGCAGCCGCGGCGACAGCCAGCGCGTGCCCCAGGTCGGCGGCGCGAGGATGCGCAGGCGCTGGCGCAGGTTGGGCACGCGCACCGCCTGCAGGGCGCGCTCGATGCGGTCGAAGGCCTCGCCCAGGTGCGGGGCCAGGGCGCTGCCGGTCTCGGTGAGGGTCAGGCCGCGCGGCGTGCGCACGAACAGGCTGACGCCCAGGTAGTCCTCCAGTTGCTTGATCTGCCGGCTGACCGCGCCCTGGGTGACGTTGAGCGCCTCGGCGGCGCGGTTGAAGCTGCGGTGGTGGGCGACTTCCTCGAAGACCCGGAGCATGTTCAGGGGCGGCAGGCTGCGCATGGGGCGGCTTCCGAAAGGGCGCGCGGGGTGGCGCGCGCGGGCTGGTCGTGGTGCGCCGATTCTAGCGCCGGGGCCGGTTCTGCAAACATGCGTTTTTCTCCGGTTCGCCCGGCGATTTAGTCGTTTGTGCGCGGCTCGCGCCAGGGGCTAGTTTCGGCCGCGCACAAGGTGTGGGGGGAGTGTCCGCGCCGGTGCGCCGAATAACGACAAGAACTTCGCCGAGGCTTTCCATTGTGGCCAGATTTCCCCTGCCGCGCCGCTGTGCGCACCTGCTGTTTCCCGTCCTGCTGACTTGCAGCGCCGCCGCCCTGGCGGTGCCGGTGACGGACGAACTCGACGTCGGCGGCGCCATCCGCGCGCGCTTCGACCACGACCCGGACCGCGACATCGACAAGGCCGGCTTCGACACCCTGATGCTGCGCGCCACCTATACCTCCGACAGCTGGATAGGCGCGGCGCGCTACCGCTTCTACGGCAAGCAGTACCCCTACCAGTACACCGACCACATCGGCGACGTCGCCTTCGCCGAGTACGCCTGGGTCGGCTACCGCTTCGACGCCGAGCGCCAGGTGCAGGTCGGCCTCAACCAGATTCCCTTCGGCCTGCAGCCGTTCTTCGGCAGCACCTTCTACGAGACCCTCGGCAACGTGGTGGGCCTGGAGGACGTCTCGGCGGTGGGCGCCAAGTACATCCAGCAGCAGGGCGACTGGAACCTGCAGGCGGGCCTGTACGGCCGCCCGGCCTGGCCGGGGCGCGGCACCAGCAACGGCAGCACCTACTCCACGGTGGTGACCTCGGCCGACGACTACGTGCCCGAGGGCACCCGCAACCAGGAACGGCAGATAGTGGTCGCGCGCCTGGCGCGCTCGCTGCAGCTGGGCGACTGGAAGTCCGAGGTGGGCGTGTCGGCCCTGACTTCGCGCCTGGAGAACAAGGACACCCACGACGCCGGCCGGCGCAACGCCTACGCCCTGCACTACCTGGGGCAGAACGGCCCCTGGGGCGTGCAGCTGCAGGCCGGGCGCCAGCAGATGTCGCCGCGCAACCCGGGCAGCGACGAGGTGGTCAGCTTCGGCGGCTACGACGGCACCTTCAACGTCGCCAGCCGCGGCAACCTCTACGTCGGCGACCTCAGCTACAGCTTCCCCGGCACCTTCGTCGGCGGCTGGGTGAGCGGCCTGAAGGTGTACGGCAACTACAGCCGCTTCGACAAGTCGGCCAGCGGCTTCGACGCCTCCGAGCGCTTCATCCTCGGCACCTCGTTCTCGGTGCGTTCCTTCTACATCGCCGTGGAATGGCTCAACGGCCGCAACGACCCCTACATCGGCGGCAGCAGCTACACCGACAGCCTGGCCCAGGGTGGCACCGACCACTGGGAGAACCAGCTCTACGCCAACGTCGGTTATTACTTCTGAGCCTCGGCGGCGGCCCTGGTGACTCTAGGGCTGCTGCCATACTCCAATGCGCATGCCGCGTCCAACGGGGGCGCGAGGGGAGGGCCAGCGATGAAGCGCAAGATCCCGGCGCTCAATGCACTCAAGGCGTTCGAGGTGGCCGGCAGCACCGGCAGCTTCACCCGCGCCGCCGAACTGCTCAACGTCACCCAGAGCGCGGTCAGCCGCCAGGTGCGCCAGTTGGAGGAGCAGCTCGGCGAGCCGCTGCTGCAGCGCCGCCACCACCACCTGCAACTGACCGACGCCGGGCGCATGCTGCTGCGCGCGCTGCAGCAGTCGTTCGACCGCATCGAACTGACGGTGCGCGGCATCCAGCAGCGCCAGCACCTCAACCGCCTGCGCCTGAACGCCCCGCCGACCTTCGCCAGCCGCTGGCTGCTGCCGCGCCTGGGGCGCCTGCGCGAGGCCCATCCGGGGCTGGAGGTGACCCTCACCACGCACCTGCAGGACAGCCTGGCCGAGACCGGCACCCTGGACTGCGCCATCCGCTTCGGCAACGGCGAGTGGGAGGGCCTGGACAGTTCGCTGCTGATGCACGAGAAGCACATCGCCGTATGCGCGCCGGGCCTGCTGGCGCAGCGCGAGGAGCCGGAGCAGGGGATGCCGCTCAACGGCATGACCCTGCTGCACGTGCTGGCCCGCGACGACCAGCGCTACCTGACCTGGCGCCACTGGCTGGACGCGGCGAAGATCCAGGGCGTCGACTTGCAGGGCGGCTACGAGTTCGACCTGTTGGACATGGCCATCCGCGCCGCCATCGACGGCCTGGGCGTGACCATGGCCGACCGCCAGATGGTGGCCCGCGAGCTGGTGGCCGGGCAGTTGGTGCAGCTGCTCGACGTACAGGTGGACGGCCACCAGTCCTACTGGTGGGTGAGCCGCCCGGGGCAGGAACTGCCGGAGCACGTGGAGCGCTTCCGCGACTGGCTGCTGGAAGAGGTGCGCCTGGCCGAGCGCAGCCTGGACAACGCCGCGCACATCGTCAGCCCGCGCTGAAACGCCGCCGGGTAACATGCGAAAAACGCAGGTTGCCCGGCGCTATTAATCGTTTGTCCGGCCTGCCGCGCCTGTCGAAACTTGGCCATCCAAGAACGACAAGAGTGTTTCCCATGCCTGCCCGCACCCGCCTGCCGGCGCGGCCTAGCGCCCGCCCCGCGTCGCTCCTGTCGTTCCTCCGCCACCGCGCTGCTTGAACCACAGGAATGCCCATGCGTACTGACCAGAACTTCATCGACGGCCGTTTCCGCGACGGCTCCGTGGCCGCCCGCATCGCCGTGTCCGACCCGGCCACCGGGGCCTGCATCGCCGAGGTGCCGGCCGCCAGCGAGGCCGAGGTGCGCCAGGCCGTGGAAGCCGCGCAACGCGCCCAGCGCGACTGGGCCAGGCTGCCGGCCATCGAGCGCGGCGAATACCTGCGGCGCTTCGCCGAGGCCATCGAGCGCAACGCCGCACGCATCGGCGAGGCGCTGGCCCGCGAGTCCGGCAAGAGCCTGCAGGACGCCACCAACGAGGCCGTCTACGCCGCGCAGATCACCCGCTACCACGCCGAATGGGCGCGGCGCATCGAGGGCGAGGTGATCCCCAGCGATTCCCGCGACGAGACCATCCTGCTGCAACGCGAGCCGATCGGCGTGGTGGCCTGCCTGATCCCCTTCAACTACCCGGTCTACACCCTGCTGCGCAAGGTCGCCCCGGCGCTGATCACCGGCAACACGGTGGTGGTGCGGCCGAGCAACAACACCCCGACCTCGGCCTTCGAGATCGCCCGCGCCGCCGCCGAGGCCGAGCTGCCGGCCGGCGTGTTCAACGTGCTGACCATGGTCCACGAGGTCGCCGCCACGCTCTGCCAGCACCCGGCGGTGGGCATGATCACCCTGACCGGCAGCGTCGGCGCCGGGCGCACCGTGCTCGACTACTGCAAGGCGAACATCGCCAAGCCGTCGCTGGAGCTGGGCGGCAAGACCCCGGCGATCATCGAGGCCGACGCCGACCTGGAGCAGGCGGCCAGCGCCATCGCCGCCTCCAAGACCACCCACTGCGGCCAGCTGTGCACCGCCATCGAGCGCGTGTACGTGCAGGCCAGCGTGCACGACCGCTTCCTCGCCCTGCTGCGCGACAAGCTTGCCGCGGTGCGCAGCGGCGACCGCAGCGAGGACCCGAGCCGCATGGGCCCGCTGGTCAACGAACGTTCGCGCCAGGAAATCCATGCCAAGGTGCAGCGCGCCCTGGCCGAAGGTGCCCGGCTGGAATGCGGCGGCGTGCTGCCGGAAGGGCCGGGCCACTTCTACCCGGCCACCCTGCTGAGCAACTGCCGCCAGGACATGGAGATCGTCCAGGAGGAAATCTTCGGCCCGGTGCTGCCGGTGCTGCGCTACGAGACCCTCGACGAAGCCCTGGCCATGGCCAACGACCATCAGTTCGGCCTGTCCTCGGTGCTCTACAGCGAGAACTACCGCACGGCGATGAAGGTGGCCAACGCCATCGAGGCCGGCGAGCTGTACGTCAACCGCACCCCCGCCGACCCCTACCAGGGCTTCCACGCCGGCTGGAAGCGCTCGGGCCTGGGCGGCGACGACGGCAAGCACGGGATGCTGGAGTTCACCCAGACCCGCCTGGTGGTCCTGAAGTACTGACGAGCCGCGCCGGGCGCCTGCCTGCGCCCGGCGCGCGCCGCGCTTTTCCGACAACCCGCCGGTGCCAGCGCCGGCCACGAGACGCATGATGAAAAAAACAATAAGTGCAGAGGCCATGCCCATGGCCGTTCCGTCCAGCGCCAACCTGTCGCGCTACCTGCAACTGGCGTTGCTGGTGCTCGCCGCCGGCGCCATCTACCCCATGCTCTACCTGCGCCAGGTGTACCAGAGCACCATGCTCGAGGCCCTGGCCATCAGCAACAGCGAGCTGGGCTACCTGTATTCCATCCTCGGCAGCGCCTTCCTGGTCAGCTACCTGCCCAGCGGCTGGCTGGCCGACCGCATCTCGCCGCGCTACCTGATCAGCTTCTCGCTGCTGGGCACCGGCGTGCTGGGCCTGTGGTACGCGCAGCTGCCCGGCTTCCAGGCGCTGCTGGCGATCTTCTGCGGCTTCGGCATCACCACCGGGCTGACCTTCTGGGCCTCGCTGATCAAGCGGGTGAACATGCTCGCCGGCGAGGCCGAGCAGGGCCGCTTCTTCGGCGTGCTCGACGGCGGCCGCGGGCTGGTGGAGGCGCTGCTGGCCACCGTGGCCATCGCGCTGTTCGCCTACGTCACCGAAACCCGCGGCGAGCGCAACGCCGAGGGCCTGCAACTGGTCATCCACCTCTACGCCGCCTGCTGCATCGTCCTCGGCGTGGTGCTGATGATGCTGCGCGACCCGCAAGGTGCGCAGGGCGAGCGCGCCGCCTCGGGCAAGGGCAACCTGCTGGAAGACCTGCGCACCCTGGCGCGCATCCCCGAGCTGTGGCTGGTGACCGCCATCGTCTTCTGCGGCTACCACTTCTTCTGGGCCACCTACAGCTTCTCGGCCTACCTGCAGGAAGGCGGCTTCGGCCTGAGCGCGACCATGGCCGGGCTGATCACCACCATCAAGCTGTGGATGCGCCCGGTCGGCGGCATCGGCGGCGGCTGGCTGGGCGACCGCTTCTCCAAGACCGGGGTGCTGACCTGGGCCATGCTGCTCTCGGCCCTGGGCATGCTCGGCCTGGTGCTGCTGCCGAGCCTGCACGTGCTGAGTGTGCTGGTGTTCCTGGTGATCTTCATCGGCCTGATGACCTATGCCATCCGCGGCCTGTACTGGGCCATCCTCGACGACTGCCACATCCCGCTGCGCGTCACCGGCCTGGCCATCGGCATCATTTCCCTGGTCGGCTATTCGCCGGACGTCTTCCTGCCGCTGCTCAACGGCTGGATCACCGACCGCTTCCCCGGCTTCGTCGGCTACCAGATCTACTTCTCCTACGTCGTGGCGGTGGGCCTGCTGGGCGTGGTCGCCACCCTGATCCTGAAGAAACGCATCGACAAGAGAGCGCGCCAAGCATGAAAGTCGTCTCCCTGCAGACCCACGTGGTCGCCGTCCCGCCGCCGCACATCGGCGGCATGTACTGGCTGTTCGTGACCCTCAAGACCGACTGCGGCATCGAGGGCGTCGGCGAAATCTACGCCGCCACCTTCCACCCCAGGGCGATGGTCCCGGTGATCGAGGACGTGTTCCAGCGCTACCTGCTGGACCAGGACCCGCACCACATCGAGCGCTTCTTCCGCCGCGCCTACTCCAGCGGCTTCACCCAGCGCCCGGACCTGACCATGATGGGCGTGGTCAGCGGCCTGGAGATGGCCTGCTGGGACATCGTCGGCAAGGCGGCGAACAAGCCGGTGTACGAGCTGCTCGGCGGCAAGGTCCACGAGCGCCTGCGTTCCTACACCTACCTGTACCCGAAGAACGCCCGGGGCGAGTACGACTATTCCGACCCGGACCTGGCCGCCGAATGCGCGGTGCACAACATGAACCTGGGCTTCACTGCGCTGAAGTTCGACCCGGCCGGGCCCTACACCGCGTTCTCCGGCCACCAGCTGTCGCTGGAAGTGCTGGAGCGCTGCGAAACCTTCTGCCGCAAGATCCGCGAAGCGGTGGGCAGCAAGTGCGACCTGCTGTTCGGCACCCACGGGCAGATGGTGCCGTCCTCGGCCATCCGCCTCGCCCGGCGCCTGGAGAAATACGACCCGCTGTGGTTCGAGGAGCCCATCCCGCCGGGCCAGGAAGAGGCCATGGGCCAGGTCGCGGCCAAGACCAGCATCCCCATCGCCACCGGCGAGCGGCTGACCACCAAGTACGAGTTCTTCCGCCTGCTGCAGGCCGGCGGCGCGTCGATCCTGCAGATGAACGTGGGGCGCTGCGGCGGCCTGCTCGAAGGCAAGAAGATCGCCTCCATGGCCGAGGCCTTCTACGCGCAGATCGCCCCGCACCTGTACAACGGCCCCATTGGCGCGGCGGCCAGCTTCCAGCTGGCGACCTGCACGCCGAACTTCCTGATCCAGGAAAGCATCGGCACCTGGGACGGCTTCCACGCGGAAATCCTCAAGAAGCCGCTGCACTGGGAAGACGGCTACATCATCCCCTCCAGCGAGCCCGGCCTGGGCGTGGAGCTGGACATGGACGTGGTGCGCCGGCATTCCCCCTACACCGGCGAGCGCCTGCACCTGCAGATGGGCCCGGAGCCGGTCGACGTCAAGGACAACGCCCCGGCCAAGGGCTGACACCCGCGCCCGCGCCGGCCGGCGCGGGTCCCCTTACTTGCGGTACGAGATTCATGACTTACGACTACATCATCGTCGGCGCCGGCTCGGCCGGCTGCATCCTCGCCAGCCGCCTGAGCGAATCCGGCGAGCACAGCGTGCTGCTGTTGGAAGCCGGCGGCAAGGATTCCTCGCCCTGGTTCAAGGTGCCGGTGGGCTTCGCCAAGCTCTACTACAACCCGACCTTCAACTGGATGTACTACAGCCAGCCGCAGCAGCAGCTCGCCGGCCGTCAGCTGTACGCGCCGCGCGGGAAAGTGCAGGGCGGCTCCGGCTCGATCAACGCGATGATCTACGTGCGCGGCCAGGCCCACGACTTCGACGACTGGGCGGCCAATGGCAACGACGGCTGGTCGTTCAAGGAAGTGCTGCCGTACTTCCGCAAGCTGGAGTCCCACCCGCTGGGCGCCAGCGAGTACCACGGCGCCAGCGGGCCGATCCGCATCAGCCCGATGAAGGGCCACACCCACCCGATCTGCGACGCCTTCCTCGAGGGCTGCGAGGAGCTCGGCTACCCACGCAGCGAGGACTTCAACGGCGCGCACTTCGAAGGCGCCGGCATCTACGACGTCAACACCCGCGACGGCCAGCGCTGCTCCAGCAGCTTCGCCTACCTGCACCCGGCGCTGGGCCGGCCGAACCTGAACATCGAGCGCCACGCCCAGGTGGAGCGCGTGCTGTTCGACGAGAACAGGCGCGCCATCGGCGTGAGCCTCAGCCAGCATGGCGTGCAGCGCGAATTCCGCGCCCGCCGCGAGGTGATACTGGCGGCCGGCGCGGTGGATTCGCCGAAGCTGCTGCAACTCTCCGGCGTGGCCGACAGCGAGTTGCTGCGCCAGCACCACATCCCGGAAGTGCTGCACCTGCCGGCGGTGGGCAAGAACCTCCAGGACCACCTGTGCGTCAGCTACTACTACAAGGCCAACGTGCGCACCTTGAACGACGACTTCGGCTCGCTGCTGGGCCAGGCGAAGCTGGGCCTGGAGTACCTGTTCACCCGCAAGGGCCCGCTGTCGATGAGCGTTAACCAGAGCGGCGGTTTCTTCCGCAGCGACGAAGGCCAGGCGCACCCGAACCTGCAGCTGTACTTCAACCCGCTGTCCTACCAGATTCCCAAGAGCAGCAAGGCCAGCCTCAAGCCGGAGCCGTACTCGGGCTTCCTGCTGTGCTTCAACCCGTGCCGGCCGACCAGCCGCGGCGAAGTGCGCATCGCCTCGAAGAACCCGGCCGACGCGGCGCTGATCGACCCCAACTACCTGAGCACGCAGAAGGACATAGACGAAGCCATCCAGGGCAGCCGGCTGATCCGCAAGATCATGAATGCACCGGCGCTCAAGGCTGTGACTGTGGAAGAGGTGCTGCCGGGTGCGGCGGTGCAGTCCGACGAGGCGATGCTGCAGTACTTCCGCGAGAACTGCGGCTCCATCTACCACCTGTGCGGCAGCTGCGCCATGGGCGCCGACCCGCAGTCCAGCGTGGTCGACAAGCGCCTGCGGGTGCACGGCATCGAGGGCCTGCGCGTGGTGGATGCGTCGATCTTCCCCAACGTCACCTCCGGCAACACCAACGCGGCGGTGATGATGGTGGCGGAGAAGGGCGCCGAGCTGATCCTGGAGGATGCCCGCCAGGTCCGGGCCGAAGTGCCGCAGCGCCTGGCGGTGTAGTAGCGGCCTATTACCCGCCGCGGCGGGGAGTGGCTAACCTGTCTGGCATGCCCGGCCGCCCATGGCCGGGCCTCTGCCCGGAGGAATGCTGCGATGGCCGCGAAGAAGATCCTGATGCTGGTCGGCGACTACGCCGAGGACTACGAAACCATGGTGCCGTTCCAGGCGCTGCAGATGGTCGGCCACGTCGTCCACGCGGCGTGCCCGGACAAGAAGGCCGGGCAGAGCGTGCGCACCGCCATCCACGACTTCGAGGGCGACCAGACCTACAGCGAGAAGCCGGGGCACAACTTCGCCCTCAACGCCGACTTCGCCACTGTTCGCGCTGAAGACTACGACGCGCTGCTGATCCCCGGCGGCCGCGCCCCGGAATACCTTCGCCTGAACGCCAGGGTGATCGAACTGGTGAAAGCCTTCGACGCCGCGAAGAAACCCATCGCCGCCGTCTGCCACGGCGCCCAGCTGCTGGCCGCGGCCGGCGTGCTCAAGGGCCGCTCCTGCAGCGCCTACCCGGCCTGCGGCCCGGAAGTGAAGCTGGCCGGCGGCGAATACGTGGACATCCCGGTGGACGCCGCCCACGTCGACGGCAACCTGGTCAGTGCCCCGGCCTGGCCGGCGCACCCGGCGTGGCTGGCGAAGTTCCTCGAAGTGCTCGGCACGAAGATCAGCCTGTAGACTGGCGTTCGCGTCTATAGAAGGAGGCAGAGCATGTGCGAACTCTACGTGAAGGCCGACCCTATCCTCTACGAGTCGCGCTCCCGCTCCCTGCGCATCCGCGGCGTGGTCACCACCCTGCGCCTGGAGAACCAGTTCTGGGACATCCTGCGGGAGATCGCCGAAGTGGACGGCATGACCACCAACCAGCTGATCGCTAAGCTCTACGACGAGGTGATGGACTACCGCGGCGAAGTGGTCAACTTCGCCTCCTTCCTGCGCGTGAGCTGCACCCGCTACCTGGCCCAGCGCCGCGACAACATAGTGGAGCTGAACCGGGTGCCGCGCAGCGCCTGATCCCCGGCCCTATAGGAGCGGGCCCTGCCCGCGATTTCGCGCGCAGGGCGCGCTCCTACATGGGAATGCCGCAGGTGGCGCTTTTCGTAGGATGGCGTTGAGCGAAGCGATACCCACCAGCGCAACTGAGCCGGGTGCCGCGCAGCGCCTGATCCCCGGCCCTGTAGGAGCGGGCCCTGCCCGCGATTTCGCGCGCAGGGCGCGCTCCTACATGGGAATGCCGCAGGGGGCGCTTTTCGTAGGATGGTGTTGAGCGAAGCGATACCCATCAGCGCAACCGCATGGGTTTCGCAAGCTCAACCCATCCTACGAAGAGCGCCTTGGCGCAATCGCGGAGGAATCCGCGCCGGGGAATACGCGGCCAAGTCGCGCCAGCTCACGTATAATGGAATTTCAGCCCCTGAAGCGAGGCATCGACTGGTGAAAACCCCCAGCCTGGAAGCCAAGAAGGCCTACTGCGCCAAGACCCGTCGTTCCAACTACGCGGCCAGCCTGCGTCTGGAAGGCTACGAAGTTACTGAGAGCGACGCCGCCCGCGAATTGCCCAGCCGCGAAGCGGTCCTGCGCGCCTACCGCAAGCAGGCCTGAGCCTGGACAAGTACGGTGCCGGCCAGGACCCGTACTGCTATCCGGGTACGAGCGTCCTGCGCAATCGTCTCGATCTTCACAGCGATGACCTGCTGTCCCGCGCCGAGCGCGACCTTTCCGAAATCGCCGCCAGTCATCTCGACTTCGAACCGCCGCCTTACGACCTGGCATACCTGAAACGCATCCACCATATCCTGTTCCAGGACCTCTACGACTGGGCCGGGCAGATTCGCAGCGTGGATATCTCCAAGCGCGACACCCATTTCTGCAACGTCAATCGCATCGAACCGGAAGCGGACAAGATTTTCCGCGCCATGGCGCGAGCCAACTGGTTCGAGGGCTACGAGCATGAGCGACTGATAGTGGCCGTGGCCGAGCATTACGGCGACCTCAACATGATCCACCCGTTCCGCGAGGGCAATGGCCGGGCCCAGCGCATCCTGTTCGAGCACCTGATCGTCAACGTCGGCTTCGAGGTCAGTTGGTGGGCGGTGGAAGAGAACGAGTGGATTGGCGCCAACATCGACGCAGTGCTCTGCGACTACAGGGCGCTGGAACGCATCTTCGCGCGCTGCATCGGCCAACCCATCGGATCGTAGGGCGGATGACCGTTCGCGGTTATCCGCCGTTGGCGTTGGCGTGGTGGCGGATAACGCCTGGGGCGTTATGCGCCCTACGGTTTCCGCAGATATGAAAAAGCCCGGCGCATGGCCGGGCTTTTTCCTGGCGCTGAAGCGAAGGCTTACTTCACTTCCACCGCCAGGCTGTGGGCGATCTTGTCTTTCCAGATCGCCGGACCGGTGATGTGCACCGACTCGCCGTTGGTGTCGACCGCCACGGTCACCGGCATGTCCTTCACGTCGAACTCGTAGATCGCTTCCATGCCCAGTTCGGCGAAGGCCAGGACCCTGGACTTCTTGATCGCCTGGGCCACCAGGTAGGCGGCGCCGCCGACGGCCATCAGGTACACGGCCTTGTTGTCCTTGATCGCCTCGATGGCGATCGGGCCGCGCTCGGACTTGCCGATCATGCCCAAGAGGCCGGTGCTTTCCAGGATCTGCCGGGTGAACTTGTCCATGCGGGTGGCGGTGGTCGGGCCGGCCGGGCCGACCACTTCGTCGCCTACCGGGTCGACCGGGCCGACGTAGTAGATGAAGCGGCCCTTCAGGTCCACCGGCAGTTCTTCGCCCTTGTTCAGCATGTCGACCATGCGCTTGTGCGCGGCGTCGCGGCCGGTGAGCATCTTGCCGTTGAGCAGCAGGGTCTCGCCCGGTTTCCAGCTCTGCACTTCTTCCGGGGTGATCTTGTCCAGGTCGACGCGGCGCGCGGAGGGGCCGGCTTCCCAGACGATTTCCGGGTAGGCGTCCAGCGGCGGCGCTTCCAGCTCGGCCGGGCCGGAGCCGTCGAGCACGAAGTGGGCGTGACGGGTGGCGGCGCAGTTGGGGATCATGCACACCGGCAGCGAGGCGGCGTGGGTCGGGTAGTCCATGATCTTCACGTCGAGCACCGTGGTCAGGCCGCCCAGGCCCTGGGCGCCGATGCCCAGCTGGTTGACCTTGTCGAACAGCTCCAGGCGCAGTTCCTCGATGCGGTTCTGCGGGCCGCGGGCCTTCAGCTCGTGGATGTCGATCGGGTCCATCAGGACTTCCTTCGCCATCACCGCGGCCTTCTCGGCGGTGCCGCCGATGCCGATGCCGAGCATGCCCGGCGGGCACCAGCCGGCGCCCATGGTCGGGACGGTCTTGAGCACCCAGTCGACGATGGAGTCGGACGGGTTGAGCATGGCCATCTTCGACTTGTTCTCGGAGCCGCCGCCCTTGGCCGCGACGTCCACTTCCACGGTGTTGCCCGGGACGATGGAGTAGTGGATCACCGCCGGGGTGTTGTCCTTGGTGTTCTTACGCGCACCGGCCGGGTCGGCCAGGATGGAGGCGCGCAGGACGTTCTCCGGCAGGTTGTAGGCGCGGCGCACGCCTTCGTTGATCATGTCGTCGACGCTCATGGTGGCGCCGTCCCAGCGCACGTCCATGCCGACGCGGACGAACACGGTGACGATGCCGGTGTCCTGGCAGATCGGGCGGTGGCCGGTGGCGCACATGCGCGAGTTGATGAGGATCTGCGCCATGGAATCGCGGGCGGCCGGCGATTCTTCGCGTAGGTACGCCTCATGCATGGCCTGGATGAAATCGACCGGGTGGTAGTAGGAGATGAACTGCAGGGCATCGGCGACGCTCTGGATGAGGTCGTCTTGCTTGATCACGGCCATGGAGCACGGTCCTCTTCAGGCGGGTATGTCAGGCGGGTATTTCAGGCGGCTAAGCCACGTACACCGAACGCGTCCGGTCAGGCACCGGCGCAAAAAGGGCGCCGTAGTATAGCGCCGTGCCAGGGCCGGGCGCACGCGCCGGCGATCCGACCTTGGTCGGCAGGGGCGGCAAGCGCCCACTTTCCGGTCGGCTAGGCATGCTGTGGCTTTGATAGTAGAGTGAGGGCCAAGTGCCATTACGGGATGGAGCCCCCATGAGCACACCGAGTTCCCCGCTGAAGCAGCGCGCCCTCCAAAAACTATTGTTCAGGCGGTTCGGCATGGCCCTCGGCACCTACGCGATGGCCCTGCTGCTGCTCTGGCTGACCGTGATCGGCGACTTCTACCATGGCTCCCCGGCGTTGGCGCTGGCCGCCACCCTGTGCGCCGTGGCCAGCCAGGCGGTGTTCTTCTGGCTGTTCGCCAGCGGCCGCAACCAGCGCTTCGTCGACGCCAGCCTGACCGAGCCGCAGGTGCTGGTGGCGCTGGTCTGGACCACCTTCTTCCTGGCCCATGTCGACAGCGTGCGCGGCACCCTGATGGTGCTCTACGTGCTGATCCTGCTGTTCGGCGTGTTCCAGTTGCAGCCGCGGGTGTTCGCCCGTTGCGCGGGCCTGGCCTTCATCGCCTTCGCCGGCCTCAACCTCTGGGAAGCCTTCCGCCAGCGCCTGCAATTGCCCGGGCAGGCCGTGCTGCAACTGCTGGTGCTGTTCATCGTGCTGGTCTGGCTGACGTTGTTCGCCGGCTATGTGCAGGCCCTGCGCCAGCGCATGCGCCAACGCCGCTACGCGCTGCAGGCGCACCAGGACACCCTGCGCGGGATGATGCGCCAGCTGGAAGACCTGGTGGCCACCGACGAACTCACCGGGCTGTTCAACCGCCGCCACTTCCTGCGCCTGGCCGGGCGCGCGCTGGACGATCTGGACGAGGGGCAGCGCCACGGCCTGGCGCTGATCGACCTGGACCACTTCAAGCGCATCAACGACGTCCACGGCCATTCCGCCGGCGACCGCGTGCTGCAGACCTTCGCCGCGGTGGCGCGGGCCTGCCTGCGCGAGGGCGACGTGCTGGCGCGCTACGGCGGCGAGGAGTTCGTGCTGCTGCTGCCCGAGGCCGACAGCGACCGCCTCGCCGCCTGCTGCGAGCGCCTGCGCCAGGCCTATGCGGCGGCCGAGCCGATGGGTGTGGAAGTGCCGGTGCTGAGCCTTTCCGCCGGCATGACGCTGCTGCAGAGCGGCGACGATCTCGACGAGGCCTTGCAGCGGGCCGACCAGGCGCTCTACCGTGCCAAACGTAGCGGACGCAATCGCTGCGAGGCGGCATGGGAGGAGAGCGATGCCTGAACTGCATGCCGGCGGCCGACACTGGGAAGTGGCCGCCGGAAGCAACCTGCTGGATGCCCTGCGCGCCGAGGGGATCGCTATTCCCTACAGCTGCCGCGCGGGCAGTTGCCATGCCTGCCTGGTGCGCTGCAGTGGCGGCGAGCTGCTCGACGATCGCCCCGAGGCGCTGGACGCCGCGCGCCGCGCCGAGGGCTGGCGCCTGGCCTGCCAGTGCCGGGTGGTAGCGGACTGCGTTGTCGAGGTCTTCGACCCCCAACGTGACGGCCTGCCGGCGACGGTCGCCGAACTGCACTGGCCGGCGGCGGACATCCTGCGCCTGCGCCTGCAGCCGCAACGGCCCTTGCGCTATCGAGCCGGCCAGCACCTGGTGCTGTGGCTGGGCGAGGTGGCGCGTCCTTACTCTCTCGCCAGCTTGCCGGACGCCGAGCCCTGGCTGGAATTCCACATCGCCTGCCAGGCCCCCGGCGCCTTCTGCGACGCGGCGCGCCAGCTGCGGGTGGGCGACGAACTGCGCCTGGGCGAACTGCGCGGCGGCGCGTTGCATTACGACGCCGAATGGCAGGAGCGCCCGCTGCTGCTGATGGCCAGCGGCACCGGCCTGGCGCCGCTGTGGGGCATCCTGCGCCAGGCCCTGGACGAAGGGCACCAGGGGCCGATCCGCCTGCTGCACCTGGCGCGCACGCCGGCCGAGCACTACCTGGCGGCGGAACTGGCGGCGCTGGCCGCGGCCCATCCCGACCTGCAGGTGGCGCTGGCGCTGCCGGCCGATCTGGACGCGCATCTGGCGCAATTCCGCCTTGTCTCGCGGCGAAGCATCGCCTTACTCTGCGGCCAGCCCGCCAGCGTCGAGCGCTTCGCCCGCCACCTGTACCTGGCCGGGGTGCCGCGCGGCCAGACCCTGGCCGACCTGTTCCTCTCCCACGCCTGAGCCGGGCCGCAGAGCCCGGCCGCCACAGCCTGCTGCCAAGGAGTTGCCATGAGCCAACAGATTCTCGTCGAGCGCGAGCAGGGCCTGCTGACCCTGCGTCTGAACCGCGCGGACAAGATGAACGCGCTGACCCGGGAAATGTACGCGGCCCTGGCCGACGCCCTGGAGGCCGCCGAGCACGACCGCGGCGTGCGCGTGGTGCTGATCGCCGGCAACGCCGAGTGCTTCACCGCCGGCAACGACATCCACGATTTCCTCCAGTACCCGCCCAGCGGCCAGGACAGCCCGGTGTTCCGCTTCATGCGCGCGCTGATGGAGTTCAGCAAGCCGGTGCTGGCGGCGGTGGCCGGCCCGGCGGTGGGCATCGGCACCACCCTGCTGCTGCACTGCGACCAGGTCTTCGTCGCCCGCGGCGCCAAGCTGAAGATGCCCTTCGTCAACCTCGGCCTGTGCCCGGAATTCGGCTCCAGCTTCCTGGTGCCGCGCCTGCTCGGCCACGTCCGCGCCGCCAGCCTGCTGATGCGCGGCGACGGCTTCAGCGGTGAACAGGCGGTGGCCTTCGGCATCGCCAACGAGGCCCTGGCCGACGGCGCCGCCGCCCTCGAACGCGCCCGCGAAGTGGCCCAGAGCCTGCAGGCCCTGCCGCCGGCGGCCCTGGCGCTGAGCAAGCGCCTGCTCAAGGCGCCATACATGGACGAGCTGCGCAAGGTGGTGGCGGAAGAGGGCGAACTGTTCGTCCAGCGCCTCAGTTCGCCGGAAGCCCTGGAGGCCCTGAGCGCCTTCACCCAGCGCCGCCAGCCGGACTTCTCGCGCCTCGCCTGAGCTGGACGGCTGCCCACAGAAACTGTGGGCAGAGCTGTGCATAACCTTGGGGCCAACTGCCCGGGCGCCCGCCGGGCCTGGGTTGTGCGATGTTGTGCGGTATTTGATCCATCGCCCGTTCCGCTGCCGGCCGGGGCCTTCGTAAGTGCCTGATTTGCTGGAATTGTCCTACAGTCAGCCGGTGGCGCGAGTTGTGCGATCAGCGCACCGGGCTTGCCCACAATAACTGTGGGAAGGCCTGTGGATAAGCTTGGGGCGGAAGGGCCGGGGGCGCGTGGTTGCTAGGGTTGGGCGGCGCTGGCCGGGTTTTGATCAACTGACTTGAAGGCGGCCGTGGCGATGGGGGCACACGCCGGTTGGTCTTGGATGGTGGCTTGGCCGCTGCCCTCTCCCTAACCCTCTCCCTGAAGGGAGAGGGGACTGGTTCGGCGCGAACTGTAACCGCGGTGCTTTCCGGCAACTTCGGTGTTGCCGGCGAAAACCATTATTTCCCACTTGCACGGACGGCCCCCTCTCCCTTCAGGGAGAGGGCTGGGGAGAGGGAACGGAGCCGAGCCAACGCCGCGATACCCCCGGCGAAATCCCCAAAAAACAAAGGCCGCCCAAAGGCGGCCTCCATCACTCACCATCCCACTCAGACCAGCAGGTCCCCCACATGCAGCACCTTCATGGTGTTGGTGCCGCCCTGGGTGGTGTAGCTGTCGCCCTTGGTCAGGATCACCCAGTCGCCCTTGGTCACCACGCCGCGTTGCAGCAGCGCGTCCACGGCTTCCTGGCTGACGCGCTCCGGCGGCAGCGCGGCGGGGTCGAAGGGGATGGTCTCGACGCCGCGGAACAGCGCCACGCGGGCCTGGGTCTCGCGGTGCGGGGAGTAGGCGAAGATCGGCACCGAGGAGCGGATGCGCGACATGATCAGCGGGGTGTAGCCGCTCTCGGTGAGGCAGATGATCGCCTTGATGCCCGGGAAGTGGTTGGCGGTGTACATGGCCGCCAGGGCGATGCTCTCGTCGCAGCGCTCGAAGGTTTGGCCCAGGCGGTGGCTGGATTTCTTGGTGGTCGGGTGCTTCTCCGCGCCCTGGCAGATGCGCGCCATGGCCTGGACCGCTTCCACCGGGTACTCGCCGGCGGCGCTCTCGGCCGAGAGCATCACGGCGTCGGTGTAGTCGAGCACGGCGTTGGCCACGTCCGAGACTTCCGCGCGGGTCGGCATCGGGTTGTGGATCATCGACTCCATCATCTGCGTCGCGGTGATCACCGCCTTGTTGTAGCGGCGGGCGTGCAGGATGATTTTCTTCTGGATGCCGACCAGCTCGGCGTCGCCGATTTCCACGCCGAGGTCGCCGCGGGCCACCATCACCGCGTCGCTGGCGCGGATCAGGCCGTCCAGCGCCTCGTCGTCGGCCACGGCTTCGGCGCGTTCGATCTTGGCCACCAGCCAGGCCTTGCCGCCAGCTTCGGTGAGCAGGCTGCGGGCGTATTCCATGTCCTTGGCGTCACGCGGGAAGGACACGGCGACGTAGTCCAGGTCCATGCTCGCGGCCAGCTTGATGTCGGCCTTGTCCTTTTCGGTCAGGGCCGGCGCGGTCAGGCCGCCGCCGCGGCGGTTGATGCCCTTGTGGTCGGACAGCGGGCCGCCGATCAGCACTTCGCAGACCAGCTCGTCGGCCTTCACCTGCTTCACCACCATGACCACGCGGCCGTCGTCCAGCAGCAGCTCGTCGCCCACGCCGCAGTCCTTGACCAGGTCCGGGTAGTCGATGCCCACGACTTCCTGGGTGCCGGCGTCGCGCGGGTGGCTGGTGGAGAAGCGGAAGCTGTCGCCCACGGCCAGTTCGATGCGCTTGTTGGCGAACTTGGCGATGCGGATCTTCGGCCCTTGCAGGTCGCCGAGCAGGGCGACGAAGCGGCCATGCTTGGCGGCCAGGTCGCGCACCAGTTGGGCGCGGGCACGGTGCTCGTCGGGGGTGCCGTGGGAGAAGTTCAGGCGGGCGACGTCGATCCCGGCGAGGATCAGTTGCTCGAGGACTTCGGGGGACTGGCTGGCTGGGCCGAGGGTGGCGACTATCTTGGTGCGGCGGACGGACATGCGGGACTCCTTGGAAGACGAGCGTGCGGGCCGGCGGCGGGAGCCGGGCCGGCCCGGCGGCCATCTTACCCCTTTTCCGATGACGGTTCGCCTGCCGGCTTGAGCACCAGCAGGTCGCACTTGACTTCTTCCAGCACGCGCTCGGCGGTGTGGCCGATCAGCGCGCTCTCCAGCTGGCCACGGGCCACCGCGCCCATCAGCAGCAGGTCGATGCCCTGGTTGCGGACGAACTCGGGGATCACCTCCTCGGGGAAGCCCTGCAGCAGGTGGGTGTCGCCGGCGGACATGGCCGGGTGGGCGGCCATCAGCATGTGCAGGGCCTGGCGGTGGTGCGCCTCGGTGGCCTTCAGGTGTTCGTCGTAGCTGCCCAGCAGCTGGGCGTCGAAGGCCAGGGTCTGCGGCAGCGCCACGTAGGCGTGCAGGTAGCTCGCGTGCAGGCCCAGGCGGCGGTTCAGCTCCAGCGCCGTGGCGATCAGCCGGCGGTCCAGCTTCGCCGGCTTGTCGCCCTCGTGCAGCGGGTCGAGGGCGGCGCACAGCTTGCGCCCTTCCCAGGTGCCGTGGTGGACCAGCCACAGCGGCGTCTCGCAATGGCGGATCAGCTGCCAGTCGGTGTTGGTCAGGAACAGGCGCTTGAGCAGGCCGTGGCGGCTGCTGGACTTGAGCACCAGGTCGGGCTGGTGCTCGGCCACCGCGGCGAGTATCTCGCGGTACAGCGGCTTGCCCCAGCGGGTGTGGCAGCGCACGTCCAGGCCGGCCTGGCGCAGCGGCGCGGCCAGCTTGTCGAGCCAGTCCAGGCGCTCGGTCTGCTGCAGGATGCGCACCCGTTCCAGTTCGTGCTGCGGGATCAGCAGGCCGTTGTCCAGCGCCGGGTTGTAGTCGCACACCAGCAGCGCCACGCTGGCGCCGCTGCGTTCGGCGATCCACTGGGCGCGGGTCAGGGCTGGCTGGTCGTCGCGGGTGGGGTCGATGACCACCAGCAGGTGCTGCAGTTTCATGGTCGGCTCCTCGCTTGGCTGCTGCCATTGCAGTGCAAGCGTAGCCGGCCCGGCTTGACCTGCGTCAGTCGCCGCCCTGGTTCAGCGCCTGGTCCAGGTGGCGCGCGGCCTTGTTCGCCAGCTCGCCGTCGGGGTAGTCCACCAGCAGGTGGCGCAGGTAGCCGATGGCCTTGGCGCGGCTGGGGTGCGGGTTGTCGGGTGCCATGTACATCAGGCCCAACTGGTACAGCGCCTTCTGCTTGATGTCGGCGGGGATGGCCGGGTCGTTGACCGCCAGCAGGTACAGCTGCTCGGCCTCGGCGACGCGGTCCTTGAGCACCGCGCGGCGCGACAGCAGGGTCATGTCCGGGTCGAGGCTGGTCTTGTTCAGGTCGAGGTTCTGCTGCGGCTTCCAGGTGGCCAGCAGCTCGCGGGCGTTCTTCTGCACCGGCTCCTTCGCCCGCTGGCGGATCATCAGGATGCGCGCGTCGGCGTGGCTGGCCGCGGCGGTGCCGGGGAACTCGCGGTCGATGCGCTGGAAGTAGTCCAGGGCCTTGGCGTCGTCGCGCTGGTCGTTGTAGCGGCTCATGTAGATCAGGCCGATCTGGTACAGGGCGATGGCGCGCACGTCCGGGCTGTAGCGGCTATTGTCGTAGCCGCTGAGGTAGAGCCGCTCGGCCTCGGCGCTCTGGTTGTCGCGGATGGCCTGGGCGCTGTAGGTGAGCAGGTCGCCTTCTTCCTCCACCGCGGCGGTCATGCGGTCGCTCTTGAGCTTCTTGTACTCGGCGACTTCGCCGGTGGTGACCTGGGCGACGAACAGCGGGGTGGTCGGCGAGCAGGCGGCCAGCAGGCCCAGCAGGACGGCGAGGGGCAGGGCGGGGTGCAAGCGCATGGCATCTCCTTGGCGCCGGGGCGGGTTCCCTGCGCAGTCTAGTGATGCCCTTCAGCGCGGCCAAGGCGCGCCGATACAGTTCCCAACGGAGGATATGCCCCATGCGAACCCTGTGCATCCTGGCCCTGGCGGCGAGTGTTACCGGCTGCAACAGCTGGTCGACCAACAAGAACCTGGACAACGCCTACCGCGCCTACGAGCGCGGCGATTGCGAGCAGGTGATGCTCGACCTGTCGCGCGCCGAGCGCAAGAGCCGCGCGCGGCCCTGGCTGCAGCCGGAGATCTCGATGCTCCGCGGCCTGTGCCTGGAGCGCCAGAAGTACTACGTCGACGCGGCGCAGACCTACGATTTCATCATCGCCCGCTACCCGAGCAGCGAATATGCCTACCGCGCCAAGGCGCGCCTGGAGACGCTGCGCCAGAATGGGCGCCTGACGGGCGAGGCCGCCCAACCGTTGCCGGCGCGTCCCTGACCGCCGGTCGTTGCCGGCTTGAGCGGGCCCGGGTGCTCGCTAAGCTCAAGAGGCTGCCTTCAAGGAGGAGGTTGCGATGCGTGCGTTGCTATGCCTGTGCATGGCCCTGGCCCCCTTGCTGGCAGCGGCCGACATCTATCGCTGGACCGATGCCCAGGGCAAGGTGCATTTCAGCGAAACCCCGCCGCCCGGCGCCCAGCGCGTCGAGGTCCGGCCGCAGGTGGTCGAGCGCGATGCCGCCACGCGCGAGCGCGAGGAGCGTACCCGCCAGTTCTACCAGGCGCGCAGCGAGGAGCAGGCCGCGGCGCGCAGCCGTGCCGCCGAGCAGCAGGCCAAGGCGGGCGCCGAGTGCGACCGCCTGCGCGACCAGTTGGCGACCTTGCAGCGCGGCGGCCGCTACTACTCCACAGATACCAAGGGTGAACGCCTCTACTATAGCGACGAGCAGATCGATGCCGCTCGTCGCTCGCTGGCCGAGCGAGTGGCCGAAGGTTGCCGTTAGTGCTGGCCGCAGGGCGGTCGCGCCGTCATACTGGGTAAAACTCATAGCGAATAGCCATTATGCGTCATCAACGACACATAGAGCGCCATCAGCTGCCGTACTACCTGAAGGTGTTCAATAGCATCACCGACAAGCCCATGGGCTACCTGGGCAACGTATCGCTGGACGGCATGCTGCTGATCAGCCAGCTGCCGATGCTGGTGGGCGGGCGATTCGACATGCGCCTGAAGATTCCCGGGCAGGACGGCAAGCTCCAGCACATCGACTTCAGCGGCACCTGCCAGTGGTGCCACGAAGACGTCACCCCGGGCAGCTTCGACTCCGGCTTCAGCCTGGTGGCGCCGCCGGCGGAGTACGTCGAGCTGGTCGAAGCGCTGCGCCGTTATTTCAGTTTTCGCCGCCAGGTGGAGTCGGTCTGAGCCGCGGGATGCGCTGAACCGACCTGGGCGGTAGTGAAGGAAAGGGAAATATCGGCGGTACGCGAATGATACGTGTAGGACGGGCCCTGCCCGCGATTCGCGCGCAGGGCGCGCTCCTACATGTGCGTGGCGTGTGGGGCGACCCGTAGGAGCGGATCTCATCCGCGAATCGCGCCGATACGCCAGGCTATCGCGGACAAGGTCCGCTCCTACGAGTGCGGGAGAAACGCCGTCGTAGGATGGTGTTGAGCGAAGCGATACCCATCGCCACCGTCGGCCGTGCCACCGGGACGTCCGGCGGGGCCGGTGAATCCAATCGCGGACGGAGTCCGCTCCTACATCCGTGCTTCCCTGGAACCTACGCGCAATGCAGGCGCCGGTCACAGCGTCCCGGCGCGCTTCCAGCCCAGGTAGCGACTGACCAGTTCCGGACCCAGCTGGCTGGGCCTGGCGTCCAGCACCGGCACGCCATTGGCCAGCAGTTTCTCGTGCAGGCCGGCGCGGGCGTTCAGGTAGTCCAGGGCGCCGCAATAGGTCAGCGCTTCCTCGTAGCCCTGCACCGGCGTTTGCCGCAACTGGTCGAGCACTTCCTCGCGCAGGCTGGCGACCAGCACGCGGTGCTGGCGGCCCAGGCGGCGCACCGCGCCCAGCAGTTCCTCGTCGTCCTCGTCGCGCAGGTTGGTCACCAGCACCACCAGGGCGCGGCGGCGCTGGCGCGTGAGCAGGGCCTGCACGGCGGCGGCGTAGTCCGCCGGGCGCTGGCTGCTGTCCAGGTCGTAGACGGCGTTGAGCAGCGCGCCCAGCTGGGCATTGCCCTTGGCCGGCGGCAGGTGGCGCGGCCGCTCGCCGGCGAAGGTCTGCAGGCCCACGGCGTCGCCCTGGCGCAGGGCCACGTAGGCCAGCAGCAGGCTGGCGTTGAGGGCGTGGTCGAAGTGCGAGAGGTCGCCGTCCTTGCTGCGCATGTGGCGGCCGCAGTCGAGCAGGAAGAGAATCTGCTGGTCGCGTTCGTCCTGGTATTCGCGGGCGATGGGCGTGCGTTTGCGCGCGGTGGCCTTCCAGTCGATCTGGCGCAGGGTGTCGCCGTCGCGGAATTCGCGCAGCTGGTGGAATTCCAGGCCCAGGCCGCGGCGCTGGCCGGGGCGCACGCCGATGCGGCTTAGCCAGTGGTCCACGGCCATCAGCTCGGCGCCGTAGATGCGCGCGAAGTCGGGGTAGACGCGGGTTTCGTCGCGCACCTCGAGGAAGCGCCGGCCGCGCCACAGGCGCAGCGGGCTGGGCAGTTCCAGCTCGCAGCGGGGGAAGACGAAGTGGCCGCGCTGCAGCGGCCGCACGCGGTAGCCGAGCTGGGTGGTCTCGCCCGGGTGCAGTTCCGCGGCCAGGGGCAGGTGCTCGAAGTCCATGCCCGAAGGCAGGTGGTCGAACAGCGTCACCCGCAGGCGCTGATCGAAGCCATGCTGCAGTTGCAGGCGTACCTCGCTCCAGCGCCCCAGTGGCAGGTTGCCGGCCAGTTGGCGTTGCAGGCGCGGGCTGGGCAGGCGGCGCAGCCACAGGGCATCGCCCAGGGCCAGGCCGAGCAGGGCCAGCAGCAGGACCCACCACAGCTGTTGCAGCCAGGCCGGCGCCGGGCTGCCCAGGGCCGTGGCGCTGCCCAGGCCGATGGCGGCCAGGGCCAGCGCGGCGAGCAGCGCGAGCAGGACGCGCGATGGCTTCATAGGCGCGGCGCCGGTACCTGGTCGAGCAACTGTTGCAGCACCTGGTCCACCGACAGGCCTTCGATGTCCAGCTCCGGCGACAGCCGCACGCGGTGGCGCAGCACGGCCAGGGCACAGCCTTTCACGTCGTCCGGAATCACGAAGTCGCCGCCGCGCAGCAGCGCGCGGGCGCGGGCGCAGCGCACCAGGGCGATGGACGCGCGGGGCCCGGCGCCCAGGGCCAGGCCGGGCCAGCTGCGGGTGGTGCGGGCGATGCGCACGGCGTAGTCGAGCACCTGGTCGTCGATGGCCAGGTCGGCGGCGATCTTCTGCAGCGCCAGCACGTCCTTGTCCTTGAGCAGCGGGCGCAGCGGCGCCACGTCGAGCATGTCGCTGCGCGCCGAGCGCGTCACCTGGCGCACCAGGGTCTGTTCCTCGGCCTCCTGCGGGTAGTCCATGCGCAGCTTGAGCATGAAGCGGTCCAGCTCGGCCTCGGGCAGCGGGTAGGTGCCTTCCTGCTCGATGGGGTTCTGCGTGGCCAGCACCATGAACGGCTGCGGCACCGGCAGGGCGCGGCCTTCCAGGGTGACCTGGCGTTCCTGCATCACTTCCAGCAGCGCCGCCTGGGTCTTGGCCGGGGCGCGGTTGATCTCGTCGGCCAGCAGCAGGTTGGTGAAGGCCGGGCCCTTGCGCAGCTTGAACTGCTCGCTGGCCAGGTCGTACACGGCGTGGCCGGTGACGTCGCTGGGCATCAGGTCGGGGGTGAACTGGATGCGCGCGAAGGCGCCGTCGAAGCAACGGGCCAGGGCGCGCACCAGGAGCGTCTTGCCCAGCCCCGGCACGCCCTCGACCAGGATGTGGCCGCCGGCGAGCAGGGCGGTGAGCACGTCGTCGATCACCCCGACCTGGCCGATCAGGGCCTTCTGCAGTTCGTGGCGCAGGGCCTGGGCCAGTTGGCTGGCGCGCTGGCGCTGGGCCGCCGGGTTGGCGGACGGGGTGGCGCTGGGTTCGGGCGTCTGTTCGCTCATAGGGCATTCCTGAGGCTTTGCAGGTGGGCGACCTGGCGGGTGAATTCGGCGGCGCTCATGCGTGGCGCCGGGTAGGGCCGCATGGCCTGGCTGATGGCGCTGACCGGCAGGCGCGTCATGCGCCCGAGCAGTTGCCACTGTTCGGCGATCGGCAGGCGTTCGAAGCCCGGCTGGCGCTGCCGCGCGCGGCGCAGCACGTCGCGCTGCAGGCCTTGCACCAGGGCCACGTGGCCGCGCTGGCGGAGCAGGAAGTCGGCGCCGGCGCGCAGGTGTTCCACCAACTGCCGGCGGGCGCCGCTGGGCACCGGTTGCAGCGGGCCCTGGCGCTGGCCGGCGCGCCACAGCAGCAGCGCCAGCAGCAGGGCGAGGGCGACCAGCGCCTGCGGGTAGTTGCGCAGCAGCAGGTTGAGCAGGCTGTCGCCGTCGGCGCGGTAGACCAGGGTGACGGAGCTGTCCTGGGTCAGGTACCAGAGCAGCCAGGCGTTGTCGTAGGCGTCGAGGTTGGCGGTCTGCCAGATCCAGTTGTCGGTCAGCACCGTGACCAGGCCGTCGCCCAGCTGCAGTTGCAGCAGGTGGGTGGCGTCGTGGCTGTTGGCCCAGGCGTAGGCGAGGTTCTTCGAGTCGTAGAGGTGGTACTCGGTGTCGAAGCCGATGTAGGCCGGGGCCTGCTCGTTCTCCAGGTAGAGCTTGGTCAGGTCCGGGTAGGCGTCCGCGTCCTCTTCTTCCCCGGCCTTGGCCGGGTCCGCCGCGGGGGACGCTGGCTGCTCGACGCCCTTGGGCGGCGGCACCTTGGCCGGCGGTGCGGTCTCGCCGTCGGCCTCGGGCTTGTCGGCGCTGGCGCCCTTGTCCAGGTCCTCGGTCAGGTATTGCTGGATGCCCAGCGGGTCGAGCAGCAGGTCGCCGCTCTTGCCGTCCTTCTCGTCCCACAGGCGCTCGGCGGTGACGATCAGGTGGCCGCCGCGGCGCGCCCAGTCGAGCAGGGCGCGGTTCTGCGCGGGGGTGACGTTCTCGCGGCCGCCCAGCAGGATCAGGGTATGCCCCTGGCTGGGCAGGTTGTCGAGCACCTCCAGGCCCTTGGCGCTGTCGACACGCAGGCCGCGGCTGCGGAGGAAGCGTTCGGCGGCCAGGTAGGGATTGGCCCGCACCTCGGGGGAGGGGCCGTGTTCGATCTTCTCCGGGTAGGGCCGCAGGTTCTGGTACAGGTACCAGCCCACGGCGGCGCCGACCAGCAGCACCAGCAGGCCGAGCAGCCAGCGAGTGGAGCGGCTCATGCCGGCGCTCCCGGGCCGAATAGCCGGCGCCAGCCGTCGCACAGCGCCTGGCGCAGTTCGCCGGGCGGCGGGCGGTGGCCGTAGGCGAGGGCCTGCCAGTGGCCGGTCAGTTCCCGCGCGTAGCTGTCCAGCTCGGGTTGCTGCAGGCCTTCCACCTGGCCCAGCACTTCGCCTTCGGTGCTGGAGTCGCGCAGCGGCACCCGGTAGTCGTGCAGCAGGCGGCTGAGCAGGGCGCGGTAGAGCAGGCCCAGCGCCGCGCGGGGTTGCTCGTCCCAGAGCCGTTCGGCGGCGCTGGCGACGTCCTCGGGCAGGCTTTCCGGCGCCAGTTCCAGGCCGAACAGCACCGCCGGCGCCTCGCGCGGGGCCTTCTGCGGCAGGCCCAGGCGGCTGGCGAACAGGCGCAGCCATTCGCGGTAGCGCCACAGCAGCAGGACCACGGCGGCGATCAGCGCGGCCCACAGCAGCGTCTGCAGCGATTGCAGGATCAGGCCCAGCGGCCGCCAGTGGGCCAGGGCCTCGAAGAAGGCCTTGAGGTCGTCCTCGTTGCCCTTGCCGGCCTTCTCCCTGGGCGGTTCGCCCAGGCGCCAGCGGGTGACCGTCTCGCTGTTGCGGAAGGGCGGGGCGTCGAGCAGGGCATCGACGGCTTGGCGCGACTGTTCGCTGGTCAGCTTCTGGTGCAGCAGGCGCGCGGCTTCGGGGCCGTTCGGGTCCTGGTTGGGCAGCGGGCAGCTGGTGGCGCTTTCCGCGGCCCAGGGCGCGCTGCCGGGCAGCATCGCCAGGGCGCCGGCGCACACCAGCAGCAGGGCGTAGGCGCTGCCCACCAGGCGCTGGCGCAGGCGGCGGAACACCAGTTCGATGTCCCAGGCCTCCAGCTCGGTGCGGCGGTTGAGGTAGAGGGTGAATCCGCAGGCCACGTAGACCGGTTCCCAGACCACCAGGACCAGCGCGTAGAGCAGGTTGGACAGGTGCTCCAGCCATTGCCAGTCGCCTTGCAGGGCGTCCAGCAGGGCTTGCCACTTCCAGTCCGACAGCCATTGCTGCGGCAGCATCAGGTAGAGCAGCGCCATCAGCCCCAGGTACAGGGCCAGCTCGAAGTGCATGCCGACCACCGTCAGCCAGGTGGCGCCGCCGGCGTTGCGCTGGCCCAGCACCACCAGGCGCTGGCTGCGCGCCGCGCCGGCCAGGCCCTCCAGTTGCAACACAGGCAGGTCGAAGCTGCGCGTCGGGCTGAAGCGCCGCCACAGCAGGCTGGGCAGCAGCTGGCGCCGCAGCAGGCCGGGGAAGGCGCGCAGGGCCTCGCGCAGCGTCGGGGTGTCGGCGAACAGGGCGCGGGAGAGGATGTACAGCGGCAGGCGCTCGAAGGCCGGCTTCAGCCACCAGAAGATCAGGATGGCCAGGCTGGAGTAGTCCCACAGCAGCAGGCTGAGCACGGCGAACACCGGCAGCGTGACCAGCGCCCAACTGGCCATCAGCAGCCCGGCATGCCGCCGCGCCAGGAGCACGCCGAGGTCCAGCGCCTCCCAGGCGCTGCGCGGGCGGATCGCCACGCTGGCGTCAGTCAGGCGCATGGCGTTGGCGTCCGGCGAACAGGAAGTAGCTGCCGACCAGCAGCCAGAGCGCGGCGCCGACGCCGTACTTGACCGTGGCCGGGAAGCGCGTGAGCGAGGACCAGTAGCCCTCGACGAAGGCGGCGACGAGCAGCAGCAGGATCACCCCGGCGACCAGCTGGATGGCCTTGGCCGCGGCCTGGCGCAGTGCCTCGCCGCGGCTCAGGCGCCCCGGGGCGAGCAGCGCCCAGCCGAGCTTGAGCCCGGCGGCGCCGGCGAAGGTGACGGCGGTCAGCTCGAAGGCGCCGTGGCCGATGACGAAGGACCAGAAGGTCTGCACGTAGCCGATCTGCGTCAGGTGGCCGGCCACCGCGCCTATCATCAGGCCGTTGAAGAACAGGAAGAACAGGCTGCCCAGGCCGAACAGCAGGCCGCTGGCGAAGGTCTGGAAGGCGATGCCGATGTTGTTCATCACGTAGAAGGCGAACATCTGCCAGTTGTCCCCGGCGCCGCGCTCGCCCAGCGGCCCCAGGCGCGCGGCGTCGGGGGCGTACATGCTTTCCATCTCCGCCACCCGTTCGGCGCTGAGCACGCTGTAGACCAGGTCGGGGAAGCAGTACACCAGCACGCCCATGAGCAGCAGGGTGCCGTAGAACAGCAGGCTGGCGACGGCGATGGCGCGCCACTCTTCGCGCACCAGGCGCGGGAAGCCGGCCAGCAGGAAGCCGATCAGCCGCGAGCCGAGGTGGCTGCGGTGGCGGTAGAACTGCTGGTGGCCGCGCATGGCCAGCTGCTGCAGGTGGTCGATCAGGTGGCTGCTGTAGCCGCGGTCCTGGGCCAGGGCCAGTTGCTGGCAGAGGCTGCGGTAGTCGCTGGCGAAGTCGCCGTCGCGGGTGGATTCCTCGCGCTTGCCGCTCTCCAACTGCTCCAGGCGCTTGGCGAAGCGTTTCCAGTCGTTGCGGTGGCGCTGCTCGAACAGGCTCTGCTTCATGGCGCCAGGCCTCCGCCGAGCAGGCCGCTGGCAATGCCGGCCAGGCGCGCCTCGGCCTGTTCCGCGGGCACGCCCAGGGGCTCGGCGAGAATCCCCGCCAGCTCCTCGCGGCGCGCCGCCGACAGGCCCGCGGCGCGTTCGCTGAAGCCGGTGACGGCGCGCTGCTCGGCCAGGCTCAGCGGGCACGGCGGCAGTTGCGGCGGCACCTGGGGAACCGGCGGCCGGCTCGGTGGCGGGTCGCGGTAGATCACCAGGGTGCCGGCGGCCAGGTCGCCCAGGCGCTTGAACGCCGGGTTGGACAGGCAGGCGAGCAGGCCCAGGGTATAGCCGAAGGGCAGGATGTCGGCGAAGCGCAGCAGGTTGCGCAGCAGCGAGGCAGGCCAGCCGACCGGCGTGCCGTCGTCGTGGACCACGCGCAGGCCCATGACCTGCTTGCCGGGCGAGCGCCCCTGGTTGAGCACTTCGAACAGGACCATGTACCACCAGGTGACGAGGAAGGTGAGCAACAGGCCAAGGCCGGTGCCCAGTTGGCCGAGGAAGGCCAGCAGGATGTACATCACCAGCATCAGCAGCACGCGGATGCCCAGGTCGATCAGGTACGCCAGGGCGCGGGCCACCGGCCCGGCCGGACGCAGCAGCAGGTCGATGCCTTCCGGGGTTTCCACCTGGTAGCGGGTGTCCAGCGGTGGGCTGGCGGGGCGTGGTGGCGCGGCGGCGATCAAGGGCGTTGGCAGTCGCTAGAGGGAAAGTCCGATGCTAGCCAGCGCCGCCCTGCTAGGCAACCAGGGCGGCGGGCAATTCCGGGCTGTTTCTCAGTTGGCCGGCGGCAAGACGCCGAAGATGGTGCGGTAGAGCACGCCGATGGCGATGAAGGCCAGCGGCAGCGTCCAGACCAGGCCGATCAGCAGCGGGATGGCGCTGAGCAGCATGATCAGGCCGAGCGCCAGGAACAGGCCGAAGACCTTGAACCAGTGCTGGCCGATGGCTTTGCGCGAGGCCTCCATGGCCTGCCAGGGCGACAGACCGCGCTCCACCACCAGCGGGATGGCCAGGGCATAGGAGACGCCCAGGTAGATGCCCGGCAGCACCAGCAGGATCAGGCCCAGGTAGGTCAGCACGGTGATCGCGAGGCCGGTGACGAGCAGCGGGACGAACAGGCCGAAGTAGGCGAACAGCTCGTTGATGGTCGCCGGCTGGTCGGCGGCGCGACGGATGCCGATCATGTTCAGCCCGGCCAGCAGCGGGTAGCAGAGCGCGCCGGCGAGGACGCTGACGAGGATTTGCAGCACGCTGGGTTCGGAGTCGTGGATCAGGCCCAGCAGGCCGAGGACGAAGGCGATGACGAAGCTCAGCAGGTTGACCGCCACGGCGTAGATGATCGCCGCGACCACCAGCGTGCCCTTCATGCCCTTGACCTTGTGCCAGGCTTCGCCCAGCACGTCGCCGATGCGGAAGTCGTAGCCGCGGGCGAGGGCTTCCTCGATGCTGGGCGCGCCCGCGCCCGTGGGGTTCTGCTGCAGCTGGCTGGCCGGTGTCGCGTAGGGGTTCTGTTCGAATTCCTGGTTCATATGAGCCAATCCTTGGTGATGTGAAGGAAACCGCGCCTACACCATAACCCATACCGAGGTTCCGGGCAGCCCGCGGGGGGATGGTAGACTGCCCGGCCAGGCCAAGGGAGAGCGTCATGACCGCCAGCATCTTCTGGTACGACTACGAGACCACCGGCATCGACCCGCGCCGCGACCGCCCGTTGCAGGTCGCCGGCATCCGCACCGACGAGGCGCTCAACGAGATCGAGGCGCCGCTGAACTTCTACTGCCGCCCCAGCGACGACATATTGCCGCACCCGGCGGCCTGCCTGATCACCGGCATCACTCCGCAGCGCCTGGAAGAGCAGGGCCTGGGCGAAGCCGAGTTCATGACCCGCCTGCACGCCGAGCTGTCGCGCCCGGGCACCTGCGTGGCCGGCTACAACACCCTGCGCTTCGACGACGAAGTCACCCGCTACAGCCTCTACCGCAACTTCTTCGACCCCTACGCCCGCGAATGGCAGGGCGGCAACAGCCGCTGGGACCTCATCGACCTGGTGCGCACCGCCTACGCGCTGCGCCCGGAAGGCATCCAGTGGCCGCTGAACGACGAGGGCGTGGTCACCCTGAAGCTGGAGCGCCTGACCGAGGCCAACGGCCTGGAGCACGGCCAGGCCCACGACGCGCTGTACGACGTGCGCGCGACCATCGCCATGGCCCGGCTGCTCCGCCAGCGCCAGCCCAAGCTCTACGACTTCCTCTACCGCCTGCGCGGCAAGCACGCGGTGCTCGACCAGGTGCAACTGCTCAAGCCGCTGGTGCACGTGTCCGGGCGTTTCTCGGCGGCGCGCAGCTTCCTGTCGCTGGTGCTGCCGCTGGCCTGGCACCCGCGCAACCGCAACGCCCTGATCGTCTGCGACCTGGGGCTGGACCCGGCGCCGTTGCTGGAACTGGACGCCGAGACCCTGCGCCAGCGCCTGTACACCCGCCGCGAGGAGCTGGGCGAGGGCGAGCTGCCGGTGCCGCTGAAGCTGGTGCACGTCAACCGCTGCCCGGTGCTGGCGCCGCTGGCGGTGCTGCGCGAGCAGGACCAGGCGCGCCTGGGCATCGACCTGGCGGCCTGGCAAGCGCGCGCGCAGGTGCTGGTCGAAGGCAAGCCGCAGTGGCAGGACAAGCTGGCCGCGATATATGAACAAGAGAACTTCCCCGGCGTCGCCGATCCGGAACAGCAGCTATATGACGGTTTTATCGGCGACCGTGACCGGCGGCTCTGCGAACAGGTACGCCAGGCGGACCCCGTGCGCCTGGGACGAGAACAATGGCCATTCGACGATCCGCGCCTGGTGGAACTTCTGTTCCGTTATCGCGCGCGGAATTTTCCGGAAACTTTGTCTACGGCCGAGCAGGAACAATGGCGGGAGTTCTGCCGTTGCCGGCTGATGCTCGACGAGTACGGCGCGCCCAATACCCTGGCGAACTTCGAAGTGGCTCTGGCCGAACAGCTCGAAAATACTGGGCTGCAGGGCAGGGCATTGCTGCAGGAGTGGCAGGCATATGCCGCAGTCTTGCGTCAGCGTTATTGCCTTTAGTGTTCGACGAGTTCTTCGCGGGCAATAAAAAACGCCAGCCGAAGCTGGCGTTTTCGCAATGCGCGTGACGCGGCGGGGCGGGCTCAGCCCAGCAGGGTGGCCCAGCTCTCGACGGTGTCGGCGCCCCACTTGGCCTTCCATTCCTTGAGCGTCTTGTGGTTGCCGCCCTTGGTTTCGATGACTTCGCCGTTATGCGGGTTCTTGTATTGCTTGACCTTGCGCGCGCGCTTGCTGCCGGTGGCCTTGGCGGCACGCGGGGCCTTGCTCAGTTTGGCGTCCGGATCGAGCAGCGCGAGGATGTCGCGCAGGGACTTGCCATAGCTGCCCATGAGCGTGCGGAGTTTCTCTTCGAACTCCAGTTCCTTCTTCAGCTTGTCGTCCTTTTCCAGGGACTTGAGGCGCTCTTGAAGTTCCTTGATGGCTTCTTCGGTGGCGCGGTACTCATTGATCAGTGACATGTCGGCGTACCTTGTCTTGAGGTCAAGCGTTGCTGGAATATTAGTACTCCCAATAATAGTCAGCCGATTTGTTCGAGTAAACCATTGGATAAAGTTTTCTGGCTACTTAACGTAATATTTAAGTTGCTTCGATAGACGTATTGTCCGCGCACTTAAATCAGGACCTGTCCGAATGTCCCTTGGCGGCGGTCGCGGTTTTCCCGGGCAGCCGCTAGAATGGCGGCCTTCGCGAAGTATCTGGAGCCACACCCATGCGCACTTTCCGACTGGTGATCGCCTGTCCCGACGGGGTCGGCATCGTCGCCAAGGTGAGTAATTTCCTGGCCACTTACAACGGCTGGATCACCGAGGCCAGTCATCACTCCGACAACGACAACGGCTGGTTCTTCATGCGGCACGAGATTCGCGCCGACTCCCTGCCGTTCGACCTCGACGGGTTCCGCCAGGCCTTCGCCCCCATCGCCCGCGAGTTCAACATGGTCTGGCGCATCACCGACTCGGCGGTGAAGAAGCGCGTGGTGCTGATGGCCAGCCGCGAGTCGCACTGCCTGGCCGACCTGCTGCACCGCTGGCACAGTGGCGAGCTGGACTGCGAGATCCCCTGCGTGATCGCCAACCACGACGACCTGCGCAGCATGGTCGAATGGCACGGCATCCCCTACTTCCACGTGCCGGTGGATGCGAAGAACAAGCAGCCGGCCTTCGACGAGGTGTCGCGGCTGATCGACGAGCACCAGGCCGACAACGTGGTGCTGGCGCGCTACATGCAGATCCTGCCGCCGGACCTGTGCCAGAAGTACCGCCACCAGGTGATCAACATCCACCACAGCTTCCTGCCCTCGTTCATCGGCGCCAAGCCCTACCACCAGGCGTCGCTGCGCGGCGTGAAGCTGATCGGGGCGACCTGCCACTACGTCACCGAGGAACTGGACGCCGGCCCGATCATCGAGCAGGACGTGGTGCGCGTGAGCCACCGCGACAACGTCGAGGAGATGGTGCGCCTGGGCAAGGACGTGGAAAAGATGGTGCTGGCGCGCGGTTTGCGCTATCACCTGGAAGACCGCGTGCTGGTGCACGATAACAAGACAGTGGTGTTCGACTGAGGACCTGTCCACGATCTGCTGCGCGTCGGCATAACGGCGTTAAAAACAGGCGAGCGATGCTCATTTAGCGGACTAAACTGCGCTCTCTCGCCTGTTTCTGCCTTGTTCTGCTCTAGCTCGCGAGATCGTAAACAGGCCCTGAGCCGCGTCGGCCGGGCGAACCCGCATTGCAGGAGAGTCCGGCCATGTCCGACGAGAAAGCCCCCGGCACAGCCACCCCGCCGCCCACCCTGGGCGAGGGCTGTACCAGCCGCTACGACATCGATGCGCTGAGCGAGGAGGACGGCACCGAGTTCCCCGGCGCCGCCGAACTCTGGCGCGAACTGCAGGACGACGGGGCGCGCCCCGAGGCGCTGCCGAAGAAACCCTAGCCGAATCGCCCGTGTGGAGGTGACCCATGCGCGCCATGCTGCTCGAACAGGTGGGCCAGCCGCTGCGACTGCGCGAGCTGCCCGTGCCGCAACCCGGCCCAGGTGAGCTGCGCGTGCGCGTGGCGGCCTGCGGGGTGTGCCGTACCGACCTGCACGTGGTCGACGGCGAACTGCCGGCGGTGCCCCTGCCGGTGATCCCCGGGCACGAGATCGTCGGTTACGTCGATGCCCTAGGCGCAGGCGTCGAGGGTTTCGCCCTGGGCCAGCGGGTCGGCGTGCCCTGGCTGGGGCATACCTGCGGTCACTGTCCGCCCTGTACCCGCGACCAGGAAAACCTCTGCGACGCGCCGCAGTTCACCGGCTACACCCGGCCGGGAGGCTATGCCGAGTACGTGGTGGCCGATGCGCGTTTCACATTCGCCCTGGGCGAAGCGGGCGACGATGCCGAGCTGGCGCCGCTGCTCTGCGCCGGGCTGATCGGCTGGCGCTCGCTGGTCAAGGCCGGCGACGGCCGGCGCCTGGGCCTGTACGGCTTCGGCGCGGCGGCGCACATCGTGCTGCAGGTGGCGCGCTGGCAGGGGCGCGAGGTCTATGCCTTCAGCCGTCCCGGCGACCACGCCGCCGAGGCTTTCGCCCGCTCGCTGGGCGCCGTCTGGGCCGGGCCGTCCGACCAGGCGCCGCCGCAGCCGCTGGACGCGGCGATCATCTACGCCCCGGCCGGAGAGCTGGTGCCTGCCGCGTTGCGTGCCGTGCGCAAGGGTGGCCGGGTGGTGTGCGCCGGCATCCACATGAGCGACATTCCGAGCTTCCCCTATTCGATCCTGTGGGGCGAGCGCGAGCTGGTTTCGGTGGCCAACCTGACCCGCCGCGACGGCCTGGAGTTCTTCCCCGTCGCCGCCCGGGCCGGGGTACGCACCGAGGTGCAGCGCTATCCGCTGGAGCAGGCGAACCAGGCCCTGGACGATCTGCGCCACGGGCGTTTCCAGGGCGCGGCGGTGTTGGTGCCGTAAAGGGTGGGGGCCTGGTGTGGAGGCCCGGCCATCGCGGACGGAGTCCGCTCCTACGACCGTGCTGCGGGCTGAGTTGAGGTGCTCTTCGTAGGAGCGAGCTTGCTCGCGAACAGATTTTCCCGGCAGCTGCGGTGACATGCGGTTCGCGAGCAAGCTCGCTCCTACGGGAAGCCGTGCCTGTCCGTACGGTAGGACTGCGCCGAGGTGCTTTTCGTAGGATGGGTTGAGCTTGCGATACCCATCGGACCATGGCGATGGGTTTGCCGGACGGTGTAGGAGCGGATCTTATCCGCGAAACGCGCCGGTGGTTCCGGCTATCGCGGACAAGGTCCGCTCCTACACTGCCCCATCCGCGCCATTCCCCTGTAGGAGCGCGCCCTGCGCGCGAAATCGCCGGCAGGGCCGGCGCTAGGCGTCGCGGTTGCGCAAGCCGATCAGGCGGCGCAGCAGCGGGCGTCCGGCCATGATGGCGAACACCGGCGCGCCCGCCACCAGGTAGAAGTAGTAGGTCACCACCCGCCAGACCAGGATGGCCGCGGCCGCGGTCGGCTTGCCCACCAGCGGGCTGAGCATCGCCAGCGAGGTCAGCTCGGTGCCGCCGGCGCCGCCCGGCAGCAGGGTGGCCAGGCCGGCGGCCAGGGACAGCAGCTGGATCAGGAAGGTCCAGGCCCAATGCAGCTCCACGCCCATGGCCTGGAGGATCAGGTAGAGCACCGAGAAGCGCAGCAGCCAGTGGCTGCTGGTGAGCAGGAACACCAGCGCCAGGCGCCTGCGCGGCTGCTTGAGGCTGGTGGCGATGCTGTCGCGGAAGTGCAGCAGCTTGCGCGCCCAGTGCAGGCGCCGCCGCGGCTTGACGCCCAGGCGCGCCAGCAGGCGGCCGTTGGCGCGGATCACACGGCGCTGGAAGCGCGCCAGCAGCACCACGCCGAACAGGATGCCGCCCAGCAGCACGGCGCTGACCAGCAGCGAGGATTCCAGGTTCGGGCTCAGGCTGTGGGACAGCGTGTAGCACAGCACCACCAGCAGGGCGCTGAGGAAGAACAGCAGGTCGCTCAACTGGTCGACGGCGAAGATCGCGCTGCTCTGCGCCGGGCGCAGGCCGCGGCGGGCCAGCAGGGCCATCAGCGTCAGCGGCGCGCCGCTGCCGCCGGGGGTGGCGTAGAAGGCGAATTCCGAGGCCATGATGATGCCGATCGACTGCCGCTGGCTCAGCGGCCCGGCGCGGCCGGCCAGCAGCACGCGCAGCTTCTGGGCGTTGATCAGCCAGCACAGCAGGATCATGCCGAGCAACAGCAGCAGGTTGTCCAGCGGGAAGCTCGCCAGTTGCTCGAGCATCGGCCGGCCACCCAGCACCAGCGGCACCAGCGAGGCGCCGAGCAGGGCGATCAGCAGCCACCAGGCGCGGCTCATGGCCGGGCCTCGCGGCGAGTGGGGCGCGCTCCGTTCAGTTCGGGGCGCGGGGTGTTGCGGCAGACGAAAATGACGGTTACCTCCGGGACTGTGCGCTTCCCTCTTCTGTGGACTACCGCTTCGGGCAGGCGTTCGCAGTCGCTGAGGGGAGTCTACGGCAGCCTCGGCAGTGGCGCCCCGGTCCTTTCGTCGGTCCGGGGCATCCGGGGCTCACGGGTGTTCGGTTTCCTTGGCGCCTTCCTCCAGCGCCTTGTTCTGCCAGCCTTCCTCGCCGGGCAGGATCAGGTTCAGGACGATGGCGACGATGGCGCACAGGGCGATGCCCTTCAGGCCGAAGTCGTCCGGGCCGGTGCCCGAGCCGATCAGCACGCCGCCGATGCCGAACACCAGGGTCACCGAGACGATGCACAGGTTGCGCGCCTGGGACAGGTCGACCTTGTGGCGGATCAGGGTGTTCATGCCCACCGAGGCGATGGTGCCGAACAGCAGGCAGAGGATGCCGCCCATCACCGGCACCGGGATGCTCTGCAGGATGGCGCCGAACTTGCCGACGAAGGCCAGGCCGATGGCGAACGCCGCCGCCCAGGTCATGATCTTCGGGTTGTAGTTCTTGGTCAGCATCACCGCGCCGGTGACTTCCGCGTAGGTGGTGTTCGGCGGGCCGCCGAACAGGCCGGCGGCGGAGGTGGCGATGCCGTCGCCCAGCAGGGTGCGGTGCAGGCCCGGGGTCTTCAGGTAGTTCTTGCCAGTCACCCCGCCCACCGCGATTACCCCGCCGATGTGCTCGATGGCCGGGGCCAGGGCCACCGGGACGATGAACAGGATGGCCTGCCAGTTGAATTCCGGCGCGGTGAACTTCGGCAGCTCCAGCCAGGGCGCGGCGACGATCTTGGCCACGTCGACTACGCCGAACATGAACGACAGCGCGTAGCCCACCAGCACGCCGCTGATGATCGGCACCAGGCGCAGCATGCCCTTGCCGAACACCGCGACTATCAGGGTGGTGACCAGCGCCGGCATGGAGATCAGCATGGCGGTGCGGTAGGGGATCAGCTCGGTGCCGTCGCCGGCCTTGCCCATGGCCATGTTGGCGGCGATGGGGGCCATGGCCAGGCCGATGGAAATGATCACCGGGCCGATCACCACCGGCGGCAGCAGGCGGTCGATGAAGCCGGTGCCCTTGATCTTCACCGCCAGGCCCAGGAAGGTGTAGACGAAGCCGGCGGCGACCACCCCGCCCATGGTCGCGGCCAGGCCGAACTGGCCCTTGGCGAGGATGATCGGGGTGATGAAGGCGAAGCTGGAGGCCAGGAACACTGGAACCTGGCGCCCTGTCACCAGCTGGAACATGAGGGTGCCGAAGCCGGCGGTGAACAGCGCCACGTTCGGGTCCAGGCCGGTGATCAGCGGCATCAGCACCAGGGCGCCGAAGGCGACGAAGAGCATCTGCGCGCCGGCGATGACCTGGCGCCACAGCGGGTCATGGAATTCATCGGCCATGGATCAGTTTTCCTTCTGCTTGGTGCCGAAGATCTTGTCGCCGGCATCGCCCAGGCCGGGGATGATGTAGCCGTTCTCGTTCAGCCCCTGGTCGATCGAGGCGGTATAGATGATGACGTCCGGGTGCGCCTCGGCCACCGCCTTGATGCCCTCGGGCGCGGCCACCAGCACCATGGCGCGGATTTCCCTGCAGCCGGCCTTCTTCAGCAGGTCGATGGTGGCGACCATGGAGCCGCCGGTGGCCAGCATCGGGTCGATGATCAGCGAGCGGCGCTCGGCGATGTCCGGCGCCAGCTTCTCCAGGTAGGTGTGCGCCTGCAGCGTCTCTTCGTTGCGCGCCACGCCCACGGCGCTGACCTTGGCCCCGGGGATCAGGCTGAGCACGCCGTCGAGCATGCCGATGCCGGCGCGCAGGATGGGCACCACGGTGATCTTCTTGCCGGCGATCTTCTCCACCTGCACCGAGCCGGCCCAGCCGGGGATCTCGTAGTTCTCCAGCGGCAGGTCGGCGGTCGCCTCGTAGGTCAGCAGGGCGCCCACTTCCTGGGCCAGCTCGCGGAAATTCTTGGTGCTGATATCGTGGCGGCGCATCAGTCCGATCTTGTGGCGGATCAGGGGATGGCGAATCTCGTGCACGGGCATGGACGGGGTCTCCGGGAGGGGGCTGGCAAAAAATTGCGGTAGCGTAAAGCATCTTAGGGGCAGTTGGCAGTCGGTGCGCGACAAATAGCCGCCGGCCGCCTACTGCCGGAACCCGCCTGGCCTGGCCCGGGATTGTCGGCGACTTTCGTCCGCCGGTACTTGCTCCAGGGCAGAGGGATGGGTACCTTTGCGCACTTTTTCCGGGAGAGCCCGCCAATGTCCGTCGATCTCGCGCACATCCGCCAAGTCATGGCCGAAGCCGATTGCCTGTACAACGACGCCGAAGTGGACGCCGCCATCGGTCGCGTCGCCCAGGCGATCAACGCGGACCTGGCCGAGCGCAACCCGGTGGTGTTCTGCGTGATGAACGGCGGGCTGATCTTCTCCGGCAAGCTGCTGCCGAAGCTGGACTTCCCCCTGGAGCTGTCCTACCTGCACGCCACCCGCTACCGCAACGAGACCACCGGCGGCGAGCTGTTCTGGAAGGCCAAGCCGGAAATCTCCTTTATCGACCGCGACGTGCTGATCGTCGACGACATTCTCGACGAAGGGCACACCCTCTCGGCGATCATCGACTTCTGCCGCCACGCCGGCGCCCGCGAAGTGCACACCGCGGTGCTGATCGACAAGGACCACGACCGCAAGGCGCGCCCGGACCTGAAGGCCAACTACGTCGGCCTGTCCTGCGTGGACCGCTACATCTTCGGCTACGGCATGGACTACAAGGGCTACTGGCGCAACGCCCCGGGCATCTTCGCCGTCAAGGGCCTCTGAGCCGTGGCCGGGCCGCGTTTCCTCGACCAGGTCCTGTTCGCCGGGCTGGCCGGTCAGGCGGCCGCCAGCCCGCGCCGCCGCCAGCATCACAACCTGCACGCGATGGAAGAGCCCTGCCATCGCCTGCTCAATGCGCTGCAGCCGGACACCTACGTGCAGCCGCACTGCCACCGCAGCCCCGACAAGGCCGAGAGCATCATCGTGCTCAGGGGGCGCCTGGGCCTGCTGATCTTCTCCGAGGCCGGCGAACTGCTCGCCACCCGTGAGCTGTCGCCCGAAGGCGACTGCCCCGGCGTGGACCTGCCGCCGGGCACCTTCCACGCCCTGGTGGCGCTGGCGCCGGACAGCCTGATGTTCGAGTGCAAGGCCGGCCCCTACCAGGCCCTGGCCGACGACGAACGCGGCGTCTGGGCCCCGCGCGAGGGCGAGCCCGGCGCGGCTGAATACCTGGCCTGGATGCGGGCGCAGTTTCCCGCCTGAGTGCGAGGCTTTTCGTAGGAGCGAGCGCCTGGAGGCCGGCCACGTCTGGCTGAACTCGCCGCAGGTGGTGTTCCCGCAGACCTCCTGGGGCGGCGGCAAGGCCAGCGGCATAGGGCGCGAGCTGGGGCCCTGGGGGCTGTCGGCGTTCCTCGGCATCAAGCACATCACCGCGCCGCGCTGACACATCGTAGGAAGCACGGTCTTGCAGGCTGCGCCGAGATGCTCTTCGTAGGATGGGTTGAGCTTGCGATACCCATCGGGCCATGGTGATGGGTATCGCTTCGCTCAACACCATCCTACGGGGGGCTGTGTTTGCCGGAGGGCATAGCAATGTAGGGCGCATAGCGCCTACGCCCGTCTTGCAGGCAGCGCCGAGCTCGCCTGCAACGAGCGGACTTTGTCCGCGATAGCCGGATTCCTGAGCGTGTTCACAGGCTAGGGCAGGGATACGCCATGCACGGCGCAAAGGTCCTCCACCAGCGCCTGCAGGGCCTGGTTGTGGCCCGCATCGTCGCACAGCAGCAGGCTGTGCTCGATGCCGTAGCCGAGCCGTTCGGCGAGCAGCGGGCGCAGGTCGAGGTCGGAAACGTTGTGCAGCATGGGGCCTCTGCATCCATCTGGCGGAGCGAATGCATCGAATCTTATCGATGCGTGAAAGCCCCCACCACGTACCTGTACGAGTGCCGCCGGGCCCGTGCTAGAGTGCCGGACGAGTTTTCCCGCGGGGTTCACGATGACGTTGCGCCACCTGTTCTGCCTTGCCTTCCTGGCCTTCTCCGGGCCGCTGTTCGCCGCCGCTGCGCCGGTGGCCCATGCCCAGTTCCTGCCGCCGGACGACAACAACCTGCGCGGCGAGGCGCCGGAGCAGCAGCAACTGCTGCAGGTCACCGAATACAGCGTGGTGCTGGGCAACCAGCGCCAGTCCAACCAGCAGCCGATCCCGATCACCACCCCGGCGCTGCTGCGCCTGAAGGGCAAGCCGCTGAACAAGGGCGGCGCCGTGACCCAGGTGCTGATCAGCTTCGACAGCGAGGGCAAGAGCCTGAAGAAGCCCAGCTACGACGCCGCCAGCCGCACCCTGAGCCTGTCCTACCCGGCCTCGTCCTATACCCAACTGCTCGACCTGCTGCGCCATGGCCCGGTGTTCTGCCAGTTCCTCAGCTATCCCAACGGCCACGTCTGGGCCGACCTGCACAGCGGCGCCGTGCGCCTGCGTTGAGCCGGCGCCCGCCGCGGGGTTACACTGCCCGCCTTTGATGACGGCCGGGCCGTCGACTGGTGCCGTAGAGAGAAGCGAGCGATGCGTAAAGACAAGAAGCAGGTGATTGGCGAAGAGATCGGCGACGAGTCGATCAAGCTGTTCCTCGAGGTCGAACCGGCCGACGACACCCCGCCGTCGCTGCACAAGCTGATCAAGGCCTACCGTGGCCTGCGCATCGACGATTTCGAGCGCTTCGTGAAGTTCTTCGTCGAGGCCGGTTACGACCTCGGCGCGAAGAACGCCAAGGGCGAGGACTTCGTCGCGCTGATCCACGACCAGCGCCAGGCCGAGCCCTACATCGAGGTGATCGAAGCCGCCCGCGGCTGATCGATCTCGCCGTGAAGAAGCCCGCCGTGTGCGGGCTTTTTCGTGCCTGATGCCTGGCCCCGTAGGATGGGTGGAGCGAAGCGATACCCATCGCCATGGCCGCATGGGTTTCGCAAGCTCAACCCATCCTACGAAGAGCGCATCGGCGCAGATCCCCCGCCCCCGCCTAGACTTGCAGGTAGAACAACGACAAGGTGAGGACGCCGACATGCATGTACAGCCCTATCTGTTCTTCCACGGCCAGTGCGACGAAGCCATCGCCTTCTACCAGCAGGCCCTCGGCGCGCAGCTCAACGCGCTGATGCGCTACGAGGAGGCGCCGGGGCCGCTGCAGGTGCCCGACGGCTGGTGCGAGAAGGTCATGCATGCCAGCCTGCAGATCGGCCAGACCGAGGTGTTGATGTCCGACGGCCGCGGCGAGCACGAAGCGCCGTTCAATGGCTTTTCGCTGCACCTGGCCCTGCACAGCGTGGCCGCCGCCGAGAAGGCCTTCGCCGCGCTGGCCGAGGAGGGGCAGGTGGACATGCCGCTGGAGAAGACCTTCTGGGCGCAGCGCTTCGGCATGCTCCACGACCGCTTCGGCGTCGGCTGGATGATCAGCGCTCGCTGAAACGAAGGCTGCACAAACGAAAAGGCCCGCCGGATGGCGGGCCTTTTGCGCTGGCGCTGGATCACTGATCCAGCTGCAGCTTCTGCCAGGTGTAGGCGTTGATCTCGCGGTACGCCGAGGCATCGGTCTCCAGCTGCTTCTCGCGGGCCGGGAAGATTTCCTTGAGCTTGGCGCCCCAGGCTTCGGACTTGTACTGCTGCGGGAAGCAGCGCTCCAGCAGGCCGAGCATGATCGACACGGTGACCGACGCGCCCGGGGAGGCGCCCAGCAGGGCGGCGATGGTGCCGTCCTCCGAGGCCACAAGCTCGGTGCCGAACTGCAGGATGCCGCCTTTCTTGGCGTCTTTCTTGATAATCTGCACACGCTGGCCGGCGGTTTCCAGGCGCCAGTCGGCCGGGTTGGCCAGCGGGTAGAACTTGCGCAGGCTTTCCAGGCGCTGGTCCATGGACTGCATGACTTCGCGCACCAGGTAGCGGGTCAGGTCCATGTTGTCGCGGGCGACCGCCAGCATCGGCATCAGGTTGCTGCCACGCACCGACAGCGGCAGGTCGAGGAAGGAGCCGTGGCGCAGGAACTTGGTGGAGAAACCGGCGTAGGGCCCGAACAGCAGGGACTTCCTGCCATCGACCACGCGGGTGTCCAGGTGCGGCACGGACATCGGCGGGGCGCCGACCTCGGCCTGGCTGTAGACCTTGGCCTGGTGCTGCTTGACCACCTCGGGGTTGTCGCAGCGCAGCCACTGGCCGCTCACCGGGAAGCCGCCGAAGCCCTTGCTTTCCGGGATGCCGGACATCTGCAGCAGCGGCAGCGCGCCGCCGCCGGCGCCGAGGAAGACGAACTTCGCGCGGAGCTTGCGCGACTGGCCGTTCTGGGTGTTCTTGATGTCGACGATCCAGTCCTGGCCGTCGCGCTCAAGGCCCACGACCTTCTGGAAGTAGCTGACCTTCGCGCCGTCCTGCTTGCCCAGGCGGGCCAGCAGCTGGTTGGTCAGGGCGCCGAAGTTGACGTCGGTGCCATGCTCCACACGGGTGGCGGCGACCTGCTCGTCGGCCGGGCGGCCGGGGATGGTCAGCGGCGCCCACTGGCCCAGCTGCTCGCGGTCCTCGGTGTAGACCATGGACTCGAAGGCGTGGTGCTGGCTCAGCGTCTCGAAGCGCTTCTTCAGGAAGGGCACGTCCTTGCCACGGACGAAGCTCAGGTGCGGCACCGGGTTGATGAAGTTGCGCGGATTGCCGAAGCCTTCCTTGTCCACCAGGTGCGCCCAGAACTGCTTGGACACCTCGAACTGGGCGTTGATCTGCACCGCTTTCTTGATGTCGATGGAGCCATCGGCGGCCTGCGGCGTGTAGTTCAGCTCGCAGAGGCCGGCGTGGCCGGTGCCGGCGTTGTTCCAGGGGTTGGAGCTCTCGATGGCTCCGGACTCCTGCAGTTCGACGATCTCCAGGCGGGTGCCGGGTTCGACTTCCTTCAACAGGGTCGCCAGGGTTGCGCTCATGATGCCGGCGCCAACCAGCAGCACATCCAACGCTTCGTGTTCGTTCGCCATTCTCGCTCGCCACACTCTCGTGAAGTAGTGAAAAACCTTCAAATCACGCTCTTATGGAGACGTGAAGCTCAAAGGGGGTCGTCGCTGCGGGCGGGTCCGGACTCGGTACGGAGGGGACTCGCGGCAATCCTTGCCTGAAAGTGTCGTCGCAACGATCGGTACAAAGCGCGGGACCGGTGGCCACGGCGCAATTGGCGACTCTCTAGGAGGGTGTGACAGGCCGACGGGCGCAAGGCTGTCGTGCTGTGGGACCCGATCAGGAGGCGTCCTTATAATCGGGGCGCGATTATAACGACGAAAAGCAAAAAAAGCCCTCGTACTTAGACTTTTTTCCGAGTTCCAGTCACCGGATTTCCTATTTTTGCACCAATATGGTGCGCCATGCCCTTGCGCATGTCGCCGCCAAGGAACCTGCAACAAAGTGCCAGCGTCCAAGCTGCAGAGCGCTATCAGGGCGCTCCGACGGCCGGTATACTGCCCGCCGTTCCGAGCCCAACCCATGGAGACACGAACATGTTGCAGCGCCTGTTGCTCAGTCTGATCGCCGCCGGCACCCTGGCCTTGTCCGGCTGTGCCCTCAGCCCGCAACAACTGAACCCGGACCCGGTATTCAAGGGCCAGCCGGTCGCCGTCGGCCAGGGCCAGCCGGTGGTGGTGAAGGTGGTCGACGGCCGCCAGAGCACCGAGCTGGGCACCCGTGGCGGCCTCTACTCGGAGACCAGCGCGGTCACCGTGCGCAGCCAGGACGTGATTCCCAAGCTGCAGGCGCAGACCGAGGCGGCGGTGCGCCTGCTCGGCTTCACTCCCTCGCCGAATGCCTATAACGCCCCGACCCTGACCCTCACCCTGGCCGAGCTGAAGTACCAGTCGCCCAAGGACGGCATCTACGTCACCGAGGCCACCATAGGCGCGACCTTCCGCGTCGACGTGCAGGCCGGCGGGCGCCGCTACAACGGCCGCTACGGCTCCAGCCTGAACCAGCGCTTCGGCATGGCGCCGAACCAGCAGACCAACACCAAGCTGGTCAGCGACGTGCTCAGCGACGCCCTGGACCGCGTGTTCAAGGACCCGACCATCGGGCAGACGCTGAACCAGCGCTGATCGTCCTGGCGCGAATGAAAAAGCCCGGCACTCGCCGGGCTTTTTCGTTCATGGTCGCGGGAATTCAGGCGGCGGCCTGGCGGAACGGGTCGGTCTCGTAGGCCGGCTGGCGCTCGTCGGCTTCCGGCAGGTCCAGGTGTTCGTGGCCGCAGGCCTGGCAGTACACCAGCCAGTGGTCGTCCTGGACGTTGAAGGAGAGGTCGGTGACCACGGCTTCGATTTCATCCAGATGTTCGATCAGGTAGGCGCTTTCGTGGGGTACGATTTCGAGCATGGCGAATCTCCTAGGCGGGATACCGGATGGCGAAAGGTGACTAGCCAGTCACGTGCCAGGTGTCGGAAAAGGCTTAGAACCCTTCTCGATAAGGCTGACGTTCGTCGTGAATAAGACGACCGAACTGGCTGTGCCTTCCTCCTGACAGATACAATCGGGCGTCTTTCTTTCAGTCCTGTGACGCACCCGCTGCGGTTCGTCGCTTCGTACAGAACTCGGCCTTGGCGCTTTCTGGCTTCCGGGCGTGCAGTCCTGAAGTGTGGAGGTCGTGATGTCGCTGCAGGCGCTCTGGAATCTGTTCCAGGCCCATCCCGCCCGGGTTCTCAACGACCTGGCATTGTTCTTCGCCCTGGCCGGCGCCTGGCTGCTGCTGGCCACCCGCCGGCGCGAGCGCCAGGCCCTGCAACGCCTGGTCGCCGGTGGCGAGGGCGTGGCCGCGCCGCTGGCCGAGGCCGAGCCTTCGACGGCCAGGATCAACCGCTTCTTCTACCTCTTCGGCTTCGCCTGCCTGGCCCTGGCCGTCGCGCTGAGCCAGTACAGCACGCACCTGCCGGGCTGAAAACGCACCGTCGCGATGCAAAAGGGCGCCCATGGGCTAATGCCAGTCAGTTAAGCTGACTGGCATTTTCATTTTCGTGTCGAATATTTTGCTGGTCGCTGCTTCACCGTTCTCGGGAACCAGCGATCAGGTCGCCGATGAGGTAGGACATACTGCGCCGCTGAGGCCTGCAAATCTGCCAGAAATCCTGGCAAGTTACCGGGATGGTTCAGCGACGTGCCATGCAGCAAGCCCAGGATTGCCCAACTGCAGGCGGTAAAACTCATTTCGCATGGGTATACCCCCGGGCACTGCCTCGACATCTGTACCATCTGATAACGTAACAGGTTGTAGCCCAGCAGCACGCCCCACAGTTCTTGCGCAATCATCTCCGGAGTCTTGCTTCTCAGGGTGTATTCGCCGCCCAAAAGTCCTTGCTTGATCTCCCGATAGCCCAGTTCGATTTCCCAGCGCTGACTGTAAAGATCGACGATCTCATCGCCAGGGAAACGCAGCGGATCGGTCATTGAGGTCAAGACGCTCACCACCTTTCCTTTGATCGTTTTGCTCAGCAACCTCGCTCGAATTTCCAACGGCAAGTCTGGCCATTGTTTGCGAGCCTGAGGCGATGTACGCAGAACGACCTGGGCATCATTGCGCCCAAGCTTGTGCTCTACCTCATACTGAGTGCCCTTTTTCAAAGGGATCAGCCAGTGTCGATGCTCGCCGTGCGATTGCCAGTGATGCAGCAAGCCCAACGAGTAGAAACCTTTGTCGAACAGGGTCAACGAATGATTCGGCGTGGTGGCGATCAGCTGTTCTGCCAGCTTCATTTCGCTACTGTGATAGCCCTCGAAAGTGCTGCTTATCAGTAGATGGCTGGTCAGCTCCATCTGACAGACCATCCGAACTTGAGGAAAGCTGCCGTCACCATGCTGGTTGGTCGCGCTGCCGTAGCACGCACGATTTTCTGCGGTATCAGGCGTATTCCAGACAACGCCGTCCACGCCAAGCAGCGTCAATCCCAACCACTGCGGATGTTTGGTTTCTTCGTGCCATCGCTGCTGGGTCAGCGTAAAGACTTCGCGTACAGCTTCGCTACCCAGCCGCTGCCGCCCTTGCACAACAGCGCTGGGCGCCACCAGCGGCCGCTTGCCCGGTAGCATGATGTCCATGTGGTTCACGACATCCCAAGCCGACATCCGGCGGAACAACGCCATGCCGATGATGCACCACACCAGGCTTTCAAGCGGAAGACGACGCTTGCGAATGGTCGAGACACCTGCAGTCTCGAAAGCCTGTTTCACGATGTCTGGATCGAGCAAAGCTCCCAGCCCCTCCAGCGCATGAGGCCGCGATGCCATTTCGTGAGTGAGGGACAGGGCTTGTGACAGGCGCATAAAAAATCCGATGCTCGTTTCCAAGCATCGGATTTTGCGGCCTGCAGACTAAAGGTCAATGTGTCAGCCTTAACTGACTGGCATTAGCCCATGGGCGCCCTTTTCGTTCATGCGGTGGCTCAGGCCTGCTTGAGCCGGTACTGGTTCAGCACCGGGTTGGCGTACTGCAGGACCAGGTAGGGGCGGTGCTCCGGCGGGCAGGCCTGCAGGCGCTGCTGCCACTGCTCGCGGGCCCGGCGCAGTTCCTCGGTGCCGAACAGACTCTCGGCGCCGGGCACGGCCAGGGCCGGGTCGCGCAGCTCGGACATCTCGTAGGCCAGGTAGTGCACCGGGAACAGCCGGTAGTTGCCGAGGATCTGCCGGTCCAGGGCGGCGGCCAGCTGCTTGGCGTCGGCGTAGTCGCCGTCCATCTCGGCGCCGAAGTTGATCTGCACGCGGCCTTTGTAGCCGGTGATGCCCTGGGCGATGCTGGCGTCGTCCTCGCCCGGCGCCTTGCGGTACTCGCCGGTAGTGGCGCGGGTGTACAGCTCGCGGGCTTTGGCGGCGTCGCAGGGGTCGTATTCGTAGCTGATCGACACCGGGATCAGGTGCAGCTCGCGGATCACCTCGGCGAAGGGCTCGTCCTTGCGGCTCATGTGGAACATCTTGAGGATCGCCGAGTCGGTGCGGTCGTCACCGTCCTTGGCGCGGCCCTCGGCCTGGGCGATCCACACCGACTCGCCGTCGTGGCGGATCGAATGGTTGATGTAGGCCGAAAGGGTGGTGTAGGCCGCCAGCTTCTCGCGCCGGCCGCTGATCGAGCGGTGCACGATGAAGCTCTTGTTCAGGCGCATCAGGTCGCTGACGAAGGGCCGCTGCAGCAGGTTGTCGCCGATGGCGATGCGCGGCGTCGGCAGCTTGGCGTGGTAGATGGCGTAGTTGCAGAACGCCGGGTCCATCACGATGTCGCGGTGGTTGGCGATGAACAGGTAGGCGCGGCCGCTCTTGAGGTTGTCCAGCCCGGAGTAGGTGACGCCGTCGGTGGCGTGCTCGATGGTGCGGTCGACGTAGGGCTCGCACTTGTCCTGCAGTTCCACCACGCTGCGGATGCCGGTGACCTCGCGGGCCAGGCGGTGGGCGATCAGCGGGCGCAGCAGCCAGCCGAAGGGGCGCGACAGGCGCGGATAACGATAACGCGCCAGAATACCCAGGAAGGCGTCGTCGCTCAGCAGGCGCTGGAGAACGGCCGGGACTTCGGCGTCGTTGTACGGTCGGATGGCTTCGAACTCGCCCATCATGCTCTCTTGTTCATGGGTGTAACTGGCACGGCACGCGTCTGGCGCGGGCCTCTCCCCCGGAAAACCGACCATGCCCGCGGGCCTGGCCGGATAAAAAGACCGCGGGAGTATAACGGAAGTCACAGGGGACCTTCAGATGCTCGAGACCCAGGCTTACCACTGCCCCTATTGCGGGGAAGCGGTCGAGGCCGTGCTAGACCTCTCCGGCGGCGACCAGAGCTACTATGAAGATTGTCCGGTGTGTTGCCGGCCCATCCTGTTCCAGCTGTACACCGACGGCGCCCAGTGGACGCTGGAGGTTCACCGGGAGGACGACTGATGCAGCGAGTCTACGAACCGGCCGACCTGGCCGAGGCCGAGTTGCTGGCCGGCATGCTGGCCAGCGAGGGCATCGATTGCCACCTCGGCGGCCGCCACCTGCTCGGTGGCATCGGCGAGCTGCCGCTGCACGGGCTGCTGCACCTGTGGGTCGACGACGGGGAGGCGCAGCAGGCGCGGGAGCTGATCCAGGCGTACAATGCCGCGCAGCCGTTGCCCGGCCCGGCCGACGAGTTCGGCCCGGCCAGTGGCGTGCTGCTCTGTTGAGTCCGCGCTGGAGCGCCGATGACCGCCCGCTTTGCCCTGTTCCGCTGGACCCGCGAGCTCGCCGAGCTGCCGGGCTTTCCCAAGGACCACCCGCCGCACTGGAACCTCGCCCCCGGCGCGCAGCTGCTGATGCTGCGCGAGGAGGCCGGCGCGCGCCGCGCCGACCTGGCGCGCTGGGGCCTGACCCCGGCCTGGCTCACCGACCTGTCGCGCACCCCGGCCCACGCCCGCGCCGAGACGCTGCACGAGCAGCCGATGTTCCGCGAAGCCTTCGCCCGCCGCCGCTGCCTGGTGCCGGCCAACGGTTTCTACGAATGGCGCGGGGTGCGCAAGCGGCCCTACTGGGTGGCCGGAGCCAGTGGCCTGAGTTATTTCGCCGCGGTCTGGGAGGCCTATCCGGTGGGCGGCCACACCTGGCTGAGCCTGGCCCTGGTGACCCAGGCGGCCGGTCCGCTGCGCCGCCCGTTGCTGCTGGAGAGCGAGGAGGACAGGGCGCTCTGGCTGGGTGACGAGACGCCGCTGCCCAAGCTGTTGAGCCTGCTGGCCCGACCGCAGGTGCGGCTGCGGGAGCAGGCGCTGGCGAGCATAGTCAACGATCCGGCTTGCGATGGGCCGGAGTGTTTGACGCCGGCTTGATGCGGGAGCGCTGAAGGGGCTTTTCGTAGGAGCGAGCTTGCTCGCGAATGGCGCCTCCCGATTGTCGAGGTGCGACAGATTGACTCCGCTCCCTCTCCCCAGCCCTCGGCTGCGCGCCCCGCCCTGAAGGGAGAGGGGGCTAGACCGTGCCGAGAACAGGCATGGTTTCAGCCGGAAACCACCGCGCTTGCCGGCTGACGCAGGAATACCCATGCACGCCGAACGGTCCCCTCTCCCTTCAGGGAGAGGGTTAGGGAGAGGGCGCTCTTCAGGGTAGGCACCCACGCACCCCCCTTCGCGAGCAAGCTCGCTCCTACGAAAAGCCTCCGCCTTATCATCCAGAGGCCCCCACTCGCATTCAGCAGCCTGATAGTGCGCGCCAGTTTCCCCTGCGCTTGCCTAAGCTGCACTCCACCCCTTCGCTCTGGCCGCGTTGGCGGCGAACAGGAGTTCGGCATGCACAATAACAACAACGGCTACCCCTCCAGTGCCGTGGCCTGGTCCACGGTGGCGATCCTCATGGTCGCCTACGTCCTGTCGTTCATCGACCGGCAGATCCTCAACCTGCTGGTCGGGCCGATCCGCCGCGACCTGGCCATCAGCGACACCCAGATGAGCCTGCTCATGGGGTTGTCCTTCGCGCTCTTCTACACCCTTTGCGGCATCCCCCTCGGGCGCATGGCCGACAGCCGCAGCCGGCGCGGGCTGATCACCGTCGGCGTACTGATCTGGAGTGCCATGACCGCGGCCTGCGGCCTGGCCCGGCAGTACTGGCAGTTCCTGCTGTTCCGCGTCGGCGTCGGCGTGGGCGAGGCGGCGCTGTCGCCGGCGGCCTATTCGCTGATCGCCGACAGCTTCCCGGCGCAGCGCCGGGCCACCGCCATCAGCGTCTATTCCATGGGCATCTACCTAGGCTCCGGGCTGGCCTTCCTGCTCGGCGGGCTGGTGATCAAGTTCGCCTCGGCCCAGGGCGACGTGCACCTGCCGCTGCTCGGCGAAGTGCGCCCCTGGCAGCTGATCTTCCTCATTCTCGGCGCCGCCGGTGTGCTCTTCACCCTGCTGATGCTGGCGGTGAAGGAGCCGCAGCGCCACGGCGTGGGCGCCGGCGTCGAGGTGCCGATGCGCGAGGTCGGCGCCTACCTGCGGGCCAACCGCAGGACGGTGATCTGCCACAACTTCGGCTTTGCCTGCATCTCCTTCGCCAGCTACGGCAGCGGCGCCTGGGTGCCGACCTTCTTCGTCCGCACCTACGGCTGGGACGCCGGCCACGTCGGCGTGGTGTACGGCAGCATAGTGGCGGTGTTCGGCTGCCTGGGCATCGTCTTCGGCGGGCGCCTGGCCGACCGCTGGGCCAAGCGCGGCAGGACCGACGCCAACATGCGCGTGGGCCTGCTGGCGGCCTGCCTGGCGCTGCCGCTGTCGGTGACCTTCCCGCTGCTGGACGACGCCAACCTGGTGGCCCTGCTGATGGCGCCGACGGTGTTCTGCCTGAGCATGCCCTTCGGCGTGGCGCCGGCGGCGATCCAGGAGATCATGCCCAACTCCATGCGCGGCCAGGCCTCGGCCATCTACCTGTTCGTGGTCACCCTGTTCGGCCTGGGCGTGGGCCCCACCGCGGTGGCGCTGGTCACCGACTTCGTGTTCCACGACGACATGGCGCTGCGCTACTCGCTGCTGATCGTCACCAGCCTGGCGCTGCTGGGCGGCGTGGTGCTGCTGGGCATGGGCCTGAAGCCCTACCGCCAGAGCCGCGAGCACCTGCAGAACTGGAGCCTGCAGCGCGAACCCGGGCAGGACAAGGGCAGGATGCAGCGGCAGCCGGCGTAGGGCGTATAACCGTTCGCGGTTATACGCCGCCACACCCAAACCCATGCCCGGCTTCGCGGTCATGATCGGAGCGCTCCGGACAGGCGCTGCGGGTTCGAATCCGCAGCGGTCCGGGGCCGAGGTCAAACGGCGGATAACGTCGAACGTTATCCGCCCTACGTTGCGCCGAGGTGCCTTTCGTAGGATGGGTTGAGCTTGCGAAACCCATGCAGTCACGGTGATGGGTGTCGCTTCGCTCCACCCATCCTACGGGGGAGGGGTAGGACTCTGTCCGTGTTCAGTGCGCCGGGCTTGGATCGCCCTCTGGCGTCAGGTCCTTCTTCGCCACCAGCGTGTACACGCACGGCAGCACGAACAGGGTGAAGAGCGTGCCCACGGTCATCCCGGTGGCGATCACCACGCCGATGTCGAAGCGGCTCACCGCGCCGGCGCCGGTGGCCAGCAGCAGCGGGATTACCCCCAGGACCATGGCCGCGGTGGTCATCAGCACCGGGCGCAGGCGGATGGCCGCGGCTTCTTCCACCGCCTCGCGCACGCCCAGGCCGCGTTCGTGGCGCAGCTGGTTGGCGAACTCGACGATGAGGATGCCGTGCTTGCTGATCAGCCCGATCAGCGTCACCAGGCCCACCTGGGTGTAGATGTTCAGGCTCGACAGGCCGAGGAACAGCGGCACCAGCGCGCCGCAGATCGACAGCGGCACCGTGACCATGATCACCAGCGGGTCGCGGAAGCTCTCGAACTGCGCGGCCAGCACCAGGAAGATCACCGCCAGGGCCAGGCCGAAGGTCAGCAGCAGGGCGTTGCCTTCCTGGACGAACTGCCGCGAGGCGCCGGCGTAGTCGAAGGCGAAGCCGCGCGGCGACTCCTGCTCGGCGATCTGCTTCACGGTGTCGATGGCGTCGCCCATGCTCACCAGCGGCACGCCGGAGACGATCGCCGAGTTCAGCTGCTGGAACTGGTTGAGCTGGCGCGGCCGCGCGCGCTCGTGCAGGGTCACCACGGTGGACAGCGGCAGCAGCTCGCCGCGGCCGTTCTTCACGTAGTAGCTGCCCAGCCATTCGGGGTTCTCGCGGAAGCGCCGCTCGACCTGGGCGATCACCTTGTAGCTGCGCCCGTCGATGGTGAAGCGGTTGATCTCGCCCTCGCCCAGCAGGCTGGCCAGGGTGATGCCCAGGTCCTGCATGGACACGCCCATCTGCGCCGCCTTGGCGCGGTCGATGTCGACCACCAGCTCCGGCTTGTCGAAGGCCAGGTCGAGGTCGAGGAAGGCGAACTTGCCGGATTCCTCGGCGCGCTTCTTCACCCGCTCGGCCACCTGCAGCAGCGACTCGTAGTCGCTGGCGGTGTTGATCACGAACTGGAACGGCAGGCCCTCGCCGGTGCCTGGCAGCGACGGCAGGTTGAAGCCGAATATCTGCAGGCCGGGGATCTTGTCCAGCTCTGCCTGCACCGCGTGGAGCAGCTCCATCTGGCTGCGCTCGCGTTCGTCCCAGGGCTTGAGCAACATGCCGCCGATGCCGCTCTGCACACCGTTGTAGCCGTTGATCTGGAACGCCGAATAGTACTCGGGGAAGCTGCGGAAGATGCGCTCGAACTCGCCGGTGTACTTGTTCAGGTAGTCCAGGTTGGCGGTCTGCGGCGCGTTGGCCATGAGGAAGACGATGCCCTGGTCTTCCTCCGGCGCCAGTTCCTTGTGGGTGAACACCAGCAGCAGCGGGATGATCGCCAGTACCAGCGCGCCGAACACCAGCACCACCGGGCGGTTGTCCAGGGTGGCGTGGAGGCTGCGCTGGTAGCGTCGCTTCAGGCCTTCGAAGAGCAGGTCCAGGCGGTGCGACAGGCCGCTGGGGTTCTCGTCGTGGCGCAGCAGGCGCGAGCACATCATCGGCGACAGCGTCAGCGCCACTACCCCGGAGATGATCACCGCGCCGGCCAGGGTGAAGGCGAACTCCTTGAACAGCGCGCCGGTCAGGCCGCTGAGGAAGCCGATGGGGGCGTACACCGCGGCCAGGGTGATGGTCATGGTGACCACCGGCACGGCGATTTCCCGGGCGCCTTCGATGGCGCCCTGGAAGGGCGACTTGCCGTCCTCGATGTGGCGGTGGATGTTCTCCACCACCACGATGGCGTCGTCCACCACCAGGCCGATGGCGAGCACCATGGCCAGCAGCGTCAGCAGGTTGATGGAGTAGCCCATCAGCTGCATGAAGAACAGCACGCCGATCATCGACAGCGGGATGGTCACCACCGGGATCAGCACCGAGCGGAAGGCGCCGAGGAACAGGAAGACCACCACGATGACGATGAGGATGGCCTCGCCGAGGGTCTTCACCACCTCGTCGATGGAGGCCTGGATGAAGCGCGTGGCGTCGTAGGCGATGGACACCTTCAGGTCCGGCGGCAGCTGTTCCTCCAGCTCGGGCATCTTGGCGCGGACTTCCTTGATCACGTCCAGCGGGTTGGAGCTGGGCGTGCCCTTGATGCCGATGTACACCGAGGGGATGCCGTTGAACGAGCTGACCGAGTCGTAGCTGGCCGCGCCCAGTTCCACCCGCGCCACGTCGCTCATCAGCACGCGGCGATCGCCGAGGGTCTTCAGCGGGATGGCGGCGAAGGCCTGCGGCGATTTCAGGTCGGTGGCGGCGTTGACGCTGGTGACCACCAGTTCGCCCTTCACCTCGCCGGCGGCGGAGAGGAAGTTGTACTTGCGCACGGCGTCGTCGATGTCGCTGGCGGTGATGCCGTAGGCGGCCATCTTCACCGGGTCCAGCCACAGGCGCATGGCGAACACCTGGTTGCCGAGGATTTCCGCCTCGGCGATGCCCGGCAGGGTGGCGAGCTTGGGCTGGATCACCCGCGACAGGTAGTCGGTGATCTGCGGGTTGTCCATGTGCTCGCTGTAGAAGCTGATGTACATCAGCGCCGAGGCGTCGGCGGCTTCCTTGTCCAGCACCGGGTCCTCGGCGTCGGGCGGCAGCTGCGTCTTCACCTCGCCGATCTTCGACAGCAGCTCGGTCACCAGGCGGTCGGTGTTGGCGCCGATGTGCGCGTAGATGGAGATCACCGAGTAGTTCTGCCGGCTCACCGAGGTCATGTAGTCGATGCCCTCGGCGCTGGCCAGGCTCTGCTGCAGCGGCTGGGTGATGTAGCCCTGGATGGTCTCGGCGTTGGCCCCGGCGTAGAAGGTGGTGACGGTGATCAGCGCGTTCTCCATCTGCGGGTATTCGCGGATCACCAGGCGGCTGAAGGCCTGCATGCCGAGCAGGACGATCAGCAGGCTGACCACCGTCGCCAGCACCGGGCGGCGGATGAAGGGATCGGTAAAGGCCATGGTTCAGTCCTTTGTCGTTGCGCCCGCGCGGCCGTGGCCGGGCGGGGTTCGGCGGCCGCGCGGGCGGCCCTGGTGCTTGGGTTGCGGCTCAGCGCACGTCGTCGACGATGGCCACCGGGGTGCCGCTGTCCAGCTTGAGCTGGCCGCTGGTCACCACCTGTTCGCCGACCTTCAGGCCGTCGAGGATCACCGCCTTGCCTTCGCGGCGCTCGCCGACCTTGACGAAGCGGCGCTCCACGCCCAGCAGCGGCTGGCCCTTGGCATCGTTCTGCGGCTTGCCGTCCTTGTCCTGCTTCGGCCCCACCACGTACACCGAGTTGCCGTACAGGGTGAAGGCGATGGCGGTTTCCGGCACCACCACGCGCTGCGCGGTTTCCGGCAGCTGCACCTCGAGGCTGGCGAACATCCCCGGCAGCAGCTTGCCGTCGGGGTTGGCCATGGCCGCGCGCACCTGCAGGTTGCGCGTCTCGTTGTCCACCCGCGGGTTCAGCGCCTGGATGCGCGCCTCGAACACCTGGCCCGGGTAGGCCGCGACCGTGACCAGCACGCGCTGGCCGACCTGCAGGCGGGGGAAGTCCTGTTCCGGCAGGAAGAAGTCCACCAGCAGGGTGGAAAGGTCCTGCAGGGTGGCGATGGGCGTGCCCGGCGAGACGTAGTCGCCGACGTCCACCTGGCGGATGCCGATGGTGCCGCCGAAGGGGGCGAGCACACGCTTCTTCGCCAGCGCCGCCTTGAGCTGCGCGACCGTGGCGCTGGAGCGCTGCAGCTGGGCGGCCAGGCGGTCGAACTCGCTCTTGGAGATGGCCTGGCGGCCGACCAGGCTGCGGCCGCGCTCGAATTCCACCTGGGCCAGGTTGAGGTCGGCCTCGGCGGTGCGCAGGGTGGCGGCCTCGACGTCGTTCTCCAGCTGCACGATGGGCTGGTCGACGCGGACCTTCTCGCCGGAGGCGAACAGCACCTGGCGCACGGTGCCCGAGGCTTCGGCGGTGAGCACCACGCCCTGGTTGGCGCGCAGGGTGCCGATGGCCGGCAGGCGGCTCTGCCAGGTGAGTTCCTCGGCCTTGACCGCGGTGACGCTGACCGGCGGGCGCGGCGCGGTGAACTGGGCGATCTGCTTCTGGATGGAGAAGTACTTGGAGCCGGCGAGCACCGCGACTATGACGGCGACCGCGCCGAGCATGATCAGCATGCGGCGCAACATGTTCCTGTTCCTTGGTAAGTGCCTGGCGGCTCTGCGCTGCGAGGGGCCCGTTCCTGTATGACCGGCCCTGCCTTCGCGGGACTGCATCGGTTCCCGGAGCCTGGCGGGAATGCCCCGTTGCGGGGCAGAAGTGCGCACATTAGACGGAGTTCGCTGCCGCGTCAAAGTGCCTTGATTGCAGGACGTTTCCCCTCGCGGGGGATTTAGCGCGGCCCTGCGCGGTTCAGGACGCCAGGTGCAGGTGGTTGTCCCAGAACGCCGGCGGCAGTTGCAGCACCTCGGCGGCGATCTTTTCGCCGCGGCAGTCGTAGAGGCGGCAGCGGCCCTGGCCGGAGGTGACCACGAAGCCGTCCTTCACCGCGCCGACGCCGGCGCAGTCGGGCAGCGGCGCGTCCAGGCGCAGGGCGCCGCTGTCCAGGTCCCAGATGAAGAAGCGGTTGCCGCGCGGCGCGGTCAGGGCCACCAGGCGCAGTTCGTCGTGCACCGCCACGCTGGCGGTGTACTGGACCATGGCCTGGCGCTGTTCCTCGCCCAGCGGGAAAGGCTGGAAGCTCTGGCCGGGGCGCTTGATGGCGAGCAGGTCGGCGGCCTCGTGGGCGTCGCCCATGAACTGCTGGCAGGCGACGATGGTGCCGTCGGCGGCGATGGCCAGGTGGCGCACGCTGTTCATCTGCTGGGGCAGGGTTTCCTTGGAGACCAGCGAGCCGTCGCGGCGCATCAGCACCAGGCTCGGTTCCATGGCGTCGAGGTTCATCTCCACCCGGCTTTCGGCTTCGGTGCGGATGCCGCCGTTGGCCACCACCAGGGTTTCGCCGTCGGGCAGCCAGGCCACTTCGTGGGGGCCCAGGCCATGGGTCGGCACTTCACCGGCGTGCGCCAGCTTCTCGCCGTCGAAGCGGTAGATGCCGAGCAGGCCGCGGCCGGGGTCGGTGGTGTCGTTCTCGGTGGCGTAGAGCCACTCGCCGTCCTTGTGCCACACGCCGTGGCCGTAGAAGTGGCGGTCCGGCTGCGAGTCCAGTGTCTGCAGCAGGCGGCCGTCCTCCAGGCTCACCAGGTAGCTCTGGCGCCCCGGGCGGCGGGCCACGAACAGCGCCAGCGGCAGCGTCGGGTGCTGGACGATGGCGTGGCAGCGCAGGCCCACCTCGGTGGCGAACGCGCAGCTGCCGTCCAGGCGGTAGCCCACCGCGTAGTGCTTGCCATCCGCGTCGTCGCGGGCGGACAGCAGCAGGGGCTCCTTGCCCTTGCGCGACAGCGTCCAGCCACCGAAGGAGAGGGCGCCGAGCAGCAGGCTGCCCAGGCCGATCACGTGACGTCGCAGCATGGCGTTCACCTCTTTCACTTCATTCACCCCTGATCCGGCGAGCTAGAGCCAGGCCAGGCGGAGAGACACGGCGAATGCGGAGTTCGCATCTGCGAATTCGACGTGTCTGTCCAACGACGCATGGCCGACGCTCGACTGGTCAGTCGCCGTCGTTGGCGTTGAAGCCCAGTTGCACGTTCAGCGCCTTGGCCAGTTCGCCCTCGTGCAGGCGGTGGACCACGTTCAGGCTGTCGTACAGCTCGTTGAGCTGCTTGACGCCGGCATCGTCCTTGAGCAGTTCGCCCAGGGGCTGCTTGAGCGCGGCGAACTTGCCGTGGACGTCGGCGTAGGCGGCGTCGATCTTGCCGGCCAGGTCCTTCTGCTCGCTCGGCAGCAGGGCGCGCAGGCCCTTGCCGTCGGTGCCTTTCCACAGCGCCTCGGCGCCATTCAGGCTCGACTCCAGGCTGGCCAGGGAGATGTCGCTGCGCCAGTTCTCGGCCTGGAACGGCTGCGGGATGCCCTTGCTCTGGCGGCCCAGCGGGGTGCCGAGCTTCTTCTTCAGCATGTCCAGGGCGGTGACCTGCACGCGCATCATCTCGGCGATGGCCTCGTGGGCGTCGGCGTAGCGCTCGTTGGGGAACTTGCTCATCTGCGCGAGCATGCCGTTGTCGGCCTTCCAGCGCGTCAGGATGTCCTGGGCCAGGGCCTGCTGGTGTTCGCCGATGGCTTCCAGCAGCGGGCAGTAGCGCGCGCGGGTGGCGGCGTCGGCCAGGTCGATCCTGGCGTCGAAGAGGATGTATTCGTAGGCGGTCAGGCCCTGCACCACCACGCTGGACTTGGCCAGGGTGGCGGGGGTGATCTGCGCGTCGCCGTTGAGCAGTTGCTCGACCTGGCGCGCCACCAGGTTCTTCTTGTCCGGGTAGAACTGCACCTGCCAGGCGCGGTTGCCCTCGGCCAGCGGGCCGATCAGCAGCGGCTGCAATTCGGCCCAGGCCTTCTGCGCGGCGACGAAATCGGCGCGAGCCTTGGCCAGCTCTTCCTTGCCCTGGCAGAAGGCCAGGGCGCTGGCGGCCAGGGCGCGGTCGGCGTCGACCCAGCGGCTGTAGGCCGGCAGGATCACCTGCTGGGCCAGCGCGGCGCTGGTGGTCGCCTGCGGGTCCTGCGGCGAGCAGGCGCCCAGGGCGATGGCGAGGCTGGTGAGCAGTAGTCGGGGGCGGAACATGTTCGGCTCCTTAGAGTGAATTCAGGAAGTCCAGCAGGGCGCTGCGTTGCGCGGCGTCGAAGGCCAGTACCCGCTGCCTGGCCGCCTCGGCCTCGCCGCCGTGCCAGAGCACGGCTTCCAGCAGGTTGCGCGCGCGCCCGTCGTGGAGGAACTGGGTATGGCCGTTGACCACCTCGGTCAGGCCGATGCCCCATAGCGGCGGGGTGCGCCAGTCGCGTCCGCTGGCGAGAAATTCCGGGCGATTGTCCGCGAGTCCCTCGCCCATGTCATGTAGTAGAAGGTCGCTGTAGGGGCGGATCACCTGGTTGGCCAGCTCCGGCTCGGCGGCGTCGGGCCCGGTGGTGAACTTCGGGGTGTGGCAGCCGGCGCAGCCGGCCTGGTGGAACAGCGCCTTGCCGGCCAGCACCTGCGGGTCGTCGACCTTGCGCCGCGCCGGCACCGCGAGGTTGCGCGCGTAGAAGGCGACCTGGTCGAAGATGCGCTGGCTGACCTCGGGCTTGCCGCCGTCGACGGCCTGGCGGCAGGCGGTCTGGGCTTCGGTGCAGTCGTCGCCGGGCAGCAGGGGGCTGGTCAGGCCCATGTCGCCGGAGAAGGCGTGGGCGTTCTGCTGCGCCACGTCGGGCTGCCCGGCCTTCCAGCCGAAGCGGCCGAGCACGGTCTGCTGGCGGGCGTCGTCCCAGACGCGGTTGGCGCGGCCGCGGATGCCGTCGCCGTTGCGGTCCTCGGCGTCGGCATTGGCCAGGATCGCCGCTTCGGGGATGGCCTCCAGCAGGCCCAGGCCGATCATCGGCGGGGCGACGCGGGCGGAGAACTGGGTGTCCGGGTGCATGGGGCCGTAGCCCAGCTCGGTGAGGCGCAGGATCGGCTTGCGCAGCTCGACCTCGGTGCCGTCCTTGAAGCTCACCTTCAGCGGCTGGTAGTCCATGCGCACCCGCGCCTCGGGGGCCACGCCGGGAATCGCCGAATCCTGCAACTGGCCGCCGTAGACCGGCTCGGGCACCACGCCCAGGCGCTTGAGGGTGCGTGCGTCCTCGGCGCCGGCGGGAATCGACAGGCGCACCAGCATGGACACCGCGTTGATGTCCCTGGGCCCCGGCGGATGGCCGCGGCCGTCCTTGATGTGGCAGTTCTGGCAGGCGTTGGTGTTGTACAGCGGCCCCAGGCCGTCGCGCGCGGTGGTGGTGGTGGGCGCGATCACCCAGGGGTTGCGGAAGAAGCTGTTGCCCACGCTGAAGTCCAGGCGGCGGCTGGGCGTGAGGTTGCCCGAGGGCATGGAGTAGGCGTTGCGGTCGGCCTGGTAGACGGTGGCGCCGCCGCCGGACAGGGCCTCGCCCGGTTCGGCCACCGCCTTGGGCTCTTCGCGACCGCAGCCGGCGAGGGCCAGGGTAGCGAGCAGGGCGGCGAGGGCGACGGTTGGACGGCGGTACATCGAGGCGATCCAGGCTGAAAAACGGGCGGGCCATCTTAGCAGTTGGGCAAATGCAAATATGAAAAATTTGTATTCGCTATTGCCGTGTGGCCCGGATGAAACGCCAAGGCCCCGGTTCACGGGGCCTTGGCTTGGCCAGTGCGCTGCGGCTGGTTGCCGCAGCGCGGGCGTCGATCAGAACTGGTGATCGGCGTTGTCCGGCTTCAGGTCCTGGATGCCCAGGGCGGCGGCGGCCTTCTCGATGGCGCCGGTCTGCTTGACCAGGGAAGCGATGGCGTCGCTGATGATCTTGTGGTCGGCCTCGTCGGCCGGGGCGATCATCTGGTCGAAGTGCACGCCATCCTTCTCGGCGCGGTCGACGATGGCCTGCATCTTGGCCTGGGTGGCGTCGAGGTCGGCCTTCAGGTCGGTGTTGGCCTGGGCATCGGCCTTGGCCACCAGGTCGGCCACGCTCGGGCCCTTGACCAGGCTGCCGTCCACGCGCTTGTACTCGCCCAGGTAGATGTTGCGGATGCCTTCGGCGTTGAAGTACAGGGTGTGGTGGGTGTTGTCGCTGAAGCAGTCGTGCTCGTCTTCGGTGGAGTTGGCTTCCAGGGCCACCTTCATGCGCTCGCCGGCCAGCTCGCCCAGGGACAGGCTGCCCATGCCGAAGAAGATCTTGCGCAGGTTGGCGTCGGCGCCGTCGGCTTCCAGCTTGGCGCGGTAGTTGTCGGCGACGCCGGCCTTCCAGTTGCCGACCATTTCTTCCAGCTGGGCCACCAGCAGGTCGGTGACGGCCTTCAGGTAGGCCGCGCGACGGTCGCAGTGACCGTTGCTGCAGTCCTTGCCCTGGACGTAGTCGGTGTAGGGGCGGTTGCCGGCGCCGGGCTTGGTGCCGTTGAGGTCCTGGCCCCAGAGGAGGAACTCGATGGCGTGGTAGCCGGTGGCGACGTTGGCTTCGGAACCGGCCACTTCGTTCAGGCTGGCCAGCTTCTCGCCGGTGATTTCCTTGACGTCGATCTTGTCTTCGCCGACCTGGATCTCGGTGTTGGCGACGATGTTGGCGCTGGCGGCCGGGTTGCCCTCGGCGTGCTGGTAGTCCTTGGCGACGTAGTCGATCAGGCCTTCGTCCAGCGGCCATGCGTTGACCGCGCCTTCCCAGTCGTCGACCACCTTGTTGCCGAAGCGGAAGGCTTCGCTCTGCGAGTAGGGCACGCGCGCGGCCAGCCAGGCCTCGCGGGCGGCCTTGAGGGTTTCTTCGCTGGGCTTGGCGAGGAAGGCGTCGACGGCCTTCTGCAGGGCCTGGGCGGTAGTCAGGGAGTCGCTGAAGACGGCCTCCGCCATGTCCGCGTAGTTCTTCACCACGGCCTTGACCGCGGCCTCGTCGACCTTGGCGGCGGCCGGGGCGGCGCTCTGGGTGCTGGCGGCCGGGGTGGCTGCCTGGCTGGCCGGGGCGGAAGCTTCTTTCTTGTCGTCGCCGCAGCCGGCGAGGGAGATGGCGATGGCCAGCAGGCTGGCGGTGGCCCAGGGCATACGAGTCATGGCGGGTTCCTTAGCATGAGGGTGGCGCAAAAAGGTGTGCGCAACGAAAGCGGCAACATAATGCGAAAGATTTGCATTTTTGAAAAGGCCGCGCTTGCGATTTGCCAGCAGCCTTCACAGCGGGGGGATCAGCGGCGTTCGATGCTGGAGCTGCCGGCGGCCTCGGCCAGGCGCCGCGCCTGCTTCAGATAGAGGGTCAGCTCGCGCGCCGGCAGCGGCTTGCTGTACAGGTAGCCCTGCCCCTCGTGGCAGCCCTGGTCGATGATGTAGGCCTCCTGCTCGAGGGTCTCCACGCCCTCGGCGATGACCTGCATGCCCAGGCTCTTGCCCAGCTGGATGATGGCCCGGACGATGGTGGCGTCGTCGTCGTCCTGCAGCAGGTCCTGGACGAAGCTCTTGTCGATCTTGATCTTGTCCAGCGGCAGGCTCTTCAGGTAGCTGAGCGAGGAGTAGCCGGTGCCGAAGTCGTCGATGGCGATCAGCGCGCCGGCGCGGCGCAGGCTGAGCAGGTGCTGGGCGGCGGTGGAGATGTCTTCCATCAGGCCGGTCTCGGTGACTTCCAGCTCCAGCGAGCGCGGCGGCAGGCGGTGGATCTGCAACAGGTTGCTGACCACCCTGGGCAGGGCGTTGTGGCGCAGCTGCACGGTGGACAGGTTGACCGCCAGGCGCAGGTCGTCGAAGCCCTGGTCGTGCCATTCGCGCAGTTGCTTGCAGGACTGGTCGAGCACCCATTCGCCGATGGAGAAGATGCTGCCGTTCTGCTCGGCCAGGGGGATGAACAGGTCCGGCGCGACCCAGCCCTGGGTCGGGTGCTGCCAGCGCAGCAGGGCCTCGACGCCGACCACGCGGTGGTCGCGGTAGTCCACCTGCGGCTGGTAGACGATGTGCAGCTCGTTGCGCGACAACGCCTCGCGCAGGTCCTTCTCCAGCTCGCGGCGGCGGCGCATCTCGCTGTCGACGCTGGCGATGTAGAACTGGTAGCGGTTGCGCGAGCGGGTCTTGGCCAGGGTCATGGTCTGCTCGGCCTTCTGCAGCAGCTTCTCGGTGCTCTCGCCATCCTCGGGGTAGAGGGTGATGCCGATGGTGGCGCGCAGCTGCACCGGCTGCTCGTCGAGCTGGAAGGGCAGCTCCAGGTCGTCGAGGATCTGCTGGGCCAGTTCCGCCGCCTCGTAGGGCTGCTCGATGTCGGCCTGGACCAGGGCGAACTGGTCGCCGCCCAGGCGCGCCAGGGCGCCGAGCTGGGCGCTGTGGCCGCGCAGGCGGTCGGCCAGGGCGATCAGCAACTGGTCGCCGAACTGGTAGCCGTGCTGTTCGTTGATGCCCTTGAAGTCGTCCAGGCCCAGGCACAGCACCGCCACGCGGCGCTCCTCGCGGCCGGCGTCGGCGAGTATCTGGTCCAGGCGCTGCTGCAGCAGCTTGCGGTTCGGCAGGCCGGTGAGGAAGTCGTACTGGGAGATGCGCAGCAGGCTGTTCTCCGCCTCGCGGCGCAGGTGGCCGTTGCGCTCGATGGATTCCAGCAACTGGTTGGCGGTGTTGATCCACAACCCCAGTTCATTGTGCTCGTGGCCGGCCAGCATCGGCAGCTTGTGCTCGCCGGGGCGGTCGGGGTTGATGCTGGTGAGGTGGTCGATGATGCGCCACAGCGGCTTGGTCAGCAGCCAGTGGTAGACCAGGAACAGCACCAGGCCCATGGCCAGGGCGCGGAGGATGCCGGAGAGGAAGATGATCACCGAGGTGACCACGAAGTCCTGGCCGTAGGGCGCGGTGTCCAGGGTGATCTTCAGGTCGCCGTAGTATTCGCCGGGCTCGCCGCGGCCGACCAGGCGGATGGCATAGTGCTGCTCGGGGCCGAGGATGGGGTCGGTGAGCCAGCGGGTGGGGGAGTCCAGCAGCGGGCGGGATTTCTCCGCCAGCATGGGTTCGTCGGGGTGGCCGATGGCGGCGTAGCGCACTGCTTCATGCTGGAACAGGCCTTCGAGCACCTGCATGGCCATGTCGCGGTCCAGGCTGTAGACCGCCTGGGTGGACGGGTCGCGGACCATAGCGAGGATCCGCTGGGCATCGTTGTGCACCGCCTGCCGCGCCTTGTGGGCGTCGAAGACGATCTGCGCGCAACTCAGGACGACACCCACCACCAGCGCCGCGAGCAATACGACGCGCAGCAGCTTGAGGGAGAGCCTGTGCCGGGGGTCCAGTTTCAAGGGTGCTTTCCTTGTTCATCGCCATCCGGCGAAAGACAGGTCTGAGTATTGGCAAACGGAGCTTTGACGTCAAAGGGCCATCACCCTTTTCCGACCAAATCCGACTCTCAGGTTAGCCGAGCCTTGTCCTTCTGGCGCGCAGAAAGCAGAAACCCGGCTTCAGGCCGGGTTTCCGCGGAGCAACCGAGGGTATCAGGCAGCGAAGTTCTTCGCCACGTAGTCCCAGTTGACCAGGTTCCAGAAGGCTTCGACGTACTTCGGACGCAGGTTGCGGTAGTCGATGTAGTAGGCGTGTTCCCACACGTCGCAGGTCAGCAGCGGGGTGTCGCCGCTGGTCAGCGGGTTGCCGGCGCCGATGGTGCTGGCCAGGGCCAGGGAGCCGTCGGCCTTCTTCACCAGCCAGGCCCAGCCGGAGCCGAAGGTGCCGATGGCGGTCTTGGTGAACTCTTCCTTGAACTTGTCGAAGGAACCGAAGGCGGCGTTGATGGCATCGGCCAGGGCGCCGGTGGGCTGGCCACCGCCGTTGGGGGTCAGGCATTCCCAGTAGAAGGTGTGGTTCCACACCTGGGCCGCGTTGTTGAAGATGCCGCCCGAAGAGGTCTTGACGATGTCTTCCAGGCTCTTGCCTTCGAACTCGGTGCCCGGGATCAGGTTGTTCAGGTTCACGACGTAGGTGTTGTGGTGCTTGTCGTGGTGGTATTCGAGGGTTTCCGCGGAAATGTGCGGCTCAAGGGCGTTCTTGGCGTAAGGCAGCGGCGGCAATTCGAAAGCCATGGTGTTTCTCCTATTTCCTCAGGTCAGGGCTAGCGCGGCGAACGCGCGACCGGTACACGGGGCCGGTTCGTGATTGTCGCGGCATCCGTACGTAGCGCCCCTGCTCCGCAGAGCGAGGCGCGCGTCGGGTGCGTCCAGCAGGCCTGGCAGGCTGGCGCCGCGAACCTCGGATCATAGCACCCGCCCCCCGGCATATCCACGCAGCAACTGTAGGGGCAAAGCCGCGCGCCAGTGCCGGTGCGGGGCGTTCCCGCGCACTGGGGTCGACTGCCGTGGGGCTCCGGGGTTCGATCTGTTTCGTCGCCGGGCTCAGGCGGCGAACACCAGTTGGCTGGCCATGCCGAGCATCATCACCGCCACCATCAGGTCGACCAGCCGCCAGGTGGCCGGGCGCGCCAGCCAGGGCGCGAGCCAGGCGGCGCCCAGGGCCAGGGTGAAGAACCACAGCAGCGAGGCGCTGGCCGCGCCCATGGCATAGGCGCCGGGCGCGGCCTGCTGGGCGCCGAGGGAGCCGATCAGCAGCACGGTGTCCAGGTACACGTGGGGGTTGAGCAGGGTCACCGCCAGCGCCGCCATCAGCACCGCCCGGCGCGAGCGCGGGCCGGTCTGCCCGGCGTCGGCCATGGCCTGCGGGGCGATGGCGCGGCGCAGCGCCTTGGCGCCGTACCAGGTCAGGAAGATCACCCCGCCCCAGCGGGCCACGGCCAGCAGCGTGGGGTTCTCTGCCAGCACCTTGGCCAGGCCGAACACCCCGGCGCTGACCAGCACGGCGTCGCACAGCACGCAGAGCGCGGCCACCGACAGGTGATGCTCGCGGCGCAGGCTCTGGGCCAGGACGAAGGCGTTCTGCGCGCCGATGGCGATGATCAGGCCGGCGGCCACCAGCAGGCCGTTGAGGTAGCTCTGCCACATGTTCAGGCTCTCCCTTGGCAGTTGGAGCACTGGCGGGACGGCGAGGGAACGGGGAGGGTCAGGCCAGGCATGGTCGGGCTCCGGTGGGCGGGTTCGAGGGGGAATGCCTGGCGAGTCTGGGGCTTGTGCCTGTATAAGGAAAACGAATCCTGTTGATGGCTCATTAGGAAAACTGATGTTCGACTACAAGTTGCTGGCCGCCCTGGCGGCGGTGGTGGAGCAGGGCGGCTTCGAACGCGGCGCCCAGGCCCTGGGCCTGTCGCAGTCGGCGATCTCGCAGCGCATCAAGCTGCTCGAGGCGCGCGTCGGCCAGCCGGTGCTGGTGCGCGCGGCGCGGCCGCAGCCCACCGAGCTGGGCCGCCGCCTGCTCAACCACGTGCAGCAGGTGCGCCTGCTGGAGGGCGACCTGCAGCAGTGGGTGCCGGCGCTGGACGAGGGCGGCTCGCCCGAGCGCCTGCGCCTGGCGCTCAACGCCGACAGTCTGGCGACCTGGTGGGCCGCTGCCATCGGTGATTTCTGCGCCGAGCGCCGGGTGCTGCTGGACCTGGTGGTGGAAGACCAGGAGGTGGGCCTCAAGCGCATGCGCGCCGGCGAGGTGGCTGGCTGCCTGTGCGCCAGCCCGCGGCCGGTGGCGGGTGCGCGCAGCGAGCCGCTGGGAGCGATGCGCTACCGCGGCCTGGCCAGCCCGGCGTTCGTCGCCCGGCATTTCCCCGAGGGCGTGCGCGTCGAGGCCCTGGCGCGGGCGCCGGCGATCGTCTACGGCCCGGATGACCAGTTGCAGCACCGCTACCTTGCCGACCTCGGCGTGGACGGCACCTTCATCTACCACCTGTGCCCCTCGTCCGAGGGCTTCGTGCGCATGACCTGCGGCGGCCTGGGCTGGGGCCTGGTGCCGGAGCAGCAGGTGCAGGGCGAACTGGCCCGCGGCGAGCTGGTGGAACTGCTGCCGGGCCAGGTCATCGACGTGCCGCTGTACTGGCACCACTGGCGCAACGGCGGCGAGCTGCTCGCCGCGCTGACCGCCCACCTGCTGCGCCGGGCCGCCGCCAGCCTGGTGCCGATCAGCCGCGGATGACGATGCGCCCGCTGCCCGGCAGGGCCTCCACGCAGCGCGGGCCGAACAGCTGCGAGGGCGTGAAGTAGCCGCCGGGGCCGTCGTGGCCGAGCAGGTGGCGCACGGCCAGGAGCACGCCGTGTACGGTGACGTCGTAGCCGTTGGCGGTCTCCAGGCGCGCCGTGCGCCGCTCGCCGCGGCCGTTGCGCACCTCGCCCCAGACCCAGGTGCGCAACCGGCTGCGGGCCTGCTCGTCGGGGCCCTTCACGCGCCGCTGCACCTGGCGCTTGAGCCAGTGCTGGACGCCGTCGCGGCCGAGCAGCGGGCGTAGTGGGTCGATCAGGCGCATGCCCATGGCCGCCAGCGGCGGCGCCGGCAGGTACACCTCGATGTTGGGGATGCCGGTGCTGTAGAAGGCGGTGGCGACGTCGCCCCAGGGAATGCTCACGGCATGCTTGAGGCCGCGGCCGAAGTCGATGTCGCGGCGCTTGTAGCCCAGCGGCACCTCCACCAGGCGGCCGTCGCGGCGCACCTTGCCGCCCAGCTTCAGGCCTTCCACCGTGGTCGCGGCGGTGCCCGGCGAGAGCCCGCTGCCGGTGTCGAAGCCCAGCGCCAGTTGGGTGGCGTCGGGCAGGGCCTCGGCCAGGCAGGCGGCGACGCAGTCGGTGGGGATGACGTCGAAGCCGACGCCGGGGCAGACCACGCAGCCGGCGGCGCGGGCGCGCTCGTCCAGGCCGTGGGCGTGTTCGAAGACGCCGATCTCGCCGGTGATGTCGACGTAGTGCGTGGCATTGGCCAGGCACGCCTCCAGCAGCGGCGCGGCGGTGGCGGAGAAGGGCCCGGCGCAGTTGGCCAGCACGGCGACGTCGGCCAGGGCCGCGCCCGCGCCCTCGGCGCCGAATACCCGGCACTCCAGGCCCAGCACGCTACCCAGCGCCTGCACGGCGGCGGGATCGCGCCCGCCCAGCAGCGGGCTCAGGCCCTGGCGCCGGGCCTCCTCGGCCAGCAGGCGGCCGGTATAACCGTTGGCGCCATAGATCATCCAGTAGGGCTTGCTCATTCGGGGCCTCGCACAGGGAACGGGGAAGGATCGCCGGGGTTCTAACCGGCCTTGCCGCCGGCTGTCACCCGGCCGCGAGTCGGGCGGCTCGCAAGGATGCCGTTCTGGCGTGCGCGGCCAGCGTGGCCGGGCGGGTGGCCTGCTAGAGTCGGCAGACAACAACTATAGAGGTGCGTGCATGAAGATTCTGGTCACCGGCGCGAGCGGGTTCATCGGCGGGCGTTTCGCCCGCTTCGCCCTGGAGCAGGGCCTGGCGGTCCGCGTCAACGGCCGCCGCGCCGAGGCCCTGGAGCCGCTGGTGCGGCGGGGCGCGGAGTTCATGCCGGGCGACCTGGCGGACGCGGCCCTGGTGCGGCGCCTGTGCGAGGGCGTCGATGCGGTGGTGCACTGCGCCGGCGCGGTGGGCGTGTGGGGCCCCTACGAACACTTCCACCAGGCCAACGTAGTGATGACCGAGAGCGTGGTCGAGGCCTGCCTGAAGCAGGGCGTGCGGCGCCTGGTGCACCTGTCCTCGCCGTCGATCTACTTCGACGGCCGCGCCCACGTCGGCCTGAACGAGGACCAGGTGCCGACGCGCTTCGCCAACCACTACGGCGCCACCAAGTACCAGTCGGAGAAGGTCGCCCTGGGCGCCGCCGAGTTCGGCCTGGAGGTGCTGGCGCTGCGCCCGCGTTTCGTCACCGGCGCCGGCGACACCAGCATCTTCCCGCGGATGATCGCGGCGCAGCGCAAGGGCAAGCTGAAGATCATCGGCAAGGGTCTGAACAAGGTCGACTTCACCAGCATCCAGAACCTCAACGACGCCCTGTTCAGCGCCTTGCTGGTCACCGGCACCGCGCTGGGCCAGGCCTACAACATCAGCAACGGCCAACCGGTGCCGCTGTGGGACGTGGTCAACTACGTGATGCGCCGCCTCGACCTGCCACCGGTGACCGCGCACATGCCCTATCCCCTGGCCTGGTCGGTGGCGGCGCTGAACGAAGGCCTCTGCTATCTGCGTCCGGGCCGCCCCGAGCCGGTGCTGACGCGCATGGGAATGGCGGTGCTGGCCAAGGACTTCAGCCTGGATATCGGCCGCGCCCGCCAGTTCCTCGGCTACGAGCCACGCGCCAGCCTGTGGGACGCGGTGGACGAGTTCTGCGACTGGTGGAAGGCCAGCGGGCTCTGAAGAGCCCTTCGCGGCTTTCGTAGGATGGGTAGAGCGCAGCGAAACCCATCGCCCGGGCCCATGCTGCACCCGACCCCGCCGTCATCCGCGCAGCGGCCCCGAGTAATGCCGCTGCCCGGACTCGCTGGGCAGGAAGCTCGGCTCCTGCACCACCCGCGGCAGGCGCACGCCGCTCAGCTCGCTGAGGCGCTGGCCCAGTTCGCGGGTGTCGTCCCGGCTGGAGCCCTCGCAGGCGCGCAGCATGAGTGCGATGGCGTCGGCTTGCTGGAACCGGATGTCCAGCGCCTGTTCTTCGCGCAGACGGCGGCGCAGTTCGCGCATGCAGTCCAGGATGGCCTTGTTGAATTCGATCACCCAACTCCCTCCCCCGCAGTGGGCGCCAGGGCGGCGCCGGTGCGGAGGCGGAGCAAGGCACATGCCATACTGTCGCCTTGCCACTATTTCCGCGGCCTGGCGGGAACCCCGGCCGCGCCGGCGTGGTCTCTGCCAGGGCCCGTGCGCGCCGCCGCGGTGCGCCGCGCCCCCCGATGGCGCGCTGTCCAAGCCGCCGGCGCGAACGGATATACTGCGCCCTGCGCAGGCGCCATGCCGCTTTCCCCCCACAGGTTTCCTTCATGCGTAACGACAGTTTCGACGACTTCGACGATGTGCCCAGCCTGACCACCGACGCCGCCGACCGCGACGAGTTCGGCCACCATCCGCGCCGCGTCTACGAGCCCGGTGGCCAGCGCCTGGCGCCCCAGCCCAAGGGCGGCGCCAGCACCGGGCCGCTGTGGGCGCTGGTGGCGGCCATGGCCATCGCCCTCGGCGGCCTGGCCTGGTGGAGCCACCAGCAACTGGCGCTGATGGAGCACCAGTTGATCGCCACCCAGGAAAGCTTCGCCAAGATCAGCGAGGAAGCCGCCGGCCGCCTCGACGACATCCGCGGCAAGTTCGTCCAGAACGAGTCCTCGGTGACCAGCGAGCGCGAGCAGCTCAAGCTGCAGGTCAAGCAGCTGCAGGGCCGGCTCGCCGACCAGGCGCGCCAGCAGCAGGACTCGCTGTCGCAGATCGATGGCCAGCAGGCCAAGCGCCTCGACCAACTGAGCAACGAACTCAAGGCCCAGCAGGACAGCGCCGCGCAGCTGATCGCCCAGCTCGACGGCAAGATCAAGTCGCTGGCCGACGAACAGGCCAAGGTGAAGAGCCTGCAGGGCGACCTGGCCACCGCCAACGCGCAGATCCAGAACCTGAGCGCCGACGTCGCGGCGCTGAAGAAGCGCGGCGACCAGAGCCAGTCGATCAAGAGCATCCAGGACGACCTGCTGATCCTGCGCAGCGAAGTCGAAGGCAAGCAGGGCCAGCAGGGCGGCAGCACCGCCGAATTCGACGCCTTCCGCGCCCAGGTCACGCGCAACATCAACGCGCTGCAGGCGCAGGTGCAGAACCTCCAGCAGCAGCTGACCAATCGCTGAGCGCCCGTGTAGGAGCGGGCCCTGCCCGCGATTCGCGCGCAGGGCGCGCTCCTACATGGGAATGTGCGGGGCGAATCTTATCCGCGATAAGCATCAGGCCTGCACTGGGGCTGGATCGCGGATAAATCCTATAGCGCTCATACGACCTGGAATGTCCAGGCTCTTGTATGCATGTCAGCACTTTCGTCTTTGTGCTCCGCGGGCTATGCCGGGCAAAGCGATTCCATTCTGCTAGGGCCTTTTATGGACAAAGGCTCGGTATGTGGAGACGCAACAACGATCGATTTGCAGCAGCCGGGGCATCTGTTTTGCGCTGACCAGCATCCATTTGCAGCCCCATGAACGCAATCGCCTGAGGTTGCTGCGCTATTCATCGACGTCGCTGCCGAATCAGGATGTCGCCGACTTCGTCATTGAAGTCTTCGACTATATGCAGGTCAAAGACAGGGAATGCAGTCTTGAAGTCGCCCTGTCCGAACCGCTGACTCGACAAGTGGCGGATGCTCTAAATAGGCAGAATCTCCAGGTCGCGCTCACCCTGAGTGGCATTGCCGGGGGCCTGGTAGGCTTCGGCAACAAGTTTGCCGGTATTGCCGCAGGTGGGGCGGTAAGAAAGTACTCACTTTCTCGGCTGAGGAGTTTTCATGCCGGCGACAGGATATTGAGCGTGGCGGCCAGTGTCGGTGGCGGTATCGGTCCCCAGGCCACCTTGCAATCGACTCTGATTACCCGAGCCCACCCGACATGATGCTCAGCGAGTTGATCCATCTGTTCGTCGCCTTTGTCCTGATGCTGGTGCTGTTCCGCTGCGTGAGGAAAAGTTCCAGCAGGACTTGGCTGGCGGTGGCGCTGGTGTTGATAGGGGGTGTGTTGATGTATTGGCAGCCACCATTCCGGCTGTGGATGATCGACTTGCCTACAGTGGGATTGTTCGGTTTCATCATCGGCGTCTGCTTCTTTTACGAACGCAACAAGGCGGCAGACGAGTGAGGGACCTCGCTAAGATTTATTGTCGCAAGCGCGCCCTGCCCGCGATTCGCGCGCAGGGCGCGCTCCTACATGGTTTGTAACGGTATTCACCGGTGGCTTTCGTGCTTTGGGTTGGCTCCGTTCCCTCTCCCTGAAGGGAGAGGGGATCGTTCGGAGCGCTTGGATGGAGTCAGCCGGCTAGCACAGAGATTACCGGTTAAAACCAGGCCCCCTCTCGGCACGGACAAGCCCCCTCTCCCTTCAGGGAGAGGGCTGGGGAGAGGGCTCTAGGCTCTTAACCCTCAACCGAAGCGATACCCATCACCCACCACCGCATGGGTTTCGCAGGCTCAACCCATCCTACGAAAAGCGCGCCGGCGCAGTTGGCAACATATCCGCCGCAAACGAAAAGGGCGCCTCCAGGAGGCGCCCTTTTCTTCATGCCCTGTCCTTACAGCCGCGGGTAATCCAGATAGCCGACCGGCCCCTTGGCGTAGAAGGTTTCCGGATGCGCTTCGTTCAGCGGCGCGTCCTTGGCCAGGCGCTCCACCAGGTCCGGGTTGGCGATGAAGGGGATGCCGAAGGCCACTGCGTCCGCCTTGCCGCTGGCCAGCCAGGCGTTGGCGCTGGCCTTGGTGAAGCGCTCGTTGGCGATGTAGGGGCCGCCGAAGATTTCCTTCAGTTTCGGGCCGATGCTGTCGGGGCCTTCCTTCTCGCGGGTGCAGATGAAGGCGATGCCGCGCTTGCCCAGTTCGCGGGCCACGTAGCCGAAGGTCGCCAGCGGGTCGGCGTCGCCCATGTCGTGGGAGTCCATGCGCGGCGCCAGGTGCACGCCGACGCGGCCGGCGCCCCACACCTCGATGGCGACGTCGGTGACTTCCAACAGCAGGCGCGCGCGGTTTTCGATGGAGCCGCCGTACTGGTCGGTGCGCTGGTTTGTGCTGCTCTGCAGGAACTGGTCGAGCAGGTAGCCGTTGGCGCCGTGGATCTCTACGCCGTCGAAGCCGGCGGCCTTGGCGTTCTCGGCGCCCTGGCGGTAGGCTTCGACGATGTCGGCGATTTCCTCGGTCTCCAGCGCGCGCGGGGTGACGAACTCCTTGATCGGACGCACCAGGCTGACGTGCCCGGCCGGCTTGATGGCGCTGGGCGCCACCGGCGTTTCACCGTTCAGGTACAGCGGGTCGGAGATGCGGCCGACGTGCCACAGCTGCAGCATGATGCGCCCGCCGTTGGCGTGCACGGCCTTGGTCACGTTGCTCCAGCCGCGCACCTGGTCGTCGGACCAGATGCCGGGGGTGTCGGGGTAGCCGACGCCCATGGGCGTCACCGAGGTGGCTTCGCTGAGGATCAGGCCGGCGCCGGCGCGCTGGGTGTAGTACTCGGCCATCAGCGCGTTGGGCACGCGGCCCTCGTCGGCGCGGCAGCGGGTCAGCGGGGCCATGATGATGCGGTTCGGCAGTTGCAGGTCGCCGAGGGTGATCGGGTCGAAGAGCGTGGTCATTGCTGCGGTGCTCCGTTACGGGATGTTCGGTGGATGTTCGGTAGATGCACGGTGGGTTCAGTCCAGGACGGGTTGGGCCTGGTTGGGCTTACCGCTGAAGGCGATCATCACCGCGATCAGCGCCAATACTGCGAGCAGGGCGCCGGCCAGGGGCACGCGAGTCAGCCCCAGGCCGTGGTCGATGACGCTGCCGCCGACCCAGGCGCCGATGGCGTTGCCGACGTTGAAGGCGCCGATGTTCAGGGTGGCGACGAGATTCGGCGCGGCCTGGCCGACGCGCACCACGTTGACCTGCAGGGCCGGCACGGCGGCGAAGGCGGCCGCGGCCCAGACGAACAGAGTGATCTCGGCCGGCAGCAGCGCGTGGCTGGTCCAGCTCAGCGCCGCGGAAACCACGGCCATGGTGGCGAACACCCCGGCCAGGGTGGTGCCCAGGCGCCAGTCGGCGAGGCGGCCGCCGAGGATGTTGCCGAAGGTCAGGCCCAGGCCGATCAGCACCAGTGTCCAGGTCACGCCGCGCGGCGACACCTGGGTGACTTCGCCGAGCAGCGGCGCGACGTAGGTGAACAGGGCGAACACCGCGGCGGAGAACAGCACGGTGGTGGCCAGCGCCAGCCACAGTTGGCCGCTGCGCAGGGCCGCGGCTTCCTGGCGCAGGTCCACGGCCTCTTCGTCGTGCCCGGCGGGCAGGATGCGCCACAGGCCGATGAGCGCGAACACGCCGATCACCGTCACCACCCAGAAGGTCGAGCGCCAGCCGGCGACCTGGCCCAGCGCGGTGCCCAGGGGCACGCCGAGCACGTTGGCTAGGGTCAGTCCGGTGAACATCAGCGCCACGGCGGAAGCCCGGCGATTGGCCGGCACCAGGCCGGCGGCGACCACCGAACCGATGCCGAAGAAGGCGCCATGGCAGAGCGCGGTGACGATCCGCGCCAGCATCAGCATGCCGTAGCTGGCAGCCACCGCGCAGAGGAAGTTGCCGAGGATGAAGATGCCCATGAGCATCAGCAGCGCGCGCTTGCGCGGCAGTTTCGCCGTGAGCATCGCCATGATGGGCGCGCCGATGGCCACGCCGAAGGCATAGCCGCTGACCAGCCAGCCGGCGCTGGGGATGGACACCGCGAGGTCGCCGGCCACGTCCGGCAGCAGCCCCATGATGACGAATTCCGTGGTGCCGATGGCGAACGCGGACAAAGCGAGGACGAGAAGCGGAAGGGGCATGCGCCTGCTCCTGAAAAAAGTGGGACGTTCTAGGCAGATCGCTGCGACTACAGCGCTTCGCTCAAGTGGCGAACAAAAGCCGCGATGGTGTCTTCATTGCGTTTGAAGAAGTGCCACTGACCGATTTTCCGACTGGTCACCAATCCGGCGCGCTGGAGGGTGGCCAGATGTGCCGACACGGTGGATTGCGACAACCCGGTGCGCTGGTCGAACTTCCCGGCGCAGACGCCGATGGCGAAAGGCTGGTGCTCCTGCTCGTCGAAATAGCGCTCCGGCTCCTTCAGCCAGCGCAGCATGTCGCGCCGCACGGGGTGGGCCAGGGCCTTGAAGATCTCGTCGAGGTTCAGTGCTTCGCTCATCGCTGCCTTTGTGTGTATCGCTTGGGAACGAACTATATATCGGTGAAAAGCGATATGAATTCGTTTGAGCTGATGATGATGATCGATGGGGTTGATAGTAGGCGGGTGGTGGGAGAGAGGGGATGTCACTAGGCCGATTGGCGTGGGGCCGGCCAAGGGGCAGGGGAGATCGTGGGCAGAAGGGGATGATGTACTTTTACTGTGTTGGTTCGGTCTGGTTAGTAAGGGAGAGAGAATAAATCTTCTCCCGCTATGCGAAAACTGTAAATCTCTCAGAAATGAGGCGGTTGCATAAAAATCCATTTACTCATATTTTCTGAATGTTGTTCTACATGTCTTAAGAATGTTCTAAGATTATGCTTCCGTCTTGTTCTTTTGTTATTTCAGCTGCATTGGCCGAGACAAGCAAAGGTACTTGCGTGGCAAGTATGATGGTGAGGTACGCCTTCATTCGCATGAACTTCTTTTGCTTAATCTGATATTCGCTCAAAAACCCTGGCAGGAATCTTTTTTGTCAATCCGGACTTTGTCATTAACTCCTTATAGTCGGAGTAGTATGATTTGGCCTCTGGTTTTTGGTTTTCAGCCCAAAGAGAGTCTGCCATATTCAGTTTCAGTACCATCCTAGATGGGATAGCAATCTCTAGTGCTTTGTATATTTCTAATGCTTCCTGGTTTTTTCCTGACTCAGCTAAGAAGTAAGCGATATCATTTAGATCGGTAATGTTCCTTTTAGACGGAGGAAAACAAGCCAGATAGGATGCGGAGCCCATGTACATCTGGTCTTGGATTATTGACGCTTTTTCATCTAGGCTAGAAAATTTTGCTATCTTTTCTTTTAGCTGTACAGGGGATGGAGTCTCCAGTACTGGAGGTTGTTGACCACCTCCTGAGATTTGGTTTATCCATTCATCATCGGATGTCCATTGTCCAGTACAGTACGCTGCAGATCTTGACTGCATTACGCAGCCATTGCTCATGTTGATAACTTCGCAATGCGATAATTCAGTTTCTTTCGTTGATCCATCTTCAAGATAAAGTGTCCCAGTTTCTCCGCGCTGGAGAATAAGGAATTTTTTACTTGGAGAGAGTGATTCGCCAAATATAGAGAAGAACTCTTTTGTATTATCTATACTGCTATGTCCTGCGGGTTGCTCTTTCTGGTATATCTGGAACTGCTTTTGTTGGTCTTTAAATGTTATCTTTTGCCATGCTTTTGCATGATCGCTCCAGTTATCCAGCATGACTTGGGTATCCACTCCTTTGAGTAACTCCGGTGCGCCTGTCATTCCCTTGGATTCACAAGTGTAAACCGAGAGAACTAAGGTGATAGACGTAACTATAGGTTTTGACATGTTAATCATTGTTCTCAACCGTGTCACATCACTCTACTAGACAGATAAAGAAGAATTGCTTCTGATCTGAGTTGGCGGACGGTGTGCTTGGATAAGGAATTAGTTTTATATGTATTATTTTTTAGCCATGAAATACGGTGCCTTGTATTACAGGATGGCGGAGATTTTTATCCACTTCTCGATTTCTTTTCCTTTGGCTGTTATGTATTTTATTTTTAGTTTTCCATCCTTATATTCTGTGGTTCTGACTATATCTCCTTTTATCAAATACATTTTTGTCGGGGTTTCAGCAGTCGGTGAGTCCCAAAGCAGAGCTTTTTTGGATGTGATTTTTAATCTTGTTTCAGATGAAAGCTCTAACTTGCTGCTGTTGAACAGGAAATCTTTTGTGATACTTTTTATATTGGCTGACTCTAAGAATTGATTTTTTGTTTTTAGAGTGAGCTCTGAGTTGGCTAGATTTTCGCTTGATGCTGGGACCTTTATTGAATGAGTGGCATAAATTAATTTTGTATTGTTCGTATTTATAGCTATAAGATATATATTGTTTGGGTATTCAAAGTATAGGTTTGCCTGGTTATTGATTTTCTCAAGGTGAACTGTTCTCTCTTGTATGTCAGATGGTTCTATTAATGTGGTGTTTTCCGTTGCTGTTTGGGCGGGATTCGCATTTTTTATTATTAATTTTGCTAACCTGTTGTTGCTTGTTATGCAAGCTACTGAGTTTTCAAATCTTACTTCGCTATATTTTACGTAGCCAGCTTCTTTAGGGCACTCGGCATTAGTGCTGGCGTTTACCATGCTTGAAAATGCAGATAGTAACGCTCCTATGTATAGATATAGGTCCTTATATCTCATGCACATTCGACTTTTCCTTCAAAGTCTATGGAAATACTATGCTTCTGTATTTTCATTATATTAAGTTGGCCTGTGTCAGTATTACTGTGTGCGCTCCAAAATTCGTGATGGAATTTTTCCACCTTTGTCTGCAGATCTCATTAGTTTCACATAGTGAAGATAATTCTCCTTGGCTGAAGCGTGATTCCCTGCTCCCCAATAACTGTCAGCAAGGTTGAGGTATGCAACTGTTCGCTGTGGGTTATCCTGGATTACCTTTCGTAGTAGCGTAATTGCTTCAGCATAGTGGCCGGTCTGCTCAAAGAGGAACCCTAGGTTGTTGCTGAAAGTAAGATCTTGTGGAAGGTAATATTTTGAGATGATATAGCTTTCTGGTGGGCATGTTTCGGAGTCGCCGCCTGATTCAATCAGGGAGGTAATTATTTCTTTTAGTTTGCCTTTGTTTCGCAATTTGTATTCTTTTATGGCGTTTTCATAGATCGATAATGTTTGGTTGGTTAGGATCTTTTCTCCATAGGACTCATTTGAGTTCAACTGTTTTCTGATGGCTTTTAAGCGCCCGAAGGTCTCAGTTCCGTCAAATTTACTGAGAGTTTTCTCTATTGAAGGGCTTGCTATCTTGTAAATGGCTGTGGCGGACTGATCACACTGGCTGTTATTCTGTACAGAATATAACGCATTGAGCACGAAGTCCTTTGTGTCATCCTTGTAGTCATAAACTAAGTTGAAATTATTTTGAGTGTTCTCCTCCTCCTCAGTAATTAGGACGATTCTGTCGATTGGGTCTTTGGTAGCCTGAGGTATTTCGAGAGTTTCTGACTGGTTGTCTATTAAAAACAAGGAACCCTTCTGATTACTGCTTGTTCTGAGCATGAAGCCATCATGGCCGCCAAATGGACTCTTGCTTGGAATTAGGGAGAGTATAGTGGTGGAGTCAATGAGTACATGATCACTATCCGATGTGCGAATAACTAAGCGTTGTGTGCCATCGGCCTCTGGAGCATGAATTGATATTATGTATTTCTGCGTGGCACCAGAAGGATTAGATAGCTTTTCGGTTGGAGAGCTTGCAAATGTGGCCGATGATGCCATGAGTAAAGTTGGTATGGCATAAAGAAGTCTCATTTTATGTTTATGCATGCTTTAAATAGGATTGTAATTTTTCTCTACGAGGTTTGGTTTATTCACGTTCTTATTGGTCGCTCTCCATTTTGGCGCAATCTGAGTCATTATCAGATTTGTTTGCGAGACTGTATGTCAATTCATTTATGTCTGCATGATTACCGCAAACTCCCAAACCGAGAGCGGTTGGGTCGATACCTTTTGATGATATCTCTATGGTATTTCCTTTGAGGAAAATTAGAATTCGACCAAACTCTGTTTCATGTACTAATTGGCCGTTGCTTTCTGTCATCTCAAAGTTGAAGGAGCAAATATTTTGATTGGCTTGCGTACTATTTAGTTGAACGGCATACCTAGGGGGGGTGTAAGTTATTTTTAGTGTGTCATTGAATTTGTCTTCACAGTTGCTGCCATCTTGTGGTGATGTGCAGAGATAGCTTTTTTGCTTATAGCATCCAGTCCAAGATATTTTATGCATTGAAGCAGTGTCTACTTTGTTATCATGGTTATTTTTTTGATCCTCAGTGGAAAAGCATGAGCTGGTGGTTAGTAGTAAAGTTATCGCTAGGATTGCTTTGTTCATCTTAGTTTCCAGTTAAGTATCTGGCCCTTTGTCGGCCGCCTTCATATTGAGACAGTTCTGGTGTATTGCGAATGTATTCAGCAAGTGCTTCTGGGTCATTAGATGATATATGTGGGAGCTGTCTGTCCCATATGCTCCCCTGTTGATAGGTTAGGTCAACAGCAATATCTCTTATCCGGTCGTTTAGGCTCTCCCATGGTGTTGCATCTGTTTCTCCAGCTGTCCCATTTGTATATCTAGTCTTTGCAGCTGTCTCGTATCTTGGATAGGTTATGTCTTCGAAAAGTATGCGTTGAGCTTTCCTGGATATTACTCCGTATGTCTCTCTATTATTATTGACAAAATCTCTGGCCGCATGGCCCGAGAGTTGAGCTCCTTGTGAAAAATTTTGAGCAGCACTGGGTTCAACACCTGCAGCAATTAAATCTGCATAAACTGTGGTAGGTGTACGTTGCTTCATGTCATAGCCTCGCCCTAAAGTTACGCCTGAAGCACCACCAGGCCAATGGAGTCGTCGGCTGAAGTAAAGATTTCCGGGAATGTCATTGCCTTCTGCATCAAAGGTCACCTGGCCTCTCCGAACAAGCAAGTCACTTCGCTTCGCTACTTTGGAAAAGTGCGATAATAAACCTAAAGGATGGAGGTGGGATGCTATTCCTGTATCAGATTGCTCGTTGCTAACCATCGAACCGGTCCACCAGATAAGTGACTTTATTCTTTCTTTTTCCTTTGCCCAATCCTTCTCACCTTCCTTGGTCATATAGCAATTCAACGCCTCCCACTTACTTAAACCAGGGTCGGCATACCACTCACTCTCATATTGAACAATCAGCCGGCTGATCGACTGTGCGTGCCAGGGTTTGCCGAGGGCGTTCCTGATCTCCTCGGGGGTGAGTTTTTCATCGTGGTTGGTGTCGATGATGTCGTACAGCCGTTCCTTGATGGGGCCGCTGTCGCCTTGGTTGATCTGGGCCTGGTAGTTGGTCTTCTCGCCATCGTCCAGTACGCCATCGCTGCTGAGCTTGCACGCGTACTGGTCGCTCAGGGTGCTGGTTTCCTTGATGAAGTCGAAGCCTTCCCAGTCCCAGGGATGCAGGCGGGGGGTGATGAGTTCGTCTTCCTTCACCCAGCCTCCGATCGGTTGGCCATCCTTGCCGGGCATGTTTTCCAGCTTCCACCATCGTTCGGTGGTGGTGGTGCCGCCCGTGGTCGTGGTGAGGGTGATTTTCCTTTCCGCTGGCAGGGCTTCGAGTACGGCCAGGGGCAGGATCATGTCGTAGGCGGTGGGCTGGCCGGGGTCGGAGACCTGCGGCGGGTTCTCTTGGGTGGCGTCTTCCCGGGTGATGAGCTTGGTTTCGGAGGGGATCTTCAGCAGGGTCTTCTGTTCCGGCTTGAGTTGCTTCGCCCTGGCGCGGCTCTGGGTAACGAAGGACTCCATGTCGTCGCAGGTGAAGACTTCCAGATGCAGGAGATCCTGCGGGGCGCCTTGCGTCGCGGCCTGGTACTTGCCGAGGTGGCCGATCAGCGCGCCGGCCTGGATGGGGACGGGCGGCTCGACGAGGAACACGCTGTCGCGCGCTTGTGGTTCCTTGACTGCTTCCAGGTCCTTCACCCACACGTAGCCTTCGCTTGCCAGTTGCTCGGCGCTCACCGCGGGCGTGGCGCTGCCTTGGGTGATCGCGAGGAGCTTGTGGTAGCTCTTGGTGGTGGCGGTGGGGGAGACGCGTACCTGGGTTCCCGCAGGGAGAAGGCCAAGGATGGGAGAGTTCCCGTTGGCGGCCAAGCGGATGTTCGCGCCTTTCTGAGCGGGCTCGATGGGGTCCTTGGCCTTGTGGTTGACGATATAGCGGCCTTCACCCAGTGCTTTCAGCACCGAACCGTCGGCAGGGCCCTTGTGCAGGTATCCGGTGTTTTCCGCGAGCCCCGCCACGGCGGGGGTGGCGCGGATGAACTTCAACCAGTTCGGGTTGATGCCCGGCCCGGCGGCTTCCGCCTCGACCAGGGTGCCGCGGGGCAGCACACCCAGTACGGTGCCGTTCGGCGTTGCGCGGACCCGCAGGCCCTGGAGCTTGTCGGGAGCGCTCTGCTTGACGGTACGGGTGTCGCCTGCCCAGAAGGCCGGCCGTTCCAGCTCGGGCTTGTCCTGGTAGCCCTGCCAGTCCATCAGGTGCATGTACAGGCTGTAGAACGTCAGGTCCGGTTCCACGGCCGGGGGCGTCGCGGCGGGCTGGGTGCCGCCGGCAGCTGGAGTGGCCGGGGCGGGAGCCGGTGGCAATTCCAGTCGATGCCTCACCAGCACGAAGCCGGTGGAGTAGATCGTCTCGTGAGCGCTCGCGCCTTCGCCATAGGTGAGCGTCTTGTACTTCCCGTCGATGCGATAGGCGACCACTTCACCGTCGGCGATGCAGCGGACGGACGATTGGTCCAGCTGTGCGCCGGTGTTCTGGTCGAAGTGCACGCCACCGTGCCACAGGCCGTTGCTGGAGACCGGGTAGAAGCCGCTTCCGGCCTTCGCCAGCGCGTCGTAGTAGACCTGCGGATCGGTGATTTCGCTGCTTGCGCCGCCGTTACTGCCCTTGGCCTTGAAGGGGTAGGACCAGCGCTCGACTTTCTTCTGCTTTTCCATGGTGATGTTCCGTTTTCAGTTCCGTTGGGACGGCGCACCAGCGCGCGACCTTGCCTGGTGTTCAGAAGGAGAAATTGACCATTCGGGGCCTGTCGATCGTCCGCTCCAGCGGTTGATTGGCCAGCGCCTCGTCCATCGGCCCGCCGGCCTTGTCCGCATCCGCGGCGCCCGGTTGCAGGGGGGACTTGAGGGCGATGCCCGAACCGCTGCCCGGCGAGCCGCCGGCGTTGATCTTCGCCAGCGGACCGAACACGGTGACGCCGCTGGCGTCGAGCTTGATGAAGCTGCCGCCGGCCTTGAGGGTCAGTTCCTGGCCGGCCTCGATCACCAGTTTCTGCCCGGCCTTGAGGTGGATTTCCCGGCCGGCGCGGGTCAGTTGGGCGTTGCCCAGGCGGATGTGCTGGTTGTTGGCCACCGCCAGGTGGTCGTCGAGCTTGGCCTCCACCTTGCGGTCGAGGTGGATGGTTTGGTGCTCCTCGGCCTTGAACTCGCTGTAGGCGTTGGCTTCCACGGTGTCGTGGCGTTCGTGGCCGACGCGGATCTTCTGGTCGTGCTCGATGTTTTCGTCCCAGTCGCGCTGGGCATGGATGAAGATCTGTTCCTGGCCCTTGCGGTCCTCGATGCGCAGTTCGTTGTAGCCGCTGCCGCCCGGCGAGCTGTTGCTCTTGAACAGGGTACGGGTCTTGTGGGCCGGCAGTTCGTAGGGCGGCAGGTGCTCGGCGTGGTACAGGCAGCCGCTGACCAGCGGCTGGTCCGGGTCGCCTTCGAGGAAGTCCACCAGCACTTCCATGCCGACGCGCGGGATGGCCACGGCGCCCAGGGCGTTGCCGGCCCAGCCGCTGGCCACGCGCAGCCAGCAGCTGGTCTTGTCGTCGGCCTGGCCCTCGCGGTCCCAGTGGAACTGCACCTTGACCCGCCCGTACTTGTCGCAGTGGATTTCCTCGCCCGCCGGGCCGGTCACCACGGCGGTCTGGGTACCCAGCACCCGCGGCTTGGGGTGGGCCAGCGGCGGGCGGTAGTGCACGTCCCAGGGGGTGGCGAGGAAGCGGTTGCGGTAGCCCTGGTGGAAGTCGTCCTGGCTGTCGGCGGTGTCGCTGGTGATGGACTCTTCCAGCACCTGCGGCTGCCTGCCTTCGTGCCGCACTTCGGTGAGCAGCCAGAGGTCGTTCCACTCGCCGCGCGGGTGCTCGCGCAGGGGCAGGAAATGGCCGCTGCGCAGGCTCGGCTGGTCGCTGCGGCCCTCGGCCTGGCGGTAGTCGGCGCGGTGCCTTTCCAGGCTGCGCTGGCTCAGCAGCTTGCCGCGCTCGCGGTCGGTGAAGCGGCCGGGGTAGTCGTAGTCTTCCAGGTCCGGCTGGTCCTGTTTCTGCTGCGGCCGGTAGGCCGCTTCCATGCGCAGGCGCGGCTTCTGGAAGTCGTAGTCGCGGCGGGTCACGCGGCTGGTGCGGCCTTCCAGGCGCAGGACGAAGCCCTTGATCACCGGCTCGTCGGCCACTAGGCCGGTGTCGGCGATGTAGGGCGTGGGCTGGCCCAGGCGCGGGAAGGCGGTCTGGTCGTCGCCGAACACCAGCAGGTGCCCGTCGGGGCTGTGCTCGAAGTGGTAATGGAGGCCTTCCTCTTCGCACAGGCGCTGGACGAAGTGCAGGTCGCTCTCGTCGTACTGGGTGCAGTAGTCGCGCGGCGGGTAGACGGTGGGGCCGAGCTGGAAGCGGTAGGCATCGGCGAGGATGCCGTGCTCCTCCAGCACCCGGGCGATGATCTGCGGCACCGTCAGCTGCTGGAAGATGCGCTGGTTGCTGCGCAGCGCGAGGTAGGCCAGCTGCGGCGCCAGGACCACCCGGTAGCGGGTCAGGCGCTGGCCGGCGTCGCCTTGCCCAGCCTGCTGGATCAGCCCGTGGACGCCCGGCCCGGCGGGGCTGAAGGCGAGGAACGCGGGCTTGTGCAGCAGGGCTTCCAGGTCGAGGCTGGGGCGTTCGCTGACCAGTTCCAGCTCGAAGCGGTAGGGCTGGCTGATGGCTTCGCGACCGTGGAAGCGCAGGACCTGGAAGTCGTGCTCCAGGCCGTCGAGGGTCAGGCTGAAGTGGGTCTGGTTGGCCGGGTTGAACATGCTCGGGCTCCCTGTTCGAAAGTCATCCGTTGCGCCACCGGAACCAGCGGCGCAGCCCCTGGGGTGGCAGTGTGTGGAACGCATCGCGCAGCTGCGCGACGCTGATCTGGCGGTCCGCTTCATTCAGTGCGAGTGCACAGCGCAGGGCCTGCCAGGCCGGGCGCGGCAGCTGCGCGGGAGGCGCCAGCTGTTGCTCCAGTTGCATGGCCTTGGCCTGCTTGGCGTTCAGGCGCCGGTACGGGTGGGTGCCGCACAGCAGTTCGTAGAGCACGCAGGCCACCGCGTAGAGGTCGCTGGCCGGTGACAGTGGCGCGCCTTCGAGCAGTTCGAGGGCTGCATAGCGTGGCGTCCAGGCGGCGATGCGGGCGCGGCAGAGTTTCGGCAGGCCGTCGAGCAGGCCATCGCGGGCCTGGCCCAGGCCATAGTCGAACAGGCGCAGCCCGTCTTCGCCGAGCATCACGTTGCTGGGCTTGAGGTCGCCGTGCAGCACGCCGCGTTCGTGGGAATAGGCCAGGGCGTCGAGCAGCGCGCCGGCCACTTCCCGGAACTCGTCCCAGGGCAGCCCTTGCGGGCGCTCGCTGAGCAGCTGGTCGAGGGTCAGGCCACGCATCAGTTCCAGGGTGATGAAGGCGCGCTGGCAGGCGGTGTCCACTTCGAAGCTGTGCAGGCGCACCACGTGCGGGTGGCGCAGGCGCATGGTCAGGGCGTATTCGCTGTAGAGCAGGGCGCTGGCGTCGGGGTATTCGGCGAACTCTTCGCTCAGCACCTTGAGCGCCACGTAGGGATCGGGATCGCCGAACTGCTCGCGCAGCAGGTCGCGGGCGCGGTACACGGCGCCCATGCCACCGACGCCCAGCAGGCGTTCCAGGCGGTAGCGGCCGCCCAGCACTTCGGGGAGCGCCTGGGGGCTGAAGGTCGGCGTGGCCGGGGCCGGCGGCGGTTCGCTGCCGGCCAGCGGCACGGCGCGCTCCGGGTCGATGAAGGCGAAGTAGGTGAGGTTGCCGGCTTCGGCCTGGTCCGTGGCCATGCTCTGCTTGCTCATCGGCGAACCACCACGGCGGTGAGGTTGTCGCGGGCCATGCCCAGCAGCGCGTGGTCGAACAGGCGTTCCAGCGCGGCAGTGGGCGAGGCCAGGCTGAGGGCGTAGCCCAGGGCTTCCTGGCTGACGTACTGGTAGAGGCCGTCGCTGCACAGCAGGAAGGCGTCGTCGGGGTAGACCTGTAGCTCGAGAATATCGAGCGTCAGGTCGTCGCTGGCGCCAATGGCGCGGGTCAGGGCGTGGGCCGAAGGGTGCTGGCGGGCGTCCTCCGGGCTCAGGCCCTGTTCGTCGATCAGTTGCTGTTGCAGCGAGTGGTCGCGGGTCAGTTGGTACAGGCGCCCGCCGCGCCACAGGTAGCAGCGGCTGTCGCCGGCCCAGACGCAGGCGGCGCGCTGGCCGTCGAGCAGCAGGGCGGCGACGGTGCTGCCCATGATGCGCGAGGGCTGGTCGGCGGTGACCGTGAGTTCCTGGCCGAAGCGGCGGTTGAGCCAGTGCAGGCACTGGCGCAACTGCTGCAGGCGAGCCTCGAAACCGCAATCGCCCGGCAGCGCGGCGATGCTTTCGACGATCAGCCGGCTGGCGCGGTCGCCGCCATGGTGGCCGCCCATGCCGTCGGCGACCACCCAGAGGCCGCGCTCCGGGCAGTCGAGGAAGGCGTCCTCGTTGCGCGCACGGACCTTGCCGGGGTCGGTGCGCGCGGCGCTGCGCCAGGGCCTGGCAGACGGCATCAGAGCGACACCGGCAGGCGGAAGCTGCGCAGGGTGCCGAGGTCGAACGGGTTCGGCGAGCGCTGCGCCAGCACCAGGTAGTTGGCGCGCAGGCCACTCAGGTCGGCCTTGAGCATCAGCACGTCGCGCCCGCTGTGGTACTCGGTGCGCATCTGGTCGAAGAGGCGGAACAGCGACCAGGGGCCGGTGTTCTTCTCCAGGCTCACGCGGCGCCCGCCGAGTTCCTCGAGAACCAGGCTGGTGCGGCCGTCGTCGGCGTCGGTGGGCCATTTGAAGGCCACCGGCACGATGGGGCCGTGGCGGTATTCCAGCTGTTGGTCGCCGAAGCGGAAGTCGGCGCGGCTCAGGCTGGAGTCGATGGAGTAGGGCTCCAGCTTGAACTGCACCTGGGGCTCGGCCGGGTTGTCGGCGAAGAAGCTGCGGCGGATCGCCTGGGCGTAGCCCATCTGCTCGAGGAAGGCGCGCGACATCGGCAGGCTGTGGCCGTCGACGCTGCGCAGCCGGTAGTTGCCCGGATCGCCGCTGACGAAGGGCTGCAGGTAGCTTTCGAAGAAGCGGTCGGCGACGCCCTGGGCCTTGAAGAACTCGCGGAAGTCGGCGATGGCCACGTCGCTGCTGCTCTGCGGGTTGAACGGATAGCGCTTGTTGATGGCCTTGAAGTAGAAGCTGTACAGCTCGCTCTGGTAGCGCTGGTTGAGGTAGATGTAGGCGTCGCCCAGCACCAGCGTCCAGCTGTCCTCGGCGAGCAGGGCCAGCCAGCCGCTGACCGGCTGCGGCAGGCGCGTGGCGGCGTTGCGCAGGTTGGCCAGGGCGTCGAGCTGACCGCCCATGCGGTTGCGCGCCAGTTCGAAGGCGGCCTGCTGTGGTTGGCTGGCGCGGGCCAGGGCGGCCAGTTGCAGTTGCAGGTCGTTGAGCGCCTGCATCACCGGCGCCAGGTCGGCGGTGGGGCCGCCGTTGTCGTCGAGCAGGCGGTGCAGTGGCTCGAAGCGCCGCTGCATGGCTTGCCGCGCGGTATCCGGCAGGTTCTTGGCGAGGGCGTCCTGGGCCTGTTCGGCGGCGGCCGCCGCCATCTTGCCGACCTTGCCCAGCTTGCCGCCGGCATCGCTGGCCGCGCCGGCCGCCGCGGCGACGTCCCCAGCGTTGTCCGCCAGGCCCGGGATACGGGTGTTGTCGCGCACTTCCTGGAGCAGTTGCAGCAGCGGCGAGTTGGCCGCGGTGAGCCCGGCCACTTCGTCGGCGCCGCGGCCGGCGTCGACCACCGGTTGCAGGCGCACCTGGTTGACCGCTTCGCTCCAGTGGTTGGCGTAGTCGCGGAAGTACAGCTGCTGCAGTTCGACCATCAGGCGGCTGAGGTCCTGGCCGCTGAGGCTGCTGCCTTCGCCGAGCACCCAGTTGTCGCGGAGGATCTCGCGGACCATGGGCGTGCCCTGGGCGATGAAGTACTGCTGGTAGCCGTTGCGGGTGTACAGACCGGGAATCACGTAGTCGGTGCCGGAGAACAGCGCGCCCTGCGGACCCAGATGCTGGCTGAGGCGGTACTGCGGCAGGTCGCGGGCCTGTTCGCGGAGCACGCGGTAGACCACGCTGGCCAGGGATTCGGCGCGCAGCACCTGGCGTGCCTGGGCCACCAACTGGTCGTTTAGCGGGTGGACGAAGGGCAGTTCGAGCAGGCGTGCGAAGTGGCTGCCCAGGCCGTTCTGCACCACGGCGTCGCCGCTGTAGCGCAGCGACCAGTCGGCCGCCAGCCAATCCTTGAGGAAGGCCGGGTCGCGGCGTTCCGGCAGGTTGAGCATCAGGTAGGCGCGCAGGCTGCCGAGCAGGCGCTCGCGGTCGCCGAGGTTGGCGCGGATCTGCCCTTCGAGGGTGCGGGCGACGCGCGGCAGCAGCTGGCTTTGCAGTTCGCGCTGGTAGGCCGCCTGCAGTACCGGGGTGCTTTTCTCGCCCTGGTACAGGCCGCTGCGTTCGAGCAGCGAGACATCGCCCTTGGGCGGGAATACCTGGCTGGCGGCATAGGCGCTGTCCAGCGCCTTGAGCGCGGCCCGGGCGTCGTCCTGCGGGGCCAGCGCGGCGTGCTGCTCCTGCAGTTGGCGGTCGATGTCGCGCACCTGCTCCAGGCGCCCGTGGTTGCTGGAGAAGCTGTTGGCCCAGAGCAGGCCGAACAGGCCGAGGACGACCAGGGCGGTGGCGTAGACCGCACGTTGTCCCCAGTTGATGCGACGCCGCTCCTTGTGGTCGAGCCCGGCGAGGTCGGCTTCGGGGAAGATCACCCGGCTGAACAGGTGCTGGATGAAGCGCGAGCGGCCATTGCGCAAGGTCGGCAGGGCCTTGCTGGCGAGCCCGGCGTTGGCGCCGACCTGGGCGGTGCTGTTGTCCACCTTGGCGGTCAGGTGCGGCGCGCTGGTCAGGTAGAAGCCGCGCAACTGGGTGGCGCGCTGGTAGCGGTTGCCGGTGAAGGCGGTGTCGACGAACAGGCACAACAGCTCGCCGATCTGCCCGAGCTGGTGCGGGAAGTCGAGGATGCGGCCGCGGCGCTGGGTATCGCGCTCCTGGTGCATGCGCATGATGATCTGGCTGTGCAGGCGGCGCAGCAGTTCCTCGAACTCCTGGCGCAACACAGTGATATCGGTGCCGTTCTGTTCCTTGCGGAAGCTGGTGCCGAGCACCTGGTCGCTTTCCTCGCGGGACAGCTGGTCGAAGAATTCCTCGAAGCCGGCCAGTTTGTCGGCCTTGCTCAGCACCACGTACACCGGTACCTCGACGTGCAGGCGCTGGTGGATTTCCAGCAGGCGCGCGCGCACCTGGTGCGCCAGGAGGGTCAGTTCCTCCTCGTTGCCGCGCTGCAGCAGGTCCACCGGCAGGTTCACCAGCACGCCGTTGAGCGGGCGTGCGCGACGACGCTTGCGCAGCAGGTCGAGGAGAGTGTGCCAGGCGCTGCTGTCGACCTCGCTGGCCGGCTGCGTGAGGTAGCGCCCTGCGCTGTCGATCAGCACGCCGTGCTCGGCGAAGTACCAGTCGCAGTAGCGGGTGCCGCTGGTGTCGCGGGTCAGCTTGCGGTCGATACGGTTGATCGGGAACTCCAGGCCGGAGAAGTCCAGCAGGCTGGTCTTGCCGCTGCCCTGCGGGCCGAGCAGCAGGTACCAGGGCAGTTCCTGGCGCCAGCGCTCGCTGCGGCCGCGGTAGAGGCTGGAGACCTTGAGGGTGTGCAGGGCGTCCTTGAAACGGCTGCGCAGCTCGCGCTGCTCCTCGTCCATCATCTCTTCGCGGCGCAGGCGCTGCTGGCCATCTTCGCTCTCCTGTTCCTGCTTGCGCCGGCGCGTGCTGCGCCAACTGACGAAGACCATGAACAGGCCCCAGGCCAGGAAGAGCACGGCGATGCTCAGCAGCCGCGCGCTGGCGCCGGCCCAGAACTTGTGGTCGTCCACCGCCAGCAGCGGGCCGGCGAACCACACCAGCAGGGCCAGCAGGAGCACCAGCAGCAGGCTCCAGACCCAGGTCCGGCGCAGGAAGGCGCCGGTCTTCTTGAGGAAGTTCTTCATTGCACCAATCCCTGTGTTACGACGTGGGCTCGACCGTCGCCGGGTCGAGCTGCTGATAGGGTTGCAGGACGCTTTCGCGCTGTTCGCCGAGGACCCAGGCGAAGCCTGAATAGATCACTCCGAGGCAGACCAGGGTGAACAGCGCCACCAGCCACCAGGGCACGATGCGCACCAGGCCGCGGCGCTGGTCGCGCAGACCTTCCCAGTGGGGGGACAGTTCGCGCGGCACGTCGCCGCGCAGTTGGCGGATCTGCCGGTAGAGGCTGTCGCGGATCGCCTCCAGTTCGAGCAGGCCGCGTGGCAGCACCCGGTATTTGCCCTCGAAGCCCAGCGCCAGGCACAGGTACATCAGTTCGAGCATGTGCAGGTGCTTGACCGGGTTGCGGGTGACCTGTTCGAGCAGCTGGAAGAACTTCTCGCCGCCGAAGGTCTCGTTGTGGAAGTTGCTCAGCAGGCTCATCTGCGCCCACTCGCTCTCGTTGCCCCAGGCCGTGGTGACCACCGCCTCGTCGAGCACGGTGCAGAGCACGTAGCGGGCAGCCATGACCTGGCCGTTGTCGGCGCCGTCCTGCAGGGCGAGCAGCTCGAACTGGCGAACGCCATCGGACAGGTGCTGGTTGAGGCCCTGCAACTCCTCGCCGGCCGGGCTGTGCTTCAGCCGCACCACTTCCGACAGCAGTTCGGCGGCGGCGCTGACCAGCGGATTGAGGCCGATGTTGATGGCTTCCGCCGGGCGCAGGCGCGCGGCGTAGATCATCCGCTGCTCCAGGTGCTCGAAGCGTGGCGGCTCCTCGAGGTCGGTCAGCGGGCCGCGGGCCGGCTCCTCGGTGCGACGGTCGAGCAGGACGGTCTTGTCGTCCTGCGAATAGTCCATTTCCTTGATCATGCGCTCAGTTCCTGATGGCCCAGAACTTCAGCTCGAGTCCCGGGAATTCGTCGGTGACGTGGAAGGCGAAGCCGCCGGAGCGTTCCAGTTGCGCCTGTTCTTCCGGGCTGAGTTCGAGAACGAAGTAGGTCTTGTTGGCGTGGAACGGGATCTGCCGCGGAGCCACTGGCAGCGGCTTGATGCGGACACCCGGCAGGTGCAGGTTGACCAGTTGGCGGATGCGCTCCACCGGGCCGGCCTTGAGGTGCGCTGGCAGGCGCTGGCGCAGTGTCTCGGCGTCGCACTGGGCGCTGGCGGCGAGGACGAAGGAGGCGCTGCCGAGCAGTTTGTGGTCATGCAGCGGCGAGACCAGGATGCCGTACTGGCGCTGTTGCAGGACCAGCTCGATGGCGTGCTGTTCCAGCACCATCGACAGCACCTGGCGGATCGCTTCCATCAGCTTGCGGAAGCTGGCGCCCTGGTCGCTGTGCTGGTAGCGCCCATCCAGGCGCGGGCGCTTGCTGTCGCTGGCGAAGGTGGCCAGTTCGCCGAGCATCGCCAGCAGGGTGCGGTAGACCTCCTCGGGGTGCACCTGCTCCAGGTCCATGCAATGCCGCAGGACCAGTTCGGTGCGGTTGATGAGTTGCAGCATGAGGAAGTCGCCGACCTCGGCGCCGCCCACGGTGCCGGTGGAGCGGATGCGTTCGGCCAGGGTTTCGCCGCGGTGGCCGAGCATGCTGACCACTTCCTTCAGGCACGACAGCAGGTAGCCGCTGGCGTGGAAGTGCAGGTGCGTGGGAATGAACTCGGGGTCGAGGGTGATGCCGCCTTCCAGCGAGGTGTCGAGGATGTCGCAGAGTTTCAGACGCACGTAGGCCTGGTCGTTGCGCTGCTCGCCCAGCAGCAGCTGGAAGTCGGGGTGGGCGCAGGTGACCTGGCTGCTGCTGTCGTCACCGGCGTTGGAGTCGGCCACTTCCTGCTCGCGGCAGGTATAGCGCGCGAGGAAGTCCAGCTGTTCCGGGCGCCGGGCCTCGATGTGGTTGCCGGTGACCAGCGGCAGAGCCAGGTACACCGGGGTGTTGCTGGTGTTCGACGGAACGTCCACCGCAAGCGGTTGGGCGAGCTTGCCCAGGTCGAACAGGGTGCCGTCGGGCAGTACGCCGGAGGCGCGGTTGAGCACCAGCTTGCCGATGGCCAGGCCCTGGGTGTCCACTTCCTGTTCGAAGAAGCCCCAGCTGTAGCGGTTCAACAGGCGTGTGCGGGCCTTGAGCTGGTGATCGTAGTAGCGATCGTTCTGCTGGAAGTGCTGCGGGCGCAGGAGCATGCCTTCGCGCCAGATGACCTTGTGTGCCGTCATGCTCAGTCACCCTTCTTCGCCAGGCTGGCGCCCAGATCGTGGATGCCGTCCTGTTCCAGGCGCAGCTGGGCACGGGTCTGTCGTGTCGGGGCGAGTTGCACCACGTAGCGCCACTGGCTTTCCGGCAGGTCGCGGTAGGCAGCGAGCACGCCGACGTAGCGGCTGCCGTCGTTGACGCTGAGCTTCAGTTCGCGCTTGTCGCCGGGGCGCAGTTCCAGTTCCTCGCTCGCCACCAGGTCGGGGGCGAGGGATTCCTTGGCGCGCTCGTAGAGGCTGAAGAAGTCGGCGTTCTCGAAAGCCACGGGATGCTTGAGTTCGAACAGGCGCACCACGATCGGCGAGGGACGGCCGTTGAGATCGGGGTTGAGCTGCTCGCTGGCGCTGAGCTCGAGGTCGAGCTTGGTCAGCCGGGAATAGGGCGAAAGGCTCGAGCAGGCGCTGCACAGGAGCAGCAGGGCCAGCACGGCGAAGGGTTTCATGCGGGGCATGGAGATCATCCTTGGGAGTCGCTGTTGAGGGTGGCGATCAGCCGGACCTGTTCTTCGTAGGTCTGGGCGAAATCGCGGGCGAGCAGGCGTTCGCTCCACTCGTCGTCCTGGCGCAGGCTCTGGTGGTAGCGGCCATAGGCGCGCCAGCGGCCGGCGGCGCCGGCGAAGCGCGAGACCTGGCCGTCGCGTTCGAAGCGCAGCGCCAGCTGTTCCGGGGCGAAGTGTTCGAGGGCCTCGCGCACGGCGGCGCGGCTGGCGCTGAGCAACGCCACCTGGTGCGCCTGCAGGTCGCGGAAGGCGCGGGCCACGGCCTGTTCGGCGGGCAGTTGGCCGGGCTTGCCGGGGCGCAGCAGGGCGTTGAGCGCATCGTGGCTGTCGGCGCTGTGCTTGAGCGGGTTGTTGCCAGCGCCTTGCACGGTGGTCAGGGCCAGGCGCAATTCGTTCTTCAGCTCGGTGCGTGTGCGCAGGCTCTGTTGCAGGCCGCCCACGCACTGGCGCAGCAGGCGCGCGGCGTCCACTGCCAGGGCTTCGCGGGCATCCTGGTCGAGGTCGTCGAGGGTTACCCCCAGCGCGCCGGCGAAGCGCTGCCAGAAGCCGTCCGGCTGACGTTGCGGCTCGGCAGGCGGCTCGGCGGCCGGCGCCGGCTGCGGGGCGGGCACCAGTTCCGGCAGGGGCAGGCTTTCCATGTCGATGCGCGCATAGTCGGCCTGCTGGCGCGCCGTCTGCTGGTGGGCGCCGAGCAGGCCGAAATCGTCGCTCTGCACGTAGGCCCGCTCCTGTTGGTTGAGGGCGGTCAGCGGGTCGAGGTCGAGGAAGGCGTCGTCCGGGATGATGCTGCCGGCCGCGCTCGGGCGGCCGACCTGGTCGAGGAACTGCGCCGGGTCCTGGACCAGACGCGCGCGGATCTCGAAGTCGCCCAGGCAGTACACGCAGCCGTGCTCGATGCGCAGGGCCTCGCCCTTGCGCAGGCGGGCCCCGCTCTCCTTGAGCTGGATGCCGTTGCTGCTGGTGTCGGTCAGGTAGAAGGCGCCATCGCGGTAGCTGATTTCGGCGTGGTGGCCGGACAGGTGCCGGCGGCGATCGGGAATCACCCAATCGCAGTCCTCGGCACGGCCGATCACTCCGCCGGCCTGCTTGAAGGTCTTGTTGGTCAGTAGCCCGGGCACGAATTGCTGGGCGCTCACCATTTCGAAAACCAGTTCCATGGTCGTGGACTCCTTGCGGTCAGTTGCCGCGGTTGAGCGTCTGCGGGTCGCCCAGCGGGCGGTAGTCCTTGTCGTTGAACTTGTAGTTGCCGCTGCATCCGGCCAGGCCGAGCAGAACGGCCAGGGTGAGCAGCGCGGCGCGCCAGGAAAGAGGGGACATCGGACGACCTCCGGTTGATGGCAGAGCGGTGGTGGATGGGCTCGACATGGCGGCTCAGGCCTCCGTCGAATGGATGTTCAGGCGCCCCAGGCGATACAGCAGGGTGCGTCGGGGCAGGCCCAGCTCGCGGGCGGCCAGGGTGCGGTTGCCGCCGTTCTTGCGCAGGCAGTCGAGCAGCAGGGCGCGTTCCACCTGTTCCAGGCGTTCGCGCAGGTTGAGGCTGCGGTCGGGGTCCACTGGCTCTTCGCGCAGGACGAAGTGCGAGGGTTGCAGTTCGCCGCTTTCGCAAAGCAGCACGGCGCGTTCGACCATGCCCTTGAGCTCGCGCACGTTGCCGGGGAAGGCATAGGCGGACAGGCAGTCCAGCGCGGCGTCGGACCAGTGGCAGAGGTCGCGCTGGAGAAAGGCGCAGGCCTTGTCGGCGAAGTGCCGGGCCAGGCGCGGGATGTCTTCGCCGCGCTGGCGCAGCGGCGGCAATTCGATGGGGAACTGCGCCAGCCGGTAGTAGAGGTCTTCGCGGAATTCCCCGGTGGCGACCATCGCATTCAGGTCGCGGTGGGTTGCGGCGATGATCCGCACGTCGATGCGGTGGGTGCGGGTACTGCCCAGCGGCCGCACTTCGCCCTCCTGCAGCACTCGCAGCAGCTTGGCTTGCAGCGGCAGGGGCATGTCGCCGATCTCGTCGAGGAGCAGGGTGCCGCCGTCAGCGGCGTCGAACAGGCCCCGGTGGTCGCGGTCGGCGCCGGTGAACGCCCCCTTGCGGTAGCCGAACAGCTCGCTTTCCAGCAGATGCTCCGGCAGCGCCGAGCAGTTCTGCACGATGAAGGCATTGCTGCGGCGCGGACCGCAGTCGTGGATGGCGCGTGCCACCAGTTCCTTGCCGGTGCCGGTCTCGCCCTGCAGCAGGATGGTGTAGGGGCTGTGCAGCACCTTGCCGATCATCTGGTAGGTCTGGCGCATGGCCGGGCTGTCGCCGATCAGGCCGTAGCCGCTGGCGCAGGGGCTCGCCGGGGTGGATGGCGGAGTGGCTTCGCCCCGGCGCAGGCGCAGGCGTTGCAGCAGTTGCAGTTGCGAGAGGGCGAAAGTGCCCAGTTGTTCCAGCGAGGCGGCGAAGCCCCCCAGTTCATGGGCCTGGCGGCCGACGCACAGCAGCAGGCCCTGCACCGCCTGTTGGCCATTCCGCAGGGGTACGCAGAGCAGGGCGCGCCACGGTTGCCCGCCGTTCGGCAGGAAGGCGGTTTCGTGCAGGCTGGGGTTGAGCTCGGCGAGGCTCAGCACACGGTTCTGGCAGAGGCTGTATTGCAGCAGTTGCTGGTCCTTGTAGTCGGCCGGCAGGCTGGTTGCCTCCCGCGGTTGCAGGCGCCCCTCCAGGCACTCCGCATGCAGCCCCAGGCTGGTGTGGGTGGCATCCAGCAGGTACAGCTGGACCAGTTCGCAGCCGCTGAGCGCTCCGGCCGCGCGGACGAACCCGCCCAGGAGGCCCTGGGCGTCCGCTGCCCGGGCCAGCTCGTTGTAGTGGCCGAGCAGGCTTTCGGCGTAGCGCAGCGGCTGGGAGATGCGCTTGAACATGACCGGCACCTCAGGCGAACTCGCAGGTAACGGCCACGCCACCCTCGAGGGTGGCGTGCACGCGGTTCAGCGTTTCGCCCATGGCCATGGCCTGCAGCAGGCGGTCGGCGATCTGTGGTAGCAGGTGCTGGTCGAGCAACTGGTCGATCAGGCGGGCGCCGCTGTCGCCCTGGGTGCAGCGAGCGGCGAGGTGCTCGACCAGGGCATCGCAATGGCTGAACTGCAGCTGGCGGCGCTGCAGGCGATCGCCCAGGCGGGCCAGCTTGAGGCGCACCAGCTCATGCAGCACTTCACCCTCCACCGGGTAGTAGGGCACCACGCGCATGCGGGCCAGCAGGGCTGGCTTGAAGTGACGGCTGAGCGCCGGGCGGATGGCTTCCTCGAGCGCCTGGGCGGTGGGCCGCTGGCCATCGGCGCAGAGTGCGGCGATGCGCTCGCTGGCGAGGTTCGAGGTCATCAGGATCAGCGTGTTGCGGAAATCGATCTCGCGGCCTTCGCCGTCGTTGGCGATGCCTTTGTCGAAGATCTGGTAGAACAGGTTGAGCACGTCCGGGTCGGCCTTCTCCACCTCGTCCAGCAGCACCACCGAGTAGGGCTTCTGGCGCACGGCCTCGGTGAGCATGCCGCCTTCGCCGTAGCCGACGTAGCCGGGGGGCGCGCCGATCAGCCGGGACACGGTGTGCTTCTCCTGGAACTCGGACATGTTGATGGTGGTGAGGAAGCGCTCGCCGCCATACAGCAGGTCGGCCAGGGCGAGGGCGGTCTCGGTCTTGCCGACGCCGCTGGGGCCGACCAGCAGGAACACGCCCACCGGCGCGTCGGGTTTGTTCAGGCCGGCGGCGGTGGCGCGCATGGCCCGGTCCAGCGCCTGCACCGCCTGTTCCTGGCCGCGCACGCGCTGGCGCAGGTCGGCGGCGAAGCTGGCGACCTTGGCGTTGTGCTCGCGGGCCAGTTGCGACAGGGGCACGCCGGTCCAGTGGCTGATGACCTCGGCGACCAGCCGCGGGCAGACCTCGAAGCTGACCAGGCGTTCGTCCTGCTGGGCGTCGCGCAGGGCAGCGTGGGTCTGGTGCAGGCGTTCTTCCAGGCCTTCCGAATCTTCTTCCGCGTCCTCGCGGGCCTTGGCCAGGCGCTGGCGTAGGTCGAGCAGTTCGTTGGCCAGCTCACGCTGACGTTGCCAGCGCTGTTCCAGCTCGGTTTGTTCCACAGCGGCCTGTTCCAGGCGTTGCTGAAATGCCTCCAGGGCCTGCTCGTCGACCGCCAGGCCGGCCTCGCGGTCGCGGCGCAGGGCCTGGCGCTGGCGCTCGCCTTCGGCCAGTTCGCCGCGCAGCCGCTCCAGGCTTTCCGGCGCGGCGGCCAGGCTGATGCGCACACGGGCGCAGGCGGTGTCGAGCACGTCCACGGCCTTGTCCGGCAACTGACGGCCGGCCAGGTAGCGCGCCGAGAGCTCGGCCGCGGCGACCACGGCGTCGTCGCGCAGGTAGATGCCGTGGCTGGCCTCGTAGACCTTGGCCAGGCCACGCAGGATGGTCACCGCCTCGGCCACGCTGGGTTCGTGCAGTTGCACCGGTTGGAAGCGCCGCGCCAGCGCAGGGTCCTTCTCGAAGTACTTCTTGTATTCGGCCCAGGTGGTCGCGGCTATGGTGCGCAGCTCGCCGCGCGCCAGGGCCGGCTTGAGCAGGTTGGCCGCATCCGAACCGCCCGCCTGGCCGCCGGCGCCGATCAGGGTGTGGGCTTCGTCGATGAACAGGATGGTCGGCTGGGCCGCGCCCTTCACTTCTTCGATGACACCCTTCAGGCGGCGCTCGAACTCGCCCTTGACGCTGGCGCCGGCCTGCAGCAGGCCCATGTCCAGGGACAGCAGTTCGACGCCCTGCAACGCCTCGGGCACCTCGCCGGCGACGATGCGCGCGGCCAGCCCCTCGACCACGGCGGTCTTGCCCACCCCGGCCTCGCCGACCACGATGGGGTTGTTCTTCCGCCGCCGCGCGAGGATGTCGATCATCTGGCGGATCGCGTCGTCGCGGCACAGCACCGGGTCCAGCCGGCCTTCGCGGGCCTGGCGGGTGAGGTTGTGGGTGAAGCGCTCGAGCATCGACTCGCCGGAATTGGCGCCGCCTGCGGCGGGCTGCCGCTCCTGCTGGGCCAGGGCGTATTCGCGCAGGCGCTCGGCGTTCAGCCTGGCCAGCAGCTCCTGGTAGTGGCTGCCGGCATAGCGCAGGGGATTGCGCAGCAGGGCGAGGATCAGCGCGGCCTGGTCGATCAGGCTCTGGCGCAGTTCCAGGTTGGCCACCAGCAGGGCGTCCTGCAGCCACTGCATCAGCTCCACGGCGAACACCGGGTTGCGCGAGGCGCTGTTCTCGGCGCGCGGCTGCAGCGCCGCCGCCAGCTCGCCGGCGTCCACTCCGGCATCCTGCAGGGCGCGTTGCAACAGGCCCTGGGGGCGTTCCAGCAGCGCCAGCAGCAGATCCTCGACGAGGATCTTGCTGCCGTTGCGGGCCACGCAGCGCTCGGCGGCGCCTTCCAGGTCGCGGCGGGTCTCGGTGTCCAGGGCCTGGACGAGTTGTTGCAGGTCGAGGTTGATCATGGGTCATCGGTCCTTAATGAATGCGGCTGCCCAGGGTGACGATGCCGTCGGCATGCTCCCGTCCCAGCCAACTGGTCCAGCCCAGGCGGCAAGGGTTGTCGGCGCCTATGCATAGCTCGCGGATGGCCTCGTGGTGCAGTTCCAGGCGCAGGTCGTAGTCCAGCGGGTCGCGCAGGGTGAAGCGCACCAGGGCGCAGAGCGGTTGATAGCCGTTGCCGATCGGCAGGAAGTCGTGGAAGCGCTCCCAGTCGAGTTCGCGGATGTGGATGCGGAACTTGCCGCTGCGGTCGCGTACCTGTTCCCCCAGCACCAGGTCCTCGCCCAGGCGGCTGTTGGCCAGGCCGAGGCGGTTGCGCTGGTCCGCCTGGATGCACACGCTGCGCTCGATGCACTGCTCGATGAAAAGCGCGGCGTGCTTGAAGTAGTAACGCAGCACCGCCTCGATCAGCGCTGCGGAATGGGCTCGCAGGCTGAGCAGGCCCAGGTACGGCAGCAGGCGCTTCCAGTTCAGCTCCTCGGCGCGGCGCAACTGCTCGCCGCCCAGGCCGATGAGGGCGAACAGACGCTCGGAAAAGGCGTCCAGCGCGCCCGTTTCGAAGCGGGCGTAATAGCGGTACTTGCGCCAGATCGGCAGCAATAACCGGTGCAGTCGGTGATGGAAGAGGTCGAGGAAATCGCGGGTCGGGTTGCCGTCCTCGCTGTCGCCCAGCGCCTGCTCGCCATAGAAGGCCGGCAGCGGTGAGCCGGAGCCGCACAGGCCGACCAGGTTCAGGCGCAGGCGCGCGCGCGGCTCGCCGTTCTCCTCGAAGAACTGCACGCTGTGGATATCGCTGCCGGGAAAACCCAGGCTCGGGTTGGCCTGGAACTCCAGGCGTTCGTAGAGCGCCTCGTCGCTGCACGGCAGGCCCTCCGGGGTCGCCTGGCGCAGGCGCTCGATGACCAGGAGCACGGCCTGGAACAGCGAGTACTCGCGAATGTCCCGGCTGAGCCGGCTCAGAGCAGGGGCTGCTGTCCCATGCGCGGTGTCCATTGGTACACCTCTCCCTGTGTGCTTTTCACCTGCAGCTCGTGGTACGAGTTGAGGCTGGCGTAGAGCGCGAAGAATTCATTGAGCACGGAAGCGAAGACGAACATGTCGCCTTCGCCGATGTAGCCTTGCGGGTCGATCGTCAGTTCGGTGCGCAGGCCGCGTACCGGCAGGCCGCGGTGCAGGCGGTCGACCGGTTCGTGACGGACCGAGCGCAGGCCGTTGAGCAGGTTCTTGCTGACCTTCTCGGCCTGCTGGTCGTAGTAGCGCGGCAGGTCGTAGGTCTCGAGGATCACCTTGAGCGCCTCGATGTTGGCCAGCGACAGGTAGTTCAGCGACATGTTGCTGATGAGCTTCCAGAGGAAGTCGCGATTCAGCGGCGGCGCGTAGCTGGACGTCACCGGGGTGATGTTGCGGAAGCTGAGAAACTCCGGGGTCTTCTCGCTGGCCAGGTTGATGTCGCCCAGCTTCAGGCGGCGCGGCAGGTTCTGGTTGGTGCAGGTCAGCTCGATGGACAGGGTCTCGTGCTCTTCGTAGTCGCGCACGCCGAAGCTCAGGTAGGTGTCCAGGCCGTCGTGCAGCAGCGAGGAACGCTGGCGCACGCTGTAGTGCGGGCGGCTGCTGGGCACGTCGAAACTGGCGTCGTGCTCGAAGGACTCGAACAGCACGTACTCCTGGTGGCCCAGGCCGCCGGGACGCCAGCCGGTGACGTTCTCCACGGCGAAGACGCCGCAGTTCTGCACGTCGTACTCGGCGGGCAGCAGCAGGTATTCGTCCTGCTTGCCATCCAGGCGGATCGGCAGCGCGTCGTGGCTGAACAGATTGGCGATTGGCGTGCAGTGCAGCTTGAGGTTGTCCAGGGTTGGCCGCAGACGCTGGATGCCGCTGCGGCGGATGTCGAAACGCAGCTCCAGGCCGCGTACCTGCTTGAGCTTGTCCTCGGGGAGGGTGCGCAGGCGGTCCAGGCCCAGCAGGTCGACGAACAGGAACTTGTCCTGGAAGGCGAAATATTCCTGCAGGAAGCGATAGCCGCGGAAGGTATTGAGCGGGTAGGGGATCAGCGCCTCGTCTTCGGCGAAGCCGACCGGCTGTACCCGGTCGCCCGGCAGGCGCATCGGCTTCTCGCCTTCGACGAGGGGCTTGTGGTCGCCGTCCAGCGGTACCAGCTCGACGTTGTCGAGGTCGTGCACCAGGCCCAGGTAGAGCATCTGGCTGATGTAGCGCTCGCCGGCCAGGTAGAAGCGCAGACGGTTCAGCTGCAGTTCGCCGAGGTGGCCATCGCAGGTCATTTCCAGGCGCAGGCTGAGCAGCGCGCCATCGCCCTTCACCGAGTAGTTCAGGCCGCTGGTACGCAGGGCCAGGACCTCGGTGGGATAGCAGGTGCGGAAGCGGCAGCGCACGTCGGCGATGGGCTGGCTTTCCACGGGCGTATCGCGCGGAACCAGCAGCGCCGGGCCGGGATGCGGCAGCGGATCGAACTGCAGGATGCTGAACGCCGGCAGTGGCCGCATGTAGTTCGGCCACAGCAGGTGCATCAGCGAATGGGTCAGCTCCGGCAGTTCATCGTCGAGCTTCTGCCGCAGGCGCCCGGTGAGGAAGGCGAAACCCTCCAGCAGGCGCTCGACATCCGGATCGCGCCCGCTCTGCGCAAGGAACGGCGCCAACGCCGGGCTGCGCTCGGCGAAACGCCGGCCCAGCTGGCGCAGGGCGCTCAGTTCGCTTTGGTAGTAGTGGTTGAATGACATGCTGCAGTCCCTGAGGATTTCTCTGTCTGCCGGGCGTCCCGCCCTGCGATGCACTTGTTGACGCCGAGGCGTCAGTTCTCATTGCTCCGGTATGGCGTATTGCTGATGAAGATGCTTAATCCGATGTTTTGCCGGTTCGGCTCACCCATCTCTAATGCCTTATTTCTCTTTGTCGAAATTGATCCAATAGATGCAGGGTTTTTTGAGAAAGGCGCTCAAGAGAGAACCTCCCGCCATTCTTCGGTAGCGTTGTGTAGATACTGTTCTTTCTCGCTCGCAGATTGACTCGTCCAGAATGGCGTCCAGATGTGATCCCACCAGTACTCAAGGCTACCTTGTTTGGGGAGGCTTGCTTCTATGGGGGCCATGTCCGGGAAAGCGATCCATGGTGCTGGCGGACACCTGAATCGCTCATCAAATGACTGTAATAATGATATGGAGTTGGTTGTTGCCTCCACGAGTATTCCGCCGAATTCATCTCGATAGGAAAGGGCTAGCGATTCCTGATTTTCATTACTGAACATCGATTGGTTTATTGGTTCGGTGGTTGGGAAGTGGGATTTGATGAGAGCTAGCAGTATGGGCAGCTCTTCATTTTCGAGAGCCATTTCCACATAGTACGCGTAATTACCTTGGCTCCCCAGGAACCACTTGGGTGGGTAGGTATGAAATTTCTCACTACCCTTGGTGATCTCTGGATTTTCTGGCAGATAAGGGAAATGGGAGCTAGGCCACTGTTGGCGGACTTTTTCTAACGGAGAATTCATTGCTTTCATCTATAGTTCACCGATTCGCTAAACTTCGTCGACGCCCAGGGTTTCGCTGGTCGCCTATCTCGCGGGCCAATAAGCGTCCAGCCTTTGCGCACTCCAGCGTGTGGCCATGACTGCTGCTGCGGTAAGTACGCCGCTCAAGGTGCAATAGAAGATCGTTCTTATCGGATACAGCGGGAGCAGGCACCAAGCGAGTACCGCCATGGCCACCGCAATCACGGCCAGCTTGAGTCTGTGTGCTGGGACAAGTGCAATGAGGGCACCGCTGATGACGAACTGCAGTAGTGCGAGCCGTGTTACTGCTCCGGGGGCGATTCCGCGTGAGCCGGTATCTGTCAGGAGGTTCTGATGAATGCTTAGGCCGACGTCGTTAACCATCACGAAAGCAACGCATGGAGTCAGGTGGCACAGGCAGGCAGTCAATAGCAGTCTCGGGTAACTTCTTCCCGGAAGAGACTGCTCCTCCTTCGTTGGGTAAGACTTAATGACACTCATCAAGTGCCCATCCTTCATACCCATTGTTTGTTGGATAGACAGCGCGATTGCCGACCCAGATGGCCTTTTCGGACTCGGCAAACTCACGTTGCCAGAGTCGCCACTCGGAGCTTTTGAGAAGAGCGCCATCTTTGCTATACACGCGAAAAAATGCATCGCTGCTGAAAAGCTTCACGAGTTTCCCTGCGACCCCATAAGAGGAGAATCGAGGGACATAGGCGTTGATATAGCAACTGCGAGAGTCGTTCCAGTACGTCATGAACGGCTCTGTCTCCTTGGCTAGACTGAGTTTCACATAGAGCCAACAGATACCTGGCGTTGCCACTAGGATGAGAATGAATGCCACGGAAAGAATGGAGTTGGTCTTTAACATTTTTCAGTCCGCACTCCGATCCGCAAACTCCTGAAAGTCTACATTACTCAGATGTAAGCGGATCGATACCGGGTAGTGCTTCACTGTAGAAAAAACCATAAAGTCACCCCCTTTTTTCTTCTTATTGCGATACTGGCTGAAGGATTCGTTGGAGACTTTGAAGTGGCGAGAGCCACCTTTTTCGAGGTAATCGGGCTCCACGAAGTAGTCGATCGGGCCGGGCCGAATGACTTTCTCTCGATTCCAATAGCCGAGTAGTTGGTCGTCTCCGACATTTAGGAAATCATAGCTGTCACGAATGTATAGGCCGATCTCATCGATGAATATTGCAGGCCAGCCATTATCGTTGGTCCGAGTACGGAACCTGGTTGCAGCCACTTTTATGGCGAAGCTACCCAAGGCTCCGTAAACGTCATCTAAATCGTCTGTTGCTTTCTCCCAGAGGCTCGCTCCGATACGGATAAAATTGAACTGCGAGGTCTCCTCAAGTTGCATAGCCGAAAGTCCGCTGAAATCTTCATCAGCGTTTTGAAGTAAGCCATTAGTTGTATCGATGTGCCCGATACGCTTGAGCCGCATCAGGAACACAAGAAGTCCTGTGGAGAGTTGAGTCAGTGGATTTCTCAATCGGCCGATGAATTCGTTGAATTCTTCTACATTTCGAAGATTATTTATTAGTTCGTCGATGGGGGCTTTTACACGTGTCGATGTGCTAAACAGCCACTCGAATGGAAGGTCCGTCAGCAATTGCTGTGGACTCAGCATGGAGGCCGATGCTTTACCGGTTTTCACATCCATTGGTAGTTCGTAGGCTGGATTGTCGAACCACTTGCGCATCAAGCGAGCACCTTGCGTCCACCCCAATCGATCCATGGATGTGGGGATTTCGGTAATTTTGAATACGTCCACCACGGCGCTTTTGCCGGCTGTCTGATTGCTAGGTGTCGTCTTGGAGAGGATGAAATCGGTAGGCATCGGTTATTTCCTCAACCAATGACGAGCGAAGTTTGAGGCATGAGTCTCAGCGATACACTTTCAGCCTTTGAAGACGTAACTCTTTGAGTCTTGCCATTCGCATCGGTGACGCCTGTAAGCACCTTCCCCGATTCGGTTTCAATACGATAGGGATGCTCTGCTAAAGGTTCGCCTGTCACAGAGTGACTGAGGATGAAGTACTCATCGAATTGACCAGAAAGAGCGAGCGGAGTCGGTGGTATAAAGGCGGCTGCCGAATGACTGGTTCCAATCACCACCGTCCCCGACCCACCAACTACCACATTGCCATGGCTACCCACGCTGCCGACCACGACGGCCGGCTTGCCGTTGATCAGCACGTTCGGGATCACATTGTCGACCATGGCGCCGCCGCAAGCGGACGGGTCGCCTTGTCGGGCGGCGGGCAGGCCGTCGAAAAGCACGTCGGGGGAGCCGGCGGCGATCGGGTTCACGCCGTGGCCCGGGACGGGGCAGGCGGTCGGGTCGGTGACGCGGGCGGCGGGTTTTCCGGACATGGGGTTCTCCTTAGCTGACCTGGACCTGGCCGCTGCCATTCAGGCTCGCGGCGAAGCTGACCGGACGCTTGAGGCCGTCGACCTCGAGCACGCCTTCGATGGAGAAGGCGAGGTGCAGCGGGTCGCGTTCGCGGGGCAGGGGGCTCACACGGACATTCGACAGGCGCGGCTCATAGGCTTCGATGAAGCGCTCGATGGCATTGCGGGCCTGGTTCAGGGCGTCGTGCAGGCTCAGGCGCATGTCGTTGAGGTCGGGCAGCCCGTAGTCGGGCAGCGTTTGCACGCTGCCCGCACGGGTGCTGAGCATCTTGGCCAGATGGGCAGCCACCGACGCCATGGCGGCGACCTCCCGGCTCCAGCCGGCGCGTTGGCCGGCTTCGCCGCCGAGGCGTTCGAAAAGGCTGCCGTATCCGCTCATCGCTCAGCTCCTGCTCATTCCTTGTCGAGCTTGCCGACCAGCGACAGGGTGAAGTCCGCCCCCATGTACTTGAAGTGCGGACGCACGCTCAGGCTGACGCGGTACCAGCCCGGCTCGCCGTCGACATCGCTGACCACCACCTGCGCGGCGCGCAGCGGACGGCGGCTACGGACTTCGGCGCTGGGGTTCTCCTGGTCGGCGACGTACTGGCGAATCCACTTGTTGAGCTCCAGCTCCAGGTCGGTGCGCTCCTTCCAGGCGCCGATCTGCTCGCGTTGCAGCACCTTCAGGTAATGCGCCAGGCGGTTGACGATGAACAGGTAGGGCAGCTGGGTGCCGAGCTTGTAGTTGAGCTCGGCGATCTTGCCTTCCTCGCTGATGCCGAAGTTCTTGGCCTTCTGCACCGAGTTGGCGGAGAAGAACGCCGCGTTGTCGCTGCCTTTGCGCATGGTCAGGGCGATGAAGCCTTCCTCGGCCAGCTCGTACTCGCGGCGGTCGGATACCAGCACCTCGGTGGGGATCTTGGTCTCGATCTCGCCCATGCTCTCGAAGTGGTGCAGCGGCAGGTCCTCCACCGCGCCGCCGCTCTGCGGGCCGATGATGTTCGGGCACCAGCGGAACTTGGCGAAGCTGTCGGTCAGCCGGCTGGCGAAGGTATAGGCCGTGTTGCCCCACAGGTAGTGCTCGTGGTTGTTGGCGACGTTTTCCTTGTAGACGAAGGTCTTCACCGGGTTGTCTTCCGGGTCGTACGGGTTGCGCAGCAGGAAGCGCGGGACGGTCAGGCCGACGTAGCGCGCGTCCTCCTGCTCACGGAAACTCTGCCACTTGGTGAACTGCGGGCCTTCGAAGTGATCGCGCAGGTCCTTCAGGTCCGGCAGCCCGGTGAAGCTTTCCAGGCCGAAGAACTTCGGGCCGGCGGCGGCGATGAAGGGTGCGTGGGACATGCTGGCGACGCTGGCCACGTACTGCATGGTCTTGACGTCGGGCGCGCTCGGGTCGAAGTAGTAGTTGGCGACGATGGCGCCCACCGGCTGGCCGCCGAACTGGCCGTACTCGGCGGTGTAGATGTGCTTGTAGAGGCCGGACTGGACCACTTCCGGGGAGTCCTCGAAATCATCCAGCAGGTCCTGCTTGGAGACGTTGAGCAGCTCGACCTTGATGTTCTCGCGGAAGTTGGTGCGGTCGATCAGCAGCTTCAGGCCGCGCCAGGACGACTCCAGCGCCTGGAACTCGGCGTGGTGGAGGATTTCGTCCATCTGCTGGCTGAGCTTGGCGTCGATCTCGGCGATCATCCGGTCGACCAGGGCCTTCTTCACCGGTTCGCCCTGGTTCTGCGGCTTCAGCAGCTCCTCGATGAAGGCCGACACGCCGCGTTTGGCGATGCCGTAGGCGTCGTCGTCCGGGCTCAGGCGGGTTTCGGCGATGATGCGGTCGAGAATGCCGTATTCGGCGCTGGCGCCGCCGTTTTGCTGTACTGCGCTGGTGCTCATGTGTTGGCTTCCTTTTCAGTCCTTGGCTCAGGCGTCCTGCTCGTTGCCGTCGAGGCCGAGCTCGTTGAGTACGCGGCCACGCGATTCCTCGTCGGCGAGCACGCCTTCGATGGCCTTGCGGAAGGCCGGGGCATTGCCCAGCGGGCCCTTCAGGGCGACCAGGGCTTCGCGCAGCTCCATCAGTTTCTTCAGCTCCGGTACCTGGTCGACCAGGTTGGCGGGGTTGAAGTCCTTCATCGAATTGATCTTCAGGGCGATGGCCAACTCGTCGCTGCCGCCTTCGTCCTGCAGTCGGTTCGGCACGCTCAGGGTGAGGCCCAGTTCCTGCTTGGCGAGCACTTCGTCGAAGTTGTTCTTGTCGATGCCGATCGGCTTGCGATCCTCGACCTTGCGTTCGTCCGCGCGCTGGGTGAAGTCACCGAGTACCAGTACCTTCAGCGGCAGCTCGATTTCTTCCTGAGCGCCGCCGGTAGCCGGCTTGAAAGTGATGTTGATGCGTTCCTTGGGGGCTACCGAGCCTTCTTTGGCCATGGCATGTCTCCTTTGCGTTAGGGCCCGAAGGCCTAGTCGAGCACCATCTCGAGGTCGAGATGGCACAGCCTGCGATAGACCTCGTCCTTGCGCTCGCGCACGGCATGGTTCTGCGGTAGCAGTTCGCAGCAGCTGTGCAACAGGTGCAGCACCTCCAGGGCGAGGTCGGGTTCCCAGTCGTGCAGGCCGGTGTCCTGCAGTTCCTGGTCGAGGGATTCCAGTTGGGTGCGAGCCAGTTCGTATTTCTTGGCCTGGTAGCACAGGCGCGCCATGCTCAGTTGCCAGAAGAAGCGCTGGCGGCCGCCATAGGCGCTCTGCAGCCCCTGCTTGAGCTGCTGTACCGCGGGTTTCAGGCCGTCCTTGCGCAACACCGGCAAGGCTTCCTGCAGGGCCTGTTCCCAGGCCGGGAGTTCCTGGCTCACCGGCACTTCGCGGACGCTGGCCGGCGCCTGCAGATGGGGCAGGACATAGGCGCTGATCCAGGCGCGAGTGGCTGGGTCGGCGAAAGGGCTACCATCGTGGAAGCGCAACTCGACCACCCCGGGCAGCCGCTGCAGGAACAGCGCCAGCTGGATTTCCACTTCACGCATGGCGTGTTCGGCGTCCAGCGCCTGCAGGCACTCCCAGGCCAGGCGCTGGCCGTCGAACCAGAAGGGCGAACGCGCGAGGCTGCCTTCCAGGTCGACCAGCAGGTCGGCGTAGTGGCCTTTCTCGAAACGCTCGCGGTAGTTGTTCAGCTTGTCCTGGGGCAGGCCGCGCAGCGCCGTGAGCTGTTCGGCATTGCGCTCTGGCAGGTTGTCGATCGGCAGCCACAGCAGGGTGCGGTTCAGGCGTAGTGCGCGCAGGTCGGTGGCCTTCTGCTTCAGCCACCAGGCGCAGAGCGGGCGGGCCCCATCCTGCTGGGCGCGCAGGGCCTTGTGGGCATCCTTCTCGTTCTCGATGCTGCTGACAGGCGCCAGCAACTGAGTGGCGGCCTGCTTCATCTGGGCCATGACCGCGCCGACCGGCCCCTGTTCGGGCTGCGCCTGGGAGGCCCGCTCGACCATCGCCTCCAGGGCCCTCTGCGGCGGAAGCAACCTGGGGACATCATCGCCCAGCTTCTCGTGGAGGAACTCTTCCAGCTTCTTGAGGGTGTCGGCCAACTGGCGGAACAGCGGCAGTTGCTCCTTTACCGCAACGTCGTCGGCGAACAGGGGCTCCAGACGTGTCGCCAGCCATTCCAGGGCTGCCGCGCGGGTCCGCGGCTTGCGCGGGTGGAGATCATCCCAGTGCTGCTCGCAGAGCCGCAGGAGCATCCCCAGGCCGGCCAGCAGGCCGGAAAAGGATTCGCGTTGCTGCAGGGCCCAGGTCAGCCAGGCAGCGACGCGTAGATCCTTGGATTGCTCCCGCAGCAGGCGCTCGCTGCCCTCCAGAATCTTCTGCCAGTCGATCGGGCCGCTGCCATGCAGGGAAGTGGCCTTGCCCAGCTCGGTTTCCAGCGCTTCGAATTCCACCGAATAACGGACGTCCTCACCGGCGTAGCTCTCCCGCGAGGCAGGCGTATCGGCCAGTTCGAGATAATGCGATGCAAGTTTTCTGGTGTGGCTCATCCCTGCAATCGTTCCGTGATTAGGCTGAACTATCTATATGACGCCGTACTAAAAGTTCCGGTATGAGATACCCGGGCAAGCGACGGGACGTTCCTGGGTGGCAAAAAACTGCCACTCAAGTGGCGGGCAATAGTGCATGTATTGGCCAGGGATGTCTTGTAGGACATTGGCTATTTTATTTGTAGGCTTTTCAAGCCCAAATGAGGTCGTGTGAGTTGGCGCACACAATCTTCACTCCTCGCGGATGGCTCTAGAACGATGGTTTTCAGCGGTTTTCCAGACGCTTTGTCGCACTCTTATGGCATTGCTAAGAAATTTCTTAATCTTCGGTTCGTGTCGTTTGATATCGGTTTGATATCATTTCCCCGGGAACTTTTTACAGCCTTGGTGTGTTGGGGGCGATATTCCAGGTGTGCAAATTCTTGCCGAGATTTTCATCGAGAAAGCAAGGGTTGAGCTGCTTCCGAACAGATGGGAGTAGGGATGGATGCCTGGTGTGAAAGAAGTTGCGCAGTGGTGTGCAAGAAGTTGCGCAGTAATCGCGGCATGAGTTGTTCAAGAACAATGGATGTTTTATCGAAAGCCTTGTATTCCGGGCGCTGAGAAGTGATTGGCACGCAAATTGTTATAGCCCGGCCACCCACAGGGTTTTGAACCCCGGGGCCATCAACTCACACGGCAAGGAGAGCTTTCATGCCAACACCCGCATACCTGTCCCTCGAAGGCACCAAACAGGGCCTGATCACCGCCGGCACCTTCACCGAGGACTCGGTCGGCAACATCTTCCAGGAAGGCCACGAAGACCAGGTCCTGGTCCAGGCGTTCAACCACCAGGTCATCATCCCGCGCGACCCGCAGTCCGGCCAGCCGACCGGCCAGCGCGTGCACAAGCCGCTGATGATCACCAAGGTCTTCGACAAGTCCTCGCCGCTGATCTTCAACGCCCTGACTTCCGGCGAGCGCCTGAACAAGTGCCGCCTGGAGTGGTACCGCACCTCCTCCACCGGCACCCAGGAGCACTACTTCACCATCGAACTGGAAGACGCGGTGATCGTCGACGTGCAGTCGCGCATGCCGAACTGCCAGGACCCGAACATGGCGCATTTCACCCACCTGGAAGACGTCTACTTCACCTACCGCAAGATCGTCTGGACCCATGAGGTTTCCGGTACCTCCGGCTCCGACGACTGGCGCACCCCGATCGCTTCCTGATCGGTCGCGACACGTGCTGTC
>NZ_KL647101.1:81547-274334 GCF_000725445.1 Pseudomonas sp. AAC | reverse complement strand
GTCTTCGACAAGTCCTCGCCGCTGATCTTCAACGCCCTGACTTCCGGCGAGCGCCTGAACAAGTGCCGCCTGGAGTGGTACCGCACCTCCTCCACCGGCACCCAGGAGCACTACTTCACCATCGAACTGGAAGACGCGGTGATCGTCGACGTGCAGTCGCGCATGCCGAACTGCCAGGACCCGAACATGGCGCATTTCACCCACCTGGAAGACGTCTACTTCACCTACCGCAAGATCGTCTGGACCCATGAGGTTTCCGGCACCTCCGGCTCCGACGACTGGCGCACCCCGATCGCTTCCTGATCGGTCGCGACACGTGCTGTTCACATCGGCCGGGTTTCCGGCCGATGTGTCTTTTCCAGGCCTGAGCCGGCGCTGCGGCAACTGCCGGGCAGGCCCTCCGCGCAGAGGAACATAGGATGTTCGCCCCGGCCAACCAGCCCCATTTCAGCCTGAATATCGACGGCCTCGACAGCGACCTGCAGGTGCTCGAATTCCATGGCCGCGAAGCCCTGAACCAGCCCTACCGCTTCGACATCGAACTGGTCAGCGAACGTCCCGACCTGGACCTGGAAAGCCTGCTGCACAAGGGCGCCTACCTGGACCTGGGGCAGGGCCACGGCATCCATGGCCAGTTGCACCGGGTGGCCCAGGGCGAATCCGGCAAGCGCCTGACCCGCTACCAGGTGAGCCTGGTGCCGCGCCTGGCCTACCTCGCGCATCGGCATAACCAGCGCATTTTCCAGCAGCTGACGGTGCCGCAGATCATCACCCGGGTGCTGGAGGAACACGGCATCCTCGCCGACGCCTACCGCTTCCAGCTCGGCCCCACCGTCTACCCGCCGCGCGACTACTGCACCCAGTACGACGAGAGCGACCTGCACTTCGTCCAGCGCCTGTGCGAAGAGGAAGGTCTCCACTACCACTTCGAGCACAGCCCCGACGGGCACCTGCTGGTGTTCGGCGACGACCAGACCGCCTTCCCCAAGCTGGCGCCGGTGGCCTACCAGCAGGACTCCGGCCTGGTCGCCGACCTGCCGGTGATCAAGCGCTTCGGCCAGCGTCTGGATACCCGTACCGCCCGCGTCAGCCGCCGCGACTACGACTTCGAGAAGCCCAGGCTGCAACTGGAAAGCACGGCGCGCAGCGACAGCCGCCCGGACCTCGAGGACTACGATTACCCCGGTCGCTTCACCGACCGCGAGCGCGGCAAGCTGCTGAGCCAGCGCAGCCTGGAAAGGCACCGCGCCGACTACCGCCAGGCCGAGGGCCGCAGCGACCAGCCGAGCCTGCGCAGCGGCCATTTCCTGCCCCTGCGCGAGCACCCGCGCGGCGAGTGGAACGACCTCTGGCTGCTCACCGAAGTACGGCACGAAGGCAAGCAGCCGCAGGTGCTGGAAGAGTCGGTCACCAGCGACGCCCGCGACGGCAAGGACGACTTCCAGCAGGGCTACCGCAACCGCTTCCTCGCCACGCCCTGGGACGTGCCCTACCGCCCGCCGCTGGCGCATCCCAAGCCGCGCGTGCTGGGCAGCCAGACCGCCGTGGTGACGGGGCCAAAGGGCGAGGAAATCCACTGCGACCGCTACGGCAGGGTCAAGGTGCAGTTCCACTGGGACCGCGAGGGCCAGGCCGACGACAAGACCAGCTGCTGGCTGCGCGTGGCCTCCAGCTGGGCCGGCAAGCAGTACGGCGCTATCGCCATCCCGCGCATCGGCATGGAAGTGCTGGTGACCTTCCTCGAAGGCGACCCGGACCAGCCGCTGATCAGCGGCTGCCTGTACCACGCCGAGCACCTGCCGGCCTACGAGCTGCCGGCGAACAAGACCCGCAGCCTGTTCAAGACGCTCTCCAGCCCCGGCGGCGGTGGCTACAACGAACTGCGCATCGAGGACCGCAAGGGCCAGGAACAGATCTACCTGCATGCCCAGCGCGACTGGGACGAGAACATCGAGCACGACCAGAAGATCCGCGTCGGCCACGAACGCCACGACACCGTGGAAGCCAACGCCTACAGCGAGTTCAAGGCCGAGGAACACCGCACCACCCATGGCGACCGCAAGGTCGAGGTACGCGCCGACGACCACCTGACGGTGGGCAACGACCAGCACCTGAAGCTCGGCAGTGGCCAGTTCATCGAGGCCGGTCAGGAAATCCACCTCTCCGCCGGGCTCAAGGTGGTGCTGGAAGCCGGCAGCGAACTGACCCTCAAGGCCGGCGGCAGCTTCGTCAAGCTGGACGGTGCTGGCGTCACCCTCAGCGGCGCCGACGTCAAGCTCAACAGTGGAGGCAGCCCCGGCACGGGCACCGTGGCGGCTCCTTTGCTGCCGGGCCTGCTCCAACAGGCTGACGCCGACCGGCCCGGGTTCCTCCTGACCCCGGCGCAGATCAATACCTTCAAGCGCAGCGCGCCCTTCTGCGAGGAATGCGAGAAGTGCAAGGAGGGCCATTGTGTCTTCTGAACGCCTCACCCCACGTGAATGGCTGGCCGCGAAGCCGCTGGCCGAAGGCGAGCGGCTGTACGGCGTGTTCAGCAGCGTCAGCGCGGCCGTCCCGCTGAGCGCCTGGAACCGCCAAGGCATGCATCGGGCGCTGCAGCCGCTCTGGCAGGGAACGCCCTACGCCGATTGGCACGAGGTGATGCCCTATCTCGTCGAACCAGAAATCGACGGCAGTTTCCTCGATTGGGTCGGCGAGACCGACGCCGAGGATTGGGGGTGGCTGGCCGTTTCCAGCGGCGACCCCGAGCGCATCTTCGGGCACCTGCGCAGCCTGACCCAGGTACGGATGCCGGAAGGCAACGAAGTGTTCTTCCGCTTCTGGGATGGACGGCATCTCCTGCCGATCCTGACTTTCCTCGGTACCGATGCCGCGACCCTGCTGCCGATGTTCGATCGCTACCTGATAAACGGCCGCGCCCTTCAGGCAGCCGAGGCGGTGCTGCCGCCCGAGCGGCCCTTCCCCTGGTGGACGCCGCCACAGGCGCTGCTGGACAGCCTGGCGCGCGAGGACAACAGCACCTTGTCCGCCAACCTCCTGCAATGGCTGCAGGAAGAACATCCCGACCTCTGTGACTGCCTGCCCGAAGCGAACCTGCGGTTGAAGATCGCCCATCTCGCCCGTCGCGGCAGTGACGTCGCCACTCTCAAGAACGCCCTGCTGGAACAGCTGGCGCTGGAGCTCAACTGATGGACCAGATTGCCGTAATCGAACAGGAGTTGAATGACTTCAGGAACAGCCTGACCCGGTACCGCGAGATGACCGAGAGCTGGTATGCCCGGACGGCCGATGCCGGTAGCCGCGCGACGGACCTGCCATCCCTGCTGGGTATGGAGCGCAGCATCCGGGCGGGTTCCAGCAGCAAGTCGGTGAGCCTGGGCGATAGCGACTTCGGTCTGGTCGCGCAGTGCCCGCTCAGCGGCATCCTGGAAATCGAGAGCAAGTTCGAGTCGGCCTACGAGGTGCCGCTGGGGCGCATACAGGTAGACGTCCGCTCCCGGGACGACAATAGCCTGCAGCAGACCCTGACCCTGGGCGACGACGGCAAGGCCAGCTTCAAGGGGCAGCCCGGCAAGTGGTACTCCATCCAGGTGAACTCCGCGGTCAGTGCGCAACAGGTCGACGAACTGTTCAGCCGCTACGATGGCCTGGCGAACCAACTGGAGACCTGGCTGCGGGGGCAGTGGGCCGGTTTCAGGCCGCAATGGCAGGCCCATGGCGCATCGTCGGTGCTGTCGGCCGCCGGCACCGGCATCCTCGAAGGCAGCTGGCAGGCGGTGAAGGATGTCTGGGAAGGCATCAAGCTGATCTTCGAGATCCTCCAGGACCCGATGAAGTACGCCCACATGCTGGGCGACAAGGCCAGCGAACTGGCCGCCCTGGCCAAGAGCGCGCCGCAGAAGATGGCCCGGGTGATGCTCCTGGCCAGCGACGAGGCGGTGCTCTACCTGCTGCTGCGCAGCGCGACTCTCTGGCTTTCCGCATTGCCGCCGAGCCAGATAGCCGGTACGGCTGCCAAGGAAATCTCCCGCATCCTGGTCTCCGTGCTGATCGACATCCTCATCGCCATTGTCCTGACCGTCGCGGTCGAGGGGACGGGCATTGCCTACCTGGCGGTGCGCCTGGCCAAGTACGGCAAGCGTCTGGTCGATGCCGTCATCGGTTTCGTCAAATCGGTGTTCGGCATCCTCGAAGGCGTGCTCGACTACATCGAGAAATACCGTGTGGTGGCCGCCCGCGGCATCGCCAGCGGTGTCCAGCGTGGCAAGGCGGAACTGATCTGGGATGCGCGCAAGAACAGCACGCTGCGCGAAGTCGATGCCCGGCCCAACGTCGACCGCCAGGCCACGACGCCCAACGAGCGGCCAGCCCAGGCGTGCAAGGAAACCTGCACCGGCGGCGAACCCGTTTCCATGGTCACCGGCGAGGAACTGCTGACGCTCGACGATGCCAGCCTCGATGGCCTGCTGCCTTTCGTCTGGAGTCGCCTGTACCGCACCAGCGCGGTGGAGGTCGACCACGGCCTGGGGTACGGCTGGAGCCACGGACTGGCTCATCGCCTGCTGATCGAAGACGGGCAGGTGACCTGGATCGATCATGAAAACCGCCGCACCATCTTCCCGCTGCCGGACCGGCAGCGGCCCGCCATCAACAACCGGCTGTCGAAGGCCGCCATCTTCATCGGCGCCGACCCGGCCGAACTCGTCCTGGCCCAGGCGGGCGACAAGCCGCGCTTCTACCACTTCCGCCACGACGGCAAGGGCGGCGACCTGGTCGCCATCAGCGATGCCTACGGCAACCGCCTTCACGTCGGCCGCGACCTCGCCGGCCGCATCAGCCGCCTGAGCAACGGCGCCGGTCGGGCCCTGGCGTTCCGTTATGAGCACGGCCGCATCCAGGCCGTGGAATATCAGCAGCAGGTCCCGGCGGACACCGAGGAGGCCTCCTGGCGCAGCGTGCAGACACTGGCCAGCTACGTCTACAACACCGCAGGCCAACTGCTGGAGGCGCACAATGCGCTTGGCGAAATTGAGCGCTACCGCTACGACGAACAGCATGTGATCCTCGAACGCCACCTGGCCGGCGGCGCCAGCTTCTACTGGGCCTGGGAGGGCGCCGGCAAGCAGGCTCGCTGCGTGCGTCAGTGGTCGAGCATCGAGCCCCTGGACTTCCAGTTCGAATGGGACGACGAAGCGGGTACCGCGACCCTGCTCCAGAGCGATGGCGGCCGCCAGGTCTTCGTCCACGACGGCAACGCACGCCTGGTACGTCAGGTCGATCCCGACGGCGCGGTACACGAGAAAGCCTACAACCCGCAGGGGCAACTGGTGGCCGAGCGCGACCCCCTTGGGGCCGTGACCGAGTACCACTACGACGAGGGCGGCCACCTGGTGGCCCTGGTGCCGCCGGAGGAAGAGCCCACCAGCTTTGAGTACCGCGACGGCTTCGTCAGCGCCGTGGAGCGCGGCAAGGCGAGCTGGCGCTACCGCCGCAATGCCCAGGGCGACGTCATCCAGCAAACCGATCCGGACGGCCATTCCACCTTCTTCCGCTACGACGAACGCGGCCGCCTGCTGCAAATCCAGCATCCCGACGGCAGCAGCCATCAACTGCTATGGAACGGCCTGGGCCAACTGATCGAGGAGCGCCTGCCGGATGGCGGCGTGCGCCGCTATCGCTATGACGTATTCGGCCGCCAGATCACCCGCCAGGACGAACAGGGCGCCATCACCCGGTTCGAGTGGGATGCCCAGGGCCGCCTGCGCCAGGTCACCCTGCCGGGGGGCGCCAGCCGCGCCTACGAATACAACGCCTACGGCAAGGTGACGGCGGAGCGCGATGAGCTCGGCCGGGTGACCCGTTACGAATACGACGGTGGCCTGCACCTCGTCACCCGGCGCATCAACCCCGACGGCAGCCAGTTGCGCTACCGCTATGACAACGCCCGGCTGCTGCTCAGCGAGATCGAGAACGAGCGTGGCGAGCTGTACCGCCTCGACTACCACCCCAGTGGCCTTATCAGCCGGGAAACCGGTTTCGACGGGCGCACTTGCGCCTATGCCTACGACCTCAACGGGCACCTGCTGGAGAAGACCGAGTATGGCGAGGACGGCAGCGAACTCGTCACCCGCTACCAGCGCGACGCCTCGGGCCGCCTGCTGGTCAGAACGCAGCCCGACGGCAGCGAGGTCCACTACAGCTACGATGCCCTGGGCCGCCTGGTGGGCGTGGACGACGGCGAATGGCCGCTGGCCTACGAGTACGACCTGCAGAACCGCCTGACCCGCGAACACCAGGGCTGGGCGACCCTGCAATACGGCTATGACGCCCTGGGGCGGCTGAGCCATTGCCGGCTCCCGGATGGCAGCACCCTCGACTACCGCCACCGGGCGGGCGGCGAACTCAGCGCCATCGACCTGAACGGCCAGCGCCTGACCAGCCACCAGTTCAGCTTCGGCCGGGAACGACAGCGCCAGCAAGGCCAACTGCTCAGCCAGTACCAGTACGACGAACAGGGCCGGCTTCTCGCACACCAGGTCAGCCAGCGCGAGCGCGCGCTGTACCAGCGGCGCTACAGCTACGATGCCGGCGGCAACCTCGCCAGCGTCGAAGACAGCCGCAAGGGCGCGCGCAGCTACCACTACGACCCGCTGGACCGCCTGGTCGCCGTGCGCGGCGACCTGCCGGAAAGCTTCGCCCACGACCCGGCGGGCAACCTGCTGACCCAGAATGCCCAGCAGGGCCACCCACGGCAGGTCAACGTACAGGGCAACCGCCTGCTGATGCAGGGGGACTGCCACTACGACTACGACGCCTACGGCAACCTGCTCCGCGAACGCCGCGGCGCCGGGCAGAAGTTGGTCACCCAGTACCGCTACGACAGCCAGCACCGCCTGGTGGGCGTGCAACTGCCCGATGGCCGCCAGGTCAGCTACCGATACGACGCCTTCGGCCGGCGCATCGCCAAGGAAGTGGACGGCAAGACCACCGAATTCATCTGGCAGGGCGACCGCCTGGTCGCCGAAAGCGGCGCAGGCCGCTACCGCAGCTACGTCTACGAACCCGGCAGCTTCCGCCCGCTGGCCATGCTGGACGGCGAAGGCCCGCTGAAGGCCGAGCCCTTCTACTACCAGCTCGACCACCTGGGCACTCCCCAGGAACTGACCAGCTACGGCGGCGAAATCCTCTGGTCGGCCCGCTACCGCGCCTACGGCAACGTCGCCCGCCTGGAAGTGGCGGAAATCGACAACCCGCTACGCTTCCAGGGCCAGTACCACGACGCGGAAACCGGCCTGCACTACAACCGGCATCGTTACTACAATCCCAACACCGGCCGTTTCCTGACCCCGGACCCGATCAAGCTGGCGGGTGGGTTGAACCACTACCAGTACGTGCCCAACCCGACGGGGTGGGTGGATCCGTTGGGGTTGGCTAGTGCGAAAGCCCAGTGCCCTTCAGGGGCGAGGCCAGATTTTTACGTTGGTCCTTCTGGCCCGGAGTCTACACTGCCGGCAACCGGATATAGATATATGCGATACATGAATGATGATGGCTCAGTAAATAAATATGCTGAAATGACTATGGAGTCAAAGTCCGCTCCTGCTACGTATGTCGGATTTGAGAAGTATCAAACAGGGAGTTCTGCTAGAGACGCTTTTCAGATCAAGGGGCGAGAGTTTGGTCATGACGAAAGTGGAGCTGGTTCATGGAGTGATGCCAGATTGAGAGGACAGTTTGATACTCTCCAGTTATATGAGTCCGGAGTTCCTCAGGCTCGGGTACCATACTGGAAAGGGGATACTGAGAAAGAAAAGCTTGAGTTGTTTGCTAAAGCATATCCTCAGTATGGGAGTGGTGGTGCGGTGCAATTGCATCTAGATGGAAGGATGCTAGATTTTGATAAGGTCGATATTCTCCCGGAGAATTGATGGAAAAATATTTCGTGTTGGCAAGTAAGGATGTTCCTGGAAGAAGTGGGAATGATCCAGAATGGCCAAAAAAAATAGCCTACTCTCCCTTTTTGAGACGCTTTTTATTTCTGGAGGGCTCAGGGCATGGTCTTATGGGGGGAGTGCTTCGCGAAGAAGCTGCTGGACAAGACAAGTGGAGAGTTGTATTTGAAGAGCTGAGGGCTGAGTGGATACTGAATTTTTTGAAGGATAATGATGGTCTTGATTCTGAGGAACTGTTGAGAGCACTAGAAGAGAAGCTTGGTAGGTTGGAGGTTATTAATTATTAGTTTTATGAGCTCTTATTGTTTGGTGGGTGTGGGGGTTGAAATGTATGAGGTTTAATTTTTTTTGTAAGGATGAACGATTTTCTATAGGGCTAGAAGAAGGCCTAGGAAGGTTTATATTTCAATACCAATAAGTAATGGGGTGGTTGATTATGAGGAGTATTTTGAGGCAGATAAGGCTGCTTTTGATTTATATATGAGCAACCAAAGTTTGGCTTTGCCATTTGTCAGGCGTTGTCGCAATCGAGAAGTAGATGATTTGTTAATGGTTCAGCCTGGGAGGGATCGCGGAATTGCAACCTAGGATTTATATGGAAAACACAGTTGTAGATAGCGTGACGTACAAGCCGGAGAGGCTATTGCACAAAACCTCGGGTGAGCCTGTTTCAGAGTGAAGAGGCAACGAGCCGGGTCGTTGGTCATGCTGGACGGCGAAGGCCCGCTGAAGGCCGAGCCCTTCTACTACCACTCGACCACCTGGGCACTCCGCAGGAACTGACCAGCTACGGCGGCGAAATCCTCTGGTCGGCCCGCTACCGCGCCTACGGCAACGTCGCCCGCCTGGAAGTAGCGGAAATCGACAACCCGCTGCGCTTCCAGGGGCAGTACTACGACGCGGAAACCGGCCTGCACTACAACCGGCATCGTTACTACAATCCCAACACCGGCCGTTTCCTGACCCCGGACCCGATCAAGCTGGCGGGTGGGTTGAACCACTACCAGTACGTGCCTAACCCTACGGGGTGGGTGGATCCGTTGGGGTTGGCTAGTACACATGGAGACTGTCTTAACGCCTCTCCTCCGTTGACAACGGCGAAAATTGAAGAAATTACGACAATTCCTAAAGGAGCTCGACCAGATCCAAGTGAGTATCTTTCATCAGAATACATAAAAAATCATCTGAGTCAGTTTGATAACGGTGCATCTAGATTTATAATCCAGAAAAATCTGGATAAATATGGCATTGGTCAGCGTGATGGAACATCTTTCGTCATGCCTAAGACAGAGGCCGATAAACTACTAGAGTCTACCCAAGGAAATGCGCCCGCATTAGAAACTGCTCTTGGGCTGCCATCAGGTTTCCTAGAAAGTAACAAGATGGTCCGTGTTGATATTTCTAACCCTCAAGAACTTAATCTTAGAATTCCATCAGGGAATTAGGCAGGGGCTAATGAATTCTGGATTCCGGGTGGAAAACTGCCAACTGGGAATAGCGAGGCAATAATTGATGTTGGGGGAACCCACATGCCGAAGTTAAAAATTTCTCCAGTCGACTTATAGGTTAGACACGCATGAGATTTAATGATTCTTATTTCAACAAGGATGAGCGATTTTCTATAGGAATAGAAGAAAGCTCAGGAAAATTTTATATCTCAATACCAGTAAGCAATGGAATGGTTGATTATGAGGAGTATTTTGAGATTGACAAGAATACTTTTGAAAGTTATATAGAAAACCCTGGTTTAGCTTTACCATTTGTCATACGCTGCAGAAATAGAGAGGTAGATAATTTATTAATTATTCAACCTGGGAGAGATCGTGGAGTTGCAACCTAGGCTGTAATATAGAAAGCACTGTGTAGGCACCGTAACATACAAGCCCGAGAGCATTACACCAGAGCTTCGGGTAAGTCTGTCGCTCAGAGTGAAGAGGCACAAGCCCAGCAGGAAGTGAGGTATATGTCGGTCAGGTTGGGTGACAAGGTGGACTCTACGTAGGCGGCACTCCACAGGTAATTAATTTAAGGCCGTGGCTATAGGCGTAGAGATAATTAAACAATGACGTTTGATGTGGAAAATTCCCGGGCAATCAGAGATGTAACGTCTCAGATGATTATACTTTTGATTGACGGAGGGGCGGGTGAATGGGGGAGAGCCTTAGAGGTTCAGGTTCGTAATCTTGACTCTGACCCAGAGTCGGTTGCGAGTAACATTTTGTCTATGTATTCAGGGATGGGCTCCCTTAACGATGTTGTTTTGTCTAAGGATGGAAAGATTTTAAAGAAAGAGAATGATAACTTGGATGATCTGCGAGAAAGACTGTATCAGCTGTGCCTATGAGCATTGCTCTTGGGGCGTTGATTAATTTGTTTTCAAATTTAAATACGTGCTGTTCATGCTGTGGTAGGAAAGAGACCAGCCACTACTGAGTCGTGCGACTATCCTTCCGTCACTGATCGCTCTCTACCTGAGGTCTGCTCGTTCCTGGCGCTATTCGCCGCATCCACTGTCGCCATGCATCAGGATTCTCGTCATCCATATGGCTACTTTGGTGGCCTATATTGAGGCTGAGTGAGGTGGAGGGAGGGATGGAGCGCAGTCTTCAGGGCCGAGTGAACGCCGTCACCGGTGCGTTCGGTAACCTTGGGCCGAGGTGGCAGGGCGGCCAGAGTTGAATTGGCGCAAGGCCGGCGTTTCCCGCGGGCATTAAAAAAGCCGGCTTGTGGCCGGCTCTTCAGGGGGTGGCCCGTCCTTACTTCTGGTAAGCAGCGACCGCCTTTGAATGCTGTGGACGCGGCTCTGGGACCGGCGTCTTGGGCGCGCACTTTAGCAAATTCGGCCGGGCTTGCCTAATGGCTTTTCCGCCAGGCGCCGTCGTTGCGACGAGCGTGCCCGTCGCGCGCAGAAAAAAGCCCCGCGCGGGGCGGGGCTTCTTCGTGGCGGGTCACCCCGCGACCATCACTTGGCCTGGAAGGCGGCGACGGCCTTGGTGATGTAGGAGCGCGCTTCTTCGGCGTTGCCCCAACCTTCGACCTTGACCCACTTGCCCTTCTCGAGGTCCTTGTAGTTCTCGAAGAAGTGCTTGATCTGCTCCAGCAGCAGGGCCGGCAGGTCGGTGTATTCCTTCACGTCGTGGTACAGCACGCTCAGCTTGTCGTGCGGTACGGCGATCAGCTTGGCGTCGCCGCCGGCTTCGTCGCTCATGTTCAGCACACCGACCGGACGGGCGCGGATCACCGAACCCGGGGCCACCGGGTAGGGGGTCACGACCAGCACGTCCAGGGGGTCGCCGTCGTCGGCCAGGGTGTTGGGGATGAAGCCGTAGTTGGCCGGGTAGAACATCGGGGTGGCCATGAAACGGTCGACGAACAGGCAGTCGGTGTCCTTGTCGATCTCGTACTTGATCGGCGCGTGGTTGGCCGGGATCTCGATGGCGACGTAGATGTCGTTCGGCAGGTCTTTGCCAGCCGGGATGCTGCTGTAGCTCATGGACGACTCCAAGGGGGTTGGTCGGGCCGAAAAAGTGCGGCGGATTATAGGCAGATTGCCGTGGCCAAGCCACAGACATCGCTCAGTGCGCCGGAGTTTCCTGATAGTCGGGGTGCTCGCGCTGCAGTCGCTGCAGGCGCGCAAGCGGATCTTGCCGGTAGAACAGCCCCAGTTGCTCGTAGACCTTCGGATAGGCCCGGTGCAGCAGGTCCGGGGCGGTGAAGAAGTATTCGCTGGTGACGGCGAAGAATTCCGCCGGGTTCTCCGCGGCATAGGGATCGATGGCGGTGTGCGCCTCTGGATGGCGATCGAGCTTGCGGTTCATCTCGTCGTAGGCCGATTTCATGGCCGCCGACCAGTCGCCGATGCGCATGTCGCGGTGCAGCGGCGGCAGGCCGTTGGCGTCGCCGTCGAGCATGTCCAGCTTGTGCGCCAGCTCGTGGATCACCAGGTTGTAGGCGTCCCAGCCGCCGCCGCTTTCCACTCCGGGCCAGGCCAGCACCACCGGGCCCTGCAGCGAGGTTTCGCCGCTGCGCTCGTCGTCGAACTCGTGGATCACCCCGGCCGGGTCGCGGTGCTTCTGCGGGCTGAGGAAGTCGTCCGGGTAGAGCACCAGCTCGTGGAAGCCGCCGTACCAGTTCAGCTCCGGCAGGTGCAGCAGCGGCAGCTGGGCCTGGGCCGCCAGCAGCAGGCAGCGGAAGTCGTCCAGCTCGACGCCGGGCAGGGCGGTGAGGTGCTTGTCGCGCAGGAACAGCAGCGCCCGTTCGCCGAGCAGGCGCAGTTCCTCTTCGCTCAGGCCGTCGAGGATCGGCAGGTGGTGCAGCACCTCGGCCCACAGCTGGGCGTCCAGCGGGTGGCGGGCGAGGAAGCGCCGGCGGCGCCAGGCGCTGAACGACCACATCGCGGTATCAGCGCTCCGAGGCCTGCGGCTTGCCGTTGCGCGCCAGCTTGTGGCGGATCACGCCGATCAGCATGGGCACCAGGGAGAAGGCGATGATGGCGATGATCATCACCGAGAGGTTCTGCTTGATGAAGGGCACGTTGCCGAAGAAGTAGCCCAGGGTGACCAGGCCGCCGACCCAGGCGATGCTGCCGGCGACGCTGAAGAACAGGAAGCGCAGGTAGGGCATGTAGGCCATGCCGGCGACGAAGGGGGCGAAGGTGCGCACGATGGGCAGGAAGCGCGCGAGGGTCACGGTCTTGCCGCCGTGGCGCTCGTAGAAGGCGTGGGTCTGGTCCAGGTAGTCGCGGCGGAACACCTTGGAGTCCGGGTTGCTGAACAGGCGCTTGCCCAGGGTTCGGCCGATCACGTAGTTGGTGCTGTCGCCGCTGATGGCCGCGAACAGCAGCAGGCTGCCCAGCACCCACGGGTCCATGCCGCCGGTGGCGCAGATGGCGCCGGCGATGAACAGCAGGGAGTCGCCGGGGAGGAAGGGCGTTACCACCAGGCCGGTTTCGCAGAAGATCACCAGGAACAGGATGGCGTAGATCCAGGCCCCGTAGTTGTTGACCAGCAGCGAGAGATAGGTGTCGAGATGCAGAACGAGGTCGATCGGGTTGAAATCCATGAGGCGCCTTGAAAACCGCGTGGTGAACTGCCGAGCCCGGCATTATAGGCACCCCCGCGTTGCCGTGGGGCGCGCTTTGTCGCAGGCGTCTGCCCACGACAGGTTGCAGGATATTACAGCGCGCGAGTGAAAAGACTGTCGGCATGAAGGCTGCAGTTCCGCAGTGGAAATCTCTGTCGGAACCTCGCCCGATGTCCCTGTCCGGGGGCGCTTTTGGCGCCGGTGCGGCTGTCGAAGCGGGGCCGGGCTAGCGCAGGCTCGCCTGCCAGTCCAGGGTTGGCGCCGCTGGGCGGTTGTCGGCGCCTTCGCGGGTGCGGTCGTGGCCGGCGGCGCCTGGTACCTGCTCGGCTAGCGGGTGTTCGGCCACGGCGCGGATGCCCTGGGCGGTTTCCAGGTGGGCGTCGGCGATCAGCTGTTGCAGGCGCCCGCTCTGGCGCAGCGTGCGCAGGCCGCGGTCGAGGTTGGCGGCCAGCGCCTCGCCGCCGGTGCGGGTCTTGGGAATCAGCACGTAGAGGGGCTTGACCTCCAGCGGCGGTTCGATGAATTCCAACTGCTCGCGCAGCGCCGGGGCGTTGCGCGCCAGCAGGTGGTAGCCGGTGTAGCGGTCCACCACCGCCAGGTCGAGGCGCCCGCGCAGGAGCTTTTCCAGGTTCTGCCAGTCGTTGTTGACCACTTCCTTGGTGAGGAAGTCGGCCTTGTCGAAATCCGCCTGGTTGACGTAGCCGCGCACCACGCCGATGCGGTAGGGGCGCAGACTGTCGAGGTCGCCGGCGCGGTAGGCGATGGCGCGGTCGCGGCGGTGGAAGAAGCCCAGTTGCGAGTCCAGCAGCGGCATCGAGGTGTAGAAGTCGCGGCTGCGGTCGGCCGACAGGTAGGCCGGCATCAGGGCGTCGTAGTGGCCTTCGCGGGTTTCGTTGAGGGCCCGCTGCCAGGGCAGGAACACCCGCTCGGCGCGGTCGCCGTTGAGCGCCAGGGCTTCGTCGAGGATGCGGCTGGCCAGGCCCTGGCCGGGCAGGTCGGCGCCGACGTAGGGCTCCCAGTCGAGGGTGGCCACGCGCAGGGTATCGGCCTGGACGGTGCCCAGGCCGAACAGCAGGAGCAGGGAGAAGTGACGCAGTAGACGCTGGGGAATGCCCATGGAGCCCCTTAGCCGCCGAACGCCGGGCGGCACGTGCGATGCTTCACTGTAATGCTGGCGTTAAGCCATTGCCAGCGTAATGCGCCCTCGGCTTAGACGAGATCGTCACTGATGGGCAGGATGTAGTTCTTGAACTCGGTGTCCTCGCGGAAGCCGATGGACTCGTAGACCTTCTGCGCCACTTCGTTGTTGGTGCTGGTGGACACGCGCATGCGCACGGCGTTGGTTTCCCGCGCCATCTGCCGGGCGTGCTGCAGCAGGTGGTCGGCCACCAGCTGGCGGCGGGCGTCCTCGGCGACGTAGATGTCGTTGAGGATCCACACGCGCTTGAGCGACAGCGAGGAGAAGCTCGGGTACAGCTGGCAGAAGCCCAGCAGCTTGTCGTCGCTGTCGTCCGGCAGCGCCAGGTAGATCACCGATTCCTTGCGCTTGAGGCGCTTCTCGAGGAATTTCCGCGAGGATTCGGGGTAGGGCAGCATCCCGTAGAACTCACGATACTTGACGAACAGCGGGGCGAGCAGGTCGAGGTGATCGAGGGTGGCTTGCACGATGCGCATGGGCGGATCTCTGCGTTCGGTGAATGGGCTGCTGTCACGATGCAGGTGCTGTGCCAGCACAACACTGCCCGGATGCTGCACCAGAAATCGTTGAAAGCGCAATCCAAGCGAGCGTTTGATCGACAGTGGTGTTTCGGCCGGACGCAGGGCAATTGTCCTGCCGGCTGCGCCGAGGCGCTTTTCGTAGGATGGGTTGAGCCTGCGAAACCCATGCGGTCAGGGTGATGGGTATCGCTTCGCTCAACCCATCCTACGAAGCAGGAGCGTGCCCTAGCGCCCGGCCAGCAGGAAGTTGGCCCCCGGCCCCTGGCCTTCCAGCGTCGGCAGTTCCGCCTCGTCCTTCAGGTTCACCCCCGAGAGCTGACGGCGGCAGGCTTCGCGCATCAGGTACAGCAGGCGGTGGGCGGCCATGCCGTAGCTCAGGCCTTCCAGGCGCACGTTGGAGATGCAGTTGCGGTAGGCGTCGTTCAGGCCGACCTTCGGCGCCCAGGTGAAGTACAGGCCGAGGCTGTCCGGCGAGCTGAGGCCGGGGCGTTCGCCGATGAGGATGACCACCATCTTCGCCCGCAGCAGTTCGCCCACCTCGTCCGCCACCGCCACGCGCCCCTGTTGCACCAGGGCCACCGGCGACAGGCTCCAGTTCTCGGCCGCGGCCATGTCCTCCAGGCGTTCCAGGAAGGGCAGGGCATGACGTTGCACGGCCAGCGCGGAGAGTCCGTCGGCCACCACCACGGCCAGGTCGTAGCCCGCGGGGTTGGCCTCGCCGTGCTGGCGCAGCAGGGTCGCCGAGTCTTCGTCCAGGCGGCGGCCCAGGTCAGGGCGCTGCAGGTAGGTGTGGCGGTCGGCGGCGGCGCTGTGCAGCAGCAGGCTGGCGCGCCCGCGTTCGGCCAGGGCGGCGCTCAGGCCGGCATGGTCGAAGCTCAGGTGCACGGCGTCGCGGGCCTGGGCGTGGGCGAACTGGAAGTCCAGTTGCGCCCTGGTCGGCAGGCTGGTGCCGGCGCGACCCAGGGCGATGCGCGCGGGGGTCAGGCGGCGCAGTTCCTGCCAGGGGTTGGGGGTGGCGGTGGACTTCTCTTCGCTCATCCGCGCGTCCTCAGTTCAGTTGCGCCAGGGCCGGGCGGAACGCCGGCGGCAGTTGCTCGGCCAGGCGCACCTTGCCTTCGCGCTGCTGCAGGATGTGCATGCGCTCCAGCCACTCCTCGAATTCCGGCGCCGGGCGCAGGCCCAGGCTCTGGCGGGCGTAGAGGGCGTCGTGGAAGGAGGTGGTCTGGTAGTTGAGCATCACGTCGTCGGAGCCGGGGATGCCCATGATGAAGTTGATCCCGGCCACGCCCAGCAGGGTCAGCAGCATGTCCATGTCGTCCTGGTCGGCCTCGGCATGGTTGGTGTAGCAGATGTCGCAGCCCATGGGCACGCCCAGCAGCTTGCCGCAGAAGTGGTCTTCCAGGCCGGCGCGGATGATCTGCTTGCCGTTGTACAGGTATTCCGGGCCGATGAAGCCGACCACGGTGTTCACCAGGAACGGCTTGAAGTGCCGGGCCACGGCGTAGGCGCGGGCCTCGCAGGTCTGCTGGTCGACACCGTGGTGGGCGTTGGCCGAGAGCGCGCTGCCCTGGCCGGTCTCGAAGTACATGAGGTTGTCGCCCAGCGTCCCGCGCTTGAGCGACAGGCCGGCCTCGTAGCCTTCCTGCAGCACCGCCAGGCTCACGCCGAAGCTGGCGTTGGCCGCCTCGGTGCCGGCGATGGACTGGAACACCAGGTCCAGCGGCGCGCCGCGGTTGATCGCCTCGATGGAGCTGGTGACGTGGGTCAGCACGCAGGACTGGGTGGGGATTTCGTAGCGCTGGATGATGGCGTCGAGCATCTCCAGCAGGGTGCAGATGGATTGCAGGCTGTCGGTGGCCGGGTTGATCCCCAGCATGGCGTCGCCGTTGCCGTAGAGCAGGCCGTCGAGGACGCTGGCGGCGATCCCGGCCGGGTCGTCGGTGGGGTGGTTCGGCTGCAGCCGGGTGGACAGCCGTCCGCGCAGCCCCTGGGTATTACGGAAGCGGGTGACCATGCGGATTTTCTGCGCCACCAGCACCAGGTCCTGCACGCGCATGATCTTCGATACCGCGGCCGCCATCTCCGGCGTCAGCCCCGGCGCCAGGGCGCGCAGGCTGGCCTCGTCGGCGGCGTCGCCGAGCAGCCAGTCGCGGAAGTCGCCCACCGTCAGGTGGCTGACCGGGGCGAAGGCGGCGCGGTCGTGGCCGTCGATGATCAGCCGGGTGACTTCGTCGGCTTCGTAGGGGATCAGCGCCTCGTCGAGGAAGCGCTTGAGCGGCACCTCGGCCAGGGCCATCTGCGCGGCCACGCGCTCGGCGTCGCTGCTGGCGGCGACGCCGGCCAGGCAGTCGCCGGAGCGCGCCGGGCTGGCCTTGGCCATCAGTTGCCTGAGGCTGTCGAAGCGCCAGGTCTGGCCACCGACGCTGTGGACGTATCCGGGCATGGGAACTCCTTGTGCTCAACGGCGCCGGACCTCGCGGCCCGGCGCGGGTGGATCAACCTTCGCTGGCGAAGCTGGCCGGCACGCCACGGCGCGCGGCGATCACCAGGTTGCAGCAGATGAAGCCGGCGAGCATCAGCGCCAGGAACACCAGGGCGATCACCTGGTTGTACCACAGCATGGCAGCCAGGCAGACCAGCGCCAGGGCCAGGGCGATGCCCGGCACTATCGGGTAGCCGGGCGCGCGGAAGGTGCGCTCCAGGTGCGGCTCGCTGCGGCGCAGCTTGAACAGGCTGAGCATGCTCATGATGTACATGACGATGGCGCCGAACACGCTCATGGTGATCATCGCGGCGGTCAGGGTCATGCCCTGCAGGCTGATCAGGTTGTCGCTGAAGATCGCCGCGATGCCCACCACGCCGCCGGCGAGGATGGCCCGGTGCGGGGTCTGGAAGCGCGACAGCTTCGCAAGGCTTGCGGGCAGGAAGCCGGCGCGGGCCAGGGCGAAGAACTGCCGCGAGTAGCCGAGGATGATGCCGTGGAAGCTGGCCACCAGGCCGAACAGGCCGATCCACACCAGCATGTGCATCCAGGTGGAGTTGTTGCCGACCACCGCTTTCATCGCCTGCGGCAGCGGGTCGTTGATGTTCGACAGCTCGCGCCAGTCGCCGACGCCGCCGGCGAAGATCATCACGCCGATGGCCAGGGTCACCAGGGTGAGGATGCCGGCGATGTAGGCGCGCGGGATGGTGCGTTTCGGGTCCTTGGCTTCCTCTGCGGCCATGGCCGCGCCCTCGATGGCGAGGAAGAACCAGATGGCGAAGGGAATGGCCGCGAAGATGCCGCCGATGGCCGCGCTGCTGAAGGTGCTGGAGCCGGCCCAGCCGTTGAGTACGAAGTTGCTGAAGCTGAAGCCCGGCGCCACCACGCCCATGAACACCAGCAGCTCGGCCACCGCGAGCACGGTGACCACCAGCTCGAAGGTGGCGGCGATGCTCACGCCGAGGATGTTCAGCGTCATGAAGATGGCGTAGGCGCCGGTGGCCGCCCATTTCGGGTCCAGTGCCGGGAACTGCACGTTGAGGTAGGCGCCGATGGCCATGGCGATGGCCGGCGGGGCGAAGACGAATTCGATCAGGGTGGCGATGCCGGCGATGGTCGCGCCGGTCTTGCCGAAGGCCCGCAGGCTGTAGGCGAAGGGGCCGCCGGCGTGGGGAATGGCGGTGGTCAGTTCGGTGTAGCTGAAGATGAAGCAGGTGTACATCAGGGCCACCATCAGGGTGGTGACCAGGAAGCCCAGGGTGCCGGCGGTGCCCCAGCCGTAGCTCCAGCCGAAGTACTCGCCGGAAATCACCAGGCCCACGGCCAGGCCCCAGAGGTGCAAGGTTCCCAGCGTCGGTTTTAGTTGTGATGCGCTCATTGCGGACTCCTCTGCCCCTCGGGGCGTGGACGGGTTGCCTGGCTTCGATGGTAGCGACGGCGGGGGCCCAGGACTTGACCCTGGAGCCCGCCGTGCGGTCTCTGCGGTCAAGTTGCAACGAGGTGTTACCCATCGCCCCAGGATGGCGCGGGGCCTGCACGGGAATGTCGCGTCCAGGGGCCGATGCGGCGGCTGTCATGGGGTATTTCGGGGTTCCGGGGCGAGGCACGGTAATTGCTAACGGTAATTGCTAAGTAGTTTTGTCGGATAAGCGATCAATAACAACGAGCGTGCCCATGAACCCGTCCCTGTTTTCCTGTGCCGTCGCCACGCCCTCGGCGAGCAACCTGGGCGTGCTGTCCGCCGCCGCCAGCGGCCTGGATGGCTTCATCACCGCCCAGGGCGGCGATATCGACCGCGTCTTCGGCCGCGCCGGCATCGACCCCGAGCGTCTGCGCCACCCCACCCTGAGCCTGGCCCTGACCAACTATTGCCAGGTGCTGGAGGAGGCGGCGCGGCAGTCCGGCTGCGACAACTTCGGCCTGCGCTACGGCCAGCAGTTCCAGCCCCGCGCCCTTGGCCTGCTGGGCTACGTGGGGCTGTGTTCGGAAACCCTGGAAGACGCCCTGCGCAACTTCGCCGCGGCCTTTCCCTTCCACCAGCACAGCACCCTGATCCGCCTGGTGGATTGCGGCGAGTGCTACCGCTTCGACTACCAGGTGCAGCACGGCGCCATCCTCGACCGCCGGCAGGACGCCGAGCTGACCATGGGCATGGCGCTGAACCTGCTGCGCCACGCCCTCGGCCAGGACTGGTCGCCGCGCGCGGTGGGCTTCGAGCACGCCCGCCCGGAGGACTGGCAGGAGCACGCGCGGGTGTTCGGCGCGCCGGTGCACTTCCAGCGCGGCTGCAATTCGCTGCTGGTGCCCAAGGCCGACATCAAGGGCCGGCTGATGCCCGAGCGCGACGCCAACCTGCTGTTCCTGGTGCAGGACGTGATCCGCCGCCTGGGCGAGCAGGGCCGCGGGCCGGACCTGCTGGAAGACGCCGGCACCCAGATCCGCCTGGCCCTGAGCGAGGGCGAGCCGGTGCTGGAACTGATCGCCGAGCGCCTGGAGCTGACCACCGCCGGCCTGCAACGGCGCCTGCGCGAGGCCGGACTGAGCTTCAGCCAACTGGTGGAAAACACCCGCCGCGAACTGGCGGTGCACTACCTGCGCCAGCGCCAACGGCCGATCTCCGAACTGGCGCCGCTGCTGGGCTACTCCGAGACCAGCGCCTTCTCCCGCGCCTTCCGCCGCTGGTTCGGCGTGAGCCCGCGGCAATGGCGCAGCGACGAAGCCTGATCTTCCCGGCGCACGCCTGCAACGTAGGATCTTGACCGCGATAACCGGAGATTCCGGCGCGGATTATGCTGTGCGACCCGCGTCATTCCCATGTAGGAGCGCGCCCTGCGCGCGAATCGCGGGCAGGGCCCGCTCCTACAGGTTGACTGCGAATTTCCCATCCATGGCGGGAGATAACGGCGAGTAACCGCGAACGCTTATTTCTTCGAGGCGAAAAAAAGCGCGGCCCGAAGGCCGCGCAGGAAGAGAGTCGGAAGCTCGGTCGGATCAGAAGAAGCCCAGCGGATTGATGTCGTAGCTGACCAGCAGGTTCTTGGTCTGCTGGTAGTGGTCGAGCATCATCTTGTGGGTTTCGCGGCCGACGCCGGATTTCTTGTAGCCGCCGAACGCGGCGTGCGCCGGGTACAGGTGGTAGCAGTTGGTCCACACGCGGCCGGCCTTGATGCCGCGGCCCATGCGGTAGGCGCGGTTGATGTCGCGGGTCCAGACGCCGGCGCCCAGGCCATATTCGGTGTCGTTGGCGATGGCCAGGGCCTCGGCTTCGTCCTTGAAGGTGGTGACGCCCACCACCGGGCCGAAGATTTCTTCCTGGAACACGCGCATCTTGTTGCTGCCCTTGAGCAGCGTCGGCTGGATGTAGTAGCCGGTGGCCAGGCTGCCTTCGAGCTTCTCGACCTGGCCGCCGACCAGCACCTCGGCGCCTTCCTGCTGGGCGATGTCGAGGTAGGAGAGGATCTTGTCGAACTGCTGCTGCGAGGCCTGGGCGCCGACCATGGTGTCGGTGTCCAGCGGGTCGCCGCGCTTGATCGCCTTGACCTTCTTCATCACCACTTCCATGAACTGCGGGTAGATGGATTCCTGCACCAGGGCGCGGGACGGGCAGGTGCACACCTCGCCCTGGTTGAAGAAGGCCAGCACCAGGCCCTCGGCGGCCTTCTCGATGAAGGTCGGCTCGGCCTGCATGATGTCTTCGAAGTAGATGTTCGGGCTCTTGCCGCCCAGTTCCACGGTGCTGGGGATGATGTTCTTCGCCGCGCATTCGAGGATGTGCGAGCCCACCGGGGTGGAGCCGGTGAAGGCGATCTTGGCGATGCGCTTGCTGGTGGCCAGCGCCTCGCCGGCTTCCTTGCCGAAGCCTTGCACCACGTTGAGCACGCCCGGCGGCAGCAGGTCGCCGATGATTTCCATCAGCACGCAGATGCCCAGCGGCGTCTGCTCGGCCGGCTTGAGCACCACGCAGTTGCCGGCGGCCAGGGCCGGGGCGAGTTTCCAGGCGGCCATCAGCAGCGGGAAGTTCCACGGGATGATCTGCCCGACCACGCCCAGCGGCTCGTGGATGTGGTAGGCCACGGTGCTGTCGTTGATCTCCGCGGCCGAGCCTTCCTGGGCGCGGATGCAGCCGGCGAAGTAGCGGAAGTGGTCGGCGGCCAGCGGGATGTCGGCGTTGAGGGTTTCGCGCACCGGCTTGCCGTTGTCCCAGGTCTCGGTGACGGCGAGCACTTCCAGGTTCTGTTCGATGCGGTCGGCGATCTTCAGCAGGACCAGCGAGCGCTCCTGCACCGAAGTGCGGCCCCAGGCATCGGCGGCGGCATGGGCGGCGTCCAGGGCCTTGTCGATGTCGGCGGCGTCGGAGCGGGGGAACTCGGCGATGGGCTGGCCGTTCACCGGCGAGGTGTTGACGAAGTACTGGCCGTTGACCGGCGGTACGAACTCGCCACCGATGTAGTTGCCGTAGCGGGACTTGAAGGAAACGACAGCACCTTGGCTACCGGGTTGGGCGTAACGCATGGTGGATCTCCTGGCTCTTGTGCTTGTTGGGGAGGACGCGTTTGCGGTCTGACAAGCGTAGAGCAAGGGCCGGGCCATGCCAGCGCGAACCGCGTGGTTGCTGGGCCGGCGGTCGGCTGGCGGGCGCGCGCCGACGGGCGGTGTGGCAGCGCTGGCACAGGCCGGGGTGACAGTTTGTCCCGCATCCGGTACAGCGGCTGACCGCCAGGTCACGCGGGCATTGCATTGCGCGGCGCGCTGGACGATGCTGCGGGAACGGTCGCCCCGGGACTGCCTGCCGTCCCTTCCGTGGAGAACCATAACAATGAGTGCGAACGCCATGAGTCGCCACGCCCGCCAGGTCATGACGGTGGCCCGCGGGCAGCAACCGGCCAGCGGCCCCGCCGCCGATCCGTCGATCGCCCGTTCCTGGCTGCGCTGCCTGGAGGAATACCACCTCGACCCGGCGCAGACGCTGCCGCCCACGGTGCTGGAGCACCGGCGCATGCTGGAGCGCCGCGAAGGCCTGCAGCAGGTGCTGGAGATCGCCAGCGGCGAGATGACCAGCCTGCGCCAGCAGCTCGCCGGCGCCGGCCACGCGGTGCTGCTCACCGACGCCCGCGGGGTGATCCTCAACCGCGTTTGCGACGAGGCCGAGCGCGCCACCTTCGAGCACGCCGGGCTGTGGCTGGGCGCCGACTGGAGCGAGGCCCGCGAGGGCACCAACGGCATCGGCACCTGCCTCATCGAGCGCCAGGCGCTGACCATCCACCGCGACGAACATTTCCGCAGCCTGCATACCGGCCTGACCTGCTCGGCGAGCCCGGTGTTCGACCCCCACGGCGAACTGCTGGCGGTGCTCGACGTGTCCTCGGCGCGCCGCGACCTGTCGCGGCAGAGCCAGTTCCACACCATGGCCCTGGTCAACCTCTCGGCGAAGATGATCGAGAGCTGTTACTTCCTGCGCCGCTTCGAAGGCCAGTGGCTGCTGCGCTTCCACCTGCAGGCCGAGTACGTCGGGCTGTTCAGCGAGGGCCTGGTGGCCTTCGACGGCGCCGGGCGCATCCTCGCCGCCAACCAGGGCGCGCTGAACCTGCTCGACCGCCCGCGCGACGGCCTGCTCGGCCGCAGCGTGGAAGACTGCTTCGACATCCGCCTGGACGAGCTGCTCGGCCGCGCCAGCACCCAGGCCAGCCTCAGCTGGCCGCTGCGCAGCCACGCCGGGCGCCAGTTCCACGCGCTGCTGCGGGGTGAGCCGCGGCCGCTGGCGATTCCCGTATCACGGCCGGCGCCTGTCGCGCCGGGGCTGTGCCTGGGCGACGAGCGCCTGGCCGCGGACTTCCGCCGCGCGCTCAAGGTCTATGCCCACGACGTGCCGCTGCTGCTGCACGGCGAGACCGGCTCGGGCAAGGAGGCTTTCGCCAAGGCCGTGCACCAGTCCGGCGAGCGCGCCGGCAAGGCCTTCGTCGCGCTGAACTGCGCGGCCATCCCGGAGAGCCTGATCGAGAGCGAGCTGTTCGGCTACCGCGGCGGCAGCTTCACCGGCGCGCGCAAGGAAGGCATGCGCGGCAAGCTGCTGCAGGCCGATGGCGGCACCCTGTTCCTCGACGAGATCGGCGACATGCCCCTGGCCCTGCAGACGCGCCTGCTGCGGGTGCTGGAAGAGCGCCAGGTGGTGCCCCTGGGCGACGGCGTGGCGCAGCCGGTGGACCTGCGCCTGATCAGCGCCACCCACCGCAACCTGGAGGAGCTGGTGGCCGCCGGAACCTTCCGCGAAGACCTCTACTACCGCCTCAACGGCCTGGTGCTGCAACTGCCGGCCCTGCGCGAGCGCGAGGACCGGCCGCAGCTGCTGGCGCAACTGCTCGCCGAAGAGTCCCGGGGCCGGTCCATCGTGCTCGACGAGGACGTGCGCCAGGTCCTGCTCGACCATCCCTGGCCGGGCAACGTGCGCCAGCTGCGCAACGTGCTGCGCACCCTGGTGGCGCTCAGCGAGGGCGGCCGCGTGCACCTGGCCGACCTGCCGGTGGACATCCGCCGCGCCGCGCAACCCAGGCCCGCGCCCGAAGCGGAGGCGCACGCCGACTGCCTGCTCGACGCCGAGCGCGGCGCGCTGCTGGCGGTACTGGAGGCGCAGCGCTGGCACATGAGCCGCACCGCGCAGCAGCTGGGCATCAGCCGCAACACTCTGTACCGCAAGCTGCGCCGCCATGGTTTGAGCCGCTCCGTACCGTAGGGCGTACAACCGTTCGCGGTTGTACGCCGTTTGACCCAGGCCCCAGGTGGCTCCGGGTTCGACCTTGGCGGTGGGGGCGGCTGTGTAGATGGATGGCTTCAGGTTCGACCTTGGCTTTGGGTGAAGATTGGGTGTATCGGCGGATAACCGCGAACGGTTATACGCCCTACGCCAGGCCCACCAATGGCTTGCGTGGAACCCCCGTCCAATGGCGCCGTCTGATGCTCCCGGCCGCGCCGCGAGAAGGCGGCGCTGTGCTAATCTGCCGCCCATTCGAAGCGCCTTCCCAAGCTTGATTGCAGGAGTCTGCATGCATATCCACATCCTCGGCATCTGCGGCACCTTCATGGGCTCGCTGGCCGTGCTGGCCAAGGAACTGGGGCACCGCGTCACCGGTTCCGACGCCAACGTCTACCCGCCCATGAGCGCCCAGCTGCAGGCCCAGGGCATCGAGCTGATGCAGGGCTACGAGCCCGCCCACCTGGAGCCGGCGCCGGACCTGGTGGTGATCGGCAACGCCCTGTCGCGCGGCAACCCGGCGGTAGAGTACGTGCTGAACAAGGGCCTGCCCTACGTTTCCGGCCCGCAGTGGCTGGCCGACCACGTGCTGCAGGGCCGCTGGGTGCTGGCCGCCGCCGGCACCCACGGCAAGACCACCACCAGCAGTATGCTGGCCTGGGTTCTGGAACACGCCGGCATGAGCCCGGGCTTCCTGATCGGCGGCGTGCCGCAGAACTTCGGCGTCTCCGCGCGCCTGGGCGGCACGCCGTTCTTCGTGGTGGAGGCCGACGAGTACGACAGCGCCTTCTTCGACAAGCGCTCCAAGTTCGTCCACTACCGCCCGCGCACCGCCATCCTGAACAACCTGGAATTCGATCACGCGGACATCTTCCCGGACCTGGCCGCCATCGAGCGGCAGTTCCACCACCTGGTGCGGACCATCCCCGGCGAAGGCCTGATCATCCACCCGGAAAACGAAAGCGCGCTCAAGCGCGTGATCGGCATGGGCTGCTGGACCCCGGTGCAGACCACCGGCGAGGGCGGCCAGTGGCAGGCGCGCCTGCTCAGCGCCGATGGCTCGCGCTTCGAGGTGCTGTTCGACGGCGCCGCCCAGGGCACGGTGGAATGGGAGCTGACCGGCCAGCACAACGTCGCCAACGCCCTGGCCTGCCTGGCCGCGGCGCGCCACGTCGGCGTGGTGCCGGAGCTGGGCTGCGCCGCGCTGTCGGCGTTCAAGAGCGTCAAGCGGCGCATGGAGAAGGTCGCCGAAGTGAAGGGCGTGACCCTCTATGACGACTTCGCCCACCACCCGACCGCCATCGCCACCACCCTCGACGGCCTGCGCAAGCGCGTTGGCGACGCCCCGGTGATCGCCGTGGTCGAGCCGCGTTCCAACTCCATGAAGCTCGGTGCCCACCGCGACGGCCTGGCGGACAGCGTCACCCAGGCCGACCGGGTGTTCTGGTACGCGCCGCCGAACCTGGGCTGGGACCTGGCCGCCACCGTGGCCGGCTCGACCGTGCCGACCCAGGTATGCGACTCCCTGGAGGCCATCATCGAGGGCGTGAAGGCCGTGGCCACGCCGGGCACCCAGGTGGTGATCATGAGCAACGGCGGCTTCGGCGGCCTGCACGGCAAGCTGGCCAAGGCCCTGGAGGACTGAGATGGCGGGAGCCGAACGCGTCACCCTGGCGATGACCGGCGCCTCCGGCGCGCAGTACGGCCTGCGCCTGCTCGACTGCCTGGTGCAGGAAGACCGCGAGGTGCACTTCCTGATCTCCAAGGCCGCGCAACTGGTGGTGGCCACCGAGACCGACGTGACCCTGCCGGGCAAGCCCCAGGCGATGCAGGCCTTCCTCAGCGAATACACCGGCGCCGCGCCGGGGCAGATTCGCGTCTACGGCAAGGAAGACTGGATGGCCCCGGTAGCCTCCGGCTCCGGCGCGCCCGGCTCGATGGTGGTGGTGCCCTGTTCCACCGGCACGCTGTCGGCGATCGCCAGCGGCGCCTGCAACAACCTGATCGAGCGCGCCGCCGACGTCGCCCTGAAGGAGCGCCGCCAGCTGATCCTGGTGCCGCGCGAGGCGCCGCTCTCCAGCATCCACCTGGAGAACATGCTCAAGTTGTCCAACCTGGGCGCGGTGATCCTGCCGGCGGCGCCGGGTTTCTATCATCAACCGCAGACCATCGACGACCTGATCGACTTCGTGGTCGCGCGCATCCTCAACCAACTGAGCATCCCCCAGGACATGCTGCCGCGCTGGGGCGAACACCACCTTGTCAGTGACGAATAAGCTCCTCGCCGCCCTGATGCTGCTGCAGCTGGGCGGCTGCGCCACCGTGAAGACCCTCAACGCCAACAAGCCCGGCGCCCCGCTGATCTATGCCGGTACGCGGCTGGACTGGTATTCCATCAACGGCGGTTGTTGCCCGCGGGATCATTACGGCACCGAGGCGCCGAAATACCCGCGGCTGGACCTGCCGGGTAGCGCGTTGCTGGATACCGTGCTGTTGCCGCTGTCGATTGCCGCGGAGTTGGGGATCGGCCTGCAGGTGTGGGGCGGGAATTGACGCCGCGGGCTTTGCCCGCGAATCGCGCGCAGGGCGCGCTCCTACAGGTGGGCGTTGCGTAGGAGCGGATCTCATCCGCGAATCGCGCCGGAACCTCCGGCTATCGCGGACAAGGTCCTACAGGGGAGTGCCATGCCTCATGCCGAACTGTAGGAGCGGGCCCTGCCTGCGAAATCGCGCGCAGGGCGCGCTCCTGCAGGTGGGCGTCGCGTAGGAGCGGATCTTATCCGCGAATCGCGCCGGAGCCTCCGGCTATCGCGGACAAGGTCCGCTCCTACAGGGGAATGCCATGCCTCATGCCGAACTGTAGGAGCGGGCCCTGCCCGCGAAATCGCGCGCAGGTTGCGCTCCTGCAGGTGGGCGTCGCGTAGGAGCGGATCTTATCCGCGAACGGGGAATGCCATGCCTCATGCCGAACTGTAGGAGCGGGCCCTGCCCGCGAAATCGCGCGCAGGGCGCAGCAGGAAACACCGTCGTAGGATGGTGTTGAGCGAAGCGATACCCATCGCCACGGCCGCATGGGTTTCGCCAAGGCTCAACCCATCCTACGAAGAGCGCCTCGGCGCTGTCGGGACTATTTCCCCAGCCTGCGCAACTCGTCCGACTCGACGAACCGCACACCCTTGCCCGTCTCCAGGGCCAGGCGCCAGAGGGCGCGGGCCAGGGCGCAGGCTTCGATGCCGTGCAGCTTGCCGGGGAGGATGCGGGCGAAGGGCGCGGCGAGCAGTTCGGCCAGGCGGATTTCCTCGCGCTGGCCCAGTAGCAAGGACGGGCGGGCGATGGTCAGTTGCGCCCAGCCCTGTTTCTGCAGGGCCTCTTCCAGCTCGCCCTTGACGCGGTTGTAGAACAGCGAGGACTTGCTGTCCGCGCCCAGCGCGCTGACCACCACGTAGTGCCGCGCGCCGAGCTTGAGCGCGTGCTCGCCCAGGGCCAGCGGCAGGTCGTAGTCCACCGCCTTGAAGGCCGCTTCGGAGCCGGCCTCCTTGAGGGTGGTGCCCAGGCAGCAGAACACCGTGTCCACCGGCCCGGCCAGGTTGGGGATGAGTTCGGCCAGCGGGCCGATGGGGTTCTCCAGGCGCGGGTGGGCGGCCAGTGGCCGGCGCGTAGGCGCCAGCACGCGCTTGACCGTCGGCTCGCTGAGCATGCGGTCGAGCAGGTGTTCGCCGGTGAGGCCGGTGGCGCCGGCGAGAATGACATGCGTCGGTGTTGAATACATCCTGGTTTCTCCGCTGACACAGTTACAAGCGTAGTTGCCGGGCTATCGTTTTTCCTGCACGTGCCCCGCATCGGCGCTCAGGGCCCGGCTGGCCTGGCCCGCACGCAAGGTGTTCCAGCGCTGCAGCACGGCCGCTGGCGCCCACAGCTGCGGGTCGGAAGCGTCGAAGCCGTCCGCCGTCTCGCGCCGGGCGACCTCGCTGCTGGCCAGCTGGAAGGCCTGCTGCAGGTCGTCGGTGGCGTTCAGGGCGTTGGCGAACAGGGCCTGGCCGAAGTAGGTGAAGTCGGCTTCCTCGGAACAGCCGAAGGACACCCGGTCGCTGCGCGCCGCGGTCATGATCAGAGTCCTGTCGTCCTTCAGAGGTTCGATGAAGCCGCCGCTGTAGCAGGCCGAGATCACCAGCACCTTGTAGCGCTCCTTCAGCGGCGCGAGGAGTTCGGCCAGGTCGGCGGCGGGCAGGTTGTCCAGGCGGATGCCGGGCATGTCGAGGATCAGCTGGTGGTCGTGGCTGCCGTGGCTGGTCAGGTAGATGAACACCAGGTCCTCCGGGCCGCTGCTGCGCGCCAGGGCGCGGATCGCCCGCGCCAGGCTCTCGCGGGTGGCCATGGGGCGGTCGTCGGCATGATTGCGGTTGTTCACCAGGGTGACCACGCCACGCGCGCCGAAGCGCTGGCCGAGCAGGCGGGCGACGTAGTCGGCCTCGCGCAGGAACACGCTCTGCTTGCCGTCGCCGCCCACGCTCAGGGCGTACAGCTCCACCTGCGGCGTGGAGGGCGGCAGCGCGGCCAGGGCGCGGTCGAGCAGGCGGCCCTGTTCCAGCAGGCCGACTTCTACCGGGTTGGGCAGGCGCCGGCCCTGTTCGTCGCGGCGCAGCAGGCCGTTGCTCCAGGTGCCGGCCTGCAGGCGCCCGTCGGCGCCGCGCAGGCTGCCCTTGCCGGCGAACTTGCCGTCGGCGAACCGGCCACGGTAGACCTGGCCGTCGGCCTGGGTCAGCACGCCTTCGCCGGCGAAGCGCCAGTCCTTGAAACCGCCTTCGTAGCGGCTGCCGTCGCGGCCTTCGTACTTGCCCTGGCCGTTCAGCGCGCCCTGGCTGAACTGGCCGCTCCAGACGTCGCCGTCGGCGTTGACGAAGCGCCCCTGGCCGCTGAATTCGGTGTTCTCGAAGCCGCCCTCGTAGCGGTCGCCGTCGGCGTCGCTGAAGCTGCCCTTGCCGCGCAGCTGGCCGTTCTCGAAGGTGCCGGTGTATTCGTTGCCCTGGCCGTCGTCCAGTTGGCCCTGGCCGTGGTAGAGGCCGGCGCGGAAGCCGCCCTGGTAGTGGCTGCCGTCGGCGCCGTGCCATTCGCCCGGGCCGTCGAACAGGCCCTTGGCGAAGCGGCCCCGGTACCAGGCGCCGTTGCCGTGCTCCAGGCGCCCCTCGCCGTGCAGGCGGCCATCGACGAGGGCGCCGTGGTAGCGCGCGCCGTCGGGCAGCACCAGGTCGGCCGAGGGCTGGGCGGGGCCCTGGTCGCAGGCCGACAGGGCCAGGATCAGGGCGAGGAGGGGAAGGTGCAGGCGCATGCGGCAGGTCGGTCACGGCGGTTTTGCACCAGTGTGACGCAAAAAAGCCCGCGGGCGCGGGCTTTTTTGCAGGGGGCCGGGCGCCGGCGTCAGACGAAGGCCAGGCTCAGCGATTCGGCGATGTAGGCCGGCTTGGGCAGGCCCTCGATCTCCAGGGTGCAGCGCGCCTTGATCAGCCACTGGCCGGGGTTCTTCTCGCTGACGTCGAGGATGGTCACCTGCAGGCGCACCCGCGAATCCACCGGCACCGGCTGGATGAAGCGCACGCTGTCGAGGCCGTAGTTGACCACCATCTTCGGGTTCTCCGGGAGCACCAGCAGGCCCTCGCAGAGCTTGGGAATCAGCGACAGGGAGAGGAAACCGTGGGCGATGGTACCGCCGAACGGGGTCTTCTTCGCCTTCTCCGGGTCCACGTGGATGAACTGGTGGTCCTCGGTGCACTCGGCGAACTGGTTGATGCGGTTCTGGTCGATGGTGAGCCATTCGGAATGGCCCAGGTCCTTGCCAATGTAGTCCTTGAGGGTGCTGACGGGAACGAACGGCATGTTTTCCTCCGCGAACGCGTGTTGTTGTTTTTTGCGTGCGATGCAGCATGGCACAGGTCGATGACGGCTGCGCACCTATGCTTGAAGCGAATGCCATGCCATAGGCCGGGCGTACTTGGGCATAATGTCGGGCTTTTTCACAGGAGGTTGCCATGCTGCTCCGCGGCCTGACCTGGCTGGTGCTGTTCCAACTGCTGGGCACCGGTCTGAATGTTCTCATCCTGCCGATGATCCCCGGCCCCATCATTGGGCTGGTGCTGCTGTTGGCGTTCCTGCTGGCGCGCGGGGAAGTGGGCGAGCCGATCACGCTCGCGGCCTCCTCGCTGCTGCGCTACCTGCCGCTGCTGCTGGTGCCGCCGGCGGTGGGGGTGATGGTCTACGGCCGCCAGCTGCTGGCGGACTTCTGGCCGCTGGCCGGGGCCCTGGCGCTGTCGCTGCTGGGCTCCTTCCTGTTCGCCGGCTGGCTGATGCAGAAGCTGATCGACCGCCAGCGCGGCCGCAAGGAGGCCCGCGATGCTTGACTGGCAAGGCGCCTGGCAGGCGGTCACCCATCACCCGCTGTTCTGCATCGGCATCACCCTGGCGGCCTACCAGTTGGCCCTGGCGGCCTACGAGCGCACGCGCTGGGTGTTCCTGCAGCCGGTGCTGGTGTCCATGGCCATGGTGATCCTGGTACTGCTGGGCACCGGTATCGACTACCAGGCCTACAGCGCCGGGGTCAGCGTGCTGACCGTGCTGCTCGGCCCAGCCACCGTGGCCCTGGCGGTGCCGCTGTTCCTCAACCTCAAGCGCATCCGCCAGCTGTTCTGGCCGACCCTGGTCACCCTGCTGGTGGCCGGCGTGCTGGCCACCGTGGCCGGCATCGGCCTGGGCTGGCTGTTCGGCCTGCGCGGCGAGCTGCTGATGAGCCTGGCGCCGAAGTCGGTGACCTCGCCCATCGCCATGCTGGTGGCCAGCCAGATCGGCGGCGTGGCGGCGCTGGCGGCGGTGTTCGTGCTGATCACCGGGGTGCTCGGCGCCATCCTCGGCCCGGAGCTGCTGCGCCGCATCGGCGTGCGCCACCCGGCCGCCCAGGGCATGGCGCTGGGCATGACCGCCCACGCCGTGGGCACCTCCCGAGCCCTGCAGGAGGGCGAGGAATGCGGCGCCTTCGCCGCCCTGGCGATGAGCCTGATGGGCGTGGCCACCGCAGTGCTGCTACCGTTGGCGGTAGCGTTGATCGCCTGAAGCAGGAAGATTCACATGAAGTTGCCGCTCTTCCCCCTCAACACCGTGCTGTTCCCCGGTTGCCGCCTGGACCTGCAGATCTTCGAGGCGCGCTACCTGGACATGATCGGCCGCTGCATGAAGCAGGGCGGCGGCTTCGGCGTGGTGTCCATCGTCGAAGGCCGCGAAGTGGGCGAGGCGCCGCAGGCGTTCAGCCAGGTCGGCTGCGAGGCGCTGATCCGCGACTGGCAGCAGTTGCCCAACGGCCTGCTGGGCATCCGCGTCGAGGGCGGCCGGCGCTTCCGCGTGCTGGATACGCAGGTGCAGCCGGACCAACTGCTGGAAGCCGACGTGGCCTGGCTGGAGGAACAGCCCGACCAGCCACTGACCGAGGAACACGACGACCTGGCCGCGCTGCTCGGCGCGCTGTCGCTGCACCCGATGGTCGCCACCCTGGAGATGGGCGGCGAGGTCCACGGCCAGCAGGAGCTGGCCTGCCAACTGGCCTACCTGCTGCCTTTCGAGCCGGAGCAGAAGCAGGTGCTGCTGGAGATGGACGACCCCACGGTGCGCCTGGCGCGCATCCAGGTGCTGCTGGAGCAGTTGCAGGGCGATCTGTTGGCTTGAGCGTTGTGGCCGCCCTGTAGGAGCGGATCTCATCCGCGAATCGCGCCGTTGGTTCCGGCTATCGCGGACAAGGTCCGCTCCTACGGGGAGAGAATGCCATGCCTCACGGCAACCTGTAGGAGCGGGCCCTGCCCGCGATTCGCGCGCAGGGCGCGCTCCTACAAGGGAATGGCGTAGCGCAGCGATACCCATCGCCATGACCGCATGGGTTTCGCCAGGGCTCAACCCATCCTGCAAAAGCGCTTCAGATCACCAGCAAATCCATGAAGCGGTGCACCGGCGTGGCTTCCAGCTGCGCGGGGTCGTCGCACAGCGCGGTTATCTGCGCGCAGCGCTGCGGGGCGAAGCGGGTGGCCAGGGCGTTGCGGAACTTCGCCTCCAGCAGCGGGATGCCCTCGGCACGGCGGCGGCGGTGGCCCACCGGGTATTCCACCTCGATCTTCGGCGTGCTGCTGCCGTCGCTGAAGAACACCTGCACGGCGTTGGCGATGCTGCGCTTGCCCGGCTCCAGGTATTCGCGGCTGTAGCGCGGGTCCTCCACCACTTCCATCTTGTCGCGCAGGCGATCGATCAGCGGGTGCGCGGCGTGGAAGGCGTCTTCGTAGTGCTCGGCTTCCAGGGTGCCGTAGATCAGCGGCACGGCGACCATGTACTGGATGCAGTGGTCGCGGTCGGCGGCGTTGGCCAGGGGGCCGGTCTTGGAGATGATGCGGATCGCCGATTCCTGGGTGTCGATGACGATGCGGGTGATCTCGCTGATGCGGTTGCGCACCAGCGGGTGCAGCTGCACCGCGGCTTCCACGGCGGTCTGCGCGTGGAACTCGGCGGGGAAGCTGATCTTGAACAGCACGTTCTCCATCACGTAGCTGGCGAAGGGCTGCGGCAGGCGGAAGCGGCGCTGGTCGTCGGGCTTGAGCGCCAGGTCCTTGTTGGTGTGGCTGAACAATACGTCGTAGAAGCCCCATTGCGGCGCGCTCAGCACGCCGGGGATGCCCATCTCGCCGCGCCGGGCGATGTCCGCCAGGCGCAGGCCGCGGCTGCTGGCGTCGCCGGCGGCCCAGGACTTGCGCGAGCCGGCGTTGGGCGCGTGGCGGTAGGTGCGCAGCGCCTGGCCGTCGACGCAGGCGTGGGAGAGGGCGGAGAGCAGTTGCTCGCGGTCGGCGCCGAGCAGCCGTGCGCTCACCGCCGTGGAGGCGAGCTTGACTAGGAACACGTGGTCCAGGCCGACGCGGTTGAAGGCGTTCTCCAGGGCGAACACGCCCTGGATCTCGTGGGCCAGGACCATCGACTCCAGCACGTCGCCCATGCTCAGCGGCGGTTCGCCGTTGGCCTGGGCGCGCTGCGCCAGGTGGTCGGCGAGGCCGAGGATGGCGCCGAGGTTATCCGACGGGTGGCCCCATTCGGCGGCCAGCCAGGTGTCGTTGTAGTCCAGCCAGCGCACCAGCGCGCCAATGTCCCAGGCGGCCTTGACCGGATCGAGGCAGAAGCGCGTGCCCGGCACCCGCGAACCGTGGGGCACCACGGTGCCTTCCACCTGCGGGCCGAGCAGCTTGGTGCATTCGGGGAAGCGCAGGGCCAGCAGGGCGCAGGCCAGGCTGTCCATCAGGCACAGCCGCGCGGTGTCGCGTGCTTCGGCGGAGTCGACGCGGTAGGTCAGGACGTAGTCGGCGATCTGCTGCAGGACGCCGTCGTAGTCGGGGCGGGTGTTCGGATCGGCGTTGGTGCTCATGGCGTGCTCCTGCGCGGTAATCCGGGAGAGTCTAGACGCTGGGGGCGCAAAGCTTTCGCGAACGATGGCGATGGGTATCGCTTCGCTCGACCCATCCTACGGCGAGCAGCTGCCGAGGTGCTCGCCTGCAACGTAGGAGCGACTGTCTTGCGCCGAGGTGCTCTTCGTAGGATGGGTTTCGCGAAACCCATGCGGTTGCGCTGATGGGTATCGCTTCGCTCAACGCCATCCTACGAAAAGCCGTGCTTCCTGGAACCGTAGGATTCATCCGCGATTGCGCCGGCCAGGGCCATCGCGGACGGAGTCCGCTCCTACGCGGCGGCGCTCAGAAGGCGTCGCCCGGCACCCGCACCCAGCCTTCCATGAGGATGCGCGCGCTGCGGCTCATGATGGCCTTGGTCACCGTCCATTCGCCGTCCACCTGCCTGGCCTCGGCGCCCACGCGCAGGGTACCGGAGGGGTGGCCGAAGCGCACGGCGCTGCGTTCGCCGCCTCCGGCCGCGAGGTTGACCAGGGTGCCCGGCACGGCCGCGGCGGTGCCGATGGCCACGGCGGCGGTGCCCATCATGGCGTGGTGCAGCTTGCCCATGGACAGCGCGCGCACCAGCAGGTCGACGTCGCCGGCCTGCACCTGCTTGCCGCTGGAGGTGCGGTAGTCCTTGGGCGGCGAGACGAAGGCGATCTTCGGCGTGTGCTGGCGGGTGGCCGCTTCTTCGGGAGTCTTGATCAGGCCCATGCGCAGGGCGCCGGCGATGCGGATCTGCTCGAAGCGCGCCAGTTGCTCGGGATCGGAGTTGATGTCTTCGCGCAGTTCGGTGCCCTTGTAGCCGATGTCCTCGGCGTTGACGAACACCGTGGGGATGCCGGCGCTGATCATGGTCGCCTTGAAGGTGCCGACGCCGGGCACTTCCAGGTCGTCCACCAGGTTGCCGGTGGGGAACATCGAGCCGCCTTCCTCGCCGTCGTCGGACGGCTCGAGGAACTCCAGCACGATCTCGGCGGCCGGGAAGGTCACCCCGTCCAGTTCGAAGTCGCCGGTTTCCTGGACCTGGCCGTTGGTCACCGGCACGTGGGCGATGATGGTCTTGTTGATGTTGGCCTGCCAGATGCGCACCACGCAGGTGCCGTTGTCCGGGATGCGCTCGGGGTCGACCAGGCCGGCGTGGATGGCGAAGGCGCCGGCGGCGGTGGAGAGGTTGCCGCAGTTGCCGCTCCAGTCGACGAAGGCCTTGTCGATGGAAATCTGCCCGTAGAGGTAGTCGACGTCGTGGCCGGGCTGGCTGCTTTTCGACAGGATCACGCACTTGCTGGTGCTGGAGGTGGCGCCGCCCATGCCGTCGATGTGCGCCGAGTAGGGGTCGGGGCTGCCGATCACGCGCATGAACAGCTTGTCGCGCGCCGCGCCCGGCACCTGGCAGCGCTCGGGCAGGTCCTGCAGGCGGAAGAACACGCCCTTGCTGGTGCCGCCGCGGATGTAGGTGGCGGGGATTTTCACTTGGGGTACGTGGGGCATGGGGTCGCTACCTGAAAGTTCGAGGGGGGCAACCCTCTCCCCCCGCCCTCTCCCTGAAGGGAGAGGGAGCCGTCCGTGCCGGCTGACGCATTGGTTTCATCCTGCGCCGAACGGTCCCCTCTCCCTTCAGGGAGAGGGTTAGGGAGAGGGGCTCTTGTTACATCACGCCGCGGACGACTCGAGGAAGTCCTTGGCGAAGCGCTGCAGCACGCCGCCGGCCTTGTACACGCTGACGTCGGCGGCGGTGTCCAGGCGGCAGGTCACCGGCACGCGAACCACTTCACCGTTGCGGCGGTTGACCACCAGTGTCAGGTCGCAGCGCGGCGACAGTTCGCCTTCGATGTCGTAGGTCTCGGTGCCATCCAGGCCCAGGGTCAGGCGCGTGGTGCCCGGCTTGAACTCCACCGGCAGCACGCCCATGCCCACCAGGTTGGTGCGGTGGATGCGCTCGAAGCCTTCGGCCACGATCACCTCGACGCCGGCCAGGCGCACGCCCTTGGCCGCCCAGTCGCGGGACGAGCCCTGGCCGTAGTCGGCGCCGGCGACGATGATCAGGTTCTGCTTGCGGTTCATGTAGGTCTCGATGGCTTCCCACATGCGCATCACCTTGCCTTCCGGCTCAACGCGGGCCAGCGAACCCTTCTTCACCTGGCCGTCGACCACGGCCATCTCGTTGACCAGCTGCGGGTTGGCGAAGGTGGCGCGCTGCGCGGTGAGGTGGTCGCCGCGGTGGGTGGCGTAGGAGTTGAAGTCCTCCTCCGGCAGGCCCATTTTCGCCAGGTATTCGCCGGCAGCGGAGCTGGCGAGGATGGCGTTGGACGGCGACAGGTGGTCGGTGGTGATGTTGTCCGGCAGGATCGCCAGCGGGCGCATGCCCTTGAGCGTGCGTTCGCCAGCCAGCGCGCCTTCCCAGTAGGGCGGGCGGCGGATGTAGGTGGACATCGGGCGCCAGTCGTACAGCGGGCTGTCGGCTTCCTTCACGCTGCCCAGGTCGAACATCGGGATGTACACCTGGCGGAACTGCTCCGGCTTCACGCTGGCCGCGACAATGGCGTCGATCTCTTCGTCGGACGGCCACAGGTCCTTCAGAGTGATCGGGTTGCCGTTGGCGTCGGTGCCCAGCGGGTCCCGCTCGATGTCGAAGCGCACGGTGCCGGCGATGGCGTAGGCCACCACCAGCGGCGGCGAGGCGAGGAAGGCCTGCTTGGCGTAGGGGTGGATGCGCCCGTCGAAGTTGCGGTTGCCCGAGAGCACGGCGGTGGCGTACAGGTCGCGGTCGATGATCTCCTGCTGGATCTTCGGCTCCAGCGCCCCGGACATGCCGTTGCAGGTGGTGCAGGCGTAGGCGACGATGCCGAAGCCGAGCTTCTCCAGCTCGGTCAGCAGGCCGGCTTCTTCCAGGTACAGCCTGGCGACTTTCGAGCCCGGCGCGAAGGAGGTCTTCACCCAGGGCTTGCGCACCAGGCCCAGCGCGTTGGCCTTCTTCGCCAGCAGGCCGGCGGCCACCACGTTGCGCGGGTTGGAGGTGTTGGTGCAACTGGTGATGGCGGCGATGATCACCGCGCCGTCGGGCATCAGGCCATGGGCCTCTTCGTCGCGGCCGGACTCCAGCTTGGCCTCGTCGGCGATGCCGCGCTCGGCCAGCGCCGAGGTCGGCAGGCGGCGGTGCGGGTTGGACGGGCCGGCCATGTTGCGCACCACGCTGCCCAGGTCGAAGCTGAGCACGCGCTCGTACTCGGCGCTCTTCAGGGCGTCGCCCCACAGGCCGAGGGTCTTGGCGTAGTTCTCCACCAGCGCCACCTGCTCGGGCTCGCGGCCGGTGAGCTTGAGGTAGTCGATGGTCTGCTGGTCGATGTAGAACATCGAGGCGGTGGCGCCGTATTCCGGACACATGTTGGAGATGGTCGCGCGGTCGCCGACGGAGAGGCTGTCCGCCCCTTCGCCGAAGAACTCGACGTAGGCGCCCACCACGCGTTCCTTGCGCAGGAACTCGGTCAGCGCCAGGACGATGTCGGTGGCGGTGATGCCGGGTTGGCGCTTGCCGGTCAGCTCGACGCCGACGATGTCGGGCAGGCGCATCATCGACGGGTGGCCGAGCATCACGGTCTCGGCTTCCAGGCCGCCGACTCCGATGGCGATCACGCCCAGGGCGTCCACGTGCGGGGTGTGCGAGTCGGTGCCCACGCAGGTGTCGGGGAAGGCCACGCCGCCGCGCGCCTGGATCACCGGGCTCATCTTCTCCAGGTTGATCTGGTGCATGATGCCGTTGCCGGCGGGGATCACGTCGACGTTCTTGAACGCGGTCTTGGTCCACTCGATGAAGTGGAAGCGGTCCTCGTTGCGGCGGTCCTCGATGGCGCGGTTCTTCTCGAACGCCTCGGGGTCGAAGCCGGCGGCTTCCACGGCCAGGGAGTGGTCGACGATCAGCTGCGTCGGCACCACCGGGTTGACCTTGGACGGGTCGCCGCCCTGGTCGGCGATGGCATCGCGCAGGCCGGCCAGGTCGACCAGCGCGGTCTGCCCGAGGATGTCATGGCAGACCACGCGCGCCGGGTACCAGGGGAAGTCGAGGTCGCGCTTGCGGTAGACCAGCTGCTCCAGGGCCGCGGTGAGCAGCTCCGGCTCGCAGCGGCGCACCAGTTGCTCGGCCAGCACGCGCGAGGTGTACGGGAGTTTGTCCCAGGCACCAGCCTGGATCTCTTCGACGGCCGCACGGGCGTCGAAGTAGTCCAGTTGTGTGCCGGGCAGGCTTTTACGGTATTGGCTGTTCATGATGTTATTCATCGTTATTCAGGGGCGGTCCTTGAGCGGCACGAACTTCAGGTCTTCGGGACCTACGTAGTTGGCGCTCGGGCGGATGATCTTGCCGTCGATGCGCTGCTCGATGACGTGGGCGGACCAGCCGGCGGTGCGGGCGATCACGAACAGCGGGGTGAACATGGCGGTGGGCACGCCCATCATGTGGTAGCTCACGGCGCTGAACCAGTCGAGGTTGGGGAACATCTTCTTGATTTCCCACATCACGCTTTCCAGGCGCTCGGCGATGTCGTACATCTTGCTGTTGCCCTGCTCTTCGGAGAGCTGGCGGGCGACTTCCTTGATCACCTTGTTGCGCGGGTCGGACACGGTGTAGACCGGGTGGCCGAAGCCGATCACCACTTCCTTCTTCTCGACGCGGGCGCGGATGTCGGCTTCGGCCTCGTCCGGGTTGTCGTAGCGCTTCTGGATCTCGAAGGCCACCTCGTTGGCGCCGCCGTGTTTCGGGCCGCGCAGCGCGCCGATGGCGCCGGCGATGCAGGAGTACATGTCCGAGCCGGTGCCGGCGATGACGCGCGAGGTGAAGGTGGAGGCGTTGAACTCGTGCTCGGCGTACAGGTTCAGCGAGGTGTGCATGGCGCGCACCCAGGACTCGCGCGGCTTCTCGCCGTGCAGCAGGTGCAGGAAGTGGCCGCCGATGGAGTCGTCGTCGGTTTCCACGTCGATGCGCTTGCCGTTGTGGCTGAAGTGGTACCAGTACAGCAGGGCCGAGCCCAGGGAAGCCATCAGCTTGTCGGCAATGTCGCGGGCGCCGGGGTGGTTGTGGTCGTCCTTCTCGGGCTGCAGGCAGCCGAGCACGGAAACCGCGGTGCGCATCACGTCCATCGGGTGGGCCGACGGCGGCAGGGTTTCCAGGGCGGCCTTGACGCCCGCCGGCAGGCCGCGCAGGGCCTTCAGCTTGGCCTTGTAGGCGGCCAGCTCGGCGACGTTGGGCAGCTTGCCGTGGACCAGCAGGTGGGCGATTTCCTCGAATTCGCAGCGGTTGGCGAAGTCGAGCACGTCATAGCCGCGGTAGTGCAGGTCGTTGCCGGTGCGGCCGACGGTGCACAGGGCGGTGTTGCCGGCGGCGGTGCCGGAGAGGGCCACGGATTTCTTCGGCTTGAAGGCAGTTGTGGTTTCAGTCGTGCTCATCGGTGTTTCCTCATCTCTATTGTTCTGGGCTTCAAGAGCCGAGTAAGAGCGCTGGAGGCTGGAGGCTGAACGAAGAGCGAGTCGTCCAGCCTCCAGCGCTTTTTTCGGCCTTTATCGGCTTTTATTTTTTGCTGGCGAAGAGCGCGTCGAGCTTCTGCTCGAAGGCGTGGTAGCCGATGCGGTCGTACAGCTCGGCACGAGTCTGCATCAGCTCGATGACGTTCTGCTGGTGGCCTTCCTGGCGGATCGCGGTGTACACCGCTTCGGCGGCCTTGTTGGCGGCGCGGAAGGCCGACAGCGGGTAAAGCTGGATGGCCACGCCGACCGAGGCCAGCTCGTCGCGGGTGAACAGCGGGGTGGCGCCGAACTCGGTGATGTTGGCCAGCACCGGCACGTTCAGCGCGTCGACGAAGCGCTGGTAGGTCGGCAGGTCGTAGGCGGCCTCGGCGAAGATGCCGTCGGCGCCGGCTTCCACGTAGCGCAGGCAGCGCTCGATGGCGGCGTCCACGCCCTCGGCCTGGATGGCATCGGTGCGGGCGATGAGGAAGAAGTTCGGGTCGGTCTTGGCGTCGGCGGCGGCCTTCACGCGGTCGGCCATTTCCTCGGTGGAGACGATTTCCTTGCCCGGACGGTGGCCGCAGCGCTTGGCGCCGACCTGGTCCTCGATGTGCGCGGCGGCGGCGCCGGCCTTGATCAGGCTCTTGACCGTGCGCTCGATGTTGAAGGCGCTGGGGCCGAAGCCGGTGTCGATGTCCACCAGCAGCGGCAGGTCGCAGACGTCGGTGATGCGGCGCACGTCGGTGAGCACGTCGTCCAGGGTGTTTATCCCTAAGTCCGGCAGGCCCAGGGAGCCGGCGGCAACGCCGCCGCCGGAGAGGTAGATGGCCTTGAAGCCGGCGCGCTTGGCGAGCAGGGCGTGGTTGGCGTTGATCGCACCGATCACCTGCAGCGGTTTCTCTTCGGCAAGGGCGGTACGGAAACGCTGGCCGGGGGAAAGCAGACTCATGACTCACCTCGTTCGTTGGCTGTCTTGGCTTGGGCGTCCAGGTAGTGACGCTCGATATTGCGCTTGGAGGCGCCGATGTGACGGCGCATCAGCAGTTCGGCCAGTTCGCCGTCACGGTCGGCGATGGCATCGAGAATGCGGTGGTGCTCGGCGAAGGCCTGGCGCGGCCGGTTCGGCACGGCGGAGAACTGCAGGCGGTACATGCGCACCAGCTGGTACAGCTCGCCGCAGAGCATCTGGCTCAGGGTGCGGTTGCCGCTGCCCTGGATGATCCGGTAGTGGAAGTCGAAGTCGCCTTCCTGCTGGTAGTAGCCGCGCCCGGCCTGGAAGGCCTCGTCGCGTTCGTGGGTGTCGAGCACCCGGCGCAGCTCGTCGATCTCGGCCTGGCTCATGCGCTCGGCGGCCAGGCGGCAGGCCATGCCTTCCAGGGATTCGCGGATTTCGTACAGCTCGATCAGCTCGGCATGACTCAGCGACACCACCCGCGCGCCCACGTGGGGCACGCGCACCAGCAGCTTCTGGCCCTCCAGGCGGTGGATCGCCTCGCGCAGCGGGCCGCGGCTGATGCCGTAGGTGCGCGCCAGTTCCGGCTCGGAGATCTTGCTGCCGGGAGCGATCTCGCCCTTGACGATGGCCGACTGGATCTTGCGGAACACGTGTTCCGAAAGCGTCTCGCCGTCGCCTTCGACGTCGTTGGGCAGGAGCAGGGATTCGTTCATGGTGTCGACAATCCACATCAGGTGCGGCGAAAACTAACCCCCCTCGTTCGTGTGGTCAAGGGGATTGTCGACAATCGTCTAATGGGCCGACGAGTTATGCACAAAGGTTCCCAGGAATCCGGCGGATGGCGGAAAAGCCCGCGCGACGCGGCCTGGGCTGCGCTAGGCTGGGCGAAACCGCCAGGGGAGACGAGCATGGGAGTCTACGATCGCTACCTGCTGCCACGGCTGATCGACTGCGCCTGCGGCATGGGCGAGGTGATGAAGCAGCGTTCGAAGCTGGTGCCGCGGGCCCATGGCCGGGTGCTGGAGATCGGCATCGGCACCGGATTGAACCTGGGTTTCTACGACGCGGGGAAAGTGTCGACAATCGTCGGCGTCGACCCGGCGGCGCAGATGCAGGGCCTGGCGCGCAAGCGCGCGGCGGGGATCGGCATCCCGGTGGAGATGGTGGCGCTGGAGCTGGGGCAGATTCGCGCGGACGCCGGCAGCTTCGACTCCATCGTCTGCACCTTCACCCTGTGCAGCATCCCGGACGTGCTGGCGGCGCTGCGCGAGATGCGCCGGGTGCTCAAGCCGGGCGGCGAGTTCCTCTTCTGCGAGCACGGCTTGGCGCCGGACGCCGGCGTGCGCGCCTGGCAGCACCGCCTGACGCCGATCTGGAAGCCGCTGGCCGGTGGCTGCCACCTGGACCGCGACATCCCGGCGCTGATCGAGGCCGGCGGTTTCCAGGTGCGCGAGCTGAGCCGCGAGTACCTGCCGGGGCCGCGGCCGATGACCTATGTCTACAAGGGAATGGCCGACTGAGGCCGCTTCAGGCCGGCACCGGGCCCAGGGCCATCACCCGCAGGATGTGCACGCTGCGGATGAACAGGTCGGCCACCGGGCCGCGGCGGTCGGCGCGGCAGTCATCCAGGCGCACCAGGCTTGGCGCGCAGCCGGCCAGCAGGTCGAAGTAGTCGCGCAGTTGCATGCGTCCGCGCAGGCGATGCGGGCGCTGGGCGTTGTCCAGGGTTTCCAGTTCGACCCAGAGGGTGTCTTGATCCGGTTGCATGGTGGGCTCTCGCACGGCGCTGCTGCCGAAGGCTGCGTAGGAAGTTGCCGAAGATTCCTCTGTGACTGACGCCGTGGCGCCCGGTTCCCCGGGCGCCGATGAATCGTGGCGATATTCAGCTTCGGTTCAGCCAGGCCCGCGCCCAGGCAGGTTTCGGCGTGGCGCCTAGGCGGCTGCGTCGCTGTCGTCGGTGCGGATCACCCAGCGGATGTTCACCCCGCGGATGAACAGGTCGCTCTGGCCATGCAGGTCCGTCAGGCGCACCAGGGCGGGCGTGTCGCCCAGCAGCAGGTCGTGGTAGTCGTTCAGGCTGATGCGCCCGCGCAGGATGCGCGGGGCGTGGTTGGGCAGGTGGGTTTCGAGTTCCACCGGCAGGCTGTCGTGATCGTGGGGCATGGCGGGCGCCGCTGGGTGCAATGAGCCCGCAACTGTAGGTTCGGCCCGGCGCCCGGCCTAGTGGAGATTCACCGCTGCTTCTGTAGGAAAAAGCCTGGGTTGCGTGTCGGCTCAGAGACCTTCGTCATCGCGCACCAGCACGCAATGGCAGCCGTCTTCCTCTTCGTGCCAGTCGTGCAGGAAGTACATCTGCACCTTGTCCGGGCTCGGCATCACGGCGACGAAATCGCCGATCTCCGGGACGAAGAAGGCTTTGCTGCCGGGCTCGGCCTCGCACTCCACCAGGGCGTTGAAGAAGGCCGCCGGGTCGGCATCCTCGAAGAACGCCTCGCGCTCGGCGGCGTCCCAGTCGGCGGGCGCCTCGAAGGGGCCGAGAATGAGCACCCTGGCGTCGCCCAGGTCCAGCTCCTCGGCGTCCGGGTCGTTGTCGTCGGGGCGGTAGAAGCAGGCATCCACCGCCTTCGCGTCGGCCAGAATGGCCTGGCGCGCGGCCAGGCGCCGCTGCGGATCGACGCCGGCGTCGGCGCAGAGCTGGTTCCAGAAGGCTTCGGATTTGGCGGACATGGGGCGGCTCCGGCGGGGGCGGCGATGGGGAAGGCGGGTAGTGTAGCGTAGGGCGTATAACCGTTCGCGGTTATACGCCGCCTGACCTTGGCCGCGCCCCGCTCGGAGCCGACCTTGGCCGCTCTCACCGGCGGAAGAGGATCGCCCGGCTCGACCCCTGCGTCGGCGAGGGCATGGGTGTAGCGGCGGATAACGCCGTAGGCGTTATGCGCCCTACGACCGTGCTTCCCTGGGACTCTGTCCGCGATTCGCGTAGGGCGTATAACCGTTCGCGGTTATACGCCGCCTGACCTTGGCCGCGCCCCGCTCGGAGCCGACCTTGGCCGCTCTCACCGACGGAAGAGGATCGCCCGGTTCGACCCCAGCGTCGGCGAGGGCATGGGTGTAGCGGCGGATAACGCCGTAGGCGTTATGCGCCCTACGCCAACCCGTATTTCTTCACCTTGTCGAACAGCGTGGTCTTGGCCATGCCCAGGGCTAGGGCGGCCTGGCTGAGGTTGCCGGCGTGGCGTTCCAGAGCGCTTTGCAGCAGGCTGCGTTCGAAGGCTTCGACGGCTTCGGCGAAGCGCGGTTCGCTGGCGTCCGGGCCCTGGCCGCCGCCGGTCAGCACCGGTAGGCCGAGGGCGAAGCGTTCGGCGACGTTGCGCAGTTCGCGCACGTTGCCCGGCCAGTCGTGGGCCATCAGGCTGGCGGCGGTGGCGTTGTCGATGGCCGGCGCCGGGCGGTCGAAGCGCAGCGAGGACTGCTGCAGGAAGTGCTCGAAGAGCATCAGGATGTCTTCGCGTCTTTCCCGCAGCGGCGGCAGTTGCAGGGTGATGACGTTGAGGCGGTAGTAGAGGTCGCTGCGGAAGCTGCCCTCGCGGCCCATGGCGGCGAGGTCCGACTTGGTCGCGGCTATCACCCGGCAGTCCACCGGGATCAACTGGTTGGAGCCCAGGCGTTCCAGCTGGTGTTCCTGCAACACCCGCAGCAGCTTGACCTGCAGGTTCAGCGGCATGCTCTCGATCTCGTCGAGGAACAGGCTGCCGCCGTCGGCGTGCTCGATCTTGCCGATGCGCCGCTTGCCGGCGCCGGTGAAGGCGTGGGCCTCGTGGCCGAAGATTTCGCTGTCGATCAGGCTTTCCGGCAGGCCGCCGCAGTTCAGCGCGACGAAGGCCTTGGCCTGGCGCCGGCTGTAGTCGTGCAGGCAGCGGGCGACCAGTTCCTTGCCGGTGCCGGTCTCGCCCTCGATGAGCACGTTGGCCGAGGTGTCGGCGACGTTGGCGATCAGCTCGCGCAGCGCCTGCATCGCCGGCGAACGGCCGATCAGCCGGGCCTCCAGGGCCTGGCGCCCGGCCAGTTGGCGGCGCAGCTGGCCGATCTCGCGGCTGAGCCGGCGGTGTTCCAGGGCGCGCCGCGCCACGTCCACCAGGCGCTCGGGGGCGAAGGGCTTTTCCATGAAGTCGTAGGCGCCGTCGCGCATGGCCTGCACCGCCATGGCGATGTCGCCGTGGCCGGTGATCAGCACCACCGGCAGTTGCGCGTCCTTCTCGCGCAGGCGGGCCAGCAGTTGCAGGCCGTCCATGCCGGGCAGGCGGATGTCGCTGATGACGATGCCGGGGAAGTCGGCGCCCACGCGCCGCAGCGCTTCCTCGGCGCTGGCCACGCCGTCGCTGTCGAGGTCTTCCAGGGCCAGGGCCTGCTGGCAGCCGAGCAGCACGTGGGGGTCGTCCTCGACCACCAGTACGCGGAGTTTTTCGTCGCTCATGGCGTGGGTTCCTGAGTGGGCTGCAGGGGCAGGCTGAGTTCGAAGGCGGTGCCGCCGGCCTCCGGGTGGGCCACGCCGAGGCTGCCGCCGGCGGCGGTGGCGAGGCTGGCCGAGAGCGTCAGGCCCAGGCCCAGGCCGTGCTCGCCGGGCTTGGTGGTGAAGAAGGGTTCGAACAGGTGCTCGCGGGCATCCGGCGGGATGCCCGGGCCGTTGTCGCGCACCGTCAGGTGGTATTGCGCGCCCTCGGCGCGGCCGCTGAGCCAGAGCTGGCGGTCGGCCTGCGCGCTCATGGCGTCGAGGGCGTTGGCGATCAGGTTGACCAGGATCTGTTCCAGGCGCGTCTGGTCGATGCCCAGGCTCACGTCGTCGAATTCGCGGTGCAGGGCCAGCGGGCAGTCCTTCAGGCGCACCTGCAGCACCCGCAGCGCGGCGTCCACCGCCTTGCCCAGGCGCGCCTGGCCGTGGTCGTCGGCGCGCCGGGCGAAGGCGCGCAGGCTGGCGGTGATGCGGCCCATGCGGTCGACCATTTCGTTGATCGCTTCGAGGTTGCTGCTGGCGATGTCCAGGGCGCCGCGCTGGAGGAAGCGCACGGTGTTGCCGGAGAGGGTGCGCAGCGCCGCCAGCGGCTGGTTCAGTTCGTGGGCGATGCTGGTGGACATCTGCCCGATCACCGCCAGCTTGCCGGCCTGGACCAGGCGGTCCTGGGCCTTGCGCAGGGTGTCCTCGGCCTGGCGGCGCTCGCGGATCTGCTCGCGTAGATGCTGGTTGCTGGCGCGCAGGTCGGCGGTGCGCTCGGCGATGCGCCGCTCCAGTTCGTCGTTGGCCTGCTGCAGCGCCTCGCGGGCGGCCAGGCGGGTGGCCAGGACCTTGCGCCGCTCGTTCCAGGCGATCAGCAGGAACGCCAGCAGGGCGAAGCCCACCGCGGCCAGCACGCCGTGGATCATGGCCTCGCGGCGCACGTCCTGCAGCGGGCTGAGCAGGGTGAAGTCCCAGGGGGTGTCGTTCAGGCGGCGGCTCTGCTTCAGGTACAGGCGCTCGGCGTGCGGCTCGCCGCTGGCGTCGCGGTCGCGGAAGCCGATTTCCTCCACGCCCTCGCCCAGGGCCCGGCGCGAGCTGGGCTGCCATTCGTTGAGCGCCCACCAGTAGTACTGCAGGCTGCGCGCCAGGCGCTCCTTGTCCGCGGCGCTGAGCGAGCGCACCGCCTTCAGGCGCAACTGCGGGTTGCTGGAGAGGACGATGATGCCGTTCTCGTCGCTGACGAAGGCCTGCAGCTGGGCCTTCTCCCAGCGTTCCTCCAGGGCCTCCATCTTCACCTTGACCACCGCCACGCCGACGATGCGCCCGCCATGCACCAGGCCGTGGGCCAGGTAGTAGCCGGGCTCGCCGACGGTGCTGCCGATGCCGTAGAAGCGCCCCGGGCGGCCCTGCACGGCGTCCTGGAAGTAGGCGCGGAAGGACAGGTCCTCGCCCAGGTAGCTGTCGGCGTCCTGCCAGTTGCTGGTGGCCAGCACTCGGCCGGAGGTGTCCAGCAGGTAGATGGCGCGGCTGCCGGCGCGGCGGTTGAGGCCTTCGAGGTAGGCGTTGACCAGGTCGCGGCGGTAGGGCGTGGGTTCCAGCAGCAGGCGGGTGACGTTGTTTTCCAGCTCCAGCAGGCTGGGCAGGTAGGTGTAGCGGCTGATCTCGCTTTCCACCCCGCGGGCGTGCAGTTCCAGCTGGCGCTCGCCGCTGGCGACCAGGGCGCGGGTGCCGGCGCCGGCGCTGACCAGGTAGCCGCCGTAGCCGAAGCCGAGCATCAGCAGGATCAGCGGAATCGGCAACAGCAGGTTGCGCACGAGGCTCGGCTTCACGTTCGGCGGTGGCAGGGTCAATGGCTGGGCGGGCATTGCATCACAGTCGTCGGAAGCGAACCAGCCCGGCGCCGGGTGTGGCGACGGGCCGGCTGGTGATGGGTATCGCTTCGCTCAACCCATCCTACGGGGCATGGGTGGGCTTCAGTGGGTGAGGATCTTGGCGAGGAACTGCCGGGCGCGCTCGGAGCGGGCTTCCAGGTCGCCGAAGAACTCTTCCTTGGCGCAGTCTTCGACGATCTGCCCGCGGTCCATGAAGATCACCCGGTCGGCCACCTTGCGGGCGAAGCCCATCTCGTGGGTCACGCACATCATGGTCATGCCTTCCTGGGCCAGTTGGACCATCACGTCGAGCACTTCGTTGACCATTTCCGGGTCCAGCGCCGAGGTGGGTTCGTCGAACAGCATCACGATCGGGTCCATGGCCAGGGCGCGGGCGATGGCCACGCGCTGCTGCTGGCCGCCGGAAAGCTGGCCGGGGTGCTTGTGGGCGTGGGCCTTGAGGCCGACGCGGTCGAGCAGCGCCAGGCCCTTCTCGGTGGCCTCGTCCTTGCCGCGGCCGAGCACCTTGACCTGGGCGATGGTCAGGTTCTCGGTGATGGTCAGGTGCGGGAACAGCTCGAAGTGCTGGAACACCATGCCCACCCGCGAGCGCAGCTTCGGCAGGTTGGTCTTCGGGTCGGCGATGGAAGTGCCGTCGACCACGATGTCGCCCTTCTGGAACGGCTCCAGGGCGTTGACGCACTTGATCAGCGTCGACTTGCCCGAGCCGGACGGCCCGCAGACCACCACCACTTCACCCTTGGCGACCGAGGTGCTGCAGTCGGTGAGGACCTGGAAGTCGCCGTACCACTTGTTGACGTTGTCGATGGTGATCATAGGGCTAACCCTTTCTGCAGGCGCTTGACCGCGAAGGAGGCGGTGAAGCTGACGATGAAGTAGACGAGACCGGCGAAGATCAGGAATTCGTGGGGCTGGCCGATGATGTCGCCGCGCGAGCGCGCCGCGTTGAGGAAGTCCATCAGGCCGACGGTGTAGACCAGCGAGGTGTCCTGGAACAGGATGATGCTCTGCTGCAGCAGCAGCGGGGTCATCTTGCGGAACGCCTGGGGCAGGATGATCAGCCGCATGCACTGGCCGTAGGTCATGCCCAGGGCTTGCGCCGCGCCCATCTGGCCTTTCGGGATGGCCTGGATGCCGGCGCGGACGATCTCGCAGAAGTACGCCGCCTCGAACATCACGAAGGCCACCAGGCAGCTGGTGAAGGCGCCCACCGGGGTGTCGCTGCCGGTGATCCAGCGCAGGATGTAGGGCACCGCCAGGTAGAACCAGGTGATCACCAGCAGCAGCGGGATGGAGCGGAAGTAGTTGACGTAGAAGCCGGCGAGGTTGCTCAGCAGGCGGTTGTGGGACAGGCGCATCAGCGCCAGCAGGGTGCCCAGCACCACGCCGCCGAGCACGCCCAGGCCGGTCAGCTGCAGGGTCATGGCCATGCCGTCCCACAGGCCCGGCAGCGCCGGGACGATCGAGCCGAAGTCCATCATTTGCCTCCCACGGAAATCAGCCCGGGCAGCGCGACCTTGCGCTCGACCAGGCGCATGAACAGCATCAGGCTCATGTTCAGGGTGAAGTAGATCGCCGTGGCCAGGGTGAAGGCCTCGAACAGGTTGGCGCTGAACTCGGCGGTCTGCTTGGTCTGCGCCAGCAGCTCCATGAGGCCGATCAGCGAGGCCACCGAGGAGTTCTTGAAGATGTTGAGGAACTCCGAGGTCAGCGGCGGGATGATGATGCGCAAGGCCTGCGGCAGCAGCACGTAGCGGTACACCTGCGGCAGGCTGAAGCCCATGGCGCGGCCGGCGGCGACCTGCCCCCCGGGCAGCGCCTGGATGCCGGTGCGCACCTGCTCGCAGACGCGCGCGGCGGTGAACAGGCCCAGGCACACCACGACGCTGACGAAGGCCGAGGTCTCCGGCGCCAGGCCGAGCTTGAACCAGTCCTGCAGCGGCTGCGGCAGCAGGTCCGGGACCAGGAAGTACCAGATGAACAGCTGCACCAGCAGCGGCACGTTGCGGAACAGCTCGACGTAGCCGGTGCCGATGGCCGACAGCCAGCGGTTCGGCACGGTGCGCAGCACGCCCAGCACCAGGCCCAGCGCCAGGGCGAGGAGCCAGGCAGTGAGGGCGACGGCGATGGTCCAGCCCAGGCCGGCGATGTACCAGTCCAGGTAGATCTCGTCGCCGATCCCGGTGGACTTGAAGAACACGCCCCAGTCCCAGTTGTAGTTCATGAAGGTTGCCCTCGATGGCCCCGTGCGGGGCGTCGAAACGGCCGGAACGCGGCGCGCAGGCGCCTGCGCCCGTGGGTGGCGGGCGTGTTCCGGTGGTGGATCGGGAAGGAAGGGGAGGCCGGGAGCGCCGCTGGCGCTCCCGTTCCCCGCCCGGCCGCGCCTCGTGAGCGCGGCGGGGCGCCACCCTTACATCTGCTCGGCAGACTTGTCGGTGGGACTGGCGATCAGCTTCTTGAGCGTGTCGCTCATCGGGAATTCGAGGTTCAGGCCCTTGGGCGGCACCGGCTGGGTGAACCACTTGGCGTAGATGTCGTTGATCTGCCCGGAGGCGAAGGTGTCGGCGATTGCCTTGTCGACCACCTTCTTGAAGCCCTCGTCGCCCTTGCGCACCATGCAGCCGTAGATTTCATAGGACTGCGGGGTGCCGACCACCGCCCAGTCGTCGGGCTTGCGGGCCTTGGCCATTTCGCCGTAGAGCAGGGCGTCGTCCATCATGAAGGCCACGGCGCGGCCGGATTCGAGCATCAGGAAGGATTCGCCGTGGTCCTTGGCCGAGATGATGTTCATGCCCATCTTCTTCTCGGCGTTCATCGACTTGAGCAGGCGCTCGGAGGTGGTGCCGGCGGTGGTCACCACGTTCTTGCCCTTGAGGTCGGCGAAGTCGCTGATGCCGCTGGTCTTCCTGGTCAGCAGGCGGGTGCCCACCTCGAAGATGCCGAGGGAGAAGTCGACCTGCTTCTGGCGCTCCAGGTTGTTGGTGGTGGAGCCGCACTCGATGTCCACGGTGCCGTTCTGCACCAGCGGGATGCGCGTCTGCGAGGTGACCAGGTTGTAGCGCACCTTGAGGTCGGGCATGCCCAGTTCCTGCTTGACTGCCTCGACCACCTTCAGCTGCAGGTCGTGGGAATAGCCCACCGGCTGGCGCGGGTCGTCGGCCAGGTAGGAGAAGGGGATGGAGGCGTCACGGTGGCCGAGGACGATGGTGCCGGAATCCTTGATCTTCTTCAGGGTGCCGGTGAGTTCCTCGCAAAGGGCCGGAGTGGCGAACAGGGCGGCGACGATGGCCACGCCCAGCACACGGGGTGCGATACGCATTGATGCTTCCTCGACTTGTTCTGGTTGTTGTCGATCCTGCGGCAGGCGTACCCGGCGGCGGGCCCTCCTGGCGGCCGGCGGGCAAGCGCGGCGCTGCCGCATGCTCACGGGGAAGCTATGGAGCAGGGACCGTGCCAGTCCCTGGATTTTATTTTAAGTGATTGAATTTAAAGGACTTATATTCGGGCTTGGCAGGCCGTTGGCGAGACGGGCGTTCGGAGTTCCGGATAGATGCCGTTCGCGCGTTCGGTTTTCCGAACGCGCACGCCGCTCCCTTGTAGGAGCGCGCCCTGCGCGCGAATCGCGGGCAGGGCCCGCTACGAAGAGCGCGCCAGCGCGGTCTGTAAGGGAGGCAGGGTATTTCACCGTAGGATGGGTTGAGCGAAGCGATACCCATCACCGTGGCCCGATGGGTTTCGCAGGCTCAACCCATCCTGCGAAGAGCATCTCGGCTCAGGCCGCTGGCGCCCGCTGCCCGTCGAGGCGATGGAAGCCACCCCACTCGCCGCGCTTGAACGGCTGGTCGCGGTCGGCCATGTAGGCGGCGATGCGTTCGAGCATCTGGTGGGTGGGCGCGCGCACGCCGGTCACGCCCTGCAGCGAGGCCAGCAGCAGGACGAGGGCCAGCAGCACGGGCGACAGCGACGGCAGGCGACGCTGCGTCAGGCAGAGGAAGGCGCCGCTGGCGGCCAGGCCCACGGCCAGCCCGCCGTAGACTTCCGCCGGCGAATGGACGTTGATCTGCAGCCGCGACACGCCCACCAGCACGGCCAGCACGGCGCCGCCGGCCGCGGCGGCCAGGCGCCAGGCGGGGCGGGCGGGCAGCAGCAGGCTGCAGAGCACCGGCAGGACGCTGGCGGCCATCATGCTGTGGCCGGACAGCCCGGTGAAGTTCCAGGCGGGAATACCGATGCCCCAGCCCATGAAGGCCAGCTTGGAGACCAGGGTGACGCCGGCGGCCAGGCCGAACAGCAGCAGCCAGCAGTTGGCGTTGTACGTTTCCCGGCGCAGCAGCAACCAGGCATAGATGAACAGCGCGCAGGGCAGCAGCAGCGAGCTGTCGCCGAAACGGGTGATGAGGTTCCAGAGGGTCATGGGGCTTGCAGGCGGTCCTTCGAGGGGCCGAACCATAGCACAGCGAGGGCTCTGCCATGGGCCCGGCCGATCGGAGGCGGCTCAGGCCGGTTCGTCCTGCTGCGCCGCCTGGTCCTCGCGGCGCAGCAGCTCGCGCTTGCGCTCCAGGCCCCAGCGGTAGCCGCCGCTGCCGCCGTCGGCGGCCACCACCCGGTGGCAGGGCACCAGCAGCCCCACCGGGTTGCTCGCGCAGGCGCGGGCGATGGCCCGGGGATGGCTGTGCAACTGCTCGGCCAGTTCGCCGTAGCGCCGCGTCTGCCCGCTGGGAATCTGCGCCAGGGCGCGCCAGACGCGCAGCTGGAAGGCGCTGCCGTGCAGGTCCAGGGGCAGGCCGGCGGCGCGTTCGGGCTGCTCCAGCTGGCGCAGCACCCGGCCCAGCCAGTCGCCCAGGCCGGCGTCGTCGCGCTGCAACTCGGCGGCGGCGAAGCGCTGGCGGAGTTCCGCCTCCAGCTGCTCCGGCGCATCGCCGAACAGCAGGGCGCAGACGCCCCGCAGGCTGGCGGCCAGCAGCACCTGGCCGAGCGGGCAGGGGGCGATGGCGTAGCGCAGGCGGATGCCGGCGCCCTTCTGTCGGCGTTGCGCCGGGCTCAGCGCGGTGGGCGCCTCGTAGAGCGCGCGGGTGCCGGAATAACCCGCCTCCAGGGCGGCATCGAGCACCGAACGCGCCTGCGGCAGGGCGGCGGCCAGGCGCTGCTGGCGGCGGGCCTCGGCCCAGGCCCGCGGCGTCAGGCCGGTGCGCGCCTTGAAGGCGCGGGCCAGGTGCGAGGCCGAGAGGCCGATGAGCGCGGCCAGTTCGTCCATGGTCAACGGGCGCTCGGCCTGCTCCAGCAACTGGCAGGCGGCGGCGACCAGCGCATCGAGGCGCTGCGTCGGGCTCTCGCCGTCAGGCGTGCAGCGCTTGCAGGGGCGGAAGCCCGCGGCTTCGGCGGCGGCTGCGTCGGCGTGGAAGCGCACGTTGGCGCGGCTTGGCCGCCGCGCCGGGCAGCTCGGCCGGCAATAGACGCCGGTGGAGCGAACGGAAAACACGAAACGCTGGTCGAAGCCCGCGTCACGCTCGCAGACCGCCTGCCAGCAGCGTTCGTCATCGGGAAGTGGGGGCATGGCGCTCTCCAGGGAGGACCGGGTACATGGGGAAATTGTCGGCGTCACCCGGCGGGCGGGCAATCCGTAATCGCTTTTCAAACTGCCGGCTACGCTTGCAGGAGGTCCGTCGAGAGCCCGCCATGCCCTGCCGCCGACTCCTTAGCCATTGCCTGCTGCTCTGCTTCCTGCTGTGCCCACCGCTGTGGGGCGCGGAACTGGCGCTCAGCGGCCACGAACGCAGCTGGCTGGAGGCCCACCCGACGCTGCGGGTGGGCATTTCCCGCGATGGCTGGCCGCCGTTCGAGATGGTCGACGCCCAGGGCGGGTTCCAGGGCATCAGCGCCGACTACCTGAATCAGGTCGCCCAGCGCCTGGGCCTGCAGTTGCAGACGCAGACCTTCGACGACTGGGCGCAGGTGATCGAAGCGGCGCGCAAGGGCGAGGTCGACCTGCTGCCGACCGTGGCGCGCTCGCCCGAGCGCGAGCGCTTCCTCGCCTTCAGCCAGCCCTACCTGAGCACCAGCAGCCTGATCTTCGCCCGCCGCGACAGCAATGTGCGGGTGCTCGACGACCTCTCCGGCAAGCGCGTGGCCGTGGAGCGCGACTTCGCCGTGCACGACCTGCTGCGCACGGCGGTGCCGGGGGTGGCCTTCGTCATCGTCGACGACACCGCCGAAGCCCTCAAGGCCGTGGCTTCCGGGCGCGCCGACGCCTACGTGGGCAATCTCATCTCGACCAACTATCTGATCGGCCAGCTCAACCTGAGCAACCTGGAGGTGCGCGGCGACAGCGGCCTGGACAACAGCCAGGTGCGCTTCGCCGTGCGCCGCGAGCTGGCGCCCCTGGTGCCGCTGCTGGACCGCGCCCTGGCCAGCATCGACGACGGTGAGCAGGAGCGCATCCGCCAGCGCTGGCTGCCGCAGATAGACGCCTTCGACTGGATGCAGCTGCTGCAGGCGGCCTGGCCCTACGTGGCGGGCTTCTTCGCCCTGCTCGCCTTCGTCCTGGTCTGGAACCGCCGCCTGCAGATCCAGGTGGCCGAGCGTGCCCGCGCCGAGGCCGAGGAGCACCGCCAGCGGCGCACCCTGCTGGCGCTGATCAACGCCATCCCCGACCCCATCTGGTTCAAGGACACCGAAGGCCGCTACCTGGGCGCCAACCACGCCTTCGCCGAATGCCTGGGGCTGCCGGCCGAGGACGTGATCGGGCGCAGCGACGCCCAGCTGTTCAGCGACGCCGCCAGCGCCGGCCGCGGCGAGCGCGACCGCCAGGCGCTGTCGGCCAGCCAGCCGTTCGCCAGCGAGGGCTGGGTGGTCTACCCGGATGGCCGGCGGGTGCTGTTCGATACCCTGCGCAGCGCCTTCCACGACGACCACGGCGCGTTGCTCGGGCTGGTCGGGGTGAGCCGCGACATCACCGCGCGCAAGGCCACCGAGGAGGCCCTGGCCCAGGCCCGCGACCTGGCCGAGCAGGCGGCGCGGCTGAAGAGCGAGTTCCTGGCCAACGTCAGCCACGAGATCCGCACCCCGCTGAACATCATCATCGGCCTGGCGCACCTGCTCGAACAGACCGCCCTGGACCCGCAGCAGCGCGACTACCTGGGCAAGATCCAGGGTTCGGGCCAGTACCTGCTGGAGCTGATCAGCGACATCCTCGACCTGTCCAAGGTGGAGGCCGGGCGCCTGGAGTTCGAGCACCTGGACTTCGACCTGGAGCGCCTGCTCGGCGAGCTGGTCGACCTGCTGGCGATCCGCGCCGCGGGCAAGGGCCTGAGCCTGGAATGCCACATCGACCCGCGGCTGCCCTCGCACCTGCTGGGCGACTCGCTGCGCCTGCGGCAGATTCTGATGAACTACGGCAACAACGCGCTCAAGTTCACCGAGCACGGCTCCCTGGAGCTGGAAGTGCGCCTGGACATGCAGGCCGGCGACGAGGACTGGCTGTACTTCGGCCTGCGCGACACCGGCATCGGCATCAGCCCGGCGCAGCAGGAACGCCTGTTCGAGTCCTTCCGCCAGGCCGACAACTCCATCACCCGGCGCTACGGCGGCTCGGGCCTGGGGCTGGCGATCTGCAAGCGCCTGGCCGAGGCCATGGGCGGCGAGGTCGGGGTGGACAGCGAGCCGGACAAGGGCAGCCTGTTCTGGTGCCGCCTGCCCCTGGGCCACGTGGAGGATGCGCGGCCCATCGACCTGTCGCGCATCCTGCGCTCGCCCTCGACGGCGCCGCCGCTGCTGGAGGCGCCAGAACCGGCGGGGCAGCCGGCGGTCGAACTGCCGGCGGCCGAGCGCCAGCAGGCCGAGCAGGTGGTGCGCCGCCTGGCGCACCTGCTGGCTGCCGACGACCCGCGCGCCGGACGACTGGTGGGCGAGCGCGCGGGCCTGCTGCGCAGTATCTTCAATGACGGGTACGACGACGTCGCGGCGAGCATCCGCCGCTTCGAGTTCGAGCGGGCCCTGGAAAAACTGCTGGTGTTGTCGCGCGAGCGCGACATCCGCATCTGAGCGCAAGAGGGGTGGAACCTTGGACAGCATGCTGGACCGACCGGACCAGGAAGTGATCCTGGTGGTCGACGACCAACCGGACAACCTCATGCTCATGAGCGAGCTGCTCATGGGCCAGTACCAGGTGCGCGTCGCCGGCAGCGGCGCCAAGGCCCTGCGCCTGGCCGCCAGCGAGCCGCGGCCGGACCTGGTGCTGCTCGACATCATGATGCCGGAGATGGACGGCTACGAAGTCTGCCGCCAGCTCAAGGCCGACCCGCTGACCGCCGAGATCCCGGTGATCTTCCTCACCGGCATGGTCAGCACCGCCGACGAGCAGCGCGGCCTGGACCTGGGCGCGGTGGACTACATCACCAAGCCGATCAGCCCGCCGGTGACCCTGGCGCGCATCCGCGCGCACCTCAAGCTCAAGGCCAACGCCGACTTCCTGCGCGACAAGAGCGAATACCTGGAGCTGGAGGTGCGCCGCCGCAGCCGCGAACTGCAGGCCGCCCAGGACGCCACCCTGGAGGCCATGGCCACCCTCTGCGACCTGCGCGACAACCCGCACAGCCGCCACCTGCTGCGCATCGAGCAGTACATGCGCCTGCTCGCCGACGCCCTGGCCCGGCGCGAGGGCGAGGCCGGCGGCCTGGACCTGGAGCAGATCGAACTGCTGGCGCGCTCGGCGCAGCTGCATGACATCGGCAAGGTGGCGGTGCCCGACCGCGTGCTGCTCAACCCCGGCCAGCTCAGCCCCGAGGACCAACTGCTGATGCAGAGCCACACGCGCATCGGCCACGACGCCCTGGCCGCCGCCGAACGCCGCCTGGGCAGCCCGGCGGAATTCCTGCGCTACGCCAAGGAGATCGCCTACGGCCACCACGAACGCTGGGACGGCAGCGGCTACCCGCGGGGCCTGCGCGGCGAGCAGATTCCGCTGTCGGCACGGCTGCTGGCGCTGATCGACTGCTACGACGAACTGACCAGCCGCCATCCCTACCACGCGACCTTGTCGCCGGATGAGGCCCGCCAGCAGATCCTCGCCGCCAGCGGCAGCCACTTCGACCCGCAGGTGGTGGAGGCCTTCGCCGAGGTCGCCGACGGCTTCGCCGCCATCGCCATCCGCTACGCCGACGACGCCCAGGCCCTGGGCAGCGAGATCGAGCGCATGGCCGATGCCCTGGGCGAAAGCATCGAAATGACCACGACGCCACCATGATTCCGGCGGTCGGTGCTGGGCGTCACCCGGCGCATGTCGTATAAGGAGCGGCTGCGGCCGCTTGGGCCGGACAAGAACGACGACGGAGCCTGATGAAGACACCCAAACGCATAGAGCCGCTGATCGAGGACGGCCTGGTCGACGAAGTGCTGCGCCCGCTGATGAGCGGCAAGGAAGCGGCGGTCTACGTGGTGCGCTGCGGCGAGCAGCTGCGCTGCGCCAAGGTCTACAAGGAGGCCAACAAGCGCAGTTTCCGCCAGGCCGCGGAATACCAGGAGGGCCGCAAGGTGCGCAACAGCCGCCAGGCCCGGGCCATGGCCAAGGGCTCGCGCTACGGCCGGCGCGAGCAGGAGGAGGCCTGGCAGAACGCCGAGGTGGCGGCGCTGTTCCGCCTGGCCAACGCCGGGGTGCGGGTGCCCAAGCCCTACGACTTCCTCGATGGCGTGCTGCTGATGGAAATGGTCGCCGACGAATACGGCGAGGCCGCGCCGCGCCTCAACGACGTGGTGCTGGAGCCGGAGCAGGCCCGCGAATACCACGATTTCCTCATCCGCCAGATCGTCATGATGCTCTGCGCCGGGCTGGTGCACGGCGACCTCTCGGAATTCAACGTGCTGCTCGGCCCCGACGGCCCGGTGATCATCGACCTGCCCCAGGCGGTGGATGCGGCGGCCAACAACCATGCATTCCGCATGCTCGAACGCGACGTCGGCAACATGGCCGCCTACTTCGGCCAGTTCGCCCCGGAGCTCAAGGACACCCGCTACGCCAAGGAAATGTGGGCGCTGTTCGAAGACGGCAAGCTGCAGCCGGACACCCCGCTGACCGGCCACTTCGACGAGCCGGAAGAGGAAGCCGACGTCGATGCGGTGATGCGCGAGATCGCTGCCGCCCTGCGCGAGCAGGAGCGCCGCGAGGCGGCCCGCGCCGAGCAGGATGGCCCGCCGCGCGCCGAGGAGCCGCCACCGCCGCCGTGGCTGCAGTGAGCCCGCAGGCGGCGCGCCTGATCGCGCTGCTCGCCGCCTGCCCGCAACGCCTGGGCCTGCTGCGCGCCCTGCGCGAGTACGGCCCGCCCGGCGCCTGGATCGGCGCCGGCTTCGTGCGCAACGCCGTCTGGGACCATCTGCACGGGCTAGCCCCCGGCCCCCTGGCGGACGTGGACGTGCTGTACTTCGACGCCCGCTGCCTGCGGGCCGAGGCCGACGAAGCCTTCGAGCGACGCCTGGCCCGGGCCTGCCCGCGGGTGCCCTGGTCGGTGCGCAACCAGGCGCGCATGCACCTGCGCAACGGCGATGCGCCCTATGCGGATGTCGCCGACGCCATGCGCCATTGGCCGGAAATCTGCACCGCGGTGGCGGTGCGCCTCGCCGACCGGGGCCTGGAGCTGCTGGCGCCGCTGGGCCTGGAGGACCTGTTCGAACTGCGCGTTCGCCCCACCGAGCATTTCCGCGGCAAGCCCGAGGTCTACCGCCAGCGTCTGCGGGGCAAGGCCTGGACGCGGCGCTGGCCGCAGTTGCGCATCGAACTGTCCTGATGCATTTGCGCGGCAACTGTGTACATACAGCCCGCGGCGGCCCTGCTAGCGTGGCCCGATCCCACCCGGAAGCACCGCCATGCCCTTGCCGCACGTCCTCCTCGCCCTGCTGGTCACGCTGATCTGGGGCGTCAACTTCGTCATCATCAAGGTCGGCCTGCACGACTTCCCGCCGCTGCTGTTCTGCGCCCTGCGCTTCGCCCTGGCGGCGCTGCCGCTGATCTTCCTGCGCGGGCCGCTGCCGGCGCCGTTCTGGCGCATTGTGCAGATCGGCGTGCTGCTGGGGGTGGTCAAGTTCGGCCTGCTGTTCGTCGGTATGCACCTGGGCATGCCCGCCGGCCTGTCGTCCCTGGTGCTGCAGAGCCAGGTGTTCTTCACCGTGCTGATCGCCGCCGCCTTCCTCGGCGAACGCCCCAGCCCGCGCGCCCTGGCCGGCCTCGCCCTGGCCGCCGGCGGCCTGCTGCTGATCGGCCTGGAACGCCCCCTGGGCGGCAGCCTGCTGGCCTTCGCCCTGGTGGTGGCCGCGGCCCTGGCCTGGGCCTTCTCCAACATCGCTACCAAGCGCTCCGGAGCCAGCGACATGCTGCGCCTGATCAGCTGGGTGAGCCTGATCCCGCCGTTGCCGCTGCTGGTCCTGTCGTGGATTTTCGAAGGCCCGCAAGCCATCTCGACGGCGCTGACCGGCATCAGCTGGGAAGGCATGGGCGCGCTGCTGTACATCGCCTTCCTCGCCACCACCGTGGGCTTCGGCCTGTGGAGCTTCCTGCTGCGCCGCTACCCGGCCAGCCAGGTCACCCCCTTCGCCCTGGCGGTGCCGGTCTCCGGCCTGCTGTCCGGCTGGCTGCTGCTGGGCGAACGACTCACCGCCCAGGACTGGCTGGCCTGCGCGCTGGTCTTCGTGGGATTGGCGGTGACGGTGCTGCCGGCGTCGCTGTGGCGGCGTGGGGTGGTGGCGCAGGTGCGTGGCTGACCTTGGTTCAGGGCCAGGCCTTATGGTGATGGTGTGGTGAGGTTGCTCTGGTGCTGGCCCTGAAGAGCGCCCTCTCCCTAACCCTCTCCCTGAAGGGAGAGGGGACCGTTCGGTGCGATCTGGTTTTCCCGAGTCAGCCGGCAAGCGCGGTGGTTTCCGGCTGAAACCATGCCTGCTCTCGGCACGGCCTAGCCCCCTCTCCCTTCAGGGCGGGGCGCGCAGCCGAGGGCTGGGGAGAGGGAGCGGAGTCAATCCGAAACACAGCTGCTGCCGGTAAACACCGTTCGCGAGCAAGCTCGCTCCTACGGGGAAATGCTGTGCTTCATGTGGACGTAGGGCGAATAACGCGAAGCGTTATCCGCCGATCAACCATAGGAGAAACGCCGTCGTAGGATGGGTTGAGCGAAGCGATACCCATCGCCGCGACCGCATGAGTTTCGCAAGCTCAACCCATCCTACGAAGAGCACCTCGGCGCAGCCGGCAAGACCGTTGGGACAGCAGGGGGACTTCAGTGACAACAACTCCCCGACTCCAGGTCCTTGAGGATCGGGCAGTCCGGGCGGTGGTCGCCCTGGCAGTGGTCGTGGAGTTCCTGCAGGGTGTCGCGCAGGGCGCTGAGTTCGGCGATCTTGCGTTCCAGTTCGGCGATGTGCTGGCCGGTCAGGGCCTTGACGTCGGCGCTGGCGCGCTGGCGGTCCTGCCAGAGGGCGAGCAGGCGGCCGACTTCCTCCAGGGAGAAACCGAAGTCCCGCGAGCGGCGGATGAAGGCCAGGCGGTGCAGGTCCTGCTCGCTGTAGTGGCGGTAGCCGCTGGCGCTGCGGCCGGCCGGGGCGAGCAGGCCGATGGATTCGTAGTAGCGGATCATCTTCGCCGACAGGCCGCTCTTCTTCGCCGCTTCACCGATGTTCATCGCCGTCTCCCTTTGCGTTGGCGCCGTGCGCCGGCTTCCAGCGCTTGAGCAGCAGCGCGTTGCTCACCACGCTGACGCTGGAGGCGGCCATGGCGGCGCCGGCGACCATCGGGTTGAGCAGGCCGAAGGCCGCCAGGGGCACGCCGACCAGGTTGTAGATGAAGGCCCAGAACAGGTTCTGGCGGATCTTCGCGTAGGTGCGCCGGGCGATGTCCAGGGCCTCGGGGACCAGCCGCGGGTCGCCGCGCATCAGGGTGATGCCGGCGGCGTGCATGGCCACGTCGGTGCCGCCGCCCATGGCGATGCCGACGTCCGCCGCGGCCAGCGCCGGGGCGTCGTTGATGCCGTCGCCGACCATCGCCACCACCTTGCCGCCGCTCCTGAGCTGCGCCACCACCGCGGCCTTGTCCGCCGGCAGCACTTCGGCGTGGACGTCGTCCAGGCCCAGCGCCTCGGCCACCACCCGCGCGCTGCCGCGGTTGTCGCCGGTGATCAGGTGGCTGCCGATGCCGCGCTCGCGCAATGCCCGTACCGCCTCGGCGGCGCCGGGCTTGAGGCTGTCGCCGAAGGCGAACAGGCCGAGCAGGCGCGGTTGCGGTTGCAGTTCGAGCAGCCAGGACAGGGTGCGGCCCTGGCCTTCCCATTCCGTGGCGCTGGCCTGCAGTTCGCCGGCGGCCAGACCCTGTTCGTCGAGCAGGCGGCGGTTGCCCAGGGCCAGCAGGCGCTCGCCGACCTGGCCCTGGATGCCGCGCCCGGCCAGGGCCTGGCTGTGGCTCACGATGGGCACGCGCAGGTGCTGCTCGGCGCAGGCGCCGAGCACCGCCTTGGCCAGCGGGTGCTCGCTGCCGCGCTGCAGGGCGCCGGCCAGGGCCAGGGCGGCGTCGGGTTCGCCTTCGGCCACGGCGAAGTGGACCAGGCTGGGCGTGCCCGAGGTGAGGGTGCCGGTCTTGTCGAAGGCCACGGCGCTCACCGCGTGGGCCACTTCCAGGGCCTCGGCGTCCTTGATCAGGATGCCGTGGCGCGCGGCCACGCCGGTGCCGGCCATGATCGCCGTCGGCGTGGCCAGGCCCAGGGCGCAGGGGCAGGCGATGACCAGCACGGCCACGGCGTTGATCAGCGCGGTTTCCACGCCGGCGCCGGCCAGCAGCCAGCCGGCCAGGGTGACCAGGGCGATGCCGATCACTACCGGGACGAAGACGTTGCTGACCTTGTCCACCAGTTTCTGGATCGGCGCCTTGGCCGCCTGGGCGTCTTCCACCAGGCGGATGATGCGCGCCAGCACGGTTTCCCCGCCCAGGGCGGTGGCGCGGATGGTCAGCAGGCCCTCGCCGTTGATGGCCCCGCCGGTCACCTTGTCACCCGGGGCCTTGGGCACCGGCAGGCTTTCCCCGGTGATCAGCGCCTCGTCGGCGTGGCTGCGGCCGTCGAGCACCTTGCCGTCCACCGGGAAGCGCTCGCCCGGGCGCACCAGCAGTTCGTCGCCCAGGCTCAGTTCGGCGATGGCGACGTCTTCCTCGTGGCCGTCGCGGATGCGCGTGGCGCGTTCCGGGCGCAGCGCCTCCAGGGCGCGGATGGCCGCGGCGGTATGGCGCTTGGCGCGGCTTTCCAGGTACTTGCCGAGGAGGATCAGGGCGATGACCACGGCGCTGGCCTCGAAATACAGGTGCGGCATGGCGCCGGGGGCGGCGCTCAGCCACAGGTACAGGCTCAGGCCATAGCCGGCGCTGGTGCCCAGGGCCACCAGCAGGTCCATGTTGCCGCTGCGGGCGCGCACCGCCTTCCACGCCGAGACGTAGAAGCGCGCGCCGATGATGAATTGCACCGGGGTGGCCAGGGCGAACTGCACCCAGGCCGGCAGCATCCAGTGCAGCCCGGCCCATTCGGCGAACATCGGCAGCACCAGGGGCACGGCCAGGACAATGGCCGCCAGCAGGAACCAGCGCTCGCGGGCCAGGCGCGCCAGGGCCGGGTCCTCGGCCGGGCGCTCGGCCTGCAGCAGGCGGGCGTGGTAGCCGGCCTTGTCCACCGCGGCGATGAGGGTGGCCGGGTCCACCGGGCCGAGCAGGTCCAGGCGGGCGCGTTCGCTGGCCAGGTTGACGCTGGCCTCGCGCACCCCGGGGACCTTCTTCAGCGCGCGCTCCACGCGACCCACGCAGCTGGCGCAGGTCATGCCGTCGATGGCCAGCTCCAGGCTGTGGCTGGGCACCTGGTAGCCGGCGTTCTCCACCGCGGCCACCAGGGCCGGCAGTTGTTCGGGCGAGTCGACGCTCACCCGCGCCTGCTCGCTGGCCAGGTTGACGCTGGCCGCGAGCACCCCGGGCACCTTCTTCAGGGCCCGTTCGACGCGGCCGACGCAGGATGCGCAGGTCATGCCGGTCACCGGCAGGTCGAGCTCGATGGGGCTGTTCATGGACGATCCTCCTGATGTCCGCCGCCCGCTTCCGGCGGGCGCGGCGGTCACGATCCGACGATGCTGCGAGGATGAACCTTGCCACGAGGGCAAGGTCAAGCCCTCGCTCAGGGAACGTTGACCGGCGTCAGGAACAGCCCGCCTTCGCGGTAGCCGATGCGGTAGCTGCGGATTTCCCCGGCGCGCAGGCGCAGGGTCTGCGCCTGCAGTTGCTGCATGCCGTCGCGGCAGGCGCCGGTGGCGGAGACGGCGAGGCGGATGGGCACCTCGCCGGGGGACAGGTTCAGCGCCACGGTGCCCTCGGGCTGCAGGCGCGCCAGCAGTTCGCCGCGCACGTAGAGGTCGATGTCGCAGGCGCTGCCGCTCTGCAGGCCCTGGCGGCTGACGTTGAGCACGGCATAGCCGGGCGGCGGCGGCTCCTGCTGTGGCCAGGCCTGCACCGTCGGCGGGTCGGCGGCCAGGGCCAGGGCGGGCCAGAGCAGGCAGGGCAGGGCGCGGAGCAGGCGGCGCATGGGGGGCTCCCGGTAGGGCTCGGATGCGCAGAGCTTGGCCGAGGGCGGCGCCGGGGGCAAGCCCGCGGCGTGGCGCCGCAGGGGGCTTGACCTTGCCACGGTGGCAAGGTCGACACTGCGCCCATCGTCAAGCGAACCCGAGGAGTTCGACCATGCAAGCGTTCAGTGTGAAAGGCATGTCCTGCGGCCACTGCGTGCGGGCCATCACCCAGGCGATCCAGGCCCGCGACGGCGCGGCCGAGGTCCAGGTGGACCTGGCCGGCGGCGAGGTGCGGGTGGCCAGCCGCCTGGCGGCCGAAGAGGTGCTGGCGGCGATCCGCGAGGAGGGCTACGAGGCCGCGCTGGCCTGAGCCGCGCCGGCCTGGCTCCAGTCGCGGATCAGGCCGCGGAACAGCGGCTCGAGCAGCGCTTCGGCGTCCTGTAGCGGGTCGAACAGCTGCGGGTCGCGCAGCCAGTCGTTGATCAGCCCGTGGATCAGGCCGTGGACCGCCCGCGAGGCGGTCTTCGGCGTCACCCCGGGCAGCAGCCGCACCTGGCATTTGTCGCGGGCGAAGAGCTGCTCGCAGAGGTCGATGAACTGGCGGATGAAGGCGTTGTGGCGGAGGATCGCCTCGCGCAGTTCCTCGGTGAACTCGCAGCGCTGCATCAGGATGGTCAGCACGCGGCGCTTCTGCGCGTTCTGCGCCAGGCTGTGCACCACTTCCACGCACAGGTCGAACAGCGATTGCAGCGGGTCCACCCCGTCGCAGCCGGACAGGCGCAAGGCCAGTTGCTCCGGCGGCAGGCGCACCTGGTTGAGCAGTTCGTTGAACAGGTGGGCCTTGTTCTCGAAGTGCCAGTACACCGCCCCGCGGGTGACCCCGGCGTTGCGGGCGATCTCCTCGAGGCTGGTGCTGGAAACGCCGTTTTCCAGGAACAGCGCCTCCGCCGAGTCGAGGATCGTCTGGCGGGTTCGTTCCGAATCTTCTTTAGTTCTTCTCATGGCGCGGTTTGCTACACGGGCTAGGCTCACTGGTATTTCCGCAGTTTACTGAAATTTCGAGCGGGAACCGTGAGTTACTGGCGGATGGCAGTTTTCCCCCGATAGCGTGCCGAATCGTCCTAGCCGACATTTTCCATGGAGAGGTTCTATGCCGTTCACCCCGCGCTTGCCCGCCGCCCTGACCCTGTGTGCCCTGGTCGCCGCGCAGTCTGTCCTGCCGGCCCTGGCGGACGAGGGGAGCGCGGCGCCACCGGCCCCGGAGGTCACGGTGGAAGTGGCCAGGAGCGCCAGCCTGCCGCTGAACCTCGAGTATTCGGCGCGGGCGGCCGGCTACCGCGAGGTGGAGGTGCGCGCCCAGGTCAGCGGCATCCTGCAGAAACGCACCTACGAGGAAGGCCGGCCGGTGAAGCAGGGCCAGGTGCTGTTCCAGATCGACCCGCGCCCCTACCAGGCCGCCCTCGGCCAGGCCAAGGGCGCGCTGGCCCAGGCCCAGGCGCGCTACCGCCAGACCGACCGCGACCTCAAGCGCATCCGCGAGCTGCAGCGCAAGGGCTTCGCCAGCGCCAGCGAGCTGGACCGCTACACCTCCGACTACGAGCAGGCCAAGGCCGACGTCGAGGCAGCCAAGGCCAACGTCGACGCCAAGCAGATCGACCTGGACTACACCACGGTCAAGGCGCCGATCTCCGGCATGGCCAGCAAGGAAACCCGCTCCGAGGGCAGCCTGGTCACCGCCAGCGACCCCAACACCAGCCTGCTCACCGAGCTGACCCAGCTCGACCCCATCTACGTCAACTTCGCCTATTCCGACACCGAGGCCGCGCGCCTGCGCGAGGGCGTGCAGCAGGGCCGCCTGGTGCTGCCCGAGCACGGCAAGCTGAACGCGCAGATCTTCTTCGGCGACGGCAGCCGCTACCCCATCGACGGCGTGGTGGACTTCACCGACAGCTTCGTCAACACCGGCACCGGCACCATCAACGCCCGCGCCGTGGTGCCCAACCCGGAAACCCACCTGATCCCCGGCCAGTTCGTCCGCGTGGTGGTCACCGGCATCGTCCGCAAGGATGTGGTGACCGTGCCCGAGCGCGCCCTGGCCCAGGGGCCGCGCGGCACCTTCGTCTACGTGGTGGACAAGGACGGCTTCGCCCGCGTGCGCCAGGTGACCACCTCGCAGGTGGTCAACCAGCGCTGGATAGTCGATTCCGGCGTCGACGACGGCGACAGGGTGATCGTCGACGGCCTGCCCAAGGTCCGCCCGGACCAGCCGGTGAAGGCCGTCGAGGCGCCGGCCGCGCCGGCGCAGCAGGCCCCCGCCCAGCCAGCCCAGTCCTGAAGGAGCGGCCATCGTGATCTCGCGCTTCTTCATCGACCGCCCCGTGTTCGCCATGGTGATCTCCATCGTCATCCTGCTCGCGGGCCTGGCGGCCCTGCGCGCGCTGCCGGTGGCGCAGTACCCGGAGATCCTGCCGCCGCAGGTCTCGGTGACCGCCTCCTACCCCGGCGCCAGTTCGCAGGTCATCGCCGAGACCGTGGCGGCGCCGCTGGAACAGGAGATCAACGGCGTCGAGGGCATGATCTACCAGCTGTCCAACTCCGACAGCAGCGGCGCCATGAGCCTGACCGTGTACTTCAAGGTCGGCACCGACCCGGACCAGGCCACCATCAACGTCAACAACAAGGTCCAGGCCGCCCTGGCCAAGCTGCCGGAGGAAGTGCGCCGGCAGGGCGTGAAGGTGCAGAAGAAGTCCGCCGACATCCTCCAGGTGGTGACGCTGTTCTCCCCGGACGGCTCGCGCGACCCGGTGTTCATCAGCAACTACGCGCTGATCAACGTCATCGACGAGCTCAAGCGCCTCCCCGGCGTGGGCGACGTCACCCAGTTCGGCTCCAAGGACTACGCCATGCGCATCTGGCTGCGCCCGGACAAGCTGGCGCAGTACAACCTCACCCCCAGCGACGTGGTCGACGCCATCCGCGAGCAGAACTCGCAGTTCGCCGCCGGCAACTTCGGCAAGGAGCCGCTGAACACCCCGCAGGACTTCACCTACACGGTGAGTACCCAGGGCCGCTTCACCGACCCGAAGGAGTTCGAGGGCGTCATCCTGCGCACCGACAGCACCGGCGCCAGCCTGCGCCTGAAGGACGTCGCGCGCATCGAGCTGGGCGCCCAGGACTACTCGATGAAGACCACGCTGAACGGGCGGCTCAACGCTTCCTTCGGCGTCTACCTGCAGCCGGGGGCCAACGCCCTGGACACCGCCGAGGCCGTGGAAACCACCATGGAGCGGCTGGCCAAGCGCTTCCCCGAAGGCGTCGTCTACAAGATCCCCTACGACACCACCACCTTCGTCAAGGTGTCCATCGAGGAGGTGGTGCACACCTTCTTCGAGGCCCTGGTGCTGGTGATGCTGGTGGTCTACATCTTCCTGCAGAACCTGCGCGCCACGCTGATCCCGGTGCTGGCCATCCCGGTGTCGCTGGTCGGCACCTTCGCCGGCATGTACCTGCTGGGCTTCTCCATCAACCTGCTGACGCTGTTCGGCATGGTGCTGGCCATCGGCATCGTGGTGGACGACGCCATCGTGGTGCTGGAGAACGTCGAGCGGGTGATGCGCACCGAGAAGCTGCCGCCGCGGGAGGCGGCGATCAAGGCCATGGAGGAGGTCACCGGGCCGATCGTCGCCATCGTCCTGGTGCTCTGCGCGGTGTTCGTCCCCGTGGGCTTCCTCGGCGGCCTGGCCGGGCAGATGTATCAGCAGTTCGCGATCACCATCGCGGTCTCGGTGGTGATCTCCGGGATAGTCGCGCTGACCCTCTCGCCGGCGCTCTGCGCGCTGATCCTCAAGCCCGAGCACAAGGAGCCGGCGGCGCCGTTCCGCTGGTTCAACCGCATGTTCGACGCGGCCACCGCGGCCTACGGCGCCGGCGTGCAGTTCTTCCTCAAGCGCGTGCTCATCGGCCTGCTGGTGTTCGGCGGGATGATCGCGCTGATGCTGCTGCTGTTCGGCCGGGTGCCCGGCTCGCTGGTGCCCGACGAGGACCAGGGCTACGTGATCAACGCCTACATGCTGCCGCCGGCGGCCTCGCTGTCGCGCACCGAGGCGCTCACCGACGCCGTCTCGCAGCAGTTGGAGAAGCACCCGGCGGTGCAGGACGTGCTGACCTTCGCCGGCCTGAACATCCTCACCAACGCCAACACCACCAGCGCCGGGGTGTCCTTCGTCACCCTCAAGGACTGGAAGGAGCGCACCACCCCCGAGCTGGACGCGCGCAACCTGACGCGCACCTTCATGGCCATGGGCGCCAGGCAGCAAGATGGCGTGGTGATGAGCTTCAACCCGCCGCCGATCACCGGCATGAGCACCACCGGCGGCTTCGAGGCGTACATCCAGGACCGTAGCGGCGGCACCTCCGCGCAGCTCGAACAGATGGTGCAGAAGTTCATGGCGGCGGCGGCCAAGCGCCCGGAACTGGCCGGGGTGACCAGCACCTTCAACGCCAACGTGCCGCAGTACTTCATCAACCTCGACCGCACCAAGGCGCGTTCGCTGGGGGTGGCCATCAACGATGTGTTCACCGCCATGCAGGCGACCTTCGGCGCCTACTACGTCAACGACTTCACCCTCTACGGGCGGACCTGGAAGGTCAACCTGCAGTCCGAGTCGGACTTCCGCCGCAAGCCCGAGGACCTGACCCAGGTGTACGTGCGCTCCTCCAGCGGCGACCTGGTGCCGCTGTCGGCCCTGGTCAGCGTGCAGCGCACCCTCGGCCCGGATTCCTACGCGCGCTTCAACGTGTTCCCCGCGGCCAAGCTGCTCGGCGGCCCGGCGCCGGGCTACAGCTCCGGCCAGGCCCTGGCGGCGATGCAGGAGGTGGCCGACCAGACCCTCGGCGACAGCTACTTCCTCACCTGGATCGGCTCGGCCTACCAGGAGCTGGAGACCCAGGGCTCGGGTAGCACGGCGTTCGTCTTCGGCCTGATCCTGGTGTTCCTCATCCTCGCCGCCCAGTATGAGCGCTGGACCCTGCCGCTGGCGGTGGTCACCGCGGTGCCCTTCGCGGTGTTCGGCGCCATCCTCGCCATCTGGCTGCGCGGGCTGAGCAACGACGTGTACTTCCAGGTCGGCCTGGTGACGCTGATCGGCCTGGCGGCGAAGAACGCCATCCTGATCATCGAGTTCGCCGTGATGGTCCGCGAGGAGCAGGGGCTGAGCCCGCTGCAGGCGGCGCTGGAGGCGGCCAAACTGCGCTTCCGGCCGATCGTCATGACCTCCCTGGCGTTCATCCTCGGCGTGGTGCCGCTGGCCATCAGCAGCGGCGCCGGCTCGGCCAGCCGCCATTCGATCGGCACCGGGGTGATCGGCGGCATGCTCGCGGCCACCGTGCTGGCGACCTTCCTCATCCCGATGTTCTACATGTTGGTGGAATCGGCCGCCGAACGCCTGGGCAAGCGCAAGACCAAGGCCCGGCCCGCGGCCGAAGCGGCCCGGGGGGAGGGGCCGGCGCACTGACGGGCACGGGCGCCGGCCGCCTGGCCGGCGCCTGAAGCCAACTCGCAAATTTCCTCTTCCGGCCCTGCCCCGGGGCCGGCGAATTGATATGCTTGCCGGCGTTTCGTTAGCCTGCTTGCAATTCTTGCCCGAATCTTTCCAGGCCCCGTCAGGCGACGGGGCCAACGGTGTTCCATGACCTTTCGCATCCTGCTGATCCTCGGCGCGCTGAGCGCCTTCGGCCCCATGGCCATCGACTTCTACCTGCCCAGCTTCCCGGCGTTGGCCGCGGCCTTCGGCACCGACGTCGAGCACATCCAGCTGAGCCTGTCGGCCTACTTCGCCGGCCTGGCTATCGGCCAACTGCTCTATGGCCCGCTGGCCGACCGCTACGGCCGGCGCCTGCCGCTGCTGCTGGGGGTGATCATCTTCACCGCGGCCTCGCTGGCCTGCGCTTTCGCGCCGGACCTGCACTGGCTGATCGGCGCGCGCTTCGTCCAGGCCCTGGGCGGCTGCGCCGGCATGGTCATCTCGCGGGCGGTGGTGCGCGACCTGTGCGATGCGGTGGCGGCGGCCAAGGCCTTCTCGCAGCTGATGCTGGTGATGGGCCTGGCGCCGATCCTCGCGCCCCTGGGCGGCGGCGCGCTGCTGGGGCTGTTCGGCTGGCAGTCGATCTTCCTCTGCCTGGTGGCGTTCAGCGCCGTGGCCGGCAGCGCCATCGCCCTGTGGCTGCCCGAGACCATCCCCGCCGGCCCGCGGCCGCCGCTGTCCGGCGCCCTGGGGGAATACCGCCGGCTGCTGGGCGAGCGCGCCTTCCTCTGCTACGCGCTGACCGGCGGCGTGGCCATCGCCGGGATGTTCGCCTACATCGCCGGCTCGCCCTTCGTCTTTATCCAGCTCTACCAGGTGCCGGCGGAGCACTACGGCTGGATCTTCGGCAGCAACGCCGCCGGCTTCATCCTCATGGCCCAGGTCAACGCGCGGCTGCTGCGCTACCGCGGGCCGGGGTTCTGGCTGCGCCGCGCGGTGTGGGTGTACTTCTTCTGCGGCCTGGCGCTGCTGGCGGTCACCCTGTACCGCCCGGAACACCTGTGGCCGCTGCTGATGCCGCTGTTCGGCGCCATCGCCAGCCTGGGCTTCCTGCTGCCCAACTCCTCGGCCTGCGCCATGGCCGGGCAGGGCAGCCACGCCGGCAGCGCCTCGGCGTTGATGGGCAGCCTGCAGTTCACGGTGGCGGCGGCTGCCTCGGCGCTGGTCGGGGTGCTGCACGACGGCAGCGCGCTGCCCATGGCGCTGGTGATCACGACCTGCGGCGGCTGCGCGGCGCTGCTGGGCTGGTACACCGGGCAGATCAGCGAGCGCAGCGTCTGAGGCGCTTCAGCCGGTCAGTGGCTGCTCCGTGCGCGGCAGCGCGTGGGGCGCGCGCAGGCGGGCCTCCAGGGTGCTGACGAAGTGCCGTGCCTCCTGCTCGTTGCGGAAGTCCACGGCGAACTGATCGAGGCAGACCTGCCAGCGCTTGCCCTGGGCGCCGGCCGACGGACGAACGAGTATGTGCATGGCGCGACACCCGTGTCTGTGTTGGGGGGAAGCTGAGTGTAGTTCCGCCAGCCGCGCTGTCCGGGGCGACTCGACAATCGGCGCCGGGCCTCGCTGACGTGGGCGACGCTGTGCCTGCTGCCAGGGCAGCCGGCTCGGCCGCGGGGCGCGGTCTCCCGGGAAGGCGCCGCCGGCTTACGACCAAAGGTTGATGGCGGCTCCCCGCGGCCTGTCCATACTCGTTATTCGACCTCGATAAAAACAATTCAGAGGGTCAGATGATGAATTACCGGCAATCCCATGCCCGCTCCATTGCAGATCCTGCCGCCTTCTGGGCCGAACAGGCCGAGGCCGTGGCCTGGTACCAGCGCCCGCGCAACATCCTCGAAGCACTCCCCGACGGCAGCCACCGCTGGTTCGCCGATGGCCGCCTGAACAGCTGCTACCTGGCCCTGGACCGGCAGATCGCCCTGGGCCGCGGCGAGCAGGCGGCGCTGATCTACGACTCCCCGGTCACCGGTGTGCAGCAGCGCTACAGCTTCCGCGAGCTGCGCGACGAAGTGGCGCGCCTGGCCGGCGCCCTGCGCGCCCTGGGCGTGGGCAAGGGCGACGGGGTGATCATCTACATGCCGATGGTGCCCCAGGCGGCCATGGCCATGCTGGCCTGCGCGCGCATCGGCGCGGTGCACTCGGTGGTGTTCGGCGGCTTCGCCCCCTACGAGCTGGCGCTGCGCATCGACGACGCCAGGCCCAAGCTGATCCTCACCGCCTCCTGCGGCCTGGAGTTCGAGCGCGTCATCGAATACAAGCCGCTGGTGGACAAGGCCCTGGAGCTGGCCCTGCACCAGCCGGCCCAGGTGCTGGTCTGGCAGCGCCCGCAGGCGATGGCCGAGCTGCACGCCGGGCGCGACCTGGACTGGCGCGAGACGGTGGCCCACGCCGAGCCGGCCGACCCGGTGGAGGTGGCCAGCGGCGACCCGCTGTACATCATGTACACCTCCGGCACCACCGGTAAGCCCAAGGGCATAGTGCGCGACAACGGCGGCCACGCGGTGGCCCTGCACTACACGCTGCCGACCATCTTCGGCATGCAGCCGGGCGACGTCTGGTGGGGCATCTCCGACGTCGGCTGGGTGGTCGGCCACTCGCTGATCGTCTACGGCCCGCTGATGAACGGCTGCACCACGCTGTTCTACGAGGGCAAGCCGGTGCGCACGCCGGACGCCGGCAGCTACTGGCGGGTGATCGAGGAACACCAGGTCAACGCGCTGTTCTGCGCGCCAACGGCGATCCGCGCGATCCGCAAGGAAGACCCCAACGGCGAGCTGCTCAAGCGCTACGACCTGGGCTCGCTGCGCCAACTGTTCCTCGCCGGCGAGAAGCTCGACAGCAGCACCCACCAGTGGCTGGAGGAACTGACCGGCAAGCCGGTGTTCGACCACTGGTGGCAGACCGAGACCGGCTGGCCGGTGACCGCGCCCTGCACCGGGCTGGGCTGCCAGGAGCAGCGCGCCGGCTCCAGCAACCTGGCGGTGCCCGGCTACGACGTGCAGGTGGTGGACGAGGAGGGGCGCCTGCTGGCGCCGGGGCAGACCGGCTCGATCGTCATCGGCCTGCCGCTGCCGCCCGGCTGTGCGCAGACCCTCTGGAACGACCACCCGCGCTACCTCAGCGCCTACCTGCGGGCCTTCCCCGGCTACTACCACACCGGCGACGGCGGCTTCATCGACGAGGACGGCTTTGTCCACATCATGGGCCGCACCGACGACGTGATAAACGTCTCCGGCCACCGCCTGTCCACTGGCGAGATGGAAGAGCTGCTGGCGCTGCACGACGCGGTGGCCGAATGCGCGGTGATCGCGGTGCAGGACCCGCTCAAGGGCCACGTGCCGCTGGGCCTGGTGGTGCTCAAGGACGACGCGCGCGTCACCGAGGAGCAATTGCAGCGCGAACTGGTGGCGCTGGTCCGCGAGCGCATCGGCGCGCTGGCCTGCTTCCAGCGCGCGGTGGTGGTCAAGCGCCTGCCCAAGACGCGCTCGGGCAAGATCCTCCGCGCCGTGCTGCGCAAGATCGCCGATGGCGAGGACTACGCGCCGCCGTCCACCATCGACGACCCGGCCATCCTCGACGAAATCGCCGCCCGCCTGCAGGCCGTGGGCCTAGCCCGGGCCAGCTGAACCCACGCGCCGGCCTGCGGGCCGGCTTTTCTCCAGGGCCGCGTTGCGGCCCTTTTTTTGTCCATCTGCAGGCGCGGGCCCTGCCCGCGATTTCGCGCGCAGGGCGCGCTCCTACAGGGGAGCGGCGTAGGTGGGGCAGCGTAGGAGCGGATCTCATCCGCGAACCGCGCCGATACGCCCGGCCATCGCGGACAAGGTCCGCTCCTACGCCCGTGCCATCCTGGAATTGTAGGAGCGGGCCCTGCCCGCGATTCGCGCGCAGGGCGCGCTCCTACAGGGGAACAGCGCAGGTGGGGCAGCGTAGGAGCGGATCTCATCCGCGAATCGAGCCGATATGCCCGGCTATCGCGGACAAGGTCCGCTCCTACGCCCGTGCCATCCTGGAATTGTAGCGGGCCCTGCCCGCGATTCGCGCGCAGGGCGCGCTCCTACAGGGGGACGAGCCCCGTAGGATGGGTTGAGCGAAGCGATACCCATCACCACGGCAGCATGGGTTTCGCAGGCTCAACCCATCCTACGGAACACCTCGGCGTGGCCAGCCCATAGGCATCCCAACGCCCCGAAAACCGCGAACCCCATTACCTTTCCGATGATTGGCGGATATTCCGGCTGTGAATACGGAATCCCCTGCCGATACAGAAGAGGATGTTCCGTCGGAATATGTCGTATTTATCTGAGAATGCTGAATTATTTAGTGGCAAAACGCCGGGTTATGTAACAAATTCGGCTTCAAATAGCCCGGTCGAGCTACTAGGCTCGGCTACGAAGGATCCCTCATAAGAGCTAGAGCAAGCGCCAGGGCATGACCGACTTCTCGACTCTGCCACTCCCGCCGGAGAACGCCAGCCCGCCAGGCGGCAGCCGCTTCTATCGGCCGCCGCTGCCCGCCGGCTACGTCAGCCGCGCGCGGCTGTGCCAGCGCATGGGCGCGGGCCTGGGCGGGCGCCTGCTGCTGCTCTCGGCCCCGGCCGGGTTCGGCAAGAGCTCCCTGGCCATCGAGTTCTGCGAATCCCTGGCGCCGCACTGGCGCAGCCTGTGGCTGGGCCTGAGCGCGCGGGACAGCGACCCGGGGCGCTTCCTCGAGCGCCTGCTCGACGGGCTGCGCCTGTACCTGCCCAACCTCGGCGACGACGCCATGGCGGTGCTGAAGATGCGCCAGCGCCACCAGCCGTTCGCCTTCGAGGCCTGGCTCGACGACCTGCTCGACGAACTGGCCGAGCGCCTGTCCGCCGAGGCGCCGCTGCTGCTGGTGCTGGACGACTACCACCTGGCCCAGGGCGCGGTGCTCGACCGCTGCCTGCAATTCCTCCTCAACCACCAGCCGCCCGGCCTGGTGCTGCTGGTCACCAGCCGCCAGCGCCCGGACTGGCACCTGGCGCGCCTGCGCCTGTCGCGCCAGTTGCTGGAGCTCAGCGAGCAGGACTTGCGCCTGACCGCCGAGGAAACCGCCGCCCTGGTCTCGGCCAGCGGCACCCCGGCCAGCGAGGCGCTGGTCGAGCGCCTGATCGAACGCAGCGAAGGCTGGATCGCCGGCCTGCGCCTGTGGCTGCTGGCGCACCCCGAGGGCTTGGGCGGGCAGGGCTGCGATGCGCCGCTGAACGGCACCGAGGAACTGATCCGCGACTATTTGCTGGAAGAGGTGATCGACAAGCAGCCGCCGGAGGTCCAGGCCTTCCTGCTGCAGACGGCGCGCTTCGAACGCTTCTGCGGCGAACTGTGCGACGCCCTGCGCGACAGCCACGACAGCGCCGCCATCCTGCGCCACCTGCAGCGGCACCAGGTGTTCCTGGTGCCGCTGGACGAGCAGGGCCAGTGGTTCCGCTACCACCACCTGTTCTCCGACCTGCTGCTGGCCCGCGAACTGCCGGCCGACGGCCCCTCGGCGGGCTCGCTGCACCTGCGCGCCTGCCGCTGGTTCAGCTCCCGCGGGCTGCTCGACGAGGCGGTGGACCAGGCCCTGCGCGCCGGCCACCCGGAAGTGGCGGCGAGCCTGGTGCAGAGCCTGTCGGAAGAACAACTGCTGGCCGAGCAGAACGTCGCCACCCTGCTGCGCTGGAAGATGGACCTGCCCGACAGCCTGCTGGCCAGCACGCCGCGGCTGATCGTGCTGTACAGCTGGGCCCTGGCCCTGGCCTGCCAACTGGACGCCGCCGAGGAACTGGGCGCCCAGCTGGCGCGCTTCCTGCCCGCCGCCGACGCCGCCACCCAGGCCGACCTGCTGGCCCAGTGGCAGGCCCTGGCCGGGATCATCGCCCGCGGCCGCGGCGACATCGAAGGCGCCGAACGGCATTGCGCCGAGGCCCTGGCGCAGCTCCCGATGGAGCGCTCCGGGCCGCGCCTGATGTGCCTGTCGAGCCTGGCCAACCTGGCCATCGTGCGCGGCGATTCCTGGGGCGCCCGCGGCCTCAACCGCGAGGCCCTGGAGCTGGCGCAGCGCTTCGGCAACCCCTTGCTCGAAGCGCTGGTGCACTACGACCGCGCCCGCGGCCTGCAGGCCCGCGGCGAAGTCCTGCGCGCCAGCGAGGAACTGGAACAGGGCCTGGCGCGCCTGGCCGGGCAACCGGCGCACCGGCGCTACGCCGTGCGCGGCCGGCTGCTGATCTACCAGGGCTACCTGCGCGGCCTGGGCCTGCAAGGCGAGGAGGCGCGCCAGAAACTGCGCGCCGGCATCGAGGAGGCCCGCGCCTGCCGCGACGTCAGCCTGGTAATCGGCTACTGCGCGCTGGCCGGCCTGGAAGGGCGCCAGGGCAACTACACCCAGGCCTTCGCCCAACTGGCCGAGGCCGAGCGGCTGATGCACGTGTGGGACGTGCCGCCGGTCTACTACCTGTCGGTCATCACCCTGGTCAAATGCGAGCTGTGGCTGGCCCAGGGCCAGCTGGAGCTGGCCTCGGCCTGGCTGGAGCGCCTGGGCGAAACCTATTCGGGGGTGAACCCGGCGACACCGCCGGAGTGCCACCCGCAACTGCCGTACTACATCGAACTGCTGCAGGCGCAACTGGCCCGCCGCGAGGAGCGCCCGGCCGAGGCCGAGCGCCGCCTGCGCACGCTGATCGCCGCGGCCCAGCCGGCCGGGGCGCAGATGCCGGCGCGCCTGGCCCAGGCGCAACTGGCCGGCCTGCTGTTGCAGCAAGGCCGCGAGCGCGAGGCCCGCGAAGCGCTGGACGCCTGCCTGCAAGGCGCCGTCGGCGGGGCGCTGCTGCCCTTGCAGGAGCTGCTGGCCCAGGAACCGGACTGGCTGCGCGAGCAACTGGAGCAGCGCGCGCCCTGTCCATTGCAACGCTTGCTGCTGCAACGCCTGCCGGCCCAGGCGGAACGCCCGGCCACCCTCGCCGACGGCCTCAGCGGCCGCGAACTGGCGGTGCTGGAGCTGATCGCCCAGGGCCTGTCCAACCAGGAAATCAGCGAGCGCCTGTTCATCTCGCTGCATACCGTGAAGAGCCATGCGCGGCACATCAACGACAAGCTCGGGGTGGAACGGCGCACCCAGGCGGTGGCGCGGGCGAAGGTGTTGGGGTTGTTGCGTTAGCTTGGTTGCTTGGCTCTTCGTAGGAGCGAGCTTGCTCGCGAATGTGTTCTGCCGTTGGCTTCGGTGCTGGCCTTGAGAGCGCCCTCTCCCTAACCCTCTCCCTGAAGGGAGAGGGGACCGTTCGGCGTGGTCTGGTTTTCCCGAGTCAGCCGGCAGGCGCGGTGGTTTCCGGCTAAAACCATTCCTTCTCTCGGCACGGTCTAGCCCCCTCTCCCTTCAGGGAGAGGGCTGGGGAGAGGGAACGGAGTCGATCCGAAACACAACTGCTGCCGGTAAATCCCGTTCGCGAGCAAGCTCGCTCCTACAAGGGGCTGCCGTGCTACTCCTTCGGCGGACTCAAATCCAGCGCCTTCGGCGCCGGCGCACCCTTCGCCGGTTTGGCCAGTTGGCGCTGCACGTCGGCCTGGATGCCCTGCAGCACCGGCAGCAGCTCGCGCATGTTTTCCCGCACTTCCGGGTAGGGATGCTTGTCGGCGAACGCCTGCACCCGCGCCAGCAGCTGGCCGCGGGTTTCGCCGGGCAGGTGAATGAACAGCTCCGGCAACTGCTTGGCCAGTTCGGCGCTGTACAGCACCAGGTCCTGGCGCTCGAACTGCGCGGTCAGGTCCAGGTAGTCCAGGGCGCTGCTGGTCAGCATCGCCGCGGCGGCCTTGGCTTCCTGCATGCCCTTCAGGCGCACCGGGTTGCGCTGTTCGCTCTGCGCCAGGGTCATCCAGAATTCCACCGTCAGGTTGAACAGGATGGCCTGCTCGCGCAGCGAATAGCTCATCAGGCCCAGGGCTTCTGCGCCGTAGGGCTGCTTGGCGGCGCGGAAGTCGAAGTACAGGCGCATCAGCTCCTTGAGCTTGAACAGCACCTCGCGCGCCTCGTTCTGGCGCAGCTCCAGCGGCGCGTAAATGTTCATCTGCGGGCGGAAGTTCTCCTCGCTGACCATGCGCTGGTAGATCGGCCCGGTGAATTCGCCGCTGCGCCGCGGCAGGCTGTTGGCCTGGGTTTCCTCGATCTTCTTCAGCGCGTCGATCAGCTGCTGGTAGTCCTCGCTGGTCCAGGTGCGCTGGATGTCCGGGATGCGCTGGCCGAGGTAGAACAGCTCGTTGCCGGCGGCTGCGGCGGGGCGGCAGACGACCAGCAAAAGGATGGCCAGCGGCCACAGCAGGCGGCGTGTTAGGGTCGGCACGAACGGGCTTTCCTTGCGCGGGAGCGGTCGGCCTAGGTTAGCGACGGGCGGGGCCGGCGTCACCCCGCGCCTTGGTTGGGTGGAGGTGGCATGACGATCCAGGAATCCGGCGCGGTGCTGGCGGTGTTCGAGGACCTCGGCGGCTACGGCGCCCTGGCGCGCCAGGAGGGCAGCGGCGAGGGGCCGCTGGTCAACCACCTGCAGCGCGCCAACATCCAGTTGGCGAGCATCCCGGTGTTCGTCGCCAAGGGCCTGGCCGAGACTACGGTGAACGATCTGCTGGCGGCGGCCGGCGTCTCGCGGCGCACCTTCTACAAGTACTTCGACGGCAAGCTCGACGTGCTCGAAGGCATCTACCGCACCGCCGTGCAGCTGCTGCTGATGCGCTTCCGCGAGATGCGCACCGCCACCGGCAGCAGCGAGGCCTGGCTGCGCGCCATGGTCGCGCGTTTCTTCGACTACCACCAGGCGGTGGGGCCGATCATCCGCCTGATGCACGAGGAAGCGTTACGCTCCGACTCACTCCTGGCCGCGCACCGCCGCCAGGCGCTGCACGAGTTGCAGGCGCTGCTGGAGGAGCGTTTCGTCGGCGAGGGCGTCAAGCATGCGCCCCTGACCTACCAGGCGCTGCTCTGGGCCCTGGAGGCGGCCTCCCACGAACTGCTCGGCGGCGCCGTGCGGCCCGACCTGGAAGAGGTCAAGCGGGTGCTCGGCGACCTGCTGGTCGACAGCCTCTGCAAGCGCACTACCTAGGTTGGGCGCAACGCGGCGGGGCGCTGTGCTCTGATCGGGCATCGACAACAACGCGCACCGGAGTGCCCCATGTCCGCAACCTACAGCCTGCAACCGCCGCTGGCGGCCGGCTTCGCCCGCCTGGGCTTCGGCGCCCTGCCGCTGGAAGCCCTGATCGACCGCTACGCCCCGAGCGAGGCCGGTTCGCGCTTCATCGAGGTGGACGGCTTCCCGATCCATTACCGCGACGAGGGCGGCCGCGACAAGCCGGTGCTGGTGCTGGTGCACGGGGTGATGGCGTCGCTGCACACCTGGGACGGTTGGGTGGCGGAGATGGCCCGGCACTTCCGCATCGTCCGCCTCGACGTGCCCGGCTTCGGCCTCACCGGCGGCGGCCGCGACCGCGACTACAGCGGCGAGCGCCTGGTAAAGGTGTTCGGCCTGTTCCTCGAACGCCTGGGGCTGGACAAGGTGTCCATCGCCGGCAACTCCCTGGGCGGCTACATCGCCTGGAACTACGCCCTGGCCCAGCCGCACAGGGTGGAGCGGCTGATCCTGATCGACCCGGCCGGCTACCACATGCAGAAGGTGCCGCTGATGATCGCCAGCGCCGCGCTGCCCGGCGCCGGCCTGCTGATACCGGCCTGGATGCCGCGGGCCCTGGTGGCTCAGGGGATCAGGGAGGTCTACGGCAACCCGCAGCGCATCCAGCCCGGGGTGGTCGATCGCTACTACGACATCAGCCGCCGCCCGGGCAACCGCCGCGCCATGATCGACATTTTCCGCGTGCTGGTGAAGGCCAACCGCGAGGAACTGCCGGGCACCCCGGCGCGGGTGGCGCAGCTCAAGGTGCCGACGCTGCTGATGTGGGGCGAGCGCGACCGCTGGATCTCGCCGAAGCACGTGCCGCTGTGGCAGCGGGACTTGCCGGGCATCCAGGTGAAAACTTATCCCGGGGTGGGCCACATTCCCATGGAGGAGATTCCGCAGCAGACGGCGGCGGATGCGTTGCGCTTTCTGCATGCCTGATCGGGCCTGCGATGAAAAAGCCCCGGTTCGCCGGTAATGCTGTTCACTTAAGCGATAGGTAGTGGTTCAGCGAAGGTGCGCCAGCCTGGCTTCGCTCCCTCACCCCAGCCCTCTCCCAAAGGGAGAGGGGGCTGTTCGGAGCGTGCGGGGAGTTCGGAGTCATCCCGGAACGCCTACCTCCTCTCGTCACTCCCGAGAACGCGAACCCTGGGTTCGCGAGCAAGCTCGCTCCTACGAAAAGCCAAAGCGCATTCGCTCTGGCTTTTGCTCTTGAGACTTCCAGAGAAACATCCGCGCACTCCGAAACGCCCCTTCAGCAGGCCGAGCGAAACCGGCGCTCAGGAGGTCATGCGACATGGATGTCGCGAGAGCCCCGATGGGCTACAGGGACGTACCCTCGGGGCGGGCCTCCGTGGCGGGGGAATTCGCGAGGGTAGCCCGGCTCCATCGGGCCCGTATGTCGGGGCAAGCCTTTTTGGTTCCTTTTGTGGCGTTTGACAAAAGGGACTCGCCCGAGGGGGCGAAACAAGACGGTCGGGCAGACTCGGTGCGGCGCAGAAACACCCAAGCCAAGGCAACTGGGTTATTCCCCTTCGGGCCAGCGCAAGTATTGTTCGCGGCAATGACGAGGTTAAGGCCGGAGTGAGGCAAGCTTCGCGAGCCAAGCCATAACCCCAAATGAAAAATACCGTTTCCCCCAGGCAGAGAAACGGCATCCTTTCTTAAGTGAACAGCATTACCCGGTTCGCCGGAGCTTTTTCGTTGTGCAGGGGGAACGCCTTTCGTGCGGACCTGGACGCAGGCTGCGCCGAGGCGCTTTTCGTAGGATGGGTTGAGCCTGCGAAACCCATCGGGCCATGGTGATGGGTATCGCTTCGCTCAACGCCATCCTACGAAAAGCCGTAACACCAACGCCCCGACGAGGCGGGGTGTTGTGGGAAAGCCGGAATCAACCCGCATGCGCCATCGGCTGCGCATCGTATTCCTTGCGCACCTGGTACAGCAGGTCGAGGTTGTCGTGCTGCCACGGGTGGAAGTCCTTGCGGAAGAAGTCGCGGTATTCGCGCAGCAGCGGGCGGAACACGCCGTCCTTGCCCCAGCTCCATTTCAGGCCGTCGCGCCACACGCGCCAGTTCCACAGCAGGCCGTCGCGCTTGAGCATGTGCACCAGGCCGCGGAAGGTGTCGAGGACGAAGAAGAAGGTCGCCATCACCATCGCCCGGCGCAGCAGGCGGCGGCTGCCGCAGACCTGGTTGTAGACGTCGAAGGCCACCGCCTTGTGTTCGGTTTCCTCCAGCGCGTGCCAGCGCCACAGGCGTTGCATCACCGGCTCGGCGCCTTCCAGGGTGCGCGGGTTGGTGAGCAGGCCGTTGGCCATGATCGCGGTGATGTGCTCCAGCGCCGCGGTGGCCGCCAGTTGGCGGCGGGTGCTGAACTTCTTCTGGGTGTAGCGGATGCGCGCCTGGGCCAGCTTCTCGATGCGTGTGATGTCGTAGCCCTGGTCCTTCAGGCGCTGGCTGTACACCAGGTGCTCGCGGCTGTGGTGGCCTTCCTGGCCGATGAAGCCGCGGATCTGCTCCTTGAGCAGCGGGTCGGCGATCTGCTCGCGGAAGTTGCGCACCGAGTCGATGAAGAAGCGCTCGCCATCGGGGAAGAGCACCGACATGGCGTCGAACAGGTGCGACTTGAAGGCGTCCCCGCCGTGCCAGTGGCGCGGCAGCGGATCGGGCAGCTCGAAGTCCATGTGCCGTGGCTTGATTTCCAGTCCTGCGGGGGTCGTGCTGGCCATGACGGCTCCATTGTTGTGGGTTTCCATGGCACCGATCTTGGGCTTGCGGGGGAAGGCTCACAAGGTTATCTTCTGCCAAATTTCCGGTCATATCCGGCCAGCGGTCAGAACAAGAAGAAGCCCATGAAGCAACCGCTCAACTTCACCGCCGAACTGGTTCCCGTGGCCTACGCCCAGGCCCTGCTCGACCTCGCCGAGGAGCTCGGCGTGCCGCGCCAGCGCCTGTTCGAACTGGCCCGGGTGCGCCCTGAGGTGCTGCAAAGCCCGGCCGGGCGCCTGTCCTTCGTCGACTTCAACCTGCTCGCCGGCGCCGCCCTGGCCAACTGCGGCGAGCCGGCCTTCGGCCTGCTGCTGGGCCAGCGCCTGAACGTCTCCACCCACGGCATCCTCGGTTACGCGGTGCTGTCCAGCGCCAACCTGGAAAAGGCCATCGACTTCGCCCTCAAGTACTACCGCGTGCTGGGCCTGGCCTACGACCTGGAGCGCGTCGAGGAGCAGGACCGCTCGCAGCTGCGCGCCAGCGAGTCGATCCCCCTGGGGCCCATGCAGCGCTTCGCCGGCGAGGGCCTGATGACCAGCCTGTACACCATCGCCCGCTTCCTCGTCGGCGAGCCGCTGCAGGGCGTGGAGGTCGGCTTCGCCTTCCCCGCGCCGCCCTACGCCGAGCGCTACACCGAGGTGTTCGGCGTGGCGGCGGCCTTCGACCAGCCGTTCCACTTCATCAGCCTGCCGCGGGAATACCTCAACCGCCCCATGGCCCTGGCCAACCCGGCCACGGTGCAGATGTGCGAGCAGCAGTGCGAGGCGCTGCTGGCCAGCCTGGACGTGCAGGAAGGCCTGCTCACCCGCATCCGCCGCCTGCTGCTGGCGCGCCCCGGCGAGTTCCCCGACCTGGACAGCGCCGCCCGCGAGCTGCACACCAGCGGCCGCAGCCTGCGCCGGCACCTGTCCAGCCTGGGCACCACCTACCAGCAGGTGCTGGACGACGTGCGCAAGCGCCTGGCCCTGCAGTACCTCACCACCACCCACTTGCCGCTGTACGAGATCGCCCTGCTGCTGGGCTTCAACGACCCGTCGAACTTCCGCCGGGCGTTCCGCAAGTGGACCGGCAAGCTGCCCACCGACTACCGCGCCGACTGAACACGGGGAGTTGAAGCGCAGCGGCTTTGCCGTCACCCTTGGCGTTTGTCGAAACCTGTCAGGAAATACCCCCATGGACGCCGCCCAGCCCGCGCTGATCCGCGAAACCTTCCCCGTCGGCCCCCTGCAGTGCAACTGCACCATCATCGGCGACCCCGTGACGAAGAAGGCCATCGTGGTCGACCCGGGCGGCGACCACGAGCTGATCCTGCAGCGCCTCGACGCCCTGGGCCTCAAGGTCGTCAGCATCATCCACACCCATGCGCACCTGGATCACTTCCTCGCCTCCGGGCAGATGAAGGAGAAGACCGGCGCCACCCTGCACCTGCACCAGGGCGACCAGTTCCTCTGGGACAACCTGGAGATGCAGTGCCGCATGTTCGGCGTGCCCTACAAGCCGGTGCCGTCGCCGGACCAGTGGCTGCAGGACGACGAGGAGCTGGCCTGCGGCTGCGGCGTGGCGCTGCACACCCCGGGGCACACGCCGGGCTCGATGAGCTTCTGGTTCCCCGGCGCCAGGCTGCTGATCGCCGGCGACACCCTGTTCCGCCGCGGCATCGGCCGCACCGACCTGTGGGGCGGCGACTACGCCACCATCGAGCGTTCGATCAAACAGCGCCTGTACAGCCTGGACGAGGAGGCCACCGTGGTTACCGGCCACGGCCCGGACACGCGCCTGGGCGATGAAATGCGCGAGAATCCGTTCATTCGTGCTTAAGGTTGTTGTGGAATCTTTTGCACGTTCCAAGCTCTAACCTGCCGCCCGGGAAAGGGCGTATCGCTTTCAAGGAGTCCTCCTTCATGTTCACCGCACGTCGTCTGTCCATGGTCGCGGCCGTCACCGCCTTCGCTCTCATGGCCGGTTGCGCCTCGCAGAATCCCTATGACCCCAACACCCAGGTCCCGCAGGAGGGCGGCGTGAGCAAGACCGCCAAGTACGGCGGCCTGGGCGCGCTGGCCGGCGCCGTGGCCGGCGCGGCGATCAACCACGACAACCGCGGCAAGGGCGCGCTGATCGGCGCCGCGGTGGCCGGCATGGCCGGTGCCGGCTACGGCTACTACGCCGACAAGCAGGAAGCCCAGCTGCGCCAGCAGATGCAGGGCACCGGCGTGCAGGTGCAGCGCCAGGGCGATGACATCAAGCTGATCATGCCGGGCAACATCACCTTCGCCACCGACTCGGCGAACATCGCTCCGTCCTTCTACGCGCCGCTGAACAACCTGGCGAACTCCTTCAAGCAGTTCAACCAGAACAGCATCGAGATCGTCGGCTACACCGACAGCACCGGCAGCCGCCAGCACAACATGGACCTGTCGCAGCGCCGGGCGCAGAGCGTGGCGACCTACCTGACCTCACAGGGCGTCGACGGTACTCGCGTGAGCACCCGCGGCATGGGGCCGGACCAGCCGATTGCCAGTAACTCCACTGCTGATGGTCGTGCGCAGAACCGTCGCGTCGAGGTGAACCTGAAGGCCCTGCCGGGCGCCCAGGGCACTGCGCCGCAAGGTGGCCAGCAGCAGTATCAGTAAGCGTTGCCTGGATGAAGAAAGCCCGGCGAATCAGGCCGTGTGAAAATACCCTGACTGCAGGCCAAGCCAACGCCCCGACTGGTTCGGGGCGTTGGTGTTTCTGGGCCATGGAAAAAGGGTGGGCTTTAGCCCATCAGCTCGATCAACCGGCGAGCACCGAGCACATTGAGGGCCCGTTTCAGGTTGTAAGCGTTGACCGCCAAGGCCATTTCCGTGCGCGCCCCCTGCAACTGGCGGAGCAGGAAGCGGCCGTTGCCCAGGATCCACTGTTTCAGGTTGCCGAAGGGATGTTCGACGATGGACCGGCGCCTGACCATCATCTCCGGATGGGCCTGCATCCGCTGCTGCATGCGCTCGAAAGCCGCTTCATGGGCATGCCGGGTGACGTGTCGGCGTTTGGCTTTCGTGCACTGCGGCTGCAAGGGGCAAGCGCTGCAATCGGTGCGGGCCGCATAGATGCGCTGCTTGCCGTTCACCTGCTTGAGCGGCAGCCATTCGCCCGCCGGGCATTGGTACTGGTCGGTTTCCGCGTCGTAGGTAAAGGCGCTGCGGTCGAACAGCGCGGGACCGTCGCCCTGATTGTTGATCCCCCGATTCGCCGGCACATAGGCGGTGATGCCGGCCTCGTCACAGGCCTGGAACTGCTCGCCATTGGAGTAGCCGGCATCCGCCGTGACCGTCAAGTGCGCCTGTTCCAGCACGGCCTGGGCGGCCTTGGCCATGGGTTCCAGTTGCTGGTTGTCGCTGCCGTCCTGGGTCACCGCATGATGCAGGATCAGGCCATGCTCACCATCCACCGCACTCTGCACGTTGAAGGCCACCTTGACTCCTTGGTGAGTGCGCATCAGGCGGGCTTCGCTCTCGCCAACCACGAATTGCTCCAGCCCCTGCGCCTCCATCAGTGCCTGGGCTGTCAGGTTGTCGGCATGCCGGTTCTCCAGGTGTTGCAGCGCGGCCTTGACCGCGCTGCGATCGACCACTTCAGTCGCTTCGCTACGGTCGGCCTCGTCCAGCTCCGCCAGATAGCGGGCAATCTGCGCCTCCAGCTTGGCCTGTTGGCGTTTGAGCTTGGCCAGGCTCAGGTGCTTGCGCTGCGACGCCACCGCCTGGAACTTGCTGCCATCGATGGCCACCAGTTGGCCACTGATCAGCCCCACCTGACGGCAGAACTGCACGAAGGCCCGGCAGGTCGCCTGAAAGGCCGCCCCATTGTCCTTGCGGAAGTCGGCAATGGTCTTGAAGTCCGGTGCCAACCGGCCCAGCAACCACATCACCTCGACATTGCGCCGGCACTCGGCTTCCAGCCGGCGCGAGGAACGGATGCGCTGGAAGTAGCCGTACAGGTAAAGCTTGAGCAGGTCCGCGGGATCGTAGGCCGGCCGCCCCGTCTTCTGCGGCTGCGCTTTGCTGAAACCCAGGACCTGCAGGTCCAGCTGCGCCACATAGGCCTCGATCACCCGCACCAGATGGTCCTCGGGAACCAGTTCGTCCAATGACGGAGGAAACAGACTGTCCTGACCGCGCGCCTCTCCCTGGATGTAGCCCATAAACGACAATGCCCGTATCGATCGATACGGGCATTGTCTTCGGCCTCCACTCAGACGGCTAGGTTTTCACACGGCCTGGGTTGGCGGGCTTTTTGTTGGGACAGGGGTATTGGTCGTGCCACCGGGGCGTCCGGCGTTATCCGCCCTACGCCAGGCTTGACCGTGACGTAGGGCGCATAACCGTTCGCGGTTATCCGCCGTTTCACCTTCACCACGACCCACGCCAAAGTCGAACCCGAAGTCGCCTCGGGCCAAGGCCAGACGGCGGATAACGCCGTAGGCGTTATGCGCCCTACGCCAGGCTTGACCGTGACGTAGGGCGGATAACCGTTCGTGGTTATCCGCCGTTTCACCTTCACCACAACCCACGCCAAGCCCCGTAGGATGGGTTGAGCGAAGCGATACCCATCACCAGGGTTCGATGGGTATCGCTTCGCTCAACCCATCCTACGAAAAGCGCCTCGGCGTATGCGGCCCCACCCGAAAAGCGCACCCCCTCAAGCCCCCGCCGGATACTCCCGGTGCAACTGCGTCAGCATCTGATCCTTGCGCTCCCACAGCTGGTTCACCCAGCGCTGGAACTCCGCCCGGTAATCCGCATCCTGGTCGTAGCTCTTGCCGATGAACTGCCGCGGGATCTCCAGCTCCTCGAAGCGCACCACCACGCGCTTCAGGCGCCCGGACAGCAGGCACCAGAAGGTCGGGCTGCCGTCGGGGTAGTGGATGGTCACGTTGACCAGGGTGCGCAGCTGCTCGCCCATGGCGTCGAGGACGAAGGCGATGCCGCCGGCCTTGGGCTTGAGCAGGTGCTGGAACGGCGAGCCCTGCTCGTCGTGCTTGGCGCGGGTGAAGCGGGTGCCTTCGAGGAAGTTGAAGATGGCCACCGGGATGCGCTTGAACTTGGCGCAGGCCTTGCGGGTGGTGGCCAGGTCCTGGCCCTGCTTCTCCGGGTGTTTCGCCAGGTAGGCCTTGCTGTAGCGCTTCATGAAGGGGAAATCCAGCGCCCACCAGCACAGGCCGATGACGGGCACCCAGATCAGCTGCTGCTTGAGGAAGAAGCGCAGCAGCGGGATGCGCCGGTTGAGCTGGTACTGCAGGACGAGGATGTCGACCCAGCTCTGATGGTTGCTGGTGACCAGATAGGAATGGTCGTACTCCAGGCCTTCCAGGCCCTGGACGTTCCAGCCGGTGCGCTGCACCAGGTTCATCCAGCCCTTGTTGCAGCTGATCCAGCCTTCGGCGATCAGCCCCATGATCCGCCGGCAAACCGCCTGGGCCGGGGCGAAGGGCAGCAGCAGCTTGAACAGCGTCATGCCGAACAGCGGGACGCACCAGCACAGGGTGCTGAGGATCAGCAGCAGGCCGGCGAGCGAGCCGCGCAGGGCATGGGGAAGGAAGTTGAGCATGGATGTTCCTTGTACATGGGCGACGCTCGGGGCGGCGCGTGGTCGGGGTTCCGGCCCCGCTGTTCGGGTGGCACCTTCCTGTGCCGGCGTTGGCCTGGGCCGCCACTGGGCGGCCCTCCATCGATCAGGTCTGTTGCGTGTCGGCCTGGATCGCGGTGAGCGCGATGGTGTAGACGATGTCTTCCACCAGGGCGCCGCGCGACAGGTCGTTCACCGGCTTGCGCAAGCCTTGCAGCATGGGGCCGATGCTGATGCAGTCGGCGCTGCGCTGCACCGCCTTGTAGGTGGTGTTCCCGGTGTTCAGGTCGGGGAACACGTACACCGTGGCGCGGCCGGCCACCGGGCTGTCGGGGGCCTTCTGGCGGCCGACGCCGGCGACGGCGGCGGCATCATACTGCAAGGGCCCGTCGATCAACAGATCGGGGCGTTTTTCCTGCGCGATGCGCGTCGCTTCCCGCACTTTCTCGACATCGGCGCCGGTTCCCGAGTCCCCCGTGGAGTAGCTGATCATCGCCACCCGCGGGACGATGCCGAAGGCCTGCGCCGAGTCGGCACTCTGCAGGGCGATCTCCGCCAGGTCACTGGCCGAAGGATCGGGATTCACCGCGCAGTCGCCGTAGACCACCACCTGGTCGGGCAGCAGCATGAAGAACACCGAGGACACCAGGTTGTAGCCCGGCGCGGTCTTGATCAGCTGCAGCGCCGGGCGGATGGTGTTGGCGGTGGTGTGGATGGCGCCGGAGACCAGGCCGTCCACTTCCTCCAGGGCAAGCATCATGGTGCCCAGCACCACGTTGTCTTCCAACTGCTGCTCGGCCATGGGCGCGTTGAGGTTCTTGCCCTTGCGCAGCTTCACCATGGGCTCGACGTAGCGGCTACGCACCAGGTCCGGGTCGATGACCTCCAGGTCCGCCGGCAGGGCGATGCCGAGCATCTGCGCCACCGCCTGGACGTCGTCGGGCTTGGCCAGCAGCACGCAGCGGGCGATGCCGCGGGCGTGGCAGATCACCGCCGCCTGCACGGTGCGCGGCTCGCTGCCTTCGGGCAGGACGATGCGCTTGCCGGCGCGGGCGGCGCGCTGCGTCAACTGGTAGCGGAACACCGGCGGCGACAGGCGCGGCTCGTGGGGCGCGCCGCAGCGCTCGCGCAGCCATTCGAAGTCGATGTGCCCGGCGACGTACTCGGTGACGTGCTCGGCGCGCTCGCGGTCGTCGATGGGGATTTCCTTGTTCATCCGCGTCAGGTCGCCGGCGGTGTCGTAGGAGCCGGTGTTCACCGTCAGCACCGGCAGGCCGCTCTGCAGGGCGCTGCGGCACAGTTCCATGATCCGCGCGTCCGGCGCCAGGCCGCTGCACAGCAGCAGGCCGGCCAGGGGCACGCCGTTCATCGCCGCCAGGCAGGCGGCGAGGATGATGTCGTCGCGGTCGCCCGGCACCACCACCAGCACGCCGGGCTTGAGCAGGTGCACGGTGTTCGGCGCCGAGGGCGCGCAGAGGATGATCTTCTGCACCCGGCGCTGCTCGTAGTCGCCGGCGTTGAGCACGCTGGCGTTGAGCAGGTCGGCCACGTCGCGGGTGCGCGGGGCGTTGAGGTCGTCCTGCCAGGGGATGCAGCCGAGCAGGCGGAACTCGCCGCCGCGCATCAGCGCCGAGTGCTCGCTCAGGCGCGAGGCGAAGCGCTGGGCGGCGGCCTCGCCTTCCAGCGGGCGGCCTTCCTCGTCGACGTCGCGGACCTTGTTGAGGATCACCCCGAGCAGCTTCGGGTCGTGGGCGCCGCCGAACAGCTGGGCCTGGATCTCCAGGCGGTCGCACAGCTCGTTGAGCGTCTCGTTCTCCGGCGCCGAGACCAGGATGACCTCGGCGTCGGTGCTCTTGGCCAGGTGGAAGTTGATGCGCGCGGCGTAGCTGACGTGGCGGGTGGGGACCATGCCCTCGATGATCATCACGTCCTGGCCTTCGGCGGCGGCCCGGTACTCGTGGATGATGCCTTCGAGCAGGTCGTCCAGCAGGCCGTCGCCGAGCATCCGCTCGACCTTGCCCAGGGGCAGCGGGGTGGGCGGCTTCAGGCCGTGGGTGCGGGCCACCAGCTCGCTGGAGCGTTCCGGGCCGTCGTCGCCGGGTTGCGGCTGGGCGATGGGTTTGTAGAAGCCGACCTTCAGGCCGGCGCGCTGCAGGGCGCGGATCAGCCCGAGGCTGATGGAGGTGAGGCCGACGCCAAAGCCGGTCGGGGCGATGAAGAAGGTATGCATCCGGGCTCCTTAAGCCGTTCGGGTTCGCTGCGGCCCTTGTGGGGCCGGGGAGGCAATCTTCAGCCGAGCACGGCCAGGGTGTCGAGGGCGATCTGGCGTTCCTCGTTGGTCGGGATCACCAGCACCCGCGGATGGCCCTGGGCGTGGATCGGCCCCTCGACGCCGCGCACGCAGCGGGCGTTGGCCTCGCCGTCGAGCTGCAGGTTCATCACGTGCAGGTGCTGCACCGTGAGGTTGCGCACCAGGGGCGAGTTCTCGCCGATGCCGCCGGTGAAGATCAGCCCGTCCAGGCGCGGCAGGGCGCAGGTCATGGCCGCCAGGGACTTGGCCAGGCGGTAGCAGAACACCTCGATGGCCAGCGCCGCGTTGGCGTGGCCCTGCTCGCGGGCGTGCTCCAGGGTGCGCATGTCGTTGGACAGGCCGGACAGCCCGAGCAGGCCGCTGTCGTGGTTGAGCATGTGGTCGATCTTCTCCAGGCTCCAGCCCAGGGTGCGCGCCAGGTGGCTGTGCAGGTTGGGGTCGACGTCGCCGCTGCGGGTGCCCATCACCAGGCCTTCCAGGGGCGTCAGGCCCATGCTGGTATCGCGGCTCTGGCCCTCGGCGATGGCGCAGGTGGAGCTGCCGTTGCCCAGGTGCGCGGAGATCCAGTAGCTGTCGCCCAGGGCCAGGCCGCTGATCTCGGCGGCGCGGTGGCTGACGTAGCGGTGGCTGGTGCCGTGGAAGCCGTAGCGGCGCACGTGCTGCTCGCGGTACAGCGGCTCCGGCAGGGCGTAGCGGTAGGCGCGCGGCGGCAGGCTCTGGTGGAAGGCGGTGTCGAACACGGCGACGTGGGGCAGCTGTGGATAAAGCGCCATGGCCGCCTCGATGCCCAGCAGGTTGGCCGGGTTGTGCAGCGGCGCCAGGGGCACGGTGTCGCGGATCGCCTGGAGCACCTCGGCGTCGATCCGGCAGGCCTGGGTGAAGCGCTCGCCGCCGTGCACCACGCGGTGGCCGATGGCGTGCAGCGGGCCCTTAACGGCCTGCTCCACCAGCGGCAGCAGGCGCGCCAGGGCGATCTCGTGGCCGGCGCCGTCGCCCAGTTCCAGGCTGTCGCGCTGGCCGCCGCGCACCCAGCCGAGCACCGCGCCGGGCTCGCCCAGGCGCTCGGCCAGGCCGTGCAGGACGAAGCCCTCGCGGTCCTCGCCGGCCAGGGCGAACTTGATCGAGGAACTGCCGCAGTTGATTACCAGGATGTTGCGTGCCGCCATGCTCGTCTCAGTCCTTGTCGTCGGAGTGGGTTGCCCGGGCGCACCAGCCGCAGGCGAAGGGCCGGCCGATCAGCGCCGCGCGGGCCTTTGCGTCCAGCACCCAGGGGCGCGACTGCCAGGGCGGCTGGTGGCGCAGGTGCTGGGTGTGGCCGCAGGACAACACTGCCACCCAGTGGCCGTCCTCGTCCTGATGGAAGTCAAGCAGGCGCGGCGGCTCGCGCACGGGCCATCCGTCCGCCTTCGGGTCGCTTTCATCCCCGGCCCGGCGTAGACTTGTCCGCTCAACTTCTTTTTCGGAAAGGTTCTTCCCCATGCAGATCGCAGCCAACAAGGCGGTTTCCATCGACTATACCCTGACCAACGATGCAGGTGAGGTCATCGACAGTTCCGCCGGCGGCGCTCCGCTGGTGTACCTGCATGGTGCCGGCAACATCATCTCCGGTCTGGAGAAGGCCCTGGAAGGCAAGCAGGTCGGCGACGAGCTGGACGTGGCCATCGAGCCGGGCGAAGCCTACGGCGAATACAGCGCCGAGCTGGTCGCCACCCTGAGCCGCGAAATGTTCGAAGGCGTCGACGAGCTGCAGGTCGGCATGCAATTCCACGCTTCCGCTCCGGACGGCGGCATGCAGATCGTCACCATCCGCGACATCGACGGCGACGACGTGACCGTCGACGGCAACCACCCGCTGGCCGGCCAGCGCCTGAACTTCAAGGTCAAGGTGGTCAACGTGCGCGAAGCTTCCGAGGAAGAAGTCGCCCACGGCCACATCCATGGCGAGGGCGGCCACCACCACTGAGGTGTTTCGTCGGGCCGATTGATGGCCCGGTGACACCCGGTCGGAGCTGCTAAGCTTGTACCCGTGAAAGGCGCCTGAGGGCGCCTTTCGCATGCACGGACGCTGGGCCTTTTTCCCGAACCGACTGGGATGCGCCGCGTGGACGACTTGTCCGGCCGGGCGCACGGCACTTCGTGTGCCTATTTCATTCAAGGAGTACTCCAATGAGCGCTTTTCACGATCTGACTCTGCGTGGCCTGGATGGCCAGGATCTGCCGCTCTCCCCATTGAAGGGCAAGGTGGTGCTGGTGGTGAACGTCGCCTCCAGGTGTGGTCTGACCCCGCAGTACGCCGGGCTGGAGAAGCTCTACCAGCAATACCGCGACCGCGGCTTCGTGGTCCTGGGCCTGCCCTGCAACCAGTTCGCCGGCCAGGAGCCGGGCAGCGAGGCGGACATCCAGTCGTTCTGCTCGCTGAACTACGGCGTCAGCTTCCCGATGTCGGCCAAGCTCGAGGTCAACGGCCCCGAGCGCCATCCGCTGTACCGCCTGCTGGCGGGCGAGGGCGCCGAGTTCCCCGGCGACATCACCTGGAACTTCGAGAAGTTCCTGCTCGCCCCCGACGGCCGCGTGCTGGCGCGCTTCAGCCCGCGCACCGCGCCGGACGACGCGGCCCTGGTGCAGGCCATCGAGAAGGCCCTGGGCTGAGCCCGCGCACCGGCAGGAGAGGGCGCTTGCGCCAATCCTGCCGGCATTTCCCTCATCCATGCCAGCTGTCCCATGGAGGGCTTCGACGAGGTGCGCCTGCGCTTCGCGCTGGAGCGGCACGTCAGTTGGCACTGAGGCCGCTGCCTGTGGCGCAGAATCACCGCCATCAATAGTGCTGGGCAGGGCGAGACGACCGGTCATATCCTGCGCCCCATGAACACCAGCATCCGACTCGACAAGCGCGACCTCATCCTGGCCAAGGGCTCGGCGGTCATGACCCGCTGCGGCTACCACGGCACCGGGGTGCAGGACATCGTCCAGGCCGCGGGCATTCCCAAGGGCTCCTTCTACCACTACTTCGAGAGCAAGGAAGACTTCGCCCTGCAGGCCCTGGAGCACATCTACGGCTCGCGCCTGCAGCGCTACGCCGAGGCCCTGGGCAACCCGGCGCTGGGCCCGCGCGCGCGCATCCTCGGCTACTACGCCGAGCTGCTGGCGCACTTCGCCCGCCAGGAGAAGGCCGAGTACCACTGCTTCATCGGCAGCCTCAGCTTCGAGATGGCCGAACTGTCGCCGGCCATCGGCGCCCAGGTCGACGCCATCCTCCAGCGCGGCGCCGACATCCTCCGCGACTGCCTGGCCGAGGCGCAGCGCGCCGGCGAGCTGGCCGCGGACGAGGACTGCGAGAACCTCGCCAACTTCATCGCCAACGCCTGGCAAGGCGTGCTGGGGCGGCTGAAGGCGAGCGGCTCGCTGCAACCCATGGAAGCCTTCATCGCCCGCCTGGAGCGGGTGCTGGCGGCCTGAACATCATGCAACCCACTGACGGGACGGGCCGCCCGGCCGCCCCTGGAGAACCTTCGTGAGCGCATCCGTAGAGAGCCTGTTCCAGCCCTTCCGCCTCGGCAACCTGGAGCTGCCGACCCGCGTGGTCATGGCCCCGATGACCCGCAACTTCAGCCCGGGCGGCGTGCCCCACGCCCAGGTGGTGGAGTATTACCGCCGCCGCGCCGCCGCCGGCGTCGGCCTGATCGTCACCGAAGGCACCACCGTCGGCCACAAGGCCGCCAACGGCTACCCGAACGTGCCGCGCTTCCATGGCGAGGACGCCCTGGCCGGCTGGAAGCAGGTGGTCGACGCGGTGCACGCCGAAGGCGGCAAGATCGTCCCGCAGCTGTGGCACGTGGGTTCCGTGCGCCGCCTGGGCGTGGAGCCGGACGCCAGCGTCCCCGGCTACGGCCCCAGCGGCAAGGTCAAGGACGGCCAGGTGCTGGTCCATGAAATGAGCAGGGAAGACATCCAGGACGTCATCGCCGCCTTCGCCCAGGCCGCCCGCGACGCCAAGGCCATCGGCATGGACGGCGTGGAGATCCACGGCGCCCACGGCTACCTGATCGACCAGTTCTTCTGGGACGGCAGCAACAAGCGCACCGACGAATACGGCGGCAGCCTGGCCAACCGCTCGCGCTTCGCCATCGAGCTGATCCGCGCCGTGCGCGAGGCGGTGGGCCCGGACTACCCGATCATCTTCCGCTTCTCGCAGTGGAAGCAGCAGGACTACGCCGCGCGCCTGGTGCAGACCCCGGAAGAACTGGCGGCGTTCCTCAAGCCGCTGTCCGAGGCCGGCGTGGACATCTTCCACTGCTCGACCCGCCGCTTCTGGATTCCCGAGTTCGAAGGCTCGGACCTCAACCTGGCCGGCTGGACGCGCCAGCTCACCGGCAAGCCGACCATCACCGTGGGCAACGTCGGCCTGGACGGCAGCGAGTTCCTGGCCTTCTTCGGCAAGACCGACGAAGTGGCCCAGCCTTCGGGCATCGAGGGCCTGCTGGAGCGCCTGGGCAAGCAGGAGTTCGACCTGGTGGCGGTGGGCCGCGCGCTGCTGGTGGACCCGGACTGGGCGTTGAAGGTGCGCGACGGCCGCCTGGCCGACATCAAGCCGTTCAGCCGCGATGCGCTGATGTCCCTGGCCTGATCGCCGCGGACTGACAAGACCGCCCGGGGCACTTCCCCGGGCGGTTTCTTTTGTCCTTTTCCTAAGGCCATTTCCGCCAAATTTACAAATCTTTTCCGAAGTAGGCCTTCCGATCTGCTGACTTGAAGGTCGGAAACAGGCATTGTAGGGCGGCTAACACACAACAATAGGCCGGCACACGGCCAAAGGAGCTAAGCCATGCGGATCGGCCTGGTGGTGGATGCGACCTGCGACCTGCCCCCCGAATTCCTCTCTGCCAACAACATCCGCGTCCTGCCCATCGGTATCCGGGTGGGCCAGCGGCGCATCATCGACGATCGAGACCCCGACACCACCCTGCGCTTCTACGCCGAGGAACTGCCCAAGGTCGCCCCGGAAGACGGCAGCGAGCCGCTGACCGCCGTGGAAACCCAGGCCTGGTTCCTGGAACAGCTGGTCACCGACTTCGACTACGTCATCTGCCTGACCGTCAGCAGCGCGCGCAGCCCGATCTTCGAGAACGCCACCCAGGCCTCCTTCGGCCTGCTGCAGAACTACCGCGAGAAACGCGCCGCGGCCGGCATCAACGGCCCCTTCGCGCTGCGCGTGGTGGACAGCCAGACGGTGTTCGCCGGCCTGGCGGTGCTGGCCGCCGAAGGCGCGCGCCTGCTCGGCGAGGACCAGCACCCCAACGCCATCCGCACGCGCCTGGAGCAGCTGAGCCAGCAGATGAACACCTTCCTGGTCGCCAACGACCTGGGCCACGTGCGTCGCCGCGGTTTCCAGAAGGGCGACCGCAGCAGCATCGGCGACCGCCTGCGCGGCGCCTTCCTCGGCATCGGCTCGATGCTCGACATGAAGCCGGTGCTGAGCCTGGTGCAGGGCGAGGACAAGCCGGTGTCGGTGTCGCCGAACTACGAGAAGTCCGCCGAGCGCCTGCTCAACTTCGCCCGCGCGCGGGTGGAGGCCGGCGAACTGCTGGCCCCGCACGTCGGCCTGAGCTACGCCGGCGACCCTTCGGCGCTGCGCGACCTGCCGGGCTTCGAGGCGCTGGAGCAGGCCTGCGGCGAGCGCGGCATCGCCATGCACCTGGGCATGCTCAGCCCGACCGGGGGCATCAACCTCGGCGCCGGGGCCATGAGCTTGTCGTTCGCCGCCGAGCCCAAGCCCTTCGCCTGATCACTTGCGCACGGTATCGGCGCCCAGCGCGCCGGTGCCGTTGGCCGGCGCCGGCAGCGGCTGGCGGATGGCCTCCAGCAGGTAGCCCTCGAAGCGTTCGACGATGCTCCGCCATTCCAGGCGCCCGGCGTGCCGGCGGGCGTTCAGGCGCACCCGGCGCAGGTGCTCGCGGTCTTCCAGCAACCAGCTGGCGGCATCGATGAAATCGGCCTCGTCGCCGGGTATCGCCAGCGCGCCGTCGTGGCCGTGGCGGATGTGCTGGGCCGCGGCGGCCTGGTCGTAGGCGACCACCGCCAGGCCCGAGGCCAGCGCTTCCAGCACCACGTTGCCGAAGGTTTCCGACAGGCTGGGGAAGAGGAACAGGTCGCCGCTGGCGTAGTGCCGGGCCAGTTCCTCGCCGCGTTGCAGGCCGCAGAAGATCGCATCCGGCAGTTCGCGGGCGAGCTGCGCGCGCTGCGGGCCGTCGCCGACGATCACCAGGCGCAGCTTCAGCTGCGGGTGGGCGGCGCGCAGTTGGTTGAAAGCGCGGCCGAGCAGGCCGAGGTTCTTCTCCGCGGCCAGGCGGCCGACGTGCAGCACGGCGATGTCCTGCTCGCCCAGGCCCCACTCGCGGCGCAAGGCATCGTCGCGGCGGCCGGGCTGGAACAGCTGGCCATCCACGCCGCGTGCCAACTGGGCGAGGTGGGCGAAGCCGCGGCGCTCCAGCTCCAGCGCCTGGCTGGCGCTGGGCACCAGGGTGCGCTGGGTGCGGTTGTGGAACCAGCGCAGGTAGGCCGTCACCAGGCGCGTCAGCGGGCCCAGGCCGTAGTGCGCGCTGTACTGCTGGAAATTGGTGTGGAAGCCGCTCAGCGCGGGAATCCGCAGGCGCCGCGCGGCGCGCAGGGCGGCCAGCCCGAGCGGGCCCTCGGTGGCGATGTAGAGCACGTCCGGGCGCAGCCGCCGCCAGTGCCGCAGCAGCTTGTGCAGGCACGACTGGCCCCATTGCAGGCCGGGGTAGCCGGGCAGCGGCCAGCCGCGGGTCAGCAGCAACTCGTCGTCGCTGTGGCGGCCGTCGTCGACGTGCTGCCGCGGGCGCACCACCTGCACCCGGTGGCCGAGCTGTAGCAGCCCGGCGGCGAGGCGCCCGAGGGTGTTGGCCACGCCGTTGATTTCCGGCGGGAAGGTTTCGCTGATCAGCGCGATGCGCAGGGGAGTCGTGCTCATGAACGGCAGTCTCCGCCCAGCCGGTGTAGCTCGTGTGACGCCCGGGTTGCACAAATGTGACGGGGGATTCAGGGGATTCTCGCAAGGCTTTTGGAAAGGCCTGTCATAGAGCCTTCGTCCGCCTGTCACATGGGACTGCTAGAGTGCCGCGATTTCCGACATGGGGGAGCCGTCGATGAGCGACAAGCGCGATCAGAATCCCGGGCAGGACGATGCCCAGCCACTGGCGGACGCCGGCCGCCGCCGCTTCCTCGGCGGCGCCGCGGCCCTGGGCGCCGGCGCCGCGCTGGCCGGCCTGGTGGGCGAGGGCACGGCGCAGGCTGCCGAAGCGGTGCGCGAGCTGAGCGGCACCGAGCTGGATCGGGCGCTGCGCGAGCAGGTGCAGAACATCGTGGTGATCTACGCCGAGAACCGCAGCTTCAACAACCTGTTCGGCGACTTCCCCGGCGTGGAGAAACCGCTGTCGTCGCTGCAGCCGGCCGACTACCAGCAGCGCGACCGCGACGGCCGCCTGCTGGACAAGCTGCCGCCGGTGTACGGCGGCGTGCTGCAGGTCGGCCAGACCCTGGAAGGCGTGAACTACGCCGAGGGCGTGCAGTACCAGCAGAACCTGGCCAACGCGCCCTTCGCGCTCAAGGGCCCGCAGGGCGAGGACCTGCCCCTGGGCCTGGTGACCCGCGACCTGTGGCACGTGTTCTACCAGAACCAGATGCAGATCAACGGCGGGCGCAACGATATGTTCGTCGCCTGGGCCGACTCCGGCGCGCTGCCCATGGGCTACTACGCGCAGAGCCCGTACAGCCTGCGCCTGTGGGACCTGGCCCGGGACTTCGTGCTGTGCGACAACTTCTTCCAGGGCGCCTTCGGCGGTTCCTTCCTCAACCACCAGTACCTGGTGGCGGCGACCCCCCCGGTGTACCCGGACGTGCAGAACTCGCCGGCCCGCACGCAGATCGCCCAACTGATGAGCGACAATCCCGCCGACCCGCGGCTGAAACCGCTGGACGACTCGCCCGCCAGCGTCGCTGGCGGCGCACCGAAGTTCGGCCCCAGCGCCCTGACCCCCGACGGCTACGGCGTGAACACCATGCTCCCGCCCTACTGGCCGACCGTGCAGCGCGACCCCGAGCGCCCGGACTACGCGCTGCCGGACCAACCCAACGTGATGGTGCCGCAGCGTCACGAACACATCGGCGACAAGCTGAGCAGGAAGGGCGTGGACTGGGCGTGGTACGCCGGCGCCTGGGAAGCCACCCTGGAGCAGTACAGGAACTCCGCCGGCATCCCGAAGATTCCCAACTTCCAGTACCACCACCAGCCGTTCAACTACTTCGTCCAGCAGGGCCCGGAACACCCGGAGGAACGCGCCAAACGCCTGCGCGACGGCGGCCTGGGCGACGACCCGTCGAGCAACCGCTTCTTCGCCGACGCCCGCGCCGGCAAGCTGCCGGCGGTGAGCTTCTACAAGCCCCAGGGCAACCTCAACATGCACGCCGGCTACGCCGACGTGGCCAGCGGCGACCGGCACATCGTGCGCGCGGTGAAGCACCTGATGGAAAGCCCGCAGTGGCAGAACATGGTGATCGTCATCACGGTGGACGAGAACGGCGGCTGGTGGGACCACGTGGCGCCGCCCAAGGGCGACCGCTGGGGCCCCGGCTCACGCATCCCGGCGCTGGTGGTCTCGCCCTTCGCCCGCCACGGCACGGTGGACCACACCGTCTACGACACCGGCTCGATCCTGCGCCTGATCACCCGGGTGTTCGACCTGGAGAAGCTCGACGGCCTGAAACTGCGCGACGACGCCATGCGCGCCCGCGGCCAGCAGCCCATGGGCGACCTGACCGCGGCGCTGCGTTTCGTCGGCTGAGAAAGCGCGCCCCGGCAGAGGCCGGGGCGCGGGCAGGGTTCAGAAGTCGATCTTCAGGCCGAGGGTGAAGGTCTGGTCGCGGTAGCCGTTGTCGCCGTGCTGGCGGGCTACCTCGCCCCATACGTTGACCCGGCTGTTGACCTTGCTGGTGGCGCCCAGCTTGACCTCAAGGATGTCGCTGGCGCCGTCCATCTCGAAGCGCGAGCTGCCCATCTTCGCGCCGAAGTCGTCCGAGTTGTGGATCCAGTTGGTTTCCAGGTAGGGCTCCACGGCGTAGCGCCTGGCGAAGCCGGCTTCGTCGTCGTTGCTGCGCAGCGCGGCGCGGGCGCCCAGGCGGGTCATGAGGTTGCCGTCGCCTTTGCCGGTGACGCGGGTGCCGTTGGCCTCGCGGTGGCTGTCGGCCTTGACGCCCATGTAGACCACCTGCGCCTGGGGCTGCAGGTAGACGCTGGCCTTCCCGGTCTGCGCCACGCGGAAGGTCTTGCCGGTCTCGATGGAGGCGGTGATGCCGTCGGAGTCGTAGTGCTCCTTGGCCAGTTGCTCGCCGCGCACCTCGTTGTCGAAGCGGTTGTACAGCACCCAGGTGTCGACGTAGGCGCCGTTCTCGTCCTCGCGGTCCTCGTACCAGGTGCCGTAGAGGCCCAGGCTGTAGCCGTCGATCTCGCCCTTGGCGCTGAAGCCGGTGATCCGCGAGCGGCTGCTGGAGTTGCCTTTGGCGTAGCCGCCCATGACCCCGAGCACCCAGTCGCCCTTGTCATTGCTGTAGCGCAGCAGGTCGCTGCCGAGCTGCAGTACGTAGCGGTTGCTTTCGGTCTTCAACTGCCCGGTGCTGTCGTTCCAGCGGCCGGCGCCGTCGACGTTACGCATCCACAGCATCGAGGTGCGGGCCTCGCCGGTATCCGGGTCGACGTAGGTCAGGTTGCCGGTGCGGTCGTGCAGGCGGTGCAGGAACAGCGTGTTGGCCGCCGCCAGGTTGGCGGTGTAGGCGCCGCCTTCCGGCTGGCGGACACGGTCCCTGTCGCCGGACGGCGGCGTTACCGGTGGTACCGGCGGTTGTTCGGGATCGGGGTCCGGCTGCGGCTCAGGCGTCGGACCGGGGCCGGGTTCCGGCTCGGGTTCCGGTTCCGGGTCGGGATCGACGGTGGGTTTGTAGGACGTGAGGTACCAGTCCTTCTCCGAACCGCTGGAGCCGACGAAGGTCCCGCCGCGGCGCAGCACGTATTCGTAGCCGCCCTCGGTGACCCGGTCGGAGCGGAACTCGCCCTCGGACAGGCCGGCAACCTCGATCATGCGGATGCCTTCCCAGGTCTCGGCGCCGACACCGGTGGTGTTGTTCACCGTGACCTGCGTCTGCCCGGAGGTGCTGCCCTTGACCAGCAACTGGTCGGTGGCCGAACCGTCGTCGCCCAGGTGGGTGTTCATGATCAGGCGGCCGCCGCCGCTGAAGTCACCGTCCACGGTAAGCGTCTTGTGGCTGTAGTCGGCGGCCTCGCCGCTGCGGGCGTACTCCAGGGTGGCGCCGCTGCCCAGCGCCAGGCTGCTGAGGTTGGAGTCGGCGGTCATGACCCAGCTGCTGGCGCCGTCCAGGGCCAGGTGCACCTGGCCGTCGCTGGCGGTGGCGGTGCTGCCGTTGAAGTAGGAGCCGGCGGCCATCTTCAGGTCGATGACGCCGCCCTGGTCGGCCAGCAGCGCGGCACCCAGGCGGCCGGACTGGTCGGCCGCGGCGCTGCTGTCCAACCGGTAGACGGCGGCGCCGTCGCTGCTGCTGATGTGCGAGCCGGCGCCGCTGGCGTAGAGGGCGCGGTTGCCGTCGGTCACCGTCACCTGGGTGTCGCCGCCCAGGTTGACCTGGCCGCCGCGCGGGCCATTGGCGTCGCTCAGGGTCTGGGCATAGATGCCGTAGGCGTTGGTCTTCTCCGTGGTGATGCGGGTGTCGCCGAGGTTGATCACGCCGCCGCGGTTGGCGTAGACGGCGTGGGCCGAGTTGCCCTTGGTGAGGATCACGCTGCCATCGCCGAGGGTGACTTCGGCGTCGCCCTTGTAGGTGGTGTTGCTAAGGTCGCGGTTCCCGGCGTAGACGGCGTAGCCGGTGCCGTCGAGCCAGTTGCCGCCGCCGCCGGCGGTGGTGATGTGCGCGTTCTTGCCGAGCACGATCTGGTTCTTGCCGCCGTTCTTCGAGGTGTTGGCACGGACGCCCATGCCGCCGCCCTCGGCGCTGATGGAGGCGTTGTCGCCGATGCTGACCGTCGAATTGACCGCGTTCTCGGTGACGTTGATGCCGTCGGCCGAGGAGCCCGTGGTGACGACGCTGAACGTCTCGATACGGATGTTGTTGGTGCCGTTGTTGGCCTGGATGGCGTCCGCCTTGCTGCCGCTGGTGGTGATCGCCACGTTGTTCAGGTTGTAGGTCGAACCGTTGCCGTAGATGCCGAAGCCCGCCAGCGGCGAGGTGCCGCCGGTGGCGGTGGTGTTGATCACGATGTTGTCGTAACCGTTCGGGTTGCCGTAGTACAGGGGCACGTCGCAGGTCAGCGTGCTGCTGGCAGAGTCGCCACTGCAAGCGGCGCTGGCCGCCTGCGTGGACAAAGTCAGGGCCGTGGCCAGGGCGATGTGAAGCGCCAGGGCCGTCTTCTGGAAACGCATGATTCACCTCCTTGCACCGCCGTTTCGTGGAAGGGCGGGGCGTGAGCCAACGGGCGTGAGGGCACGAGGGGAAACTGCGCGGCAGACGCGGGCTGCCGATGCCGATCCGCGGTCGTTGGACGATGTGGCCTGGCCTCGCCAGGCGCTGGTGGATGCGCGGCTGGGCCGCGCCGCTCCGGTGCCTTCACGGCATCGGGGTGCGGGGACATTCTTGGGGGCGGGAGGAGGGGAATCGCTTGATATAGGTCAGGCGGTTTTTTTGACTATTCGCCTTGATGTAGGAATTTTCGTATTTTTTTGATGGTTGTCAGATTTATGGCGTCAGAAAATATTCAGTGACAATTGCCTCCCGCAATGCCGCTTCCCACAACGCCTTCAGGGGAGGTGGCGATAAGCCATGCAGGCTGTGGCCGAGCTGAAAATCGCGATCTTGATGGTCTCCGTCACGCCAGGAGGGGCGACCGACGCTTTCTGAAACGCTCCCGGCGTCTACGCTTTCCGAGTGCATTTGACTATGGAGGGCAGTTCCGTGGCGTTCAGGATTCCGTTGTTGACCTGTGCCTTGATTTCGTTTTCGGGGACGCTGTCGGCCCAGACCATCACCTGGACCGGGGCGCCAATGACGGGGGAAACTGGAATACCCCCGGCAACTGGGACCTCGGCGTGGTGCCGGGCGCCGCGGACGACGCGCATATCTTCGGCATCCCCGGTTCGCAGCTCGCCACCGCCACCGACATCACCATCGACGCCGGCTCGCTGGAGCTGACCGGCCGCGCCGGCCTGAACCTCAATGGCGCGGCCTCGGCCGGCGGCGGTAGCTACAGTCTCGAGGGGACAACGCCGGCCGCGCCGGGCAACCCCTACAACGCCATGCATTTCGCCGGTTCGTCCACGGCGGCGAACGCCACCATCACCGTCGTCGGCAATACTCCGGGCGACCTGTTCAGCGGTTCGCTGGTGCAGTTCGTCGAGAATTCGACGGCAGGCAACGCCAACCTGTCGGTCGAGGGCGAGGGCCAGATCAACTTCGCCGGCGCCTCCAGCGCCGGCAGCGCGACCATCGTCAACGACGACCGCGGCCTGACCTCCTTCACCCAGACGTCGAGCGCCGGTTCGGCAACCATCACCAACAACGCCGGCGGCGTGACTTCGTTCAGCGGCTCGTCCAGCGCCGCTGGCGCAACCCTGGTCAACAACGCCGGCGGCGTGGTGAACCTGGCCAGCGGCATGGCGCTGTCCATTGGCTCGCTGAGCGGCGCGGGCTCGGTCTACCTGTCCAATTCGGCGCTGACGCTGGGGGCGCTGAACCGCGACGACGTCATTTCAGGCGTCATCCAGGACGGCACCTCGGCGGCCATCAACGCCTACCGCCAATACCTCGGCCAGCAGCCCACCAACAGGACCGGAGGAAGCCTGGTCAAGGCCGGCACGGGCACCCTCGTGCTCACCGGCGACAACACCTATACCGGCGGCACAACGATCTCCGCCGGCACCCTGCAACTGGGCGACGGCGGCACTTCGGGCTCCATCGTCGGCAACGTGCAGGACGACGCCCGGCTGGTGGTCAATCGCTCGGACAGCCTGACGCTCGCCGGCGACATTTCCGGCACGGGGACGCTGGAGCAGGTGGGCGCCGGCACCACTGTCCTCACCGGCAACAACAGCTATGCCGGCGGCACCACGATTTCCGCCGGCACCCTGCAGCTGGGCGATGGCGGCACCTCGGGCTCCATCGTCGGCAACGTGCAGGACGACGCCCGGCTGGTGGTCAATCGCTCGGACAGCCTGACGCTCGCCGGCGACATTTCCGGCACGGGGACGCTGGAGCAGGTCGGCGCCGGCACCACCGCCCTCACCGGCAACAACAGCTATGCCGGGGGCACCACGATTTCCGCCGGCACCCTGCAGCTGGGCGACGGCGGCACCTCCGGGTCGATCGTGGGCGACGTGCTGAACGACGCCACGCTGGCATTCAATCGCGCCGACACCTTGACCTTCGACGGCAGCATCTCGGGGACCGGCGCGGTCAACCAGATCGGCACCGGCACCACCCTGTTGACCGGCGACAATCCCTACAGTGGCGCCACCACCGTCAGCAGCGGCACCTTACTGGTGGGCGATGCGGCCCATGCGTCCGCGGCCCTCAGCGGCGGGGGCGCCGTGCAGGTGGCGGCCGGCGCGACCCTGGGCGGCTATGGCAACGTGCAAGGCCCGGTGAGCAATGCCGGGACCCTGGCGGTGGCCGACGCGGCCTTGCCGGGGCAGGGTACGGGCGCCTTCGTCATCGGCGGCGCATTGAGCAACGCCGGGCTGGTGCAGCTCGCCGGCACCGGCGTGGGCAACAAGCTGACGGTGGGGAGCTACGCCGGCCAGGGCGGCCGGATCAACCTGAACACCGTGCTCGGCGGCGACGCCTCGCCCACGGACCAGCTCGTCATCGACGGTGGCAGCGCCAGCGGGCAGACCAGCCTCCAGGTCACCAACGTCGGCGGCCTCGGCGCCGCCACGCCGGGCAACGGCATTCTCCTGGTCAACGCGGTGAACGGCGCCACCAGCGAGGCCTCGGCGTTTTCCCTGGGCAACTCGCTGGAGGCCGGGCCCTATCGCTACAGCCTGTACCGCGGCTCGCGCGACGACTCCGCGCCGGACTCCTGGTTCCTGCGCTCGCAACGCGAGGACGACAGCGCCACGCCGCCGCCGACGAGCGGCCCCGTCACGCCCACCACGCCCGACTATCGTCCGGAAACCTCGTTGTACGCGGCCATCCCGTCCCTGGGTCTGACCTATGCCCAGGCCATGGTCGACAGCCTGCACGAGCGCGTCGGCGAGGAGAACCGCAGCCTGGAGGGCACCCTTCAGCAACGGCCAGCGGGCGACGGCCCGCTGGGCTGGGGGCGGATGATCTACCGCAACGGCCAACAGGATCGCGAGCACTACGGCCAGTACGGCGAGATGCCCAAGTACGACTACCAGATCAGCGCCTTCCAGGTCGGCCTCGACCTGTTCCAGCGCCAGATGGACGATGGCAGCAGCGACCGGGCGGGCCTGTCCCTGGCCTTCGGCAACATCAAGGGCGATGTCGACCACTACGACCGCCGCGACGCTGGCGACGACACCCTGCGCGGCTACAGCCTGGGCGGCTACTGGACGCACTTCGGCGCCAGCGGCTGGTACCTGGATGGCGTGCTGCAATACACCTACATAGACATCGACGCCAACTCCAGGCAGACCTACGACCTGGACAGCCATGGCCAGGCCTACACCGCCTCGCTGGAGGGCGGCTACCCGTTCGAGGTCGGTCGGGACCTGTACGTCGAGCCGCAGCTGCAGGCGACCTACACCCGCCTCGACCTGAGCGACAGCCGCGACAGCGCCGCCAGCGTGCGCTTCGACGACAGCGAGTCGCTGGTGACCCGCGCCGGCGTGCGCCTGGCCAAGGACTGGCTGCCCCCGGCGGGCCAGTCCAGCCGCCGCGTCAGCCTGTGGCTGCGCCCCAGCGTGCTGCATGACTTCCAGGGCGAATCGAAGACGCTCTTCTCCTCGGCCGATGGCGACGTGCCGTTCAAGTCCGACATCGGCGGCAGCAGCGGCGAACTGACCTTCGGGGTGGACGTGCAGGCCGACAAGCGCACCAGCTTCTTCGCCACCGGCGGCTACCAGCAGGCCTTCGACGGCGACGCCCACGGCTACAGCGGCAACCTGGGGTTCAGGGTGTTGTTCTGACAGGGCCTGGAGCCGGCAGCTGGTGAACGTCACTCCACCGGCGCTTGCCCCTGCCCAGGTCCCCCCGAACAGTGCTGCCCCGACTGACGACGGACCTGCATTCATCTTTGACGGCATTCCCAGCAGGCCAATGCCTTCCGCCCGTTCGCTCTCCGTACCTCCGTGTATCCATTCCGGCATCTGCATGGCACAAAGCCATTACTTTTGCGTACAATGCGGACGTAGGAAATGAAGTATTTCAGAGTGCGAAATCGTGACAAGAAGTCTCCATGCGCGTTGATAAACAGCTGATTTACCTACTCTATGGGGATCGCAAACTCTACGAGTTCGAAGCGAAGTTCAGCATTCTCACCGCGTTGGCCAGGAGGCGGTCTGATAGTGGCCCGGTGATCAGGGTGCTCACCGAACGGCCTGCGGCATTCGATGGCTGGCCGGTCGAGGTAGTGAAACTCGATGCCGCGACATTGCAGGCATGGACCGGGCCTTCCGGCTACAACCACAGGCGCAAGGCCTGTGCCATAGCGGCGGCTGCGCAGTGGGCGGATAAGACCGTTTTCATCGACACGGACACCTTCTTCCTCTGCGATCCAGATGCTCTGTTCGAAAAGGTCGGCCCGCAGCGCTACCTGGTGGATACCTTCGAGTGGACCTGGAAGGACGCGCTGCGTCGTCCGGACTATGCGATGTTCACGGCCGGCATCGTCGAGTCCGGGCAGCAGCCCGGCGACGCTTTCCGTTTCTACAACAGCGGGCTCTGCGGACTGTCCCGCGATGATGCCCATCTGATGGAGCGGGTCATCCAACGCATCGACGACTGGTCCCGCTTCACGAGCGGCCTGCACACGATCGAGCAGATCGCTTTGTCGTTCGAGCTGGACGGTCGCCAGGTCAGCGAGGGGCGTGGGCAGATCGAGCACTATTTCGCGCACAAGGAATACTTCCACGCGATGCTCGGTGTCTTCTTCGAGCGGTATGGCGAAGCCTTCGATCCCGCCCTCCTGACGTTGTGCGAGGAGGTTCCCCGGGAACGGCCGATGCCGTCTCCATTCGAACGCCTGCGCATCAAATGGCGCCTGAAAGGGGTGAGTCCGGCGCTGAAGAAAGCCGCTCGGAAGCTCCTGTATGGCAGTGCGATGCAGGGCGACGATTATGTGCGTGCCTGCAAGTGGGCTTGGTGGAGCGCGGCGATTTCCGATCTGCGCGAGGTGGGGTTGTTCGACCTCACAGGCGCCTGGCCCCAGGAGGTGCCAAGCCCCGGCGGGATCACCGAACTGGAGTTCAGGATGTTTGCCCAGCGCTTCCTGCCGACCGACCAGACTCCGTTGAGCCGGCAGCCCGCGAGGGCTATCGCGGAACTGATCGGTTCCTGACCCGCAGATGGGCCGACATCGGCTGCCCCACCCTTGGGCGCTGGACAAGGGCTGCCCGCTGGACACGTAAGTTCTCAGGTATTCAACGACAATGAATGTGGCTCTGACCGACAGGCTACGAAAGCGCAACATCGAATGGACCGCGAAATTGCTCGAGGGCAAATCACTGCTCGTCGTTGTCTTCGTCGGTAGCCTGCTGCTGTCGGGGATCGCCTTGATCTTCGACCCGGTGATCGCCCGGGACGCATCGTTGTACCTCGACATCGCCCGGATCACCGCGCAATCCGGCATTACCGCGGCGCGTGGCCAATTCGACTGGCCCTGGTTCCCGATTCTCCTGGGGTTGCTCCAGCGTTTTTCGGGCCTTGGGCTCGAGCCACTGGCCCATCTGCTCTGTGAAACGTTCAGCGCGCTGACCTGCGTCCTGGTGGTCGACGTGCTACGCCGCATCAGACCCCGGCATGCCGCCTGGGCGGCTCTGGCGGTGCTCTGCCTGCCGGCGTTCAATGGCTATCGGGCGGACATCCTTCGTGAGAACGGCTTCTGGTGCTTTGCGTTCCTGTCCCTCTGGGCGCTGGTGCGCTGGGACCAAGGCCGGCAGCCGCGCCTATTGCTGCTGAATCTGCTGGCCATTGCCATGGCCTGTCTTTTCCGCCTGGAGGCCGTTTTCCTGTTGGGGGGCCTTGTGCTCTTCGTCGCATTGCGCTTGCAGCGTACGGCGCTGGGCAAAGGGAGCGTCCTGCTCGCGATCGCACTGCTCTTCGCCGGCCTTGGGGCGGCACTGGTGATGGCATTGCATGCGGGCCTGCTGCCAGGCGGCAGGATCACCTACTACGTGCTGCGCCTGGATCTCGGTAGCCTGTCCGGAGGGTTCGCCGCTTTCGCCGCGCAGGTTGCCGATGCGATGCCGTTCAAGTACGCCCGCGACGATGCCGGCCTGATCCTTGGCTTGGGCGTCGCCGGTTATTTTCTGTTGCGCGTGGCGGGCTGCATGGGGCTGCTGCTCGTGCCGTTCTGTTTCGGTACGCGCAGTCTCGCTGGAGCACGCTCTCGGCCCTGGCTGGCCCTGGACCTGGCGGCATTGCTGTATGCCGCGGTATTGCTGCTGTTCCTCTACAGCAACCTGTTCCTTTCCCAGCGCTACATCGCTTTGCTCGAACTGTTGCTGCTGCCGCGCATCGTCGAGGGCCTGCAGGTCATCTCGGGTCGCTGGCCCAGGTTGTCCGGCGTCCTGGTCGTACTCATGCTCGTGCAGGCGTTGGCCAACGTCGTATCCACTTCTTCACCCAAGACGCAACTGCGCGATGCCGGGCACTGGGTGGGCGAGCACCTGCAAGCCTCGGATGGGGTCTATACCGAGGACAAGCGCGTGAAGTTCTATGCGGGCTGGAATGTGGGGCCGGAGCAACTGACCCGGGCCGAAGCGCTTGCCCGGCGAGGAGACGGGGCGTTCCGTTACTTCGTCCTGGACCTCAAGCGCCACCCGGATGAGCAGATCGCCGCCCTGGCCGGCCAGGGCCTGACCCTGGTCGCCCGGTTCCACAACGCCTCGGGCGACGCCTGCGGCGTGTTCCGCCGCGATCCTCCCTGAGGCCTGGATGGGGACGACTATCGCGTCGCCAGCGCCTTGTCGCCGTCCTCGCGCACCCAGAACAGCACTGCGCCGGCCATGGCGGTGGGCATGGCGACCAGGTTGACCAGCGGAATCAGCAGCGCCAGGTAGGTCACGCCGCCGAAGCCCATGCAGCCCGGCGCTTGCTGCGCAGCCAGGCGAGCATTTCGTTCCAGCCCGGTTTGTGGTTATCGGGGGCGGCGACATTCAATGTCGGGTGAGCGACGCGCCTGAATATCGAGAAATTAGCGGATCTCACTCCTGGCGGCGCTATTATGCTGTGCCACTAGCCAGTACCGGTGGGGCAACGCTACCCAACCTGTCCCAAGGCTACGGATGCCATATCTGATTTCGCCAAGGAATGCTGATGCTCTCGCTCCGACTGTTGTGCCTGCTCACCTGTGTCGCTCTCACCGCTTGCTCGATCCCCTACAAGACCCCCGATGCCCAAGCCCGGATCGAACATGACCTGAACATCGCCCACGGCGATATCGTCAGCATGGCCGAAACCAACTTCTGCGCATTCAACTATGGCCAGGAAGCTTTCTGTCGCGCCGAAATCGGGCTGGGCGTTTTGACCCATAAAGGGCTGATCCTTGCCACCTACAGCTTCGGCCAGTACAAGACTTGGCTGACCCTACGCCCCGATGACGTGCTCTGTGGCAGGACTGACACCGCGCGGGACGCCCCTGAATCGTTCGTGATGTTCACCCGCAACTATGCTGCGATGATCATCCCGCTTGATGACAAAGGCCAGTTCAACGGGCCGATGCACGGACAGATCAATGATTACCTGCTATCGAAGGGGCAACCGCTGTTGATTGGCAACGCGGGCGCCTTCACGCGACCCAGCGAACGGAACAAAGTGATTGCGGGAATGATCCCGGGAACGAATCTGCCATACGCGACCGAGGTTGGGTTCCGCGAGGCGTATAACCCCTGCCAACAGTGACGCTGGGGCCATCTGGACATGTTTGCCGGAGTAGCTCCCCTATCTGGTGCGGGCAGTTGTGAACACTATCTTGGTCCCCTGGGGGCGCGGGTTCGCATTGGGCGGGGTCTCCCGGCTTTGCCTGGGATGGGGCGGAGGTCTTCCGGGATGGCTCGCCTGAGGTAGTAGATGCCCTAGTCCGAATGCCGGAACGGCTGAGCGATGAGGGCCATGTTCTGTACCTGCCTTCTGCATCAATCAGCAGGAATCCGGCTGCTTATGGCTCAACCGTCAGGCATCCAGAGCGAGGACGCCGGTCTACTTCACCAGCGCCTTGTCGCCGTCCTCGCGCACCCAGAACAGCACCGCGCCGGCCACGGCGGCGGGCATGGCGACCAGGTTGACCACGGGGATCAGCAGGGCGAGGTAGGTGATGCCACCGAAACCCATGCAGGCCCAGCGCTTGCTGCGCAGCCAGGCGAGCATCTCGTTCCAGCCCAACTTGTGGTTGTCGGCCGGGTAGTCGATGTACTGCACGGCCATCATCCACACGCCGAACACCAGCCACAGCGGGGCGGCGATGATGTTCAGGCCGGGGATCAGGCTGAGGACGAACAGGGCGATGGCCCGCGGCAGGAAGTAGCCGAGCTTGCGCAGTTCGCGGGCGACGGTGCGCGGCACCATGGCGGCCAGTTCGGCCCAGCTGAAGGCCGGGAAGTCGTCCTGGCCGCGCACCACCACTTCGACCTTCTCGGCGAGGAAGCCGTTGAACGGCGAGGCGATCAGGTTGGCCACCAGCGTGAAGCTGAAGAACAGGATCAGCAGCACCAGCAGGACGAACAGCGGCCAGAGGATGTACTGCAGGAAGTCCAGCCACTGCGGCAGGCTGGGCATCAGCCAGTCGACCCAGTGGCTGAACTGGTTCACCGCGAAGCCGATCAGGCCGACGAACAGCAGCAGGTTGACCGTCAGGGGCAGCAGCACGAACAGGCGCAGCCCCGGGCGCATCATGAGTTTCAGGCCTTCGCCGAGGTATTGCGGGCCGCTCAGGGTGGGCATGGAACATCTCCGTAGGAAACCAGCTTGCGACCTTAGCAGGGCCGGCGCGGGGCCGCGAGCCGTCTGTTTTGCCTGTTGTGTGGAGTTCAGGCGCGGTAGCGGCTGTAGTGGTTGCGCTGCTGCTTGGCGCGGTACATGGCGCTGTCGGCGGCCTGGAGCAGGCCGTCGGTGTCGCCGGCGTCGGCCGGGTAGAGGGCGATGCCGATGCTGGCGGAGAGGAATTCCAGGCGCTGCTCGCCGGCGTGGTAGTCCTGGTTGAGGCAGGCCAGCAGGCGCCCGGCCAGGGCTTCGGCGGTGCTGCAGTCGACGCCTTCGAGGATCACGGCGAACTCGTCGCCGCCCAGGCGGAAGGCCATGTCCGGCTGGCGCAGGTTGTTGCGCAGGCGCTCGCCCACGGCGACCAGCACGGCGTCGCCGGCGGCGTGGCCGTAGCGGTCGTTGACCGGCTTGAAGTGGTCCAGGTCGATGTACAGCAGGGCCAGGCCGGTGCCTTCGGCGCAGCGCTGCAGGGCCAGGGGCAGCTGTTCGCCAAAGGCCTTGCGGTTGCCCAGGCCGGTCAGCGCGTCGCGGTAGGCGAGGTCCAGCAGGCGCTGCTGGTAGGCCACCTGCAGGCTGATGTCGCGGAGGATGCCGCGGAAACCGCAGAACTGCCCGTGGGCGTCGACGATCGGCGAGACCTTCGTCTCGAAGACCATGCGCTGGCCGTCGCGGCGCTTGAAGGGCGCGGCGAAGGTGGTTTCCTGCTCGCCGTCACGCACCTGCTGGTAGAGCCCGCGGGCGCGCGCCACGTCCTGTTCGTCGAGCAGCTCCCGGTAGGAGTGGCCTTCCACTTCCTCGGCGGCGTAGCCGAGCAGGCGGCAGAAGGCGGCGTTCACCGTGAGCACCACGCCGCTGTCGTCCATTTCGAAATAGCCGTCGCGGATGCTGTCGAGGATGGCGCGGTCGCGGGCCTCGCTGCGTTCCAGGCGTTCGAGCATCTGGTTGACTTCGCAGGCCAACTGGCCGACTTCGTCGCGGCCCATGTCGGCCAGGCGGGCGGGGCCAGCGGTGTCGGCACCGATGTTCGCCACCCCGCGGTTGAGCCGCTGCACGCGGCGGATCACCCAGAACTCCAGGACCAGGTAGGCCAGCAGCAGGCCGGCGAGGGTGATCAGCAAGGTCATGCCGAGGAACAGGCGGATGGCCTCCTGGCCCTGGCGGTAGGCGACCCGCGACTTGTTGATGGCCAGGCTGAACTGCGGCGCGTCGGCGGAATCGAGGAACAGCAGGGTGGCCTGCTGGGTGTCGGCGTCCAGCACCCGCCGCGGGCTCAGCAACGCGCCGCCGTTGCGCCCCGGCACGTGCAGGGCGCGCCAGCCGTCGCCGGGCGTCACCCCGGGTTGCACCTGCAGGCGCGCGTCCATCTGTTCCTGCAGGGCGTTCACCCGGCGCTGGTCGAGCAGGTAGCCGGCAACGATGGCGCCGACCGGTTCGGCCTGGCCCAGGTTGTCGCTGATCGGCTGGCTGAGCAGCAGCAGCGGGGTGCCGTCCACCAGCAGCCATTGCGCCAGGCTGCGCGACGGGTCGCCCTGCAGGTCCAGCACGCCCAGGTCCAGGGCGCTGCGCAGCAGGGCCTGGCGCAGCCGCTCGGGGCTGGGCGCGCCGGTTATCGCCTGGGGCGCGGCGAGCCGCGCCTCCTCCCAGCGCTGGGCGACGACGCGGCCCTGGCGGTCGAGGTAGAGCGCGAAGTCGAAGCCCAGGTTGCCGAGCATGTCGATGTCCAGGTTCTCCCGCACGAACCCCGGCGTGGGGTGCGCCACGAAGCGGTAGCTGGCATCCCACCAGGCATAGCTGCGCAGCAGGTCCAGGTGGCGCTTCTTCTCGAAGGCCAGGCGGTTGTCGAGCACGCGCACCTCGTCGTACAGGCGCTGGCGGTCGTTGCGGTCGAAGCGTGCGAGGAGGATGTGTTCCGACAGCTGCCAGATGCCCAGCAGGATGAGGGCGAGCAGCGGCAGGAACAGCAGGAGCAGGCGGTTTCTCAGGGTCATGCCGGGCACGCAGGTGGCGGGTGGAGAGGGGCGGACCTCCTGAGTCTAGTTGGCCCGCCGCGGGAGATAGGGGGGCTCTATCAGAGGCATTGAGATTGGGCATTTCGCCTGGGCCCGCGCGGGCTATACGCTGCGCGGCAATCTCCAGTCGCGAACTGACCGGCCGGCGAAGCGGGATGTCCCTGACTTATCTCAAGGTGGTATTGGGAAACGTCTGACAGACTTCAGGCCGTGGATGACTCCACGGCAGCGCCGCCCGCTCCTGACGGCCCTGTCTTCCTCGCGATCTGTGCGTTTAGCGGGAGCTGCCGCTCCTCCCAGCCTTCCCCCAGGTACCTTGGCAGCTCCCTTTTCTTGTTCGACGAGGAGTCAGTCATGCCTGAAGTTCGTCACGCCCGCGTCATCATCCTGGGCTCCGGCCCCGCCGGTTACTCGGCCGCCGTCTATGCCGCCCGCGCCAACCTCAGGCCGCTGCTGATCACCGGCCTGCAGGCCGGCGGCCAACTGACCACCACCACCGAGGTGGACAACTGGCCCGGCGACCCCCACGGACTCACCGGGCCCGCGCTGATGCAGCGCATGCAGGAGCACGCCGAGCGCTTCGAGACCGAGATCGTCTTCGACCACATCAACGCCGTGGACCTGGCCGGCAAGCCGTTCGTGCTCAAGGGCGACAGCGGCACCTACACGGCCGATGCGCTGATCATCGCCACCGGCGCCAGCGCCCGCTACCTGGGCCTGCCCTCGGAAGAAGCGTTCATGGGCAAGGGCGTTTCCGCCTGCGCCACCTGCGACGGCTTCTTCTACCGCAACCGCGAAGTGGCGGTGGTCGGTGGCGGCAACACGGCGGTGGAAGAGGCGCTGTACCTGGCCAACATCGCCAGCAAGGTGACCCTGGTGCACCGCCGCGAGACCTTCCGCGCCGAGAAGATTCTGCAGGACAAGCTGCGCGCCCGTATAGCCGAGGGGAAAATCGCCCTGAAGCTGAACGCCCGGGTGGAAGAGGTGCTGGGTGACGACATGGGCGTCACCGGCGTGCGTCTGCGCAACAACGATGGCAGCGCCGAGGAATTGAAGGTGGACGGGCTGTTCGTGGCCATCGGGCACACGCCGAACACCTCGCTGTTCGAGCATCAGCTGCAACTGAAGGACGGCTACCTGGTGGTCAACGGCGGCCGTGATGGCAACGCTACCGCTACCAGCATCCCCGGCGTGTTCGCCGCGGGTGACGTGGCCGACCACGTCTATCGCCAGGCCATCACCTCGGCCGGCGCCGGTTGCATGGCGGCGCTGGACGTGGAGCGCTACCTGGATTCGTTGTAACGGCCCCAAGAGCCGGCGTGCAGGACGGAGCCCCGCTGGTCGGGGCTTTTTCCTTTTTGGGAGGAGGATACCCGAGCTTTCCTGGAACTGTAGGAGCAACTGTCTTGCCGGCTGCACCGAGGTGCTCTTCGTAGGATGGGTTGAGCCTGCGAAACCCATGCGGTGGCGGTGATGGGTATCGCTTCGCTCAACCCATCCTACGAAAAGCGTTTCGGCACAGACCGTTGACCAATGAGCCCCAGGCCCTCCAGCCCCCAAGAAAAAGCCCCGCATCAGCGTAATGCTGTTCACTTAAGAAAGGATGCCGTTTCTCTGCCTGGGGGAAACGGTATTTTCATATGGCTGGGGCTATGGCTTGGCTTGCGAACGCGGAAACCCAGTTGCCTTGGCTTGGGTGTTTCTGCGCCGCACCGAGTCTGCCCGACCGTCTTGTTTCGCCCCCTCGGGCGAGTCCCTTTTGTCAAACGCCACAAAAGGAACCAAAAAGGCTTGCCCCGACATACGGGCCCGATGGAGCCGGGCTACCCTCGCGAATTCCCCCGCCACGGAGGCCCGCCCCGAGGGTACGTCCCTGTAGCCCATCGGGGCTCTCGCGACATCCATGTCGCATGACCTCCTGAGCGCCGGTTTCGTTCGGCCTGCTGAAGGGGCGTTTCGGTGCGCTCGGGTATTTCTCTGGAAGTCCAAAAGCCAGAGCGAATGCGCTTTGGCTTTTCGTAGGAGCGCGCTTGCTCGCGAACCCAGGGTTCGCGTTCTCGGGAATGACGGGAGGAGGTAGGCGTTCCGGGATGACGCCGAACTCCCCGCACGCTCCGAACAGCCCCCTCTCCCTTTGGGAGAGGGCTGGGGTGAGGGAGCGAAGCCAGGCTGGCGCACCTTCGCTGAACCACCACATATCGCTTAAGTGAACAGCATTACCGCATCAGCGGGGCTTTTCTGTATCCGAGGCCTCAACCGCGCCGTGACAACGGCTGGCGTTCGAAGCGCACGCCGGCCAGGCCGGTATTCTGCAACGCCCGGATATTGGCGTGATCAGTACCCTCGGGCGTATCACGCACCGCGCGGTAATGCTCACCGAAGGCCAGCAGGGTTTCCTCCAGGCTCAGACCCTCGAGGATGGCGAAGCCGAGCGTCTTGCAGGACCCCTCGTTCTGCCCGGCCGGGTTCTCCACCGGGCCGTTGCTGAAGGCGCTGGGGCTGTAGCTGTAGTGCTCGGCGATGAACGCCAGGGTATCGGTGAACAGGTGCTGCTCGCTGCGCAGGCGCGCGCGGAAATCGGTGAGGGTCATCAAGGCGGGCTCGTCAGTGTTTCTTGGCGGTGTCGAAGGCGGCCTGCTGCTCGGGCGAGGCCTCCTTCTGGTATTTCGCCTTCCATTCGGCGTAAGGCATGCCGTAGATCTCCTCGCGGGCCTGTTCCGGGCTCAGTTCCAGGCCCATGTCGTCGGCCGCGGCCTTGTACCACTTGGACAGGCAGTTGCGGCAGAAGCCGGCGAGGTTCATCAGGTCGATGTTCTGCACGTCCTTGCGGTTGCGCAGGTGCTGCACCAGGGTGCGGAACGCCGCGGCTTCCAGTTCCGTGCGTTGTTCCTGGCTGAGGTCGAGGATGCTGTGTTCGGGCTTGCTCATGGGTCGGGCTCTCGCGTGGCGCGTCGTCGTGGGACGTCGGGGCTCTTCGGGGCTGCGCAGATGATAAGAGCGGGGGCGGGCGCCAGCAATGGCCGTTGGCCAGGCGGCGCCGCGCGGCTCAGCGCTGCGCGGCGAGGGCGATCGACACCGATTCGGCGAAGCGCAGGGCGTGGGGCTTGTCCACTTCCACCTCGGCGTAGCGCACCGCCGGGTGGGCCATGACCAGGTCGAGGATTTCCTGGGTCAGGCGCTCCAGCAGGGCGAAGCGGTTCTCCTCGACGTGGGCGATGATCGCCTTGGTGATGGTGCGGTAGTTCAGCGCGTGCTCGATGTCGTTGACCTGCACCGCCTCCTGCGAGGGGTAGAGGATGGTCAGGTTGATCAGCACGTCCTGCTTGTTGAGGATTTCCTCTTCCTTGATGCCGATGTAGGTGCGCACGCGCAGATCCTTCACGCGGATCCGCGCCATGCCCGGCTGCAATTGCGTCATTGTCACTTGCTCCGTCCGATCAGTTGCAGGAATTCCTGGCGGGTGTTGCTGGAGTCGCGGAAGGCGCCGAGCATCACCGAGGTGAACATCTGCGAGTTCTGCTTCTCCACCCCGCGCATCATCATGCACATGTGCTGGGCCTCGATCACCACCGCCACGCCGGCGGCGCCGGTGATGCGCTCCACCGCCTCGGCGATCTGCCGCGTCAGGTTCTCCTGGATCTGCAGGCGGCGGGCGAACATGTCGACGATGCGCGCCACCTTCGACAGGCCCAGCACCCGTCCGGTGGGAATGTACGCCACATGGGCCTTGCCGATGAAGGGCAGCAGGTGGTGTTCGCACAGCGAATACAGCTCGATGTCGCGAACGATCACCATCTCGTCGTTATCCGAGGCGAACAGCGCGCCGTTGACCACCTCTTCCAGGCTCAGCTCGTAGCCGTGGCACAGGTAGCGCATGGCCTTGGCGGCGCGCTTGGGGGTGTCGAGCAGGCCCTCGCGCTCGGGGTTCTCGCCCAGGCCCAGGAGTATCTCGCGGTAGTTCGCGGACAGGGAATCGGTCATTGCAGGTTTCCTCGCGCCACGCCGGGCGGTCATTTGAGGTGCCGGCCGCCGTTGACGGTCAAGGTGGTGCCGGTGACGTAGGGGGTGTCCAGCAGGTAGCGGATGGCCTGGTAGACGACGTCCGGCCCGGGCTCGATGCCCAGGGCGGATTTCGCCAGGGTGCGCGCGCGGTAGTCGGCGTCGTCCCCGGCGTTGAACATGACCAGCGCCGGGGCGATGGTGTTGACCTTGATCTTCGGCGCCAGGCGCGCGGCGAAGGACAGCGTCAGGCTGTCCAGCCCGGCCTTGCTGGCGCAGTAGGCGACGTGCTTGGCGCTGCCCTTGCGCACCACGTCGTCGCTGACGTGGATGATGTCGGCCGGCTGCGAGCGCTCCAGCAGCGGCGCGCAGTGCAGGTTGATCAGGTAGGGGGCGAGCATGTGCACGCTGAACAGCGCGCGGAAGGCCTCGGCCTCGTGGCCGGGCGTTTCGGCGAGCCATGCCGAGGCGTTGTGGACGATGGCGCGCAGGCTGTCGGTGTGCGCCTTGAGTTCGTCGATGAAGGCGAGGATGCCGGCCTCGTCGGCGAAGTCGCCGTAAAGGCAGGTCGCGCCGCGCTCGCGCAGTTGCTGCAGCCCGGGCTTGTCGCTGCGGTAGCTGACGATCACCGGCTGGCCCGCGTCGAGCAGGCGCAGCGCGCAGTGCAGGCCGACGCGCTGGCTGGCGCCGGTGATCAGGATGGGGGCCGGGGATGCGCTCATGCGAGCCTCGTGGCTGGTGGAAAACGGCCGGCGGAGGCATATCCGAGCGGCGCGGTGGGAAAAAACTATACCAGCCCGGCGGCGCCGGCGAACACCCGTGGCCGGCTTGCGGCATAATGGGCGTTTGTCGCATGAACCGGGAGTTTCCATGAAAGTCGCCATTCTGTCCGGGTCGGTCTACGGCACCGCCGAAGAGGTCGCGCGCCATGCCAGGCGCCTGCTGGAGGCCGCGGGCCTGGAGACCTGGTTCGAGCCGCGCGCCACCCTGGACGCGCTGATCGAAGCCGCGCCCGACGCCTTCCTGACGGTCACCTCGACCACCGGCCTGGGCGAGCTGCCGGACAACATCCAGCCGCTGTACTACGCCCTGCGCGACCGCCTGCCGAACTGGCGCGGCCTGCCCGGCGCGGTGATCGGCCTGGGCGACTCCAGCTACGGCGACACCTACTGCGGCGGCGGCGAGCAGGTGCGCGAGCTGTACGCCGAACTGGGCCTGCGCGAGGTGCTGCCGATGCTGCGCCTGGACGCCAGCGAGACGGTCACCCCGGAGACCGACGCCGAGCCCTGGATCGCCGAGTTCATCGCTGCGTTGAAGGGTTGATGCACGACCTGCAGCGGGCCCCACCTGTAGGAGCGCGCCCTGCGCGCGAATCGCAGGCAGGGCCTGCTCCTGCGAGAAGCTGTGCTCGCCTGCAACGTAGGAGCGACTGTCTTGCGCCGAGGTGCTCTTCGTAGGATGGGTTGAGCTTGCGAAACCCATGCGGTTGCGCTGATGGGTGTCGCTTCGCTCAACGCCACCCTACGAAAAGCCGTGCTTCCTGGAACCGTAGGAGCGGACTCCGTCCGCGATGCCCGCTCAGCCCATGGGATGCAGCGGAAACTCCTCCAGCAGCGCCAGCCACGCCTTGGCCGCATGGGACAGGTAGGCGTCGCGGCGCCAGATGAAGCAGATGTCCCAGCGCAGGTCCGGCTCGCTCAGCAGCACCCGCGCCACTCCCGGCCGTTCCACTTCCTGTGCCACCACCCGTGGTAGCAGCACCACGCCTTGCCCGGCGGCCACCAACGCGCCGAGGAAGTCGGCCTGGCCGCTGCGCCCGCCCTCGCGGGGTTCGAAGCCGGCCTCGCGGCAGGCGCGCAGCAGGCGGTCGTTGAGGGTGAAGCTCTGCTGGTAGAGCAGGAAGGGCGTGTCGGCCAGTTCGGCCAGGGCGATGCTTTCGCGCCCGGCCAGCGGGTGTTCGGCCGGCAGCAGGGCGTCCAGCGGCTCGTTGCAGAACGGCTGCCAGTCGAAGGCCGGGTCGTTCGGCGTGAGCGCGCCGGCCAGTTCCAGTTCGCCGGCGTGCAGCGCCTGTTCCAGGCTCTTGCTGCCGCCTTCCACCAGGTGCACCTGGATGTGCGGGTAGCGTTTGCGGTATTCGGCGAAGCGCCAGGCGAACAGGGCGTCGGCGCCCAGCAGCGGCAGGCCCAGGCGCAGTTCGCCGCGGCGCATCTGGCTGAGGTCGTCCAGTTCGATCAGCAGTTCGCGGCGCAGGCGCAGCATGTCCTCGGCGCGGCGCCGCACCACTTCGCCGGCGGCGGTCAGGCGCACGTGGGGGCCGCTGCGTTCCAGCAGTTGCACGTGCAGGCTCTGCTCCAGCTGGGCCACCTGCTTGCTGATGGCCGACTGGCTGGCGTGCAGGCGCTGCGCGGCCTGGGTGAAGCTGCCCTGGCGCACCACTTCGACGAAGCTGCGCAGTTGCTTGAATTCCATTTTGGAATGGCCTCGATTCGAACAATTCGCTTTGGGGATAGTAGCCCCGGGCTTAACCTGAGCGCCATCCACAGCACACCGCCACGCAGGCACCCGAAATGATCCGCCGCATCGCCCGACTGGGCTTCGAACTCGCCGTCCTCATCGCCTTCTGGTGGTTCGGCGGCTGGCTGGCGCAAGCCACCGGCCTGCCGCTGCCCGGCGGGGTGGTGGGGCTCGGCCTGCTGCTGGCGCTGTTCGCCAGCGGGGCGATCCGCCCGGCCCTGCTGCAGGGCGGCGCCGGGCTGCTGCTGGCGGAGATGCTGCTGTTCTTCATCCCCGCGCTGATGAGCCTGCTGGACTATGGCCCGCTGCTGCGCAGCGAGGGCTGGAAGATATTGCTGGTGATCATGTGCAGCACGCTGCTGGTGATGCTGGTCACCGCGCTGTCGGTAGAGGGCATGTACCGCTGGAGGTCGCGCCATGAGTCTCGATAAGCAAGCCCTGTTCTGGCTGGCCCTGACCCTCGGCGGCTACCTGTTCAGCCGCCAGTTGTACAAGCGCGTGCGCTGGTACGGCTTCGCGCCCATCGTGTTCGTCCCGGTGCTGCTGTTCGCCGTGGCCATCCCGCTGCACGCCCATTACGCCGACTACTCGCGCGACACCAACTGGCTGGTGGCGCTGCTCGGCCCGGCCACCGTGGCCTTCGCCGTACCCATCTGGCAGCAGCGCGCGCTGCTGGCGCGGCACTGGCCGGCGCTGCTGGTGGGCATGTGCGCCGGCTCCGCAGTGGCCATCGGCAGTTCCTGGATGCTGGCCAACGCCCTGGCGCTGGACGGCCAGGTGGCGCTGTCGCTGGTGCCGCGTTCGATCACCACGCCGCTGGCCATGGAGATGTCCCACGACCTGGGCGGCGTGCCGGAGCTGACCGCCGCCTTCGTGATGATCACCGGGGTGTTCGGCGCCCTGGCCGGCGGCCTGCTGATGAAGCTGCTGCCGCTGCGCTCGACCCTCGCCCGCGGCGCGCTGCTGGGCGTCGGCGCCCACGGCGCGGGTACCAGCCGGGCCTACGAGTTCGGCGGCGAGGAGGGCTCCACGGCGGGGCTGCTGATGGTCCTCACCGGGCTGTTCAACCTGATGCTGGCGCCCGCCGTCGCGCTGGTCCTGTAGGAGCGAGCCGCGCCGAGGTGCCTTTCGTAGGATGGGTTGAGCTTGCGATACCCATGCGGTCGCGGTGATGGGTATCGCTTCGCTCAACCCATCCTACGGGGCGTGGTGTTTGCCGCAGTTGTAGGAGAGGACTGTCAGACCCCCGACAGTCCCGCGGCCTTCGCCTGACTAGACTGGCCCCATCGAACAACAACAACGATGAGGACCGCCCCATGAACGCCGCCGCTCCCGCACCTTCCGTGAAAGACCAGGTCTCCGAGGCCGAATGGCAGACCCGCGTCGACCTCGCCGCCTGCTACCGGCTGATCGCCCTGTACGGCTGGGACGACCTGATCTTCACCCACATCTCGGCCAAGGTCCCGGGCACCGAGGACTTCCTCATCAACCCCTACGGCATGATGTTCCACGAGATCACCGCCTCCAGCCTGGTGAAGGTGGACCTGGCCGGCAAGAAGCTGATGGACAGCCCCTACGACATCAACCCCGCCGGCTACACCATCCACAGCGCCGTGCACGAGGTGCGCCACGACGTCGGTTGCGTGCTGCACATTCACACCCCCGCCGGCATCGCCGTGTCGGCGCAGAAGAACGGCCTGCTGCCGTTGTCGCAGCAGTCGCTGTTCGTGCTCTCCAGCCTGGCCTACCACGGCTACGAGGGCGTGGCCCTGAACCACGACGAGAAGGCCCGCCTGCAGGCCGACCTGGGCGACAAGCACTTCATGATCCTGCCCAACCACGGCCTGCTCACCGCCTTCGGCACCGTGGCCGACGCCTTCCTCGGCATGTTCACCCTGCAGCGCGCCTGCGAGGCGCAGGTGATGGCGCAGAGCGGCGGCGGCGAGCTGATCCGCATCCCGCAGCAGATCCTCGACGGCGCCCGGGCGATGGTCGCCGGGGTGATGAAGACCTCCCAGGGCATGGGCGGGGGCCTGGCCTGGCCGGCGCTGCTGCGCAAGCTCGACCTGCAGAACCCCGGCTACCGCGACTGATGGCCGGCATCGCCATCCCCCTGCGCGACTGGCGCGCGCAGGGGCGCACCTTCGACTTCAACGGCCACGCCATCCGCTACTGGGAGGCCGGCGCGGGCGAGCCGCTGCTGCTGATCCACGGCTTCCCCAGCGCCTCCTGGGACTGGAACAAGCTGTGGCAGCCGTTGGCCGGGCGCTACCGGGTGATCGCCTGCGACATGCTCGGCTTCGGCGATTCTGCCAAGCCGCGCAACCACGCCTACCGCATCCATGAGCAGGCCGACCTGCAGCAGGCGCTGCTGGAGCATCTGGCGGTGCGCGAGCCCGTGCACCTGCTGGTCCACGACTACGGCAACAGCGTCGGCCAGGAACTGCTGGCGCGGCACCTGGAAGGACAAATCCAACTGGCCTCGCTGGTGTTCCTCAATGGCGGGCTGTTCCCCGAGACGCACCGCCCGGTGCTCTCGCAGAAGCTGCTGCTCAGCCCGCTGGGCGGCTTCTTCGGGCGCTTCTTCGACCGTGGCAAGCTGGCCGCCAACTTCGCCAAGGTGTTCGGCCCGCGCACCCGGCCGAGCGAGGAGGAGCTGGACGCGTTCTGGAGCCTGATCGCCTGCAACGACGGGCCGAAGGTGATGCACCGGCTGATCCACTACATCCTCGACCGCCGCGAACACCGCGAGCGCTGGGTGGGCGCCATGCAGCGCACGTCCGTGCCATTGCGGCTGATCGACGGGCCCGTGGACCCGATCTCCGGCGCGCACATGGTCGAGCGCTACCGCCAGCTGATCCCGCGGCCGGACACGGTGATGCTCGACGGCATCGGCCACTACCCGCAGACCGAGGCGCCGGAGCAGGTGCTGGCGCACTACCTGGCGTTCCGCGCGCGCCTGGCCGGGCAGGTGCAGCCGGCGGCCTGAAGGGGCCGCCGGCATCATCCCCGGACCTTATCGCGGCATATTCAGGCCCGGCGTCTTGGTTGTGACCGTCAAACGTCTGTTTGACACTCCGTAGCCATCAACCTGCCTGGGAGTACCAACCATGAGTGATGCCGTTCGTTTCGACGACAAGGTCGTGATCGTCACCGGTGCCGGCGGCGGCCTTGGCCGTGCCCACGCCCTGCTGTTCGCCAAACATGGCGCCAAGGTGGTGGTGAATGACCTGGGCGGCAGCACCCATGGCGAGGGCGCCAACGCTTCGGCCGCCGACCGCGTGGTGGCGGAGATCCGCGCCGCCGGCGGCACCGCCATCGCCAACCACGATTCGGTGACCGACGGCGAGAACATCGTGCGCGAGGCCGTGGAAGCCTTCGGCCGCGTCGACGTGGTGGTGAACAACGCCGGCATCCTGCGCGACAAGACCTTCCACAAGATGGAAGACGCCGACTGGGACCTGGTCTACAAGGTCCACGTCGAGGGCGCCTACAAGGTGACCCGCGCCGCCTGGCCGCTGATGCGCGAGCAGGGCTACGGGCGGGTGATCTTCACCGCCTCCACCTCGGGCATCTACGGCAACTTCGGGCAGAGCAACTACGGCATGGCCAAGCTCGGCCTCTACGGCCTGACCCGCACCCTGGCCCTGGAAGGGCGCAAGAGCAACATCCTGGTCAACGCCATCGCCCCCACCGGCGGCACCCGCATGACCGAGGGGCTGATCCCGCCGCAGGTGTTCGAGCAGCTCAAGCCCGAGTTGGTCAGCCCGCTGGTGGTCTACCTGGGCAGCGAGGCCTGCCAGGACACCTCCGGCCTGTATGAAGTGGGCGGCGGCTGGATGGGCAAGGTGCGCTGGGAGCGCAGCCTGGGCTTCGGCTTCGACCCGCGCGAAGGCTTCGACGCCGAGGACGTGGCGGCGCACTGGCAGCAGATCAGCAGCTTCGAGAACGCCGTGCACCCGGCGGACAACGTCGAGGCCCTGCGCGAGATGATGGCCAACCTGCAGAAATACGTCGGCTGATCGCGACAGGCAGACGGGCGGAACGGCCGGGGTGCTGCTCCGCGCGCCGTGACGCAGTAAGGTGGAAGGCCGGCGCAAGCCGGCCTTCGTCCTTTCCGTCAGCCTGGAGTCCAGCATGAGCGTGATCGTCGAGCACAACGGCCCGGTAACCACCCTGATCATCGATCGCCCCGCGGCGCGCAACGCGGTCGACCGGCCCACTGCCGACGCCCTGGCCGAGGCCCTGCGCGCCTTCGAGGCCGACGAGCAGGCGAAGGTGGCGGTGCTCACCGGCGCCGGCGGCACCTTCTGCGCCGGCGCCGACCTCGCCGCGGTGGCCGAGGGCAGCGAGCGGCGTAACCGCCTGGAAATGGAAGGCGACGCCCCCATGGGCCCCAGCCGCATGCACCTGAACAAGCCGTTGATCGCCGCAATCGAGGGCTACGCCGTGGCCGGCGGCCTGGAGCTGGCGCTGCTGGCCGACCTGCGGGTGATGGCCGAGGACGCGGTGTGCGGGGTGTTCTGCCGGCGCTTCGGCGTGCCGCTGATCGACGGCGGCACCGTGCGCCTGCCGCGCATCATCGGCCAGGGCCGGGCGCTGGACCTGATCCTCACCGGCCGCCCGGTCGCCGCCCAGGAAGCCCTGGGCATGGGCCTGGCCAACCGCGTGGTGGCCAAGGGCGAAGCCCGCGCCGCCGCCGAGGACCTGGCCCGGCAGATCGCCGACTTCCCCCAGGCCTGCATGCTGGCGGACCGCGACAGCGTCTACGCGCAGTGGAACCAGTCGTTCGACGTGGCCATGGCGAATGAATTCCAGGGTGGGCTGATGGTGATTCTCAGCGGCGAGACCCAGGCCGGGGCGCAACGCTTCGCGCGGGGGGAGGGGCGGCATGGGAAGTTTTGAGGGACGGGGTTGCTTTTCGTAGGAGCGAGCTTGCTCGCGAATGGAGTTCCCCTGGGACGCCGCTGCATGAGGGAAGCGCCTTTCCCTCTCCCTAACCCTCTCCCTGAAGGGAGAGGGGACCGTTGGGCAGATGCTGATATTTCGGCGTTAGCCGGCTAGCACAGTGATTACCGGCTGAAACCGTTCCTCCTCTCGGCACGGACTAGCCCCCTCTCCCTTCAGGGCGGGGCGCGTAGCCGAGGGCTGGGGAGAGGGGGCGGAGTCAACCCGAAACACCGTAGTCATCGGGAGGCGCCATTCGCGAGCAAGCTCGCTCCCCACATGGCAGGAGATCACCGTCGTAGGATGGTGTTGAGCGAAGCGATACCCATCGCCATGGCCTGATGGGTATCGCAAGCTCAACCCATCCTACGAAGAGCGCCTCAGCGCTTGATGATCACGTACGTTTTGCGCACCGTCTCCTGGATGTCCCACACCCCCAGGCTGTTCTGTGGCAGCAGGAAGGCGTCGCCGGCCTGGAAGGCGATGGGCTCGCCGTCGTCCGGGGTGAAGGTGCCGCGGCCGCTGATGAAGTGGCAGAACTCCTGCTCGACGATCTGCCGGCGCCAGCGGCCCGGGGTGCATTCCCAGATGCCGGTGTCGACCTGGTCGGGGCGTTCCACTTCGGCCACGCGGGTGTGCGAGACCGGCTCGCCCAGCGGCACGCCGACCGGGCTGGCTTCGCCCAGGGGCGCGTTGGGGGTGTCCTTGAGGTGGGTGATCTTCATCGGGGCTCCAGTGGGTTGTCGGTGCAAAGGGGGCGGCCGGCTTCAGCCGACCTTCCAGGTCATCAGGCCTTCCATGCCGGCGGCGAGTCTTTCCGCCAGCTGCCGGCGCCAGGCCGGGGTGTTGGGGTTGGCCAGCACCTCGTCCTCGTGGACGAAGCTGCGGATGATCGCGTTGTAGCCCAGCCAGCGGCACGGCTCGGGTTCCCAGGCGCGCAGGGCATCGGTCATGGCGCGGTCGTGGATCACCCAGTTCTGCCGGGTCTCCAGGCTGTCGTTGCCGAGGATCAGGTCGGCCAGGGTGCGCCCGCCCAGGTTGGTGGCGCCCACGCCCTCGCCGCCGTAGCCGCCGGACAGGGCGATGCCGTTGCGGCGGTCGATCAGCATGTGCGGGTGGAAGCGCCGCGACATGCCCAGGTTGCCGCCCCAGGTGTGGGTGATCTTCACGTCCTTGAGCTGCGGGAACAGTTCGCCGAACAGGTAGCGGCGCAGGCCGACCTCGTCGTCGTCGAGGCTGAAATCGCTGCGCAGCTTGCCGCCGAAGCGGTAGCCGCCGCGGGCGCCGAAGGCCAGGCGGTTGTCCCGGGTGCGCTGGCCGTAGGTGACCTGGCGGCTGAATTCGCTGAAGGCCTGGCCGTGCTCCAGGCCGATCTCCGCCCACACCGACTCGGGCAGCGGCTCGGTGGCCACCAGCAGGCTCTGCACCGGCAGCTGGTAGTTGCCCAGGGGCGGCAGGGCGGCGGCGTAGCCTTCCACCGCCGGCACTATCCAGTGGGCCTTCACGCTTCCCTTGTCGGTGCGCAGCAGGCCGGGCTGCCAGTGGCTGACGCGGCTCTTCTCGAACACTTGCACGCCCAGGCGTTCCACCGCTGTGGCCAGGCCGCGGGCCAGCTTGGCCGGGTCGATGGTGGCGCAGTGCGGGGTGTAGAGCGCGCCCAGGGCGCTGGGGATGCGCAGCTGGCCGTCCAGTTCGGCCTTCGACAGCCAGCGGTAATCGTCCTCGCCCAGGCCCTCGTGGCGCAGGTCGGCCAGGTACTGGCGCAGGCGGCGTTCCTGTTCCGGGTAGCGCGCCGCGCAATAGAGCACGCCGCCCTTGCGGTAGTCGCAGTCGATGCCTTCGCGTTCCAGCACCCTGGCCACCTCGTCGGGGATGCCGTGCAGCAGGTCCCAGGTCTCGCGGCGGCGCGGCTCGGGCATGCGGCCCACCAGGCGGTCCTCGCCCAGCAGCGCGCCCATCAGCCAGCCGCCGTTGCGCCCGGAGGCGCCGAAGCCGGCGGTTTCGGCTTCGAGGATGGCCACCTTCAATTGCGGTGCGCGGGTCTTCAGGTAATAGGCCGTCCACAGCCCGGTATAGCCGGCGCCGACGATGGCCACGTCGACCTCCAGGGTGCCTTCCAGGGCCGGGCGGGCGATGAAGTCGTCGTCCAGTTGGTTCATCCACAGGCTGATATGGCGCCATGCCGACATAGGGGCGACTCCGGGCAGAAGGGTGATGGGGAATGTGCGCAAGCCTAGAAGCGCCCGGCATTCCTGTCGTGCGCGCGGGTACGCGGGGAAAAGCCGGCTGACGGCAATTGTAGGCGCGGATCTCATCCGCGAAACGCGCCGGGACGCCCGGCTATCGCGGACAAGGTCCGCTCCTACGAGGTGCAGCAGAAACACCGTCGTAGGATGGGTTGAGCGAAGCGATACCCATCACCGCGAGTGCATGGGGTTCGCAAGCTCAACCCATCCTACGAAGAGCGCCTCGGCGTTACGGGTTTTCCATCCGCTTGAGGTATTCCCGCGGCGACAGCCCGGTCTGCTGGCGGAAGCAGCGGTAGAAGGCCGACAGCGAATTGAAGCCGGCGGAGAAGGCCAGTTCGTCGATGCGCGCCGAGGTGGCCGGGCGCAGCTGTTCCAGCAGGTGCTGCAGGCGTTTCTGGTTGACGTACTGGTAGAAGCTCAGGCCCATCACCTGGTTGAGCAGGTAGGAAATCTGGTTGCGTGTGTAGCCGGTAGCGCCGGCCACCTGCGACAGGTCCAGGTCCGGCGCGAGGTACGGCTGGGCCTTGTGGAAGTATTCCTCCAGGTCCGCGGCCAGCTGGCTGAGCTGGCGCGGCGACAGGCCCAGGCGGCTGGCCGGCGGGCGGCTGTCGCCGGAGGCGCGTGCGGCGCCCGGGGCGTCTTCGCGGACCAGGGTGGCGTATTCGTTGATGCGCCAGATCAGCCCGTCGCGCACGCTGATGGCTTCGCTGGAGTGGAACACCGCCAGGCGCCCGCTGAGGGTGATGGCGGTGCGGTACTGGATGAAGGCTGTGTCGCCGTCGACGCGGATGCGGTCGATGTGGTCGAGGAACTCGTCCGGGCGGCTGGGCATGGTCTGGGTGACGTACTCGCGCAGGTCCGCCAGGCCCATGCGGCGGTTCTGGAAGTAGTCGTTGTATTCCACCTCGGGATGGTAGAGCGCCAGCGCCGCGTCCAGGTCGCGGCGCTTCCAGCTGTCGTGGTAGCGCTGCACCACGTCGCGGGTGCTCGGGGTGAGGTGGCTGTCGGCCGGGGTCGGGTGGGTCGCTTGCATGGCGCACAGGATGCCGCAGAGCGGCGCGCTCGGGTAGGGGGGAGGCCCCGCTATCATCCAGGCACTGCATGATGGGCCATGCCCGGCGTCAATGGTGGCCGCCCGGGGCCGTCGCAGAGGGGGGATTCACTCTTTCGGCTGACAGTGCAAATACCTCCTTGGTGCGCTTGGTCGCGACCGGGCCGGCTGAGTAGCGTGTAGCCGCCTAGACACCGTCAGGAGTGCCGAATGACAACAAAAACAAGGCGCGTATCGTTCCAACCGAAACTGCTGGCCGCTGCTGTAGCCCTGGGTTGCGCCACCCAGGCCGGGGCCGTCTCGTTCAACATCGGGGAAATCGAGGGGCAGCTGGATTCGACGCTGTCCGTGGGGGCCAGCTGGGGGCTGCGCGACGCCGATTCGGAATACGTGGGGGCTCGCAACGGCGGAACGGCATCGTCGCAGACCTCCGACGACGGCCGCCTGAACTTCAAGAAGGGCGAGACCTTCTCGAAGATCTTCAAGGGCATCCACGACCTGGAGCTGAAGTACGGCGATACCGGCGTCTTCGTCCGCGGCAAGTACTGGTACGACTTCGAACTGAAGGACGAGCACCGCGAGCTTTACGACATCAGCGACCAGGGCCGCAGCATGGGCGCGCGCTCCTCCGGCGCCGAACTGCTGGACGCCTTCATCTACCACAAGTACAGCATCGGCGACCTGCCCGGCACCGTGCGCCTGGGCAAGCAGGTGGTGAGCTGGGGCGAGAGCACCTTCATCCAGAACTCCATCAACAGCATCAACCCGGTCGACGTCGCCGCCTTCCGCCGCCCCGGCGCGGAGATCAAGGAAGGCCTGATCCCGGTGAGCATGTTCTACATGTCCCAGGGCCTGACCGACAGCCTCACCGCCGAAGGCTTCTACCAGCTGAAGTGGGAGAAGACGGTGGTGGACAACTGCGGCACCTTCTTCTCCACCACCGACGTGGCGGCCAACGGCTGCAACCGCCTGGTCTACGCCGGCAGCGACTTCGACACCGACCCGGCCAGCGGCTACCGCTACCTGGCGCGCTCCGGCGACAACACCGCCCGCGACGGCGGCCAGTGGGGCCTGGCCCTGCGCTGGTACGCGGCGGAGCTGAACGACACCGAGTTCGGCGCCTACGTGATGAACTACCACAGCCGCAACCCGGTCTTCAGCACCATCGCCGGACAAGGCCTGGCCACCGCCAACGCCGCCACCGGCGAGGCCAGCGCGCAGTACCTGATCGAGTACCCGGAGGACATCCGCCTCTACGGCCTGAGCTTCCAGACCAACATCGGCGGCACTTCGGTGGCCGGCGAGGTCAGCTACCGGCCGAACATGCCGCTGCAACTCAACAGCACCGACCTGACCGTGGCCGCGCTCTACCCGACCACCCTGTTCGGCAACCCCATCTATGCCAGCGGCGCCGCCACCCCCAGCGCCGGCGAGGTGATCCACGGCTACGTACGCAAGCCGGTGACCCAGGCCCAGGTGACGGTGACGCAGTTCTTCGACCAGGTGCTGGCCGCCGAACGCCTGACCGTGGTCGGCGAGGTGGGCTACAACCACATCAGCGGCATCGACGACAGCGAGCTGCGCTTCGGCCGCGACTCCATCTGGGGCATCGGCGAGCTGCCCAACAACTCCCTGTGCCAGGGCCTGCTGAACACCGCCAACCCCGGCGAGTGCAACAACAAGGGCTTCTACACCAGCAGCAGCTGGGGCTACCGCGTGCGCGGCATCCTCGACTACCCCAACGTCATCGCCGGCATCAACTTCAAGCCGAACCTGGCCTGGTCCCACGACGTGCACGGCTACGGCCCGAACTTCAGCGAGGGCGCCAAGGCGGTCAGCGTCGGCCTGGATGCGGACTACCAGAACACCTATACCGCCAGCATCAGCTATACCGATTTCTTCGGTGGCGATTACAACCCGATCAACGATCGCGACTTCATCGCCGTCAGCTTCGGTGTGAACTTCTGATCGGTCAGTCAAGGACAGGAAAGATGAACAAGATACGAATCCTGCAATGCGGCGCCCTGGCCCTGAGCCTGCTCTCCGGCGCCGTGATGGCGGCGGTGTCCGCGGACGAGGCGGCCAAGCTCGGCACCAGTCTCACGCCCATGGGCGCGCAGAAGGAAGGCAACGCCGACGGCAGCATCCCGGCCTGGACCGGCGGCATCGACAAGAGCGCCGGCAGCGAGGACGCCCGCGGCTTCCTCAGCGACCCCTTCGCCGGCGAGAAGCCGCTGTTCACCATCACCGCGCAGAACGTCGACCAGTACAAGGACAAGCTCACCGACGGCCAGGTGGCGCTGTTCAAGCGCTACCCGGACACCTACCGCATCCCGGTGTACAAGACCCACCGCACCTTCTCGCAGCCGGCGGAGATCTACCAGGCGGTCAAGACCAGCGCAGTGAACGTGCAGCCGATCAACGACGGCAACGGCCTGGCCAACTTCGACAAGAGCCGCTACTACGCCTTCCCGCTGCCGAAGAACGGCGTCGAGGTGCTGTGGAACCACATCACCCGCTACCGCGGCGGCAACCTGGCGCGCACCGTGGTCCAGGTCACCCCGCAGACCAACGGCAGCTACACGCCGATCCGCTTCGAGGAGACCGTGGCCTTCCCGCAGAACATGGGCGACGTGGACCTCGCCAAGGTCAGTAACATCCTGCTGTACTTCAAGCAGTCGGTAACGGCGCCGGCGCGCCTGGCCGGTAACGTGCTGCTGGTGCACGAGACCCTCGACCAGGTCAGGGAGCCGCGCCTGGCGTGGATCTACAACGCCGGCCAACGCCGCGTGCGGCGCGCCCCGCAGGTGGCCTACGACGGCCCCGGCACCGCCGCCGACGGCCTGCGCACCTCGGACAACTTCGACATGTTCTCCGGCGCGCCGGACCGTTACGACTGGAAACTGGTGGGCAAGAAGGAGCTGTACATCCCCTACAACAGCTACAAGCTGGGCCTGCCGACCTACAAGTACGACGACATCGTCAAGGCCGGCCACCTCAACCAGGACCTGACGCGCTACGAGCTGCACCGCGTGTGGGAAGTGGTGGGCACCGTGAAGCCGGGCGAGCGGCACATCTACGCCAAGCGCCACATGTACATCGACGAGGACAGCTGGCAGATCGCCGAAGTCGACCACTACGACGGCCGCGGCCAGCTGTGGCGCGTTTCCGAAGGCCACCAGATGTTCAACTACGTACACCAGGCCGGCGGCTACGTGCCGGAGGTGATCTACGACGTGATCGCCGGCCGCTACCTGGCCCTGGGCCTGTTCAACGAAGAGAAGAGCGGCTACCGCTTCGGCATCAAGGCCAGCATGGCCGACTACACCCCGGCGGCGCTGCGCAACGAAGGCGTGCGCTGAGCCGGGCCATGGCCGGCGGCGGGGGTTGCCGCCGGCCATGTACCTTCCTGTAATGCCAAAGGGTGATATGTCGCTACATACATCCGGCTGATAGCCCTTCCCTGGGGCCCGACTGCTGACTAGTCTCGAACGTCAGAATCGGTCGGACCCCGCCCATGATCGACGCTGTCGCCACCCTCGCTTCGCTGCCCCGCCTGCCACCGCAGCATCTGCCGCGCGCACGCCTGCGCCAGGCCCTGCTGCACGAGGAACACCGCCTGCGCCTGCTGCTCGCGCCCCTGGGGCACGGCAAGACCGTGCTGCTGGGCGAATGCGCGCGCGCCGCCCCGGCGGGCACCCGCATCGCCTGGCTGGCGCTGGGCGGCGAGGCCCTCGACGCCGCGGCCCTGTGCCGGCGCCTGGGCGAGGCCCTGGGCCTGGGGCCGGTCGGCGAGGTCGAAGTGCTCGGCCGCCTGCGCGACTGCCGCGAGCCGCTGTGGATCATGCTCGACGACTACTCCCGCGAACCCGATGCCGCGCTGGACGCCTGCCTCGACCGCCTGCTGGCCCAGGCCTCGCCCTGGGTGTCCTGGTGGCTGGCCAGCCGGCGGCGCCCGGCGTGCAACCTGGCGCGCCTGCTGCTGGAGGGCGAACTGCTGGAGCTGGGCGCGGCGGAACTGGGCTTCGACGCCGCCGAGCTGGAAGCCTTCCTGCTGCGCAACGGCCGCGACTGGCCGGAGGAACTGCGCCTGGCGCTGCTGGAGCAGACCGACGGCTGGTGCGCCGGCATCCGCCTGCGCCTGCTCGGCTGGCCGGCCGAGGCGGGCACGCCCTCGCCCGGGCAACTGGCCGAGGCCGGCCGGCCGCTGCTGCGCGAATACCTGCAGCGGGAAATCCTCGACGCCCTGCCGGCGCCGCTGGCGGAGGTGCTCTGCGACCTGGCGCGGCTCACCCGCTGCTGCACCTCCCTGGCCGAATACCTCTTCGAGGAGCAGCCCGGCGTTCTCGAGGCCCTGCTCGAACGCGGCGTCGGCCTGCAGCGCGAGGAGGGCGCCGGCGCCTGGTACCGCCTGCCGCCGCTGCTGGCCGACGAACTCGCCGACATGGGCCACGGCTCGCCCTGCAGCCTGCACCGCCGGGCCTGCCAGTGGTACAACCAGCAGGGCGACATCCACGCCGCCTTCGAACACTCAGTGCGCGCCGAGCAACCCGACGTCGCCGCCAGCCTGCTGCAGCGCCTGACCGAAGAACAACTGCTGCAAGGACACAACGTGGCGCGGGTGCTGCGCTTGCGCGAGGAACTGCCGCAAGAGCTGCTGGCGAGCACGCCGCGGCTGTTGATCCTCAATGCCTGGGCACTGCTCTTCGGCGGGCGCCTGGACGAAGTCGAGGCGCAGCTGGCGGCCTTCTCGCGCTTCCTGCCGCTGCCCGGCGAGGCGCGCCAGCGGGCACTGGTGGCACAGTGGCTGGGCCTGGCCGGCATGCTCGCCCACGCCCGTGGCCGCCGCGAGGCCGCGCCGCTGCTACAGGCCGCCCTGGACGACCTGCCGGACGAAGCCTGGGCGCAGCGCCTGATCAGCCTGTCCGCGCTCAGCCAACTGGCGCTGATCGACGGCCGCCTGGACGAGGCCCGCCTGCTCAACCGCGATGCCCTGAAGCTGGCCCGCGCCCGCGGCAGCGCCATCTTCGAGGCCTACCTGGAGATCGACCACGCCTACCTGCTGGCCCAGCGCGGCGAGCTGCCGCGCGCCGAAGCCCTGCTGCGGCGCATGCTCGACACCCTGGCCGAACGGCACCAGAGCGGCTGCCCGGTGGCCTGCCGCGCGCAGTTGCGCCTGGGCTGGGCGTGCTACCACCAGGGCCGCCCGGCCGAGGCGCGCCAGCTGATGCAGGACGGCCTGCGCGGCGCGCAGCGCAACCTCGACCCCTGCGCCCTGTACGGCTACATCGGCCTGGCGATGCTGGATGCGCGCCAGGGCCAGTTCGACGTGGCGTTCAACCGCCTGCTCGAAGCCGAGCGACAGATGCAACTGCAGCACATCCCCGAAGCGGTCTACCGCGGCCCGCTGCTGCTGGCCGGCGGCACCCTCGGCCTGCGCCAGGGGCGGACCGCCCAGGCCCGGGAGATCTTCACCCGGGTGCTGAGCCGCTACCGCGAGGAAGGCCGCAGCGCGCCGGCCTCGGCGGTCGACCTGCTGCTGCGGGTGGAATGCCAGCTGGCCATGGCGGATATCCAGGACGGCCAGGCGCAACGGGCGCTGGAGCGCTTGTCGAACCTGCTGGCGGAAATGCAGCGGCAGGGGCGCATGGCCCTGGTCTGCGAGGTCCTGCTGGGGCTGGCGCTGGCCCATGCCGCCGCCGGCGCCGACGAACAGGCCCGCGACTGCTGGCAGGAAGGCCTGGAACTGGCCCGCCGCCACGGCCTGGAAGCGATACTGGAAGACGCCCGCCAGCGCCTGCCGGAACGCTTGGCCGAGCAGGCCGGCGAACGCCCGGCGCCGCTGCTCAGCCTGCGCGAACTGTCGGTGCTGGAACTGATCGCCCGCGGCTGCTCCAACCTGGAGATCGGCGAGCGCCTGTTCATCTCCCTGCACACCGTGAAAACCCACGCCCGGCGCATCAACGGCAAGCTCGGCGTCGAACGCCGCACCCAGGCCGTGGCCCGGGCCAAGGAGCTGGGGCTGCTCAAAGCCTGATGCCCTGGAGGCCCTTGCCGGCTGAGCCGAGGTGCTTTTCGTAGGATGGGTTGAGCTTGCGAAACCCATGCGGTTGCTCTGATGGGTATCGCTTCGCTCAACGCCATCCTACGGGGCGTCGTGTATGCCGGAGGGTAGGGGGGGTGGGCTCAGGCGTGTTTTCGTAGGATGGGTGGAGCGAAGCGATACCCATCGCGCTGGTACGCCCAAATGTCGTAGGGCGAATAACGCGAAGCGTTATCCGCCGTTATCTCGGGCTAGAGGTCGAGGGAGCCCGGCAGACCGTGGCTCAACGCCTGCCTGCCGAAAACCTTGTTGGCGAGCAGCGCGGCGTTGATGGCCTCGGCCACGGTGGCCAGTTCGATTTCTTCCGGGGCGATGCGCATGATGCTGCTGCTGGAAAGGAACTTGAGTATGTCGGCCAGGTGCCAGATGAGCGTCGAGCCGCCATGGGCCGGGACCGGGAAAGTGCCCTGGTACTTGTTCCTGAGCTTGAGCATGTATTGCCGGGAAACGCTGAGCTTGCTGGCGACATCGCTCAGGCCCACGTAGTCGGGGGAGACCTCCACCAGCGAGGCGCCCGGGATGGCCCGCTGCACATCCTTGATGGCGGAAACGATGGCGACTTCTGCGCTGCTCGCTTCACGGATGAAGTCCAGGCCGAGCAGGCCTGGGATGCCCGTGCCCACGAGCGCGTCGGTGCAACCTTCGGCCCCCAGGCGCTCGACGATCTCGTCGAACTGCTCGTCGGTCTGTGCGTCGATCTTGAACTTGAGGGTGAATTCGAAATCCATCGCTTCAGGTCTCGGAAGAATCTGTTGCCGATTCGGCCTCTTTCGCTGTTTCCGTCATCCCGCCGCTGCAGTTGTCCACCACCCGGCGGACCTGCCTGGCATGGTTGCCGGGGTTTTTGGGCGTGCTCCAGATGCTCGTCGTGCAATGAATGCCGCAGCGGCAATCGTTGGAGTTGAAGGGGCAGCGCAACTTGCCCCAGGCATGGCCGCCGCCCTCGATGATCGTCCAGCCTGCGCTTTCCGCATATTGCAGCGCCTTTTCCACTTCCTTGTCGGGATGCTTCTTGCGAGGCATTGACTTCTCCAGCCTAGGAAAGAACATGCGAGTTGTCAACTGACAACCTTTTCGGGCGCTCGTTTTCTCAATGCAACGCCTTCTTCTGCACCGCTATCGCCTCGATGCGCTGGCCCAGGCGCAGTTGCTCGGCCGGGTCGTCGCTGAGCAGCAGGGCGCGCTCCAGGTCGTAGCGTTCGGCCTGGGGGCATTCCAGTTGGTGGTAGAGGTCGGCGCGGGCCAGGTGGTCGGCGGCGCTGGCGGCGCCCAGTTCCAGTACGCGCTGGGCGTCCTTCAGGGCCGCCAGGTGGTCGCCGGCGGCCTGGTGCAGCTGGCGCAGGTTGCGCGACAGGCGCTGGAGCATCTCGCGTGGCTCGGCGTTGCGCAGGAAGGCGGCGCTCAGCTCCACGTTCGGGCCCAGGTGGCGGGCCAGCAGGTCGCGGCAGTCGCGGGGGTAGAGGCGGCGGCCGGTGGCGGGGTCGAGCAGGTGGTCGGCGCCGGGCACGCGCAGCAGGAAGCGCGCGGGGAAGTTCACCCCCTGCAGGGCGATGCCCTGGCGGCGCGCCAGCTCCAGGGCGATCAGCGCCAGCGACAGCGGTTGCCCGCGGCGGCGCTGCAGCACCTGGGGCAGCAGGGCGGCGCGGGCCGGCAGGGGCACGTCGTCGTCCTCGGCGAAGCCCAGCTCGTTCAGCCGGCGCAGCAGCAACTGGGCCCGTTCGATGTCGCCGGCGGCCACGGGCAGCGTCGCCTGCAGTTGCCGCTGCAGGTCGTCGAGCACGCGCAGGGCCTGCTCGGGCGGCAGGTGCGGCTCGTGCTCGGCGGCTATCCACAGGGCCGCCTCGAACAGCGCTGGTGGCTCCTGGGCTAGGCAGGCGAGGCAGGCTTGGCGCGGGTCCATGGCGTTCTCCGGCTGATACTGCGTTTTACCCGCAGCGCCGGGGCGCCGTCCAGAGCCGCCGCGGCTGGTCGTCGGCGCCGCCGCTGGCCCGCGGCGCCTCTGCCTATACTGAAGGGGCCGGCCGCGGCAGGCGCCGCCGGCCGACCCTCACGCGCCAGCAAGGGAGCGCCGCCATGTTCGACATGATGGAAGCCACCCGGCTAGAGAAACTGCACCTCGCCTACGACCCGGCCACCGGGCTGCGGGCCGTCATCGCCATCCACAGCACCCGCCTGGGCCCGGCCCTGGGCGGCTGTCGCTACCTGCCTTATCCCAACGACGAGGCGGCCCTGCGCGACGCTGCGCGCCTGGCCCAGGGCATGAGCTACAAGGCCGCCCTGGCCGGCCTGCGCCAGGGCGGCGGCAAGGCGGTGATCCTGCGCGCGCCCCATGTGGACAACCGCGGCGCGCTGTTCGAAGCCTTCGGCCGCTTCATCGAAAGCCTCGGCGGGGCCTACGTCACCGCGGTGGACAGCGGCACCTCCAGCGCCGACATGGACTGCATCGCCCAGCACACCGACCACGTCACCAGCACCACCCGCGGCGGCGATCCCTCGCCACACACCGCGCTGGGCGTGTTCGCCGGCATCCGCGCCAGCGCCCAGGCGCGCCTGGGCAGCGACGACCTGGAAGACCTGCGCATCGCCGTGCAGGGGCTGGGCCACGTGGGCTACGCCCTGTGCGAACACCTGCATGCCGCCGGCGCCGAACTGCTGGTCAGCGACCTGGACCCGGGCAAGGTGCAACTGGCCGTCGACCAGTTCGGCGCCCAGCCCATCGCCAACGAGGCGCTGCTGACCACGCCCTGCGACATCCTTGCACCCTGCGGCCTGGGCGGGGTGCTCAGCTCGCCGGTGGTGGCGCAGCTGCGTTGCGCGGTGGTGGCCGGCGCGGCGAACAACCAGCTGGCGCACCCGGACGTGGCCGACGAGCTGGAAGCCCGCGGCATCCTCTATGCGCCGGACTACGTGATCAATTCCGGCGGGCTTATCTACGTCGCCCTGCAGCACCAGGGCCAGGAGCTGCCGGCGATCACCGCGCACCTGGCGCAGATCGGCAACCGCCTCACCGAGGTGTTCGCCCACGCCCAGGCCGACCACCGCTCGCCGGCGCGGGTGGCGGACATGCTTGCAGAGCGGATTCTCTACGGACATGGGGGATGACAGGCTGCCGGGGGCATTGGGATAGACGCCCTGTAGGAGCGCGCCCTGCGCGCGATTTCGCGGGCAGGGCCCGCTCCTACAGGGGGATACCGAAGGTGGGGCAGCGTAGGAGCGGATCTTATCCGCGAATCGCGCCGGGGCGTCTGGCCATCGCGGACAAGGTCCGCTCCTACAGCATGAGCGAGCATGGCTCTTCGTAGGATGGTGTTGAGCGAAGCGATACCCATCACCGCAACCGCATGGGTTTCGCAAGCTCAACCCATCCTACGCAGAGCACCGCGCCGCTCATTCCCCTTCGGCAAACAACTCGCCAAGGGCGTCGGGCTGGTTCTTGAAGGCGCGGGCGAAGGTGTCGCGGTGGCGGGCCATGAAGATGCCCACTTCCTCCACCTGCTCCTCGTTCAGCGAGGGCACCGCCTTGTGCAGGACGGCGGCGAGGTTCTCCGCCAGTTCGAGCATCTTGTCGTGCCGGTCGGCTTCTGCCTTATCCATGAACAGGCGCTCCGGATCGCGGCTGCTGCGGTACACCACTTCGACGGCCATTCATCACCTCGTATGCCTTCTTGCTGTCTGGGGGAGTAAATACTGTTTATTTATACAGTTAAGCATAAGGCAATCGCCCGGCCCCTGGGAAGAGGGAAATCGCAGAAGGCCAGTATGGCCGGCGAACCGCTTCGGGGCACGCGGGGCCATGGCAGGGCATGCGACAAGTTGGCGCGGGGCTGGTGGATGGCGCGCGGCGGCGGCGCCCGGCAGACTGGCCGGGCGCGCGAGGGGAAGGCTCAGGAGGCGATGCGCAGGGCGCGGCCGGCGGTCATGTCCGCCAGCAGGCGCGGGGCGCTGTCGCCCTGCTCGATGGCGATGCCGAAGCGGATGCTCTGGATCAGGCGTTGCAGCTGTTCGGCGTCCTGCAGCTGGGCGTTGCGGATGAGCCGCTTGGCCGCCACGCCGGCTTCGGTGGAAAGCGTCAGCACGATGCTGCCGTCCGGCCGTTCGAGGCTGAAATTGACCCGGAACTGGGCCTGGAATGCATCGGTGAGTACCTGGAAGGGGCTTTCCATCTTCGATCCTGCCTGCGTGGTGGCGTGACCCTTCATGGACTGGAAGGCGTCAGCAAAGTTCGCATTCATATTGCCGCAGCCTCGGCAGGCTATTGCTGCCCAGGGTCAGTGGCGTGTGTCTTGCACGTACCAAGCCAACAATCGCTTTATCGAACCGGGAGTCGACGGATGAAACTGCAATGGGCCGAACGCATGCGCCAGCAGATGCACGGAATGGCCGAGTCGCTGGGCAACCTGCTGGTGGAGGGCTTCCACTACCTGGCGCTGTTCGCCATCGGCGGCACCGTGTTCTGGTCGGCGGCGGTGGCCTTCGTCGAGATGTTCGAGAAGGGCCACGCGAGCATCGACGACATCCTGCTGCTGTTCATCTACCTCGAACTGGGCGCCATGGTCGGCATCTACTTCAAGACCAACCACATGCCGGTGCGCTTCCTGATCTACGTGGCGATGACCGCGCTGACGCGCCTGATGATCGCCGACATCCAGCACAACCACGTGCCCGACGACGGCATCATCCTGGTCTCGTTGGCCCTGTTGCTGCTGGCCCTGGCGATCCTGGTGGTGCGCTACGCCTCCTCGCGCTTCCCCTCGGCGCCGTCGGGCAAGGGCGAGCAGGCGCTGCTGCAGGACGACGAGCGCTGACGGCGCTTCGAGCAGCAATGGCCCCCTTGGCGGCCGCGATGCACTAACATCGGAATAATTCGCGCCGCCGAGGGAAGACCCGCACGATGAAGGGCTGGAAGCTGTTCGCACCCCTGCTGCTCCTGGTAATCATCTCCATCACCCTGTACCTGCGTCTGCACACCCAGCCCTTGCTGCTGCAAGGCGAGGCGGACGCCACCGAAGTCATAGTCGCCTCCAAGGCCAAGGGCCGCGTCGAGACGCTGCACGTGCGGCGTGGCGACGACGTGCAGAAGGGCCAACTGTTGATAAGCCTGAGCAGCCCGGAGCTGCAGGCCCAGCTGGACTCCCTGCGCGCCGGGCGCAGCCAGGCCCAGGCGCAGCTCGACGAATCCCTGCACGGCACCCGCGAGGAAACCCTGCGCGCCCTCCAGGCCAGCCTGCAGCAGGCCCAGGCCGAGCTGCGCAACGCCGAGCTGGACTTCCAGCGCAACGAGGAACTGGCCGGCCGCGGCTTCGTCTCCCAGGCCCAGCTCGACACCACCCGGCGCGCCCGCGACGTGGCGCGCAACCAGGTGGCCGAGGCCCAGGCCAACCTCGACCAGGGCCAGCGCGGCGACCGCGAGGAAGTGCGCCAGGCGCTGCAGGCCGCGGTGCGCCGCGCCGACGCGCAGATCGCCGAACTGCAGGCGCAGACCGACGACCTGGCCGTGCTCGCCCCGGTGGACGGCGAGGTCGGGCCCATCCCGGCGGAGGAGGGCGAGCTGATCAACGCCTACAGCCCGCTGCTGACCCTGGTGCGGCTGTCCGACAGCTACCTGGTGTTCAACCTGCGCGAGGACATCCTCGCCAAGGTGCGCAAGGGCGACAAGGTGAAGCTGCGCATCCCGGCGCTGGGAGACGCCGAGGTGGAGGCCGAGGTGCGCTACATCGCCCCGCTGGGCGACTTCGCCACTAAGCGCGCCACCCGCGCCACCGGCGACTTCGACCTGAAGACCTTCGAGGTTCGCCTGTACCCGCTGCAACCTGTGCAGGGCCTGCGTCCGGGGATGAGCGCGCTGTGGCAATGGCAGCAATAAGGCGCAACCTGCTGCGCTTCGCCCAGGCGTTCAACACCGAGACGCGCATCGCCGTGCGCAGCTGGACCATCCACTGGCTCGGCTGGCTGTGGCCGCTGCTGCTGTTCACCCTGATCAGCGGCATCTACCAGGCCGGCACCCTGCTGGACATGCCGGTGGCGGTGGTCGACGCCGACCACAGCCACCTGTCGCGGCGCGTGGTGCGCGAGCTGGACGCCGGTTCCCACGCCCAGGTCGAGGTGCTCGGCGGCGGCCTGCAGGAAGGCCTGCGGCGCCTGCGCGCGGCCGACGACTATGCACTGCTGTACATCCCCCGCGATTTCGAGGCCGATGCCCTGGCCGGGCGCCAGCCGCGCGCGGTGCTCTATTACAACTCGCTGTTCTATTCCGCCGGCTTCTATTCCACCCAGGACTTCAGCGGCCTGGTCGCCGGCGTCAACCAGGACCTGCGCCCCTACCTGGCCGCCGGCGCGGGCACCCCGCTGCCGAAGCTGGCGAGCATCAGCGTGGCCTACGAGAGCCTGTTCAACGCCAGCGGCAACTACATCTACTACCAGCAGTTCGCTGCCATCGTGCACCTGCTGCAGTTGTTCGTGATAGTCGCCACCGTCCACGTGCTGGCCCGCGAGGCCCCGGAGCTGCGCGCCTCCTCGCCGCACATCCTGCGCGCCCGGGCGCTGGGCGTGCGCCTGCTGGGCAAGCTGGCGCCCTACACCCTGCTGTTCAGCGCGCTGCTGATGCTGGAGCTGTTCCTGCTGGTGACGCTCAACGGCGCGAAGATCAACGGCAGCCCGCTGTGGATGCTGGCGATTACCGTGTGCTACGTGATGGCCGCGCAGAGCGTCGGCCTGGTGCTGTTCATCTTCACCGCCAACCGCTTCAGCGCCTACTCGCTGATCGGCCTGCTGATCGGCGTGGCGCAGACCTATTCCGGGGTGCTGCTGCCGGACCTGGCGATGCCCGAGATCGCCCGCTTCATCAGCCTGGCCGAGCCGTTGACGCACACCCTGCACGGCCTGTTCGACCAGTTCCTGCGCCAGGCCCCGCCGGAGTCCGGGCTGTACGCCTGCTGCCGGCTGCTGGTCTACCCGCTGCTGGCCTACATGATCGCCAAGCTGCGCCTGCGCCGGCGCCTCGACCTGAGCCCGGCCTGAGGAGGCGCCATGGAGAACTTCTGGAGCGTCCTCAGGCTGACCCTGAAGAACATGCTGGGCAAGCCGCTGTGGCTGCTGACCGTGCTGTCGGTGGCGCTGACCACCTTGCCCTACGCCCACCGCACCATGGACGACCTGCCGGTGGCGGTGATCGACATGGACCACAGCGCCGCCTCCCGCGAGCTGATCCGCCTGCTCGACGCCGCGCCCAAGATCGCCGTGCGCAGCTACAGCGAGCTGCCCACGGCGCAGCACGACCTGGCCTGGCGCCGGCTGTTCGGCATCGTCATCCTCCCGGTGGACTTCGAAAAGCGCGTGCTGCGCGGCGAGGCGGTGAGCGTGCCGATCTTCGGCGACGCCACCAACCGCATGGCCAACGGGCAGATCCAGCAGGACATCAGCGCCACCTACAACGAGCTGACGCTGCGCTACAACGCCCACCTGCTGCTGCACAACGGCTTCAGCGCGAGCCAGGCCGAGGTGCTGCTGAGCCCGGTGGCGGGCCAGCTGACCGACCTGTTCAACCCCGGCACCAGCTTCGCCGCCATCGTCCTGCCGGGGCTGGTGACGCTGATCCTGCAGCACAGCCTGCTGCTGTCCTGCACCCGGGTGAACCTCAACCTGCGCGGCGGCACCCCGCGCTCGCTGCGCCAGCCGCCGTCCACGCGCTTCGGCCGCTACGCCGCGCAGTTGCTGATCTGGACGGTGCTGGCCATGCTCTTCTACGTGATCTGGCCGTGGATCATGGGCTACCGGCAGACCGCCTCGTTCTTCATGCTCATGGGCCTGGTGCTGCCCTTCCTGCTGGCGGTGATCGCCCTGAGCGAATTCCTCGCCGAGCTGCTGCCCTCGGAAGAGGCGGTGTACCTGACCATGACCTTCATCACCCTGCCGCTGTTCTACATGGCCGGCTTCACCTGGCCGCCCCAGGCCATGCCGCAGTGGGTGCAGTGGCTGGCCAACGGCATCCCCTCCACCTGGGCGATCCGCGCGGTGGTGGAGATGAACCAGATGAACCTGCCGCTCTCGGCGGTTTCCGACCGCATCCTGGTGCTGCTGGGCATGGCCGCCGCCTACGGCCTGCTGGGCACGCTGATCTACCAGTTCCGCAACTGGCGCTGGGACCAGCTCAAGGGTTGGTGAGCCCCGAAGCGCTCTTGCTCGCTCCTACGAGAAGCCGTGCCTGCCCGCGGGAGCGGATCTCGCTGTGGCCATGGCGATGGGTATCGCTTCGCTCGACCCATCCTACGGGGCTCCGATCCTGACCGTGAAGCCGGGCATGGGCTTGGGCGTATCGGCGTATAACCGCGAACGGTTATACGCCCTACGCCATGGCTGGGTGTTGCGTAGGGCGCATAACGCCTACGGCGTTATCCGCCGTTTGACCTTGGCCCCCGGCCGCTGCGGATTCGAACCCGGAGCTCAGGCATCGCGCCCCTTGCGCCGGTTCTTGTAACTGCCGCGGATGTTCATCGCCGCCAGGCACAGTTGCAGCAGCACCAGGGCGTAGGCCTTGGCCGGCAGGCCCCAGGCTATCCACAGGGCGTTGCTGGCCAGGAAGGTCCAGAAGCCGAGCTTGCGCCGCCGGCGCTCGCGGGAGCCGACCAGCCAGGCGGCCAGTACCGTGACCAGCATCGCCGGCCATTGCAGCAGGTCGAGGAGTTCGTGCATGGGGCGGTTTCCCGCGGCTGTCGTCCTGACTTCAGACCAACCCGGGCGCCGCGAAGTGCGGTCGGACTGCGTAGCCGTCGAGCAGCGCCTGCACCTTGTCGGCGTCCAGCTCGCCGTTGAAGGGCACGCCCAGGGCCTGGCGGTGGATGCCGGTGGCGGCCAGCCAGAGGGTGTCGATGCGCGCGGCCAGGGCGCCGGGCACGTCGGTCACCAGGGAGTCGCCGACGAACAGGATGTTCTGCGCCCCGCGCGCCTGCAGCTGCCGCTCGGCGATGCGGAAGGCCGCCGGGTCCGGCTTGCCGAACCAGCGCACCTGGCCGCCTTCCTCGGCGAAGGCTTCGGCCAGGCGGCCGGCGCCGAACACCGTGCGCCCGGCGGAGACCACCACGCGGTCCGGGTTGGCGCAGAGGAAGGGCAGCTCCAGGGCCTGGCGCAGCGGTTCGAAGCGCGCCTCCAGCTCGTCCTGGGGGAAGCTGCCGACGCCGAGGATCAGCGTGGCCTTGTGGATATCCGTGCCGAAGCGCTCGCGGATGTGCGCCGGCCAGGTGCCCAGGGCGTCGGCCACGCCGGCGATGCAGATGCCGCCGCGCTGCAGCTGGGCGTCGTGCTCGATGGCGTCGATGGTCAGTTGCCCGGAGGTGGTGATGCCCGCGTACAGCTCCCGCGGCACGCCCAGGCTTTCCAGGGTGTCGGCCATTTCCACGACGCTGCGCGAGGCGTTGCTGAGAAACCACACCGGGCGGCCCTCGGCGGCGCGGCGGCGGAGCCAGGCGAGGGCGCCGGGGAACGCCTCGGCGCCGTCGATCAGCACGCCCCAGAGGTCGAGGAGGAAGCCGTCGTAGCCGGCGCAGAAGGCATCCAGGCCGGCGTGGTCGATGAGGCGGGTGTGGGTGACGGCGCTGAAGCGTGGGGAGGTCATGGCAAGCCTGTCGCGGGGGAAAAGCCCCAGCCTAGCGCACCGCGGGCAGGCGGGTGAATGCTTTCAGCTGGCCGGGCGGGCCTGGGCGACGCTTTCCGGCGCCGGGGCCACCGGCACCTCCACCAGACCGCGCAGGTGACACAGGCTGAACGGGCTGGGGCTGCAGCGGCCCTCGGCCATGGCCTGGCGGATGGCGTCGACGTCGGCGTTCTGCACGTAGTGGATGGCGTCGGCCATGTCGTCGGCGCTGCCGAAGCCGCCCTCGCGCATTTCCTTGAGCGCGTCTTCCTTGCTCCAGCCCTGGACCACCGTGCGGTACATGGCGGAGAACAGCCCGGTGCGGTCGCTGCCGTGCTTGCAGTGCATCAGCACCGGGCCCTGCTGCTGGGCGGCCTGCAGCAGGTTGAGCACGCGGATGACGTCGGCGTCGTCGACGCGGTCGGCGTGGGTCGGGAAGCTGAGGATCTGCAGCGGTGCGGCGCCGGTCCAGGCCTTGTCGTCGTCCTTGATGAAGCTCAGCACCGTGTGTACGCCGAGCTGCTGCAGCAGCGGCAGGTCCTGGCCGTCGGGCAGGGCGCTGCGGTAGAGGCTGGGCGACATGCGATAGAGGTTGAACGACTTGTCCACCGGCTGCGCCCAGGCGGTGGGGCGCTCTTCGGCGTGGACCGCTGCGGTGACCAGGGCGAGGGCGAGCAGACAATGGCGCAGGACGGAAAAGGGCAGGGCGGGGCGCATGGGGGCCTCCTGGCTGGCGGAGCGCAGACAGTAGGCGGCGGGCGATAAAGCCCGGATGAAAAGATTGTGAAAAAAGCGTGAAGACGCCCCGCGGCGATCAGCGGGGCAGGAAGCGCGCCTGCACCGGCGGGCGGAAGAACCACCAGGCGGCCAGCGGGTAGACCAGGTAGTTCACCAGGTACAGCAGCAGCGCGGCGTGGCTCGGCGGGTTGCGCCAGGCGGCCAGGGCCACCAGCGCCAGGTACAGCAGCGCCAGGCCGGCGGCGTAGAAGCCGAGCAGGCGCCAGCGCTCGCCGACGCTGGGCAGGCGCCCCACGCGGCGGGCGAAGAAGAACGCCATGCCGGCGCCGATGGCCAGCGCCACCAGCAGGTTCACCGGCACCAGGCCGTAGCGCAGCAGGGTGCGCAGCAGCACGTTGAGGACCATGGCGACGAGGATGCCGGCGAGGGCGTAGTAGCGAGTGCGGATGGGCATGGCTAGAGGCTCCCGTCCAGGCCGAAGCGTTTCTTCAGGGCCTTGTCCAGCAGGCCGGTGGGCAGCCAGCGGGCCAGCAGCGGCAGGGCGCGGCTGCCGTGGCCGACGCGCAGCAGGCGCGGGCGTGGCTGGCGCTGCACGGCGGCGAGCAACTGGCGGGCCAGTTCGGCAGCCGGGGTGGGTTTGTCCTGGGAGGCGCCGGCGCGGGCGCGGATGAACTCGCGCAGCGGCCACCAGGGCGAGTGGTCGTCCACCAGCGCCTGCCAGGTGCGCCCGGCGTTGGCGCCGAAGCTGGAGGCGATGGCGCCGGGCTGCACTTCCAGCACCCCGATGCCGAAGGGCGCGAGCTCCAGGCGCAGCGCCTCGTTGAGCGCGTGCAGCGCGGCCTTGGAGGCGCAGTAGGCGCCGGCGAAGGGGGTGACCAGCACGCCGGAGACGCTGCCGATGTTCACCACCAGCCCACGGCGTTCGCGCAGCAGCCCGAAGCAGGCACGGGTCAGCTCGACCACGGCGAAGACATTGGTCTCGAACTGCCGGCGCAGGGCTTCGGCGCCGCCGTCCAGCAGCGGGCCCATGGCGCCGTAGCCGGCGTTGTTGACCAGCACGTCCAGGCCGCCGGCCTCGCGCTGCAGCTGCTCGGCCAGGCGGGCGATGGCGGCGCCGTCGTCCACGTCCAGTCGCACGCCGCGGAAACCGGCCTGGCCCAGGGTGGCCACGTCTTCGTCGCGCCGGGCGGTGGCCCAGACGTTGTAGCCGGCGCCCTGGAAGGCCTCGGCCAGGGCGCGGCCGATGCCGCTGGAGCAGCCGGTGATGAGGGCGACGGGTTGGGGCATGGCGGCTTTCCTTGGCGTGGGCGCGTGGGTGTTCGGCGCCTACCCTAGCCGATTGCGCCGCGCGGGTGAACTCAGTCGCCGAAGCGCCCTTCGATGCGCTCGGCGCGGAACTCCAGGGTGCTGGCGCGGTAGCCAGGGCGCAGCGCCGGCAGCGGCAGGCAGTCGCTCCAGGCGTCGCCGCCGAGCAGCGCGTCGGGGCCGCGGTAGCGCGGCGCCTCGTAGAGGTTCTCGGCGAGGTCGGTGGTGTCGCTGGGGCGGTAGGCGGCGACCTTCCAGCGCAGTTCCAGCAGCGGCGCGTCGCTGCCGTTCTTCAGGTCGACGCGCAGCGGGCGGTCGGCCGGGCACAGCGTCGGCGCGTAGCGGATGCGCAGTTCCAGGCGCTCCAGGCGGCGCTGGTCGAGGCTGTCCTGCCAGATCGCCAGGGCCGCCACCAGGCCCAGGCCGACCAGGGCCGCGGCCGAGATCGGCAGCGCGCGGGCGGGGTAGCGCAGCAGCAGGATGATCCAGGTAACGATGAGGAGGATGCCGAAGAACATGGATGCGTCCGGGATGGGCTTGGGGCAGCAGCCTAGCAAATCCGTCGCTTCTGCAACGACTTCGACGGATGGCCACGACCTGGGTCAAGATTGTGCGCGAATCTGGTGCGTCGGACGCTGCGCTGCATCTGCGGAATCCGCATAATGCACATTTGAGCAGGCACGCGGCGGCATATTTCCCCTGGGAAGTGTGCATTCTGAACATTCATCGATGTTCGTCATGCTCAAAGGTTTCCGCGTCGTTCCCCGTCGGCTTTTCCGGCCCGCTCCTTGCTCCAGGCCGACAGACATCCAACCCACCTCGCGGAGACATCCATGAGTTCCCCCAGTGAATTCCCCCTGAGCGCCACGCCCAGGGAAGGGCGCAAAGGGCTGCTGCCCATCGCCATGGTCCTGTTCAGCTTCACCTTCTTCACCGGCACCATGTTCGCCGGCGGCAAGATCGGCATGGCCTTCGACTTCGTCGACATGCTCTGGGTCGCCGTCGTCGGCAACACGCTGCTGGCCGTCTACGCCGCCGCCCTGGGCCTGATCGCCTCGCGCAGCGGGTTGAACACCGTGCTCATGGGGCGCTTCTGCTTCGGCGAGCGCGGCAGCAAGCTGTCGGACTTCCTCCTCGGTTTCGCCGAACTGGGCTGGTACGCCTGGGGCACCGCCACCGTGGCCATCGTGCTGGTGAAGATGCTGGCCCTGCCGGGCTGGCTGACCATCCCGCTGATGGTGCTGTTCGGCCTGGGCTTCAGCATCACCGCGATCATCGGCTTCAAGGGCCTGGACCTGCTGTCGCGGGTGTCGGTGCCGCTGATGTTCGTGCTGCTGGTGGCCTCCATGGTCATCGCCACCCGCCAGGCCGGCGGCTGGGCCGGGCTGCTGGCGGTGCAGCCGAGCACCGGCATGACCTTCTCGGCCGCCGTGACCATGGTCTTCGGCACCTTCGCCAGCGGCGCCACCCAGGCCACCAACTGGACGCGCATGGCGCGCAGCGGGCGCATCGCCGTGGCCGCCAGCGTCATCAGCTTCCTCGTCGGCAACGGCCTGATGATCGTCGCCGGGGCCTGGTGCGCCATCGTCTACCAGAACGCCGACATCGTCGAAGTCATGGTCCTGCAGGGCCTGTCGTTCGCCGCGGTGATCATGCTCTGCCTGAACCTCTGGACCATCCAGGGTCCGACCATCTACAACGTCTCCGCCGCCGCCTGCCATCTGGTGCGCAGCGAACGCCGGCGCAGCATGACGCTGCTCGCCGCGGGCGTGGGCATCGTCCTGGCCATCGGCGGCATGTACGAGTGGCTGATTCCCTTCCTGGTGCTGCTGGGCTCGATCATTCCGCCGCTGGGCGGGGTGATCATGGCCGACTTCTGGCACCGCCACCGCGGCAACTACCCGGCGCTGGTCGGCCCGCACATCCCGGCGTTCAACGTCGCCGGGCTGCTGTCCTACGCCGTGGGCGCGGCGCTGGCCTATGCCTCGCCGTGGATCGCCCCGCTGGTGGGCATCGGCGCCTCGGCGGCTTGCTACATCGTGCTCGGCGAGATCGCCCGGGCCCGCGCCGGCGTGGCGGAGCCGCGCGCCTGAACCCATTCATGGCGCTGCGCATTCGGCATCCGCGCAGCGCCCAGCCTGAGGAGCCAACCCAATGAAGATCGTCAACGCCAAGCTGCGCAAGCAGGAAGGCCTGTTCACCATCCGCTGCGCGGGCGAGACCATCGCCGAGGTGCTGCCCCAGGCGGCCAGCGTCGCCGCCACCAGCGATGACCTCGACGCCGCCGGGCAACTGGTGATCGCGCCGCTGGTGGAGCCGCATATCCACCTCGACGCCACCCTCACCGCCGGCGAGCCGCAGTGGAACATGAGCGGTACCCTGTTCGAGGGCATCGAGCGCTGGGCGCAGCGCAAGGAAACCATCACGCACGAAGACACCAAGGCCCGCGCCCACACCACCATCCGCATGCTGGCCGCCCACGGCATCCAGCACGTGCGCACCCACGTGGACGTCACCGATCCCACGCTGGCCGCGCTCAAGGCCATGCTGGAGGTGAAGGAGGAAGCGAAACACCTGGTGGACCTGCAGATCGTCGCCTTCCCGCAGGAGGGCATCGAGTCCTACGACGGCGGCCGCGAGCTGATGGAAGAGGCGATCCGCCTGGGCGCGGACGTGGTCGGCGGCATCCCGCATTTCGAGAACACCCGCGAGCAGGGCGTCAGTTCGATCAAGTTCCTCATGGACCTGGCCGAGCGCACTGGCTGCCTGGTGGACGTGCACTGCGACGAGACCGACGATCCCAATTCGCGCTTCCTCGAAGTGCTGGCCGAAGAGGCGCGGGTGCGTGGCATGGGGGCGCGGGTGACCGCCAGCCATACCACGGCGATGGGTTCCTACGACAACGCCTATTGCTCGAAGCTGTTCCGCCTGCTCAAGCGTTCGGGCATCAGCTTCGTCTCCTGCCCGACCGAGAGCATCCACCTGCAGGGCCGCTTCGACAGCTTCCCGAAACGCCGCGGTGTGACCCGCGTGGCGGAGATCGACCGCGCCGGGATGAACGTGTGTTTCGGCCAGGATTCGATCAAGGACCCGTGGTACCCGCTGGGCAACGGCAACATCCTGCGCGTGCTCGACGCCGGCCTGCACATCTGCCACATGATGGGCTTCGAGGACCTGCAGCGCAGCCTCGACCTGGTCACCGACAACAGCGCCCGCGCGCTGAACCTGGGCGAGCGTTACGGCATCGCCGCCGGCCGCCCGGCCAACCTGCTGGTGCTGGGCGTGGACAGCGACTACGAGGCGGTGCGCCAGCAGACCAAGGCGCTGTATTCCATCCGCCACGGCCGCGTACTGATGCGCCGCGCGCCGGAGAGCGTGGAGCTGCTCGAAGGCTGATACCTGTAGGCGCGGGCCCTGCCCGCGATTCGCGCGCAGGGCGCGCTCCTACAGGGGAATGGCGCGGGTGGGGCGGCGTAGCGGGTCCTGTCCGCGATCCGCGCCGGGACGTCCAGCTATCGCGGACAAGGTCCGCTCCTACGGGGGAGGAGGAATACCGTGCTCCCCGGCAACCTGTAGGAGCGGGCCCTGCCCGCGATTTCGCGCGCAGGGCGCGCTCCTACATGGGAATGACGTGGGTGGGGCGGCGTAGGAGCGGATCCTATCCGCGATCCGCGCCGATACGCCCGGCTATCGCGGACAAGGTCCGCTCCTACGACCGTGCTCCCCGGGAACCGTTGGCGTTATGCGCTCCCCGACGTGGCCTGCAAGACAGCCCCGTAGGATGGGTTGAGCGAAGCGATACCCATCGCCGCCCCACCCACGCCATTCCCCGCGCACAAAGAAAAACCCCCAGGCACAAGGCCTGGGGGCGATTGGCATCGATGGGGAGACGCCGTCCTTCAACTAGCGAGCGGCTACCTGCGCGCGGATGCTGCTCTCTTCGGTTCGACCGTAGACGTCCTCCAGACGTTCGATGTCGTCTTCGCCCAGGTAGCTGCCGGACTGCACTTCGATGATCTCCAGCGGGATCTTGCCGGGGTTGGCCAGGCAGCTCAGTCACCGAAGCGCCCGTCGATGCGTTCGGCGCGGAATTTCAGGGTGCTCGCGCGGTAGCCCAGGCGCAACGGCGGCAGGGGCAGGCAGTCGTTCCAGCTGTTGCCGCCGAGGCGCGCGCCTGAGTCAAGGTGGTGCGGGTTTGCGGCGGCGGGTGCTGGCCTGGATCAAGGTTGCGAGGGGGCGCCGCGGCGGCGCTTTGCGAGACTTCATACGCCTGATTCAGCCGTCGGTCCAGGGCGCCTGACATTCAGGCGTGCCGCGATTGCCTAGCTTGGCCGCTTACCCCGGCCAAGCAGGACAGCAAGCATGAGCGCGGACGATCCCCGAGCAGCCGCCTATCCTTTCGACCGCAGTTGGGCCCCAGAGCCCGACTGGAAGCCTTCCAGCGACTGGCACACCGATCGCAGTTGGGCACCGGACAAGGGCTGGAGCCGCTTCACCGAACCACCCAGGCGCCGCCAGGACAACGGCGGCGCCTCCTTCGTGGCCTGGGAGCCCAAGCCCGAACGCGTCCCCGAGGTCGACCGGCCAGCACCCGGCCTGTTCAAGCGCCCTGCCAAGCTGGAGCCCGGCTTCCATATCGTGCAGCGCAGCATGAGCTTCGAGCAGTTGCTGGCGCACCTCTTCCCCGAAAAGGCCCATTCCTACCTCATCAGCCGCCTCAAGGCTCTCAACCCCACTCATGCCCAGGGTTTCAAGGCAGGGGAAATCTTCGTGATCGGCGACCTGCTCAACCCCACCGCCTGCCTGCGCGAAGAAGCCGAGCTGATGGCCGCCGCTGCTCAAGTACGCACGGCCCTGGAACCGCTGAGCGAGGAGGAAGCGGATTTCATGGTCAGGCACCAGGCCGAGATCGCCAACATCCTCGGCGGCGCCGGCACCTCGCTGGGGCTGACCAAGGACGTACTGGACAAGGGCCTGCGGCAGATCGGCGAAACACTGCGCGACATCGAATACCTGCACCAGACCGAATTCGCCACCCATGGCCACCTGCGCAGCCATAACTTCTTCGTCAGCCGCCGCCAGTTGCTCACCCACCTGGACTCCCAGCTCAAGGCCACCTTCATGAACAAGCAACTCAACCTCGGCCACCACCCTCTGCTACGCCGCGACCTGGGCATTTCCACCCGCAGCCTGGTCCACCACTGGAGCCGCTCCGGCGCGCCGGGGCAGATTCCCGGCTATGCCACACATATCGAGGAGGTGGCCAAGGCGGCGCGGTATCTGAAGTACGGCGGCTATATCGGCATCGGGTTGGGGGGGACGGCGTCTGCGCTGAAAGTACAGGAAGTCTGTCGGGGTGGAGAAACCGAGGCCTGCAAGAAGGTGCGATTTACCGAGACGGGGAGTTTTGTTGGGGGAATAGCCGGTGGTGCGTTCTTGGGAAGCGTTGCAGGAGCACCGTCCGGGATTATTTGCGCTGCCGTTGGGTTTGCATCGGGAGGCGTTGGAGCCGTTGCCTGTGGTCTGGTGCTCATTGGTGCTGGAAGCTATCTAGGTGGCAAGATGGGAGAAGCTGGTGGCGAGTGGATGGGGGAATATCTTTACGGCAGCGGGACGCCATGATTACGTTCTGGAAAAGCTGGTGGGCATTCGCGTTCATGTTGTCGCCCTTCATCATCGGCTTGCTCGGTGTTGCGATCTTTTTCTTTCTCACCTATCGCCACTACGACACCATCGCCGCGGCTTTCGCCCACAGCCCGGGTCTCCAGCGTTCGCTTCAATCCTGGTCGGATGCCAGCTTCAAGCTGCGTTACCTGCGTATTCTCAACGTCGCCGGCCTGGTGCTCTGGCCAAGGTTCTTCATCCGCCGCGGACAAGTGGATGCCAGGGACATCCAGGCGTTTCCACCGGCCATCGCACGCCTGATCCGCATAGGCTGGTGGTCCTGCGCCACAGGGTCGGTCTGGTTGCTCATGGGTGTAGGCCTGCTCAAACTCAACGGTGTGAAATGAAAGCCCCTCATCATTCCGCAGAGAAAGAAAAACCCCCAGGCACAAGGCCTGGGGGCGATTGGCATCGATGGGGGAGACGCCGTCCTTCAACTAGCGAGCGGCTACCTGCGCGCGGATGCCGCTCTCTTCGGTTCGACCGTAGACGTCTTCCAGACGTTCGATGTCGTCTTCGCCCAGGTAGCTGCCGGACTGCACTTCGATGATCTCCAGCGGGATCTTGCCGGGGTTGGCCAGGCGGTGCACCGAGGCGATGGGGATGTAGGTGGACTGGTTCTCGGTGAGCAGGAACACCTTGTCGTCGCAGGTCACCTGGGCGGTGCCGCTGACCACGATCCAGTGCTCGGCGCGGTGGTGGTGCATCTGCAGCGAGAGCTGCGCGCCGGGCTTGACGGTGATGTGCTTGACCTGGAAGCGGCCGCCCATGTCCACCGAGTCGTAGCTGCCCCAGGGGCGGTACACGGCGCAGTGGTTCTGGGTTTCGCTGCGGCCGGCGGCGTCCAGTTCGTTGACCACCTTCTTCACGTCCTGCACGCGGTCGCGGTGGGCGATCATCATGGCGTCCTTGGTTTCCACCACGACGATGTCGTCCAGGCCGACCACCGAGACCAGCTTGCCGTTGCCGTGCACCAGGCAGTTGCGGCTGTCGTGCACCAGCACGTCGCCCTTGGTGACGTTGCCGTTGGCGTCCTTGTCGTGCACTTCCCAGATCGACGACCAGCTGCCGACGTCGTTCCAGCCGGCGGCCAGGGGCACCACGCAGGCGCGCTGGGTCTTTTCCATCACCGCGTAGTCGATGGAGTTGTCCGGGCAGCACTCGAAGGTGGCCGGGTCGATGTTGACCACCTCGCCCTCGTGCTGGCTGCGCTCCAGGGCCAGCAGGCAGGTGTCGTAGATGTCGGCGTCGTGGCGCTTGAGTTCTTCCAGGAAGCGGCTGGCGCGGAACAGGAACATGCCGCTGTTCCAGTAGTGCCCGCCTTCCTCGACGAACTGGCGGGCGCGGGCCTCGTCGGGTTTCTCGATGAAGCGCTCGACCCGCGCGACGCCGCCGGGCAGCTTGTCGTCGGCGTTGGCGCGGATGTAGCCGTAGCCGGTTTCCGGGCGGCTGGCCGGCACGCCGAAGAGCACCATCTCGCCCTTCTCGGCGGCCACGGTGGCCAGGGCCAGGGCGCGCTGGAAGGCGCGCGGGTCTTCCAGCACGTGGTCGGCCGGCAGCACCAGCAGCAGTTCGTCACGGCCTTCGGCGAGCAGCTTCATGGCGGCGATGGCTACGGCCGGGGCGGTGTTGCGGCCGAAGGGTTCGAGCAGGATGCCCTGGGTCTTGAGCTTCAGTTGTTCCAGCTGTTCCTGGAGGATGAAGCGGTGTTCCTTGTTGCTCACCACCAGCGGCGGCTCCATGCCTTCGAAGGCCAGGCGCTCGAGGGTCTGCTGGAACAGCGTGTGCTCGCCGGCCAGGGCCAGGAACTGCTTGGGATACAGCTTGCGGGAAAGGGGCCAGAGTCGCGAGCCGCTACCACCGGAAAGAATGACGGGAATCATGTGGGGTTTCTCCTTAAAGCGTTCATGCGTTCTGTGGGGCGCCGGGCGCCGTTACCGTTTCGGGTGACCTCTCCGTGCGGGCCGTCTTGGCAGCTCGCTGGTTTTTTCTGCCGGTGTGGCCGGTCTTTTTGTGGTGTTCGTTTTGGTGATTGGGTGTGGGGGGTAAGAGCCCCTCTCCCCAGCCCTCTCCCTGAAGGGAGAGGGGGCTATCCGTGCGATCGGCGAGGACTGTGCCAACCGGCTGCTCCTTCACTGCCGGCGAGCGCCAGGGTTGCGCCTGATGCCGAACGGTCCCCTCTCCCTGAAGGGAGAGGGGGCTATCCGTGCGATCGGCGAGGACTGTGCCAACCGGCCGCTCCTTCACTGCCGGCGAGCGCCAGGGTTGCGCTTGATGCCGAACGGTCCCCTCTCCCTTCAGGGAGAGGGTTAGGGAGAGGGGGCGGCCTTCACGTCGGCACGTCATCGCCATCTAACTCAGTCGGCCTTCACCGGCCGCTTGACCCACACCGGCGACAGCTTGCCGCCCTCGCCGGTGACGTACAGGCACACCACCTCGCCGCGTTCCAGGGTGACGGGCTTGAGGTCGCTGACCTTCTTGCCGCCCTCGAACAGCGCCAGGTTCACCTTCACCGGGTTGATCTCGCGGTCGCCGTGGCTTTGCGGGGCGACGTTGCCGACCACTTCGGTCTTGCCGTCGGCGGTCTTCAGGGTCAGCGCCTGGCCGCTGAGGTTCTGCACCCGCACCAGGGCCTTCTGCTTGTTCTTGAAGGGCGGCTCGGGCACCAGCTTGGGCTGGCCGCCGGGCTGGCTGACCAGGGTGTAGTAGGCGTCCGGGTCGAGTTTCACCGGCAGGCTCTGGCTGCCGACCTTGGCGGTGTAGTTGCCCGGCGGGAGGAACTTGAAGTCGCTGGAGCCCAGGGGCGATACGTCGTTGAGCTGGGCGTTGCCGACGCTCACCGAGAGTTCGCTGTTGCCGGCGTTGTAGGCCCGCACGAAGGCCGAACCCTTGGGCGCCTGCGGGCCGTAGAGCGCGGCTTCGCCGGCGTGGGCGCCGAAGGCGGCCAGGCCCAGGGCCAGTGCCAGGGCGGGGGATTTCCAGCCGAGGGTCTTGGAACGAGTCATGGGGTGTACCTCCGTCTTCACTTTTTCATGGGGCGCGCTGGCGCCCTTGGCGTGGCGCTCAGTGCGCCGCGGTCAGGCCCGGCGGGTTGGCCGCCAGGCGTTCGTCACGGTTGCCGGCCGCGCGCAGCTGGGCCAGCCAGTCGGCATCGAACTGGCTGAGGTCGCTGTGCATCGGCAGGTAGCGTTCGGGGAATTCCCACACCAGCAGGCGCGGCGGCTTCTGCTGGAAGCCCGGGTCCTTGAGCAGTTCGAGCATGGGTTCGAGGGGGCCCTTGCCTTCCTTGGCGTAGTTGATCAGGTCGGTGGACAGCGCCTGCTTGAGGGCGCCGGCGAAGTTCCAGTGGGGGTTGGCGCTGTAGCTGGTGCCCACCAGGGCCACCTGCGGCTCGGCGCTGTCGCCGAACAGGTCGCCGCCGGCCGCGGCGTTGTCCTCGGCCGGGCGGGTCTGGCGCGCCTGCAGCTGGTCCGGCGCCGGCAGCAGTTCGCTGAACAGCGGGTCCAGGGGCAGGAAGGTCAGCAGGTCGCCCTTGTGCGGCGTGGCCTTGCTGGCGTCGGTGATGAAGGTCTGCTGCGGCAGGTCGAGGTTCTGCCCCTCGCGGATGCTCTGGGCCAGGCGCTGGGCCACGGCCTCGGCGCCCAGCGGCGTCCAGTGGGTGTCGGTGCGCAGGAACACCTGGCCGTTGTCCTTGGCCTGCTCCAGGGTGTCCAGCAGCTTGGGCGCGGCCATGCCGGCCTGGCGCGCGCGCTGCAGGAATTCGTCGTACAGGCCGACGTGCAGCTGGGCAGGCTGTTCCTTGCCGATGTACTCGGGGTAGATGCGCGCCTTGGCCGGGATGATCGCCAGCACCAGCTTCACGCCGCGGCGCTCCAGCTCCTGCTGCACGCCGCGCACCAGGGCCCAGTTGTCGTCCAGCTGGGTCTGGCTGGGCGCCGGCTTGAATTCCTCGTCTGTGTACAGCCAGCCGTCCTTGCCGATCACCACGCCCGGGCGGCCTTCGTCGAACAGGGCGTAGTCCAGCGCGGCCCAGAGGTTGGTGCCCAGGCGCTTGATGGGGAACTGGTCGTCGTAGTGGCCTTCGAAGGCGTGGGCCAGCTTGCCGTTGAGCACCGTGGTGCCCTCGGCGGCGGCGAAGCTGGGGAAGGCCTTCAGCGACCAGCCGGCCAGGCCCAGCAGTATCCCGCCGAAGGCGGCGACGTAGGCGTATTGCAGGGGTTTGCTGATCTTGGAAACGTAAGGAGTCGGTTGCATGGTCCGGCCTCGCTCAGAACTGGAAGTAGAGGAAGGGCGAGTAGCTCTGCGCCGAGAGCTTCAGCACCGAGGCGGCGAACAGCGCCAGCAGGGCCACTCGGGTGGCCAGCACGGGCAGCTGGGTGAGCCAGTGCGGGCGGTACACCGCCGCGCCGCTGCGCAAGTAGGCGATGGCCGCCGGGTCGTTCTCGGCGTCCTGCGGGCTGCGCGGCTGGGCGCTGGCCGGGCCGTCGGCGGCGACGTCGTCGGTCTTGGCCGCGGCCTTGGGCGCCTTGCTCTGCAGCGGCTGGTTGTAGAACTGGCGCAGGCCGAAGACGGCCAGCACCACGTAGGCCACCACCAGGGTGCCCACCTGCAGGCCGGTGAGGCTGGCGCGGCTCTGCTCGGACAGGCTCCAGTCGCCGAAGCTGAACATGGCTTCGTACATGCGCCAGGCCACGTGCAGGTTCTCGGCGCGGAAGATCACCCAGCCGATGATCACCAGCAGGAAAGTGAAGGCCCATTTCAGCGGGTTGAGCACCCGCGGCGCGGCGTTCACGCCCAGGGCGCGCTCGATGGCCAGCCATACGCCGTGCCAGGCGCCCCAGATGATGTAGGTGACGTTGGCGCCGTGCCACAGGCCACCCAGGAGCATGGTCAGGATCAGGTTGCGGTAGGTCTGGAAGGTGCTGCCGCGGTTGCCGCCCAGGCTGATGTACAGGTAGTCGCGCAGCCAGGTGGACAGGCTGATGTGCCAGCGCCGCCAGAACTCGGTGATGGACTGGCTGATGTAGGGCTGGTTGAAGTTCTCCATGAAGCGGAAGCCCATCATCAGGCCCAGGCCGATGGCCATGTCGCTGTAGCCGGAGAAGTCGAAGTACAGCTGCGCGGTGTAGGCCAGCGCGCCCAGCCAGGCGTCGCCGGTGGTCGGGTCCTGCAGGGCGAAGCAGTGGTCGGCCAGGGCCGCCAGGGTGTCGGCGATGAACACCTTCTTGACGAAGCCCTGCATGAAGCGGGTGCAGCCTTCGGCGAACTTGTCCAGGGTGTGGGTGCGGTGGTTGAACTGGTCGACCAGGTCCTTGAAGCGCAGCACGGGGCCGGCGATCAGGTGCGGGAAGATCGCCACGAAGGCCGCGAAGTCGATGAGGTTGCGCGTGGCCGGGGTGTCGCCGCGGTACACGTCGATGATGTAGCTGATCGACTCGAAGGTGTAGAAGCTGATGCCGATGGGCAGCAGGATGTGCGTCAGCACGAAGGGCTGCATGCCGAACGAGGTGATGATCTGGTTGAGGCTGTCGACGCCGAAGTTGGCGTACTTGAAGTAGCCCAGCACGGCCAGGTCGACCACCACGCCGAGGATCAGCCAGCGTTTGGCCGCCAGGGTGCGCACGCCGGCGGCGCCGATGCGCAGGCCGATCCAGTAGTTGAACAGGGTCACGCCGGCGAACAGGGCGAGGAAGTCCACCCGCCACCAGGCGTAGAAGACGTAGCTGGCCACCAGCAACAGCAGGTTGCGGTAGCGGTTCCCGCTCAGGTAGTACAGGCCGAGGAAGATCGGCAGGAACAGGAACAGGAACACGTTGGAAGAAAAGACCATTGCCCGTCTCGCTCTGGAGCTTCGTACCCAGGGTGGCTCCAGCCCTTCCGGCGCCGTATAGCGCGCAAGGAAAAGGCCGGTGTCACCCGCCAGTTCCTCCCCGTTTTGTCGCTAAGGTGGTGCGCCCGCCCGGCGTCTTTTGCGCTTGGGTCGGGGGTGGCTGGGCCCGTCTTCGTTGCGGGGTTCAGCCGGTTGTCGCGGTGTTGCTGGGAGGTTCTTGCCCTCTCCCTAACCCTCTCCCTGAAGGGAGAGGGGACTGTTCGGTGCAGGTGGAAACCGTTGTGTCAGCCGGCACGTGCCGGTCTGCACCCCACTCCCATTGAGCGCATCAGCTCCCGCCATTCCCCCGGTTGAACACCTTCGTCACATCCCCGCCCAGCCGGAAGCTGTTGAACGGCTCCATCTTCCTGCGCCAGTCCTGGGTCTTCGGCGCGCAGCTGTAGAGCGCGCAGTAGGGCTCCAGCCAGGCGAACTTGCTGTTTTCCTTCAGGTCGCTCATGTCCTGGTCGTTGCCGGTCCGGCGGTCGAAGTCCTGCTGGTCGTCCACCCCCTGCATCACCCTTTCGGCCAGGCGCTGCAGGGCGCCGTTGTTTTCCTGGCGCAGGTCCACGCCGTTGACCTGGGCGAAGGCGGCGATCATCGCCAGCGGCGGCAGGCTGTAGTTGTGGTAGGACAGGGCGCGCTGGCGGCGCTTGAGTTCGTTGGGCAGGTAGCCCTGGGCGTCGACCTGGCTGGCCGCCACCTTGAATTCGCGCACCGACCAGTCGAACAGGTCGCGGCGGTTGGTCACCACGGCGGTGGACATCACCGACCAGGCGGCCCAGTAGCTGTGGTTGTTGATCTTCTTCAGCGGCAGGTTGCTCCAGTCGCTGACCACCTGGGTGCCGAGCTTGCCGAACCACTGCTCGATCTGCGCCGCCTGCTGCGGGTAGGCCGCCAGCGGGCGGCTGCTGGAGAACTTCAGGCGCAGGTAGGACGAGGACAGGCTGCCCAGGGCCCATTTGCGCATGGACTTGCCGGTGTGGTTGAAGTCGCCGCTTTCCAGCGCATCGGCTCGGGCCCAGGTGGTCAGCCAGTTCAGCGCGCAGTCCAGGTCGCCCTTGTGGCCGCTGCGCATGTATTGGGTGATCAGCTTGGTGGTGCCGCGCTCCATGTCGGTGATGTCCTTGATCTGCGCGCGGAACTTGCCTTCGGCGGCCAGGTTGAGGGTAGCGCGCGCCGAGTCGGAGCCCTCGTACTTGCTGGTGAACTGCAGCGAGCCGGTGTAGGGCGTGGGCACTGCCGGGCAACTATCGGCGTCGCCCTTGCGCTCGCCGACCGCGGCGAAGTAGCCCGGCGGCGGCACCAGGTCGGCGGCCTGGCTGCTCTGCCCGTAGAGGGCGGCGAGGCTGCTCAGGGCCATGGCCGGCCACAGCAGGCGCAGGCCCTTGTTGCGGGAAAGTCGCTGGATGGACATGGATTACCTCCCGGCCACGGTACTGGCGGTGGCCTTGATCTGCGGGGTCTGGCACAGCTTCGCCTCGACCTCGAGGCCGGCCGGCATGTCGTCCGGCGCCTCGATCTCCAGGGAGAGGAACTGCTGGTCCGGCCAGTCCTCGTCGTTGCGCAGTTCGAAGACGTAGCGCCCGCCGGTGTCGACGGCCTTGGACTGCTCGATCTTCAGCTGCTCGCGGCGGCCGTTCATGTACCAGACGGTGTTCTTCAGCTCGTGGATGCCCGGGTCGCTGTAGGTGACGTCGGCGGTGTAGCTGCCGCTGCGGATCGGCAGCGCCGCGCTGTTGAGCAGCACCTCGTTGCGCCCGGCGTGCAGCTTGACCTTGCGGCTGAGCACGGCCTTCTGCTCGGCGCAGCCGTTGGCCACCAGGGGCATGGCCTGGCGGTAGAAGCTCTTCTGCGCCATGTCGTAGTGGGTGGCGAATTCCCAGACCAGGATCTTCGGCGGCTTGTCGTGGAATTCCTTGCTGGTCAGGTAGGCCAGCAGCGAGCTGTCGAAGCCGCCGCCGGAGACGGCGTTGTTGAGGATGTCGACCTTGCCGTACTGCTCCAGGAAGCCGACGAAGTTGTACGCCGGGCCGCTGTTGGAGGTGCCGACCACCGCCACCTGCGGGTCGCCGCCGTCGCCGAACAGGTCGCCGCCGCCGCTGTCGCCCACCGGCTCGGTCTCGAAGCGGTCGACGTACTGCGGCGCGTAGCTGCTGCCGCACAGTTGCGCGGCGGCCTTGTGGAAGGTGCCGAGCTTGGACAGCAGGCCCACGCGCTTGCTTTCGAATTCCTTCTTCGGGATGTCCGCATAGGCGGGCATCTGCTTCAGCGTCTCGGCGGCGATCTTGGCGCTGCGCATGGCGCCGTAGGGCGTCCAGTGGTGGTCGCCCTTGAAGTAGTAGGGGTGGGCTTCCTTCTCGTCGAACAGCGGCGAGAAGTCCGGGGTGTAGATGCCGGCCTCGCGGAACTTGGCGATGGTCGCCAGGTAGTTCTTCTTCGCCAGTTCGTAGTCGAACGAGGCCTTCTCCTCGGGGCTGAGCTTCTCGCGGTTGATCAGCCCGCGGGTGGGCTGGTAGACCACCATCAGCTCGACGCCGCGGCGCTCCAGCGCCTCACGCAGCGCCTTGAGTTCGCGCCAGCCCTCGGGCGTGGTGCCGAAGTCGGTGCGCAGGTCGTAGGTGGTGCGGAACAGCCAGTCTTCCTGGGCTGGCACCAGGTGGGTGAAGAAGCCCAGGTACTTGGTGTTGTAGGCCTTGTCGTCGGCCGCGGCCGGGCACAGGCCGGCGGCGGGCAGGGCGCTGTAGGTCGGCGCGCCGGCGTCGGCGGCGCCCGCAGCAAGAATACCGTGGGCCAGCAGCAGGCCGGCGGCCAGAGTCGACAGGCGCAGCAGACGATGGGGGCGGATGGTCATGGTACGGGTCCTCAATTCTGCAGTTCGGCCTGGCTTTCCACGGGGTCGATCAGCACGGCGCGCTGCTGGCGCACGAGCAGGTCGAGGATCTGGTCCTGCTTCTCGCCGAGCACGCCGTTGAAGCTGATGCCCGAGGATTTGGTCGGGCCGAGCATGGCCACCTTGTAGAGTTCCAGCGACAGCGGCGAATCCACCGACAAGGGACCTGAGCCGTTGCCCACCAGCTTGCCGCCGACCACGATGAGCGACACCTTGGTGTCGAAGGGGTCGAGGTCGATGTTGCGGTCGGTGTTGGACAGGTCCTTGATGTGCCCGTACACGCCGATCAGCTTGTTGCCGGCGGCGAGGTTCTCGTACAGGCGGATGTTCACGCTGTTGCGGATGCGGATGCCGTGGCGCCGGTTGCCCAGCACCTGGTTGCCGTAGATCAGGTTGTCGCCGCTCTCGTACAGGGTGATGCCGTCGGAGTGGTTGCGGTACACCTCGTTGTAGGCCACCAGGTTGCGTTCGGAGTTACGGTCCAGGACGATCCCGGAGAGGTGGTTGTCGTAGGTCTTGTTGCGGAAGATCCAGCTGTCGTTGACCTCGCGCGAGACGATGATGCCGTGCTTCTTCTTCGTCCCGTACACGGTGTTCTCGGCGATGATCAGGCGGTGCGAGCGGTCGTGGGGGTCGATGCCGTAGATGACGTTGTCGCGGTAGGTGTTGCCGCGCACCACCAGGTCGTCGGCCTCGTAGCAGTAGAAGCCGTACCAGTTGTCGACGAAGGTGGAGCCGATCACCCAGCCCTTGGGCCGCGGACGCTTCATGGTCTTGTCCATGCCCGGGCTGTACTGCGAGATGGAGATGCCGTAGGCCTTGGAGGCGTTGTAGCCGAAACTGGTGAAGGTGCTGTTCACCAGGTAGGCCTCGGCGCCGCCCCAGGACACCAGGAACGGGCGGAACTCGTTGGGGCTCTTGAACCAGGCCGGCTCGCCGCGGGCTTCGTTCCAGGCGGTGACCTTGGTATCGCGCACGAACAGCTTGCCGTCGTTGACCAGGAAGGCGCCGCGGTCCTGGGACAGGCGCAGTTCCCTGACCTTGCCGTCGATCTCCAGGGTCGCGCCCTGGCTGACCACGATGGGCAGGCGGGCGACGAACACGCCGGGCTCGACCTGCTCCAGCGCCTTGCCGAGCTTGCCGGCCAGCTGCGCGAGGTTGACGTAGCCGCCTTCGATGAAGATGGCCTGGGGCATCTGCCGCTGGCGCTTGACCCACTCGGCCAGGCGGTTCTGCCCGCCGGTGAATTCCTTCAGCGGCTGCTGCTGCACCATGCGCTGCACCACGGCCTTGCCGCCGGGCTTGCGCACGATCTTCTTCGCCACCGCCTCGGCGGTGTAGCCGGAGAGGTCGGGCAGCTTCGGCGGGTCCAGGTGCAGCGGGCCCTCGGGCAGCGCGGTGACCGTGTAGTTGCCGGTTTCCTTGAGGCCCTGGACGTGGCCGGGCTGGTTGGCCGGCGAGGGCTGCTCGCTGGCCTCGGCGTCCTTGGCGTTGGCCGCCGGGGTCGAGGCCCAGGCGGGGCCCGTGGCGACCAGCAGGCCGCCGAGCAGCAGGGCGGCCAGGGGTAGCGGATGGCGGTTCATGGTGGGTTCTCCCTGTGGGCGTGGAGCCGGAAGGCGCTGGGCCCCCGCGTGCGCGGGAGTGACGGTCGCCGGGCGGGGGATGCGAACCCCCGCGCTCCCCGTGCCCGTTCGCACGCGGGAGGGGTTTTCCGTCATCCCCGCTAACGCGGGGAACCAGTGACTGCCAGTTCGCATCGCCCTGATCCTCAGAAGCGCCAGATGAAATCGACGAAGGCGTGGTGCATCGTCGAGTCGACGTGGCTGCCGTAGGCGTCGCCGGGCTTGAACACGCCGCCGCGGAAGCGCACCAGGGCCGAGGGCTCGTCGATGTACTGGCTCATCGAGGCGGGCAGCAGGCCCTGCTTGAAGTACTTGGTGACCACCAGGTCGACTTCCTGGCCGATGTCCTTGGAGTTGTTCTCCAGGGGGGCGGTGATGCCGCTGTTGCCGATGTCCGAGTCGCCGTCCACGCGCCAGAACTTGTGGTACACGACGCTGGCGTCGTAGTCGTCGCGCAGCTGCCAGGCGCCGAACAGGGTGGCGTCCTGCAGGTTGGAGAGTTCGCCGCGGAAGGCCTCGCCGAAGCGGTGCACGCGGGCACGGGTGCCGGTGAAGTTGGAGCGGTTGCTCTGCAGGCCGGTCTGCTCGTACTGGTCCTCGCCGTCGTGGCCGCCGCCGCTGCCACGGGCGTAGCCGACGCCGGCGCGCCACTGCTCGTCGATGTTCCAGCGCAGGCCCAGGTCGACGCCGTAGGCGTTGACGTCGCCGCTCTGCTTGCCGGTGGCCACGCGCTCGCCGTCCACCGCGGCGCTGGTCAGGCGGTCGCGGTTGCCGCTCAGCCAGGTGGCGCTGGCCCAGTAGTTCAGCGGCATCTGCGAGCGGTAGTTGTAGCCATCGCCGTTGGCTTCGATGCCGACCCAGGTGAGGTCGCCGGTGGAGCGCTTGTCCAGCGAGTCGATGGTTTCGCCCGGGTCCGGCAGGCTGCCGCTGTCATCGGCGTGGTGCAGGCGCAGGCCCACCCAGTGGTGCGGCGCCCACTGCGTGGAAATGTCGCCGAAGACGTGGGTGCGGTCCTCGTCTTCCGGCGCCAGGTCGGTGATGTCGGTGCGGTACTCGGAGAAACGCTGGGCGGCGCCCAGGTGGGCGCGCAGCAGGGTGGTGTCGAAGGTCCAGTTCAGCGCCTCGATATTGGTGTCCTGCCACATGCCGCTGTCGTCGCGCAGGCGCTGGCGGCCGAAGCGCAGGTGCTCGCCGGGGTACTGGGTGAGGCCGGCGTAGTCCACCCAGAACTCGCGCAGGGCGAGGTAGGCGTCGTCGGGCTCGCGCTTGTTGTCGCTGCTGTCGCGGCCGCTGGCGTCGACTTCGTCGGACTGCAGGGTGTCGGTCTGGATGGTGTCGGTGGCGGCCACCGCCTGGCCCATCACGTAGGCGCTCCACTGGCCCCACTGGCCGAAGGCCCAGGGCCGCAGGTCGATGCCGATGCCGTTGAGGTCGCCGCCGTGGGCGGTGCCCAGGTCGCGATCGTCCTCGGACTCGGCGGTGATCTTGATGTCGATGCCGTAGTTCTTGGGCGGCGTGTCGTCGGCCCAGGCGCTGGCGGCGAACAGGGTGCCGGCCAGGCTCATGCCGGCGCCGAGCATCGCCGGGAACAGCCGGGCGCGGCGGATGGCGCGGGCCAGGCGGATCGGTTGGAACAGCGGGGCGGAGGTCGGGTCGGGGCGCTTCATAGGCTTTCTTGTTCCTGTTCGTTCTGCATGAGGCTGACGGTGGCCTGCCAGTTGGCGCCGCGGGCCTGTTCCTCGCGCTTGAGCAGCTGCTGCGCCTGGCTCAGTTCGGCCGGCTGCAGCTGCGGTTGCAGTTCGCTCATCAGGTCGCCGGCCTGGGGTATCTGCTGGCGCTGCGCCAGGGTGCCGAAGACGTAGGCGTTGACGCGATTGGGCTGTACGCCGCGGCCTTGCGACCAGAGCTGGGCCAGGGCCATGTCGGCGCTGGCCTGGCCCGCGCGGGCGGCGATCAGCAGGTGGTCGGCGGCCTTCTGCGGGTAGACCTTGCCGAGGAAGCCGCGGCGGTAGATCTGCCCCAGGTAGTAGTGCGCCTGGGGTTCGCTGGCGGCGGCCTTGAGCAGGTGCTGCTCGGCCTTCTGCGGATCCTGGGGCATCCACTTGCCGTCGTAGTACAGGCGCCCGAGCAGCAGCTCGGCGCGCGGCTGGGCGGCGTCCTGGGCCTTCTTCAGGTAGTCGAGCATCTGCTCGACGTCGCCCAGCTCGGGGTAGTCGTACTGCAGCTTGGCGAGGTCGACCCAGGCCGCGGGGTAGGTCGGCGCCAGTTCGTTGAGCAGGGCCTGGGCGGTCTGCGGGTCGGGCTTGCCGAGGTCGGCGTCGGCCAGCACCTGGGCCACCGATTCCACCCGCTCCGGCGGCACCCGGCCGGCCTTGTGCGCGGCGCGCAGGCGCTCGAGGTGGGCCTTCTGCTTGTCGGCGTCGCCCTGCACCTGGTAGACGGTGGCCAGCTCCATCCAGCACACGTCCATGCGCGTCAGCCAGCGCTGGCAGACCTGCTCGATCTCGCCCAGGTGCTGGTTGTAGGTGCCCTGGGTGCGGTACAGGATGATCTGCGCCAGGTCCGCCTGGGGCAGGCCCTGGGCGCGCCACTGGTCGATGCGCTGCTGCGGGTTCACGCCCGGCCAGGCCTGCGGGTACTGCAGGTAGAGCACGATCAGCGGCACCAGGGCGCTGTCCTCGCCTTCGTTGAAGGCGCGGTTGAGCAACTGCTCGGCCTCGCGGTGCTCGGCGTCGGTCGCGCCGGGCTTGGCCGCCAGCCACTTGCCCAGGCGCGCGCGGGCCCGCGGCGAGGTCTCGGCGGCGTCGCGGTAGAGCTTCTCGGCGCGGGCCTGGGCGGCGCTGTCGCCGCTGGCGGCCTGCATGTCGGCCAGGCCGATCTGCGCGTCGGTGTAGCCGAGGGTGGCCAGGGCCTGGTAGTTGGCCTGGGCGGTGGCGATGTCGCCGCGGGCCATGGCTTCGTCGGCCAGGCGCTGGTCCGGCAGGCCGGCGCAGCCGGCGGCCAGGCCGATGGCCAGGGCCAGGGCGGCGCCGCGCAGCGGATGGTGGGCGATGGCGTTCATGCTTGGCTCCTCAGCGCGCGGTGGCCATGGCCATGGCCTTGTTCAGCAGGGTGCGGCCGGGCAGGCCGCCGATGCTGACTTCCGCCGGGCGCCCGGCGAGCTGGCTGTCCAGCGGCTGCTCGGGCTGGATCTGCGCGCGGATCTCCGACGACAGGTCGCCGTCCACCGGCGCGGTGCGCAGGATGCGGCCGCTGCGCACTTCGCTGTCGCCGGCGACCTGGAAGTGCACCAGGGTGCCCGGCGAGAGTTCGGCGGCGTTGCGGTAGGCGAAGCGCGCCTCGACGGTGGCGCTGGCGTCGCGCGGGGCCAGGGTGAAGATCACGTCGCCCTTGTTGGCGTACTGGCCGTTGGCGACGCGCTGCTCGATCACCCGGCAGTCGCAGGGGCTGGTGAGGGTGCCCTTGAGCTGGTGGCCGAAGAGCTTCTCGATGTTGCCGGGGTTGAGCTGCTCGTCGGACAGATTGCCCTTGAGCAGGTCCAGCAGGCTGGTGGAGAAGGTGGCGATGGGCGCGCCCTTGGCCACTTCGGCGTCCATCTGCACCAGGCTGTCGACGGTGCCCTCGCGGGGCATGGTGATCTGCTGGGCGGGGATGTTGACCACGCCGGAGTCGGCATGGGTGACGAAGTACAGGTTGTACAGCTGGTTGAGGATGAAGGCGAAGGCGCCGACGCCGACCACGAAGATGGCGGTGCTCAGGGTCACCGCGCGGATGCGCCCGAAGAAGCCCATGCCGCCGCCGGCGCCGCCGTGCTTGCGGGCCTTGGTGAAGTTCTCGCGCTGCAGGGTGTTGAGCATGTCGCCGACGCTGACCACCTCGCCGGCCAGGTACGCGGTGATCAGGTAGCGCAGGGCGGCGACCTCGCGCGGCTTCAGGTGCTGGAACTCGCAGCCGGTGCGGCGGCTGTCCGGGTCGAAGGAGCGCACCTGGAACTCCACTTCCAGGGCGAAGCTGATGCTGTCGATCTGGAACAGCAGCTTGCCCTTGTGCAGGTCGCCGACCTGGATAGGCGCGCCGCTGGCAGTGAAGGCGAAGCCGCCGGCGGAAAGGTCCAAGAGCCTTGCGTCGACGCCCTCGCGGTTGGCGCCGATGTAGCGGATGCGCGCGGGCAGCTTGACCCGCGCGTGCTGGCGCTGGGCTTCGGATTCGTGCACGACGTTGACGTTGACGGCGGTATTCATGAAGTCGGTCCTATGTTCGAAACGGGTCGGATCGGCCGCGGGCCGGTTGCTCAAGGGGTCATACGATCGTCAGGAGTACGGCGACGAACACACTGGCGGCAGAGAAGGTCATGGCGCGCGAGGACCAGGTGTTGAACCAGCGCTGGTAGCTGTTCAGGCCCCGGTCGAGCTTGGTGCTCTGGCGCGTCCAGGACTGCTGGTCGAGGCGGAAGAACACGTAGATCTTCACCAGGGCGCCGACGATCTGGTTGTAATAGAGGATCAGCGGGTAGGCCGGGCCGATCGGGTGGCCGGACAGCGACAGCAGCAGCGTCAGGATCAGGCGGGTGATGCCGATCCACAGCAGGTACACCAGCAGGAAGGTGATGCTGTACTTGATGCTGGCGATGATCGCCGCCACCAGGCCCAGCAGGCAGGTCCACATGGACAGGCGCTGGTCGAACAGCACCACCGTGGTGAACCAGCCCAGGCGCCGCGGGCCCAGGCCCAGGGCGCGGGAGTTCTGCCGCAGGTTGTTGCCGTACCAGCGGAACATCAGCTTGCGGCTGGCCTTGATGAAGCTCTTCTCCGGCGGGTGCTCGACGGTGTTGATGGCAGCGTCCGGCACGTAGAAGGTGTCGTAGCCCAGGCGCATCAGGCTGTACCAGCTGGACTTGTCGTCGCCGGTGAGGAACTGGAAGCGCCCCAGGCGCCAGTGGTCCAGGTGGTCGGCCTCGACGTCGGCGATGAAGTCGGGGTCGGTGACCACCGCGGCGCGGAACACCGACATGCGCCCGGTCATGGTCAGCACGCGCTTGGATAGGGCCATGGAGCACATGTTGATGTGGCGCTGGGCGAAGCGCAGCTTGTGCCACTGGCTCATCACGTAGCCGCCCTGCACCTCGCAGAATTCGTTGGTGGTCAGGCCGCCGACCTGGGGGAACAGCTTGAACCAGCGCACCGTGGCCTGGACCACGCCGGGCTCGAGCACGGTGTCGCCGTCGATCACCGCCACCACCGAGCCTTCGTCGGGCATGTGCCGGGAGATGGCGCGGAAGCCGTGGGCCAGGCCGTCGCGCTTGCCGGTGCCGGGGATGCGCACGAAGTCCAGCTTCACGTGGGCGGGCGGGTTGAGCTTCTGCCACTGCTGCTTGATCAGCACCTCGTCGGACATCTCGACGATGGAGCAGACCACGGTGGTCGGGTAGCCGCAGACGATGGCCTCCTGGATCACCGAGCGGTAGACCATGGAGGTGGTCATGGCGTCGATGCGGAAACTGGTGACCATCAGGTAGACGTGGGACGGGTCCGCCGCCTTGCCGAGCTTGCGCAGGCGCCGCTTGTAGTGCGGGTAGACGACGTGGAGGAAGAGCATGCCGCGCAGGAAGTGCAGGCCGCCCATGGAGTAGCGCCAGATGCCCACCGCGCCGATGATCAGCAGGAAGTCGCGGGCATTGGGGTCGAACACCGTGGGGGGCACGATCAGCGCCAGGCCCATCAGCAGGCAGAGGAAGGCCAGCCAGCCGGTGGCTTCGCCGAGGGCTCGTTTGTATGCGTCCATGGTCAGGTCCGTCAGTCGCGTCTTGGCTTCGTGGGAACAGGTGGGCTCCCGTAGGTGCGAGCTTGCTCGCGAACCGCCCCGGCACCGGTACCGCCGGGAAGAGCGTTCGCGAGCAGGCTCACTCCTACGAAGAGCCGGCGGCGCTTACCAGCAGATGCCTTCGGCGCGCTCGTCGGAGCCGTGGGACATGAAGCCGATCAGGTCGACCACCTTCTTGCCCTGCGGCGCCTGGTTCACCACGTCGACGAACAGCTCGTCGCCGTTGCCCAGCACCAGCACGTCGGAGGTCTTCACCACCTGGTCGAGGTCGGAGACCAGCAGCGAGGAGACGTGGGGGATCTTCGACTCGATGTACTCCTTGTTCGCGCCGTGGACGCGGGCGTACTCGACGTTGCGGTCGAAGATCTGCAGCTCGTAGCCCTTGCCGATGAGCATCTCGGCCAGTTCCACCAGCGGGCTCTCGCGCAGGTCGTCGGTGCCGGACTTGAACGACAGGCCGAGCAGGCCGACCTTGCGGCTGCCGTGGGTGGTGATGATCTCGAAGGCCTTCTGCACCTGGTAGGCGTTGCTGCGCATGATCGAGCCGATCATCGGGTGCTCGACGTCCAGCTGGCCGGCGCGGTAGGTGAGGGCGCGCACGTCCTTGGGCAGGCAGGAGCCGCCGAAGGCGAAGCCGGGCTTCATGTAGTAGCGCGACAGGTTCAGCTTGCGGTCCTGGCAGACCACGTCCATCACCTCGCGGCCATCGACGCCGACGGCCTTGGCGATGTTGCCGATCTCGTTGGCGAAGGTGACCTTGGCGGCGTGCCAGACGTTGCAGGTGTACTTGATCATCTCCGCGACCTCGATGGACTTGCGGATGATCGGCGCGTCCAGCTCGCGGTAGATTTCCTCCAGCAGGTCGCCGGTCTGGGCGTCCAGCTCGCCGATGACGGTCATCGGCGGGAAGTCGTAGTCCTTGATCGCGGTGCTCTCGCGCAGGAACTCGGGGTTGGTGCCCACGCCGAAGTCGACGCCGGCCTTCTTGCCCGAGCAGTCCTCGATGATCGGGATCACCACGTTCTTCACGGTGCCCGGCAGCACGGTGCTGCGCACCACCACGGTGTGACGGCCGGCCTTCTCGCGGATGGCGTAGCCGATCTCGCGGCAGACGCTCTCGATGTAGCCCAGGTCCAGGTCGCCGTTCTTCTTGCTCGGGGTGCCGACGCAGATGAAGGAGACGTCGCTGTCCAGCACCGCCTGCTTGAAGTCGGTGGTGCCCGACAGCCGCGAGGTGCGGATGCCCTGTTCCAGCAGGGGCTCCAGCCCCGGTTCGACGATGGGCGACTTGCCGCGGTTGATCAGGTCGATCTTGGTGGTGGAAACGTCCACGCCGATCACTTCGTGACCACGGGCGGACAGGCAACCGGCGCATACTGCACCGACGTAGCCAAGACCAAAGATGCTGATACGCATCGTATTCACCTCTGCTTTGTCGAGCTGTTAAAAGTTGGCCTTCTGGCCAATTCCCTTTTGCTGCGGCGCCCCTGTCAGGCGCGCCGCTTCAGGCAGTCCGTGAGTGACTCGAATTTTCTGCACTCAATTCGGGCAGAGTTCCGCGGCATGCACTTTAATGTTTCAGGGTGATTGCAAAGTTAGAACTAATTGCACTCTTCTGATGCACTAAAGTTTGCTTTGGAGTTCTGCATTAATTTCATAACTCATTGAAATTATTCAGGTTGAACGAGTCCCTCGAGCAGCGCTCGATGCGTTTTCGAAAAACCTGGTTATGGGCAACAAACCCATGATGGGCGTTGCGGAAGTAGGATGTTCGAGGCCGCTCGATAGTTCCTGCCACCCATCCTGAGGAGTGGTCGGAATTAAATATCCAATCGCCATCAAATAAGGCGCTTTTGATATCAAGCTGAAACACGACTGTCGTTTTTGGCGGACTTGCAAAATGCAAGGATTGGAAAAAGTTCCGCGGTGATTCAGCCGTTTTACACTTCGTTCAGCTGCCGTTCAGGATGTCGGGGAGGGTGTTTCAAGGTATTTCGTGCAACTTGCAATCGTGAATTGCATGTAATGGCGGGGTGCTTTTAATGGCCAATGGATTACATGCGCGATGGCAAAAAAGGCGCTTTTCTGCCGTGGTGATGGCGCGCGGGAGCGAGAAAAATTTTTTCAATGTCTTGGCTGTTGCCGACGAACGGTAGCCTTGACCATTTTCGCCGTGTGGGTAATTCGGCGGCACATGGGGGCTGGAGGGGGATCGACGGTAGCGGGGGAGGGGGCGTGACGGCCGTTTGGCCGCCACTTTCGGGGGGCAGGTCAGGCGTCGGGGTGGTCGCGCAGGAACACCAGGCGGTCGGCGGAGGACTCCTCGGCGGCGAAGCGGTAGCCGGCGTAGTCGAAGTCCTTCAGGCCCTCGGAGTCGGTCAGGCGCTCCTTGATCACGTAGCGCGCCATCAGGCCGCGGGCCTTCTTGGCGTAGAAGCTGATGATCTTGTACTGGCCGTTCTTCAGGTCCTTGAACTCGGTGTCGATGATGCGGGCGTCCAGCGCCTTGCGCTTCACCGCGCCGAAGTATTCGTTGGAGGCCAGGTTGAGCAGCACGGCGTCGCCCTGCTCGGCGAGGTCTTGATTCAGCCAGGCGCTGATGCGCTCGCCCCAGAACTCATAGAGGTTGGCGCCGCGGGCGTTGGCCAGTTTGGTGCCCATCTCCAGGCGGTAGGGCTGCATCAGGTCCAGCGGCCGCAGCACGCCATAAAGGCCGGAAAGCATGCGCAGGTGGCGCTGGGCGAAGTCGAAGTCGGCGGCGTCGAAGTCCTCGGCGGCAAGGCCGGTATAGACGTCGCCCTTGAAGGCCAGCAGCGCCTGCTTGGCGTTGGCCGGGCTGAAGTCGGGGTGCCAGCTGGCGTAGCGCGCGGCGTTCAGGCCGGCCAGCTTGTCCGACAGGCTCATCAGGCTGCCGATCTGCGCCGGGGTCATCTCGCGCAGCACGCCGATCAGCTCCTGGGCATCGTCCAGGTGCAGCGGCAGGGTGTGGCGGTCGGTGACCGGCGGGGTCTCGTAGTCCAGGGTCTTGGCGGGGGAAATCACCATCAGCATCGTGCGGTCTCCTCGAAGCGTCGGGCGATTGTAGGGAGTTGCCGGGGCCGGCTCCACCCATGGGGACGATAGGCGGGGCCAATGAGGAGGGGCGCGGGGAGACCGTCGGGTGCGGATAAGCCGATGATCGGATTAATAAAATTAGCGCCGTAACGCAGCCGCGCCAAGGTATTTCGTCAGCCGGCGAAAAAAATTCGTCTGATAAGGAAAAAGACTTTCTACCGTCACAATTTTTCCTGTATTTCTGGAGCCGTAGACCGCCGAACCCTGCAGACAGGTGGCGGCCCCGGCCCGTCCCTTGCTTGCACCTCTCTCGAGCCCCGGCATCGAGAGCCGGCGTCTCACCGCACGGCGGAGCGCTGTCACGGCATTCCGTCGTAACGCCCCCAGAATGAGGTGACACGCGTATGGATGACCACGGACGTTCCAGCACCACCCAGCCGATCTTCTACGTCCTCGACACCAACGTTCTGATCCACGATCCCAACGCCCTGCTCAACTTCCAGGAACACCACGTCGCCATCCCGATGACGGTGCTGGAAGAACTCGACAAGCTCAAGACCGGCAAGCACTCCGTCGCCGCCGAATGCCGCCAGGCCATCCGCCTGATCGACCAGGTGCTGGGTGAGGCGAGCCCGGAGCAGGTGGAGGACGGCGTTCCCATCCAGCGTGGCAAGAGCGGCCCCTGCGGCAGCCTGTCGATCCTCATGAGCAAGCGCGCCGAGCCGATCACCTGGCTGCCGGAGCACCTCAACGACAACAAGATCATCAACCAGCTGGTGGAGCTGCAGAGCCGCAACAGCAGCCGCCGGGTGGTGCTGGTCACCAAGGACATCAACATGCGCCTGAAGGCGCGCGCCTGCGGGGTGGCGGCGGAGGACTACCACACCGACCAGCTGATCGACGACGTGGCCCTGCTGCCGCGCGGCTACCACTCGCTGAACGGCTCGTTCTGGGACCGCGTCAGCAAGGTGGAGACGCGCCAGGACCACGGCCGCACCTGGCACCGCGTGCAGCTCACCGACAACCTGCCGGCGGTGCACATCAACGAGTTCATCGTCGACGAGCAGGGCTTCGTCGGCTGGATCAAGGGCATCCAGCAGGACGAGTTGCTGATCCTCGACCTGCACCAGGAGCCGCTGCTGCACCAGGAAGCCTGGGGCCTGCGCCCGCGCGACCTGTACCAGTCGCTGGCGCTGTACGCGCTGCTCGACCCGGACATCCACCTGGTCAACCTGTCCGGCGCCGCCGGCTCGGGCAAGACCATCCTGGCCCTGGCCGCGGCCATCGAGCAGACCATGGTCACCAAGCGCTACCGGCGCATCATCGCCACCCGCAGCGTGCAGGGCCTGGACGAGGATATCGGCTTCCTGCCCGGCACCGAGGCCGAGAAGATGGAGCCCTGGCTGGGGGCCATCACCGACAACCTGGAAGCCCTGCATTCGGACGACGAATGCACCCACGGCAGCGTCGACTACATCCTCAGCAAGGTGCCGCTGCAGTTCAAGTCGCTGAACTACATCCGCGGCCGCAGCTTCCAGCAGAGCCTGATCCTCATCGACGAGTGCCAGAACCTCACCCCGCACCAGATGAAGACCATCATCACCCGCGCGGGCAATGGCTCGAAGGTGATCTGCCTGGGCAACCTGGCGCAGATCGACACCCCCTACCTGTCGGCCACCAGCTCCGGCCTGACCTACCTGACCGAACGCTTCAAGGACTTCCCCCACGGCGTGCACGTGACCCTGCAAGGGGTACCGCGCTCGGTGCTGGCGGAGTTCGCCGAGGCGCATCTGTAAACGCGGAACCGGCCGGGCTCCTGCCGGGCTGGCCGGAGTACGCGAGTCGTCCCCGATGCACGGAAAGCCCCCTCTCCCTTCAGGGAGAGGGCTGGGGAGAGGGTTACGGACTTCGCCGCTGCTCCAGCGTTTGGCCTGGACTCCGCACCCCCTCCCTAACCCTCCCCCGCAAGCGGGAGAGGGGACCGTTGGGCAGAACGGGGGGCCATGCAGTCAGCCCCACCGTAATTTCCGGCTAAAGCCGCTCTCCCAGCCGGCACGGACGGCCCCCTCTCCCTTCAGGGAGAGGGCTGGGGAGAGGGTTACGGACTTCGCCGCCACTCCAGCGTTTTGGCCTGGACTCCGCACCCCCTCCCTAACCCTCCCCCGCAAGCGGGAGAGGGGACCGTTGGGCAGAACGGGGGGCCACGCAGTCAGCCGGCAGTACAGATGCAGGGAGCCACGGGCTTTCCGTGCGCTCCGGACAGCCCCCTCTCCCTCTGGGAGAGGGTTGGGGTGAGGGTGACGGACTCCGCCACCATTCCAGCGTCCGACCTGGACCCGCCCTACCTCTTTTTGTATACAATCCCCCCTCCTTTTTCACCTCTCGCCAGGCCCCCCACGGCCCGTCCAGGGCGTACACTGGTTGCCATCGCTCGTTCCATCCGGAGACCTTCCTTGCTCACCCATCTCGATTCCCAGGGCCGCGCCAACATGGTCGACGTCACCGACAAGGCGGTGACCTCCCGTGAAGCCGTGGCCGAAGCGCGGGTGCGCATGCGCCCGGAGACCCTGCGCCTGATCCAGGACGGCGGCCACCCCAAGGGCGACGTCTTCGCCGTGGCGCGCATCGCCGGCATCCAGGCGGCCAAGCGCACCCATGAACTCATCCCGCTGTGCCACCCGCTGCTGCTTACCAGCGTCAAGGTCGAGCTGCAGGCCGACGGCGAGGACGCCGTGCGCATCGAGGCGCGCTGCAAGCTGGCCGGGCAGACCGGCGTGGAAATGGAAGCGCTGACCGCCGCCAGCGTCGCCGCGCTGACCATCTACGACATGTGCAAGGCCGTGGACAAGGGCATGACCATCGAGGGCGTGCGCCTGCTGGAGAAACTCGGCGGCAAGAGCGGCCACTACCGTGCGGAGGAGGGCCGATGATCCGCGTGCAATACTTCGCCCGTTACCGCGAGGCCCTCGGCCTGGACGGCGAGCAGCTGGGCTGGAGCGAGGCCTTCGCCAGCGTCGACGGCCTGCGCGAGCACCTGCTGCAACGCGGCGGCGCCTGGCAGGTGCTGGCCGAGCAGAATCTGATGTGCGCGCGCAACCAGGAGTTGTGCGCCCTCGACGAGCCCCTCGCCGATGGCGACGAGGTGGCCTTCTTCCCCACCGTCACCGGAGGCTGAGGCCATGGCCGTGCGCGTCCAGGAAAGCCCCTTCGATCCCGGCGCCGAGGTCAACGCGCTGCATGCCGCCAACGTCGGCGTCGGCGCGGTGGTCGGCTTCGTCGGCTACGTGCGTGACTTCAACGACGGCCGCGAGGTCGGCGGCATGTTCCTCGAACACTACCCGGGCATGACCGAGAGGGCCCTGGAGAAGATCGCCGGGCAGGCCCGGGAGCGCTGGCCGCTGCTGCGCCTGGAGATCCTCCACCGCATCGGCCGCCTGGAGCCGGGCGAACCCATCGTCTTCGTCGGCACCGCCAGCGCCCACCGCCAGGCGGCGTTCGACGCCTGCAACTTCGTCATGGACTACCTCAAGACCCGCGCGCCCTTCTGGAAGAAGGAAGACACCGCCGAAGGCCCGCGCTGGGTGGAAGGCCGCTGCAGCGACCAGGCCGCGGCGCAGCGCTGGGACAAATAGTCGCGCTACCTCTTCCGAGGAATGGGCAGGCCAGCCGCCGAGGCGCAGGCTGGCCGCAGTCTCATCCTTCCCCGGAGGCAGCCATGAGCCACCTGGCCACGCAGGACTTCCAGAGCCTGCAGATCGCCGTGCTGACCGTCAGCGACACCCGCACCCTGCAAACCGACGATTCCGGCCAGAGCCTGGCCGACGCCCTGCGCGAGGCCGGCCACGTGCTGGCCGAGCGGCGCCTGGTGGTGGACGACATCCACCAGATCCGCGCGGTGGTCTGCGCCTGGATCGCCGACCCACGCATCCAGGTCGGGCTGATCACCGGCGGCACCGGCTTCACCGCCCGCGACAACACCCCGCAGGCCGTCGAGCCGCTGCTGGAGCGGCGCGTCGAGGGCTTCGGCGAACTCTTCCGCCAGGTCTCCCTGGGCGAGATCGGCACCTCCAGCATCCAGTCGCGGGCCCTGGCCGGCGTCACCAACGGCACCCTGGTCTGCTGCCTGCCCGGCTCGCCCGGCGCCTGCCGCACCGCCTGGCGGGAAATCCTCGCCGCGCAGCTGGACAGCCGCACCCGGCCGTGCAGCTTCGTGCCGCACCTGAAGACCCCGCCCAGGCCCGAGGGCGGCTGCGGCGGCGGCGCCTGTGCCTGCGGCAGCCGGTCATGAGCGGCTGCGGCTGTGACGGCCACGGCCTGAAGCCGGTGGACGAGGCCCTGGCCGAGCTGCTGGCGCGCGCCCCGGCGCCGCCGGCGGTGGAATCCGTGGCCCTGGCCGATGCCCTCGGCCGGGTGCTGGCCAGCGACCTGGAAGCCCCCTGCGACCTGCCGCACTGGGACAACAGCGCGATGGACGGCTACGCCCTGCGCGCGGCCGACGTGCCGGCGGGCGGCGGGAGCCTGGCGCTGGCCGGCTGCATCGCCGCCGGCGAGGCGGGCGACCAGGCGTTGCCGGCGGGTTGCGCCGTGCGCATCTTCACCGGTGCGCCCTTGCCGCCGGGGGCCGACAGCGTGGTGGCCCAGGAGGATTGCCGGGCCGAAGGCGACCGCGTGTGGTTGCCGGCGGTTACGCTGGGCAGCCATGTGCGCCGCCGTGGCGAAGAACTGCGCCAGGGCGCGCCGCTGTTGCGCGCCGGACTCCGCCTGCGGCCCCAGGAACTGGGCCTGCTGGCCGCCGTGGGCCAGGCCCGGGTGCCGGTGTACCGGCGCCTGCGCGTATGCCTGCTGAGCAGCGGCGACGAGCTGCGCGAGCCCGGCCAGTCGCTGGCGCCGGGGCAGATCTACAACGCCAACCGCTTCAGCCTCGGCGCCCTGCTGCGCCAATGGGGCCTGGACGTACAGGAATACGAAGTGCTGGTCGACACCCTGGCCGCCAGCCGCGACGCCCTGGAGCTGGCCGCCGCCGAATGCGACGTGCTGATCAGCAGCGGCGGCGTCTCGGTGGGCGAGCGCGACCATCTCAAGCAGGCGGTCGGCGCCCTCGGCGAACTGCACCTGTGGCGCCTGGCGATGCAGCCGGGCAAGCCGCTGGCCTTCGGCAGCGTGGCCGGCAAGCCCTGGCTGGGCCTGCCGGGCAACCCGGCGGCGGCGCTGGTCACCGCCCTGGTGGCGGCGCGGCCCTTCCTGCGCCGCGCCCAGGGGCTGGCCGAGACCGCGCTGGCGCCGCTGAACCTGCCGGCGGCCTTCGCCTGGCCGCAGCCGAACAAGCGCCGCCAGTACCTGCGGGCGCGCCTGGCCACCGACGCCGGCGGCGCCAGCCGGGTGGAAATCCACCCGCAGCAGGGCTCGGCCATGCTGCTGGCCGCCAGCTGGGCCGACGGCCTGGCGGTGGTGGAGGCGGGGCGCACCCTCGCCGCCGGCGAGCCCGTGGCCTACCTGCCGTTCAGCGAACTGTACGGCTGACGTCAGCCCTGGCCGCCGGCCTCGCCGAGGCGCGGCGGCCGTTCCATGCAAGGGGGAAGCATGCAACTGGTATGTCCGGCGGGCAGCCTGCCCGCCCTCAAGTCGGCGCTGCGCGAAGGCGCCGACGCCATCTACGTGGGTTTCCGCGACGACACCAACGCCCGCCACTTCGCCGGGCTGAACCTCGACGACCGCCAACTGCAGGAGGGCCTGGGACTGATCCGCGCGGCCGGCCGGCAGCTCTACCTGGCGGTCAACACCTACCCCGGCGCCGCCGGTTGGCCGCGTTGGCAGCGGGCGGTGGACCACGCCGCCGAACTGGGCGTGGACGCGCTGATCGCCGCCGACTGCGCGGTGCTCGGCTACGCCGCGCGGCGCCACCCGGACCTGGCGCTGCACCTGTCGGTGCAGGGCTCGGCGACCAACGTCGCGGCGCTGGCCTTCTACCACGAGCGCTACGGCATCCGCCGCGCGGTGCTGCCGCGGGTGCTGTCGCTGGCCCAGGTGCGCCAGGTGGCGGCGAACAGCCCGGTGCCGGTGGAAGTCTTCGCCTTCGGCAGCCTGTGCATCATGGCCGAGGGGCGCTGCCACCTGTCCTCCTACGTCACCGGCGAGTCGCCGAACCTCTGCGGCGTCTGCTCGCCGGCCAAGGCGGTGCGCTGGAGCGAGGAGCCCGAGGGGCTGACCTCGCGCCTGAACGAAGTGCTGATCGACCGCTACGCGCCGGGCGAGCCGGCCGGCTACCCGACCCTCTGCAAGGGCCGCTTCGTGGTCGACGGCCAGCGCTTCCACGCCCTGGAGGAGCCCACCAGCCTCAATACCATCGACCTCATCCCACAGCTGGCGCAGATCGGCGTGGCGGCGGTGAAGATCGAGGGCCGCCAGCGCAGCCCGGCCTACGTCGAGCAGGTCACCCGCGTCTGGCGCCAGGCGCTGGACAGCTGGCGCCGCGCGCCGGAGCGCTACCAGCCGCAGGCGCAGTGGCAGGCCGCGCTGGAGAAACTTTCCGAAGGCCACCAGACCACCCTGGGCGCCTACCATCGTTCCTGGCAGTGAGGTAAAGCCTGATGAAACTCAGCCTGGGGCCGGTGCTGTTCTACTGGGACCGCCGGACACTCCTGGACTTCTACGCGCAGATGGCCGAACAGCCGCTGGACGCCATCTACCTCGGCGAGACCGTGTGCTCCAAGCGCCGCGCCCTGTCGCTGGACGACTGGCTGGGTCTGGGCCGTGAGCTGGCGCAGCAGAGCGGGGCGGAAATCCTCCTCTCGGGGCTGGCGCTGATCGAGGCGGCCTCCGAACTGTCGGCGCTGCGCCGGCTGTGCGGCAACGGCGAGCTGCGGGTGGAGGCCAACGACATGGGCGCGGTGCAGATACTGCACGGCCTGGGCGTGGAATTCGTCGGCGGCCCGGCGCTGAACCTGTACAACGGCCATGCCCTGGCCGAGCTGCACGGCTGCGGCCTGCGCCGCTGGGTGCCGCCGGTGGAATGCTCCGGCGAGCAGGTGCTGGCGGTGCTGGAGCAGGCCCGGGAGCTGGGCCTGGAGGACCTGGAAACCGAGGTGTTCGCCTACGGCCACCTGCCCCTGGCGTACTCCGCGCGCTGCTTCACCGCCCGCGCGGAGAACCGGCCCAAGGACGACTGCCAGTTCTGCTGCCAGAACTACCCGGAGGGGATGTCGATGCTCAGCCAGGAAGGCGCGCCGCTGTTCACCCTCAACGGCATCCAGACGATGTCCGGCGAGCCGGGCAACCTGCTGGCCGACTACGCCTCGCTGCGCGACTGCGGCGCCGACCTGCTGCGCCTGAGCCCGCGGGCGCAGGGCATGGTGGAAGTGGTCCAGGCCTTCGACCGGGTGCGCCGCGGCGCCGCGCCGCCGCTGGCGGTGGAAGGCTGCAACGGTTACTGGCATGGCCGCCCCGGCATGTTGCGCAGCGATGAGGTGAACCTGTGCTGAATCTCGAAACCGGCGCCCTGCGCGCCGCCGAACGCTTGCTGCCGCTGGCCGCGCGGGTGCCCGCGCCGCTGCAGCGGGCGGTGCTGCAACGCGCCGCCAACCGCCTGTTCGCCGCGCCCCTGGCGGCTGGGGACTTCGACTTGCTGGAGGGCCACTGGCTGCGCCTGGAGGTGAGCGACCTGGGCCTGGGCTGGAACCTCACCCGCGGCCGCAACGGCCTGCAACTGGCCGAGGGCCCGGTGCCCAGCGTGACCATCCGCGGCGGCTGGCGCGACTTCCTGCTGCTGGCCGGGCGCCAGGAGGACCCCGACACCCTGTTCTTCCGCCGCCGCCTGGTGATCGAGGGCGACACCGAACTGGGCCTGGCGCTGAAGAACCTGATCGACAGCCTCGACCCCGACAGCCTGCCGCCCTGGCTGTGGAGCGGCCTGCAGCGCGCCGCCCGCAGCGTGCAGGCGCAGCAGGCCTGAGGCGATGCTCAGGCGCTGCTGAGCAGGAGGAACTGCAGTTCCTCGTAGAGCATCTCGAAATCGTCGAGCGAACTGCTTTCGCCGTAGCGCTTGCGCAGCCCGTAGTCGGTGAGGGTGAGCGCGTGCGCCGGGATCACCCCATGGCGCGCCAGGCAGCCGCGCACGCAGTGCAGGTGGCAGCCGTCCAGGGCGAGGATCGGCCGGCCGGAGCAGGCCTTCTTCACCAGCGGCGGCACGTCGCCGCCGACGCCGGCGATGCAGGACATCTCCGCCAGGCCGTCGCGGTCCAGGCGCAGGGCCAGGTCGTTGGCCAGCTGGGCCAGGTTGGAACAGCCGGAACAGGAATACACGAGGGGCAACTGGGACTTCGGGTGCATGGCGACCTCCGCGCAGTGAGTGCGCAGTGTCCGGCGGCGGCCAGGCGCGGCGACATGACCTGCGTCAATTCGTGCTGACGGCTACTCCTGTGGAGGTATGAGGGTTTTACATGGGGCCCTGGATCGCGCCGGTATGTCCGGTTATCGCGGACAAGGTCCGCTCCTACGGAGGAGGAATACCGTACCTCCCGGTAACCTGTAGGAGCGGGCCCTGCCCGCGAATCGCGCGCAGGGCGCGCTCCTACATGGGAATGGTGTGGGTGGGGCAGCGTAGCGGATCTCATCCGCGAATCGCGCTGTTGGTTCCGGCCATCGCGGACAAGGTCCTACGGTGCCAGGAAGCACGGCTTTTCGTAGGATGGCGTTGAGCGAAGCGATCCCCATCACCACGGCAGCATGGGTATCGCAAGCTCAACCCATCCTACGAAGAGCACCTCGGCGCAAGCCAGTTGCTCCTACGACCTTGCTTCCCGGGAGCGTAGGGCGTATAACCGTTCGCGGTTATACGCCAATTGTAGGAGCGGGCCCTGCCCGCGAATCGCGCGCAGGGCGCGCTCCTACAGGGGAATGGCGTAGCCGGGGTTGCGTAGCGGATCTCATCCGCGAATCGCGCCGTTGGTTCCGGCCATCGCGGACAAGGTCCTACGGTGCCAGGACGCACGGCTTTTCGTAGGATGGCGTTGAGCGAAGCGATACCCATCACCACGGCAGCATGGGTATCGCAAGCTCAACCCATCCTACGAAGAGCACCTCGGCGCAAGACAGTTGCTCCTACGACCGTGCTTCCCGGGAGCGTAGGGCGAATAACCGTTCGCGGTTATCCGCCAATTGTAGGAGCGGGCCCTGCCCGCGAATCGCGCGCAGGGCGCGCTCCTACAGGGGAATGGCGTAGACGGGGTTGCGTAGGAGCGGATCTTATCCGCGAATCGCGCCGGTCCGGTCCTGGTTTTCAACCCAACCGGTTCTCCACCGCCCATACCGCCGCTTCCACCCGCGAGCGCATGCCCAGTTTGTGCAGCACGCGCTTGACGTGGACTTTCACCGTGCCTTCGGTGATGTCCAGCTTGCGGGCGATCATCTTGTTGCTGAAGCCCTGGGCGAGTTGGCGGAGGATCTGCCGTTCGCGGTCGGTCAGGTCTTCCAGGCGCTTGGGGTGTTCGTCGCCGCGCAGGGCCTGGGCCAGCACCTGGGTCAGTTGCGGGCTGACGCTGAGCTGGCCTGTGGCGGCCTGGCGGATGTGCTCCAGCAGGCGCTCGGGCTCCATGTCCTTGAGCAGGTAGCCGTCGGCGCCGGCGCGCAGCACGCTGATCACGTCGCCGCGGTCGTCGGACACGGTGAACACCACGATGCGCGCGTCCACCCCGTTCTCGCGCAGCGCGCGCAGGGTTTCCAGGCCGTTCATGCCCTTCATGTTGAGGTCCAGCAGGATCATGTCCGGGTCCAGCTCGGTGGCCAGGCGCAGGGCTTCCTCGCCGCTGCCGGCCTCGCCGACCACGCTGAGGTCGTCCTCGAACTCCAGCAGCTGGATCACCCCGCGGCGCATCATCGGGTGGTCGTCCACCAGCAGGATGCGGGCTCGATCGTCGGTGGGGCTGGCGGTCATGGGGCGGACTCCTCGCGCTGACGTTGGGACAGGGGGTGTGGCTGGAAGCTCAGGCTGACGCGGGTGCCGCGCGGCTCGCGCGGGGCGATGTGGAAGTCGGCGCCGAGGGTCTGGCTGCGTTCGCGCATGATACTAAGCCCATAGTGGCCGTTGCGGTTCTGCGTTGGGTCAAGGCCCACGCCATCGTCCTCGATGCTGACCAGCACCTGGCCGTCCTCGTCCTCGGCCAGCACCACCCGCGCGCAGTCGGCGTGGGCATGGCGGACCACGTTGGACAGCGCCTCGCGGACGATCTGCAGCAGGTGGATTTCGTCGTTGGGGTTGAGCGGGATGTGCGCCAGGCGGTTGTCCAGCTCGATGGTCAGCTCGCCGCGCTCGGCGAACTCGCGCACCGTGTCCTCCAGCGCCACCGCCAGGCTGGAGCGCTCCAGGCTCAGACGGAAGGTGGTGAGCAGTTCGCGCAGTTGGCGGTAGGCGCTGTTGAGGCCCTCGCGCAGCTCGTCCAGTGTCTCGTCGATCTTCTGCGCCGGCGCCTCGCGCTTGAGCAGGGTGCCCAGGCGGCTGACCTGGATCTTCAGGTACGACAGCGACTGCGCCAGCGAGTCGTGCAGCTCGCGGGCGATGGTGCTGCGCTCGGCGAACAGCGCCAGGCGGCTTTCCTGCTCCTGCTGCAGGGTCAGGGCGAAGGTGCGGGCGATGTTGTCGCAGAAGGCCGCGATGCATTGCGCCTGCCAGTCTTCCAGGCGCCCGCTGGCTTCCACGAACAGCTCGCCGAAACGGTGTTCGCCGCTGGCCAGGGGGAACATCAGCAATGGTTGCAGGCCACCGCCCTCGCCACAGCTGTCGGCCCGGGTGCGGCAGGTGCCGCAGTCGCCCTGCAGGCAGAAGTCGGCGATGGCGCCGCTGGGGGTCAGCGAGTTGTAGGCGCGCTCGACGCCGTCCTTGTTCAGGCAGAGGGTCACCTTGCCGGCTTGCAGTACCTGCTCCAGCTGGCCCAGCAGCGGGCGCAGGCTGCGCTCGTCGTAGGGGTCCTGGCCGAGGCGGCGGGCGCTGGCGTAGAGCAGTTCCAGGCGCTGGTGGCTGTGGGAGAGGGCACGGGTCTTGTCCGCCACCCGCGCTTCCAGCTCGCCGTAGATGCCCTGCAGCTCCTCGGCCATCTGGTTGAAGCGCTCGCCCAACTGGCTCAGCTCGTCCTCGCCGCTGTAGCTGACGCGTGCCTCCAGCTGGCCGCGGCCGAGGCGGCGGGCGGTCTGCGTCAGCTCGCGCAGCGGGCCGACCACGTGGTAGCTGAGGTCGTAGAGGCTGACGAACACCACCAGCAGGCTGAGGAACAGGCACAGGCCCTGCACCGTGCTGAGCATCTGCGAGCGCTGCTCGGCGTTGCGCTGCAGGGTGCCGACGAAGGCGTCGATGTGCCCGACCAGGGTGTCGAGGGTGGCCAGGGCCGGGGTCTGGGCGACGTCCAGGCTGGCCAGTTCCAGGCGCAGCAGCTGGTGCTGGTGGCGCAGCGGGTCGTCGGCGTCGGCGCGTTGCAGCAGGCGCGCGATCTCGCTGCTTTCCAGGCGTTCGCCGAGGGTCCGGCGCAGCGCCTGGCGGCCTTCCGCCGAGGGCTCCAGGGCCAGGCGGTAGCTGAGCATGCGCAGCGAGCCGGCCTGGTTGATCACCGCCGCGTCCTGGTGCGAGTAGTCGGCGAACAGCAGGGCGCTGAACATGCCGGCCAGGGCCAGGGACACCAGCAGGGTGAGGTAGCAGCCGAAGCGCAGGACGATGGAGCGGCGCAGGGTCTGGCGGCTGGCGGGGGCCATACCTCCAAAGAACCGCTCGGCCGCATCAGGCTCCGAACGAGTGCCTGTATTCATTGAAAAAACCTTTTAAATCAAAGTGTTGTGCATGCATTTCGACGATACCCATTTGTAGGTAGCGGCGCACATCTGCCCATGAAACGGCCCCGGGCTCATTGATCGCGGTCAACGGACGCCGAATGGGCTCTGCCTAACGTGCGGCCAACGGCATCGACGAATGAGTGTTGGCCATGGCATCGCATCGACAGAAACAGTACTCCGTGCTCGGCATGAGCACACTGGCGTTCGCCGTGAATTTCGCGGTCTGGACGATGTTCTCGATCATCGGTATCCGCATCAAGGCGGAACTGGGCCTGTCCGAGGCGCAGTTCGGCCTGCTGGTGGCGCTGCCGATCCTCACCGGTTCGCTGGTGCGCCTGCCCCTGGGGTTGATCACCGACCGCTTCGGCGGGCGCATCGTGTTCTTCATCCACATGCTGCTGGTGGCCATCCCCATCTACGGCCTGGCCTTCGCCACGCAATACTGGCAGTACCTGGTGCTGGGCCTGTTCGTCGGCCTGGCCGGCGGCTCCTTCGCGGTGGGCATCGCCTACACCTCGGCCTGGTTCGAGAAGGAGCGCCAGGGCACCGCCATGGGCATCTTCGGCGCCGGTAACGCGGGCGCAGCCATCACCAACCTTGTGGCGCCGCTGATCGTGGTCGCCTTCGGCTGGCGCATGGTGCCGCAGGTGTACTCGGTGGCCATGCTGGTGACCGCGGCGCTGTTCTGGTTCTGCACCTGGAACGACCCGGCCCACGCCAAGGGCGGCGAGGCCGACGCCAGCCGCGCCCGGCCGACCCTGGCCAAGCAGCTGGCGCCGCTTGCCGAGCTGCGGGTGTGGCGCTTCGGCCTGTACTACTTCTTCGTCTTCGGCGGCTTCGTCGCCCTGGCCCTGTGGCTGCCCAAGTACTACATCGCCGAGTACGGCCTGGACCTGAAGACCGCGTCCTTCATCACCATGCTGTTCACCCTGCCGTCGGGCCTGATCCGCGCCCTGGGCGGCTGGTTCAGCGACAGCTACGGCGCCCGCGCGGTGAACTGGGGCGTGTTCTGGGTATGCCTGGTGTGCCTGTTCTTCCTGTCCTACCCGCAGACCACCATGACCATCCACGGCATCCAGGGCGACCTCAGCCTGGGCGTGGGCCTGAACGTCTGGCTGTTCACCTTCCTGGTGTTCGTGGTCGGCATCGCCCAGGGCTTCGGCAAGGCCAGCGTGTACCGCATCATCCACGACTACTACCCGCAGAACATGGGCACCGTCGGCGGCATGGTCGGCGTCATCGGCGGCCTCGGCGGCTTCTGCCTGCCCATCCTGTTCGGCTACGCCGCCGACCACATCGGCGTGCGTTCCTCCTGCTTCATGCTGCTGTTCGGCCTGACCATCGTCTGCATGGTCTGGATGCACTACGCGATCAAGCAGCAGCGCCGCCTCGACGGCCGGGCCCAGACGGCCGACGTCGACCTTTCCCCTCTGACTTCCAGCCAATCCTGACGGAGTGCCGACATGGGCATGATCGCCAATTCCCAACTCAAAGCCGCGCGGGGGCCCCTGCTGGTCGACTGGCGCCCCGAGGACTCGCAGTTCTGGGCGCAGTCCGGCAAGCGCATCGCCACGCGCAACCTGTGGATCTCCATCCCGGCTCTGCTGCTGGCCTTCTCCGTGTGGATGATCTGGAGCACCGTCACCGTGCGCCTGAACGCCGTGGGCTTCGCCTTCAGCAACGACCAGCTGTTCATGCTGGCCGCGCTGCCGTCGATCTCCGGCGCCACCCTGCGGGTGTTCTACTCCTTCATGGTGCCGGTGTTCGGCGGCCGCCGCTGGACCGCGCTGTCCACCGCCTCGCTGCTGATCCCGTGCATCTGGCTGGGCTTCGCCGTGCAGGATCCGCAGACGCCCTACTGGGTGTTCGCCACCATCGCCCTGCTGTGCGGCTTCGGCGGCGGCAACTTCGCCTCCAGCATGTCCAACATCAGCTTCTTCTATCCCAAGAGCCAGCAGGGCACGGCCCTGGGCCTGAACGCCGGGCTGGGCAACCTGGGCGTCTCGGTGATGCAGTTCGCCGTGCCCCTGGCGGTGGCCGGCGGCCTGTTCGGCAGCTTCGGCGGCGAGCCGCAGCAGCTTTCCGATGGCGGCCGCCTGTGGCTGCAGAACGCCGGCTGGATCTGGGTGCCGTTCATCGCCGTGGTGGCCGTCGCCGCCTGGTTCGGGATGAACGACATCGCCGACGCCAAGGCCTCGTTCAGCGAGCAGTCGGTGATCTTCAAGCGCAAGCACAACTGGCTGATGTGCTGGCTGTACGTGGCCACCTTCGGCAGCTTCATCGGCTTCTCGGCCGGCTTCGCCATGCTCAGCAAGACCCAGTTCCCGGACATCAACCCGCTGCAGTACGCCTTCCTCGGCCCGCTGGTGGGCGCCCTGAGCCGGCCCCTGGGCGGCTGGCTGGCGGACAAGTTCGGCGGCGCGCGCATCACCCTGTGGAACTACGCGGCGATGATCGCCGGGGTGTTCGCGGTGATCGCCTTCCTCCCCGGCGACGGTGGCGCGGGCAGCTTCTTCGGCTTCCTCGGCGCCTTCATCGGCCTGTTCTTCTTCGCCGGCATCGGCAACGGCTCCACCTTCCGCATGATCCCGGTGATCTTCCGCAACGAGTGGGCCGCGCGCTTCAAGCGCGGCGGCTACAGCGAGGCCGAGGCAGCCCGGAACGCCAGCATGGAGTCGGCCGCGGTGATCGGTTTCTCCGCCGCCATCGGCGCCTTCGGCGGCTTCTTCATCCCCAAGGCCTTCGGCACTTCGCTGCACATGACCGGCAGCGCCGAGGGCGCCCTCTACGTGTTCGTCGCCTACTACCTCAGCTGCATAGTCGCGACCTGGTGGTGGTATGCGCGCAAGGGTGCGGAAAGCCCCTGCTGAGCCCCGTTTCGCGAGCCTGATTAGCGTTTGAACGCCCGGCGTAGACCGGGTTAGGAGATACAGATGAGTTACCTGCTCGACCGCCTGCAGTTCTTCAAGAAGAAACAGGGCGAATTCGCCGACGGCCATGGCGAGGTCTCCAACGAGAGCCGCGCCTGGGAGAACGGCTACCGCCAGCGCTGGCAGCACGACAAGATCGTGCGCTCCACCCACGGGGTGAACTGCACCGGTTCCTGCTCCTGGAAGATCTACGTGAAGAACGGCCTGATCACCTGGGAAACCCAGCAGACCGACTACCCGCGCACCCGCCCGGACCTGCCCAACCACGAGCCGCGCGGTTGCCCGCGCGGGGCCAGCTACTCCTGGTACATCTATAGCGCCAACCGCCTGAAGTACCCCAAGGTGCGCAAGCCGCTGCTCAAGCTGTGGCGCGAGGCGCGCGCCGCGCACAAGGACGCGGTGGACGCCTGGGCGAGCATCGTCGAGGACGCCGCCAAGGCGAAAAGCTACAAGAGCGAGCGCGGCCTGGGCGGCTTCGTGCGCTCCAGCTGGGACGAGGTCACCGAGATCATCGCCGCGGCCAACGTCTACACCGTGAAGACCTACGGCCCCGACCGCGTCATCGGCTTCTCGCCGATCCCGGCCATGTCCATGGTCAGCTACGCCGCCGGCGCCCGCTACCTGTCGCTGATCGGCGGGGTGTGCCTGAGCTTCTACGACTGGTACTGCGACCTGCCGCCGGCCAGCCCGCAGATCTGGGGCGAGCAGACCGACGTGCCGGAGTCGGCCGACTGGTACAACTCCAGCTACATCATCGCCTGGGGCTCCAACGTGCCGCAGACGCGGACCCCCGACGCGCACTTCTTCACCGAGGTGCGCTACAAGGGCACCAAGACCGTGTCCGTGACCCCGGACTACTCCGAGGTGGCCAAGCTCACCGACCTCTGGCTCAACCCCAAGCAGGGCACCGACGCCGCGCTGGGCATGGCCTTCGGTCACGTCATCCTCAAGGAATTCCACCTCGACAAGCCGCGCGCCTACTTCGTCGACTACTGCCGGCAGTACACCGACATGCCCATGCTGGTGCTGCTGGAGCCGCACGGCGAGGGCGCCTTCAAGCCGACCCGCTACCTGCGCGCCGCCGACCTCGACGGCCAGCTGGGCCAGGACAACAACCCCGAGTGGAAGACCATCGCCTTCGATGAAAGCAGCGGCGAGCTGGTCTCGCCCACCGGCGCCATCGGCTACCGCTGGGGCGAGTCGGGCAAGTGGAACATCGAGGAGAAGGAAGGCGGCCAGGGCCGCGAGACGCGCCTGAGCCTGAGCCTGATCGACGGCCCGGAGCACGCCTGCGAGGTGGGCTTCCCGTACTTCGCCGGCCAGCTGCACCCGCACTTCAAGGGCGTGGACAACGACGAGGTGCTGCTGCGCCGCGTGCCCTTCCGCGACATCCAGGGCGCCGACGGCAAGACCCTGCGCGTGGCCACCGTCTACGACCTGCAGATGGCCAACTACAGCGTCGACCGCGGCCTGGGCGGCGCCAACGTGGCCCGCGGCTTCGACGACGCCGACACCCCCTACACCCCGGCCTGGCAGGAACGCATCACCGGCGTGCCGGCCGCCCGCGCCATCCAGGTGGCCCGCGAGTTCGCCGACAGCGCCGACAAGACCCACGGCAAGGCCATGGTCATCATCGGCGCGGCGATGAACCACTGGTACCACATGGACATGAACTACCGCGCGGTCATCAACATGCTGATGATGTGCGGCTGCATCGGCCAGAGCGGCGGCGGCTGGGCCCACTACGTCGGCCAGGAGAAGCTGCGCCCGCAGACCGGCTGGGTACCGCTGGCCTTCGGCACCGACTGGAGCCGCCCGCCGCGGCAGATGAACGGCACCAGCTTCTTCTACCTGCACAGCTCGCAGTGGCGCCATGAAAAGCTGTCGATGCACGAAGTGCTCTCGCCCCTGGCCGACAGCAAGCAGTTCCCCGAGCACGCGGTGGACTACAACATCCGCGCCGAGCGCATGGGCTGGCTGCCCTCCGCGCCGCAGCTGGACCGCAACCCGCTGCGCATCGCCGCCGACGCCGAACGCGCCGGGCTGCCGGTGCAGGACTACGTGGTGCGCGAGCTCAAGGCCGGCAACCTGCGCTTCGCCAGCGAGAAGCCGGACGACGCGCAGAACTTCCCGCGCAACATGTTCATCTGGCGCTCCAACCTGCTGGGCAGCTCGGGCAAGGGCCACGAGTACATGCTCAAGTACCTGCTGGGCGCCAAGAACGGCGTGATGAACGAAGACCTCGGCAAGGCCGGCGGCCCGCGTCCCACCGAGGTGGACTGGGTCGAACAGGGCGCCGAAGGCAAGGTCGACCTGGTCACCACCCTGGACTTCCGCATGTCCTCCACCTGCATGTACTCGGACATCGTCCTGCCGACGGCCACCTGGTACGAAAAGGACGACCTCAACACCTCCGACATGCACCCCTTCATCCACCCGCTGTCGGCCGCCATCGACCCGGCCTGGGAAGCCAAGAGCGACTGGGAGATCTACAAGGCCATCGCGAAGAAATTCTCCGAGGTCGCCGTCGGCCACCTGGGCGTGGAGCAGGACCTGGTCACCGTGCCGCTGCTGCACGACACCGCCAACGAACTGGCCCAGCCCTTCGGCGGCAGTGACTGGAAGAAAGGCGAGTGCGAAGCGCTGCCGGGCAAAACCATGCCCACCCTGCATGTGGTCGAGCGCGACTACCCGAACACCTACAAGAAGTTCACCTCCCTCGGCCCGCTGCTGGACAAGCTGGGCAACGGCGGCAAGGGCATCGGCTGGAACACCGAGAAGGAAGTGAAACTGGTGGGCGATCTCAACCACCGCGTGCTGGAGCCGGGCGTCAGCCAGGGCCGGCCGCGCATCGAGAGCGCCATCGACGCCGCCGAGGTGATCCTCGCCCTGGCCCCGGAAACCAACGGCCAGGTGGCGGTCAAGGCGTGGAACGCGCTGGCCAAGATCACCGGCCGCGAGCACGAGCACCTGGCGCTGCCCAAGGAAGAGGAGAAGATCCGCTTCCGCGACATCCAGGCGCAGCCGCGCAAGATCATCTCCAGCCCCACCTGGTCGGGCCTGGAAGACGAGCACGTGAGCTACAACGCCTGCTACACCAACGTCCACGAACTGATCCCGTGGCGCACCATCACCGGCCGCCAGCAGTTCTACCAGGACCACCCGTGGATGCAGGCCTTCGGCGAGGGCTTCGTCAGCTACCGGCCGCCGGTCAACACCCGCAGCACCGACAAGCTGTTCAACAAGAAGCCCAACGGCAACCCGGAGATCACCCTGAACTGGATCACCCCGCACCAGAAATGGGGCATCCACTCCACCTACAGCGACAACCTGCTGATGCTCACCCTGTCGCGCGGCGGGCCGATCATCTGGCTCAGCGAGCATGACGCCAAGCGCGCCGGCATCGAGGACAACGACTGGGTCGAAGTCTTCAACGCCAACGGCGCCGCCACCTGCCGCGCGGTGGTCAGCCAGCGGGTGAAGGACGGCATGGTGCTGATGTACCACGCCCAGGAACGCATCGTGAACGTGCCCGGCAGCGAGACCACCAAGACCCGCGGCGGCCACCACAACTCGGTGACCCGCGTGGTGCTCAAGCCCACCCACATGATCGGCGGCTACGCCCAGCAGGCCTGGGGCTTCAACTACTACGGCACCGTGGGCTGCAACCGCGACGAGTTCGTGGTGGTGCGCAAGATGAACAAGGTCGACTGGCTCGACGAGCCGGAACATGGCGGCCTGGGCGGCGACGCCCTGCCGCAGCCGCTGCCCCGGGACATTTGAGGAGAGACGCCATGAAAATTCGTTCGCAAGTCGGCATGGTGCTGAACCTCGACAAATGCATCGGCTGCCACACCTGCTCCATCACCTGCAAGAACGTCTGGACCAGCCGCGAAGGCATGGAATACGCCTGGTTCAACAACGTCGAGACCAAGCCCGGCATCGGCTACCCGAAGGAGTGGGAGAACCAGCAGAAGTGGAAGGGCGGCTGGGTGCGCAACGCCGACGGCTCCATCGTCCCGCGCATCGGCGGCAAGTTCCGGGTGCTGGCGAACATCTTCGCCAACCCCGACCTGCCGGAGATCGACGACTACTACGAACCCTTCGACTTCGACTACCAGCACCTGCACACCGCGCCCAAGGCGCAGCACCAGCCGGTGGCGCGGCCGCGCTCGCTGATCAGCGGGCAGCGCATGCAGAAGATCGAATGGGGCCCGAACTGGGAGGAAATCCTCGGCACCGAGTTCGCCAAGCGGCGCAAGGACAAGAACTTCGACCAGGTCCAGGCGGACATCTACGGTGAGTACGAAAACACCTTCATGATGTACCTGCCGCGCCTGTGCGAGCACTGCCTGAACCCGGCGTGCGTGGCGTCCTGCCCGAGCGGAGCGATCTACAAGCGCGAGGAGGACGGCATCGTCCTCATCGACCAGGACAAGTGCCGCGGCTGGCGCATGTGCATCAGCGGCTGCCCGTACAAGAAGATCTACTTCAACTGGAAGAGCGGCAAGTCCGAGAAGTGCATCTTCTGCTACCCGCGCATCGAGGCCGGCCAGCCCACCGTGTGCTCGGAAACCTGCGTGGGGCGCATCCGCTACTTGGGCGTGCTGCTCTACGACGCCGACCGCATCCATGAGGTGGCCAGCTGCGCCGACGAGCGCGAGCTGTACCAGAAGCAGCTGGAAATCTTCCTCGACCCCTTCGACCCGAAAGTGATCGAACAGGCGCGCAAGGACGGCGTGCCGGACAGCGTCATCGAGTCGGCGCAGAAGTCGCCGGTGTACAAGCTGGCCATGGACTGGCAGCTGGCCCTGCCGCTGCACCCGGAATACCGCACGCTGCCGATGGTCTGGTACGTGCCGCCGCTGTCGCCGATCCAGAACGCCGCCGCCGAGGGCCACATCGGCAGCGACGGGGTGATCCCGGACGTCGAATCGCTGCGCATCCCCGTGCAGTACCTGGCCAACCTGCTCACCGCCGGCGACACCGCGCCGGTGCTGCGCGCCCTCAAGCGCCTGTTGGCGATGCGCGCCTACAAGCGCGCCGAGCAGGTGGAAGGCAAGCAGGACCTGGACGTGCTGGCCAAGGTCGGGCTGTCGGTGCAACAGGTGGAAGAGATGTACCGCTACCTGGCCATCGCCAACTACGAGGACCGCTTCGTCATCCCCACCGCGCACCGCGAGGAGGCGCTTTCCGACGCCTTCGCCGAGCGCTCGGGCTGCGGCTTCAGCTTCGGCAGCGGCTGCTCGGGCAACTCCGGCGTGAACCTGTTCGGCGGCAAGCCGGTGGACCGCCGCAACGTCATCCAGACCGTGCAGATCCAGGAGTGAAGGCCATGACTATCTCCCTGGAAAGCCACAGCCAACTGCTCAAGCTCTGCGCGCTGCTGCTGGACTACCCGCGCCCGGAAGTGCGCGAGGAAAGCCTGGCGCTGCACGCGCTGATCCGCACCAGCGACCTGCCCGAAGCGCAGCGCGACGGCCTCGCCGCGCTGCTCAACGAACTCTGCCAGGGCGACCTGCTGGACGTGCAGGCGCGCTACGACGGCCTGTTCGAACGTGGCCGCTCGGTCTCGCTGCTGCTCTTCGAGCACGTCCACGGCGAGAGCCGCGACCGCGGCCAGGCCATGGTCGACCTGCTGCACCGCTACAACGCCGCGGGCCTGGCCATCCACGTCAACGAGCTGCCGGACTACCTGCCGCTGTACCTGGAGTTCCTCGCCCTGCAGGACGCCGAGGGCGCGCGCGTCGGCCTGGCCGAGGTGGCGCACATCCTCGCCCTGCTGGCGACGCGCCTGGACGAGCGCGGCAGCGCCTACGCGGCGGTGTTCCACGGCCTGCTGGAACTCTCCGGCGAGCGCCCGGACCTGGCCGGGCTGCACCGCGACTGCGAGCAGGAGGCTCGCGACGACAGCCTGGAGGCGCTGGACAAGGCCTGGGAGGAAACCCAGGTGAGCTTCGGCGAACCCGCCGCCGGCTGCCCGTCGAACCCGCGGCAGCCCTCCAGCGCCCTCGAACAACCCCTGCAATGGGTCGCCCAGCCGGTGCCGCCGCGCCGGGTGGCCAGCCAAGGAGCCTGATCATGTCGTTCAATACCCTGCTGTTCGGGGTCTACCCCTACGTCGCCCTGTTTATCTGCCTGGTGGGCAGTTGGGCGCGCTTCGACCTGTCGCAATACACCTGGAAGGCCGGCTCCAGCCAGATGCTGAGCAAGAAAGGCATGCGCGTGTACAGCAACCTGTTCCACGTGGGCGTGCTGTTCATCCTCGCCGGCCACTTCGTCGGCCTGCTGACGCCGCACGCGGTCTACGAGCACCTGATCAGCACCGAGCACAAGCAACTGCTGGCCATGGTCTCCGGCGGCTTCTTCGGCGTGCTCTGCTTCATCGGCCTGACCGGGCTGATCCTGCGCCGCCTGACCGACGCCCGGGTGCGCGCCACCGGCAACGCCTCGGACCTGATGATCCTGCTGGTGCTCTACGCCCAGCTGATCCTCGGCCTGTCCACCATCGTCGCCTCCACCCACCACCTGGATGGCTCGGTGATGGTCATGCTGGCCGACTGGGCGCAGTCGGTGGTCACCCTGCAGCCGCTGGCCGCGGCCGAGGCCATCGCCCCGGTGTCGCTGGTCTACAAGCTGCACGTGATGCTCGGCCTGACGCTGTTCGTGCTCTTCCCCTTCACCCGCCTGGTGCACATCGTCAGCGCCCCGGTGTGGTACCTGGGCCGCCGCTACCAGGTGGTCCGCCAGAAGAGCCGCGCGGCCTGAACAGTCGCGCCAACCCACTGGGCGGATAACCGTTCGCGGTTATCCGCCGCCCGAAGGTGAACCCATGAGCTGCTCCCACTACGAAAACCGCGTCGAACACGTCGAGCTGCCGAAGCTGGCGGTCAACGGCATCGCCATCGACGCCGACGAACTGGCCCGCGAACTCCAGTACCACCCGGCCACCAGCCACGCCGAGGCGCTGCACGCCGCCTGCCGCGCGCTGGTGGTGCGCCAGCTGCTGTTGCAGCGCGCCGACGCGCTGGGCATCAGCGCCGAGGCGGAGGAGGGCGAGGCGCCCGAGGAAGCCCGCATCCGTGCCCTGGTCGACCGTGACGTAGGGACACCCGAGGCTGACGAAGCCAGCTGCCGGCAATGGTATGAAGCCAACCCCGGCCGCCTGACCAGCCCCTGGCGCATGAGCCTGCGGCACATCCTGCTGGCCTGCGCCCCGGACGACCTGGAAGGCCGCGCCAAGGCCCGCGAACAGGCCCTGGCCCTGCTGGAAGAGCTGCGCCAACACCCCGAGCGCTTCACCGAAAAGGCCATGCGCTTCTCCGCCTGCCCGTCGAAGGACGAGGGCGGCGACCTGGGCTGGATCGAGCCGGGCCAGACCGTGCCCGAATTCGAGAAACGCCTGCTGCGGGAAACCCCCGGCCTGCTGGCCCAGCCCCTGGAAAGCCGCTACGGCCTGCACGTGGTCGAACTGCTGGCGCGCGAAGGCGGCGAACCGTTGCCCTTCGCCGAAGCCCGCCCGCGCATCGCCGCCTACCTGCGCGCCCAGGTGCTGCAGCGCGCGGTCAGCCAGTACATCGCCGTGCTGGCCGGCGAGGCGCACATCGAGGGCTTCGCCTTCGACGCCGCGGACTCGCCGCTGGTGCAGTGAGGCAGCCGCTGCACTGGACAGCCCCCTCTTCCTTCAGGGAGAGGGTTGGGGAGAGGGCCGGATCATCCGCCTTCGCCAACGCATCAACCGGAGCACCCACATGTCCGACTGGATCGACGGCCAGGGCCGCAAGATCGACTACCTGCGCCTGTCGGTGACCGACCGCTGCGACTTCCGCTGCGTCTACTGCATGGCCGAGAACATGCGCTTCCTGCCACGCCAGCAGGTGCTGACCTTGGAAGAGATCGAGCGCGTCGCCCGGCTGTTCGTCGAACGCGGCGTGCGCAAGCTGCGCCTCACCGGCGGCGAGCCGCTGGTGCGCCCCGGCATCGTCGGCCTGTGCGAACGCCTGGCGGCGCTGCCAGGCCTGCGCGAACTGTGCATGACCAGCAACGGCTCGCAACTCGTCCGCCTGGCCGGCGACCTGCGCGCCGCGGGCCTGACGCGCCTGAACATCAGCCTCGACACCCTGGACCCGCAGCGCTTCCAGGCCATCACCCGCACCGGCCGCCTCGACCAGGTGCTGCGCGGCATAGACGCGGCGCGGGAGGTGGGCTTTTCCGGGATCAAGCTCAACTGCGTGGTGATGAAGGGGCGCAACGCCGACGAGGTGCCGGCGCTGGTGGACTACGCCATCGCCAACGAACTGGACATCAGCTTCATCGAGGAAATGCCCCTGGGCCAGGTCGGCCGCGACCGCGAGGAGAGCTTCTGCTCCAGCGACGAAGTGCGCGCACTGATCGCCGAGCGCTTCGAACTGCTGGACAGCGCCGAACACAGCGGCGGCCCGGCGCGCTACGTGCGCCTGGCGCAGCACCCGCGCACGCGCATCGGCTTCATCTCGCCGCACTCGCACAACTTCTGCGCCACCTGCAACCGCCTGCGCCTGACTGCCGAAGGCCGCCTGCTGCTGTGCCTGGGCCACGAGCACTCCGTGGACCTGCGCGGCCTGCTGCGCCGCTACCCGCTGGACGACGGCCCGATCCTCGACGCCCTGCACGCTGCCCTGCAACGCAAGCCCGCCCGCCACGAATTCAGCACCGGCGGCGATGTGCAGGTGCTGCGCTTCATGAACCTCAGCGGCGGCTGAGCCAAAGTAAAGAACGCCCCTCGTAGGATGGGTTGAGCGAAGCGATACCCATCACCCCCGGCCCGATGGGTATCGCTTCGCTCAACCCATCCTGCGGTCGTGCTTTTCCGTTCCCAAAGAAAAAGGCCCCGGCGAAATGAGCGGTTCGCTGGGGCCTGGGCGCATGTCTGCGCTGGATAACCGTGGTTGGAAAGGCAGATCATCTCGTCTGGCGGTCCCTCCATATGGCTGTCGTTGCAAGTCAGACTAGGCCAGCGCCGGGGCACTGACATCCCTCGTAGGGGGTAGTCCGCCCGGGGCGAAAGAGAGTGCGGCGACGTTATCCGTCGCCTGGCGTTCAGCGCGGGTTGCTGGAGGAGCCGCCGCCGAACAGGCCGCCGAAGATGCTGTTGACCAGGCCGAACAGGCCACCGACGATCGGCAGGTTCTGCAGCACGTTGAACACGCCGCCCAGCAGGCCACCGGACTGCGAGCCGGAAGTGCCGAACAGGTCGCCCAGCATGCCGAAGAGGAAGCCGCCGGCTACCTGGTCGATTTCGTTTTCGTTGAGTACTTTCAGATCGTTCATGGCTGTCTCTCGCAAGCAGGAAAGGGATCGGCCCGGGATGGGCCGACCCGCATTCTCCCGGCCACCGCGCAGGCGGGCCATTCGGGATGGGCGCGCCGGACGGTGGGAAACGTCCGGTGTGCGTGAGCATGGCCACGCGGAAGGGGCTGTCTTCGCGTGCTCGCGTACGGTGCTTGCCGGCGGCTGTGTGTGCCAGGCTGGCTCCGCTCCCTCACCCCAGCCCTCTCCCAGAGGGAGAGGGGGCCGCTCGGCGTGGGTGAGAAGTTCGGCGTCACCCTGTAGGAGCGGGCCCTGCCCGCGAAATCGCGCGCAGGGCGCGCTCCTACAATGGGGAGGGGGGTACGGAGGGGGCGGGCTGGCTCCGTTGCCCTCACCCCAGCCCTCTCCCAGAGGGAGAGGGAGCCGTTCGGCGTCGGCGGGAAGTTCGGCGTCAACCTGTAGGAGCGGGCCCTGCCCGCGAATCGCGTGCAGGGGAATGCCACGGCTGGTGCGGCGTAGGGCGGATAACCGTTCGCGGTTATCCGCCGCTTGACCTTGGCTTCAGCCGCGCCGGAGCCAACCCGTCCGCACTCAGCCCATGGCGCACCAGCACCTCGGGCAACTCGTCGGCACGGATTAGCGCTGCGCTGGCCTGGCCCATGGCCGCCGAGGTCTGGATGCCGTAGCCGCCCTGGCCGGCCACCCAGTAGAAACCGGGCGCCTGCGGATCGTAGCCGGACACCAGCTCGCCGTCGGCGAAGAACGAGCGCAGCCCGGCCCAGGTGTGGCTGGGGCGGCGAATGCTGAGCGTGGTGTGCTCCTCAATGCGATGGATGCCCAGGGCGATGTCCAGTTCCTCGGGCTGCACGTCGTGGGGCTCCACCGCGTCGGCGTTGGCCGGCGAGCCGAGCAGCAGGCCGGCGTCGGGCTTGAAGTAGAAGGACTCGTCCAGGCTCACCAGCACCGGCCAGGCATGGCTGTCCACGTCTTCGCCCGGCGCGAAGAGGAAGGCCGCGCGGCGCTTGGGCTGCAGCCCCAGCGGGGCGACGCCGGCGAGTTCGGCCAGCTTGTCGCACCAGGCGCCGGCGGCGTTGACCAGCACGGGGGCGCGGTAGCTCTGCTGGCCCGTGCGCACTTCCCACTGGCCGTCGATATAGGCCGCGGCGAGCACCTCGCTGTCGAACTGCACGCTGCCGCCGTTGCGGCGGATGCCGCGCAGGTAGCCCTGCAGCAGGGCGTCGGTGTCGATGTCGGCGGCGCTGGGGTCGTACAGCGCGCCGTGGACCTTCTCGCGGCGCAGCACCGGGACCATGGCGCAGGCCTCGTCGGCGTCCAGCAGGCGCATCTCCGGCACATTGGCGCGGGCACTGTCGAACTGGCGGCGCAGTTCCTCGGCGTTGCCGGCGAAGTCCACGATCAACTCGCCGCGCGGGCTGAGGATCGGGTGCTCGGCGAAGCCTTCCGGCGGCGCGTCGAAGAAGGCCCGGCTGGCGGCGGTCAGGGCGCGTACCTGGGGCGTGCCGTAGGCCACGGTATACAGCGCCGCCGAGCGGCCGGTGGAGTGGTAGCCGGCGTGGGATTCGCGCTCGAGCACGGCGACCTTGCCGTGGGGCGCGAGGAAGTAGCCGGTGGAAGCGCCGGCGATACCGGCGCCGATGATCAGGAAGTCGACCTCGGTCATGGGCGTCTCTGCGTCAGGCGGGTGGCCGCGGGCGGGGGAAGGGTGATGGGCATGCCGGGGCTCCGGGATGGATGATTTTTCCATTCTGGATTTTTGGAGGTGGGGGCGGCAAGGATGGAGGGCTCTGGCGTGGGGGGGGGGG
>NZ_KL647101.1:0-81537 GCF_000725445.1 Pseudomonas sp. AAC | reverse complement strand
GGGGGGGTGGGGGGGGGGGGGGGGGGGCAGCCTGTAGGAGCGAGCTTGCTCGCGAATGGTGCTTGACGGTGGTGGTTGTGTTTCGGGTTGAGTCCGCTCCCTCTCCCCAGCCCTCTCCCTGAAGGGAGAGGGGCTTGTCCGTGCCGAGAGAACGAATGGTTTCAGCCGGAAACCTTCGGTGTTGCCGGCTAACTCCAGAACACCCAGTTCTGCCCAACGGTCCCCTCTCCCTTCAGGGAGAGGGTTAGGGAGAGGGAAAGGCGTTGAACCAAGCCGCCGACGTTTCCGGTGAGTGCTAGAGCTGAAACTGCGCCACCAACGCCTCCTGGCTCCCGGCCACCTTGCGCAGGTGCTCGCCGCAGTCGCGGGTGTGCGCGGCGGTCTTGCGGTTCTCCGCGGTCATGTCGCTCAGGCGGTGCATGTGCTGGTTCACTTCCTGGGTGGTGGCCGCCTGCTGTTCGGCCGCCGCGGCGATCTGGAAAGCCATGGCGTGCACGCCCTGCAGGGATTCGTCGAGGGCGCCGAGGGAGTCCAGCACCGCCTGGGTGTCGTGCTCCAGAGTGCGCGCCTGTTCGCTGGCGCCGCCCATGCTGGCCTGGGCCTGGGTGGAGGAGTCGCCGAGGGTGCCGACTATGGTGACGATCTCGTCGGTGGCGCTGCGGGTGCGCTGGGCCAGGCTGCGCACTTCGTCGGCCACCACGGCGAAGCCGCGGCCGGCGTCGCCGGCGCGGGCGGCTTCGATGGCGGCGTTCAGGGCCAGCAGGTTGGTCTGCTCGGCGATCGAGCGGATCACCTCCAGCACCGAGTTGATCTGCTGGCTGTCGCCGGCCAGGGCCTGCACCACCCGGTCGGCGTCGCGCAGGCCGGCGAGCAGCTGGTCCTGGCGGCCGATCATGCGTTGCAGGGTGCCCTGCATGGTGACGAAGGCCTCGCGCGCGGCGGCGCTGCCGTCGGCGCTGCGGCTGGCGCTGCCGGCGATTTCCTGCACGGTGGCGGCCATCTGGTCGACGGCGCTGACCACCATTTCCAGGGCTTCCTGCTGTTGGTCCAGGTGGCTGCTGGTGCGCCCGGCGGCGTCGAGGATGTCGCCGCTGGCGTCGCCCACCGCCTCGCTGGCCTGGCGCAGGCGCTCGACCACCTGGCGCCAGGCCGCGGCCATTTCGTGCAGGGCCTGCATCAGGCCGCTGGCGGCCTCGGCGCCGCCGGCCAGCTTCAGCTCGCCGTTGGCCAGGCGCTGGGCCAGGGCCGCCATGCTCGCCGGTTCGCCGCCCAGCGGGCGCATCACGCTGCGGCTGACCAGCCAGGTGCCGGCGGCCACGCCGGCGAGGGTCAGCAGGCCCAGCACCAGCATCTGCCACATCAGCTTGCGCACCGGGGCGAAGGCCTGGTCCTGGTCCATTTCCGCCACCAGCGCCCAGTGCAGGCCGTCGAGGTTCAGCGGCACGAAGGACTTCAGCGCCGTCGCGCCGCTCAGGCCGGGCTCGGTCAGGCGTCCCTGTTCGCCGGCCAGGGCCTTTTCGCTGGCCTGGCCGGGGAGGGCGGCGGGCGCGTCGCCGGCGCGGCGCACGCGGTGGTCGGCGAAGCGTGCCGAGTCCGAACGCAGGCGCCCGTCGCCGCCCACCAGGTAGGTCTCGCCGGCCTCGCCCAGGCCCTGGCGGCTCTGCATCACATCGTTGATCGCCTTCAGCGGCAGTTCCAGCACCAGCAGCAACTGCAGCTTGTCGTGGTCCTTGATCGGCGCGGCCAGCCATTGCACCGGCTGCTTGTCGTCCTGGGCCGGCTCCAGGTCGCTGATGCTCGCCTTGCCGCTGCCCAGGGCACCGCGGACGAAGCGCCCGAAGGGCGTGTCGCGCCATTGCGCGGCGTTCATGTTCTGCTGGTAGTCGGCGCCGCGCCCCAGGCTGAAGACCACGCTGCCGTCGCTGGCCACCAGGCGCAGCTCGCGGTAGCCGAAGGTCTTGGTGAAGTTTTCGAACACCGGGCGGTCGTAGTTGGCGGTGGTGACCAGCGCCTCGCTCTCCAGCCCCGCGTAGTTGGCGCCGAGGTTGCCGGCCAGGCTGCTGAGCTGGTCGTGGCGCGCCTGCCAGGCGTCCATCAGCTGCCGCTGCTTGATGCTGGCCACCGCCTCCAGGGCGTTCAGGCTCTGTTCTTCGAGGGCGCGGCTGGCCTGGTGGTAGACCACCATGGCCATGACCAGCACCGGGATGAGGCCGATGAGCAGGAAACTGAGGGCGAGCTTGGCGCGCAAGGGCATGGGCGGGATTCCGAAGGCTTGTTCTGAAGGGCGTCGTAAAAAATTCTGCAAGAAGCGTGCAAATTTATTTACGAACGTAAACAAAATCGATCAGGCCGTTCGTTTATCTGCTCAGCTATCAGCCCCGGGCCCAGGCAGGACGATGGCCGGGTGCCATTGTTTGGTGGGGAGAGGGGAGGCGTCGTCCCGGCGGACCCGGCGGGACGAATGGGGCGTTGCGCACCGCGCCGGTGCGTCACCGCGCTCGCCTGGCGTCACCGGGCGTAACGCCGGCGGAAACGAAAAAGGCGAAGCCCGTGGCTTCGCCTTTTTCCGTTTCGCGCGGGGATCAGTGCTTGCGCGGCACCGGCTTGAGCAGCTCGGCGGGCGGCATCTCGCAGGTGATCTTGCGGCCCAGCAACTCTTCGATCGGCGGCAGGGCGAAGGCGTCGTCCTCGCCGGCGAAGCTGATCGAGGTGCCGGTGCTGCCGGCGCGGCCGGTACGGCCGATGCGGTGCACGTAGTCGTCCGGGTCTTCCGGCAGGGTGAAGTTGATCACGTGGCTGATGGCTTCGACGTGGATGCCGCGGCCGGCCACGTCGGTGGCCACCAGCACGCGGATCTTGCCTTCGCGGAAGCCTTCCAGGACCTTGATGCGCTTGTGCTGCGGCACGTCGCCGGACATCTGCGCGGCGCTGATGCCGTCCTTGGTCAGGCGTTCCTCGATGCGGCGGACTTCGTCCTTGCGGTTGGCGAAGACCATCACGCGGGTCCAGTCGTTCTGCGCGATCAGGTTGTACAGCAGCTTGTACTTGTCGCTGCCGGCCACGGCGTAGACGTGCTGCTCGACGGTGTCGCTGGCGACGTTCTCCGGCTCGATCTCGACGATGGCCGGGTCCACGGTCCACTGCTTGGCCAGGTTCATCACGTCGTCGGTGAAGGTGGCGGAGAACAGCAGGGTCTGGCGCTCGCCCTTGTACGGCGTCTGGCGGATGATCTGGCGGACCTGGGGGATGAAGCCCATGTCGAGCATGCGGTCGGCCTCGTCCAGCACCATCACCTCGACCATGTCCAGGTGCACCTCGCCGCGCTGGTTGAAGTCCAGCAGGCGGCCGGGGGTGGCTACGAGAATGTCGCAGTAGCGCGATTCGAGGGTCTTGAGCTGCTTGTCGAAGTCCATGCCGCCGACGAAGCTCATGACGTTCAGCCCGGTGTACTTGGCCAGGCCCACGGCGTCCTTGGCGATCTGCACCACCAGCTCGCGGGTCGGCGCGATGATCAGCGCGCGCGGCTCGCCCATGTAGCGTTCCTTGGGCGGCGGCGTCTGCAGCAGCTGGGTGATGATCGAGATGAGGAAGGCGGCGGTCTTGCCGGTGCCGGTCTGGGCGCGGCCGATGGCGTCCTGGCCCCTGAGGGTGAAGCCCAGCACCTGCGCCTGGATCGGCGTGCAATAGGGGAAGCCGAGGTCGTGGATGGCGTGCATCAGCCGCGGGTCGAGGTTGAAGTCGTGGAAGCGGGTCTTGCCTTCGGCCGGCTCGACCACGAAGTCTTCCAGCTTCCAGTTGTCCACCACCTGCGCCTTGGGCTTGCGCTCGCGGCGCGGGCGCTCGGTCTTCTCGGTTTTTTCGCGCGGTGGCTTGTCGGTGCGCTCGGCCTTCTCCGGGCGGTCGCCGCCGCGGTCCTGGCGTTCGCCGCGCGGCTTGTCGCCCTTGGGCGGACGTGGCGGCTTGTCGTTGCGTTCGCCTTCGGGGCGGGGAGCGCGCGGCTTGCGCGGGCGCTGTTCGCCGTCCTGGCTGGCGGCTGCGGGGGAGGAGGGGGCTGGGGTGGGCGTTGCGGCGGGCTGCTCGCCCTCGCCCTTGCCGAAGATTTTCTTGAGTGCCTTGAGCACGGTGATCTCGTAGTGGTTAAGGATTGAACGGCCGCCAGTGTAAAGCAAGTTGCCAGCCAGGCGAAATCCGTGCGTTGGGGGCGTCGGCCAAAGCCTGCCGTGGATCAGCCGCAGAGGCGGTTGCGGCCGTGCTGCTTGGCCCGGTACAGGGCCTCGTCGGCGCGCCGCAGCAGGCCCTGCAGGCTTTCCTGCAGGTGCATCTCGGCCACGCCGAGGGACACGGTGACGCCGGGCAGGGCGCCCAGCGGGGAATAGAAGGAGTCGATCTGCTCCAGGCTCATGCGCAGGCGCTCGCCGATGGCGCGGGCCTCGTCCAGGCTCACTTCCGGCAGCAGGATGACGAATTCCTCGCCGCCGAAGCGCGCCATGCTGTCCTTGGGCCGCAGCTGGCTGCGCAGGGTATGGGCCACCAGGCAGAGGGCGTAGTCGCCGGCCAGGTGGCCATGGCGGTCGTTGTAGTCCTTGAAGTGGTCGACATCCAGCATGAGCATCGCCAGCGGCTGCTCGTTGAACGCGCAGCGGGTGCTCTCGCGCTCGTAGACGTGCTCCAGCCAGCGCCGGTTGAACAGCCCGGTGAGGGTGTCGATGTTGGCGTTCTGCTCGGTGTTGAGGATGATCCGGTTGCCCTGGCGCACCCGCGCGCAGAGCATCTCCAGCAGGTTCTGCATCAATTGCGGGGAGTGCTCGAACAGGCTCAGCAGCGCCTCGCGGTGCAGGCGCAGGACGCGGGTGGCCTCGGTGGCCACCACGTAGGCCGACGGGTGGTCATGGTCGATGAAGCTGATTTCCCCGGCGCAGTCGCCGCTGCCCAGGGTGGACACCGGGGAATTGTCCAGGGAGCCGAGGTAGACCTTGAGCTGCCCTTCGAGCACCAGGTAGAGGAAGTGGTTGCGGTTGAAGGGCGAAAGCAGGACCTCGCCGGCCTCCAGCTCCAGCGCGCGGAATTCGTTGAGCAGCCGCTGCAAGGCGGTCCCGGCGACGTTCTGGAACAGCCGCAGGTGGCGCAACTGCTGGATATCCTGCTGCCACTGTGTCGGCTTCATGGCTGATGGGGCTTTCGACAGGTTCCGCTGAGGGGCACGACGACTCTCCGTAGTCTGGTTCGTCCTTCGGGAACTTCAGTATTAATGACTTTTGCGTACTGGCAATTCGCTGGCGTGGTGGACCGACCAGCGGTCGGCCCAGCCTGACGACTATCCCGCGAGAGGCCCGCAATGCGCCGTCACAGGCGCTCGCGCAGCCAGGCGGCGATGTCGGCGATCTCCTGGTTGCTGACTTCGTGGGCCATGGGGTAGTCGCGCCACTGCGCGGCCACGCCCTGCCGCTGGAGGAAGTCGTAGGCGGCGCGGCCCATGGCGGGCGCCACCACGTCGTCGTAGGTGCCGTGCAGGCACAGCGCCGGCTGCTGCTTCTTGGCCTCGGGTAGTTGCAGGTCGTCGTCGAAGGTCGGGCCATAGGTGGACAGCGCCATGACCCCGCCCAGCTCGCCCGGCCAGCGCAGGTAGCCGGTGTGCAGCACCACCGCGCCGCCCTGGGAGAAGCCGGCCAGGACGATGCGCCGCTGCGCGATGCCCTGGGCCAGTTGGCCCTCGATCAGCGCGACCACCGCGTCGGCCGAGGCGTCCAGCTGCGCCTCGTCGATGGCCCGGGCCGGCGCCATGGCCTTGATGTCGTACCAGCTGGGCGCCGGCATGCCGTTGAACACCGTCACCGGGCGGGTGGGCGCCTGGGGCAGGATGAAGCGGGTGCGCGGCAGGATCGTCTGCAGCATGCGCGCCACCGGTTCGAAGTCGTAACGGTCGGCGCCCAGGCCGTGCAACCAAATGACGCACGAGTCGGCCGGCTGGGTAGGTTCGAGTAGCAGGGGTTGGCTCATCGGGGGCTCCAGGATGGGGCATGTGCGCCGCAAAGGCGCGCACACCGGAAAAAGGATCGGCGAATCTGCGAAAAGGATGTCGCTTTGCCATAACTTATCGACTTGACCTTCGCCGAAACGGGGGGCGGGAAGCATTCTGGTACGGCCCTTGCTAACTCAGGCACCAGGCTGCGATCCGTCCCGCCGGCGTAACACTCTATCCGACCCCCATCCGGAAACCAGTGCCGTCGGCGGGGCGGGCAGCCCATTGAACAGGCCGCCAAGGTGAGGGCGGCCCCCGCAATACGTCCGGCTCGCGTCATCCGCGAGCGGGGCAGCCTGGGCGGCGAAGCGGACGTATCCGCAGAGCCGGCTAGACTGACCTAAGGTTTCCACTTCGATGCAAGGTCCGGAGCAGACCGTGCGGCGCCTCACAAGGGCGAGTGGGCCGGGACTCCAACACGAATAAAAGCAAACTGGAGGTGATCGATGAAGATGGTGAAATCCACACTGGCGGTGCTGACCGCTCTGAGCGTCCTCGGGCTCAGCGGCATGGCCCAGGCCGGCGCCACCCTGGACGCGGTGAAGAAGAAGGGCTTCGTGCAGTGCGGCATCAGCGACGGCCTGCCGGGCTTCTCCTATGCCGATTCCAAGGGGGTCTACAAGGGCATCGACGTCGATGTCTGCCATGGCATCGCCGCCGCGGTCTTCGGTGACGCCAGCAAGGTCAAGTTCACTCCGCTGACCGCCAAGGAGCGCTTCACTGCGCTGCAGTCCGGCGAGATCGACGTGCTCTCGCGCAACACCACCTGGACCAGTTCCCGCGACAGCGCCATGGGCCTGAACTTCGCCGGCGTGACCTACTACGACGGCCAGGGCTTCCTGGTGAACAAGAAGCTCGGCGTGAGCAGCGCCAAGGAGCTGGACGGCGCCACCGTGTGCATCCAGGCCGGCACCACCACCGAGCTGAACCTGTCCGACTACTTCCGCTCGAACAACCTCAAGTACACCCCGATCACCTACGACACCTCCGACGAAAGTGCCAAGTCGCTGGAATCCGGGCGTTGCGACGTGCTCACCTCCGACCAGTCGCAGCTCTACGCGCAGCGCATCAAGCTGGCCAAGCCGGACGACTACGTGGTGCTGCCGGAAGTGATCTCCAAGGAGCCCCTCGGCCCGGCCGTGCGCCAGGGCGACGAGGAATGGTTCGACATCGTCCGCTGGACGCTGTTCGCCATGCTCAACGCCGAGGAGCTGGGGATCGACTCGAAGAACGTCGAGCAGATGGCCAAGTCCTCGAAGAACCCCGACATCAACCGCCTGCTGGGCGCCGAGGGCGACTACGGCAAGGACCTGAAGCTGCCGAAGGACTGGGCGGTGCAGATCGTCAAGCAGGTCGGCAACTACGCCGAGATCTTCGAGCGCAACGTCGGCGAAGGCAGCGAGCTGAAGATCAAGCGCGGCCTCAATGCCCTGTGGAACAAGGGTGGTCTGCAGTACGCACCGCCGGTGCGCTGACCTCCCACAGCCCGCGCCCGGATCCTGGGCGCGGGCCCTGTTTCGAACGACGTGAGGTCCCCCGCGCGGTCACGGGCGTAGCCCCGTGCCCGCCGGGGCGGCCTGCGAGAGGGCTTACATGCAGAATTCCGTCAAAGCCCGGCGCCCGCGCGGCCTGTCGCTCAGCGACCCGGCCGTGCGCGCCTGGGCCTTCCAGATCATCGCCGTCGTCGCCGTGGTGGCGTTCGGCTGGTTCCTCTTCGACAACACCCAGACCAACCTTGCCCACCGCGGCATCCAGTCCGGCTTCGGCTTCCTGGGCAACAGCGCCGGCTTCGGCATCTCCCAGCACCTGATCGACTACAGCGAATCCGACACCTACGGGCGGGTGTTCTTCGTCGGCCTGCTCAACACCCTGCTGGTGACCGTGATCGGCATCGTCCTGGCGACCATCATCGGCTTCGTCCTCGGCGTGGCCCGGCTGTCGCCGAACTGGCTGGTGCGCAAGATCGCCACGGTGTACATCGAGACCTTCCGCAACATCCCGCCGCTGCTGCAGATCTTCTTCTGGTACTTCGCCGTGCTCGCGCAACTGCCCGGGCCGCGGCAGAGCCTGAGCGTCGGCGGCCTGCTGTTCTTCAACAACCGCGGCATGCAGATGCCGGCGCCGGTGGCCACCGAGGCGCTGCCGGCCTTCCTCATCGCCGTCCTCCTGGCCATCGTCGCCTGGGCCGTGCTCTGGCGCTGGGCCAAGGTGCGCCGCCACGCCACCGGCAAGACCTTCCCGGTGTTCCTCACGGGCCTGGCCACGCTGATCGTGCTGCCGGCGCTGACCATCCTGGTGGCCGGCGTGCCGGTGCACTGGGACGTGCCGGTGCTGCAGGGCTTCAACTTCCGCGGCGGCTGGGTGGTGATCCCGGAGCTGGTGTCCATCGTCCTGGCGCTGTCGATCTACACCGCCGCCTTCATCGGCGAGACGGTGCGCGCCGGCATCCAGGCGGTCAGCCACGGCCAGACCGAGGCCGCCGGCTCCCTGGGCCTGCGCCCGGGGCAGACGCTGCGGCTGATCATCATCCCGCAGGCGCTGCGGGTGATAGTGCCGCCTTTGACCAGCCAGTACCTGAACCTGGCGAAGAACTCCTCGCTGGCCGCCGGCATCGGCTACCCGGACATGGTCTCGCTGTTCGCCGGCACCGTGCTCAACCAGACCGGCCAGGCCATCGAGACCATGGCCATCACCATGAGCGTGTACCTGGCCATCAGCCTGAGCATCTCGCTGCTGATGAACTGGTACAACAAGCGCATCGCGCTGATCGAACGCTAGGGGGACGCCATGGCAAACCATACCTTCAAGCCCGATCTGCCGCCGCCGGCGCTCAGCGTCGGGGTCATCGGCTGGCTGCGCGCCAACCTGTTCTCCAGCTGGATCAACACCCTGCTGACCCTGGTCGGGCTCTACGTCATCTGGCTGATTGTCCCGCCGCTGCTGGAGTGGGCCGTGTTCAAGGCCGACTGGGTCGGCGAGAGCCGCGCCGACTGCAGCCGCGAGGGCGCCTGCTGGGTGTTCATCAGCACCCGCCTCGGCCAGTACATGTACGGCTTCTACCCCGAGGCGCTGCGCTGGCGGGTGGACCTAAACGTGCTGCTGGTGGTGGTCGGCGCCGCGCCGCTGTTCCTGCGCCAGTTCCAGCACAAGCTCAAGTACGGCCTGGCCTACCTGCTGGCGCTGCCGCTGGTGTCCTACTGGCTGCTGCACGGCGGCTTCCTCGGCCTGGACAACGTGCCCACCAGCCAGTGGGGCGGCCTGATGCTGACCGTGGTGATCGCCGCCGTGGGCATCGCCGGGGCGCTGCCGCTGGGCATCCTGCTGGCCCTGGGGCGGCGCTCGAAGATGCCGGCGATCAAGGTCCTGTGCGTCACCACCATCGAGTTCTGGCGCGGCGTGCCGCTGATCACCGTGCTGTTCATGTCCTCGGTGATGCTGCCGCTGTTCCTGCCCGAGGGCATGAACCTCGACAAGCTGCTGCGCGCCATGGTGATGGTGGTGCTGTTCGAGGCCGCCTACATCGCCGAGGTGGTCCGCGGCGGCATGCAGGCCATCCCCAAGGGCCAGTACGAGGCGGCCGCGGCCATGGGCCTGGGCTACTGGCGGATGATGGGCCTGGTGATCCTGCCCCAGGCCCTGAAGCTGGTGATCCCCGGCATCGTCAACACCTTCATCGCGCTGTTCAAGGACACCAGCCTGGTGATCATCATCGGCCTGTTCGACTTCCTGAATAGCATCAAGCGCGCCACCGCGGACCCGGCCTGGCTGGGCATGTCCACCGAGGGCTACGTGTTCGCCGCGCTGGTCTACTGGGTCTTCTGTTTCGGCATGTCCCGCTACTCCATGCACCTGGAGCGCAAGCTGGACACCGGCCACAAGCGTTAGGAGTTCGTCATCATGTCTGAAGCCAGCAACAAGACCGTCCCGGCCATCGGCGATCACGTGATGATCGAGATGAAGGGCGTGAACAAGTGGTACGGCCAGTTCCACGTGCTCAAGGACATCAACCTCACCGTGCGCCAGGGCGAACGCATCGTCCTCTGCGGCCCGTCCGGTTCGGGCAAGTCCACCACCATCCGCTGCATCAACCGCCTGGAGGAGCACCAGCAGGGCAGCATCATCGTCGACGGCACCGAGCTGACCAACGACCTCAAGCAGATCGAGGCGATCCGCAGCGAGGTCGGCATGGTGTTCCAGCACTTCAACCTGTTCCCGCACCTGACCGTGCTGCAGAACTGCATCCTGGCGCCGATGTGGGTGCGCAAGATGCCCAAGCGCGAGGCCGAGGAAGTGGCCATGCACTATCTGGAGCGGGTGCGCATCCCCGAGCAGGCGGGCAAGTTCCCCGGGCAGCTCTCCGGCGGCCAGCAGCAGCGCGTGGCCATCGCCCGGGCGCTGTGCATGAAGCCGAAGATCATGCTGTTCGACGAACCCACCTCGGCGCTCGACCCGGAAATGGTCAAGGAGGTGCTGGACACCATGATCGGCCTGGCCCAGAGCGGCATGACCATGCTCTGCGTGACCCACGAGATGGGCTTCGCCCGCACCGTGGCGAACCGGGTGATCTTCATGGACAAGGGCGAGATCGTCGAACAGGCGCCGCCGGACCAGTTCTTCGACAACCCGCAATCCGACCGCACCAAGCTGTTCCTCAGCCAGATCATCCACTGAGCCTGCGCGGCGCGGCCCCCGCGGGCCGCGCCGCATCCCTGGCGTCCGAAAGCCGTCGCAAAGCCGTCCTACGCTCGTCAGCGCCCTTGGCGCTGCGGGTGCGCTTCGGCGTATCCTGGCCTTTTCCACGCCCACCAAGGCCGGCCGGCTGAACTCGGCCGTCGGATCGGTGTTCCGATACCCAGGAGCATCCTGTGGAAACCCACGGATGGGCTATACGTTGAAATAGCTCGCACTGCCGCCTGACTGAAGAGAAGCGCCGTGAACCTGACCCTCACTCCGTTGAACCTGAGCAAAGCCAAGGCCTGGAGCGCCCACGCGGTGACGGCCAGCGGCGTCATCCTGGCCCTGCTGGCGCTGCTCGCGCTGGTCGACAACCGCCCGCAGGCCTGCCTGCTGTGGCTGGGCGCGGCCCTGCTGGTGGACGGCCTGGACGGCACCCTGGCGCGCAAGTTCGACGTCAAGGCGGTATTGCCGCACTTCGACGGCTCCACCCTGGACCTGGTGATCGACTACCTCACCTACGTGTTCATCCCGGCGATCTTCATCTACCGCTACGTGCCGCTGCCGGTGCACAGCGAGCTGGCGATCGTCGGCGTCATCCTGGTGTCCTCGCTGTTCTGCTTCTGCAACGTGAACATGAAGAGCAAGGACAACTACTTCGTCGGCTTCCCGGCGGCCTGGAACGTGGTGGCGGTGTATTTCTTCGTCCTCGGGCCCGGCCCGTGGGTGAGCCTGGTCACGGTGCTGGTGCTGGCGGCCCTGACGCTGACGCGGATGAAGTTCCTGCACCCCTTCCGGGTGCGCCAGTTCATGCCGCTGAACATTGCGGTGACCTTCGTCTGGATGTTCAGTAGCGCGTTGCTGATCCTGCAGCAGCCGGTGGACCAGACCTGGCTGTTGTGGCTGTGGTTCGTGGCTTCGGCGTATTTCGTCGGCGTGTGTGTCTGGCGGACGGCCATGGAGTGGTTCAACTGAGATAGGGCGGGGCGTTCCGGTTTCATCGCAGGGCGGAGTCCGCTCCTATGGCATGAGCGAGCATGGCTCTTCGTAGGATGGGTTTCGCAAGCTCAACCCATCCTACGGGGTGTCATATTTGCTGGAAGGTGTAGGAGCGGGCCCTGCCCGCGATTTCGCGCGCAGGGCGCGCTCCTACATTGGAATGGCGTGGGTTGGGCGGCGTAGGAGCGGACTCTGTCCGCGATTGGATTCCCCGGCCACGCCGGACGCCCCGGTGGCACGACCAAGGGCGGATAACCGTGAACGCTCATACGCCCTACGTTCGCGGGAATGACGGGTTTCAGAACCGTTACGCAGGCGGCACCCGAGCCACCCGGCGAACCCGGTCATGTCTGATAGCACTCCGACAGGGCTCGCCGCGGCGCCTGGCATGCGCTTAAATACCAGGCGAGCCCGCGCAGGAAGCCTCGCCATGATCACCCTGTTCCAGTTCCCCCCGGCCTTCAATGTGCCCAACGTCAGCCCCTTCTGCCTGAAGCTGGAGACTTTCCTGCGCTTGTCCGGGCTGGAATACCAGGTGCAGCACGTGACGGACCCGCGCAAGGGGCCCAAGGGCAAGCTGCCCTTCATCAAGGTCGAGGGGCAGACCGTTGCCGATACCGAGATCATCATCCACGACCTCCAGCAGCGCTTCGCCCTGGACCTGGACGCCGGCCTCGATGCCCGCGGGCGTGGCTGGGCGGTGTCGATCACGCGGCTGTGCGACGACCACCTGGCGCCGCTGCTGGTGTACTTCCGCTGGCTGGAGGAGGACGGCTGGCGCCAGGTCGCCCCGGTGCTGCTGCGCGGCATCCCGGCGCCGCTGCGGCCGGTGGTCGGCGCGCTGGTGCGCCGCAAGATCCGCGGCGAGATGCGCGGCCGCGGGTTGACCGCCCACAGCCGCGAGGAACTGCTGAGCTTCGCCCGCCAGGACCTCGACGCCCTCGACGGCATGCTCGGCGACCTGCCGTACTTCGGCGGCGCCCAGCCCTGCAGCGCCGATGCCGCGGCCTACGGGATACTCGCCAACCTGGTCCTGTGCACCCTGGAAACCCCCCTCAACCACATGGCGCGCGAATATGAGCGCCTGGTCGGCTACTGCGAACGCATGCAGCAGCGGGTCTGGGCATGACCCAGGCCGAGCCCAAGCCCTGGTTCGTCTACCTGGTGCGCGCTGCCAACGGCGCGCTCTACTGCGGCATCAGCGACGACCCGCAGCGGCGCTTCGAGGCGCATTGCAGCGGGCGTGGCGCGCGCTTCTTCCATTCCAGCCCGGCGCAGGCGCTGGTATACGTCGAGGCCTGCGCCGGCAAGGGCGAGGCGCTGCGCCGCGAGCGGGCGATCAAGGCCCTGGGCAAGCCGGCCAAGGAGCGCCTGGCGCTGGCCGGCGCGGCCCTGGCCATCAGCGTGGCGGATGGCCGTCCATAGCGTCGACCGGGTAGGACCGCGCGCCGCGGCGGGGTAAGCTGGAAGGCCCTCAACGCCGGCCAACGGAGCCCCGCATGTCCGAGCTGATCCTGCACCATTACCCGACTTCCCCCTTCGCCGAGAAGGCCCGCCTGCTGCTGGGCTTCAAGCAGCTGTCGTGGCGCTCGGTGCTGATCCCGCCGATCATGCCCAAGCCCGACCTGCTGGCGCTCACCGGCGGCTACCGCAAGACGCCGGTGCTGCAGGTGGGCGCCGACGTCTATTGCGACACCGCGCTGATCGCCCGCCGCCTGGAGCAGGAGAAGGCCACCCCGGCGCTGTTCCCCGAGGGCCAGGAATTCAGCGTCGCCGCCTTCGCCACCTGGGCCGATTCGGTGCTGTTCCAGCACGGCGTGAGCCTGGTGTTCCAGCCCGAGTCCATCGCCACGCGCTTCGCCAAGCTGCCGCCGGAGTTCCTCAAGGCCTTCATCGCCGACCGCGGCCAGCTGTTCAGCGGCGGCAGCGCCGCACGCCTGCCGGCCGAGCAGGCGCGCCAGCAGTGGCCGGTGTTCATGGCGCGGCTGGAGCAGCAACTGGCGCGGGAGGTGGGCGACTTCCTGTTCGGCGAGCCGTCCCTGGCGGACTTCGCCGTCGCCCACGTGCTCTGGTTCGTCAAGGCCACCCCGGTGACCTCGCCGCTGGTGGACGCCTACCCGTCGGTAGTGGCCTGGCTGGGCCGGGTGCTCGGCTTCGGCCATGGCGCGCACAGCGAGATGAGCAGCGAGGAAGCCATCGCCGTGGCCCGCGACAGCCAGCCGGCGGCGCTGCCGGACGAGCCGTTCAGCGACGCCAACGGCCTGCGGGCCGGCCAGCGGGTGGCCATCGCGGCGACCGACTACGGCGTCGATCCGGTGGAGGGGGAACTGCTGCACGTGGGCAGCGAGGAACTGATCCTGCGCCGCGAGGACCCGCGCGCCGGGGTGCTGCATGTGCATTTCCCGCGGCTGGGGTTCGCCGTCGAGGCGCGCTGAAACGCAGGAGCCACGGCCCTTGGCCTTTGGCCCGAAAAGCGCCAGCCACGCCATTCCCTTCACGCCATTCCCTTGTAGGAGCGCGCCCTGCGCGCGAATCGCGGGCAGGGCGCGCTACAGCCGGGACAACGGCGGATAACGCCGTAGGCGTTATGCGCCCTACGGGGAATGGCGTGGGTGGGGGGCGTAGGAGCGGATCTCATCCGCGAATCGCGCCGGAATGTCCGGCTATCGCGGACAAGGTCCTACGGTTCCAGGAAGCACGGCTTTTCGTAGGATGGCGTTGAGCGGAGCGATACCCATCACCCCGGCAGCATGGGTATCGCAAGCTCAACCCATCCTACGAAAAGCACCTCGGCGCAAGACAGTTGCTCCTACGACCGTGCTTCCTGGACACGTAGGAGCGGACTCCGTCCGCGATTCGCGGTTATTTGCGCCGCTTGAGCTGGTCGTGCAGCTGCGTCGGCAACCCGCGGATGATCAGCATGTCGCGCTCTTCGTCGTACTCCACCTTGCTGCCCAGCAGGTGCGCCTCGAAGCTGATCGACAGGCCCTCGGCGCGACCGGTGAAGCGGCGGAACTGGTTGAGGGTGCGCTTGTCCGCGGGGATTTCCGGGGCCAGGCCGTAGTCCTTGTTGCGGATGTAGTCGTAGAAGGCCCGCGGCGCCTGGTCGTCCATCAGCTCGGAGAGCGCGTCCAGGGCCATCGGCTCGCCCAGGCGCGCCTGGCTGGTGGCGTAGTCGACCAGGGTGTCGGTCTTCTCGCGGGCCTGCTCTTCGGGCAGGTCCTCGCTTTCCACGTAGTCGCTGAAGGCCTTGAGCAGGGTGCGCGTCTCGCTGGGGGCGTCGACGCCTTCCTGGCAGCCGATGAAGTCGCGGAAGTAGTCCGAAACCTTCTTGCCGCCCTTGCCCTTGATGAACGAGATGTACTGCTTGGAGGTCTTGTTGTTGCGCCATTCCGAGCAGTTGATCCGCGCCGCCATGTGCAGCTGGCCCAGGTCCAGGTGGCGCGAGGGCGCCACTTCCAGCGCCTCGGTTACCGCCACGCCCTCGCTGTGGTGCAGCAGGGCGATGCTCAGGTAGTCGGTCATGCCCTGCTGGTAGTGGCAGAACAGCACGTGGCCGCCGGTGGAGAGGTTGGACTCCTCCATCAGGCTCTTCAGGTGCTCTACGGCCTGGCGGCTGAAGGCGACGAAGTCCTTGCCGCCGTCCAGGTACTCGGCCAGCCAGCCGCTGAACGGGTAGGCGCCGGACTCCTCCTGGAACAGGCCCCAGGCCTTGTTCGGCTTGGCGTTGTAGCTTTCGTTGAGGTCGGCCATCAGGTTCTCGATGGCCTGGGAGTCGCCCAGTTCGGCGTCGCGCGCGTGCAGCGTGGCGGGGTTGCCGTCGGGCTTCTTGTCGATCAGGTGGACGATGGCGTGACGAATCGGCATCTCGGGCTCGGCTCTGGACGATGGTGGCAAAGCCGCCAGTTTACCCGAGCGCGACGCGCCACGCTCACTCGGCCTTGTCCAGCGGCGCCTCGCCGTCGCGCTCGCGGCGGTTGCGGCGCAGCTGGCGCAGGCGACGTATCACGTAGTTCAGGTGCAGGTGCAGCTCGTACAGCTCGTTGTAGTACGACAGCGGCACCTCCACCCGCGACAGCTCGGCTTCCAGGCTCTCCAGGCGCTCGATCTCGCGGCTGAGCTCCGCGCCGCCGGTGTTTTCGTCCAGGCGCCGGTCGATTTCCCGCAGGTAGCGGTACCAGCGGTAGATGCGCGCGCGGATGCGCCAGCGGTACAGCGGGCCGATGGACTTGAACAGCGGGATGAGGATGGCGATGAAGGGGATCAGCAGGATGATGTAGCGGTCGGCCAGGGAGGCGATGCGGAACGGCAGGAAGCGCTGCAGCAGCGGCAGGCCGCTCTTGTAGTAGCGCTCGGCGTCCTCGTTCAGGCGCAGGGTGCGCGGCTCGGCGGCGGGGAAGGCGCCGGGGGCGTCGAGCAGGCTGCCCTGGCGCATCGCCTGGCGCGCGGCCTGGAGGATCAGCGGCGTCAGCGCCGGGTGGAAACGCTCGTTGATCACCAGGGTGGCCACCGGCGACAGGGTGGTCAGGTTGCGGTGCGGCACGTTGTGTTCCAGGTTCAGCAGGCCTTCGCCCACCTCCAGGCGCTTGAGGAAGCGCAGGCGCGCCTCGTAGGCGTCGGCGCGGCGGAAGCCGGCCAGCAGCAGTTGCTCGCTGGCGGCCAGGCGCTGGATCAGCGGGTTGTCCGCCGGGCCGACGAAGAAGGCGGCGTCCAGGCTGCCGGCCAGCAGCGCGTCGGCGGCGCTGTCGCCGCCGCTGGCCTGCCAGCCGGCGGGGTGCTGTTCGTCGCCGATGCCGTTGGCCTGGAGGATGGCCGCGGTGATCGCCTCGGTGCCGCTGCCGCGGCTGCCCAGGGCCACGCGCAGGGGCAGCAGGTCGGCGATGCGGTCGATGTGCACGTCGCGGCGCTGGAACAGCCACAGCGGCTCCTGGAACATGGCGCCGAGGGTCTGCAGGCGCTGCCGCTGCCCGGCGGCGAGCTGGCGTTCCTGGCCGCTCTGCACCAGGGCGATGTCCACGCCGCTGTGCTCGTCCAGCAGCAGGTCCATGTTCTGCCGCGAGCCGGCGCTGGGCACCAGCTTCAGCTCGAAGCCCTGTTCGGCCAGCTCGGCCCGCAACTTTTCGCCGAAAGCCGCGTAGCCGCCGTCGGGGGCGCCGGTGGCGAGGGTGGCGCTCATCGGCGGCGGCGGCGCGACGAAGTAGAAGACCGCGGCCACCAGGGCGGCCAGCACCGGCACTATCCACAGGTTGGCGCGCACCAGGATGGTGAGGTCGCGGAGCATGTTGAGCAGGCGTTGCATGGTCTGATTCCCGGCCGGCGTCCCTTCAGGATAGCCAGCCTGGCGCGGGCGCACCCCGGAAGCGGGTATCATCGCCGGCTGAATCAGGCAGCGGGACAGCAGGCGCATGCGCATCCTCCACACTTCCGACTGGCACCTCGGCCAGCACTTCATGGGCAAGAGCCGCGAGGCCGAACACCGCGCCTTCTGCCGCTGGCTGGTGGAACGGGTGCGCGAGCACGACGTGGACGCGGTGATCATCGCCGGTGACGTGTTCGACACCGGCGCGCCGCCCAGCTACGCCCGCGAGCAGTACAACCGCTTCATCGTCGAACTGCGCGAGACCGGCGCCAGCCTGGTGGTGCTGGGCGGCAACCACGACTCGGTGGCCATGCTGGAGGAATCCCGCGAGCTGCTGGCGGTGCTCGGCACGCGGGTGATCGCCGCCGCCGGGGCCGACCTCGACCGGCAGTTGCTGGTGCTGCCGCAACGCGACGGCACGCCGGGCGCGGTGCTCTGCGCCATTCCCTTCCTGCGCCCGCGCGACCTGCTGGCCAGCCAGGCCGGGCAGAGCGCCCAGGACAAGCAACTGGCACTGCAGCAGGGCATCCAGGCGCACTACCAGGCGCTGTTCGCCCTGGCCGAGGCCAAGCGCGCCGAACTCGGTGGCAAGCTGCCGATAGTCGCCACCGGGCACCTGACCACGGTCGGCGCCAGCGCCAGCGAGTCGGTGCGGGAAATCTACGTCGGCAGCCTGGAGGCCTTCCCCACCAGCGCCTTCCCGGCGGCGGACTACATCGCCCTGGGGCACATCCACCGGCCGCAGAAGGTCGGCGGCCTGGAGCACGTGCGCTACTGCGGCTCGCCCATCGCCCTGAGCTTCGACGAGGCGCGGCAGGCCAAGGAAGTGCTGCTGGTGGACCTCGACGAAAGCGGCCTGCGCGCGGTGACGCCGTTGGCCGTGCCCTGCTTCCAGCCCTTGCAGTCGCTGGCCGGCGACCTCGACAGCCTGCCCGCGGCGCTGGCCGAAGCCGCCAGCCTGGCTACGTCGGAACGCCCGGTGTGGGTGGAAGTGCTGGTGCGCAGCGACGACTACCTGAACGACCTGCAGGCGCGCCTGGAGAAGCTCTGCGAGGCGCTGCCGGTGGAAGTGCTGCGCACCCGCCGCGAACGTGGTAGCCAGCAGGTGGGGCTGTTCGGCGAGGCGCGCGAGACCCTCGACGAGCTCTCCGCCGAGGACGTCTTCGAACAACGCCTGGACGCCGAGCAGCTGGAACCGCCGCTGCGCCAGGAGCTGGCCGGGCTGTACCGCCAGGTGGTCGCCGAACTGCAGGAGGAGCAAGCCTGATGCGCATCCTCAGCCTGCGCCTGAAGAACCTCAACTCGCTCAAGGGCGAGTGGAAGATCGACTTCGCCGCCGAGCCCTTCGTCGGCAACGGCCTGTTCGCCATCACCGGGCCCACCGGCGCCGGCAAGACCACCCTGCTGGACGCCATCTGCCTGGCCCTGTACCACCGCACGCCGCGCATGAACACGCTGTCGCAGAGCGGCAACGAGCTGATGACGCGGCACACCGCCGACTGCCTCGCCGAGGTCGAGTTCGAGGTCAGGGGCCGCCGCTACCGCGCCTTCTGGAGCCAGCGCCGGGCCCGCGACAAGGTCGACGGCGCGCTGCAGGCGCCCAAGGTGGAGCTGGCGCGCATCGAGGCGGCCGGCGGCGAGGGGGAAATCCTCACCGACAAGATCAACGACAAGCTGCGCCAGACCGAGCAGCTCACCGGCCTCGACTTCGGCCGCTTCACCAAGTCCATGCTGCTGGCCCAGGGCGGTTTCGCCGCCTTCCTCGAGGCCAGCGCCAACGACCGCGCGGCCCTGCTGGAAGAACTCACCGGCACCGAAATCTACGGGCTGATTTCCCAGCGCGTGTACGAGCGCAGCAAGGCGGCGCAGAACGATCTGGAACTGCTGAAGAGCCGTGCCGAAGGCATGGAGCTGCTCAGCGAGGAACAGCGCGGCGAGCTGCAGGCCGAAGCCGAACGCCTGCTGGCCGAGGAAGCGCCGTTGCTCCAGCGCCAGGCCGAACTGCAGGCCCAGCGCCGCTGGCGCGAGGACCTTTCCCGCGCCGAACAGCACCACCAGCAGGCCGCCACGCGCGAGCAGCAGGCGCGCGATGCCCTGCTCCAGGCGGCCCCCGACCTGCAGCGCCTGGCCGCCAGCGAGCCGGCGGCGCGCCTGCAGCGCATGCATGCAGCCTGGCAACAGGCCCGCCAGGCGCTGGAGCGGGACCATAGCGGCCTGGCGGACCTGCGACGCCAGCAGCGGGACTGCGCGGAGCAGGCCGTGCGCAGCCTGTGGCAGGCCAGCCAGTACAGCGCGCAATGGGCGGGGCAGCGCCAGCGCGCCATCGATGAACTCGCAACGCAGCGCCGCGAAGTACAGGCGCAGCTTGCCGCGCACCCGCAACGCGCCCGCCTGGGCGAACTGCTGGGGGGCTGGCGTGCGCAATTCGCCCAGCGCGAACAGCTCGGCGGCGAACTGCAGGGCGCCCGCGCGCGCCTAGAGCAGGAAGCCTCCGCCATCCAATCCTTGCACGGCCAACTCACCGCCCAGGGCCAGGCCCTGGCCGACGCCGGGCAGGCGCTGGACGCGGCGCGCCAGGCCGAGGCGCAGCAGCAGGCGCGCTTGCAGGCCCTGCTGCAAGGCGCCGGCGAAAGCGCCCTGCGTGAGCGCTGGCAGCAACTGCAGCAGCAGGGCAGGGCGTTGGACCGCCTGCAGCAGCTGGCGCAGAGCCGCGAGCAGGCCAGCGCGCAGGTCGCCCGCCTGCAACCCCAGCTCGATTCGCTGCAGCAACGCCAGGCGCAGAAGGAAACCGCGATCGCCGAACTGCGCGAGCGCTACAAGGCGCTGAAGCAGCAGGTCGCCGACAAGGAGAAGCTGCTGGAGCAGGAGCAGCGCATCCAGGCCCTGGAGGCCTATCGCGCACAGTTGCAGCCCGGCGAGGCCTGCCCGCTGTGCGGCTCCCACGAACACCCGGCCATCGCCAGCTACCAGGCGCTGGACGTGTCGCAGACGCGCCGCGCCCTCGACGAATGCCGCACGGCCCTGGCCGCTCTGGAAAGCGATGGCGTGGCGCTGCGCGACGAACTCTCCGACGTGACGGCCCAGGCGGCACAGGCTCGGCAACAGCTGGAGCAACTGCGCGAACAACTGCACCAGCTCGATGCCGAATGGCAGCGCCAGTCGGCCGAACAGAACCTCGCCATCGAGGATGCCGCCGGCCTGGCCGCGATCCGCCAGGCCCAGGAGCAGGCCCTGGCCGACCTGCAGGAACGCCTGGCGGCGCTCGATGCGCTCAAGGGCGAATTGCAGCAGGCCGCGAGCGCCCGCGAGAGCGCCGAGCGCAGCCATGCGGCCGCGCTGCAGCAGGAGGCCCTGCTGCGTCGCGACCTGGACAATGCACAGCAGCGCCAGGCGGAACAACAGCAACGCCTGGAACAGCTGCAAACCCAGGCCGAACGCCAGGCCGCCGAACTGCTGGCCAGCCTCGACGGTTTCGCCGCCGCCTTGCCCGAGCAAGGCGCAGCCTGGCTGGCCGAGCGCGAAGGCGAATGGCGCGCCTGGCAGCAGGCCCAGCAACGGGACCAGCAACTGCAGGAGGCCGAGCGCGAAGCCCGGCGCATGTTGCAGGAAGCCGAAGCGCAGGCCGGGCAATGGCGCGAACGCTGGAGCGCCAGTGGCGAGCCGGCATTGCCGGAGCTGGCGCCCGAGGCGCAGCCACAACAGGCCCTGCAAGCGGCGGAGGCGGCCCTGCAGGCGGCGCAGCGCCAGGCCGATGCGCTGCTCGGTCGCGAGCAGAGCCTCGCCGCGCACCTGGAGCAGGCGCGCACTACCCTGACCGAATGCGAGCGCACCTGGCAGCAGGCTTTGGAAGAAAGCCCGTTCGCCGACCTGGCGGCCTTCCTCGCCGCGCTGCTGGAGGATGGCGAGCGCCAGCGCCTGGGCGAACTCAAGACGCGCCTGGATACCGCGCTGACCGAAGCCGTGGCGTTGCGCGCCGCCGCCGAGGAAGCCGAGCGCCAACTGCGCGCGCAACCGCTGGGCGAACTGGAGCTGGCGGCCCTCGACGAGCAGTTGCAGGCCCTCGCCACCCAGCTGCGCGAACTGGGCCAGCGCCAGGGCGAAGTGCGCGCGCAACTGCAGGGCGACGACGCGCGCCGCGCCAGCCAGCAGGCGCTGTTCGCCGAGATCGCCGCACAGGAGGCGCACCACGACCTCTGGCAGCGCCTGAACGGCCTGATCGGTTCCTCCGATGGCGCCAAGTACCGGCGCTTTGCCCAGGGCCTGACCCTCGACCACCTGGTGCACCTGGCCAACCGGCAACTGCAGCGCCTGCACGGCCGCTACCAACTGGCGCGGCGCAGCGACGGCGAGCTGGAACTGGAGGTGGTGGACACCTGGCAGGGCGACGTCGCCCGCGACTGCCGCACCCTTTCCGGCGGCGAGAGCTTCCTGGTCAGCCTGGCGCTGGCCCTGGCGCTGTCCGACCTGGTCAGCCACAAGACCAGCATCGACTCGCTGTTCCTCGACGAAGGCTTCGGCACCCTCGACGGCGAGACCCTGGAAGTGGCGCTGGACGCCCTCGACAGCCTCAACGCCAGCGGCAAGAGCATCGGCGTGATCAGCCACGTCGAGGCGCTCAAGGAACGCATTCCCGTGCAACTCAAGGTGCACAAAGGTGTCGGTATGGGGTACAGCCGCCTCGACGCGTGCTTCGCCGTGCAATCCTGAGCCTTGCCCGGCGTCATTGCGCCGCACGTTGGCGGCGCGACGACTTGCAATCGAAGCGCGGCGAGGTAGGCTCAAGAGCGCACTCTTGGCCGTGAGAGGAATAACGCAGGGAGTGCGTCAGGCTCGTCCCGGACCGCCAGTTTCGGCACGCACAGGGGCGGCATCCACAAGACCCCTTGAGGTGATCGAGATGAAGAAAACCGCAGCCACTGCGAAGAAACCCGCTGCACCCAAGACCGCCGCCAGCAAGCCGGCTGCTGCCAAACCCGCTGCTGCGAAACCTGCCGCGGCGAAGAAGCCGGCAGCGAAGAAACCCGCCGCCAAACCGGCGACTGCCGCCAAGCCCGCCGCCGCGGCCAAGCCGGCACCGCGCCGCGCCCCGGCCCTGGCCACCCCGTCGGACCTGTCCAGGGACGCCACCCGCGACCTCAGCGCGGCCCTGAGCCGCCTGCTGGCCGACGTCTTCGCCCTGTACCTGAAGACCAAGAACTTCCACTGGCACGTGAGCGGCCCGCACTTCCGCGACTACCACCTGCTGCTGGACGACCAGGCCACCGAAATCTTCGCCATGACCGACCCGATCGCTGAGCGCGTGCGCAAGATCGGCGGCAATACCATCCGCTCCATCGGCCACATCGGCCGCCTGAAGCGCATCGCCGACAACGACGCCGAGTTCGTCCAGCCGCTGGACATGCTGGCCGAGCTGCAGGAAGACAACAAGTCGCTGACCGCCTACATGCGCGAAGTCCACGACCTGTGCGACGAGTACCACGACATCGCCACCGCCAGCCTCATCGAGAACTGGATCGACGAGACCGAGCAGCGCACCTGGTTCCTCTTCGAGACCAGCCGCCGCGGGGATGTGACGGGGCATTGAGGGTGCATGGCTGAAGAGAGGAGGGCCCCTTTTGCAGGGGCCTTTTTCTTTGATGTGGAGGTGGGCGACAGTGTGTGCTGCGACCCCGCTTACCCTCTCCCTAACCCTCTCCCTGAAGGGAGAGGGGACCGTTGGGCAGACGCTGATGTTTTGGAGTCAGCCGGCTAGCACAGAGACTGCCGGCTGAAACCAAGCCTTCTCTCGGCACGGACAAGCCCCCTCTCCCTTCAGGGCGGGGCGCGCAGCCGAGGGCTGGGGAGAGGGAGCGGACTTCGACGCCGCTCCAGCGCTTCACCTTCGCTCATTCTCTTCCCTGCGTTTGTGTCGACCTGCTTTCCCGGTTGACACCCCCACACAGCAAGCCGAAAAAGAAGAACCACCCCAGGAGACTCCCCCATGCTGCTCCACGCCCCCACCTCGACCCTCCTCCTCATCGACATCCAGGAACGCCTGTTCCCCGCCATCCACGACGCCGAGGCGCTGCTGCAGCACAGCGCCTGGCTGCTGGCCGTGGCGCAGCGCCTGGGCGTGCCGGTGCTGGCCACCGAGCAGTACAGCAAGGGCCTGGGTCCGACCCTGGCGCAGCTGCGCGAGCACCTGCCGGCCGCGGCCATCCTGGAGAAGATCGCCTTCTCCGCGGTGGCCGACCCTGGTCTGCTGCAACTGCCCGGCGGCCAGCGCCGGCAGTTCGTGGTGTGCGGCACCGAGGCCCACGTCTGCGTGCTGCAGAGCGTGCTCGGCCTGCTGGCCGAGGGCCGCGAGGTCTACGTGGTGGCCGAGGCGGTCGGCTCGCGACGCCCGGAGGACAAGGCCCTGGCCCTGGAGCGCATGCGCCAGGCCGGCGCGGTGATCGTCAACCGCGAGATGGTCGCCTTCGAATGGCTGGAGCGCGCCGGCAGCGAGACCTTCCGCGCCGTCAGCCGCGAGTTCATCCGTTAGTCAGGGGTACCAGGCGGCGCGCGCCTCGGCGTCGAGGAAGGTCCAGGCGACGAAGCGGCTCTGCTTCTGCCCCTGGGCCATGTCCAGGGTGCGCACCTGCAGCGCGCCGGCCTTCTTCAGGGCGCGGCGGAAGTCGTCGAGGTTGCCGGCCTTGGACACCAGCGAGCTGAACCACTGCACCTGCTGCGCCACTTCGCGGCTTTCGCTGGCCATGCGCTTGAGGAAGGCGATCTCGCCGCCCTCGCACCACAGCTCGTTGCTCTGCCCGCCGAAGTTCAGCAGCGGCAGCTTGCGCGAGGGGTCGAGCTTGCCGAGGTTCTTCCACTTGCGCCGGCTGCCGGCGCGGGCTTCCTCGGGGGAGGCGTGGAACGGCGGGTTGCACAGGCTGGCGTGGAAGCGTTCGTCGGCGTGCAGCAGGCCGTGGAAGATGTGCTGCGGTTCGCTCTGCTGGCGCAGCTCGATGGCCTCGGCCAGGCCCGGGTTGCCCAGCACTATGTTGCGCGCCGAGGCCAGGGCGGCGGGTTCGATGTCGGCGCCGAGGAAGCGCCAGCCGTAGTCGCGGTGGCCGATCAGCGGGTAGATGCAGTTGGCCCCGACGCCGATGTCCAGCACCCGCACGCCGGGCCCGCGCGGCACGCGGCCTTCGTTGTCCTCGGCCAGCAGGTCGGCCAGGTAGTGCACATAGTCGGCGCGGCCGGGGATCGGCGGGCAGAGGAAGTCGGCGGGGATTTCCCAGTGGCCGATGCCGTACTGCGCCTTGAGCAGCGCGCGGTTGAACACCCGCACCGCCTGCGGGTCGGCGAAGTCGATGCTGGGCTTGCCGTAGGGGTTGGTGATCACGTAGTCGCCCAGTTCGGGGCTGGCGGCGATCAGGCTGGGAAAGTCGTAGCGCCCCTGGTGGCGGTTGCGCGGGTGCAGCAGGTCGGGTTTCTTCGCGGCGGGATCGCGCAGCGGTTGCGGCTTGGCGGGGCGTTTCGGCGGCTTGGGCATGGCGGGCGGCAGGGCAGGGGAGCGGAGGGCGATTTTCCCACAGAAGCGCGCCTTCTGCTTCTCGTAGCGGATCTCATCCGCGAACCGCGCCGGGACGTCCGGCTATCGCGGACAAGGTCCTACGGTTCCAGGAAGCACGGCTTTCCGTAGGATGGCGTTGCGCGGAGCGATCCCCATCACCCCCGGAAGCTTGGGTACCGCAAGCTCAACCCATCCTACGAAAAGCACCTCGGCGCAAGACAGTTGCTCCTACGACCGTGCTTTCCTGGAAACGTAGCGGGCCCTGCCCGCGATTCGCGCGCAGGGCGCGCTCCTACAGGGGAATGGTGGGTGGGGCGGCGTAGGCGGATCTCATCCGCGAATCGCGCCGATAGTTCCGGCTATCGCGGACAAGGTCCGCTCCTACGGGGGAGGAATGCCGTGCTCCCCGGCAACCTGTAGGAGCGGGCCCTGCCCGCGATTCGCGCGCAGGGCGCGCTCCTACACGGGGATGGCGTGGGTGGGGCGGCATAGGAGCGGATCTCATCCGCGAATCGCGCCGATATGTTCGGCTATCGCGGACAAGGTCCGCTCCTACAAGGCGGATTCAGGGGTATTCCAGAGTCGCCTTGATCTTGCCCAGGTTCGCCTCGATCCAGCGCGGGTCGATGGCGCCCCAGTCGCGGATGCGGTAGTGCCCGGCGTTGTTGCGCTCGCCGGCGTGCTGTTCGAACACGCAGTCGATGTCCAGGTCGGCCAGCGCCGCCAGGGTGTCCTGGGCGGTGCGCCGGGGCATGCCGGTGGCTTCCATCAGCGCCGGCACGCTGCTGGCCTGGCCGCTGTGCACCAGCCAGGCGACGTACAGGCGGCGGTAGAAACTGCTCTTGGTCTTGCTCACTTCCATGGGCTTTCCTTGTTCGGTCAATACAGCGGCAGCAGCCAGGGTACCAGCAACACGCTGACGATCATCACCAGCAGGGTGAAGGGCACCCCGACCCTGACGAAGTCGCCGAAGCGGTAGTGCCCGGGGCCCAGCACCAGGGTGTTCACCGGCGAGGAGATGGGCGTCATGAAGGCCGCCGAGGCGGCCAGCGCCACTATCATGGCGAAGGGTTCCGGCTGGGCGCCCAGGGCCCTGGCGGTGGCGATGGCCACCGGTGCCATGAGCACGGCGGTGGCGGTGTTGGAGATGAACAGGCCGATCAGCGCGGTGAGCAGGAACAGGCTGGCGAGGATCAGGTAGGGCCCGGCGCCGCCCAGGGCCGCCACCAGGGCCTGCACCGCCAGGTCGATGCCGCCGGTCTTCTGCAGGGCCAGGGCGAAGGGCAGCATGCCGACGATCAGCACCAGGCTCTGCCAGTGGATGGCGCGGTAGGCGCTGTCCATGTCGATGCAGCGGAAGGCGCCCATCAGCAGGCAGGCGATCAGCGCGGCCAGCACGTTGGGCACCAGGCCGCTGACCATCAGCAGCACCATCACCCCCAGGCTCAGCAGCGCGTGGGGCGCCTGGCTGGCCGCCGGCGCGGCCTCGTCCACCTCGGCCGGCAGGCTCAGCACCAGGAAGTCGCGGCCCTGGCCCTGGAGCTGGCGGATGTCCTTCCAGGCGCCCACCACCAGCAGGGTGTCGCCGACCTTCAGCTTGGCGTCCAGCAGGCCGTCGACCACGGCTTCGCGGTTGCGCCGCAGGCCCACCACGTTGAGCCCGTACTGGCTGCGGAAGCCCAGCTGCAGGATGCTCTTGCCCAGCAGCGCGGACTCCGGCGGCAGCGTCACCTCGGCCATGCCCACCTCGTGGGCGCGCTCGGTGAAGTAGTCGCCGTGCAGGCTCAGCGGTTCCAGGCCGTATTCGTGGTAGAGGGCGAGCAGGTCGATGCCCGGCTGGTAGATGTCTACCAGCAGCACATCGCCGACCTGCAGCACCACGTCGGCGCCGGGGCTGAGGATCTTCAGGCGGAAGCGCGCCAGGCGCTCGATGGCGATCACGTTGGTGCCGCGCTCGGTGCGTAGCTGGACGTCGCCGAGGCTCATGCCGGCCAGCGTGGAGTCGGCGCGGATGCGCAGCCGGCGCTCGCGCCCGGCCAACTGGTAGTCGCGGATCAGGTCGCGCAGCGAGCGGCGCTGCGCGGCGTTGCCGGGGCCGTCGCGATTGTCGCCGAGCCAGCGCCGGGCCACCAGCATGTAGGCCACGCCCAGGACCAGGATCACCAGGCCGATGGGGGTGAAGCTGAAGAAGCCGAAGCCCGGCTCGCCCTCGCGCACCAGTTCGCTGTGCACCACCATGTTCGGCGGCGTGGCCACCAGGGTGAGCATGCCGCTGATCAGCCCGGCGAAGCTCAGCGGCATCATAAGCCGCGCCGGCGAGACGTTCAGGCGCCCGGCGACGCTGAGCACCACCGGAATGAAGATCGCCACCACGCCGGTGGAACTCATCACCGAGCCCAGCCCGGCCACCGCCAGCATCAGCAGCACCAGCAGGCGCGTCTCGTCGCTGCCGGCCTTGTGCGTCAGCCATTCGCCGATGCGGTAGGCCACGCCGGTGCGCACCAGGCCCTCGCCGATGATGAAGAGCGCGGCGATCAGCACCACGCTGGGGTCGGCGAAGCCGGCCAGGGCTTCCTGCACGCTGAGCACGCCGCTCAGCGGCAGGGCGACCATGGCCAGCAGGGCGACCACGTCCATGCGCGGCCGGTTGACGACGAACAGCGCCACCGCGGTGGCGAGCAGGAACAGGACCCAGAGCAGTTGCGGATTCATGCGCTTCCTTAGCCGGCGAATCGGCGGGCATTGTGCCCGGGCGAGGGGCGCAATGCCTTGATCCGATGCAGCTTAGCGAAGCCTTCGGCGGTTTTCAGGAAAGCCGCGCCACCGGGGTGATCTGCCGTGGGTCGGTGCGCAGCTCGATCAGCGCCGGCTTGCCGCAGGCCTGGGCGCGCTGGAAGGCGGCGGCGAAGTCCTCGGTGCGCTCCACCAGCTCACCATGGGCGCCGAAGGCCCGGGCCAGGGCGACGAAGTCCGGGTTGTGCAGCTCGGTAGCCGAGACGCGCCCCGGATACTCGCGCTCCTGGTGCATGCGGATGGTGCCGAGCATGCCGTTGTTGACCACGATGACGATCAGCGCGGCGCCGAACTGCACGGCGGTGGCCAGTTCCTGCGGGTACATCATGAAGCAGCCGTCGCCGGCGAAGCACACCACCTCGCGCTGCGGCTCGCGCAGCTTGGCGGCGATGGCGGCGGGGAAGCCGTAGCCCATGGCGCCGTTGGTGGGCGCCAGCTGGCTGCGGGCGGCGCGATAGCGGTAGAAGCGGTGCACCCAGACGGCGTAGTTGCCGGCGCCGTTGCTGATCACCGCGTCTTCGGGAAGGGTTTCGGCGAGGTGGCCGACCACCGCGGCCAGGTCCACGCCCTGCAGTTCGGCGGGGCTGGCCGGCGGGGTGGAGTAGGCCAGGTAGTCGGCGCGGGCCTCGGCGGTCCATTCGGCCCAGGGGCGGTTTTCCAGTGGCGCCAGGGCGTCGAGGGCGGCGGCCATGGCCGGCAGGCTGGCCTGGATCGGCAGGTCGGCCTGGTAGACGCGGCCCAGCTCGCTGGCGTCGGGGTGGACGTGGATCAGCGTCTGCTCGGGTTTCGGGCTGCGCACCAGGGTGTAGCCGGCGCTGGGCGTCTCGCTCAGGCGCGAGCCGAGCACCAGCAGCAGGTCGGCCTCCTGCACCCGCGCGGCGAGCTTGGGCGAGGCGCCGAAGCCGAGCTGGCCGACGTACTGCTCGTCGCGGTTGTCGTACAGGTCCTGGCGGCGGAACGAGGCCGCCACCGGCAGTTCGTTGGCCCGGGCGAAGCGTTGCAGGACGCGGCGCCCGGCCTCGTCCCAGCCGGTGCCGCCGATCACCAGCAGCGGCTTGCGCGCGCGGGCGAGCAGGCTGCGCAGCTCCTCCAGCGCGGCCAGCGGCGGGGCGACCTGCGCAATGCGCGGGGCGGGCGCGTCCGCCACCTGCGCGGCGCCGAACAGCACTTCCTCCGGCAGGCCGACCACCACCGGGCCAGGGCGGCCGGACTGGGCCACGGCGAAGGCCTGGGCGACCACCTCGGGAATGCGCTGGATGTCGTCGATCTCCGTGGCCCACTTGGCCAGGCCGCCGAACATCTGCCGGTAGTCCACCTCCTGGAACGCCTCGCGGCCCTTGAAGGCGCTTTCCACCTGGCCGACGAAGAGGATCATCGGCGTGGAGTCCTGTTTCGCCGTGTGCACGCCGTTGGCCGCGTGGGTGGCGCCCGGCCCGCGGGTGACGAAGCAGATGCCCGGGCGCCCGGTGAGCTTGCCGTAGGCGTCGGCCATGTTCGAGGCGGCGCCTTCGTGGCGGGTGACGATGGTGCGGATCGAACGCGCGTCGTGCAGGGCGTCGAGCACCGGCAAGTAGCTTTCGCCGGGGATGCAGTAGACGGTGTCCACCGCGTTGCGCAGCAGGGCTTCGACGAGGATCTGGCCGCCATTGCGGGCGGGGAGGTCGGACATGGTGCGGGCTCCTGTGGAAGTCGGGACGGCGGCTTTCCGGGCCGCGCTGGCGCGTCGATCTTCGGCCCAAAGCCTGCGCCGCGCCAAGCGAGCTTTCTTCGGGTAGTCATTCCACCCCGGAATGACGTCTGCGACAACCGGCCCCTTCGGCCGCGCGGATCATGGTCTAAGGTTCTCGGGGCCATGGCTCACCGCGAAAGGAGGCCCACCATGCGCCATCGAGGATTCCACCCGCTGTACGCCGCACTGCTGCTGAGCGGCAGCCTGCCGGCCCTGGCCGCGCTGCCCCAGGCGCCCGGCTACGTCGACGACAGCGGCTACCCGGCGGCCGCCAGGCAGCGCATCCTGCCGCCGATGTTCGAGCAGAAGCTGAGCAGCACCCGCTACCTCGCCAAGCCCGACGATCCGCTGATCACCCTGGCCGAGTCCAGCGGCTTCCGGCAGACCAGCGACTACCAGCAGACCCGCGAGTACCTGAAGAAGCTGGCCGATGCGTCCGGCGGCAAGCTGCAGCTGAGCGAGCTGCCGGAAAAGAGCGCCAGCGGCGAGCCGATGCTGCTGGTGACCGCGTCCACCGAGGCCGACAAATCGCCGGCCGGGCTGAACGGCTCGGGCAAGCCGACGCTCTTCGTCGAGGCCGAGATCCACCCCGGCGAGGCCAACGGCAAGGACGCCATGTTCATGCTGCTGCGCGACATGACCGCCGGGGCCAAGCCACTGGCCGGGCTGCTGGAGAAGGTCAACATCCTCTTCATCCCCACCGTGAACGTCGACGGCGACCTGCGCCGCAGCCCCTACGGGCGCATCAACCAGAACGGCCCGGAGGTCACCGGCTGGCGCGTCAACGGCCAGAATCTCAACCTCAACCGCGACTTCACCAAGCTCGACAGCGCGGAAATCCGCAACGTCGCCTGGGTGTTCAACCAGTACGACCTGAGCTTCTTCGCCGACACCCACTCCACCGACGGCGCCATGTACCCCTACGACAGCTCCTACTGCCACAACGGCAACGGCTGGTCGCCGGCGTCCAGCCAGTGGATGGACAAGGTCATGCGCGGCCCGGTGTACAAGGAGCTGGAGGGCGACGGCCACGTGGTGCACGAGTGCATCAGCCTCAACGACAACCAGGACCCGGCCAAGGGCTACTACCCCTACCGCACGGACCTGGCGCGCTTCTCCAACCAGTACGGCGACATCCGCAACGTGCCCTCGATCCTCATCGAGCAGCACGCGCTGCATCCGTATGAAACCCAGGTGCTGGGCAACTACGTGATGCTCAAGGCGATGTTCCGGGTGATCGGCGACAACGCCGACTCGCTCAAGGCCGCCATCGCCAAGGACCGCGAGCGCCTGGAGGCGCAGAAGGAGGTGATCCTCACCTGGAAGCCGGGCAAGGAGCAGCACACGCCCTTCGTCGTCGGCGACTACCGCTACGAGCAATCGCCCATCACTGGCGCGAAGACCATCGTCTGGAGCAACAAGCCGAAGACCTTGCAGGTGCCGGTCAGCGATAACTCGGTGCCCGACCTGGTGGTCAAGCGGCCGAAACAGTACGTGGTGCCGGTGCAGTGGAGCGAGGTCATCGCCCGGCTCAAGGCCCACGGCATCCGCATGAAGACCCTGGAGCAGCCGACCGCCATCGAGGTCACCCTGTACCGCATGGACGACATCAAGCTGGCCGGCGGCTTCGAACCGGACCGCGCGGCGGCCAACGAAATCCCCGGCTACGAGGGGCACCTGCTGGTCAGCGGCACCGGCAAGCCGTTCCAGCGCCTGCAGACCTTCCCGGCAGGCTCGGTGGTGATCGACACCGACCAGCCGCTGGGCGTGCTGGCGATCAACCTGCTGACCGCCGAGAGCCCGGATTCCTTCTGGTCCTGGGGCTTCTTCAACTCGACGCTGGTGTCCGCGGAAGAGCCGGAGGAATACGTGATGGAGCCGATGGCGCGCAAGATGCTCGCCGAGGACCCGCAGCTGAAGGCCGAGTTCGAGAAAAAGCTGAAGGAGGACAAGGCCTTCGCCAAGGACCCGCATGCGCGGCTGGAATGGTTCTACCAGCGCACGCCCTTCTATGACGTGAATGCCTACGTCTACCCGGTTGGCACGGTGTTCTGAGGGACAGGGGCTCTTCGTAGGAGCGAGCCGTGCCCGCCGGTATGGTAGGACTCCGCACGCGATGGACCGAACGCCGGCCCTGCCGGCGCAATCGCGGATGAGATCCTACGACGGCATTTCTCCTGTACCTGTAGGAGCGGGCCCTGCCCGCGAATCGCGCGCAGGGCGCGCTCCTACAGGGGAATAGCGCAGGTGGGGCAGCGTAGGAGCGGATCTCATCCGCGAATCGCGCCGGGACGTCCGGCTATCGCGGACAAGGTCCGCTCCTACGAGGAAACTCCATGCCTCACGACAACTGTAGGAGCGGGCCCTGCCCGCGAATCGCGCGCAGGGCGCGCTCCTACAGGGGAATGGCGCAGGTGGGGCGGCGTAGGAGATCTCATCCGCGAATTGCGCCAGTAGCTTGGGCTATCGCGGACAAGGTCCGCTCCTACGAGGAAACTCCATGCCTCACGACAACTGTAGGAGAACAGCCCTGCCCGCGATTCGCGCGCAGGGCGCGCTCCTACAGGGGAATGGCGCAGGTGGGGCAGCGTAGGAGCGGATTCATCCGCGAATCGCGTCGGAGCCTCCGGCTATCGCGGACATAGCTCAGGACTTTCTCCGCGCAGGTGATCATGTCGTCGACGTAGAAGTGCCAGACTCGCCCGGACGCCTCAGACATTCACCGCCTCCGCCTCGATGAAGGGCCGCAGTTCGGGGCGCAGGGCCTTTTCGGTGACCAGGTCGACGCTGCTGCCCAGCAGGTCCTCGAGGTAGAACTGCACGCCGAAGTAGCGCTCGGAGGTGGCGGGGCCGTCGAAGGCCACCAGGATATCCACGTCGCTGTCGGGCCTTGCGGCATCGCGCACGGTGGAGCCGAACAGGGCGAGCCGGACCACGCCGAAGCGCTCGGCCAGCTCGGGCTTGCAGCTTTGCAGCAGGTTCAGGGCGTTGGTGCGGTTCATGGCGGTGGCCGGGCTCCGGGGATACGCCAGAAGGTAGCACAAGCGAAAAGCACAAGGCCCGCATTCGCGGGCCTTGTGGATGACGCCTGTTACAGGCTGGCGATCTTCTCGCGCTGCTGGATCAGGTTGGTCACCGCCTGCTCGGCTTCGGCGAGCTTGGCGCGTTCCTTCTCGATGACTTCGGCCGGGGCCTTGGCGACGAAGCCTTCGTTGGCCAGCTTGCCGCCCACGCGCTTGACCTCGCCTTCCAGGCGCTGGATTTCCTTGTCCAGGCGCGCCAGTTCGGCGGCCTTGTCGATCAGCCCGGCCATGGGCACCAGCACCTGCAGTTCGCCCACCAGCGCGGTGGCCGACATCGGCGGTTCCTCGCCTTCGTCGAGCACGCGCACCGACTCCAGCTTGGCCAGCTTCATCAGCAGCGGTTCGTTGTCGGCCAGGCGGCGGTGGTCTTCGGGGGAGGCGTTGTTCAGCACCAGGTCGATGCGCTTGGCCATGGAGATATTCATCTCGCCGCGGATCTGGCGGATGCCCAGCATCAGCTGCTTGACCCACTCGATGTCGCCTTCGGCGGCGGCGTCGATCTTCGCCTCGTCGGCCACCGGCCAGGGTTGCAGCATCAGCGTGTCGCCGCTCTTGCCGGCGGAGGCCTTGATGCGCTGCCAGATTTCCTCGGTGATGAAGGGCATGAACGGGTGCGCCAGGCGCAGCGCGGTCTCCAGTACGCGCACCAGGGTGCGGCGGGTGCCGCGCTGGCGCTCGATGGGCGCGTTCTCGTCCCACAGCACCGGCTTGACCAGTTCCAGGTACCAGGCGCAGTACTCGTCCCAGACGAACTCGTAGAGGGCCTGGGTGGCCAGGTCGAAGCGGAAGGCGTCGAGCTGGCGGGCGACTTCCTGCTCGGTGCGCTGCAGGGCGGAGATGATCCAGCGGTCCACCGCGGACAGCTCGACCGGCTCGCCGTTCACGCCGGTATCCTGGCCATCGGTGTTCTCGATGACGAAGTTGGCGGCGTTCCACAGCTTGTTGCAGAAGTTGCGGTAGCCCTCGACGCGGCCCATGTCGAACTTGATGTCGCGGCCGGTGGAGGCCAGCGAGCAGAAGGTGAAGCGCAGGGCGTCGGTGCCGTAGCTGGCGATGCCTTCGGGGAACTCGGCGCGGGTCTGCTTGGCGATCTTCTCGGCGAGCTTGGGCTGCATCATGCCGCTGGTGCGTTTTTCCAGCAGCGCGTCGAGGCTGATGCCGTCGACGATGTCCAGCGGGTCGAGCACGTTGCCCTTGGACTTGGACATCTTCTGGCCCTGGCCGTCGCGCACCAGGCCGTGGACGTACACGGTCTTGAACGGGATCTGCGGGGTGCCGTCCTCGTTCTTGATGAGGTGCATGGTCAGCATGATCATGCGCGCCACCCAGAAGAAGATGATGTCGAAGCCGGTCACCAGCACGTCGGTGGGGTGGAAGGTCTTCAGGTATTGCGTCTGTTCCGGCCAGCCGAGGGTGGAGAAGGTCCACAGGCCCGAGCTGAACCAGGTGTCCAGCACGTCTTCGTCCTGGCGCAGGGGCTGGTCGCCCAGGTTGTGCTTGGCGCGCACTTCGGCCTCGTCGCGGCCGACGTAGACGTTGCCGGCCTCGTCGTACCAGGCCGGGATGCGGTGGCCCCACCACAGCTGGCGGCTGATGCACCAGTCCTGGATGTCGCGCATCCAGCTGAAGTACATGTTCTCGTACTGCTTGGGCACGAACTGGATGCGGCCGTCTTCCACGGCGGCGATGGCGGGTTCGGCCAGCGGCTTGGTGGAGACGTACCACTGGTCGGTCAGCCAGGGCTCGATGACGGTGCCGGAGCGGTCGCCCTTGGGCACTTTCAGCGCGTGGTCGTCGATTTTCTCCAGCAGGCCCCTGGCTTCGAAGTCGGCGACGATCCGCTGGCGCGCGACGAAGCGGTCCAGGCCGGCGTAGGCGGCCGGCAGGCTGGCGTCCACATCCGGGTTGACGCTGCCGTCGAGCTTGAACACCTGGGCGGTGGCGAGGACGGCGGCGTCCTTGTCGAAGATGTTGATCAGCGGCAGGTCGTGGCGCTTGCCGACTTCGTAGTCGTTGAAGTCGTGGGCCGGAGTGATCTTCACGCAGCCGGTGCCGAACTCGCGGTCGACGTAGTCGTCGGCGATGATCGGGATGCGCCGGCCCACCAGCGGCAGTTCGACGAAGGTGCCGATCAGGGCCTGGTAGCGCTCGTCCTCCGGGTGCACGGCGACCGCGCTGTCGCCGAGCAGGGTTTCCGGGCGAGTGGTGGCGACCACCAGGTGGTCCTTGCCGTCGGCGGTCTTGTGGCCGTCGGCCAGGGGGTAGCGCAGGTGCCAGAGGTGGCCCTTCTCGTCGTGGTTCTCCACTTCCAGGTCGGAAATGGCGGTGTGGAACTTGGTGTCCCAGTTGACCAGGCGCTTGCCGCGGTAGATCAGGCCGTCGTCGAACAGGCGGACGAAGGCTTCCTTCACCGCGTTGGACAGGCCGTCGTCCATGGTGAAGCGCTCGCGCGACCAGTCCACCGAGGAGCCCAGGCGGCGGATCTGCCGGGTGATGGTGCCGCCGGACTGTTCCTTCCACTCCCAGACCTTCTCCAGGAACTTCTCGCGGCCGAGGTCGTGGCGCGCGATGCCCTGGGCGGCCAGCTGGCGCTCCACCACCATCTGGGTGGCGATGCCGGCGTGGTCGGTGCCCGGCTGCCACAGGGTATTGCGGCCCTGCATGCGGCGGTAGCGGATCAGCGCGTCCATGATGGCGTTGTTGAAGCCGTGGCCCATGTGCAGGCTGCCGGTGACGTTCGGCGGCGGGATCATGATGGTGTACGGCTCGCCGGAACCCTGCGGGGCGAAGTAGTTGTTCTGCTCCCAGGTGGGGTACCAGTGGGATTCGATGGCGTGGGGCTGGTAGGTCTTGTCCATGAGCGCGGCGGGACCCTGTTAGCGGCTAGACGGAAAACCGGAGAGTATAACGGCTGCCGAGGGGCGGCGGCCACCGGCGATCAGGGGGCTGGAGGGGGCCGTTCGGCGTGGGCGGGAGGTCCGGCGTCAGCCTGGGAGCGGGCCCTGCCCGCTATTCGCGCGCAGGGCGCGCTCCTACTGTGCGCCGAGGCGCTTTTCGTAGGATGGGTTGAGCCTTGGCGAAACCCATGCGGTCGTGGTGATGGGTATCGCTTCGCTCAACCCATCCTACGGGGCATTGTGTTTGCCGGAGGGCCCTACGCCCGGCGGTCAGGGCTTGCGCTGGGCCAGCAGCCTTTGCAGGCGCGCTTCCAGGCGGCGCTGCAGTTCGGCTTCGATCTGCGGCACGAAGTCGTCGATCACGTCCTGCAGGATCAGCTGCGCGGCGGCGCGCAGTTCGCTGTCCAGGCGGGCCTGTTCGCGGTTGTGGGTGTCCGCCGGCGGCAGGTCGTCCTCGGCTTCTTCCTCGGCCGGGGCCGGCCGCGGCGAGGCCTGCACCACGTCGGAGAGCAGCGGGATGTTGTCCGGCTCGAAGGATTCGGTGAGCAGGGGCGGTTCGCCATCCGGCTCGCCGAGCAGGTCGTGGATCGACTCCAGGTCGTCGAGCAGGTGGTCGGGGTCTTGCGGTGGCTTGCGGCTGTCCATTTTTCCGGTAGAGCGTCAGAGGCGCGGCAGGCGATGGTCCTGCAAAGGATAGCCCTGCTCGCGGTAGAAGCGGAAATTCTCCCGCGCCGCCTGGCGGATGGCAGGCTCCTCCACCACCAGTTCGGCGATGCGCGAGAACTCGCCGGCGAAGGCCGGCACCGCCAGCGTCAGGTTGATCAGCAGGTCGCGGCGGCCCGCCGGCGGCTCGCCCAGGCCCAGGGTGACCGGGGCCTGGGCGTCTTCCTCGGCGGCGTTGTGCGGCACGAAGGCTTCCTTGCGGAAGCTCCACAGACGCGCGTCCAGGGCTTCGCGCTGAGTTTCGTCGGCGCACAGCAGGTACACCCGCATGCCCTGCCGCCAGGCCTTGTCGGCCAGGCGGCAGGCGATGGTCAGGCGCGCGTCGGGATCGGCGCTGGGGATGACGTAGAAGTCGACCCGCGTCATGCCGGCGATCCCGTCGAACGATTGCGCTTTGCCATTACTTCACGCGGTCCAGCAGGTACTGGGTGAGCAGCGGCACCGGGCGGCCGGTGGCGCCCTTGTCCTTGCCACCGCTGATCCAGGCGGTGCCGGCGATGTCCAGGTGCGCCCAGTGGTACTTCTTGGCGAAGCGCGAGAGGAAGCAGCCGGCGGTGATGGTGCCGGCCTTCGGCCCGCCGATGTTGGCGATGTCAGCGAAGGGGCTGTCCAGCTGTTCCTGGTACTCGTCGAACAGCGGCAGTTGCCAGGCGCGGTCGTCGGCGTGCTCGCCGGCCTTGAGCAGTTGGCGCACCAGGGCGTCGTTGTTGCCCATCAGGCCCGAGGTGTTGGCGCCCAGGGCGACGATGCAGGCGCCGGTGAGGGTGGCGATGTCCACCACCGCCTGGGGCTTGAAGCGCTCGGCGTAGGTCAGGGTGTCGCACAGCACCAGGCGGCCTTCGGCGTCGGTGTTGAGGATCTCGACGGTCTGCCCGCTCATGGTGGTGACGATGTCGCCGGGGCGGGTGGCGCGGCCGCTGGGCATGTTCTCGGCGCAGGCCAGCAGGCCCACCAGGTTGATCGGCAGCTGCAGCTCCAGCACCGCGCGGAAGGTGCCGAAGACGCTGGCGGCGCCGCACATGTCGAACTTCATCTCGTCCATGCCCAGGCCGGGCTTGAGGCTGATGCCGCCGGTGTCGAAGGTGATGCCCTTGCCCACCAGCGCGTAGGGCGCCTCGTCCTTCTTGCCGCCGTTGTACTGCAGCACGATCAGCCGCGGCGGCTGCTCGCTGCCCTGGGCCACGGCGAGGAAGGCGCCCATGCCCAGCTCGCGGAGTTTCTTCTCGTCCAGCACCTCGACCTTGAGGTTCTTGTGCGCCTTGGCCAGGGCCTTGGCCTCGTCGGCCAGGAAGCTGGGGTGGCAGAGGTTCGGCGGCAGGTTGCCGAGGTCGCGGGTCAGGGCCATGCCGTTGGCGATGGCCTGGGCCTGCCTGGCGCCCTGCTCGATGGCGGGGGCGTCGGCCTTGTCGGCCAGCAGGGTGATCTTCTTCAGCTTGGGCGCGTCGGCCTTCTGGCTCTTGAAGCGGTCGAACACGTACAGGCCATCGGCCAGCGTCTCCACCAGCAGGCGCGCCTTGCCGTGGGCGTCGCGGCCCTTGACCGCCAGGTCGCCCAGGGCCAGCACGGCGTCGCCGCCGCCCAGGCTCTTCAGGCTGGCCAGCACCGAGGAAACCAGTTTGCGGTATTGGCGGTCGGAGAGTTCGCGCTCCTTGCCCGCGCCCACCAGCAGCACGCGTTCGGCCTTAAGGTTGGGCAAAGCTTGCAGGAGTAGGGTCTGGCCGACCTTGCCGGCCAGGTCGCCGCGCTTGAGCAGGGCTGCGATGGCGCCGCCGCTGGCGGTGTCCACGGCCTGGGCCACGGTGCCGAGCTTGCGGCCTTCGCCGACGGCGAGCACCAGGGTGGCGGTCTTCAGGGTTTGCGGACTGACGCTTTTTACAAGGAATTCCATGACAAGGTGTCCCCGGAGCGAAGGGTCGAAGTGGCGGGCGGTCGGCGACCCGTCCCGGTGTCTGCGCAGTGACAGGCCCGGCGAATCGCAGGATAATGCCGCGTATTTTTCACCGGCCCGCTGCAATGCGGGCCGGCAGTGCCTCACGGCGGCTAGTTTGAGCGTAGCCGCCCGAGCGTGACAACCCTGGAGTGCCCGGTTTGATTGTCTTCCGTTACCTGTCCCGTGAAGTGTTGGTCACCATGAGCGCGGTGAGCGCCGTGCTGCTGGTGATCATCATGAGCGGCCGCTTCATCAAGTACCTGGCGCAGGCCGCCCAGGGCATGCTGGACCCCGGCTCGCTGTTCATGATCATGGGCGTGCGCCTGCCCGGCTTCCTCCAGTTGATCCTGCCCCTGGGGCTGTTCCTCGGCATCCTGCTGGCCTATGGCCGGCTGTACCTGGAAAGCGAGATGACGGTGCTCACCGCCACCGGCATGAGCCAGCAGCGCCTGCTGGCCTACAGCATGGCGCCGGCGGCGCTGATCGCCCTGCTGGTGGCCTGGCTGAGCCTGTCCCTGGCGCCCCAGGGCATCGCCCAGATGCAACTGATCCTGAACAAGCAGGACGCCATGACCGAGTTCGACACCCTGGCGCCGGGCCGCTTCCAGTCGATGCGCGACGGCTCGCGGGTGACCTACACCGAGCAGCTGAGCAACGACCGCACCCAGCTCGGCGGGGTGTTCATCTCCGACAAGAACCCGCCGCGCAACGGCCAGGACCGCGGCCTCGCGGTGCTGGTGGCGACCAGCGGCGAGCAGCAGATCCACCCCGACGGCAGCCGCTACCTGATCCTCAAGGACGGCTTCCGCTACGACGGCGTGCCCGGCCAGGCCGACTACCGCGCCATCAGGTACGACACCTACGGCGTGCTGCTGCCCAAGCCGGAGGTGAGCAGCGAGATCGACGACCGCGACGCCATCCCCACCAGCGACCTGTTCGCCAGCAAGGAGCCGCGCATGCGCTCGGAGCTGCAGTGGCGCTTCTCCATCCCGCTGCTGGTGTTCATCGTCACCCTGCTGGCGGTGCCGCTGTCCAAGGTCAACCCGCGCCAGGGCCGCTTCCTCAAGCTGCTGCCGGCGGTGCTGCTGTACATGGCCTACCTGGCGCTGCTGATCGCCGCCCGCGGCATGCTCGACAAGGGCAAGATCCCCATGGCCCTGGGGCTGTGGTGGGTGCATGCGATCTTCCTGGCCATCGGCCTGCTGCTGGCCTTCTGGGAACCGCTGAGTCTGAAATGGGCGGCCTCGCGCGCACGCTCCGTGAAGGAGCGCAAGCATGCGTAAGCTCGACCGCTACATCGGCATCACCATTTTCGTCGCCATCCTCGCCGTGCTGGGGGTGATCCTCGGCCTGGCCCTACTGTTCGCCTTCATCGATCAGCTCGGTGCCCTGGACGAGAACTACACCCTGGGCGTGGCCCTGAAATACGTGCTGCTCACCGCGCCCAGCCGCGCCTACGACATGCTCCCGATGGCCGCGCTGATCGGCTGCCTGGTGGGCCTGGGCACCCTGGCCAGCAACAGCGAGCTGACCATCATGCGCGCCGCCGGGGTGTCGCTGCAGCGCATCGTCTGGGCGGTGATGAAGCCGATGCTGGTGCTGATGTTCGCCGGCATCCTGATCGGCGAGTACGTGGTGCCCTACACCGAGACCCAGGCCCAGAGCGACCGCGCCCTGGCGCAGAGCAGCGGCGGCGCGGTCAGCTCGCGCAACGGCCTGTGGCACCGCCAGGGCCAGGAATTCATCCACATCAACGTGGTGCAGGCCGACGGCACCCTGCTGGGCGTGACGCGCTACGACTTCGCCGAGGGCCACGTGCTCAAGAGCGCCAGTTTCGCCAAGCGCGCGGTGTTCCGCGACGGCCAGTGGACGCTGGAAGAGGTGAGCACCACGCTGCTGCACCCGCAGGAGAAGCGCAGCGAAGTGGTCAGCGCGCCGTCGGAGGCCTGGAACATCCAGCTCAGCCCGCAACTGCTCAGCACCGTGGTGATGGAGCCCGAGGCGCTGTCCATCAGCGGCCTGTGGGAATACATCCACTACCTCAAGGACCAGGGCCTGAGCACCAACCGCTACTGGCTGGCGTTCTGGACCAAGGTGCTGCAGCCGGCGGTGACCGCGGCCCTGGTGCTGATGGCCATCTCCTTCATCTTCGGCCCGCTGCGCAGCGTGACCCTCGGCCAGCGGGTGTTCACCGGGGTGCTGGTGGGCTTCACCTTCCGCATTGCCCAGGACCTGCTGGGGCCGTCGAGCCAGGTATTCAACTTCCCGCCGTTGCTGGCGGTGTTGCTGCCGGCGGCGATCTGTGCGCTGCTGGGGGCGTGGTTGCTCAAGCGGGCGGGGTGATATCCCTGGCGGTTCGGTGCGGCCGGCGGGCCTGATCGCGGACGGAGTCCGCTCCTACGGCTCCAGGAAGCACGGCTTTTCGTAGGATGGCGTTGAGCGAAGCGATACCCATCAGCGCCACCGCATGGGTTTCGCAAGCTCAACCCATCCTACGAAGAGCACCTCGGCGTAAGCCTAAGGTTCAGGGAGGTACGGGCGTAGGAGCGGACTCCGTCCGCGATTGGACTCACCGGCCACGCCGGACGCCCCGGCGGCACGAACGGCCCCAGCCTCACCCCCGCCCCTGCGTCGCCTTGCGCACCGCCTTGGGAATCTGAATCACCACGCTCTCCGAATAGCGGTCGTGCCAGGTGCGCTTGTCCTTGTCCCAGAGCATCCACAGGAAGCCCAGCCCGCCGCAGGCCCAGGAGCCGATGGCGATCATGAAGCGCAGCAGCGCCTGCATCAGGCTGATCGGCGTGCCGTCGGCGTTCTGCACGCGCACGCCCCAGACCTGCATGCCGAGGGTCTGGCCCTTGTGCGTCCAGAACTTGGCGAAAAAGGCGAACAGGCTGATGAACAGCAGGCTGGACAGCAGCGGGTCGCCGACCAGAGCGCCCTGGTCGGCGAGCTGCCGGAGCTTTTCGCCGCCCAGGATCAGGCGCAGCAGCACCTGCTGGTAGAGCAGGGTGACCACCATCAGCAGGGCCACGCAGAGCAGGAAGTCGTAGAACATGGCCGCGAAGCGGCGCAGCAGGGGCGCGGGGGGGAAGTTCCCCTCCGGCTGGAGTCGGGCTTTGGGCATGGCGTCGTTCGGCGCTCGGAGCAGGGACGAGGGCGGGGATTATACGACCTTTGGCCGATCGCCACCGAGGCCAGGGTGCCGCAGGCGGAATGATCTACGCTGGTTTCAGGCGCCCGCTCAGGCTGCTCGCCGAGCCCGATGACAGCGGCGGCGCCCGGGATGACACGGATGCCTGGATCGAGCAAAGTCCGGCGCCTGCTCTGGCGCCTGTGCGTTTCCCTGCTGGTCGCCCTGCTGCCGCTGCTGCTGGGCGGGGGCATCATCTATTGGCAGACCCTGGTCAGCCTGCAGCGCGAAGCGGGGCTCGCCTCGAGCGAGGCGCTGCACCTGATCGACATCATGCTCGGCAACGCCGCCGGCTCGGCGCGGGCCACCATCGCCTACGCCGAAGGGCCATGCGCCGTGGCCGAGCTGGTGCTGCGCGAGCAGGTCGCCACCGTGCCCTTCGTGCGCACCGTCAACCTGGTGCGTGACGACCGGGTGTTCTGCAGCTCGCTGTTCGGCAACGTCGACGAAGCGGTGAACACGGCCGATTTCGTCGACGGGCGCCTCAACCTGTTGCCCGGCAATGCGGTGACGCCGGACTTCGCGCTGATCGTGTACCGCCTGGCCGAAGGCCCCGCCGCCGTGCTGGCGGCGGTGGACGGGCGCTACCTGAGCAACGTCCTGCAACTGGTGGACCAGCGCAGCGAACTGCTGGTCCAGGTCGGCCCGCGCTGGATGGACGAGGCGGGCGAGGTGCACGAGGGCGCGCCCGACGCCTTCCCCCTGGCCGAGACGCGCCAGGCCTCGACGCGCTTTCCCTACCAGGTGGTCGGTGGCTTCCCGGCCGGCGCCCAGTGGGGTGTGATGCGCGACGACTACTGGCCGCTGTTCGCCATGCTGGCGGTGCTTGGCGGGCTGTTCGGCCTCGGTTGCCACTGGATGCTGGGGCGCGCGGCGACGCCCGCCCGCGAGATCGAGCGGGCCATGTACGCCGGCGAATTCGTGCCCTTCCTCCAGCCGCTGGTGGACGCCGCCAGCGGCCGCTGGATCGGCGCCGAGGTGCTGATGCGCTGGCGCCACCCGCGCGCGGGGCTGGTCAGCCCGGACATCTTCATCCCCCTGGCCGAGCAGAGCGGCCTGATCGTGCCCATGACCCGCGCGCTCTTGCAGCAGTTGGCGGCCCAGTTGCCGAAGCACGCGCACCTGCTGGGCGAGGGTTTCCACCTGGGCGTCAACGTCAGCGCCGTGAATTGCCGCAGCAGCAGCCTGTTGACCGATTGCCTGGACTTCCTCGGCGCCTTCCCGGTGGGTTCGGTGCAACTGATGCTGGAGCTGACCGAGCGCGAACTGATCGACACCCCCACCGACGACCTGCTCGGCTGCCTGCGCGACCTGGGCGTGACCCTGGCGATAGACGACTTCGGCACCGGCCATTCCAGCCTGGCCTACCTGCGCCGCTTCCGCGTGGATGCCCTGAAGATCGACAAGAGCTTCGTCGCCACCGTCGACGACGACAGCCGCTCCCGGCACATCCTCGACAGCATCCTCGACCTCTGCGACCGCCTGGACCTGCAGGTCATCGCCGAAGGCATCGAGACGCCGGCGCAGCGCGACTACCTGGCGGCCCGCGGCGTGCCCTGCCTGCAGGGCTACCTGTTCGGCAAGCCGATGCCGCTGGCGGAGTTCGTCGCCGAACTGGAGCGCCGCGTCCGCGCGGGCGTCTAGGACGGTGGTGGACTGAACTGCGTATGCCGAGCCCATACCGACGGCGCCCAGCGGGCACCGTCGGCAGCGCAGCGGCGATCAGACGTAAGCTTGGGCGCGGCGGTTGCCGCGGGGCAGGCGGGTCTTGCCGGACAGGGCGCTCAGGCGCGCCTGCCAGGCTTGCCGGGCGGCGTCGCGGCCGGATTGTGCCGGGGCGCGGGCGGGCTGCTTGCTCTTCGGCGCCGCAGCCGGCGCAGGCTTCGGGACGGCGGGCGCGCTGCCCGCGGCTTCCTGCGCCTGGGTGAAGGCGTTGGTGCGGCGGCAGGTCTTGCAGCTGACCTGCGCGACGTCCTGCGAACCCGCCACGTTCGGGTCGCTGCGGCCGCAGGCGGCCTGGCTGGTGCCAATCAGGAAGTGAGTGACCATGTGGACCTCCTAGTCAAAAAAGGGGCGGCATTATTCCACAGGGTTCCCGGCGCGCCAGCGCTGCCGGTCATTTTCGGATGAACGTCCGAATCAGCCGTGCTGCACCCCGGCGCGCTTGAGCAACTGCTTGCAGCGCTCGGACAGGTGCACCACGCGCAGGTGCTTCCCGGCCCTGGCGTAGCGCTCGCGCAGGGTCTTCAGCGCGGCGATGGCCGAGTAGTCGACGAAGCTCAGGTGGCGGCAGTCCAGGGTGACCTGCGGCGGGTCGCCGGCCGGGTCGAACTGCTCCAGGAAGGTCGTGGTGGAGGCGAAGAACAGCGTGCCGTGGAGGCGATAGAGCTTGCTGCCGTCGGCCTCCAGGTGGCTGTCGGCGTAGAGTTCGCGGGCGTGCTTCCAGGCGAAGTCCAGGGCGGCCACGACGATGCCGCAGAGCACGGCGGTGGCCAGGTCGGTGAACACGGTGATGACGGTCACCACGACGATCACCAGCACGTCGCTCGCCGGCACCTTGTTCAGCACCCGCAGCGAGGCCCAGGCGAAGGTCTGCTGGGCCACCACGAACATCACCCCGACCAGCGCCGCCAGCGGGATGCGCTCGATCAGCGGGGAGAGGAACAGCACGAAGAGCAGGATCATCACCCCGGCGACCACCCCGGAAACCCGCCCGCGGCCGCCGGAGCCGAGGTTGATCATGGTCTGGCCGATCATGGCGCAGCCGCCCATGCCGCCGAACGCCCCGGAGACCATGTTGGCCGCGCCCAGGGCCACGCACTCGCGGTCCGGGTAGCCGCGGCTCCGGGTGATTTCGTCGGTGAGGTTGAAGGTCAGCAGGGTTTCCAGCAGGCCGACCAGCGCCATGAGGATGGCGTAGGGCGCGATGATCCGCAGCGTCTCCAGGTTCCACGGCACCTGCGGCAGGGCGAAGGCGGGCAGGCCGCCGGCGATGTGCGCCATGTCGCCGAGGGTGCGCGTGGGCAGGCCGAGCAGGTACACCAGCAGGCCGACGCCGAGGATCGCCACCAGCGCCGGCGGCACCGCGCGGGTCAGCTTCGGCAGCAGGTAGACGATGGCCATGGTCAGCGCCACCAGGCCCAGCATCAGGTACAGCGGCGCGCCGCCGAGCCAGGCCCCGCCGGTCTTGAAGTGCTCCAGCTGGGCCAGGGCGATGACGATCGCCAGGCCGTTGACGAAGCCCAGCATCACCGGGTGCGGCACCATGCGCACCAGCTTGCCCAGGCGCAGCAGGCCGAAGGCGATCATCACCAGGCCGCCCAGCAGCACGGTGGCCAGCAGGTACTGCACACCGTGCTGCACCACCAGCGCCACTATCACCACGGCCATGGAGCCGGCGGCCCCGGAAACCATGCCCGGGCGCCCGCCGAACAGGGCGGTGAGGGTGCAGATGAAAAAGGCGCCGTACAGGCCCATCAGCGGGTTGAGGTGGGCCACCAGGGCGAAGGCGATGCACTCGGGCACCAGGGCGAAGGACGTGGTGAGGCCGGCCAGGATGTCGGCGCGCAGACGGGCGGGTTTCATGGCGTTCCTGAGGTCAGGGCCGGTGGTGCCGGCCGCGGGTGGTGCGGATAGAGGACGCGCATGGTACGCAATGCCGCATGCTCGAACCAGTCGCGGCGCATGCCGTTTTGTCCGAGCCCCATCCCGGTGCTTCCCTCATGGCGAAGGGTTCGCTGCCCACAGGTGGCAGCGAACCCTTGAAAGGCGCCGCTGTTGCGAGCGGCGAATGTATGGCCTGTTCAGCGACTGCTGGAAATGGCCAGCTTGCCGGTGGCTATGAGTGCGGCGATTTCCTCCATGTGCAGGGATGTCTCCTTCAACGCCTCCACCACACCTTCGATCAGGTGTTGCGAGAGTGGGTTGGCGACAGGCAGCCCCTTCAGGTAGTCGGCGAGAAGCTCGGCCGCCATGTCGTTGTTGTAGGCGGTCGTCATCAGAGAGCTGTGGATATTCTTCGGATCGAGAAACATGGCTTCCACCTGCGGGGGCGCGCGGACGCGCCCCCGTCACACTGAGTCAATCCCACTGGTAGCCAACGCCTACCGAGACGCCGACGTCGCCATCGCTGTCCGCGCTTCCCTGGAGCTTGGTGACCCACTTGCCGTCCTTGGTGATGTGCGACACGCCGACCGCCAGCGCCTGCTCGCCACGGAAGTTGCCCAGGCCGGCGGAGGTCATGCTCGCCCCCGGCGCATGGGGCTGGGGCAGGCTGGCCATGGCCATGGCCCCGGCGATGCCGGCACTGAGTTCGTCGTCCAGTTCGTTCATGTCCTTGCGCAGGGCGTGGTAGCTGGCGTCGGTGTAGGCCTTGGCGCCGCTGATGCCGCTGTTCAACTGACCGAGGTTGACGGCGTCGGTGGCCTGGGTGCCGGCGGCCACATTGGTGATCTGCCGGGCGTTGGTCGCGCTGCCGACGGATACCGTGTTCGCCCTGTCGGCCACCGAGTTGGCGCCCAGGGCCACCGAGTTGGAGGCCTTGGCGTGGGCGCTTTCGCCCAGCGCGGTGCTGTGCTCGGCGCTTGCCTGGGCCCTGGTGCCGATCGCCGCGCTGTTCCTGCCGCTGGCCTGGGCGCCGGCGCCGCCGGCGATCGCATCCTGGCCGACAGCCTGCGGCTTGCTCAGCGCAGAGCTGTTGTTGCTCTGGAACATGCCGTCGGTGCCGTTCTGCAGGTTGGTCACATGGTTATGGACATCGCTGACCCGCTGGTCCACCTGCGCCACGCTGTCGTTCAGGGCGCCGGCCGAGGTGTTGACGGCGTCCGTGAGCTGGTCGACGTTGACCGCGTCGGTGCCGGCGGTGCCGCGGGCGACATTGGTGATCTGCCGCTCGTTGCCCTGGCTGCCCACGGAAACGCTGTTGTCGCGATCGGCCAGGGAGTCCGCGCCCAGGGCCACGGCGTTGCTGGCGGTGGCATTGGCGCCGCTGCCGATGGCGGTACTGCGTTCGCCGCTGGCTTGTGCGGCGCTGCCCACTGCCGTGGCGTCCGCCGCGCTGGCGGAGGCGCCGGCGCCGGCGGCCATGCTGCGCTCGCCGCTCGCCTGGGCGGCGTCGCCCAGGGCCATGGACGAGGTGCCGGTGGCCGAGGCGGCCGGTCCGACTGCGATGGAGTCCGCGCCGGCCGCAGAGGCATCGGCCTTTTCCGAATTGGCGCGGAAGTAGCGTGACACGCCGGTCTGGTTGATCCCGTCCTCCAGGGCGCTGACGCGGGTGTCGGTGCGGTACAGCTGCGAGCCGACCACCACGTCGCTGGAGTCCGCGGCGATCCGGCCTTCCTCGACATTGGTGATGCGCGAGCGGCTGGTTGCGCCGGCGCTGCCATGCATGGCGCTGAAGGCGCCCAGGGAGTCGTCCCAGAGCAGGGCGTCACCGCGCAGTTCGCTCACTTCGTCGCGGGTGGCGTTGAGTTGGGAGACGTTCACGGCGTCGGTGTCGTCGCTACCCGCGGCGACGTTGGTGATCCGCCGCTTGAGATCCTGGTTGCCCACCGAAACGCTGTCGTCGGCATCGGTTACCGAACCATGGCCCAGGGCCACGCTGCGGGCGTGTTCGGCGCGGCTGGCGGTGCCCAGCGCCATGGAGTGCTCGCCGCTGGCCACGGACCAGCCGCCGATGGCGTTGGCGGCCTGGCCTGTCGCCGCCGAGGCGATGCCCAGGGCGGTGCTGCCGTCGGTGGAGGCCAGGGCTTCCTTGCCGAGCGCCGTGCTGCCTACGCCCAGAGCGCGGGACCAGGCGCCGGCCGCCGTGCTGGCGAGGGCCGCCGCCTCGGCTTCGGCGCCCAGGGCGGTGGCGCTTTGCGCCGTGGCTTCGGCGCTGTTGCCCAAGGCCACGCTGTGCCCGCCGGTGGCCTGGCTCCAGGCGCCGACGGCAGTGCTTTGCTGACCGCTGGCCTGCGCGCTGGTACCCAGTGCGGAGCTCTTTTCACCGCTGGCCTGCGCCTGCACACCCAGGGCGCTGGCGCCGGCGCCGCTGGCGCTGGACCAGCCGCCGACGGAGGTGGCGCTGCTGCCCGTCGCCTGGGCCTGCAGGCCTATCGCCGTGCTGCCATGGGTGCTGGCCCGGGCCTCCTTGCCGACCGCGGTGGCGCCAATGCCATGGGCCATCGCCCAGTTGCCGACGGCGGTGGCGGAGTTCGCGCTCGCTTCGGCATCGACACCCACTGCCAGCGCGTCGCTGGCGGTGGCTTCGGCACTGCTGCCCAGCGCGGTGCTGCGCTCACCGGTGGCCTGGCTCCAGCCGCCCAGCGCGGTGGCGCGATCGTCGAGGGCATCCGCCCTGACGCCAACGGCCGTCGCGTGCTGGCCGGATGCGTGGGCCTGGTTGCCGGCTGCCAGCGCGTTCTCGCCGCTGGCCAGCGCCGCCGTGCCCATGGCGATGGCGTTGCTGCCGCTGGATTCGGACTGCGGGCCTATGGCAATGGCGTTCTCGCCGCTGGCGTTGGCGTCCGGGAGTTCGGAGTTGGCGCGGAAGTAGCGTGTGCCGCGCTGGTAAACGTCGCCCAGCCAGTCCGCTACGTCGCCAATGGCGTCGGCCGCTTCTTCGCCCAGGCGCTGGAGTTGCGAGAGGTTGACCGCGTCGGTGGCCTGGGTGCCCTCGGCCACGTTGGCGATGCGGCGCTGCAGGTCGGCGTTGCCGACCGAGACCTCGTTGTCCGCTCCTGTGGCGGAGTTCAGGCCCAGTGCGACGCTGCCCTGATGCGACGCCAGGGCTTCCTTGCCGAGAGCCACGCTGCCGATACCGCTGGCCTTGGACCAGGTGCCCACGGCAGTGCTGGCCAAGGCGGCGGCTTCGGCTTCGGCGCCGAGCGCGGTGCTGTCCTGTGCGGTGGCTTCGGCGCTACCGCCCACGGCGGTGCTGCGCAGTTGCGTGGCCTGGCTCCAGGCCCCGAGGGCGAGGGCGCGTTCGCCCGCCGCGTCGGCGGAGACACCCACCGCAGTGGCGTTCGCGCCGCTGGCGGAGCTTTGCGTGCCGAGCGCGGTCGAGCCGCTGGCGGTGGCGCTGGCCAGCTTGCCCAGCGCAGTGGCGTTTTCGCCGCTGGCTGCGGCTCTCGCGCCAACTGCGGTCGCCCCGTCGCCGTTGGCCTGGGCCGCGATGCCCAGGGCGCTGGCATCGCCCTGGGAGGCCAGGGCTTCCTTGCCGATGGCCACGCTGCCGACGCCGCTGGCCTTGGACCAGGTGCCCACGGCAGTGCTGGCCAAGGCGGCGGCTTCGGCTTCGGCGCCGAGCGCGGTGCTGTCCTGTGCGGTGGCTTCGGCGCTACCGCCCACGGCGGTGCTGCGCAGTTGCGTGGCCTGGCTCCAGGCCCCGAGGGCAAGGGCGCGTTCGCCCGCCGCGTCGGCGGAGACGCCCACCGCAGTGGCGTTCGCGCCGCTGGCTTGGGCGGCGCTGCCCATGGCGATGCTGTCGCTGCCCGAAGCCACAGCCTCGGGGCCGATGGCTACGCTGTCCTGGCCGTTGGCTTGGGCCATCGCCTTGTCGGAGTTCGCCTGGAAATACTTCGTCCCGCTTTCATAGACATCGCTGAGCCAGTCGGAAACCGACTGCAGCGCTGCTTCGCCTTGCTGGCGCAGCGTCTCCAGCTGGGAAAGGTTGATGGCGTCGTTGGCCTGGGTGCCGTCGGCTACATGGGTCAACTGGCGATCGAGGTTGGCGTTGCCGATGGAGACGCTATCGTTCCTGTCGGTCGCCGAGCCGGCACCCAGGGCTACCGAGTTGGCATGGTTGGCGCCAGCCCAGGCCCCCAGGGCCAGGCCATTGGCGCCGGCCGCCTGCGAATCCAGGCCCAGCGCGGTGCTGTGCTGGCCCTGGGCGGTGGCTCCCTTGCCGATCGCCGTGCTGGCCAGGCCCGATGCCGAGGAGTACGCGCCCAGGGCGGTGCTGCTGGCCTGGCTGGTGGCGGCGTTGCGGCCGATGGCCAGGCTGCTGTCGCCCTTGGCCTCGGTATTTCGTCCAAGCGCCACGCTGTTGTCGCCATAGGCGGCCGCCCACGGGCCGACGGCGGTGGCGTGGCTTGCCGATGCCGTGGCGTAGTCGCCCAGGGCCGTGCTGTTTACACCTGACGCATTGGCGCCGGTGCCTTCCTGCACGCTGGTGAGCATGGCGCCCAGGCGCACCTCGGCGCGCGGCTGGACCACCTGGCTGGCGCTGGCCTTGTCGTCGCCCTCGATCTCGGCTTCGGTGACCGCCCCGGCAGGAATGCCGAACAGCGCCAGGCAGGCGGAGGAAAGCAGGCCCACTGCGCCGGCCAGGCCGCGGTTGCGGTGCTTGCCGTGGCTTCTGGCGAATTCGCTGGCGACTACCCAGGCGCGGCGCGCCGCACTCCAGACCAGTCGGAATGACTTGTTCATGAGAAACTCCTTGCGGGGAGCTCCCCGCAAATGGTGAGAGGCCCCTGATCCGGGATCAGCGGGCGTTCGAGGTGGGGAGAGGGGGAAGGGCGCGTGCCGCCTGGGCAATCAGCGGGCGCTCCGGACAGGCCACCGGCGGTAGCCCCAGCTCCACCTGGTAGAGCCATCGGGCAGCGGCAGCGTCGTTACGCATGCCTTGCAGGTAGCCGCCGGCGAAGAGGGTGGCTTCGGCGATCAGGGCCCGGCGTTGCGGCAGCGTCAGCGGCATCCGGTCGATCGCCGCGAAAACACTGGCGGAGTCGGCCTTGCCGCGATACAGCTCGACCAGCGCGTGCTGCGCCGCGTCGTCGGGCCGCACTGCGGCGAGCAGGCGCTTGAACGCCGTGTCGCGGGCGCGCCTGGAGGAGGCGTTGTCGCGCGTGACCAGCCATAGCCGCCAGAGCTGCGCATAGGCCTTCTCATCGGCGTTCGCGCCCTTCGAGGCGATTTGCGCGAAGGCACGGTCGGCGTCGCGGTAGCGCCCCAGGGCGGCCAGGTTGGCGGCGGAAGGCAGGGCGACCAGGTCGCTCCAGACGGAGCGGCCCAGCCGGTCGTAGTGGCGCCGTGCCTGCTGCGGCCTGCCCAGGGCGTCGTCGACCAGGGCCAGTTCCATTTCGAGCCGTCCGCTGCTGGTGCCCTTGGCCAGGAGTTTGTCGAGGAGGCGGTCGGCGCCCTGGAAATCGCCGGCGAGATAGGCCGCATGGGCGGTGCCCAGAAGCTGCTGGCTTTCGCTGGCGTTGACCATTGCGGCAAACAGCCAGCAGGCCAGGGCGATGAGCAGCCAGGTGGCTTGCGAGGGGCGGCCACGCCGGCCGCGGCCTCTGGCGTTCGTTCGAAGGCTATGAGCGCTGAATCCGAACATGATGTCTGCTCCCAAGAAAACGATGGGGGCAGGCTATGGCCGAAGGCTTCGTGTGGCTGTCGTGATGCGCCGGGATCGTTGTAGCGATTGCGCTACGCGGGGGGAGAGGGCGGCGGTTCAGGGCCGGAGAGCAACTGCAGTTCGATGACGCAGGGCAGCCGCAAGGGCAAGCCGGAAAACGTCAGCGACGCCCGTATCAGGGGGGCCAGGCGCCTGGCCAGGCCGAGATGGGCGTCGAACCTGTCGAAGGGGAGGCCGGCATCCGGGGTGTTCACGTCGATCCGCCAGACGGACTCGCCGTGGCCGCGGTATTCCTGCCGTGCTTCCACATGCAGGTTCGCCGAGGACTCCGCGCTGACGAAGGCCAGGGCCGTCGCCAACAGTTCGCCGTACAGTCCGGCGTCCATCCAGGCGCATGTCGCCGTTTGCGGCAGCGAGAGCGTCACGCTGGCGGCGTAGCGCCTGGCGAAGGTCTCGACCGCCTGGTTGGTGAGCGCGTTCAGGTCGCAGGTCTCCGGTAGCGGAACCCTGTTGCCCTGGTCCAGTTCGGCCAGTTCCAGCAGCAGCTCGGTATGTCGCTTGAGCATGCCGACGGGGTTTCGCAGCGAAGCCGCCTCCGGGGTGCTTTTCGCCAGGTCGGCCAGTTGCTCTTCCAGGATCGATAGCTGCTCTTCGAAGCGCTTGCATTCGGCGATGAAAAAATGGGTGCGCAGCTGCCGCAGGGAGAGCATTCGCTGCTGCGCTTGCGTCAGTTGTGCCACTTCGCTGTCGAAGTCGCTGACATCCACGATCGCGCACAGCATGCCGAGCACCTGGCCGCTTTCGTCCCGGTGGGGCACGCCCCAGACCCGGACGGTGCGGGGGCCCTGGGGGAAGTGGGCCACGAAATCCGACACGAAGGACCTGGCGTCGGCCACGGCCTTGAGATAGCCACGACGCACCTGCTCGGTGAGTTGTTCCCCTGCGATGCCGTTGGGGGCGATCTCCATGCCCAGGCACGCCTGCCGGGAAAGACCATGCAGGTCGGCGAAGCTCTGGTTGCACAGCAGCAGGGCCCCGTCCCGCGCGCGCAGTGCCGTCGGGAAAGGCAGCATTTCGATGAATTCCTGCAGGCGCGGGCCTTGCCCGCTGGCGAAATGCATTTTCCCCAGGCCCGCGGCGGGGGCGACGCCATGCCGCCAGGCGAACGCCAGCAGGTCCGCGTTCGAGTGCAGGTCCAGCTTCTGGAACAGGCGCGTCTTGTAGGTGCTGACGGCGCTGGGGCTCAGCTTCATCGTGGCGGCGATGGACTTGATCGGGTTGCCCTGCGCCAGTTGCTTCATCACGGTCAGCTCGCGGGGTGACAGGGTGGCCAGCAGCCGGCTCTCCTGGCGGTCGCCCGGGCGCCGCGACACATCCTCGAAGGCATGGCGCGGAAAGAAGGTCCGGCCACTGAGCAGCGTCCGAACCGCGAGAAGCAACTGCTCGGGCGGCTCGGACCTGGACAGGTACCCGGCTGCCCCGTATTGGCGGGCGAGATCGATGAAATGGGGCTGGTAGTCGTTTCCCAGGACCAGCACGGGGAGGTTGCGTCCGCTTTGCCGTAGCCACTGCAGGACTTCGGTGCCGTTGGTATCCGGAAGCATGAAGTCGAGCACCAGCAGGTCCGGCGCAGTGCTCCGCAGCGCGGCTATCGCGGCGGCCCCGTTGAACACACGGGTGGGAACCTCATGCGCCTGGTCTTTCAGGGCGGAGCTGGCACCGGCGCTGAACAGGGGTTCAATGCATGCAAGCAGTATGTTCGCCATGCGGACACCTCGGGTTGCCGAGCAGAGTAGTAAAAAAACCGGCGATTGGCGAAAAGGCGGGGCATGGGCTGGAGCCGCCGCCCCGTTCGCGGGGCGCGACGCGGCATGGCGGAGCCCGAAGGGGCTTGCAGAGGGAAGGGCGGGGAAGGGCAGGCAACAAAAAACCGGCTCGATGGCCGGTTCTTCTGGTGTTCCGAGATTCGCTGGGAATCTGGATGGTGCCCGGGAGGGACTCGAACTTATCGCTGAAAGGCTCGTGGTGTCTAGCTCGTGTTGAGAGTGAGCCAGTTCGGTGCCCCCAATTGTGCCCCCAAAGAGAATTGTGCCCTGGCTACTGAGGTTCGGGAGCGGTGGCCAGCGTCGAGTTGCTGTCCTCTCGGATGCCGCTGGGAAGATGTTCTGGGGCGCTCGGTCCTTTGTCCGTGGGTGCTTCTTTGCGTTCCAGATACTTGCGAACATTATTCGCGCACTTGGCGCTGAAGAAGTCCTCACCGAGTAGGCGCGCGAGAATAACTAGACCGCCGAATGCAAGCAGCCCAAGCGCCAGGCCGTATGGCATTGTCATAGACAGGGCGAGGTACGCGAAAAAGAAGATGCCGGCGGTGATGCAGTAGAAGAGCGATACGAGGCCGATCACGGCGCCAACCCAATCGAGTCGAGTGATCCGGATGACGGGGGTGTCATCTTGTGGCCCTTGTTCAAGGTGCTTTGCCACCCAGCGTAGCTGCGTGCGGTTCCACAGTCCTAGTGAGGCAACCTCTACTAGGAAATCCATCTTCTGCTTGCTTGCTGTTACACCTGAGGCGACACGGAAAGCCTCAAGCTCGATGGCGTCATCTAGGTACTGGGCGAGTGGGCGATCATCCTTCTTAACACCGGCACGCAACTCATTGAGCCGCTTGAAGCGCTTCTGTACGAAGTTCTTGTCGTGAAAGTCGAAGGCAGAGCCAAGCGTCGAGATGGTTTTGGCGAATACCAGCGCGGCTATTACCAGCACGCTGTAGCCACTGCCTAAAACACTCTGCGCCTGCTGAAGTAACGCTTCCATACACGGACTCCCTTTTCTTCCCTGAGGGGTGCTGCTTCTCTTGGGCCGCATCGTACCGCATCAGAGCTCATAAACTCCGGACGAACACGGCCTGTTAGGACGGCCGTTTCCGGTTGGTTTAGTGCCGCGTACCCAGTCATGGCGTGGGTTTCGCTTCAAACCGGAACCGGAAACGGCTTGCCCAGGAAAAGCTGGTATGTAGTCCGAAATCGGGGCTCGAATCACCCTCGATGGGCCCACCCCTGGGAAGGACCCACTAGGGGGTGAGGGCCAGGTTGGCCAAGGGTCTCCGCAAACTGTGGAGGCCCCTGCGGGCGCACTTGTCGATGGCTGATCCAGTCTGCCATTGCTGAGCAAGGTTTCGGCCTCCGTTTGAGGATGGGCCTGGGTTTCCTCCGTCGGAGGAAAGCTGATCGGTGTGGGATCTCCTCACTTTGAGGAATTCTCGGCGTCCTGGGCCAGGGCGCGCTGTTGGTTGGTGTTTCCGTTTTGCCAGACTGCCGCCGTGACGTGTTCAATAGGCGGTCCGTTTGGCGTGAGTTCCTTCGTCTGCTCTCCGCTTACGGCCCCTCCCCCCAGGGGCTCAGACTGCTTTCGGTGACAGCCTCCTAAGCAACGAGAGCATAGAAGTAAGGGCTGGCCTATATGGGCACCTGAGGAGATCACGTCGTCACCCATAGCCACCAGCAGTTTGCTAACGGTTATGCAGTTACTGAAGGAAGGCATCGAAGATCGGCCCACGCTGAGCAAATGGTTGAGAGGAACCTATTCCGCCAATCTGTGTTACCCATTATCTTCGGGGGCGTTTCTTGTTAAGGCCGGGAATGCCGAATGGGACTATTCGCTGTGAAAGCACTTGCCGTGATTAGGTCTGCCGTAGGGCCGCTATATAGATGGCTAAAGTCTCGGCAGGCAGAAAAGTCCGCGGCAGAAGCTCCGGGAAAGCTCAAAGCCCAGGACCAGGTAATTTTCGATGATGTGCTTCGGCGCCTTTCTGCCGCTGATCCAGCAGACTCCATCTTCACGCACACTTACGATGCTGTGATCAGCAGATTCTGTACGCCGGAGTTTTTGAGGAGCAGGAACGTACAAGATTGGCTTAGAAAGCCAAGTGTCAGAAGTGATCTGCGGCTTATAGCGTCGGCCATTGCCTTAGGCAACGCTGCTCCGCGTGATGCAGAAGAGAGATTGGAAACAAAATACGGCGAAATCGCTCTTGCAAGCTTGCAGGAGTCGGCCCCTGTCGTTGCATCGATTAGTGCCATGCTTGCCGCTGCTATAAACGCGCGTGTTATGGATCAGGGCACTGCAGCGCTGGTGACCGCCAGCCATAAAGAGAGCGCTCGCAGCCTCGAACTGATACAAGCACAACTCAGCGCCCTCACTCATAGTGGTGTGGGTGAACCGTCAACTAACGTTGTGCTGACAGAGCTGGATGACGAAACTAAAAACATCTGGCGTGACGCATTCCGCGCCGCGTCGCGTGGTCTGCTCCGTTGGCCAAGCACCTTGGATGATGGAAATCACATCGCACGACCGGAGCTTGAACAACTGCTTTCAGCGGTCAACTCCGATAAGAGCGGAACAGTTGCTTTGCTTGGTCTGCCAGGCTCAGGAAAGTCTGCTCTCCTAGCTCGTCTCGGCCTGGAGCTTGCCGATGAGCAAAACGCAACCGTGCTTGCCATCAAGGGGGATCTCCTTGATGCATCAATAGTCACTGAAGAGGATCTTCAGCGAGAGCTGCAGCTTCCTGAACTCCCTAGCATCATGCTCCGTCGCCTCGCATTAGCAGGGCCAACCGTACTCCTTATCGATCAACTCGACGCGCTAGCCGGGCACCTGGACACAAATACGGGCCGACTCAGCGTGCTGCTTAATCTGATCAAGGCCGTCTGCGATACCGAAGGTATGCACGTCTTCGTTTCTTGTCGGACCTTTGAGTTTACACATGACATCCGCATCTCACGTATCGACGCTGAGAGTGTCTCGCTGGAGCTTCCGTCCTGGGAGACGGTGCTACCAATCCTGGAGGCGCATGGCGTACAAGCTGGAGGATGGAACTCTGACTCGCGAGAGGTCGTGCGGGTGCCTCAACAGCTTAATACGTACCTTCAATTGAAGGCATCTGGGGTTGACGAACCCTTCTCTAACTACACAGCCATGCTGGACTGCCTGTGGAGCAGCCGGGTGCTGGAGGTGTCGGGCGGCGGAAAAGCTGCGCATCTGGCGTTCGAAATCGCAGATGCGATGGCGAACATGGAGACGCTCTGGCTTGCTAAGGCTCGCTTCGACGATAGGGCTGAAGACATCAAGCTTCTCATGTCATCAGGTATTTTGACCGAGAGCGAGCAAGGTGCTATCGGATTTTCTCACCAGACAATCTTCGAACACGTGCTCGCTCGCAGCTTTGCAAAGAGCTATGGCCAGCTCTCTGCCTATGTGCTTGCTCGCAACGACTCGCTGTTCGTGCGCCCTAAGCTGTGGGCTGCTCTCGCATATCTTCGGAATGTGGAACCCGCGACTTACGAGGCAGAGTTGTCAACCATTTGGAGCGCACAGGATCTGCGCAAGCACCTGCGTTTTTTGCTCATTGAGTTTATGGGGAGCCAGCCTTCTCCTTCTGATAAGGAGGAGCTATTGCTGGCTGCGGCGAGCGAAAATTCGGAGCTCCACGCACTTGTTCTAAATGCGATCACTGGCAGCCAAGGCTGGTTTGAGCGATTCGGCGACAACGTCATCGCGCAGGCCATGGAAAACGCTATCACCGCCGACCTATGCATTCAGTTGCTGGTCGCAGCTTGGCCACACAGCCCGAAAGAGGTCACAAACCTTCTGCGCAATGTTTGGCTTCCAAACCTCGATAATGATCGTCGCTTATTGTTCGTTCTACAGGAGGCTCCGGTCTGGAGCTTTGAGTTGATCGAGACTGCAAAGACAGTTGCGCGGCGTGCGCAGTGCTCCGATCTCTATTTTGACCATTTTATTTCTGTAATCGGCAGCGCAGCCCCCAAAGTTGCGATTGAACTGACTCGGCTAATTTTTGACGGTGAGTTGGCGAGGCGAAAGGCACAAGGATTGAAGCTTAAGGCTATTTCCGGGAAGGAGGGGCCTGATGAAGCTGAGGCCGGAATTCTGTGGGAAATGGAGCATAACCCGACGCGTCCAGTGGATAACTTTCTGAGCGAAAGCCAACTCTGGAGCTTTTTACCGGAGCTTGCGGCAGCTGCGCCTTCGCATTTTGTGTCTGTACTTTGGCCTTGGTATCTCGAGAGCTTGCGCGCTCTCTTAGAATTATCACGCGCTGACGCCCCTTTTTTGACGTATCTCCTGCCATATAGCGCCGACTTTCGTTTCGCTGGTGAGAACACTAGCAGCCTAGAACCATCTGCGATTCTTGAAGCAATTACGGTAGCAATTGAGCGGCTTGCTGACACTTCAACGCAGGAGCTGCAGAAATGGGGCGCTGAGCAGGCTGCAGTGGCTCTCGCTCCAGTACAACGGCTGATTGCTCATGGACTTGCGCGTAACCCATCACAAACGGCTTCGATAGCTCTGAACTTCTTGCTGGAGGATGAGCGCCGCTACTTCCTCGGCAATGCGTCTCACCTCTACAGCACGTCGTTGGCACTAATTACTGCGTGTGCCCCACATTGGAGTAGTCAGGAAGTCGAAAGATTCGCAACTCAAGTAAAAGCGTTCTCGCCTCAAAGGCCTCAAGGGAACAAGACTGACCCGGCGGACAGCCGTCAGTGGTACCTCTATATTCGAGCAACGCGCATCAATCTACTACGAGCATTGCCCATGCCGGTGCGCCCATCTGCCATCCAACGGGAGATCGAGGAGGAAGACCGGCGCTATCCGCATCATCGTGAGTTCGAGAGTTTCGAGGGTGGGTTCATAGGGTCACCTATGGCAGAGCAGCAAATGTCCCGTGCTTCGAACGACGACATCGTGAATGCATTCAGGGAAATTCCAGACGAGTCGGACTGGGACCACCCGAAGGACTTTCGTCGCGGAGGAAACATCCAGTTAGCGCGAGCCTTTGCCGAGTTTTCCAAGGAGCATCCGGAACGATCGTTGGAAGTCATACGGCATTTAGAGCCCCACTTCGGCCAACGTGCTGCCGGTTATGCTTTGGAGGCCTTGGCAGAGAGCTATTCTGCAGTCGACATAATGGAGCTCATAGTCCAACTCCAAGACCGTGGGTTCGGTGATGACCAGTTCAAGGCTTCTGTAGCGCGAGCGGTGGATTGTCTATTCAGGCGTAAGGTAATTATAAGTGAGCCCGTGCTTGTGATGCTCGAAGGTTGGGTCCCAGTCCATGAGACGGTTTCGACTCAAGAGGATGCAGTAAGCGAACAGAGTAAGGAGGACTCTGAAGTCGAGGCAAAGGGGTTCGATTTTCTGCTGTCGGGGCAACCACGTATTGAGCCTGTGCTAAGCGGCGACTACCCAATTATCACCGCCATCATTAATGCGCGACTTGCTCGGAACGAAGTTTCTCTTGTCATCCAGCTGTTGCGTCGATACCTCAGCCTTTCTCAGGACAAGCGCGTTTGGGGGATGCTTATGACCTCAATGAGCTCCATTCCATCAATGGATTCCCATGGGGGCTCCGCTCTAATCGGCGACGTCCTTTCGCTCTCTCAACTCGATGGAAGCTATGGAGCTGCCTTTTTGATGGCGAGTACGCATCGAGATGCGCTCAATGAAGTGATGTCCAACTTGGGACGCTGGCGCAATTCGAACCATCTTGCTGCCCGAATAGGGTATGGCGAGCTAGTTACACTCATCGCCCTAAGCAATAAGGGTGGGCGCTTGGCCATGGAGTGGCTGAATGAGTTGGTCGAAGATGCTGCCCTCGCTGAGGCGCGGGTTGGAGCTGCCGCTACGGCCGTACAGCTCTTTTGGCCAGAGCCAAGGTTCCGCGCTGATGCCACGGATTTGCTTTTGCGCCTATTGGTAAGGAACGAGCAAGCTATCTGGCAGGAGGTATTTAAGCTTTTTGGTCTTGTCGACAAACTGGAGTCTGAGTCCCATACGATCCGACTTCTAAGTCACATCGCGGAAAACATCGCCCATGCCCCGCCTCCCAAGGACTCTTTCGTTGTTGAGCGCCTTGGAGCCCTGCTCCCTCGCCACGCCTCTGTCGTGGCGCGAATTGCGTCTCAACTGATCCAGTTGTGGCGGGACCAACTCTCGAATGTGGGCTCGGCAATTACCCTTGCTGCTCAAGAAATTATGGATCTTGCGATAACGCTCCACCGAACCGAGGGTACGAGGCTTGAAGGCCTCCAGATGTTCGAGCAGCTAATCGAGATCGACGCCTATCAAACTCGTGCGGTCTTGGATGAGCTTGACCACCGTATCAGGCCCGGAGCAAGGCCATTGCGTCGTCGTCCACCCCGGAAAGCTCGCAGGCGTTCCCGGAGAGTTTAATGCGAGCTTCGCCGCTTCATGTTTATCGGCCAATCACTGTAGTTGGCTGATGGCTGTCGCTAGTGAGCGGCAGTTATCGATACGCAATCACGTAGATCGGCGCGGGCAGCAACCAATCACATTCTCTCCCAAAGGACTTTGTTGCAGTGAAGGCATGCTTGGCAGAGTTGGAACTCCAATCTTTAGGTGTTGCGATGATTAGGGGAAGGCTGCTCGACTTCTGCTTCTCGCTGCTAGCAGCGGCTAGGCAGTAGATTAGGGCTTGGTTGTGGGAATCAAGGTCTAGGTTGGCGCATCGATTGGCTGAAGGCCTCGTCGTTACGGAGTTTCAGCCGAACGACAAAACAACAACCAACCTAGGAAAACCCTCATACATAGTGGGAAACCGGGGTTCGAATTACCCTCAGGCCACCATTTGTCATAGGGGCCCCCGGGTGTTGCGGCGTAGCTCGCCGGCGCCCCTCGGGCGGTATTCCGGCCGGCCAGGTATGGCACGCCGCCGGTCACGGCCCAGTGCCCGGAGCCGGCAGAGCGTTGCATCACGTTGCGCCTGGCGTGCTGCCCTGCCACTCACCAGGCGCGGCCAGCGCGATTCGTACCTGCCGGCCAGGCGCCGGCGGTGGTGGTGAGGCGTGCGGCTTTGATTTGCTTGGAGCGCGCAACCGATGACGGCAGGGGCATCTTATTATCCCGTCCTTGCGTCCTCCACTCTGTTGGACGCGAAGAATCGCTGAAGGCCGTGCCCGTACAGGCCGTGGCGGCACCGGGGTAGGCAGGCGATCTGCTACCTGTCTGCGGGCGAGCACCGCCTATTCAGCCTTTACATGAGAAATTCCGGCGCCATCCTGGACGGCTCAGCCGGCAAGGGCTTTGGCCGAATCTAGATAATCGTCTGTCTCGCATATATCTGACGTTCTACAGACGCTGGCTGGAGTGTCTGACGTCCAGGGGCTTGGCATGCTGCGCCTACTCCATCCGCGTCACGGTAGGAGCGTGACTGAAGCGACGTTGATAGAGATGCGAGCAAATCTGCTCACATCTGCGCAGCGCTCTGCGGCGATTGCAACGGTGTGGCTCGACATGACGCAGATCTGCGTCATCTAAGCCTAGCTTCCTAAATCCAAACTCGGCCCTGTGATCGGCTAGTGGGGCTCGAATTACCCCCAGAGCGTTCAGACTTCTCGATGCCCCTCTAGGTATCGCTATTGCTTCATGCGGCACCGCCGGAGTCATAGCGGTTAGAACAAAACTGTAGGGTGTATCGAGACTAGCAGCCTGCATTCTCAGCGCTGACCTAATAATTTTGGATAGCCAACTGAAGAATAAAGCATAAAAACTAGCGATGTTAAAACTTTCGGTCAATAAGGCTTATTTTTCTTTGAAGCTCCTCGATGCACTCTAATTCATCCATATATGGAATAACTGCGAGGGTGTTTGGAAGGCCAAGCGCCATCAAAGAAATGAAGCCGTCGCCAACTTGTAATTCATGGCGACTATTGCCTGGGTTCTCGTAGAATTTTGCCTGGCTCCTTTTTGATTCAGAGCTTTCGAAGCATAAAATCAGTGGTATACCTTTAGCTTCTGCAATTTGAAGCTCAATCCCCAGGCCTGTTGAAGGATATGAAGCCTCCGCAACTATCAAGTCAGCCGCCTCAACCATCGCTCTGTCCCATAAGTAACAGAGAATTGGCTGCTCGCGGTGAGGCTTCTCAGAAAGCTGAGGGTCGCTGTTCATTAATGCGTACTTTATATTATTACTCCCGTCACATTCTAAAGCTGCGGCTAATCTGTGTAGTCTCGATGTATAACTAGGGAACTCTTTCTCCGGGACGTGTGTAAGCGCGCTTGCAAGGTAAATGTTCATTTAGTTTGCTGCTCGGATATTTGGTGCCAATATCTGGTGGCCAGTCATTTCCGAGGCGATCTCATCAATGAACTGCTCAGGAGACTGCTGAATGAACTCAGAGATCAGCCAGTTTTTTTGCCCGCCCAAAAAAGAGTTAAACTCAACTGGCTTGTATCGACAAAGCTCACTTAGTCGGTGCATTGCTGCTAAGGTTATAGTTGTGGGCATTCTTCTCAAGATATTTGCGCCAGCCACAGTTGACTTGATGTACCATAAGGCTTCGCTGCCATTTATATATAAGACACTCTTTCTGATCTCTTCTTGTAATGATTGCAGGTTTAATATATCTGCTGCGGTTGGTTTCTGGGGGCGCAAAAAAGGCCGATTTGCGACAGAGGTTATTTCATAGGAACCTCGAGGTGCAGATGGGTCGAGAGTGAAAACTGTTGCTATTCGTTTTACTACTTGTGTTGTCTGGAAGTTCTTTGAGATCTGCGCGTGCACCTTTACTTCCCTGGAAACAGGGTCGTAAACGAAACGGGGAGTAGTTATCGGAACGAACATCTCAGTTTGGTTGGGGTAGGTTAGGCAATAGGTTCGATGGATGTGTGGTAAGTTGAAGAGTAGATCTTGAAGGCTATGAGTATTTGATGTCTCCAGTTCGCCATAGTAGCTAGATAGTGCAGGAACAATTCCTTTGCTCAGTATTCGAATGCCTTCGTTTGCGATACTTATCTTTGAGCTGGCGCCTCGCATATTATGCGCTCTGACTCCGTGATGCGGGTCGAACGCGATGCCTTTGGCGGAAAGCAAGGCTTTGGTTGCATTCATAAAGGAGTAGTAATGAAGTAATGGCGCTGACTGAGTCGGCAGGCCAACTGCGGCTCTCCCGAATTCGCTTGCTTGCCTCCAGTAAAAAAGAGCTTCTTTCTTGTTTTCTCGTCTTAACCATAATTCCACGAACTGCCAGGGGCTTCTAGTTAGCACCGTGCGCGAGTCAAAGTTCGGCGATTGCACGCATTTGTGAGGAGATATCTCCCGGCCGCCAACTTTTACCTTTACAAGCGTGGTCATGATATTTCCTTTTAACTATCTGCTGCTGTCTTGTTTGGGTGAAAGTTCCTCGCCGAAACAAGACGCTTCACTTGAGAATTGATATTTATATTTTCTGTAACGGTGAGCTAGAAAGAATATAAATGAAAATGAGAATAGAGAAAATTTAACTGTGTAGAATGCTTGGATGCTAATAGATCCAAGTCCCATGGAGTTTTCAAAATCAGCATATAGGAATAGCACCCCAACAGCCAAGACAAGCGAGTAAATAATTACTCCTGATTCCGTTTGGTCTGCATGATAATTCTCTAGGTGCTGCCTTTTGATTCGGTCGCGAAGAATCTCAATAAGGAAGAATATTGTGATAAAGCTCCACTCTGCCTTTTGAAAGATGGATTCGCGATTGCCATTTAGGGCAAGAATAAAGAGAAATATAAAAAGAGGTGCGAGGATTAACACTGCATCGGCAAATGCTAGAGTTTTTGGGTCCCGTTTCGGCGTAATATTATGGTGCATTATTATGCTTGCCTAGTGATGATGCTGTTAGTGTTGATTTCAATGGGGGGTATGCTCTTGCTATTTTGCGAAGGCGTTGGAAAAGCTAGCTTCATCGTATATTTCTTCAAATTTTTCAAGGGAGATGTTTTTTGATTTTTCTATTAGATCCTCAATGTGGGACCGAACACTTGCATTGTACTTAAGGAAGTCTCTATGCATGTTAGTTCCAGGGGATAAATCCGGACCATTCGGCTCCCCTAGATGAAGCTTGATATGCCAAATGGCATTGGCGGCATTGTAATAACATGCAAGCTGAGACTCTTTCCATTGTTGCTGAATAGATAGGAATTCCTCCTCGTCGTTGGCAGTATGCACTTCTCTTATGGTTTCCTCCATTTTTCTAGCAGAATCGTTTATATGCTTAATGGTGGTATGTATTAGTTGTATGGAAATTCTTTTTCGCTTATTTAGTCCTAGGACTGCATCTTTGTAGTAGTTGTTATAAATGTGAGCCTCGATAGGCAAGTGAATCGCAGGCTCAATTCCTTGGCGGGAAGCTATCTGTATTCCTCGCTCTAGTTTGATCAGTAGCAATTCGAGTTCATCTTTTAATTGAGATAGTTCGCTTTCTATTAGTTTGCAAAGTTTTTTTATTCTTCTACTTTCTCTGAAGCTATCTGCGGCCCTTGCTAAGAACCATCCAGCAAGTAAGAAGGTGACCGGGATTACTTGACCTATGATTTGCTCCTGTAGCTTCCCTAGCAACTCGCTGCTGATGTCAAATTCAATCATCGAAATTCCCTTTATCAATCCATAGACTGTCCCGGCTGCAATGCAGGGATGAGTATTTGAGTTTCGTGCGGTGTCCTTCGGCGGACGCTCGAGATCACAAACCAAGATGATGGCATTCTGCCGTGTCGCGCCGGCCGACTCCAGTAAGACTGGAGCAAGCTGCATGCACGTGGTTCTTGCGCTTGGGCCAATGTACAACCGAACCTGGGCCTGAAATTCTCGGAACGCCTAGTCGCGCATGGCCTGCAGAGACTTTAAATGGCGTTCAGACCTGCACATTGACTTTTTGAAAATGCTCATCCTTCGCACCGTCTGAAGAACGCTGTAGCCCACATACGGCGTGGCTTTCAGCAACTCACGCAGAGAGCTGTGGTGGAGCATCCGAAAACTCGAAAATTTCTGCCTTACCGCGCAGCTCGACGCCTTCCCCGTGGGGCTGGGGGGGAGGCCAGGGTCCCCGGCAGGCTCGCAAATCAATCTGACCCTCTTGAGGGGGCAGATTGAGCGCTCAAGGTGTTTCTGTGTTGATTGACTAGAGCTCCCTTCTGACACAGGAGCTCATAGGGATGACGGGGCGACATTGGCTTGCCTCTGTTCCACGTCGACCAGGGGGCTTCCTCATCCGCGATGAGGTATTCCAGCAACTCTGCGCTGAACAGCTTCGTGGCTTTCTTGGCGTCGAATGCAGCCTTCACGTCACCCAGCAGCTCCACACCCACGCTAGGCGCTTCGCCCTCCAGGCCATGCAATGCGATTGCTGCGGTACGTGCGGACTTCGGCCAGTGTGGTCGCCAGCTTAATCGGCGATCGCCAGCAGCGGCTCCCAGGCATCGTTGGCGCGATCGTTCAGCCCTTCGATGGGCTTCGGGCGTGCTTTGCCGATCGCCTCAGAGTTGTCCAAGGCGAAGCGCGCCAGCCGGGAACGCAGTTGCTCCCAGAGGGCGGGGTCGGAGTGGAGGATGTTGAGCTCGGTTCGGGCGCTCAAGGTGTCGATGGGGCCTTCCTGGACTCGTGCCAGAAGACGGGCGCGTTGCGCCGCGGTGGTGGTTTCCAAGGTCGGCATTTAGACGGCCTCCCCACGGCTCTCCGCGATGCGTGCCTCGCACCACTGGATGATCTCGCCCTCGATCCATACCGCGGACTTGGGACCGAGCATGATTTGCTGGGGGAATTGGCCGGAGCTGATGCGTCGGTAGATCTCGGAAGTCGAGAGCGTCGTAAGCGCTTTCACCGATGCGAGCTTGATAAACCGGCGAGTGGGCTGGGTCGAAATTGCGTGGGCGGTGCTGGCCATGTATTCGCCTCCTTGGGTGGCGTGGGGAACATGGCCTGAATGATGTTCAGTGTGAGGCGCCAGAAATCCGAATTCGGATTTGGAGAAACCTATTTAGGGATTACAGCTTGCTTCGGCTTTCCAATGCATCGGGCACGTCGCTCAGAATTTTGCGAATCGTCTCATCATCAATGGTGGCTCCGATTTGCTCCGTGAGCAGAGCAATTCGCTGAGCAGCGCCGCGTCGAGTGATATCGATGCCTGACTCGCTGGCTAGGGCTGCAATGATGGTTAGCAACGTTCTTCTGTGCCGGGGCGAAGCGACTTTCTCTAACGGGGTAGGCTTGGTCGCTTGGGCGAGCCTGGCGCGGAGTCGGTCATTCTCGATGGTCTGCGCTTTGTACGCTGCAAGCACTTCGTCAGATGAGGCTGTACCTAAATCAGGATGGCGTTTGATCGAGTTGACGTATTGCCCGGAATGTTTTCTATCGGCGTTAATGCTCCGCAGCCAAATCAGTTCGTCCACAAGACTGTTTGATATTTCTGCCTCGCGATCGATCCAAGCATCGAATGCTTCGCCAGATTCATAGCTACGTTCGAGAAGCCAGTTATCAAGCTCCTGAAAAACTACAAGCGTCGCCTCTGGAATGATCCGCTCATCCAAATCGCGGCGAATGTGCGCAACAGGAAGACGTCCGGCTTCGACAGCGTTGATCAGCTTCTCCTCGAACTCCGCCGCTTGCGGTTGCACTGCCGTCATAACCGCTGGGTCTAGGTAGCTTCCCTCGAAGTCCTCAAGAGAGGGGACTTCAATATTTCCGCCCACCCACAGATCACAGGCAATCAACTCGCCCGCTGCTTTTAATGTGATCAACCCCACGCCGAAATCAGGGAGCTCCGCCAAGCGACGGCTTTCGTAGGAGTGTTCCTGATACAGTTCGTATTCTTGGGCGACGTCTCTATCTTTTGTCATTTGGCACCATCATCTGTTGGTGTTGTGGAGAGCGCTTTCCATAGCAGGGTGCTGCTTCTCGAAGGAAAGGTCTATCGCGTCTGCCCAGGCCTGCATCATCTCGCGTCGTTGCTCGAGGTAGGTTGCGTGGTTGTAGGTGTCCCGCATCTCGTCCTTGTCACCGTGCGCCAGCTGCTTCTCGATCCAGTCCCGGTTGTAGCCGCGGCCATTCAGCTCGGTGCTGAGCAGATGGCGGAAACCGTGGCCGGTTTGCCGATCCTTGTACCCGGCCTCGCTCAGCGCCTTATTAATGGTGTTCTCGCTCATCGGGCGCTTAGTATTGTTCCGCCCGGCGAAGACCAACTCATATTCACCCGTGACCTCGTGCAACTCCCTGAGGATGGCGACGGCCTGGCGGGGGAGGGGAACGATGTGGGGGCGGCGAGCCTTCATGCGTTCCTTCGGAATCGTCCAGGTCGCCTTCTTCAGGTCGAACTCACTCCAGGGCGCCATGCGGAGTTCACCTGGTCGAACTGCAGTGAGCACCAGCAAGTGGATTGCGTGCTTGGTCAGAACGTTTATACGTGCCTCATCGATTCGCTGCAGTAGCTGGGGCAGCTCCTGGAACGAAACGTGGGGGTGATGCCTGAGCGTAGGGGCATGAGCAGCAACCACGTCCAGGTCCGTGGCAGGGTTCAGCTCGATCACCCCCTTGGCCAGCCCGTAGCGGAAGATCTGGCTCAGCCACTGACGTGACTTCTTCGCGACGTTGAATGCGCCCCGCGCCTCGATGTTCCGCACCAGCGCCACGAGGTCTGGTCGGGTGATTGCCTTGATGGGAAGTTTGCCCAGAGCTGGAATCAGATCGGACTCTAGGTACGCAAGAGTCTTTTCCGCAGTTGAGATAGCCCAGCGTGGTTTGCGGTATGCGTGCCACTCCCGAGCGACGGCTTCGAACGTCAAACCATCGATTTGCTGAACCTGACGGGCTGCATCGCGTTCGGCAGCGGGGTCTTTGCCCTGGGCCAGTAGCTGGCGTGCTTCTTCTCGCCGTTTGCGCGCCTGCTGTAGGGGCACGGTCGGATATGCCCCTAACGAGAGGCGGTTTTCCTTGCCGTTGAAGCGGAATTTCATGCGCCACAGCTTGGAGCCACTGGGCATGACTTCAAGGTAAAGCCCCTCGCCGTCGCTGAGCTTGTACGGCCGGTCCTTGGGCTTCGCCACCTTCAGTGCGGAGTCTGTAAGCGGTGCGGTCTTGCGCGGCATATCCCTACCCTCGTAGGGGCATGAAGCAAGATCGAACTCGCTTTGCCCCTAAGCATGCCCCTAAAAAGTGAGGCTTCCCTGACAGGGTACGGGAATTTTGGGCAACAAAAAACCGGCCAGAGGGCCGGTTCTTCGTGGGTTTCGGGGCTTGCTGGGAAGTCCCGAGAATATCGTGTGGTGCCCCGGGAGAGACTCGAACTCTCACTCTGTCGCCAGAAACGGATTTTGAATCCGCCGCGTCTACCATTCCGCCACCGAGGCAATGGCGCGGCAGTATAGGGAGGCCCTCGGTACCGGTCAATCCACCCGCGTGGCGATGCCATCGCAATTCCAGTAATATATCCGGCCCTTCGAGATATACCCCATGCGCGTCGCCGACTTCCATTTCGATCTGCCCGAGGCCCTGATCGCCCGCCATCCGCTCGCCGAACGTCGCGCCAGTCGCCTGCTGGTGCTGGACGGGCCGAGCGGCGCCCTCAGCCACCGTCACTTCGCCGACCTGCTGGAATACCTGCGGCCGGGCGACCTGATGGTATTCAACAACACCCGGGTGATCCCGGCGCGGCTGTTCGGCCAGAAAGAGTCCGGCGGCAAGCTGGAGATCCTCGTCGAGCGCGTGCTGGACAGCCGCCGCGTGCTGGCCCACGTGCGTTCGAGCAAGTCGCCCAAGCCGGGTTCGAAGATCCTCATCGACGGCGGCGCCGAGGCGCAGATGCTGCAGCGCCACGACGCGCTGTTCGAGCTGGGCTTCGCCGAAGACGTGCTGCCGCTGCTGGAGCGCGTCGGGCACATGCCGCTGCCGCCCTATATAGACAGGCCCGACGAGGCCGCCGACCGCGAGCGCTACCAGACCGTCTACGCCGAGCGCGCCGGCGCCGTGGCCGCGCCCACCGCCGGGCTGCACTTCGATGAAGGGCTGCTGGCGGCCATTCGCGAGAAGGGCGTGGACACCGCCTTCGTCACCCTGCACGTCGGCGCCGGCACCTTCCAGCCGGTGCGCGTGGAGAAGATCGAAGACCACCACATGCACAGCGAGTGGCTGGAGGTCGGCCAGGACGTGGTCGACGCCGTGGCCGCCTGCCGCGCCCGTGGCGGCCGGGTGATCGCCGTCGGCACCACCAGCGTGCGTTCGCTGGAGAGCGCGGCCCGCGACGGCCAGCTCAAGCCCTTCAGCGGCGACACCGACATCTTTCTCTACCCGGGCCGGCCCTTCCATGTGGTCGATGCCCTGGTGACCAACTTCCACCTGCCCGAATCGACCTTGCTGATGCTGGTCTCGGCCTTCGCCGGCTACCCGGAGACCATGGCCGCCTATGCCGCGGCGGTGGAACACGAATACCGTTTCTTCAGCTACGGCGATGCCATGTTCATCACCCGCAACCCCGCGCCGCGCGGGCCCGAGGACTGATCCATGAGTTTCATGAAGTTCGAACTGCTAGCCACCGACGGCAAGGCCCGGCGCGGCCGCCTGAGCTTCCCCCGCGGAGTGGTCGAGACCCCGGCGTTCATGCCGGTGGGCACCTACGGCACGGTCAAGGGCATGTTGCCGCGCGACATCGAGGGCATCGGTGCGCAGATCATCCTCGGCAACACCTTCCACCTGTGGCTGCGCCCGGGCACCGAGGTGATCCGCAAGCATGGCGACCTGCACGACTTCATGCAGTGGCAGGGGCCGATCCTCACCGATTCCGGCGGCTTCCAGGTGTTCAGCCTGGGCGCGCTGCGCAAGATCAAGGAAGAGGGCGTGTACTTCGCCTCGCCGGTGGACGGCGCCAAGGTCTTCATGGGCCCCGAGGAGTCCATGGCGGTGCAGCGCGCGCTGGGCTCGGACATCGTGATGATCTTCGACGAGTGCACCCCGTACCCGGCCGAGTTCGACGTGGCCAAGCGCTCCATGGAGCTGTCGCTGCGCTGGGCCAAGCGCTCGAAGATCGCCCATGGCGACAGCCCCTCGGCGCTGTTCGGCATCGTCCAGGGCGGCATGCACGAGGAACTGCGCATGCGCTCGCTGGAAGGCCTGCAGGAGATCGGCTTCGACGGCCTGGCCATCGGCGGCCTGTCGGTGGGCGAGCCCAAGGAAGAGATGATCCGCGTGTTGGACTTCCTGCCGCCGCGCATGCCGGCCGACAAACCCCGTTACCTGATGGGGGTGGGCAAACCCGAGGACCTCGTGGAAGGTGTGCGCCGCGGCGTCGACATGTTCGACTGCGTGATGCCCACGCGCAACGCGCGCAACGGCCATCTGTTCGTCGATACCGGGGTGATCAAGATCCGCAACGCCGTGCACAAGCACGACGAGTCGCCGCTGGACTCGACCTGCGATTGCTACACCTGCAAGCACTTCTCCCGCGCCTACCTCTACCACCTGGACAAGTGCGGGGAAATGCTCGGCAGCATGCTCAATACCATCCATAACTTGCGGCATTATCAGCGGCTTATGGCTGGTTTGCGCGAGGCAATCCAACAGGGTACATTGGCCGCCTTTGTCGACGCCTTCTATGCCAAACGCGGCCTTCCGACGCCGCCGTTGGGCGATTGATCCCGATTTTCCAAAAGAATATAGAGACAGGAGTATCCGATGAGCTTTCTGATTCCCGCCGCCTACGCCGACGCCGCTGCTCCCGCGGCCGCCGCAGGCCCGATGGGCACTGGTTTTGAGTGGGTCTTCCTGGTCGGCTTCCTGGTCATCTTCTACCTGATGATCTGGCGTCCGCAGGCCAAGCGTAACAAGGAGCACAAGAACCTCCTGTCCAGCCTGCAGAAGGGTGACGAAGTCGTCACTTCCGCGGGTATCGCCGGCAAGGTGCTGAAAGTCGCCGAGGACTTCGTGGTCGTCGAGGTCGCCGACAACGTCGAGCTGAAGTTCCAGAAGGGCGCCATCGCCGCGACCCTGCCGAAAGGCACGCTCAAGGCCATCTGAGTTCCAGGCAAAGAAAACCAATAGACGGGGCGCATGAAGCGCCCCGCGTCATAACGGGCGGTATCAATGCTCAACAAATATCCCCTGTGGAAATACCTGCTGATCCTGGCGGTGCTTGCCGTCGGCTTCATCTATTCCGCACCCAACCTCTACCCGGACGATCCGGCCGTGCAGGTCAGCGGCGCCAGCAGCGCGCTGCAGATCACCCAGGCCGACGTCGACAAGGCCAGCAAGGCGCTGACCGACGCGGGCATCGCCGTCAAGGCGGGCAGCCTCGGCAAGAACAGCGGCCTGATCCGCCTGGTCAAGCAGGAAGACCAGCTTCCCGCCAAGGACATCGTGCGTCGCGCCCTGGGCGACGACTACGTGGTCGCCCTGAACCTGGCGCAGACCACCCCGAACTGGCTGCGCAACATCGCCGCCCACCCGATGAAGCTGGGCCTCGACCTTTCCGGCGGCGTGCACTTCCTCCTCGAAGTGGACATGGACAAGGCCGTCGACGCCCGCCTGAACGTCTACGAGAGCGAGATCAAGAGCGCCCTGCGCAAGGAGCGCCTGCGCTACCGCAGCCTGCCGGTGCTGGACCGCGCCATCCAACTGGGCTTCACCGACGACGAATCGCTGGACAAGGCCAAGGCGCTGATCGCCAAGGACTATCGCGACTTCGAGGTGACCCAGGATGCGCGCAACGGCATGCAGGTGCTGCGCCTGGCCATGACCGCGGCCAAGCTCGCCGAAATCCGCGAATACTCGATCAAGCAGAACCTCACCACCGTGCGCAACCGCGTCAACGAGCTGGGCGTGTCCGAGCCGCTGGTGCAGCGCCAGGGCGCCAACCGCATCGTGGTCGAGCTGCCGGGCGTGCAGGACACCGCCGAAGCCAAGCGCATCCTCGGCAAGACCGCCAACCTGGAGTTCCGCCTGGCCGCCGAGCCCGACGCCATCAAGTCGGCCACCGAGACCTTCGAATTCCGCGAGCCGCGCCGCCCGCCGGTGGCCCTGGAACGCAGCGTGATCATCACCGGCGACCAGGTCACCGACGCCAGCGCCAGCTTCGACGAGAACGGCCGCCCGCAGGTGAACATCCGCCTCGACGGCCACGGCGGCGAGCTGATGAACCGCGCCACCCGCAACAACGTCGGCCGCAGCATGGCCGTGGTGTTCATCGAGCAGAAGCCGATCACCCGCTATGCCAAGCAGGTGGTCGACGGCGTCGAGCAGGAAGTCGCCGTCCCGGCCTTCAAGGAAGAGAAGAAGATCATCAGCCTGGCGACCATCCAGTCGGCCCTGGGCAACCAGTTCCGCATCACCGGCCTCGACGGCCCGGGCGAGTCCTCGGAACTGGCCCTGCTGCTGCGCGCCGGCGGCCTGGCCGCGCCGATGTACTTCGCCGAGGAACGCACCATCGGCCCGAGCCTGGGTGCGGACAACATCGCCAAGGGCATCGACGCCTCGCTGTGGGGCATGGTGTTCGTATCGCTGTTCATCATCGTCATCTACCGCTTCTTCGGCGTGATCGCCACCGTCGCCCTGGCCTTCAACATGGTCCTGCTGGTGGCGCTGATGTCGATCCTCGGCGCGACCCTGACGCTGCCGGGCATCGCCGGTATCGTGCTGACCATGGGCATGGCGGTGGACGCCAACGTGCTGATCTTCTCGCGGATACGCGAGGAACTGGCCGGCGGCATGTCGGTGCAGCGCGCCATCCACGAAGGCTTCAACCGCGCCTTCACCGCCATCGTCGACGCCAACCTGACCTCGCTGCTGGTCGGCGGCATCCTCTACGCCATGGGCACCGGCCCGGTGAAGGGCTTCGCCGTGACCATGTCGCTGGGCATTCTCACCTCGATGTTCACGGCCATCATGGTCACCCGCGCAATGGTCAACCTGATCTTCGGCGGGCGTGACTTCAAGAAGCTGTGGATCTAAGGGGGATCATGAGATGAATATCAAGATCGGTACCATCAACTTCATGGGCGTGCGCAACATCGCGTTCGCCGCCACCCTGGTCCTCACCCTGATCGCCCTCGGCAGCTGGATCACCAAGGGCATCAACTTCGGCCTGGACTTCACCGGTGGCACCCTCATCGAGCTGAACTACCAGCAGCCGGCCGACCTGGGCAAGGTCCGCGACGAGCTGGTCAAGGCCGGCTACGCCGAGGCCGTGGTGCAGAGCTTCGGCGACACCAGGGACGTGCTGGTGCGCATGCCCAGCGAAGACCCGGAGCTGGGCAAGAAGGTCGCCGCGGCGCTGCAGCAGGCCGATACCCAGAACCCGGCCAGCCTCAAGCGCGTGGAATACGTCGGCCCGCAGGTCGGCGAGGAACTGCGCGACCAGGGCGGCCTGGGCATGCTCCTGGCCCTGGGCGGCATCCTCATCTACGTCGGCTTCCGCTTCCAGTGGAAGTTCGCCGTGGGCGCCATTCTCTCGCTGATCCACGACGCCATCATCGTGATGGGCGTGCTGTCGTTCTTCCAGATCACCTTCGACCTCACCGTGCTCGCCGCGGTGCTGGCGGTGGTGGGCTACTCGCTGAACGACACCATCGTGATCTTCGACCGGGTGCGCGAGAACTTCCGCGTGCTGCGCAAGGCCAGCCTGATCGAGAACATCAACATCTCGACCAGCCAGACCCTGCTGCGGACACTGGCCACCTCGATCTCCACCCTGCTGGCCATCGCCGCGCTGCTGTTCTTCGCCGGCGACAACCTGTTCGGCTTCTCCATCGCGCTGTTCGTCGGCGTGCTGGCCGGCACCTACTCGTCGATCTACATCGCCGACGTGGTGCTGATCTGGCTGAAGCTCTCGGCCGAGGACCTGATCCCGCCGCAGGCCAAGGAAGTCGACGACCGCCCCTGAGGCTGTCCCGCCGCTCCTCGAAACTCCCGCTCCGGCGGGAGTTTTTCTTTGTGCGCGATCCGGCCGTGTGTCGGCATGCAATGGCGCATCGCGAAGGAATGTCGGAACTTTCCTAAGGATTCCCTGCTCCAAGGCAAGGACAAGGGCAAGTGCCCATATGAAAGGAAAGCCAGGAGGTCTATGTGAACAAGTCGTTGCTCATCGGTACCGTGTTGGGCGCAGTCGGCGTTACGGCAGGTGGAGCGGTGGCCACGTACAGCCTGGTGGACCGCGGCCCCGAGTATGCCGAGGTGGTCGCCGTCCAGCCGGTCAAGGAGACCATCAAGACGCCGCGCCAGGTCTGCAAGGACGTGGCGGTCACCCACCAGCGCCCGGTCAAGGACCAGCACCAGATCGTCGGTACCGCCATCGGCGCCATCGCCGGCGGCCTGCTGGGCAACCAGATCGGCGGCGGCAATGGCAAGAAGATCGCCACCGTGGCCGGTGCGGTCGGCGGTGGCTACGCCGGCAACAAGGTGCAGGAAGGCATGCAGGAGCGTGACACCTACACCACCACCGAAACCCGCTGCAGCACCGTGAACGACACCAGCGAGAAAGTGGTGGGCTACGACGTCAAGTACATGCTCGACGGCAAGGCCGGCCAGGTGCGCATGGACCGCGACCCGGGCAGCCAGATCCCGGTGGACAAGAGCGGCCGGCTGATCCTCAGCCAGCAGTAAGCATCGAAGCACGAGAAGGCGCCCCGCTGGGCGCCTTCTTCGTTTCCGGCAGAGGCTCTTCGTAGGATCTCATCCGCGATCCGCGCCGATACCTCCGGCTATCGCGGACAAGGTCCGCTCCTACGGGAGAGGAGGAATACCATGCTCCCCGGTAACCTGTAGGAGCGGGCCCTGCCCGCGATTTCGCGCGCAGGGCGCGCTCCTACATGGGAATGGCGTGGGTAGGGCGGCGTAGCGGATCTTATCCGCGAATCGCGCCGATGCCTCCAGCTATCGCGGACAACGTCCGCTCCTACGGGAGAGGAGGAATACCATGCTTCCCGGTAACCTGTAGGAGCGGGCCCTGCCCGCGATTTCGCGCGCAGGGCGCGCTCCTACATGGGAATGGCGTGGGTGGGGCGGCGTAGCGGATCTTATCCGCGAATCGCGCCGATACCTCCGGCTATCGCGGACAAGGTCCGCTCCTACAGGGGGGCTGTGCCGGGGTGCTTTCGTAGGATGGGTTGAGCTTGCCGAACAAAAAAGCCCGGCACATGGCCGGGCTCTTTCATTTGGCTGATGCTCAGCGCTTGAACGACGGCGGCAGGTGCGGCTGGATGCTGGTCAGCAGCGCCTTGAAGCACTTGGTGTTGCCGGCCACGATATGGCCCTTCTCGAGGAATTCGTGGCTGCCGGTGAAGTCGCTCACCAGGCCGCCGGCTTCCTGTACCAGCAGGGCGCCCGCCGCCATGTCCCACTCGGACAGGCCGAATTCCCAGAAGGCGTCGAAGCGGCCGGCCGCGACGTAGGCCAGGTCCAGGCTGGCGGCGCCGGCGCGGCGGATGCCGGCGGTCTGGCCGACCAGGCTGCGGAACATGCCCAGGTAGGCGTCCAGGTGGTCCAGCTGGCTGTCGCGGAACGGGAAGCCGGTGCCCAGCAGGGCGCCTTCCAGGCTCTTGCGGTTGCTCACCCGCAGGCGGCGGCCGTTCAGCGCGGCGCCGCGGCCGCGGCTGGCGGTGAACTCTTCCTGGCGCACCGGGTCGAGGACCACGGCGTGCTCCAGGCGGCCCTTGTACTTGCAGGCGATGCTGACGGCGAAGTGCGGGACGCCGTGGATGAAGTTGGTGGTGCCGTCCAGCGGGTCGATGATCCACAGGTAGTCGGCGCCTTCGCCGCTGCCCTCGAGGTAGCCGCCTTCCTCGCCCATGATGCCGTGGTTCGGGTAGGCCTTGCGCAGGGCGGTGACGATGCTGAGTTCGGCGGCGCGATCGACTTCGGTGACGTAGTCCTTGGCGTCTTTTTCGTTGACCGAGAGGGTGTCCAGGCGTTCGATGGAGCGGAAGATCAGTTCACCGGCGCTGCGGGCCGCGCGCAGGGCGATGTTCAGCATGGGCTGCATGGAGAGGTCACCTGGATGATGTTAAAGAAAGCCGAACATTGTACCAGAAAACCGTGGCGCTCATAGGGCGGCCTGTCGCTTGCGTGGCGCAAGACCGAGCGCTGCGGTAGGATTCCGTTCCTTTTCGTATCTGCTTGTGTGGAGAGCTTCGGTTGCTCGACAGAATTCGCGTGGTGCTGGTGAACACCAGTCATCCCGGCAATATCGGCGGTACCGCCCGGGCCATGAAGAACATGGGCCTGTCGCGCCTGGTGCTGGTCGACCCCATGGACTTCCCCAGCGGCGAGGCGGTGGCCCGCGCCTCCGGGGCGACCGACATCCTCGACGCCGCCCAGGTGGTGCCGACCCTGGAGGACGCCCTGGTGGGCTGCAGCCTGGTGCTCGGCACCAGCGCCCGTGACCGGCGCATCCCCTGGCCGCTGCTCGACCCCCGCGAGTGCGCGACCACCAGCCTGCAGCACGCCCAGCAGGGCGGCGAGGTGGCCCTAGTGTTCGGCCGCGAGTACGCGGGTTTGACCAACGAAGAATTGCAGCGATGTCAGTTCCACGTGCACATTCCCGCCAACCCCGAGTTCAGCTCGCTGAACCTGGCGACGGCGGTCCAGGTGCTCGCCTACGAGGTGCGCATGGCCTGGCTGGCCGCCGAAGGCCAGCCGACCAAGCAGGAGAAGCTGGAGACCACCGCCATGCTCAACAGCCTGCCGGTGACCGCCGACGAGCTGGAGCGCTTCTATTCGCACCTGGAGTCCACCCTGGTCGACATCGGCTTTCTCGACCCGCAGAAGCCGCGGCACCTGATGTCGCGCCTGCGCCGCCTGTACGGCCGCGCCGGGGTCAGCAAGCTGGAGATGAATATCCTCCGGGGTATCCTCACCGAAACACAGAAGGCCGCGCAGGGCGCGGCCTGCAAGCGGAGTGAAGATGATGTTTGAGCGTGTGCGCGAAGATATCCAGAGCGTATTCCATCGCGACCCGGCAGCGCGCAATGCCTTCGAGGTACTCACCTGCTACCCCGGCCTGCACGCCGTGTGGCTGCACCGCCTGGCGCACCTGCTGTGGACCTCCGGCTGGAAGTGGCTGGCGCGCCTGGTGTCCAACTTCGGCCGCTGGATGACCGGCATCGAGATACACCCGGGCGCCAGGATCGGCCGGCGCTTCTTCATCGACCACGGCATGGGCATCGTCATCGGCGAGACCGCCGAGATCGGTGACGACGTCACCCTCTACCAGGGCGTGACCCTCGGCGGCACCAGCTGGAACAAGGGCAAGCGCCACCCGACCCTGGCCGACGGCGTGGTGGTCGGCGCCGGCGCCAAGGTGCTCGGCCCGTTCACCGTCGGCGCCGGGGCGAAAGTGGGCTCCAACGCCGTGGTCACCAAGGAAGTGCCGCCGGGCGCCACCGTAGTCGGCATTCCCGGGCGCATCATCATGAAGGACGATGCCGAGCAGCAGGCCAAGCGCCAGGCCATGGCCGAGAAGCTCGGCTTCGACGCCTACGGCGTCAGCCAGGACATGCCCGACCCGGTGGCCCGCGCCATCGGTCAGCTGCTCGACCACCTGCAGGCGGTCGACGGCCGGCTGGAGGGCATGTGCCAGGCGCTGACGGCCCTGGGTAGCGACTACTGTGCGAAAAAACTGCCAGAGCTGCGTGAAGAGGACTTCGCCGGCGTCAAGGATGAAGAGGGCAAGGCGGCGCATTGATGCGTCGCTAACGATTTCCTGCTACATTATGCCGCCCTTCGCTGGCTAATCCCGAGTAATTTGATAGGTCTTATAGTTGACTCAAATACTCGGAAATGGCATCCTTTCGCCAGTCCAGTGATCCATTCGGGAATGTCCCATGCGTCTGACCACCAAAGGCCGCTATGCCGTAACCGCCATGCTCGACCTGGCGTTGCATGCCCAGCGTGGTCCGGTTTCCCTGGCGGACATTTCCGAGCGCCAGGGCATATCCCTGTCCTATCTCGAACAGCTGTTCGCCAAGTTGCGCCGTGGCAACCTGGTGACCAGCGTGCGCGGTCCCGGCGGCGGCTACCAGCTGTCCCGCGACATGGCCGGCATCCACGTCGCCCAGGTGATCGATGCGGTCAACGAATCGGTCGACGCCACGCGCTGCCAAGGGCAGGGGGATTGCCACTCCGGCGACACCTGCCTGACCCACCACCTTTGGTGCGACCTCAGCCAGCAGATCCACGAATTCCTCAGCGGTATCAGCCTCGCCGACCTGGTCGAGCGCCGTGAAGTCCAGGAAGTCGCGCAGCGGCAGGATGAGCGTCGTTGCGGAGGCACCGGCAAACGGCCGAGCCTCGATAAGATTGAAGCGTCCGCCATCGATTGAGCGCGCGCCAGCCTGTAGGAGTTACCTGATGAAATTGCCGATCTACCTCGACTACTCCGCCACCACCCCGGTGGATCCGCGCGTCGCTCAGAAGATGGCTGACTGCCTGCTGGTGGACGGCAACTTCGGCAACCCCGCCTCGCGCTCCCACGTGTTCGGCTGGAAGGCCGAGGAAGCCGTGGAGAACGCCCGCCGCCAGGTCGCCGAGCTGGTCAATGCCGACCCCCGCGAGATCGTCTGGACCTCCGGCGCGACCGAGTCCGACAACCTCGCCATCAAGGGCGTGGCGCACTTCTACGGCAGCAAGGGCAAGCACATTGTCACCTCGAAGATCGAGCACAAGGCGGTGCTGGACACCACCCGCCAGCTGGAGCGCGAAGGCTTCGAAGTGACCTACCTCGACCCCACCGAGGAAGGCCTGATCACCCCGGCCATGGTCGAAGCGGCGCTGCGTGACGACACCATCCTGGTCTCGATCATGCACGTGAACAACGAGATCGGCACCATCAACGACATCGCCGCCATCGGCGAGCTGACCCGCTCGCGCGGCATCCTGTTCCACGTCGACGCCGCGCAGTCCACCGGCAAGGTCGACATCGACCTGGACAAGCTCAAGGTCGACCTGATGTCCTTCTCCGCCCACAAGACCTACGGTCCCAAGGGCATCGGCGCCCTGTACGTGCGCCGCAAGCCGCGCGTGCGCCTGGAAGCCCAGATGCACGGCGGCGGCCACGAGCGCGGCATGCGCTCGGGCACCCTGGCCACCCACCAGATCGTCGGCATGGGCGAGGCCTTCCGCATCGCCAAGGAAGAGATGCACGCCGAGAACGAGCGCATCCGCGCCCTGCGTGACCGCTTCTTCGCCAAGCTCGAAGGCCTGGAAGAGCTCTACGTCAACGGCAGTCTGACCCAGCGCGTGCCGCACAACCTGAACCTGAGCTTCAACTACGTGGAAGGCGAGTCGCTGATCATGGCCCTGAAGGACCTCGCGGTCTCTTCCGGTTCGGCCTGCACCTCCGCCTCCCTGGAGCCGTCCTACGTGCTGCGCGCCCTGGGCCGCAACGACGAGCTGGCGCACAGTTCCATCCGTTTCACCTTCGGCCGCTTCACCACCGAGGAAGAGGTCGATTACGCCGCCGGTATCGTGGGGCAAGCCGTTTCCAAGCTGCGCGAGCTCTCGCCGCTGTGGGACATGTTCAAAGAGGGCGTCGACCTGTCCAAGGTCGAATGGCAGGCCCACTGACCCGCCCCATAGAGAGTGAGGATTAGCCATGGCATACAGTGACAAGGTCATCGACCACTACGAAAACCCGCGCAACGTCGGCAAGCTCGACGCCGAGGATCCCGATGTCGGCACCGGCATGGTCGGCGCGCCGGCCTGCGGCGACGTGATGCGCCTGCAGATCAAGGTCAACGAGCAGGGCGTGATCGAAGACGCCAAGTTCAAGACCTACGGCTGCGGTTCGGCCATCGCCTCCAGCTCCCTCGCCACCGAGTGGATGAAGGGCAAGACCCTGGACGAGGCCGAATCCATCAAGAACACCACCATCGCCGAAGAACTGGCCCTGCCGCCGGTGAAGATCCACTGCTCGGTGCTCGCCGAGGACGCCATCAAGGCGGCCGTGCGCGACTACAAGCAGAAGAAGGGTCTGCTCTAACCGCTCAGTTGAGTAAGGAGTTCCCATGGCCATCAGCATGACCGAAGCCGCCGCCAAGCATGTCCAGCGCTCCCTCGAGGGGCGCGGCAAGGGCGAGGGCATTCGTCTTGGCGTGCGCACCACCGGGTGTTCCGGGCTGGCCTACGTGCTCGAGTTCGTCGATGAGCTGGCGCCCGAGGACCTGGTCTACGAGAGCCACGGCGTGAAGGTCATCATCGACCCGAAGAGCCTGGTCTACCTCGACGGCACCGAGTTGGACTTCACCAAGGAAGGCCTCAACGAGGGCTTCAAGTTCAACAACCCGAACGTTCGTGGCGAGTGTGGCTGCGGCGAAAGCTTCAACGTCTGAGGCCGGCGTGGGTAGTCCTTGCCACTTCGCGCTCTTCGACCTGCAGCCGGCTTTCCGCCTCGATCTGGATGCCCTTGGCCAGCGTTACCGTGAGCTGGTCCGCAGTGTCCACCCGGACCGTTTCGCCGATGCTTCCGAGCGCGAGCAGCGCGTGGCGCTGGAACGCGCCGCCGAGCTGAACGACGCCTACCAGACGCTGAAGAGCGCGCCGCGCCGGGCGCTGTACCTGCTGTCCCTGCGTGGCCAGGCGCTGCCGCTGGAAGCGACGGTGCAGGACCCGGAGTTCCTCCTGCAGCAGATGCAGTTGCGCGAGGAGCTGGAAGACCTGCAGGACAGCGCCGACCTGGATGGAGTAGCCGCCTTCAAGCGCCGCCTGAAGGCCGCCCAGCAGCAGCTGGAGGACAGCTTCGCCGATTGCTGGGACGACGCCGCGCGCCGCGAGCAAGCCGAGCGCCTGGTGCGCCGCATGCAGTTTCTCGACAAGCTGGCGCAGGAAGTGCGCCAGCTCGAAGAGCGACTCGACGATTAATCCGCGCGGCCCGTGCCGCGCCCGTTACGCCTGATTAGAAGCCGCATGGTCCTATTGCAGATCGCCGAGCCCGGACAAACCCCTCAGCCGCACCAGCGCCGGCTGGCCGTGGGCATCGACCTGGGCACCACCAATTCCCTGGTCGCCGCCGTGCGCAGCGGCGTCGCCGCACCCCTGGCCGATGCCGAGGGGCGCCTGATCCTGCCCTCGGCGGTGCGCTACCTGGCCGACCGCGTCGAGGTCGGCGAGTCGGTCAGGCGCGGCGCCTCCGCCGACCCGCTGAACTCCATCATCTCGGTCAAGCGCCTGATGGGCCGCGGCCTGGAGGATGTGAAGCAGCTCGGTGGCCAGTTGCCCTACCGCTTCACCCAGGGCGAGTCGCACATGCCCTTCATCGAGACCGTGCAGGGCCCGAAGAGCCCGGTCGAGGTCTCCGCGGAAATCCTCCGCAGCCTGCGCCAGCGCGCCGAAGCCACCCTGGGTGGTGAACTGGTCGGCGCGGTGATCACGGTGCCGGCGTATTTCGACGACGCCCAGCGCCAGGCCACCAAGGACGCCGCGCGCCTGGCCGGCCTGCACGTGCTGCGCCTGCTCAACGAGCCCACCGCCGCGGCGGTCGCCTACGGCCTGGACAAGAACGCCGAGGGCGTGGTGGCCATCTATGACCTGGGCGGCGGCACCTTCGACATTTCCATCCTGCGCCTGACCCGCGGCGTCTTCGAGGTCCTGGCCACCGGTGGCGACAGCGCCCTGGGCGGCGACGACTTCGACCATGCCATCGCCGGCTGGATCATCCAGCAGGCCGGCGTTTCCGACGACCTCGACCCGGGCAGCCAGCGCCAACTGCTGCAGGCCGCCTGCGCGGCGAAGGAAGCCCTGACCCTCAACGAAAGCGTCGAGGTCGCCTATGGCGACTGGCGCGGCAGGCTGGACCGCAGCCAGCTGGACGCCCTGATCGAACCCTTCGTCGCCCGCAGCCTCAAGGCCTGCCGTCGCGCCGTGCGCGATTCCGGCATCGAGCTGGAAGACATCGGCGCGGTGGTCATGGTCGGCGGCTCCACCCGCGTGCCGCGCGTGCGCCAGGCGGTGGGCGAGCTGTTCGGCCGCGAACCGCTGGTGGACATCGACCCCGACCAGGTGGTGGCCATCGGCGCCGCCATCCAGGCCGACGCCCTGGCCGGCAACAAGCGCGGCGAAGAGCTGCTGCTGCTGGACGTCATCCCGCTGTCCCTGGGCCTCGAGACCATGGGCGGGCTGATGGAGAAGGTGATCCCGCGCAACACCACCATCCCGGTGGCCCGCGCCCAGGAGTTCACCACCTACAAGGATGGCCAGACGGCCATGATGATCCACGTGCTGCAGGGCGAGCGCGAGCTGGTCAAGGACTGCCGCTCCCTGGCGCGCTTCGAGTTGCGCGGCATCCCGCCGATGGTGGCCGGCGCGGCGAAGATCCGCGTCAGCTTCCAGGTGGACGCCGACGGCCTGCTGGCGGTGTCCGCCCGCGAGATGAGTTCCGGCGTCGAGGCGAGCATCCAGGTCAAGCCGTCCTACGGCCTGACCGACGGCGAGATCGCCCGCATGCTGCAGGACTCCTTCCAGTACGCCGGCGACGACATGAACGCCCGCGCGCTGCGTGAGCAGCAGGTGGAGGCCGAGCGCCTGCTCGAAGCCGTGCGCTCGGCGCTGGACGCCGATGGCGAGCGCCTGCTGGACGCCGACGAGCGGCTGGCCATCGAGGCCAGCATGGATACCCTGCGCGAACTGGCCGCCGGTAGCGATACCGCCGCCATCGAGCAACAGATCAAGCGTCTGTCCCAGGTGACCGACGCCTTCGCCGCGCGACGGATGGACGCTTCCGTCAAGGCCGCCCTGGCCGGTCGCCGGCTCAACGAAATCGAGGAATAAGCGAAGATGCCGCAGATCGTATTTCTGCCCCACCCCGAGCATTGCCCGGAGGGCGCGGTGGTCGAGGCCCAGCCGGGCGAGACCATCCTCAAGGCTGCGCTGCGCAACGGCATCGATATCGAGCACGCCTGCGAGATGTCCTGCGCCTGCACCACCTGTCACGTGATCGTGCGCGAGGGCTTCAACTCCATGGAGCCGTCCGACGAGTTGGAAGACGACATGCTGGACAAGGCCTGGGGCCTGGAGCCGGATTCGCGCCTGTCGTGCCAGGCGGTGGTGGCGGACGAGGACCTGGTGGTGGAGATTCCGAAATACACCATCAACCAGGTTTCCGAAGGTCATTGAGGGAGCGGACATGAGCCTGAAATGGACCGATGTGCTGGAAATCGCCATCCAGCTGGCCGATAGCCATCCCGACGTGGACCCGCGCTACGTCAACTTCGTCGACCTGCACAACTGGGTGGTCGGCCTGCCGGAATTCAGCGACGACCCGTCGCGCGGCGGCGAGAAGGTCCTGGAAGCCATCCAGGGCGCCTGGATCGAAGAGGCGGAATAGGTGGGGGCTGGAAGCTGGAAGCCGGAAGCCGGAAGCTTGAAGCCGGAAGTGAAAGGCGCCACGCTTTCTAGCTTCTAGCTTCTAGCTTCTAGCTTCTAGCTTCTAGCTTCTAGCTTCTAGCTTCTAGC